>JBDHWG010000004.1:0-251330 GCA_039810085.1 Anaerolineae bacterium
TTCGGCTGGTAGGTCATGGTGTGTCTCCTTTCGGCTTAGAGAACCTGAGGATACACCCTGACCTACCGCCTTTTCAACTCGGCGGCCCATCCAATTCTACAGAAAGCATTTTACACTAACTGTGCGCCGACTGGTATAATCCTGGCACTACACATTGTGAGAGGAAACGTATGCCCGTCGATCCGATTGAGCTGACCAAGACCCTTGTGCGCATGCCCTCGGTGAGTTCCCAGAGCAATGCTTCGGTATCAGACTACGTGGAGACTCTGCTACGCGACGATGGCTTCGAGACGGAGCGCCTAGAGTACGTCGATGCCAACGGCGAGCTTAAAGTCAACATCATAGGCCGCAAAGGCACAGGCTCCGGCGGCTTCATCATGGCGTCGCACTCGGACACCGTGCCCGGCTCGACGTGGACGCGCAACGCCTGGGAGCCGGTCATCGAGGGCGAGCGCATGATTGGGCTTGGCGCGTGTGACATGAAGGGGCCGCTGGCGGCGACGATGACTGCTGCCGCAGCGTACCGCGCAGTGGACCTCAAGCGGCCCATATTCATTGTTGTGACATCCGATGAGGAGATTAGCGGCGAGGGCGCGAAGCGGGTGACGACTGAGTCGCGGCTCATCCGCGAGAACCCGCCGCAGCATGGTGTCATCGCTGAGCCGACTGAGCTTGTGCCCGTGTATGCCCACAAGGGCATCGCACGCGTGAACGTGACCGCCACGGGCATGGCCGCCCACACCAGCACCGACCGGGGCACCTCGGCGAACTTCCTGATTGCGCCGTTCCTGGCCGACATGGCTCAGCTCGCCAAGACGTTCCGCGCTGACCCGACATTCCAGAATGCGGCGTTCGACCCGCCGACCAATGGCTTCAACCTCGTCATCAACGACTACGGGTGCGCGGTCAACGTCACAGCCGCCAAGACGACGGCGACCCTCGGCTACCGCCCGATGCCCGACGCGCGCAGCGAAGAGATTGCGGGGCTGATCGAGGAGCGGGCGCGGCGCTACGGGCTGGAGATAACCTCGAAGACGTACCTCCCACCGTTCTACACGCCGCCCGACGCGCCCATCGTGCGCGCAGCGCTGGAGGCCAGCGGCGCGGGGCAAGCGCTCACCGTGCCGTATGGGACGGACGGTCTGCATCTCCAGGATATCGCACAACTCGTCGTCCTGGGGCCGGGCAACATCGCCCAGGCGCACACCGACGGCGAGTGGATCGAGCTGGCGCAGATTACGCGCGCGGTGGACGTGTATCGTCGGATGATCGAGATGCTGTGTTTGGCGTGATGACGTGAGGGAGTGACGAGGTGACGGAGCGAAATTTCACATCGTCACTTCGTCACCCCCCACCTCTTCTTTCGTTACGCCGGTGTCGGCTGCCCCTGCGTTTGCTTTGCGCGCATCTGGTCCGCGAGTTGCCGCTTGCGCGCAATGTCCTCGTCCGTGAGGTACTGGTCGAACGAGCGCAGGCCGGCGAGCTGGAAGCCGTGCTTCTTGAACAGGCGGTAGATTTCCTTGACGCGCTCCATGTCGATGTTGCGGCCCAAGGTGTAGTCATCGAAGCGCCCGTCCATCGCCAGGAGCGCCGTCTCGGCGAGACAGGCGTAGGATGTCTTGGGCGGCAGCCCGATGTCGAAGCCGAAGTCGATGTCGCCGGGAATCAGGATCTCGCCCGACTCGATGACCAGGACGTCGGGGCGCTTTCGGGCGTCCTCTTCCTTCACGTCCGGTGGGCGCGCCACGTCGCAGATGACCGCGCCGGGCTTGAGCTTGGTCACGTTGATGACCTTCTTGTTCGCCGCCGACGTTGTTGTCACAATGAGATCGGCGTCACCCACGTAGTCGTCCGGGTTGGTGGCGACCAGGACCTCGACGCCCGGCGACTCCTCCTCGATGCGCCGCTTGAGCTCGATGAGGCGCTCCGCGCGCGGCGCGACGAGCACCACCTTGCCGCGCGGGCCGAGCCACTGGGCAATCAGCCGCGCGCAGACCGACCCGATAGAGCCTGTCGCGCCGACAACAACCGCCGTCCCCTGGTCGATGCGCCCGCCCATCTTCTGCACCGCGAGCTTCGCCGTCTCCAGCGTCGCCGCCACGGTGAGCGAGTTGCCGGACGTGATGCCGATGTCCGACTTCTGAGCGACGGTGATGCCGGCATCGCCGACGACCGACGTGAACGCGCCGAGGCCCATCAGCCGCGCCCCGCGCCGCTCGGCCATGCGCGCGGACTGGATGAGCTTGCGGTAGGTGAAGCCGGGCGAGCGGCGCATCAGCTCCTTGGGCGTTGCGCCGAGGGTGATGAGCGTGCCCTCGATCTTCTGGCCGGTTGTCGGCGACTCGCCGCCCGTGATTTGCGAGACGTACATCGGCGGCAGCTGGGCGACGGTCCACTCCATCAGCCGCTTTGGCACCCACTGGAAGTTCTTCAAGACGGGGTGCTTGTAGATGTAGCGCACGCTCAGCGGGTGGATGACGAACGCGAAACGGTTCACCTCGTCTTCCTGCGTTTGGAGGTCGATCAGCTCTGGCTGCCAGGTCAGGTCGGCGAGCAGGTTGAGGTACGTGTCGGCGGTGAGGGCCGCGCCTTCGGGCCGCAGCGCTGCCAGGACGCCTTCGACCACCGCCGCGGACGCGCGCGGCGCCCCTTCGCCCAAGCTCGGCATGGTGTACAGCACCTTGGCGATGCCGCGCGCCTTCAACTCAGCGAGATCGGCGTCGGTGATGCTGTCGGTCACGACCATTTTGTGCTTGAGGGCATACGGCGCATAGCGGCGAATGAGGTTGATGTCGCCCGCGATCACGTCAGCCCACGCGAAGTCGCGCTCGGCGCGCGGTGTCGCTTCGCCACCCGGCGGCGAGATCACATCATATGGCAGCTCGGCGATCTTCTTGAGGAACAGGCGGCTGAACTGCTTGAGCGCGCGCTCGCCCGGAATGGCAAACGGCCAGCCGAAGAAGACGGCCGAGTCCGCGTAGCGCACGGAGTCCGTGTGCTCCGCCAGGGCCGCCGCCAGGCCATCCTGGTTGAGGGCCGGGACAAGCAGCATGTGCTTGTAGCCCCAGATGATGGGGTCGATGTTCAGCGCCAGCTTGACAGCCCAGCGGTTGAGCGAGTCGCGCACACCGCTGCCGTCAACCAGGGGAACGGGGCGCGCGGCGGCGCGGAAGTCGGCAGCGCGCGAGGAGTTGACCTGCCCTTTGCCAATGCGCAGGCGAAGTGGGATGCCTTCCAGGGCGATGACATCCGTCTTGGCTTCGGCGGCCTCGCGGACGAGGCCAATCGCGCGGTCAGCGCTGCCAGCCGCGCCGCGCCGCACGACGGTCACGGACCGCCCAAGCAAAGTGGCCGTGAACTGGGAGTCTGGTTCGAATCCGAGGTGAATCACGGTGACCGTCGGCATCGGTATTCCTCCTTCGCGCGCTACCCGCTACGGTGAGTGAATTCTGAGATGACTGATTATACTCAACCGAACCTACAACGCCAGCTTGATTTTCTGGATGCGGTTGTTCCCCCGGTCGGCGATGTACAGGTTACCGGCAGCGTCAATGGCAAGGTCCTCAGGGTCCTGTAGCAGACCTTGCGACATGCCGGGTGCGCTAAACTCTTTGATGAGCCGCAACTCGGTCAGATCGAACACCTGGATGCGCTGGTTGATGCCGTCGACCACGTAGATGCGATTGTCGGGGCCGACGCCGATGCCGCGCAGCAGCCACGCGTTCTCGCCGGAGTGGCTGTCGCCGAACGACTTGATGTACTTACCGTCCGGGCCGAACTTCTGAATCAGCGACGTGGTCAGGTCGGTGACATAGATGTTGCCATCGCGGTCCAGGGCCAGGCCGTGCGGGCGCTCGAACTGGCCGGTCTTCTCGCCCTTGCTGCCAATGGTCATCAACAGCTTGCCGCTCGAGTCGAGCTTCAGCACCTCTGACGAATTCTGGTTGACGACAAAGACGTTGTTCTGCGGATCGACGTGTACCGTGACCGGCTGGTCCAACGACTTGCCGCCGACTGACGTCATCTTGCTGGCAATTTGGCCGTCGGGGCTGACGCGGAACAGGGTATTGACGACGTTGTCGGCGATGTAGACATCGCCGCTCGATGCGACCGCGAGACCTGACGGATTCCGCAAGCCACTTTCTGTGCCGACTTTCACCAAGGTCTTGACGTACTTACCGGCGGAATCAAATTGATACACGCCCATCTGGTCGCCGACGAAGATGGAGCCGGTCTTGTCGACGGCCACTGAAGCAGGCCGCCGGAAATTGGTGTCACTCGCCGTAATAGTGAGCAGGGTTGGCAAAGGCGTCGCGGCCGGGAGGGCGGTTGTGGCTTGGGCGAGGAGTGTCGGCACGATCTGCGCCTGGGATGATGGGGCCTGCGCGCCTTGCGACTGCGGAGCCTGGGCCTGGGGCGCTTGCCCTTGAGGGGACTGGCCCTGCGGCGCTTGCGCTTGGGATGGGGTTGGCGCATTTGCATCGGGCAGTCGGGCGCCGACGCCGCCGGGCGCGCACGCCGCGAGGACTATCAACAGTGTCGCTGGAAGCCAACGTAGATACTTGAGCATCGCATGTCCTTATTCACGAAGATACAAGAGAGTGCGTGCCGCCGGCTGGCGAACACGCACTCTTATTGTACCCGTGATTTCGATTTGAGGAGAAACGACGCCTTAGAAGTCGATGGGCTGACCGGCGTAGGCGTACTCAAACAGGCGCTCCACCTCGTCGGTAGACGGGACACGCGCCGCGTTGAACATCGTGGCGTCCTGCTGCGCCGCTTCCACGATGTGGGGCAGGCTCTCGCGGAACTCCGGCTCTGGCACGTTCAGGCCCTTGACGCTCGTCGGGTGGCCGACGGTCGCTTGCAGCTCGCGGATGGCAGCCACGAGGGCTTGTGCGCGCTCCTGGTCTGTTGTGCCTGGCAAGCCCAGGAACCGGGCAATGTCGGCGTAGCGCTCCGGCGCTTCCCGGATGATATACTCGGTTGTGTAGGGCAGGTAGACCGAGGTCGTGCGGCCATGCGGCGGGTGGAAGACGCCGCCGAGGGAGTGGGCCAGGGCGTGCGCCAGGCCGCAGTTCGCGTTGGCCAGGCCAAACCCGGCCAGGGTGGCGGCGTTCGCCATGCGCTCGCGCGCTTCCATGTCGCTACCGTCGGCGTAGGCGCGCGGGAGATACTCGAAGACGAGGCGGATGGCTTGCAGAGCGGGGCCGTCTACGAAGTCGTTGTGCCAGAGGCCGGTGTAAATCTCAATGGCGTGAACCAGCGCGTCCATGCCGGTGTCGGCGGTCAACCACGCGGGCATGCCTGCCGCCAGCGCCGGGTCTACGATGGCAACCTCCGGGTAGCTGTCCATGCTGCCCAGGACGAGCTTGCGGCTCTCCGCGCGGTCCGTGACGACGCACGCCCAGCCCACCTCAGCGCCCGTGCCGCTGGTGGTAGGAATGGTGCACAGCTTGACGACGCCGCGCAGGCCCATCGGCTCCACCGGGTTGACGTCCATCGCGGTCAAGTCACGGCGTTCGGCGAGAATGCGCACCATCTTGGCGGTGTCCATGGCCGAGCCGCCGCCCAGGCCGACGATCCAGTCGGCGTCGAAGTCGCGCGCCATGCTGGCGGCCTTATTCACGGTATCCAGCGACGGGTCGGGTTCGACTTCGGCGAAGATTTGCACGTCCATCCCACCGACGGAAAGGGGGCCGCATACCTTGTCGGCTACGCCGAGCTTGACCATGTTGGCGTCGGTCACGATGAGGGCGCGCTTGCCCTCTAACGTCGCCAGGTGGGAGAGGGCATCGTCCCCGTAGGCTATAGTGGGAGCTCGAAAGAACCACATTGTTGTGCTCCTAAGACTGTCGAAGGCCATCAGCCTTCGACAGTCCATGCTGTGGTGAAGTTAGGAGGGGAATTCCGTGTCGATGGTCGCCAGACTATTGACGAGGGCCTGCGCCGACTTGACGTTGCGCATGATGGTGACCATATCGCCCTGCAGCTTAAGCTGGCGTGTCAGCAGGCCCTGGATAGGGTCAAGCTTCTTCTCGATGACCTTACGCCAGACGGGCATAGCGCCGGTCATACGGAAGGCCGGGTCACGCTCGTCGTCGTCGCCGGTCACGATGAATGCCTCGCGGCACTTGCCGTGCCACAGGTCGGCGTACATCGTGGAGGGCTTTGAAGCACCCGGAATGTCGGTTGCGGTAAAGTAGAAATCGCCTTCCCAGTTGCGCGCGGCCTCAGCATAGACCGGGTTATTATTCAGTGCTTCCTTGAAAGCCTTGGCCCACTCAGGGCTCATGAACTTCGACATAATCCATCCTCCTTGACGGGCTGTATCGTCATGGCGTGTAAAGAGAGTCGTCTGCAACTCTAGCCTGAAGTATAATACTGATGCCGCAGTGTGTCAAAGCTGCGTGTCTTGAAACCGGCTCCGCCGCGACTATAATCTAGTCTATACGGCGTTTACCTGTGCGCCCCTGTCACCCCGGATAAGGGAAGTGGCGCCCTTTTTATTCCCTCCAAAGGATAACCCATGACGATTATTCATGGTTTTGAGCTGATGCGCGAAGAAGATATCCGTGAGTTGCGTGCGAAGGCGCGGCTGTTTCGGCACGTCAAGACAGGCGCGGAGTTGCTGAGCCTGGAAAATGACGACGAGAACAAGGTCTTCGCCATCACCTTCCGCACGCCGGTTTCAGATTCTACGGGCGTTCCGCACATCATGGAGCACTCGGTGCTGTGCGGCTCGCGCAAGTACCCGCTCAAGGAGCCGTTCATCCAGCTCTCCAAAGGCTCGCTGAAGACGTTCCTCAACGCCTTCACCTATGCGGATAAGACGTGCTACCCTGTTGCGAGCCAGAACGTCCAGGACCTCTACAACCTCATGGACGTGTACCTGGACGCCGTATTCCACCCGCTTATCCCACCGGAAACGTTGCAGCAGGAAGGCTGGCATTACGAGTTGGAGAAGGTGGAGGACCCGCTTCGCTACAAGGGCGTTGTCTTCAACGAGATGAAGGGCGTCTACTCTACGCCGGAGGCCACGCTGTATGACACTATTCGGCAGTCCCTCTTCCCCGACAACACCTACGCCTTCGACTCGGGCGGCGACCCGGCGCACATTCCTGACCTGACCTACGCGCAGTTCAAAGGCTTCCACGAGACGTTCTACCATCCGGCCAACGCCCGCATCTTCTTCTATGGCGACGATCACTCCGACGAGCGCCTGCGCC
The DNA here is from genome assembly GCA_039810085.1 of Anaerolineae bacterium. Taxonomy (GTDB): domain Bacteria; phylum Chloroflexota; class Anaerolineae; order Epilineales; family JAHCIE01; genus JBDHWG01. The sequence continues at coordinate 7,230 of JBDHWG010000004.1, forward strand.
GCGTTGATGAGTACCTGCGCGAGTACGACCGCCGCGCGGTTGACTCCGAGGTGAAACTCCAGCCGCGCTTCGACACGCCCCGCGAGGTAATGCGGCCCTACCCTGTCGGCGAGGACACGGACACGGCCAAGAAGAGCATCGCCACCATTTGCTGGATGCTGGACGCGATCACCGATACCGAGGAGATGCTGGCGCTCGAGATTCTCGACCATACCCTGCTCGGCAGCCTGGCATCGCCGCTGCGCAAGGCGCTCATCGACTCGGGCCTGGGCGAGGAGGTCGCCGGTGGCGGGCTGGGAACGTCCTTGCGCCAGGCCGTTTTCGCAGCCGGGCTGAAAGGCATCGCGCCGGACGCGGCTGACAAGGTTGAGGCCGTGGTGCTGGACACTCTGGCGCAGTTGGCGAAAGATGGCATCGACCCGGCGATGGTGGAGGCGTCCCTCAATACCATCGAGTTCAACCTGCGCGAGAACAATACCGGCCAGTTCCCACGCGGCATTTCGCTGATGCTTGCGGCGCTCAGCACGTGGCTGCACGATGGTGACCCGCTGGCGCCGCTCAAGTATGAAGCGCCCCTGGCTGCCGTCAAGGCGCGCTACGCCGCGGGTGAGCGTCTGTTCGAGGGCTTGATCGAAAAATACTTCCTGAACAACCCACACCGCGTGAAGGTCGTCGTACACCCCGACCGGGAAATGACGAAGCGAGCCGAAGAGGTCGAAGCGGCGCGGCTGGCCCAGGTGCGAGCGGGTCTGAGCGAAGCCGACCTCACGACGTTGGTCGAGGCGACGCACGAGTTGCAGCGCCTCCAGGAGACGCCGGATTCGCCGGAGGCCCTGGCAACGATCCCTAGCCTCACCCTCAGCGATCTAGACCGAACGAACAAGACGATTCCTATCGAGACGCTGCGCTGCGCGGATACCGACGTCTTGTATCACGATTTGTTCACCAATGGCATTGTCTATCTCGACCTGGGGATGGACATGCACGCGCTGCCCCAGCGTCTCTTGCCGTACGTGCCGCTGTTCGGCCGCGCTTTGCTCGAGATGGGCACGCAGACCGAGGACTACGTCAGGCTCGCGCAGCGTATCGGGAGCAAGACCGGCGGCATCTGGCGTCAGTTGTGGTCGACGATGCCCAGGCAGAGCGATCAAGGCGCCGCGCGTATGTTTCTGCGCGGCAAGGCAACCGTCGCCCAGGCGGACGAGCTGTTCCGTCTGCTGCACGATATCCTCCTGACGGCGAACTTCGACAACCGCGAGCGCTTTCGCCAGATGGTCCTAGAGAGTAAGGCGCGCCAGGAGTCGGGCATCATTTACAATGGGTCGGGCGTGGTGATGACGCGCCTGGCGGCGCATTTCAACGAGGCCGATTGGCTCGACGAGCAGCTTGGCGGGTTGACCAATCTCTTTTTCGTGCGCGAGTTGATAGGGCAGGTCGAGTCGGACTGGTCGTCGGTACTGGCGGCGCTGGAGGAGATACGGCAGGTTCTCGTCAATCGCCGTGGCATGGTCGTGAATGTGACCCTGGACGCCGGAAACTGGGTGACGGTGGGGCCGCAGCTCGAGGCGTTCCTGGGCAGCCTCCCTATGAAGCCCATGACAAAGGCACACTGGCAGCCAGAGACCGCGCCGGCGCCGGAGGGGCTGGTCATTCCGGGCCAGGTAAACTACGTCGGCAAGGCGGCCAACATCTACCAGGCGGGCTATCGCTATCATGGGTCGGTGGCCGTCATCAACCGCTATCTGCGCACGATGTACCTCTGGGACCGCGTTCGCGTGCAAGGCGGCGCTTACGGCGCGCACAATAGCTTCAGCCGCCGCACCGGCGTCTACACCTATGCGTCGTACCGCGACCCCAATTTGCTGAAAACGCTGCAAAACTATGACGACGCCGGGGCGTACCTGCGCAGTCTGGACCTCGACCAGAACGAACTTGAGAAGACTATCATCGGCGCGATTGGCGACATGGACACGTATCGCTTGCCTGACGCGAAGGGCTGGGTCTCGATGGACCGCTATCTAGCCGGTGATACCGAGGCCGAGCTACAGCAGATCCGCGAGGAAATCCTGGGCACGACGGCCAGGGACTTCCACGCCTTCGCCGATGCGCTGGACAGCGTCGCAGCCAGTGACGTGGTCATCGTGCTAGGGGCGCAGGGCGCTATCGACTCGGTGAGCCGCGAGCGTCCAGGCTGGCTGCGGGTGACGAACCTCGGCATCTAGCTCCTTGACCTTTTTTGACAGGCGTTCTAGAATCTGTAGTGGATTGTATTCTGTCGCGGGTGTGCAGTAGACAAAAGCGAGAACAAGATGCCCGCTGGGGCGCTTGTTCTTTGTGCATTAGGAAGGTGTGATTCGATGCGTGTTCGCCTTCGCCCGAGTCTGGGGTGGGCAACGGTGCTCCTCCTGGCCGTCACAACACTGACGGTTGCGTGGTCGATTGAGGCGGCAGGCTGGACGGATGGCCTCTGGACGTTGCAGTTTATCGTCTTGAGCGGCTTGCTCATCGGCATCCTGTTTGGCTCGGCCGACTGGCTGCCCGCGAGCCTCTCGCACGTACTGAGCGCCGTTCTGGGTGTCGTCTGGACCGGCTTTGTCGTCGCGTTTGTCCCGACTCTGATCCCCTGGGAGTACACGTGGGGCGAGACCATCCACGAGATGGCGACGCGCCTCATGGCGTGGTTCCAGATTGTGCGCAGCGGCGGCGTCAGCTCCGACAACCTCATCTTCGTCCTGCACGTGGGCATCCTGTTGTGGCTCGTCGCCTATCTCAGCGCGTGGACATTGTTCCGCCTGAACAACGTGTGGTTTGCGGTGCTGTTGACCGGCTTCGCGCTCCTCACAAACCTGTACTATTCGCCGCCCGATCTCTACCCCTACAGCCTGCTCTTCCTGATCGCGGCGCTATTGCTTGTCATCCGCGTCCAAATCTGGACCTCGGAGCGCGAGTGGAAGTTCAAGCGCATTGGCTTCAACCCGGACATCAGTTGGGACTTCCTGCGTGACGGCAGCGTTTTCGTCGTGGCCGTGATCTCGCTGGCGTGGTTCGCTCCGACGCTCTCGGCGGCGCCGGAGTTCTACAACCAGGTGACGACGCGCTTCGAGGAGCCGCTCAACGCCTGGCAGTCGAACTTCAACCGCCTGTTTAGCTCGCTGAACTACCGCCCGCGGCCCGGCCCATCGTATTTCAGCAACACCCTGGCTTTGTCGGGCGCGGTCAACCTGGGCGACCAGCCCATCTTCGACGCCAAGGTTGACGGCGGCCTGCCGCCGCGCTACTGGCGGAGTGTCGTGTACGACCAGTACACGGGGCGGGGCTGGGTCAATAGCCAGACGTCGATTACGCTGATGGATCCGGGCGACCGCCGTCTGTCCACGATTCCGTGGGAAGCGCGCGTTCCTATCACCCAGACCATCACCATGATCCAGCCCGGCGGGAGCGTCGTGCCCTCCGTGGCGCAGCCCCTTGTGCTGGGTGTCGGCGCGCGCGTCGAGGGTAAGCCGATGGACCCGCTGATGGTCAGCGTCAACGGCGCGGACACAACCGTCACGCCGGTTGACGTCTCGCTCATCAACGCGAACCGGGTCTGGCGGCCCGGCGATACCTTCACCGTCATCTCGGCACAGAGCGTGGCGACGGTCAAGCAGCTTCGCGGCGCGGGAACGGAGTACCCAGCGTGGGTCGCCGACAAGTATCTACAGGTCCCGCCCAGTGTGCCGGCGCGTGTCAAGGATCTGGCGCAGCAGATTACGCAGCAGTACGACAACCCCTACGACAAGGCGTCGGCGATTGAGGCGTATCTGCGCCAGTTCAAGTACAACGAGCAGATTGCCAGCCCGCCGCCGAACCGCGACCTGGTGGACTGGTTCGTGTTCGATCTCAAAGAAGGCTACTGCGACTATTACGCCTCGGCCTTCAACGTCATGGTGCGCAGCATTGGCATCCCGACGCGCATGGCAGCCGGCTACTCCAAGGGCGAGAAAATCGCGGAGCTAGGCATCATCCGTACCCACGAGTACGACGCCCACTCCTGGCCCGAAGTATTCTTCCCGAAGTATGGCTGGATTGAGTTCGAGCCGACAGCGGCTGACCCGCTTGTCGAGCGCGTGCCCGACCAGGACACGGGTGGCGACTCGGCCGTGGACCCGAACACCCTGCCGCCCGGCCACGACCTGGCGGACAGCGCGGGCAACCTGTCCGACCGTGACCTCTTGGATCGCGAGCTGGGCGGGAGCAACGTTGACCTGAATGGCCTGGAAGGGCAATCATCGTTGCCGTACAAGATGCTCTTGCTGATCCCGCTCGCTATCCTTGTTGTCGCGGGCCTGGGCGTCGCGAGCTTCTGGGCGCTGTGGAATAAAGACCTGCGCGGCTTGAACCCCATCGACAGCATGTGGGAGCAGGTGCTCCGCTTTGTCCGCATGCTCGGCATCCCGACCAGCGCGTCACTCACGCCGAACGAGGTCGCCCAGGCGGTCGGCGACGTGGCGCCGGAGACGCGCGAGGATATCGACAAGATCGCCGACGTTTACGTTCGCCAGCGTTTCAGCCCACACGCTGTGCCGAGCGAGGAGAGCGCAGGGATGCTCCAGACCTGGGCGCGCACGCAGAAGATGTTGTGGCGACGCTGGGCCGGCAACGTCAGCGACCGCTTGAGGCCGCAGCGGCTGCGCAAACCGCGCGAGTAGCTCTGGATCTGAGTCTACCCTCCTGGAATAGAAGATTGCCACGGAGGCACAGAGGGCACAGAGAAGGGAAGTATACCCAAAGGCTCTGTGTCCTCTGTGTCTGTGTGGCAATCTCTGGTTGCCCCGTGCTAAACTTGGCTCAGCCGCGATGGGTGCGCATCACGCCGTCGCCGCGTTCACATAGCCCCGGAATACTGACCGGTAGCCGCCCGCGAGCCGTCGCAGCGCCGACAAGAACCTCGGCTGCTGCCGCCAGAGTGGGCGGCGCGTCGCCGTATGCCGCGATGTACGCGGGCGCATCGGGGAAGGCCAGCAGGTCGTAGGGCGCGCTCAGCGCGACGACGACCGTTGGCCGCTCGAGCGCCAGTACCTCGCGTACCAGCGCCGCCTGCGTTGGGTAGAGGTGCGCGGCGCGAGTTCCCAGGACGACGACATCATCGCGCCGCGCCAGGCCAAGCGCCGCCTCGACATCCTTCTCGTTAGGAGAGAGGGGCAGGCTCAAGGGGTGAACCATGCGGAAGTGCGCTATCCCGCCGGCCAGCGCGGACCCGCCGCGGACACGGTCCTCCGCTGGTGTCAGGCGCGTCTGGCCGAACTCCATCACCCCCACAATCCCATCAGGCAGCGGAACCCAGCCGGCCGAGTCGCGCACTAAGGTGATCGAGCGCGCTGCCACTTCGGCGGCGACCGCCAGATGCGAAGGGCTGCCGACACTCGCCAGCCCTGCATCCAGAGCGGTCGGCGCGTTCGCCAGCCACGCCTTCAGCCGCAGGATGCGATCCACTGCTTCGTCAAGACGCTCTATGGGGATAGCGCCGCTCCGCACAGCGGACATTATGAGAGCATGGGCGTCTGCCTGGTCGGCGCGGTTGTGGGAAGGGCAGACGATGTCGGCCCCCGCGGCGAATGCTTCCACGCACGCTTTCGGCGTCGCGCGCCCCTGCATGACACCCGCCATCTCCATCGAGTCGGTGATGACAACCCCGTCGAACCCCATCTGCCCGCGCAGCAGGTCCGTCAAAATGGCGCGGCTGAGTGTCGCGGGACGGTCTGGGTCCAGCGCGGGGAGGAGGATGTGGCTCGTCATGACTAGCTTGACGCCGGCAGCGATGGCCGCGCGGAACGGAACGAGATCGATACGCTCCAGGTCGTCGAGGCTGCGCTCGATGCGCGGCAGGCCATAGTGGGAGTCGACCGCCGTGTCCCCGTGGCCGGGGAAGTGCTTGGCGCACGCCGCGACGTTGTAGCCTTGGAGCCCACGTACTGTTGCCGATACAAAGTCGGCGACACGGTAGGGATCCTCGCCAAACGAGCGCGCCCCAATGACGGGATTGAGCGGGTTGCTGTTGACGTCGGCGGCCGGAGCCAGATTGACGTTGATGCCCACCGCACGCATCTCAGCCGCCATGACTGCCGCCGCCCGGGCGGCGAGGGCCACGTCATCGGCTGCGCCGCGCGCCATCGCGCTCGGCATCACCGTCGCTGGCGGCCCGAGGCGCGTGACCGTACCGCCTTCCTGGTCGGCGGCGATGAGCAGCGGGACGCGGGCGTTGTCCTGGAGCAGTGTCGTGAGGGCCGCGACGTCGGCCGGTGACGGGCAGTTGCGGGCGAACAGGATGATGTTGCCGAGGCTGCCGTCGCGGATGGCGGCAAGCGTGGCATCATCCGGCGCCGGACCAGGGAAGCCGCCCATGACGACCTGACCCACTTTCATTTCCAGGCTGAGGGCGTCCACCAGAGGAATATCAGGCATGAGGAGCCTTTCGGTAGTGATAGTGATACAGCGTAGCGAAGCCCAGCCCTTCGTACAAGGCTCGCGCCGGGGTGTTGCTCTCCAGGACCTGGAGATACACGCGGGATGTGCCGTTCTCAGCCGCCCAATTCAGGAGTCCGGCCAGAACCGCTGTTGCGGCGCCGCGGCGTCGAAACGCTGTATGCGTCGCCATGTTGAAAATACCTAGCCAACCCCGTTCCAGCACGCCCATTCCGACCGCTGCCACCGCGCCGTCAACCTCTAGCTGTGCGAAGACGGTGCGCGGGCCAATCCGCTCGACGATGCCTTCTCGCAAGTCAACACTGCGCGGGTCCGCGCCCGATACATAAGCGTAGGCGTCAAACCACGCTTCGCTGCACGTCTCTGTGACGTGAGCCTGGGCCGACGGGGACGCATGGCTCAGCACATCCGCGAGGATTGCCGTCTGAACGCAAGTTCGCGAGTGAGTGGAATAGCCGCGCCGGGCGAGGTGAGCATCGAGCTCCTGGGGGCATGCCGCAGGTGTCATCTGATATTGAGCCGGTGCGCCACGCCGTCCGTAGAAGTCTTCGGCGATGCGGACGCGCTCTTCGAGCGTCAGACTATCCCCGGCCGCATTCGGCCAGACGGAGTTCGTCCGCGACGTGACGCCCCAGTTGAAGCGTAGACGCCACCCATCGACCATCTGCACGATAGCGGCGGGCCGGGCGTTCATGGCCAGTTCCTCAATCTCGCGCACCAGTTTCATGTCCGTATCCATTGGTCGTCGTTGTCACTCCCGATGGCTTCGATTATACTTCCCTGGTTAGTATACGCGCTTTGGAACGGAATGCTATGCAAGGCACGTTATTCATTCAAGCAGAGCGCTCAGCCAAGGAGAACCCATGAGTGACCCGAAAGCCCTGATTGGCGTGATTGGCGGCAGTGGCCTGTATCATATGCCCGACCTGACCGACGTTGAAGAGATTCGTGTGGAGACGCCGTTTGGCTCACCGAGCGATATGGTCAGCGTCGGCACGCTGAGCGGCCAGCGCGTCGCCTTCCTCCCCCGCCACGGCCGCGGCCACCGCCTGACACCGAGCGAGTTGCCGGTGCGGGCCAATATCTGGGCGTTGAAGTCGCTAGGGGTGCGCCACCTGATCGCCGTGAGCGCCGTCGGCAGCCTGCGCCGCAAAATCAAGCCGCTGGATATCGTCATCCCGGACCAGATTTTCGACCGTACCAAGAGCCGTCCCGGCAGCTTCTTCGAGCACGGTATCGTGGCCCACGTCGGCATCGCCGACCCGTTCTGCAGCGCGATGCGCCGTGCCCTCTACATGGCAAGCAAAGAAGTCGCTGCAACCAAAGTGCATGACGGGGGCACGATGGTGGTCATCGAGGGGCCACAGTTCTCCACCAAGGCGGAGTCGCGCTTCTACCGCACCATGGGCTTCGACATCATCGGCATGACGGCAATCCCCGAAGCGAAGCTGGCGCGCGAGGCGGAAATGGACTACGCCGTGCTGGCGATGGTGACGGACTATGACGTTTGGCACGACAGCGAGGAGCCGGTCACGGCGGAGATGGTCATTCGCAACCTGAATGAGAATGTGCGCACAGCGCAGCGGGTCCTCAAAGCCGTCATCCCACGCGTCGTCGATCTCAAGTGCGAGGCGGGCTGCTGCGACGCGCTTGGTTCCGCCATTGCGACATCCCCGGACGCCATCACACCGGAGGTGCGCCATCGGCTTGGCCTGTTCCTGGACAAGTACTTTCCCCAGGCAGGCCGGGTTCACGGGAGTTAGCGAGCGATGACGACGCGCGGCGCCGTGGCGAGAACCTGGAGTTTCCGCTGGCGCGAGCTAGCCCTGCTTCTGTTCCCGACCGTGCTCGCCGTGGGCAGCTTTGCGCTGCTTACGATGGTGCTGCGCGACCGGATGCCCACGACGATAGACCTATGGCCCGCTTTTGGGCTTATCGGCGGGCTACTCGTGGCTCACTTCGCCTTGATATGGCGCGCGCCGTGGGCGGACCCGTTCCTGCTGCCCATCGTCGGCTGCCTGCAAGCCCTTGGCCTGGTCATGACCTATCGCCTGGCCCCGAACCTGGCCTCGCGGCAGTTCAACTGGTTCATCCTGTCCATCGCTGCGTTCGTCGCCATCACCATCTTCATGCCGCCTGACCTGCGCTGGCTGCGCCGCTACCCGTACTTCTGGGGCGCGGTCGGTCTTGCGTTGCTCGTCCTGACCTTGATCGCGGGCGGTGGCAGCGGGGCTGGGCCGAACCTGCCGTCGATTGGTATTGGCGGCTTCACCTTCCAGCCGCCAGAGCTGGTGCGCATCCTGCTCGTCGTCTTCCTGGCGGGCTTCCTGGAGCGCCACCGCGAGCAGCTCATGAACCCGTCGTACAGTGTCGCGTGGGGCGCGCTGCGCATCCCGCAGCCCCAGGCGGTTGTTGGAATGCTCGCCATGTGGGGCCTGTCGATGGTGTTGTTCGTGCTGCATCGGGACCTGGGGCAAGCGCTGCTATTCTTCTCGGTGTTCCTTGTGATGCTGTATGCCGCGACAGGGCGGGCGCGGTACGTTGTCATCGGTCTGACCCTGTTCGCGGCCGGCGTCTTCGCCGTGTTACGCCTGTTCAGCTACGTCCGTACCCGCTTCGACATCTTGCTCGACCCGTGGAGTGTGTCCCAGGCCGAGGGCTTTCAAATTGTCCAGGGCCTCATTGCCCTCGCCGCCGGCGGACTGCTCGGTGAGGGGCTGGGCTACGGCTACGCGAACTATATCCCCGCCGTCCACACCGACTACATCTTCAACGCCATCGCTGAGGAGTGGGGGCTGATGGGCGCGATGGCCGTCCTGGGATTGTTTGCCCTGCTTCTCGCCCGCGGCTTCCATGTCGCCATGACGGCGCGGGATGAGTACGGCCAGCTCCTTGCCACCGGCCTGACGACCGTCGTGGCCGTCCAAACGCTCATCATCGTCGGCGGCAACCTTAAGCTCATCCCTCTCACCGGCGTCACGCTGTCGTTCGTGAGCTATGGTGGCAGCTCGCTCATCACGTCCTACATGCTGCTGGCCTTGCTGCTCAAGATTCCGCCGACTGAGAATCGCACGTAGAGCATGACACGCAATATCGGCCAAGTCGCCGGCTTTCTTATCGCCATGTTCGCCCTGCTCACCCTAGGCATGACCTACTGGTCGGTCGTGCGCGGGTCGGAGTTGACTGCGCTGCCCAACAACGCGCGCACCGTCCTCCTGGAGCAGCAGATTCGGCGCGGCCGCATCCTCGACCGCAGCGGCCAGGTGCTCGCCGACACGCGGATGACGCAGGATGGCCCGCAGCGTGTCTACACTTACACCTCTCTCGCGCCCGTCCTGGGTTACTTCAGCACTCAACATGGCGTCGCGGGGGTCGAGGAGGCGTTCAACGACGACCTGCGGGGCTTTGGCGGCGCGGATCCCATGGGCGAGTTGCGCTGGCGCTTCCTGCACGAAGCGCCGGTCGGCCACGACGTGTCGCTGACGCTGGACCTGAAGCTCCAGCAACTCGCTGATAGCTTGCTTGGGGACCGTCGCGGCGCGATTGTCCTCATGAATAACGACGGGGAAGTCCTGGCGATGGCGAGCCACCCGACGTATGACCCCAACCGCCTCGACGAAACCTTCGCCCAGCTCAGCGCCAACCCGGCCGCGCCGCTGCTGAACCGCGCGACCCAGGGCCGCTACCCACCTGGCTCGACGTGGAAGACTCTCACCCTGGCTGCTGCCCTTGATGCGGGTGTGACGCGCCCGGACCAGACGTTCAACGACGGGACGGCGACGCTCAATGTACGTGGGTTTCCGATTCGCTGCAACAACAACCCGCAGGGCGTCAACACCTTCGACCTGGGCCACGCTTTCGGCTACTCGTGCAACCTGACCTTCGCCCGCCTGGCGCTGGAGCTGGGCGCCGACCGCTACACTGACTACGCTCACCGCTTCCGCGCCGACAGCGATCTGCCGCTAGAGATTCCTGTCATCAAGAGCCAGATCGCCAACACGGACTTGTCGAACGAAGTGCTGCTGGCCTCGACCGGCTTCGGGCAGGGCGAGTTGCAGATTACGCCCATCGAGATGGCCATGATCGGCGCAACGGTCGCCAACGACGGCAAGATGCCCCGCCCCCATCTGCTGAAGGAAATCAAGGACACGTCGGGGAAGACGCTCCGCAGCCCGCAGACGGGCACACTGACCACGCCCATCAGCGCCCAGACCGCGCAGCAGGTGCGCGACATCATGGGCGTCGCGGTGAAAGATGGCTATGCCAGCGGCGCGCGCATCAACAACGTGCAGGTCGGCGGCAAGACGGGCACGGCCGAGACCGGGCCGAACACTGCGCCCCATGCCTGGTTTCTGGCGATGGCGCCGCTCGACAAGCCGCGCCGCTACATTGTGTCGGTGATCGTGGAGAACGGCGGCGAAGGCTCGACAGTCGCCGCGCCCATCGCGCAGAGAATGCTTGCAGCGGCATTGCAGTCGGGAGACTGACGGAGGGAGTGGACTATGATGACCTTGCATATAGAGCTACCGGACGATCTGCGCAGCATTGTGTCACTGGACGAGGAGCAGCTTACCGGGCTGGCCCGTGAGGCGCTCCTGGTTCGCTTGTATGAGCGAGGCGAAATATCGTCAGGCAAGGCTGCCGAGCTCCTCAACGTCTCTCGTCGAGAATTTCTGGATCGCCTTGCCGACTATGGTGTCTCTTCTTTTGACGACAGCGCTGACCTGTCAGTTGAGATGAAACATGGCCGTCGGGCCTGAAAAGCCTGTCGTTTCCGACACGACGCCGCTCATAAACCTTGTTGGGGTTGGATTGCTCGATCTTCTTCCGCAAATTTACGGCGAGATCTTTATTGCCAACGCCGTGTATGAGGAGTACACAGTAGGCATACGCGAGAACGATCCCGACCTTACCTCACTGCCATGGCTGCATGTTGTTCCTGTTTTTCAACAAGACCCGTTTCTCACGAAACAGCTTGGTGCTGGGGAAGCTGCAACGATAGCACTGGCGCTGCGTGTGCAAGCGCGGGCTGTTCTCCTGGATGAGCAGATGGCGCGCCGAATAGCGCGCGAATATGGGCTGCCGATTGTAGGGACGCTGGGGATTCTGTTAGCGGCAAAGGAAGAAGGACTGCTGCCCGCAATAAAGCCAATTGTCGATGAGATGGTGTCCCAAGGGCGTCACATCAGTGAAAGGTTGCGAGCACAAGTCCTCGCTGCGGCGAACGAAGGGAATTAAGCACTAGCCACCCAGTGCCAGCGTCACTAACCCCGCGAACATGAGGCACGCGCCGACAATGCGCGTCGGCCCCAGTTTTTCCCCCAGGAAGCGCCAGCCCCACAGCGCGCCCAGCAATACGCTCACGCCACGTACCGCGCCCACGTAACTTGCCGGGGCCATCGCCAGCGCCCACAGCACCAGGAAGTATGTTCCCATCACGAAAATACCGCCGATGACCACGCGCCGCCCCTCTTCCCGCGCCGTGCGCGCTAGCACCCGCGTCCCGTCTAGCCAAATCACGACCGGCGCTCCCAGGACCGTCATGGCGATGAACACCCACAGGTTGTAGGCCGAGGGCGGCATCAGGCCGACGCCGACTTTGTCGACGGTGGAATAGCCGGCGATGAACACGCCAGCCAGGAGCGCCCACAGCGCGGCGGGGGTGAGGATGGCCTTGAGGGGGCGCGTGAAGTCGCGCCAGCCGTCCAGGCTGACGAAATAGATGCCCAGGGTCAGCAGAGCGATGGCGGCGTAGCCTGCCAGGGAGAGGCGCTCGGCGAGCAGGAAGGCCGAGGTGATGGCAATGATAAGCGGCGCGGAGCCGCGGGCGATGGGGTAGACCAGGGACAGGTCGCCGACGGCGTAGGCCCGCGTGATGCTGACGAGATAGCCCGTCTCGAATACGGCGCTGAGCAACAGAACAGCCCATGCATCGCCTGGAACAGCCAGGGGCGTGGTCAGAGCGACGGGCAGCGCGTAGATGAAGATGGCAGCCAGCAAGCCGAGCCACAAGAACGAGAGCTTGGCTCGGCTCCCCTTGACCAGCGCGTTCCAGGTGGTATGCGTAACCGTGGACAGGAGCAGCAGCGCCAGGGCGCTCGGCGGCATCTAGTCGACGGGGACGCCTTCGAGCGTCTCGCGTACCAGGTGATCGACCACGGCTTTCAGGTCGCCGCCGCTTTGGTTGTAGACACGCAGCTGACGGTCGGCGCTCGTCCCCGACCGCAGGATGTGAAAGGCGTATTGCACCTCGCGGCGGGAGCCGAGATCGTCGAGTACGGGGTCCACCAAGGCTACCAGCTCATGAATCAGGTCGCGCGTCTGCAACTCTGACTGCCGTCCTAGATCGATCATCTTGCCGTCGATGCCGTAGCGTACTGCGCGCCACTTGTTTTCCTGAATCAGCTCCGTGCGATAGATACGCCACTGCTTGTTGTCGCGCCGCAGGCGGTAGAGCATGACACAGATGGCCTGGAACAGGGCGGCCAGGCATAGCACTTCCTCGACGCGGGTACACATGTCGCAGACGCGAAACTCGAGCGTGGGGAAGTTGGGGTGGATGCGCACGTCCCACCAGATGCGCTTGCCATCGTCGATGGAGTTGGTGCGCATCAGGAGATCGAGATAGCGCTGGAACTCGGCCCACGACGCGAACTCGCCCGGCACGCCAGAGCGCGGGAACTGCTCGAAGATGATGCTGCGGAAGGACTTGAGGCCGGTGTTCTGCCCTTCCCAGAACGGGGAAGATGTCGAGAGGGCCAGGATGTGGGGGAGCATGTAGCGCACCTGGTTGAAGATGTCGATGCGGAGCTCCTCATCCTCGATGCCGACGTGGACGTGCATGCCGAAGATAAGGAGCTGCCGCGCGACGTACTGCATGTCTTCCAGCACGCCATAGTAGCGCGGGAACGGCGTCACCTCTTGCTTGGACCAGCTCGAGAACGGGTGCGTGCCGGCGGCGGCAATGGTCAGACCCTTCTGCTTAGCGAGGGTAGCGATGGCGGAACGCATGCTGCACACTTCGTGCCGCGCGTCCGAAATCGTGTCGCATACGGGCGTTCCCAGCTCGACGACCGACTGGAACATCTCCGGCTTGATCTCGCGCTCGCGCAGGATGAGCTTGCCGTCTTCCAGAAACTCGGTGATATACGAGCGTAGTTCGCGCGTCTCCGGGTCGATGATCTGGTACTCTTCCTCGATGCCGAGGCTGAAAGTAGGTCGCTTCATGTTCCTCTCTCCCCAGGCGATATCCTGGCGCCGGGCCAGGCGATTAGTCGCGCGGCGAAATTAGCAGCGTTGGCACGGTCGAGCCGCCACCGGCAGTCACGTTGAGCAATGTCTGGGCGGAGAGACGGGTCAGCGCGCCGTGGGCGTACTCTCCGCGCCAGAGGAACGGATCAAGGTCCACCAGCCGCTCGCCGACGACGACGCGCCCATCGAGCCAGGCCGGGTAATCCTCGCGGGCGATGTTGACTTTGGTCTGGACGACGTACGATGACCGCAGCCCTTCCTGAACGGCGGCCTCCCACTCGCTCGGCGAGGTCTCCCAGCCGATGACGACGCCCTTGCCGCCGTACTCGTCATTCGGCTTAAGGACAAGATTATCCTTCGCCGCCAGGATGTGCGGGATAAGGTCGATCTCCTGTCCCTGCCACGTGGTCTTCATCTCCGCCACCTTGCGCGTCCACGGGATGTGCGCCTGGATGGCCTGTCGTTGCTCAGTGGTGAACATGGACTGGTTGGCGTCGTCCGACAGCAGGGCGAAGCTCATCTTCTTGTGGAGCAGCTTGCAGCGGAACGGATTGAACATGACGACGGCGCGGTCGCGGAGGGCGTGGATGATGGGGTGGTTGACGCCGTACTTTTGCAGAAGCTCGCTGCCCAGGACTCGCTTATAGACGACGTCGATGCGAAAGTCGCCGCTGTACAAGTGTCCATTGCGATACTCGCATGCCTCAGGTGTGGTGATGATGGCTTTGTAGCCGTGGGCCGCGAAGTACTCCTGCCACAGCTCGAACTCGGGGTAGGTCGGTACGTTGTCCCAGTCGACGATGCCGATCTGGGGACGGCCCTGCCCACCCGCTTCGGCCCAGATGTCGCGCAGCACGCCCATGAGCTGCCATCGGCCGGCGAGGGGCTGGATGTAGTAGCGCTTGCCGAACTCGGACAATAGCGGTAGATTCAAAAACTCGTCGCTGAGCACATCCTCATAGGCTGTCGCGGCAGGTGTCTCCGCGTTGTACTCGACGCATTGGAGCGTACCGCCGTGGATGAAGAACGTGTCCATGCGTCCGGTCGGCGTCGGCGTCTTGTAGCCAGGGTCAATCTGGATGACGTCTTCTTCCTCTGGCGTCAGGTCCATCTGGGCGCGGAACGCCGGATCGGCCATGAGGCGGTCATAGGCGCGGGCGAACGCGCCTAGCAGCAGCTTCATCTCGTGCCGAATGTAAGCGTATTCGTCGGGAGTGAGGAAGTGGGGCCGCAGCACCGTCGCCAGGGGTCGCCCACCGAAGTGGAGCCGCCTCGGAATGAGCGTCTCGTTCAAGAGCGCCTGGGACTCCTCCGCCATGTCCGGGCGGCTTACGGCAAGGTCGTTGAAGGCGGCGATGATATCCTGCATAGACTCACGCTCCATTACATTAACCGATGACGCCAATTGTGCCATTACTGAAGCAAGTTGGCAAAGACGTAGCGGATACCGTCCTGGTCAATCCCTCACCGGAGCGCCTCGACGCGATGCCAGCGGAGTGGTTTCGTTGGCTCTCGAATGATGACGCCCTTTGCCTCCAAATCGAGTTGGACCGTCTTGGCCCACCAACCAGCTTTGGTTCCACCCGGGAAGAGCGCCTCAGGGAGGTGAGGGATGGCGGCTTCAACCATCTCCGCCTGCGTCAAGCCCGGCGCTGTCGCCGGCAGAACTGCCGTGAGCGCTTCCCGCATCGCGTGGTATTTCTGGGCGTCAACGCCTCGCTCAGCGCCCGGCACGTTCACATTCTGGACCGTCACCAGTTCCTTCATGTCCCAAGCTCACTCTCCGCGCATGAAGGTCTGCCAGTTGAGCTTGTCCGGTGTCCGAGGCAACCGGCCTTCCTTCGCCTTGCGAATGCACAGATTCGCCATCTGCTTGACCACTTCCTCAAAATAGATCGGCGTCAGGGAGTAGATGTCCATGTCGGGCGCGGGGTTCATGAAATCCAGGGCGTACGGAACGCCGTCACGCACGGCGAACTCCAGGGTGTTCATGTCGTAGCCCAGGGCGCGGCAGAGCTTGAGGCTATCGTCCACCACGCGCCGACCGAGATCGGCCGTCATGTGCTCGTGCTCGACGTAGTAGCGGCGCTCGCGCGGGTTGTACTTCATGGGCAGCACCCACTCCTGGCCGAGCACCATCACCCGCACGTAGCTTTCCCACTCGATGAACTCCTGGAGAATCATGGTGAGCAGGCCCGAGTCATTGTAGCGGTAGATCAGCTCGTCCTTCGAGTGGACGATGTAGACCTCTTTCCACCCGCCGCCGTAAGCGTCCTTGAGCACGGCAGGCAGCCCGATGTAGTCCAGGACGCTGTCCCAGTCGAGCGGGTATTCGAGGTTGCTCAGGCTCTCCGAGACGATGCCCTCGACGTAGTCCTTGTTGGGCAGCACGACCGTCTTGGGGTGGGCGACGCCGAGCTTCTCGGCTAGGGACGCGCCGAAGAACTTGTCGTCCGACGACCACATGAAGGGGTTGTTGATAACGTACGTTCCCTGGAGGGCGGCGTTCTTGAGGTACGTCCGGTAGTATGGGATTTCGTGGGAGATGCGGTCCACCAGCACATCGTAGGGAATGGCCTGGTTCTCGCGCGTTCCGCTTAACTTTGCAAATTCTGCGACAACACCCTCGTCGCGGCGGTTGATCTCGTCGATCAGCGCGGGGGGCATGGACCACTCGCGCCCCACGATGAGTCCTACTCGCTTCACAGTGTTGTCTGACATGGGCGTTTCCTCCGTGCAGAGTATGAGAAAGGGATGGCGCTGGCGGCTCGCCTATTTTGCCACGTCGCCCAATTTTCGGCAAGCCGTGGGAGTCTAGCCCTCATCCCTTATCCCATCTCGGGAGAGGGTGGCAGGGGGTGAGGGCCGGGTCGCCGGTGACGTGGGACGACCAGTACGGTGTTCCAGCCGTTGAAGCCGTCAGGAACCTGGAACCCGTTCTCCGGGTCGGGCACATACTCGGTCTCATTCACGAGGAGCTTATAGGCGTAGCGGCCCGGCGGCGGTGCGTCAATCATGAGCGTCCACACACCAGGCGCGTCCTGCTTGAACAGCGGGCCGCTCTTGTCCCAGAGGGTGAAGCTCGCCATGAGGCGGACACTCCTGGCTCTCGCGTTTTGGTAGGTGAAAATAACCTTGCCGTTGCGTATCCACGGCGACACGGGCCGCGAGGCGAGCGCCCCGACGCCTTGACGCAGGGCCGCCGCAACGGCGCGGCTGGGATTGACGACACCGTAACCCTGGCGCTCGCGCTCCACGTCTGGCAGCGGGTTCGCCGTCTCGATGAGGATGCGCTTGACATCGCCCGGTGTCAGGGATGGGTTGGCTTCCAGCATTTGCGCCACGATAGAGCTGACAATTGGCGCGGCGAAGGATGTGCCGTCCACGTGCTTGTAGTGGGCCGAGATGAGATTAGCGGCGGCGAACTTGCGGCGAATGGCGTCACGCAGTTGGCTCAAGGTCTCAGTGGCGTGGGGCTGGAGGTCCAGCCAGCGGGGGGCGCGCTGGACGGCGAAGCGCAGCTCAGAGTCTGGCAGATGGAGCAGGCGGTGAAGCTCGGCCGCCTCGAGCGCAACGCGTGTATCAGGCAGGATAGGCGCTGCCAGCCAGATGCTCGGCGCGATGACCTCCGGCTTCGGGTGGCGCGGAGTACCCTGGAAATTGGACCAGTACATGCGGTGCTGTGAGCGCAGCAGGCTATTCTGGTCGTCCAGCCCGCCGACGGTAATGACCTGGCTGGCGCTGGCCGGTGGGCGGAGCTGACGCACCGCCTGGTTACCCGCTGCTACCACGACCACCATCCCACGCTGGACGGCCTCATTTGCTTTTGCATCAACGGGGTTCCCTCGGTAGGGGTTGATGTCGCCGCCGACCGAGATATTGACCACGCGGATGTCGTAGCGCGCCTGGTTGGCGATGACCCACGCCAGCCCGCGATAGATGGCGTCGTCGTCGATGCGGCCCGTGGTGGGATCGCTGACCCGCACAAGCACAACGTTGGCGTTGGAGGCGATGCCGCGATAGACGCCGTGGCTGAGGTGGCCGCTGCCGCACGCCGCGACTGACGTCATCATGCCGTGCCACGACGACACCGTGGGCCGCGTGTAGTCGTAGCTCTCCATGGCGTTGGCGTCGGTGACATCGACATAACGCAGGATGCGATTCGTCGGCTCGATCAGGTCGGGGTGGGGGTAGAAGCCGGAGTCGATGAAAGCAATGCTGACGCCCTTGCCGGTGTACTGGGGGTTGGCGTGAACGCGGACGGGCGTTGGGATGATGTGAGCGCGGTCATCGTCGTAGACCAGCTGGGTATACTCGTGCAGCTCGCTCCAGACGTTCTCGCGCGCCAGGTCGCGCAGCGCCCGCTGCAAGAAAATCTCGGCGCACGCCGGACACAGGCCCATCTCCGGCTGCCACCTGGGGATGGCCGCCTGGACGTACTGGATGACTCGCTCGCCGATGACGCCGGGGAACGAGTCAACGAAGTCGTCGTGCAGCTCGTGGCAATGCGGGCAAATGTAGGCGCTGGCAGCGAGAGCGTTCATAGGTGGTGTAAAGATGTCAGACGGCTGCGGTTGGGTCAGGCGCTGTTCCATCGGCTGGCGGCGTGGACGGGCGATGGCGAATGGCTTGGAAGGCCATGAAGCCTGCGATGAGCGTCAGGACGCCGCACGCGATGAACGCCAGCCGCGTGTCAATGGCAGCGCCGAGCGCGCCGGACGCGACAAAACCCAGGTTGTAGGCTGCGCCCAGCACAAGATTGTTGGCGGCCTCCACGCGCCCCAGCTTCTCGTTGGAGACGTTCATCTGGATGAGCGCGCCGACGACGGAGCGGGCAGCGAGAAGGCTCATGCCGACGACGAAGATCGCCGCCAGGGCCGTCCGCAGCGTCTCCATGAACGGCAGGGCGATGAGACTCGCGCCGAGCAGGGCCATGCTGACGCCGACGAACAGGTCGGGCCGGGCGTGGGCATACGGCGTTGCGACGAGCGCGCCGCCGAGGATCATGCCGATGCCGAGGACGCTGAGCAGCGCGCCGAAACCCGCCGGGTCCACGCCGAAGGCCGCCTCGAAGTATACCACACCCAGCACCAGCACCGCGCCGAGGGCCAGCATGTTCGTCGCTCCCGCGCTGATGAGTCGAACAAGCAGCGGGCTGTGGCGGATGACGCTCAAGCCCTCGACCAACTCGTGGCGGAGCTGAGCGGTCGTCAGCGGCTTCACCTCGGCTTCATTGGCGCGGATGCGCATGAGGAAGATGCACACGGCAGAGAAGAAGAAGGTGGCTGCGTCAGCCATGATGGCGACAGGCGCGCCGAACTTGGCGACGAAGATCCCGCCCAGAGCCGGGCCAATC
Organism: Anaerolineae bacterium; assembly: GCA_039810085.1. Lineage (GTDB taxonomy): Bacteria > Chloroflexota > Anaerolineae > Epilineales > JAHCIE01 > JBDHWG01. The sequence continues at coordinate 26,299 of JBDHWG010000004.1, forward strand.
ACCAGCGCTGCCACCTGGCTGCCCTCAACCAGCAAGTTGGCGGCCACAAGCCCCTCCTGGGGCACGATCTGCGGCAGCACAGCGTTGCGCGCCGGCATGAACAGCACGCCCATTGTCCCCATCACAAAACCAACAATCAGCATGATAGGTAAGTCACGGGCGTCATGGACGAAGAGTAGCCCCAGCACAACGATGCCGCGCACAATGTCGGAAACCAGCATCACCAACCGCCGGTCCCAGCGGTCGACGAAGACGCCGGCGAAGAGGCCAAAGATGACGGGGGGCAAACCGATGGACGCGGCAATCGCAGCGATGGCGAGGGGGTTGGAAGTCAGTGAGCGTACAATTGTCAACATGGCAATGAGCAGGAAGCTATCGCCGATTTGTGACACCACCAGCCCGGCCCACATCAGGCGCATCTCGCGGCTGCGTAGCGCCACGCCGATGCCAGCACGCGCCGCTGCGCCGAGCAGGCCCTCCTCCGCCGCGATTGCCTCAGCCTGTTGTGGTGTGACGTCAAGTTCGTCCATGACCAGTCTTTCCACGGACCTTACGGGCCGACAGCTCTATCACCGGCGACCGATCCCTGCGTGGGATTCGTTGGGCAGCCTTCGAATAGACGCAGGCGCAGACCTTTAGGGCCGTTGAACTCTTTCGTTGACACCAATGTCATGCTCTCGCTCAAGTCCTGGATCACCTGGGTCGGGTCGCCATCGACCCGCGAAGCGTATGTAACAACCCATAGACGCTTGTACCCGCACGCCAGCGACAGCAACTGTTCGCGCGTATCGTTGACCGATGTAGCCGCAAGTCGCATGCCATACCCGCGCCACTTCGTGTCCTTCGGCAGGAGGAGAAGACGTCCATCGGGCCACACCCAGCCGCCACCTTCCGGGAGATCGGGCGCGTAGACCGCAGCGGCCATGGCATAGTGGTGCGCCGGGAAGGCGAACAGACCATCGCCGGGCTGCTCAGTATTCTGGAGATACGCGACCATGCTGCGCCAGTCGTCCCGCGCATCGGCGGGCGAGTGGTAGTAGGAGTACAGACCGACAAGCTGCATCGTCACCAGCGAGACGCCGACAATCCAACGCACCGAACGCTGCTTAGCGCCCATCGCAATGAGTAAGAACAGGAACGGGACCACGGCGATCACGTAGCGCGCCTCGAACCCCATCGCCGTCAGGCGGTCGATGATGAAAATCGTCACGAACGGGATGAGCGCCCACATCAGCACCATCCAGAACGCACGCCGTCGCCAGGCCAGCGCCGCCGTCCCCAGCGCCAGCGCCAGGTAGAGCACGCTCATGAGCGTCCACCAGGATGGACGCGCGTCCACACCCGCCGCGAACTCGCCACCGAGGGTCACCTGGGACGCCACGTCGAACGGCGAGCGCGTCGAGAGGCGCTTCCACGACGTCGCGGGCTTGTCCGTCGGGGGCGGCTCCTTGCTGCCGCCCGTCAGCAGGCCGACGATGGGAATGGAGCTGGGCGCTTGGCGCAGCAGGCCCTGTGTTTCCTGCACGACAGACGACCAGCCGGACGTGGGCCGCCCGACGCCCACCGTTTGCTGGGGAATCGGGCGCGCCGGCACGGAAAAACCCGCCGAGGCAACGACGATGACGCCCCACCAGAGCAGTAGCCCCATAGACACACCAGCCACAAGAGGCCACAGGCGTATTCGCCGAAGTTCAGGTCCAGCGCGCCAGCTGACGGCATGGGCCACGACGAGGAACACCCCATAAAAGTGCGTCAGCAAGACCACGGGCAGCGTGATGGCGTAGCCGATCTTGGCCCAGCGCGACCCCGTCCCCAAGCGCAGGAAGAAGTAGCAGGCCAGGATCGTGAACAGCAGATACCAGGTGTAGCCTCGTACTTCCTGGGAGCGGCTGATGAGAAACGGCGACGTCGCCAGGAGAAGCGCGGCGAGATTCGCCTGAGCCGCGCTCACAAAGACCCGCGCCAGCCGCCACAAAGCGGCAATTGCCAGTGTGCCCGGCAGGACTGAGTACATGCGCAGCGCGAAATCGCTGCCCCACAAGCCCGGCCACCAGTGCAGAAGTACGTAGGGCAGCCACGGGGTCTGGCTGTCGGCAGCAACGGCCGGGAATAGCTCGCGCAGGGGTAGGCGGCTCACCCAGACCGTGAACAGTTCGTCATACCATAGACTCTGTCGGTCCAGCCACATGACGCGCAGCGCAAACCCAAGCACGAGGATGACGAAGAGCGGAAGATAAGTTCGAAGTCGATGCGGCGAAGTCACCCGTGCAACCCCCTGAAAGCAAGCCATTGTGCATAACATGCGGCGGCCATTCGGCCGCCGTCGTTCCCTTATATTACCCGGTCTCCAGCGGCTTGTCTAGTTCATGCCACGAAGCGGATGAACACCTCGTTGGCGACCAGCATCGCCGAGGGTGTTAGCCGCAGGTGATTGTCCTCGATGGCCACAAGCCCCCACGCCTCAAGCTCCTTGAGTTGCGTCGCGTACACGTCCTCCAGGCGGCAGCCAAACCGTTTCGCAAATGCCGCGAGGTCCACGCCCTGCCCCATGCGCAGCCCAAGGACGACCGTGTCGCTCATTTCGACGTCGCGCGGAATCGCTTCGACGTGGGCGATAGGCAGGCGTTCGGCGCGAATACTCTCGATGTAGCGCGTGGGCGAGGCGATGTTCTCGATCCGGCGGCCCCCATGCCAGCCGTGCGCCCCCGCGCCCAGCCCTAGCCACGGCTCGTTGCGCCAGTAAACCTGGTTGTGCCGACACGCGTGGCCCGCCCTGGCCCAATTAGACAGCTCATACTGTTGGTAGCCGTGGGCGGCAAGGCGCTGTTGCGCCTGGCGATACATCTCGGCGGCCAGGTCCGCATCCGGCGGTGGCAGCGCGCCCCGCTTGACCAGCGCCCGCAGCCGCGTTGCCTCCTCTAAAGAGAGCGCGTACAGCGAGAGATGGTCGGGTTCCAGGGCAATCGCCCCGTCGAGCGTCGCCTGCCACTCTGCGAGTGTCTGGGTCGGCAGGCCATAGATGAAGTCCAGCGCAAGCGACAGATCGAGCGCCCTGGCTTGGGCGACCGTTCGCGCGACAACATCGGGCGTATGCTGGCGGTCCAGCATCGCCGCCAGGCGCGGCTCGAAGCTCTGCACGCCGAAGCTCACCCGATTCACGCCGATGTCACGCAGCCCCGCCAGGGTGTCGCCACATAGCCCCGGATAGCCCTCGACCGTGATCTCGGCGTCCGCAGCTACGTCGAACTCGGCGCGGATTGCGGCAAGCACGCTCCCTAACTCTGCGATACTCAGCTCAGTAGGCGTGCCACCACCGAAGAATATTGTCTCGACCAGCGCGCGTCCCACCTGCTTCGCCCACAGGGCGACCTCTTGCCTGAGAGCATCGGCATACTCGGCGCGCAGCCACGGCAGTGTCGCGTAGTCTCCCATGCCATACGCGTGGAGATTGCAGAAGTTGCAGCGCAGGTGGCAGAACGGCACGTGTACGTAGACGGCCAGGGGCGTAGAGGGCGACATTCTACTTCTGCACCTGCACGCGGCCAATCTCAAGTGAAGCGTCGTCGCTCCCCTCGACGGGGAGCCGCTGGCCGTCCCGCCAGTCGTACCAACCGATACGCAACGTTGCTTCACCGGCCGGCGCGTCCTTAGCGACGGGCACGGTCACCGTTTCCAGGATGCGCTCCCCTGGCTTCCAGCGCGTGCTGATGTAGCTGCCCTTGAGCGGCGCGCCGTCATGCTGCCCAATGGTGCGACCGTCAGCAGCGACGAGATGCACGAAGAAGTTGATATCCAGTTCCGTTGGGGCAATGCTCTCCCACTCCAGGGTCACGGGTAATGTCTTGCCCGCCGCGACGCTCTTCTTCGTGTCGTGACCCACCAGGCGGATGTTCTCACCGAATTTACCGCCGGCCGCGTAAGCAAAGGTTCCCTGCGGGCCGGGCCAGTCGGCGCGTCTTAAGGAGTAGGAAATCATGCTGAAGTCGCCGCGGCTGTTGTTGATATCGGCGCGCGTGAACTGCGGCCAGCGCTGACCGAAGGCGGCTGCATCGTCCGCCTCGATAATATCAAAGAGATACGTTACGTCGCCCTGGGGCGGTAGGACCAGGCCCGCGCGTGGGTCGAAGACGCCCGGCGGGTTGTCGTTGTTAAGGAAGCGAATGACCGGCTGCACCCACAGCGCAGGCGAGACATACACTGCGCCCGCTCGCAGCATGTTGGCGATGATTTGCCCGTTCTCGGCCGTCGCCACGCGGGTGCCTCGGTAGACCTGGGGCGCGGCGGCATAGCGCACGAACAGGTCGCGGTAGGAGAGGAAGGCGCTCAGAGCCAGGATGGGAATGATGACCGCCGCCGCTACAACGTTCGGCTTTGCGCGTGTCACATGGTCCCAGCCGCGAAGACCGTCAGCCAGTCCGAATGCGGCCCAGACCAGGCCCCACGCCGGCAGCAGGAACACCACCGGCCACGTCGCCGTCATGCGGATGTAGGTCGGCGCCCCGACGCTGAACCAGCTCGGGATGAGCGTCACAACCAGGGTGAGAGCCAGGAGAATGGCCGCCGGGCGCATGGCAGGCGGCTTCGGGCGAAACATGTTCCAGATTAGCAGCCCGAGGCCCGCCAGGAAAGCCAGCCCAACGAGCGGGTCGAACACCGGCCGCCCGGCCAGATTCTCGTACCACCATGATGGCCCGCGCCAGTTGAACGCGAGGAGCAGGTCAGCCCCGTTCCCTGCGAGCGTCCCCATCAGGTTGCCGCCGTTCACCTCAGGGTTGAAGACCGACACCTGGTTGGCGCGGAACATCAGCATCTCAGGGTGGTCCCAGAAATACAGACCCAGGGGGATCAGGAGCGCTCCCGCCGTGACCAGGGCCGCGCCGCACAGCGCCAGCGGTCGCCAGCGGCGCGCCTGCCACGCGCCCCATAGCGCGGAGCCGAGCAGCACCAGCGGCAGCAGGCGGGCGAGCAGGTAGGTGTAATTAGCGAGGGCCAGGAAGATCCCCGCTGCCACAGCCCACGCCCAGGGCGTGAATCTGCGCATTGACTTGCTGCTGTCGACGTCCGCTGCGCCCCCGTCGGCCTGTAACATTTTCCACCATGCCCACAGCATCAGCGCGAGCCACACCGGCAGCAGGCCCGCGCGCAGCCCCTTGTGACCCTGATGCACCGGCCAGAAGGTCACAGCGAGCAGCGCCGCGCTGACAAGCCCGACGAGACGCGCTCGGCGGAGGGGAAGGCTCTGCACGAGGAGATATTGGGCGGGAATCATCAGCGTACCGGACAGCGCGCCAGCAAGGCGCACCGACCAGATGGACGGGCCGAATAGTCCCACGAGGCCGGCGATGAGATAGAGGAAGAGAGGCTCGCGTCCATTGTTGCGCTCAAAGAAGATGGGCCGCGCGCCGCCGAGGATGTCAAGGGCATCCAGGGCGTTGTAGCCCTCATCCGGATGGAAACCGTAGGGCAGCGCGTCGAGCTGGTACAGCCGCAGCGCCAGCCCCCCAACGGTAATGACGAGGAGCAGCAGGAGAATACCGTGCTGCCTGACCCAGGCTATCATGGGCGATCCATGCAATAGGAGAGATTGCACATAATGTGCAGAAGTTTAGCCACTTTCCCGTATTCCTCGAAATTCCGCAGCCCTTGCCGTGTTTTCAGCCGGGCCTTGACCGTCCCCTGCCCCCATGCTAGACTCAAGCGACTCTGGATCACATTGAGAAAGCGATGTCCAACCTCAAAGATAAGCGTCTGGTGCTGGGGGTGACCGGCTCCATCGCCGCCTACAAAGCCGCCATTATCGCCAGCCAGGCCACGCAGGCGGGCGCCGACGTGCGGGTGGTGATGACTGAGGCCGCCCTGCGCATGGTCGGCGCGCCGACTTTTGCTGCCCTGACCCACAATAACGTTGTTAGCGACATGTGGGAGGCGCGCGCCTCGGCCGAGATCGCCCACGTCACCCTGGGGCGCACCGCCGATGTCGTTCTCGTCGCGCCCCTCAGCGCCAACACCCTCGCCAAGCTGGCCCTGGGGCTGGCCGACAACGAGTTGACGGCGCTGTGCCTCTCCACGCGCGCCCCGCTCGTCGTCGCGCCCGCAATGGAGACCGGCATGTGGGAACACCCGGCGACGCAGGCTCACTTGGCAGCGCTCCAGGCGCGCGGTGTCCACGCCGTCGTGCCCGGTGTGGGCAACCTGGCCTCGGGCGCGCAGGGCCTCGGCCGGCTTGCCGACCCAGGAACGGTCCTCGAGGCGGTACGGCTCGTGCTGGGCCAGAGGGGCGATCTGGCCGGTCGGCGCGTGATTATCACAGCGGGCGGCACACGCGAGCCGATTGACCCGGTACGCTACGTGAGCAACCACTCGTCGGGGAAGATGGGGCTGGCCCTGGCCGAGGCAGCGCGGGACCGTGGGGCACACGTGACTTTGATTCATACGACAGAGGCCTCCCCCCCCTATGGTGCGACGGAAGTCCGTGTCGCGTCAGCGGCAGAGCTGCGCGAGGCTGTGCTGGATGCCTTGCCTGCCGTCGATGCGCTCATCATGGCCGCTGCGCCCGCTGACTTCACGCCGGCGCGCCCGGCCGACCGCAAGATTAAGAAAAGCGCCGACAACGAGGGCGGCCTCACGCTAGAGATGACGCGGACGTCAGATATCCTGCGCGACGTAGCCGCCTGGCGCGCCGAGCACGCGAACGGGCGCAAGATCGTCGTGGTAGGGTTCGCCGCTGAGACCCACGACTTGCTTGACAACGCGCGGGCCAAGCTCGACGCCAAGCGCCTCGACCTTATCGTCGCCAACCCCGTGCCGCAGACCTTCGGCAGCGATCTGAACCAGGCCACGCTGCTGGACAGCGCCGGTGGAATCTACCCCCTGGAGCCGCTACCGAAGGCCGTTCTCGCGGAGCGCATCCTGGACCATGTCGTTGAGCGGCTATCCCAAGAGGAAGGCAACGCAGAGGCGCAGAGGCGCAGAGGGGATTAACTCTTCCTCTCTGCGTTGCACTGAAGATCAAGAGGATATGGATGGCCGAACAGGTGAAAACGGGGCTGGATGTGCTGCTGGCTGAGGGGCTGGCAATGCTGCGCGGACGGCGCGTCGGGCTGGTGACAAATCCGACGGGCGTGACCCACGACTTGACCCCCAACGTCACGGCGCTCCTGGACGCTGGGGTCAACGTTGTCGCCCTGTTTGGCCCAGAACACGGCTTCGACAGCAGCGTGCAGGATGCCCTCGCTGTCGGCGAGGAGCGCGACGAGGCGACGGGCCTAACGATCCACAGCCTTTATGGAGTGACGGAGAAGCCGACGCCAGAGATGCTGGCTGGCCTGGACATGCTGCTATTCGACGTGCAGGACGTGGGTGTGCGGTTCTACACCTATCCCTGGACGATGGCGTTGTGCATGGCTGCGGCGGCTGAAAATGGCCTACCGATTGTGGTGCTCGACCGGCCGAACCCGATTCGGGGCGATGTGTGCGAGGGGCCGGTCTTGCTGCATGGGTTCGAGTCTTTCGTCGGTATGTACCCCGTGCCGTTGCGCTACGGCCTGACCATTGGCGAGTTGGCCGGGCTGCTCAACCAGGAGTTCAAGATTGACGCCGATCTGATGGTGGTCAAGATGCAGGGCTGGCGACGTGGCATGTGGTACGGGGACACCGGGTTGCCGTGGGTACAGCCGTCGCCTAACCTACCAACGCTGGACACCACGGTGGTCTACCCTGGGACGTGCCTGGTCGAGGGGACGACACTCTCCGAGGGGCGGGGGACGACGAGACCATTCGAGTTGATCGGCGCGCCGTGGCTTGACGGCGCACGCCTGGCAGCTATACTGAATTCTAGGGGACTGCCTGGCGTACGTTTCAGGGCTGCCGCGTTTACGCCCACATTCGACAAGTTCAGCAGCGGGCTGTGCCGGGGTGTACAGGTGCATGTGGTCGACCGGGCACGCATCCGGCCAATTGAGACCGGGTTACACCTGTTGTCGGCGGCTCGCGAGGTTGCGCCCGATGACTTCGCCTGGCGGCCGGCGATTGATGACCGGCGCCTGCATTTTGACCTGCTGATCGGCAACGCCTGGGTACGCGAGGCGCTGGACGAAGGGGTTCCGGTGGCGGACATCGTGGCTCGCTGGCAGCCCGACCTCGAACGGTGGCGCGAGCTTCAGCGGCGCTACGTTCTCTATGATGAGTAGACTGATGCGAGTGATGGGATTGGGCGCGCTGTACGGCGCGCTGGCCGGGTTGTTCCTGGCGACTGTCTTCGGCGTTGTGATAGCCCTGGTCGGCCCGGCGATTGGCCTGCCGACGCCCCATAACTTGGCCGGGCAGGAAGGCCTCGGCCTGGTGTGGGCCATCGCGCGGGTTGGCCTGGTTGCGGGCGCAATTGGCGGCGCGTTGCTTGGGCTGCTGGTTCTCGCCTTTGCTCGCGGACGTATCCGCGTAGGGCGCTGGATCGGCGTGGTGGCGGCGCTGCTGTCGCTGGTGTGGCTGCCGTTCTTCGGCACGCGCGCGCTCTTGAATACCCCGGACATCGCGCTGTCGGATATCGGGTTCTGGCTCATGCTGGTGGTCGTGCCGCTGGCGCTCGCCGGTCTGGCGGGCGCAACCGTGGGCGGGCGGCTCGCCCGCGCTGCGAGAGGATAATCTCAAATGCAGCAGCGCCTGCTTACCCGCGCCGACACATCAGTCCTGGTTGCGCTGTGGAACCGCATCTTCGCGCCCGAGTTTCCCATCGACGAGGCGATCTGGACGTACTGCACCTGGGGCACGCCGGGCTTCGAGTCCGGCGACGCCGTCGTGATGTGGGATGACAACACACCCGTGGGGTTTGCCGTCGCCAAGCCGTGGCGGCTGCGTCCCATCGGTCGCATGGACGCCTCGCGCGGTTTCGTCAGCGCCCTCGGCGTGGATCCGGTCTATCGCGGGCGCGGCTTCGGGGCTGCGCTGCTCGACTGGGCGGAGGGCTGGCTGCGCGAGCACCACGCTCAAACCGCGATCCTGGGGCACGACTTGCAGCCGTTCTTCTGCGGCGTTCCCCAGGCGCTCGCCTCGCGTGGTTTCTTCGAGCGTTGCGGCTACCAGATCGGGGACACGGTCTATGACGTCAGCCGTGACCTGACAGGCTATAAGCGGCATCCATCGGCTATCGCAACCGAGAGACGGTTGGGGAACCGCCTGGATTTGCGGCCGGGCAAGCGGGGCGATGTCAAGCCGCTGCTGGCTTTCCTGGAGCAGAGTTTCCCAGGCCGCTGGCACTTCGAGCTGACCACATACTTCGAGCGGGGTGGTCCCGCGTCCGATGTGATGGTCGCGCGTCTCGACGGCAACGTGGAGGGCTTTGCACAGCTTCACTCGCCGGGTACGCCATTTCTCGCCTACAGCCTGAACTGGCGCAATGCCCTGACGCAGCCGGCCGGTGGCCTCGGTCCGATTGGCGTCAGCGAGCGTGTGCGCGGTGAGGGCCTGGGGCTGGCATTGCTGGATGCGGGCCTGGATGTCCTGGCGCAACGGGGGACGCGGGGCTGCGTCATCGACTGGACGACGCTCCTGGGCTTCTATGGCAAGGTAGGCTTTCGCCCGTGGCGCGCCTACGATGGAATGAGCCGGGCACTATGAGCATCGTCTTAGGCCTGGATGCAGGTGGGACACGCGTCACGGCACTTGCAGCGGATGGCGGCGGCCGCATCTTGGGCGAAGGCGTCGGCGGCCCGGCCAATCCGCGGGCGGTTCCCTGGGAGACGGCCGTCGCGTCACTGCGCGCTGCGGCAAGCCAGGCGCTCGCAGTAGCGGGACTGGACGATTTGCCGGATGTCGCCGTGGTCGGCATGGCTGGGGCGACGACGTCCGAGATTCAAGCGGCATATGGGGCGCAGTTGGAGGCAGTCGGCCTGGCGCAGCGCGTGTGCGTGGTCGAGGATGCCCGCATCGCCGTGGCAGGCGCAACCGAAAAGGGAGAGGGTGTCATCCTCATCAGCGGTACGGGCGTCAATGCCTTTGGGGTGCTGGGCAGGCGGACCGCCCGAGCGAGCGGGTGGGGCTATCTCGTAGGCGACGAGGGCAGCGGCTTTGACATTGGTCGGCGCGCAATCTCCGCTGTTTTATGGGCCCATGATGGGCGTGGCCCCGCGACGGCGCTGACCGACGCGCTGCTCCAAGCATGGAATGTCTCTGCTCCAGAGGGCCTGCTCGACCGTGTGTACGAGATACCGCCGCCGCGTGATGCCATCGCCGCCCTATCGCAAGTCGTAGCGGACGTGGCGCGCCAAGGTGATGCTGTCGCCCAGAACATCTATGAAAAGTCGGGCTATCATCTGGCGCTGGCTGCTGCTGCGGTGGTTCGCCGCCTGGAGATGGACCCGTCGCAGGCGACCATCGCCACGGTAGGCGGTGTGTTCCGGACGGGCGAGCTGATCCGCACGCCGATCCGCGCCACGCTGCAAGCGCAGCTGGGCTTCCTCCCCGCGCTGATTGAACCGCTTCACCCCCCGGCTTACGGAGCAGTCCGCCTGGCCCTCGCCGACCTGCCGCAGTCACCCCCTCTTCCCGCCTGTCCGTGATGGCCGTCTTGCATCGGACGCTCGCGCAAGAGACGGTTATCGCTCTGCTAACGAACCGAGTATACTTTGGCCGCGACGTCGAAGGCATCCAGACGCTCCGCCGTGTCGTTCACGCAGGGGTGGCTTCGGCGTTGGAGAGGCAGTTGTGATTGTCATTGGCCTTATTTCCGGTACGTCAGCCGACGGTATCGATGCTGCGTGTGTAGAGATCACGGGCGCGCCGCCCCATGTGCAGGCGCGGGTCTTGAGCTTCGTCGCCGTCCCCTGGCCGGACGACGTGCGCGCCGCCATCTTTCGCGCCTTCCGGCCCGAGACGAGCGGCGTAGATTCCCTGTGCGCGCTCAACTTCCAGGTGGCCGAGTGCTTCGCCGACGCGGCTCGCCAGGCAGCAACCGCTGCCGGCGTGAGCATGAATCGGGTTGACCTGATCGGCTCCCACGGCCAGACGGTCTGGCACGCCGTCGGGCCGGATGATCTGGTCAAGTCCACGCTGCAAATCGGGCAGCCGGCAGTCATCGCGGAGCGCACGGGCGTCACCGTCATCGCCGACTTTCGAGCGCGAGACGTGGCGGCGGGCGGGCAGGGCGCGCCCCTGGTGGGTTACGTCGATTATTTGCTGTTGCGGGACCCGCAGATGACGCGGGCGCTGCAAAACATCGGCGGCATCGCCAACGTGACGGTCATTCCTGCCAGCGCGACGCCCGAGGATGTGTTTGCGTTCGACACGGGGCCGGGCAACATGCTCATCGACGACGCAGCGCAGCGGGCGACGGGTGGCGCACAGTCGTTCGACCGCGACGGCTTGCTGGGCGCCCAGGGTCAGCCAGACGCGGACCTCCTCGCCGAGCTGATGCGCCATCCCTATCTCGCTTTGCCCATTCCCAAGACGACGGGCCGCGAGCAGTTTGGCCGCCAGTTTGGCGAGGCTATCTGGCAGGCGGCTATGGCGCGGAGCCTGACGTCGGTTGATGTCGTCGCCACAGTCACGGCGTTCACGGCAGCCTCGATTGCCGACGCGTATGCTCGCTTCGTCGGTCCGGTGGATGAAGTGATTGTCAGCGGCGGCGGCGCCGACAACCCGACGCTCATGCGCATGCTGGCACAGCGTTTGCCCAATAGCCGCGTGATACGGAGTGACACGGCGGGGCTGCCCGCCGATGGTAAAGAGGCTATCGCCTTCGCCGTCCTGGCGTATGAAACGATCCACGACCGCCCCGGTACGCTCGCTCGGGTGACCGGGGCGACGGGGGCACGCGTACTCGGCGCTATCACGCCAGGGGAGAATTTCTCGGCGCTTATGCGGCAACTCTACGGACAGAGGTAGCGGCATAGATGTCTAGCGCATCGTCGGGCCGAATCGGAACGCTGGGCGTGCGCCAGGCGCGGATGTCCGCCACCCTGCACAAGCTGTGGCTGGACGTTGGAGCGCCGCTGCTCGGCTACATCGGCCTGACGCTGGCGCTCTCCTGGCCCATCATCCGCGACTTCACGACGCGCATCGCGGGTGTGCCGGGCGCGGACCCGCTGCTCAACGTCTGGGTGCTATGGCACGCCAAGGAAGCGTTCCTCGGCCGCCAGCCACTGTTCGAGGCGCCCCTGCTGTACTATCCCAAAGGCGTTACGCTCTGGACGCACAGTCCCGGCCCACTGACAGGCATTCTCGCCTTGCCGTTCTGGTGGCTGGGCGACGAAGCGGCTTACAACGGCGCGCTTCTTCTCGCGCTGGTCATCACCGGCTTCGCCATGTACCTGCTGGCGCGCGCGCTGCGCTTCGAGCGCGGCGTGTCGTTCTTCGCCGGCGTCATGCTCATGACCTCGCCGATGATCTTGGGCGGGCTGACCATGCACATCGACAAGGTCTTCCTGGCGCTGCTGCCGCTGACCTTGCTGGCCCTGGTCTACACTTTCGACTTGGCGCGCAGCCGGTGGTGGGCCGTGGTCACTGCTGTGATGCTGCTTTTGACGGTTTTCCACGGCGGCTGGCACTTCATCCTGGCTGGGCTGGCGGTGGTCTTCTTCGCCGCCGTCTGGCTGTGGCGCGCGGAGCGTGAGAAACGCGGGCCGCTCGTCCGGCGGCTGGCGCTCCTCGCCGCCGCAACCGTGTTGCTCGTCGGGCCGTTCCTGGTCGTGATTGCGCGGGCGTCCCAAGGTGAGGGTGTTGTGTCGGATCGCCGCATCTGGTCCTTCTACCACCAGCCGGACGCCGCGGAGCTGTTCCTGCCGAGCCAGTTCAGCCTCCTCTTCGGTGACGCCGTGGGTGACTTCCTACGCGCCCACAACGTCGGCCCCAACATCGAGACGGCGCTGACACTGGCATACACTGGCCTTGTCCTGTGCGCCATTGCCCTGCTCAAGAATGCCCGCCGCGCCTGGCCCTGGCTGGCCTTCACGGCGCTGTGCGCAGTCCTGGCGCTTGGGCCTGACGTCAAGTGGCTGGGCCAGCGCGAGTTCACCAAGTACCATCTCCCCATCATCATGCCCTACGCCTTCATCAGCGAGCTGCCGGGCCTGGCGTTCATGCGCACGCCGGGCCGGTTCATCATGGTCGGGTTCGTGGCCTTCGCCATCGGCGCGAGCTTTGGCCTGGCGTGGCTCGTCACGCGCTGGCCGCGCTGGCGCTATCCCATCATTGCCATCGCTGTCGTGTTGATTCTGCTGGAAGCCTGGCCGCGCCCGTGGCCGCAGCAAGACCTGCGCGACGTGCCGACCTTCTACAAAGAGATTGCCCACGATCCGGAGATGTACGGCGTGTTCGACCTGCCCCACAAGCCGCGCCAGGACGCCTCCGGCACAGAGTTCGGCGCGCCCTACCAGGTCTTCCAGACGGTTCATGGCAAGGGCATTGCGGGCGGCTACGTCTCCTACGTTTACCCGCAGCACCCGCTGTTCCCGTGCTGGTACTCCACCGACGCCAAGCCGGAGGACATCCAGGTAGACGGCGAGGCGCGCAGCTGCTACACCAACGCGCAGTACGAGTTGGCGCAGAATGGCTACCGCTATCTGGTGCAGCACAAGCCGCAGAAATGGTACTCCGAGTACAAGCCTGGCTCCGCCGCCGACAAGCTCGCCCGCGCGTTTGTCAAAGCGGGCTTCCCGAACGCCACGCCCATCGTCGACGACGACCTCACGACGGTCTACCGCGTGCCGCCGCCCGCCGAGGCGCCGCCGATTGCGACGACGATGGAACTGCGCGACAACTGGGAGCCGCGGGAAGAGCAGTGGCGCTGGGCGCGCTCGCCCGCCACGCTGGCCGTCATCTCGCCGCGCGAGCAGCAGGCCATTCTCCAGATCACGCCCGCCTCGCTCCACGACCCTGACGCGCCGAACGGCACAGGTGGGCACGGCCGGCTGCGCGTGACCGTCGGTGATGTCGATACGACGGTGGACGTAGCCGTCGATCAGGCCACGACGGTCCCTGTCACACTGAAGCCGGGTGAGCAGCTCATCACGCTGGCGCTGGAGGCGGGCAACTACAAGCCGCTAGACTTCGGGGTGCAAGATACCCGGACATTGAGTTTTTCGACGAAATTGATTAATCTAGAATTGACGGATGGTGGCTCGTGAGCGCCTCCGTCCTATCGGCTCAAGAGGAACACACCATGGAAAACCTATCACAGCTAACCACAGAACAGGACAACCCAGCAAGTCAGGACCTCGATAAACGTTCGGCGGCCGAGATTGTCCAGGTTATCAACCTGGAGGATGCGCGCGTTGCCCACGCTGTGCGAACGGAGCTACCCCGGATCGCACAGGCGGTGGACATCATCGTCGAGCGCATGAAGCGCGGCGGTCGGCTCGTCTACGTCGGCGCGGGGACAAGTGGGCGTATTGCGGCAATGGACGCGATGGAGTGTGTGCCGAGCTTTGGCGTGCCAGAGGACCGCATTCGCATTCTCCTGGCTGGCGGCGAGCAGGCCATGTTCCACGCCGTTGAGGGCGCGGAGGACGATACCGAAGGCGCTGTGCGGGCGGTCGATCTAATCGACGTGAATGCCGATGATGCCGTCATTGGCGTGGCGGCAAGTGGTCGGACGCCCTACGTGCTGGCCGCGCTGCGCGAGGCGCAGCGTCGGGGTGCCGCTACCATTGCCATCGTCAACAACCGTCCGACGCCGATGCACGATGTGGCCGATGTCACGATTGCGGCCCTGACGGGGCCTGAAGTGGTCACGGGCGCGACGCGGATGAAGGCCGGTACTGCACAGAAGATGGTGCTCAACACCCTGACGACGGCGACATTTATCCGTCTGGGTAAGGTGTACAGCAACCAGATGGTGGACGTGAAGGCGGTCAATAGCAAGCAGAGAGATCGCGCCCGGCGCATCCTCATCAGCCTCGCCAAAGTCGATGCGCCGACCGCCGACACCGCGTTGGCGGCGGCTGACTACGACGTTAAGGTCGCGGTCGTCATGCTCTTGGCTGACGTGGACGCTGACGAGGCGCGGAGCCGCCTCAAGGCGGCTAGCGGCTACGTGCGCAACGCGGCGGAGAACAAGCAAGGGCAGCAGGCCTAGGCGCGGCTCGTCGTTGCCAGCGGAGTCGTTATGACGAAAATCCTGGTCATCGAGGATGACCCGGTGTTGCAACAGGCGCTGCAAATGAGCCTGACGCGCGAAGGCTACGAGACGGTCTCGGCTTCTGACGGAATCGCCGGGCTGGCCCTCGCGCGGGACGCCGAGCCGGACCTCATTATCCTCGACCTGATGCTGCCGCGCCTGGATGGCCTCTCCGTCGCCCGCGCCGTCCGCCAGGAGGCTGAGACGCCCATCATCATGCTGACCGCTCGGAGCGGGGAGGTAGATCGCATCGTCGGTTTGGAGAGCGGCGCTGACGACTACGTGACCAAGCCATTCAGCTCTGGCGAGCTCATGGCGCGGGTGCGCGCTGTGTTACGCCGCGCGCCGACGCGCCGCGTCGAGCGCCTCGAAGCGGGCGGGCTTGTGCTGGACCTGATTAGCCGCCGCGCCACGCTCAACGGCCAGGAGCTGAACCTGCGCCACAAGGAGTTCAACCTACTGGCCGAGCTGATGCGCAACCAGGGCATGGTGCTCTCGCGGGAGTTCCTCCTGGAGCGCGTCTGGGGCTACGATTACGTCGGCGACACCAACCGCACCATTGACGTGCATATCCGCTGGCTGCGCGAGAAGATCGAGGACGACCCGTCGAACCCGCAGCGCATCCAGACGGTGCGCGGCATTGGCTACCGCTTCGAGGCGTGAGACGTGGAACTGTGGGGCTGGCTCCTTCTCCTCGTGATGGTCGCGGCGTGTGTTGGCCTATGGCTCCGGGGCAGGCAAGCGGCGCAGCAAGCCCGCGCCGCCGGGGGCCGGGTCCAGGAGTTGCAGCGCGCGCAAGCAGAGCTGGCAGCCCAGGTCGAGGAGCTGGCGAAACGGCAGCGCCAGCTCGAAGCGGCGACGAGCGACCCGATTCTCTTGGTCGATTCGCATCGCACCATCGTCGCCTCGAATCCAGCCGCCAACGGCGTCTTTGGCAGCTCAGTCGGGCGCGAGTTGCTAGATGTCGTCCGCGACGCCGACCTCAACCACATGGTGACGGAGACGCTTGCCGATGGCCGACGGCGCACGCTGTCCCTGATGCTGGCAGGGCGGGGGTACGATGTTGCCATCGTCAACGGCAGTTCGAATGTGGCCGTCACCTTCCGGGATGTGACGGAGCTATACCGGCTCCAGCGCGCCCGCCGCGACTTCGTCGCCAACATCTCCCACGAGCTGCGCACCCCGCTGACCTCCCTGAGCCTGCTATGTGAGACGTTGCAGGCGACCGGCGCCGCGCATGGCCCCGATGCCCCACTTGTCTCGACGATTGTGTCCGAGGTGAGCGCCCTGCGTCAGCTTGTCACTGACATGCTGGACCTGAGCCAGATCGAAGACGGGCGCATGGTCATTCGGCTCGCGCCGACACCAGCCGCCGCGCTGGTGGATACGGCGGTGACGCGGCTGCTGCCCCAGGCCCAATCGCGCGCCATCAACCTGGACGCGCACGTCGATCCCCAAATCCGCGTGCTTGCCGACCCCGACAAGATCGTCCGTGTGCTCACCAACCTGCTCGACAATGCGATAAAGTACTCGCCGCCCGACAAGCCCATTACGCTCACCGTCGCGCGGGGCGCCGATGTCCCGGACAGCCACATCCAGGCGGGCGATATCGTCTTTGCGGTCGCCGATCAGGGGCCGGGCATCGCCGCCGCAGATTTGCCCCGGGTGTTCGAGCGCTTCTTCAAGGTGGACCGCGCCCGCGAGCGCGGCACGGGCATGGGCGCGGGCCTGGGGCTGGCGATTGCGCGACACCTGGTCGAGGCCCACGGCGGGCGCATCTGGGCGTCCAGCGTCGAGGGCCAGGGCGCAACGTTCTACTTTACCCTGCCCGAAGCCTGATTCCCTCTGTTAAATCCCCTTAACGCTAATTTAGCATCGGTCTAACATCAACTTAACTCACAATTAAATAGCCGGACGTAGACTGTTTGTGAGGCCAAACGCGCGAGCGTCCCTCTCCTCCTCTACCGCCTGGGGTGGGTGTTTCGGTCGCCGCCCACCCTAGGCTCCTTGTGTGGTGGCTCTGGCGCGAGGAGGATGGTCCCCGTTGAGACCACCAGGGGATGCCGGTAAGGAGCAGGCTTCTATGGCAATTCGAACAACTCTTGAAGGCGGAGCGCGCTCTCGCATGTCGTCACCGGTCGTAGGACTGCCCGAACTGCAAGCCCACTTGGAAGAGGGCTGGAACATTGAGGGCCCCGTGTACCGTACAACGGATCGCAAGCATGGACGAGTTATCTTCCACTTCATTACGTGGTATGGACGGACACCGAGGGTTGTGTCGGTTGCGGACGCGCCGGAGGTCCAGCAGTTTCTGAATGACCATAAACTTGAAGTCGAAGAGTCGTAGCGCATGCGGGAGAATGTATGGCTGCACAGATGTCTTCGGCGGATCAACAGGTCAACGAGCTTCTGGTGGCCTTGCAGGACGGGTGGGCCGTTGAGCCGCCGATCTACATCCGGCCGACGTGGTGGACGTTCTCAGCCTCCCGCCTGACGTATCACTTCGTCCTCCGCCGCCAAGGCGAGATGAATCTAGTCAGTGTCACCGACAATGTCGTGGTACGCGACTTGATTGAGCAGCAAAGCTGGGAATGCAGCTGGCTCTTAGCGGAGTCTGACGAATTTTAAATGCTGACGAGCGCCCAACGCGGTGATCGTTATAGACTGACATTCAAACAGAGGAGAACCTCACATGCATCGTAGCCTAACTCGAATCACTTTTATGCTGGCCGCACTGGCCCTGGCCCTCGTCGGCGCGGCCTGCGGTGGCGGCTCGACGTCCACGTCGGCGCCTAGCGCCGCCCCGACGACCGCCCCGGCCGCCGCGCCGACTGCTCCATCTGGCGCCGCCACGTCTCCAGCCCCATCTGCGAGCGGTGGCGCCGCGAGTGGTGGGGCATGCGACGTCAACGCCAAAATTAGCGGCCCTTATCAGGGCGAGGCCAATTCCCTCACCGGCGCGGGCGCGACGTTCCCGCAGCCCCTTTACACCCGCTGGTTCGCCGACTACAATAAGCTCACGAACGTCAAGGTCAACTACCAGGGTGTCGGCTCGGGCGCCGGCATTACCCAGTTCACTGAGAATACGGTCAACTTCGGCGCGTCGGATGCTCCGATGACGGACGCTCAGCTCAAGGCGGCGACGGACAAGAACGGCCCCGTGCTGCACATCCCGACGGCCTTCGGCGCAGTTGTGGTCACGTACAATATCTCCAACCTGAGCCAGCCATTGAACCTCTCCGCAGATACGGTGGGCGGCATGATGCTGGGCGCCATCACGAAGTGGAACGACCCGAAGATCGCGGCTGAGAACCCGGGCGTGACGCTGCCTGACGCCGATGTGGTCACCGTTCACCGGTCGGATGGCTCGGGCACGACGAACGCCTTCACCTCTTGGCTCGCCGCTGCTAACCCGGATTGGAAGTCGAAGGTCGGCGCGGGCACGACGGTCAACTGGCCGACGGGTCTCGGCGCGCAAGGCAATGCTGGCGTCGCGGGCGAAGTGAAGAACAACCCTAATTCCATCGGCTACGTCGAGCAGATTTATGCCGAGCAGAATAAGATGCCCATGGCGAACATCAAGAATGCAGCAGGCAAGTTCGTCAAGCCGTCGCTCGAGTCAGTTGGCGCGGCCATGACCAACTCCATAGCGAACGTTCCCAACGACCTGCGTTTCTCCATCATCAACGCGCCGGGCGACGCCTCGTACCCCATCTCGACACCGACCTGGCTGCTGATCTATCAGAACCAGAAAGACCCTGCCATCGCAACGGCTCTGACGCGCATGCTTTGGTGGGCTGAGACGGATGGTGAGAAGGTCAATCCGGAGCTTGGCTATACGCCCCTGCCGGATGCGCTCAAGGCCAAGGTCTTGCCGATGATCTGCTCCATCACCGTCAATGGGAAGCCAGCTTTCCCAGGAAAGTAACAGCTTATGGCCACGATGGAAGAGACAACATCCACGGCCTCCTCGCTTCTTCGTCGCCGGGGTATCAACCCCGGCGACCGGGTGTTCCGAGGAGTGATGATTGCACTGAGCGGGCTCGTCATCCTCATTCTGGTGCTGCTTACCTATCAGCTTCTACATGACTCTTTGCCTGTATGGCAAGCAGAGGGCCTTAGCTTTATCTGGAGCTCAACCTGGGACCCGCCAAAGGACGTATACGGTGCGCTGCCATTTGTCTATGGTACGCTGGTGACGTCACTCATTGCGTTAATATTGGCAGCGCCGGTTGCCATCGGCGCTGCCGTATTCCTCGTGGAGTACGCGCCGCCGCAGTTCGCAGGCCCTATCGCCTTCATGGTGGAATTGCTCGCCGCGATTCCTAGCGTGATCTTTGGACTTTGGGGCCTGTACGTCATGGCGCCGGTCATGCGTAGCGTCGTTGAGCCGTTCCTAAAGAACAGTGCTGGCAAGCTCCCCGTCGTCGGGGGCTTGTTCTTAGGCCCATCCCTCGGCCGCGACTACCTCACAGCCGGCACAATCTTGGCAATCATGATTTTGCCGACCGTCATGGCCGTGTCACGCGAAATCGTTCGGTCCGTACCGGACACGCAGCGCGAGGGGATGCTGAGCCTGGGCGCAACGCGCTGGGAGGTCATCCAGAACGCGGTGTTGCCGTATGCTCGGACCGGCATAATTGGCGCCATCATCCTTGGCCTGGGACGCGCTCTGGGGGAGACGATGGCCGTCACCATGACCATCGGCAACAGCTCACGGCAGATCTCGCCGTCCCTCTTCACACCCGGCTACACCCTTGCCAGCGGCATCGCCAACCAGTTCAACGAGGCGGGGACCGGGCTGTACTTCGGCGCAATTGTCGGGCTTGCCCTCACTCTGCTGGTGATCGCGTTCTTGACCAACCTAGTCGCCCGTATTCTTGTCAAACGCACCGCGTCGGGGCCGGTGGGAGCAACCGTCTAGCACATGCATTCGTCAACCACTGGTAGAAGCGGAGATGTTCATAGAGGCGGAGATATGGCAACGATAGCTGCGGAAGGATTGTTAGCGAAATCAAACAACCGGGGCAACTTGCGGCGCCGCTATTTTGTTGACAGGCTTCTCGGCGCGCTTGTGACACTCGCGGCTGCGCTCGGCGTGGCGCTACTGGCGATCATCATCGCGTACATCGTCATCAAAGGTCTCCCGGCGTGGAACCTGGAGTTCTTCATCGGGCACACGGAGCCGGTGGGGGTGGCGCAAGGCGGCGTGGGCCAGGCCATCGTCGGTTCGCTCTTGATGCTGGCCGTCGCGTGCGTGTTGGGCATACCCCTGGGCATTGGAGCGGCGCTGTATCTGTCTGAATATGGGCGCGGCGCTTTCGCCGAGGTCACGCAGTTCGCCATCGAGACCATTGCGGGCGTGCCCTCCATCGTTGCTGGCGCGTTCATCTGGGCTTTCCTCGTGAAGACTATTCTGGGGAGCTACGCGGGACTGGCCGGCGGTGTCGCTCTCGGGATCATCATGATTCCCATCGTCGCCCGTACGGCGCAAGAGGTTCTGCGACTGGTTCCAGACTCGCTGCGCGAGGCATCGTTGGCGCTGGGCATTCCGTACTGGAAGACCGTGATCTACATCGTACTGCCGACGGCGCGAGCTGGTCTGGTCACGGCGGTCGTTCTCGCAGCAGCACGGGCGGGCGGTGAGTCGGCGCCGCTGTTGCTCACATCCTTGGGCAACGACTTCTACAACTTTGACCTGCTGAAGCCGATGTCGGCGCTACCGCTCATCATCTACAAATACGCGCTCAGCCCGTATGAGGAGTGGCACCAGCAGGCGTGGGGCGCTGCTCTCGTGCTGATAGTCGTGATTGGCATTGTAAGCCTGGTGACGCGGTGGTCTGTCAACCGGTCGGCGCGCCGGCTGCGAGGATGATCCAGGAGAGTCTCTTTATGACACTGACGAAACCGGTTGTGTCCGAGCGGGTGAACATAATGCCTGTTGACGGTCACTCCATGGAGACGAGGAACCTTTCCGCTTACTACGGCAGCAAGCTCGCCATCGAGAACGTGAATCTCGTGATTCCCGCCAAACGAGTGACGGCGCTCATTGGCCCGTCTGGGTGCGGCAAGTCGACTCTGATCCGAACCTTCAACCGCATGCATGAGGTGGTGCGTGGCGCCCGCGTGACAGGCGAGGTTCTTCTCGACGGCGACAACATCTACGCGCCGGACGTGGACCCGGTCAAGGTGCGCCGCCTGGTGGGGATGGTGTTTCAGAAGCCCAACCCGTTCCCGATGATGTCGGTCTACGACAACGTAGTGGCCGGATTGAAGCTGGAAGGCGTCCGCGACAAGCGCCTGCTGGATGAGACTGCCGAACGCTGCCTCAAGCAGGCGGCGCTGTGGGATGAGGTCAAGGACAAGCTGCATGCGTCTGGCGCTGCCCTGTCCGGTGGCCAGCAGCAGCGCCTCTGCATCGCGCGGACTCTCGCCGTCGAGCCGGAAGTGATTCTGATGGACGAGCCCGCGTCGGCCCTCGACCCAATCTCGACCCTCAAGATCGAGGACTTGATGCAGGAGTTGCGCGAGCGCTACACCATCTGCATCGTGACCCACAACATGCAGCAGGCCGCGCGCGTCTCCGACTTCACGGCGTTTATGCTGGCCGGCGAGGACCGCGTCGGGCGATTGGTCGAGTACGGGCCGACCAAGAGCATTTTCACGAATCCGAAGGACCAGCGCACAGAAGACTATATTACTGGACGATTCGGTTGATGCGGGGAACAAGGAGACGATTATCATGGCAGCCCGCGTGACTTTCGACCGACAACTGCGCGAGGTGCGCGCGCGGATACTGGAACTTGGGAGCCTCACGGAGCGCTCCGTGGCCGCTGCGGCCAGCGCCCTCTTCCAGCGCGACCTGGCGCTCGCCAAGGCAGTCGTGGTCGGCGACCAGGAAATCAACCGGCTGCGCTTTGTGATCGAGGATGAGATTACCACGGTGATGGCGACGCAGCAGCCTACGGCGCGGGATTTGCGGGAATTGGTCACGGCGCTCTCGATTACGTCAGAATTGGAGCGCATCGCCGACCACGCTAAGGGGATCGGCCGCCTTGTGTCTCGCCTGGACGGGCTGCCGATGCCGGCGGACCTTGCGGATCTTGTAAGCATGGCGGAGGACGTCCGTGCCATGCTGCGGCACAGTCTCGACGCGTATGTCGAGCAGAATGTCGCCGAAGCCGAAGCGGTGGCGCAGGGCGATTACGAGATCGACAGGCGCTATCAAACGATTTTCCAGACCCTTAGCGAGTTCATGTCCGTCGGTAGGCCAGAGCAAATGGCGGGAACATACCTGCTCTGGGTGGCGCACAATTTGGAGCGTGTCGGCGACCGCGCGACGAATATCGCCGAGCGCGTTATCTTTGTCGCCACCGGCCGGCTCGTCGAATTGAACACCGACCAAAGTTGACAGTTGTAAGGTTTATTGCATAATTATGTTTTCCCCGTGGCGTTGTACAGTTAGTTTAGAAAGGGGTGGAGGGCGTCGATGACGATGCGGGTGGTTCTATCCCGGCAGCTAGCCGAGGTGCGCACCAATCTGTTAGACTTGGGAGCCCAGGTCGAACGTGCGCTGGCGCAAGCCATGACGGCGCTCGTGACTCGGGATGGCGCGCTGGCGCAGGAAGTCATCGCCAATGACAAGCGCCTCAATGAGCTGCGCTATACCATCGAGGAGCAGTGCGTCGAAATCATGGCGCGCCACCAGCCGATGGCGCGTGACCTCCGCGATCTGCTGACGGCGGTGAACCTGGCCCAGGAACTCGAGCGCATCGCCGACCACGCCAAGGGCATCGCCACACTTGCCCTCAAGCTCCAGGATGGCCCAATGCCACCGGACCTGACCAACCTCAAGAGCATGGCCGTCGATGCGCAGGGGATCCTTCACCACAGCCTCGATGCCTATGCCGCCGGCGATGCCGCCATGGCGTACCGGGCCGCCGAGGAGGATGGCCCGATCAATGCGCGCTATGATGCCATCGTTCACACACTCCTCGAGTTCATGGCGAGTGACCCGACAGCGCAGATGCCCGCGACCTATCTGCTCTGGATCGCCCACAACATCGAGCGTTCTGCCGACCGGGCGACGAACATCGCCGAGCGCGTGATCTTCCAGGTCACCGGCGAGTTGGTTGACTTCGGCGCGGAGACTGTGCCAAGTAAGTAGACCGAACGGCCAGCGACGGTAACGTTTTCGTTTTGACGCAGCGCGCCTCTTGTGGTAACATGAGGCGCGTTTTGACGCCGCATCAACGGAGACGCGATGCCGACATTGCTGATTCGCCATGCCACCCTGCTGGTCACCCTCGACGATGACCGCCGCCGCATACCTGATGGCGGCCTGTTCATTCGCGACAACGCGATCGAAGCCGTTGGCCCCACCTCTGAGTTGCCAGAGGCGGCCGACCGCATCATCGACGCCCACGACCAACTCGTTTTGCCGGGTCTTGTCAACTGCCATCACCACCTGTACCAGACCCTCACCCGCGCTCTTCCAGCGGCCCAGGACGCCAACCTCTTCAACTGGCTGAAAACCCTCTACCCTATCTGGGCCGAGCTTGACCCCGACGCCGTCTACGTCAGCGCCTACGTCGGCCTCGCCGAGCTGCTCCTCTCCGGCTGCACCACCGCCGCCGACCATCTCTACCTCTTCCCCAATGGCTCGCGCCTGGATGACGAAATCCACGCTGCGCAAGAGCTTGGCATTCGCTTTCATCCGACACGTGGCAGCATGTCCCTCGGCGAGTCTCAGGGCGGCCTGCCGCCGGACCGCGTGACCCAGGATGAGGAAAGCATCCTCCGCGACTGCGTGCGTGTCATCGAGCAGTACCATGACCCGGCGCGCTACTCCATGCTGCGCATCGGCGTTGCGCCGTGCTCGCCCTTCTCGGTGACGCCCGATCTGATGCGTGAAAGCCGCACGCTGGCCGACACCTACGGCGTGCGGATGCATACCCACATGGCGGAGACGCGGGACGAAGAGGATTTCTGCCTGGCCCGCTTCGGCGCGCGGCCTGTCGAGTACGCCGAGGAACTGGGCTGGGTCGGCCATGACGTCTGGTGGGCGCACGCGGTTCACGTGAACCAGGCTGAGATTGGCGTGATGGCGCGGACGCGAACCGGCGTGGCTCACTGCCCGTCCTCTAACATGCGCCTGGCCTCCGGCATTGCGCCGGTGTTGGGATACATGCGGGCGGGCGTGCCGGTGGGGCTGGGTGTCGACGGCTCAGCCAGCAACGACTCATCCCACATGCTGACCGAAGCGCGCATGGCGCTCCTGCTACAGCGGGTAGGCGGCGACCCGGCGGCGCTGACGGCGGAGGAAGCCCTGTGCCTGGGCACGCGGGGCGGCGCGGAGGCGCTAGGGCGGGATGACATCGGCTACCTCGCGCCGGGCATGGCGGCGGACGTGATCGGCATCGACCTCGACACTCTGGACTATGCGGGCGCGTGGGTACACGATCCCCTGGCCGCCGTCGTGTTCTGCCGCCCGCCGAACGTGACATGGTCAGTCGTCAATGGCCGGGTCGTGGTAGAGGATGGGCGATTGGTGACTGGAGACTTGACGACGATGATCGCGCGACATAATAAGATCGCGCGGCGCATGGTGGAGCAAGCACGGCGATGAACGGTCTTGTGATACGCGGTGGAACTGTTGTAACGGCCGAAGGCCGCGCGGCTGGCGACGTCCTGATTCGGGATGAGAAGATTGTCGCTGTGGGCGCGGGTCTCCAGGCTGAAGCAGGGGATAGCGTCCTGGATGCGAGCGGCTGCCTGGTCATGCCGGGTTTGGTCGATGCCCACGTACACATGGCGCTCGACACCGGCATCTACCGCACCGACGATGACTTTGGCATCGGTACGCGGTCGGCGGCGGCGGGTGGCGTTACGACAATCGTCGACTTTGCTACGCAGCTCGCAGGACAGACGCCGGTCGAAGCGGTGCGCCTCCGCCAGCAGGAAGCGGATCCGCTCGTCACCATTGACTACGGCCTGCACTGCATGATTACCGACTTTCCTGTCGGCGCGGAGCCGTCGCTGGCCGACCTGGTGGCGATTGGCGTGCCGAGCGTCAAGGTGTATACCACCTACCGCCCGAACTACTTCTGCGACGACGCGAAGCTGCTGCGCATCATGCGGGCAGCAGCCGAGGCGCGGGCGCTGGTGATGGTCCACGCCGAGAACGACCCGCTCGTGACCGAGGCGACAGAGACGCTGGTGGCGGCCGGTCGGACGGGTTTGCAGTATCACGCCGTCGCGCGGCCGGCCCTAGCGGAAGCCGAGGCGGTACACCGCTGCCTGTTCCTGGCCCAGGTCGTGGGCGCGTGTTTGTTCGTCGTACACTGCTCGACGCCAGGCGCCGTGCGCCTGATTCGTGCCGCCAGGGAAGCGGGCCAGTGCGCCATCGCCGAGACGTGCCCGCAGTACCTCCTGTTCTCAGATGATGTATACTTCGGGGCGCGTGCCGAGTGGTACATCATGCAGCCGCCGATTCGCCCGGACGAGCTGCGCCGGGAGCTGTGGAACCTGGTCAGCCAGGGCGACGTCGATTCCATCGGGACGGATCACTGCGACTACTCGCTGACACAGAAGCGGGCGACGGGGCAGTTCACGTCCACGCCCGGCGGCATCCCCGGCGTCGAGACGATGTTGCCGCTGCTGTACACCTATGGTGTCGAGGCGGGCCGTCTTTCACTCGAACGCCTGGTGGCCCTGACCTCGACCAACCCGGCCCGCATCTACGGGCTATACCCCCGCAAGGGCGCGCTGACGCCCGGCGCCGACGGCGATGTGGTCGTCTACGACCCGAACGGGCGCAGCAGCATTGAGGCCGCCAGTCAGCACACCATTGGCGGTTATACGCCCTACGATGGCTTTGCCGTCACTGGGCGTGTCAAGGCGACCGTCAGCCGGGGGCGCGTCGTCTACATGGATGGGCAGATTCATGGGGAAGCGGGCCAGGGGCGCTTTGTTCCTGGCGCTCCCTTTGATTCGAGTGTCGTGGCGACGTTGTCGCCTCGTACAGAACGTCGTTCCTAACCGTAGGAGGAGTGAGACAATGACAAAGAAGCACATACTGATCTGGCTGATTGGGCTGGCCCTGACGCTGGCCGTCGCAGCCTGCGCCCAGCAGACACCGTCGGCACAGCCAGCGCAACCCGCAGCCCCAAAGGCGGAAGCGCCGACGGCGGCTGCCGCGCCCAAGACCGAGGCCCCGACAGCCGCCCCAGCCGCAAAGGCGACGGATGCGCCCAAGGCGGCGGCGCCAACGACGGCGGCAGCGGCGCCGGCGGCGGGCGCTAAGAATACGCTCATCGACATCGCGGTCGGTGACGAAAACGACAACGGCTGGAACAAGGCCCACATCGAGGCCACAACGGCTGTCACAAAACAGCGCGGCTGGGACTACCTCGCGTACAAGAACCTGAACCCGGCCAACCCGGCCAAGCCTGTGTGCGAGAACGTCGTCGAGGAATTGATCGGCCAGGCGAAGAAGAACAACCCCAATGGCAAGGTGCTGGTTCGCTTCAACAGCGACGACTTCATCCCCTGTGCTGAGGCCGTGGCGAAGAAGCATCCTGAGGTGTTCGTCGACCATATCTCCGGCGACCACGTCCTCAAGGGCGGCGCTCCCAGCAACCTGACGAACAACATGGGCACGATGGAGTACGCCAAGGTGCTGGCCGGCTGTGCGGCGGCCAACCTGACGAAGAGCGGCCAGATCTCGTACCTCAACGGCCCCGACAACGCAGAGACGCGGCGCTTCTTCAACTCGTTCGCGTGGGGCGCGCAGTACTGCGGCAAGAAGCTCGGCAAGGACATCAAGGCCGTCAACCTGATTATGGGCTTCTGGTTCCCCATTCCGGGCCAGACCAACGACCCGCAGCAGCTCCTCGGCCAGGCGCGCGCCCTCGGCGCGGACGTCTTCGCCAGTGGCATCGACACCCAGGATGCGCTCCAGTTCGCCAAGGCGTTGAAGGACAAAGGCGAGACGGCGTACAGCTTCCCGTATGACTATCTGCCTGCGTGCGAGACGGCCCAGAACTCGTGCGCCGGCATTCCGTTCTTCAACTGGACTCAAGAAGTCAACTATGTCATCGACATGGTCGAGAAGAATCAGTGGAAGAGCGAGTTCAAGATGTGGGACCCCGACTGGAAGAACGTGTTCACACCGAACACACCGGTTGGTTTCTCGCCCGGCCCGGCCATTACCGACGACGCCAAGAACGCGGTCAAGGCGCTCGCCGACGACCTGGCGAGCGGCAAGGTCAAGCCGTTCCAGGGACCTGTGAACTGGGCCGACGGCTCGACCTGGGTCCCCGAGGGTCAGGCGCCGAAGATCATCCCGGATGTCTGGTACACCGACAAGCTCATCGCAGGCACCCAGGCTTACGGCAAGTAGTGGTTACCCACCGAGGGCAGGCACGGCAAGCACAATCCGCGCCTGCCCTCCTCATCTGAGTGACGAAAACGGTGGCCCATGAGAGTGGAGCTTGTGAACATCACGAAGCGGTTCGGGGACCTCTTCGCCAACAATGACGTGTCGGCGACGTTCGAGCCAGGCCAGGTCCACGGCCTCCTGGGTGAGAATGGCGCGGGCAAGTCAACGCTGATGAAGGTGCTGGCCGGGTGGTATAGGCCGGATGGTGGCAGTATCCGCGTCGACGGCAAGGATGTGGCGTTCCATACGCCCCAGGAGGCGCTGGCCCACGGCATAGGGTACGTGCCGCAAGACCCGCAGGACTTCCCGCCGCTGACGGTGCTTGAGCACCTCGTCGTCGGGACGCCGGGTTGGGCCGTGCGGCGCGATGCCCTGGTCCGAGACCTGGAGAATGTCAACGCAAACCTGGGCTTCGACTTGCGACCCTCGACGCGCATCCAGGACCTGACCGTCGGCCAGCGTTTGCAGTTAGCGATGGCGCAAGTTGTCGTCTACGGCGCGAAGGTCATCATCCTCGATGAGCCGCCCATGGGCTCGGGCCTCCGCGACAGTCTACAGAAGCTCGCGGCGGAGGGGCGCACGGTCGTCTTCATCACCCACAACATCCCCGATGCGGTCACGCTCTGCCACCGCATCACCGTTTTGCGGCGTGGGCGGCGCGTTGGGGCGGTGGAGCAGCCGGTCGACCAGGCGGCGCTGGTCAAGATGATGTTCGAGGAGGACTTGCCGCCGGCTGGCACGCCGCCGACGGGCAGTGAGGACATCGCCATCGACCTCAGCAACGTCAGCAGCCGCACCGACCCGCCGTTGAGCAACATCAATCTCAAAGTCCGCTGCGGCGAGATTGTGGGCCTGGCCGGTATCGAAGGCTCAGGGCAGGCGCCGCTTCTGAGCGTCCTGGCCGGGCGAGACGGGGTGACGGCGGGCGCACGCAAGTGCCACGCGAAACACGTTCACCTCGTCCCCGCCGGACGGCTGGGGGAGGGCCTGGTCGATGGCTTCAATGTGCAAGAGATGCTGGCGCTGGCTCACTCCGATGAGGTAAAGCAGGGCTGGCGGCTCGATCCGGGTCGCATGGTTCGCCTGGCCGAGCGCGCCATCTCCCAGTTCTACATCAAGGGTCAGCCCAGGTCTCCGTCGGGCAGCCTGTCCGGCGGCAACCAGCAGCGTCTGATGCTGGCGTGTGTGCCGTTCGACACTGATCTCCTGCTGCTGGACAACCCGACGCGTGGCCTGGACGTGCCCACGGCGGGCTTCATCTGGTCGTGGATCATGGAGCAGTGCGAGCGCGGCGCGGGTGTCGTCGTCGCCTCGAACGAGTTAGAAGAGCTGTGGGCGCATGCTTCGCGCATTGTTGTGCTGGAGCGCGGGCGCATCGCGGGCGAAGTGACACCCATCGGCGGGTCGTTCGAGCGGCTCAAGGAGCTTGTCGGCGGAGCCAAAGGGGAGGGCGAATGAGCTTACGGCAACTATTCGCGCCGGCGCAGGACATGACGGGAAAGGGCCGTCTGCGCGGCGGCGATTTGGCGGTGCGTGTGGCGGCGGCGCTGGCTGCGTTCCTCCTGCCGACACTTCTCATTGCCCTGGCAGGTAAGGACCCGCTCGCCGTCTACCAGGAGTTCGTTACGGGCTTGACCGTGAGCCGCCTGGGCGACGCGACGATGTACGCAGCGATCCTCATCATCTGCACGGCCAGCGCGATGATTACGTTCAATGCGTCGCTGTGGAACATCGGCATCGAGGGACAGCTTGCCTTCGCCACGATCGGGGCGACGGGGGCCATGATTCTCATGCGCGATGCGCCGAGCGCCATTCTGATTCCGGCGATGTTGGTCGCGGCGATGGTGGCTGGCGCTCTCTGGGCATCGTTCGTCGCATTGCTGCGCCTCATCGATGTGAACGAAATCTTCAGCGGCTTCGCTCTCAACCAGATCGCGGGCGCGTTGGTGAAGTTCATGCTCGTCGGTGTGTGGTGGGAGATCAGCCAGAAGCGCATGTCCGGCATTCCATTCCCGGACAATGCGTCCCTGCCGACGGTTGGCGGCATCAATCTATGGATGATCGCTCTGTCGCTCATCGTCTTGGTTGGGACGGTGTGGGTGATTGTGCGCACACCGATTGGCTTGCAGGTGCGCGCCGTCGGTTTGTCTCGTGTCTCAGCGAGCTTCTACGGTATCTCAGCCAATTGGGTATTCGTGGCGACGCTGCTCGCGGGCGGCGCGTTGGCAGGTATCGCCGGCATGCTCACGTCGTCTACCTACTTCCATCGCTTCGCACCGGATGTGACGTCTGGGTTCGGGTTCACCGCGATCCTGATCTACCTGATTGCGCGCATGAACCTCCTGGGCGTCATTGTGCTGAGCACGCTGTTCGGCCTCATCAACGCGGGGACGATTGGCTTGCAGACCCGCCTGGGCATCGATCCAAGTCTGGCCGGTCTCGTCCAGATTAGCATCATCCTGGCCCTGTATCTACTGCAAGGGAAGGACAAGCGATGATGACGACGTTGGCTGCCTCGACGGCTCATCGCGTGGAGGAGATGCCTCATGACTGAGCGAATGCTAATGCTCCTGCTGGCCCAGGTGGTGAAGCTAGCGACACCCCTGCTCATCGCCGCGTTGGGTGAGACAATGGCCGAGTCGACCGGCGTCGTCATCCTGGCGCTTGACGGCATCATCATGCTGTCGGCCATGGTCGCCTTTGCCGTCAACTTCAGCACTGCCAGCTTGCTGCTGGGCATCGTTGCTGGCGCGCTTATCGGTCTCGGTCTGGCGGCCGTCTTCGCCCTGATCGCGGTCAACCAGGAGCGCGACCAGTACGCCACCGGCCTCATTATTGGCACACTGGCGATCGGCATTGCCAACTACCTGGGCAACCCGTTCATTGGCAAGACGGCTGGCACGATGCCTGATCTGCCCATCCTCAACGGCGTTCCGGTGTTCGGAGGCTTCCTAAACCAGAGCCTGTTTACCTACTTCTCGTATCTAGCCGTGGCCTTGATCGCCTACTATCTATATCGTACCCGGCCCGGCATTACGACGCGCGCGGTTGGCGCGAACGTCGAGGCGGCCATCCGTCGTGGCCTGCCGACAAAGCGCATTCAGGTCCTCGCAGTTCTCGCCGCCGGTCTCATGGCGGGCCTGGCAGGCGCGGCTTTCACACTTGACACGAAGCCAGGATGGACGCAGAATCAGACACTAGGTTGGGGCTGGCTGGCGCTGACGATTGTCATCTTCGGCCAGCGAAACCCGCTGTGGGTGACGGTGGGCGCTTACCTGTTCACATTCCTCTCGGCGGCGACCATCGTCCAGATCTTCTTCCCGGTGCTGCCGGCGCAGCTGACGGGCGTCGCGCCGTATGTGATGATGCTTGTTGTGTTGGTAATTGCGAGCTTCTGGCAGCGCTCGCGTCAGAGGCGGCTGGCCTAGTGGTTCACCTGTCACCCTGAGCGACGCGAAGGGTCTCCAGAGTTGTTGGGATGTTTCACTTCGTTCAGCATGACAGCTGGGTTTGTCACCCTGAGCGGCGCGAAGGGTCTCCAGGGCTGTTGGGATGCTTCACTTCGTTCAGCATGACAACTGCGCGCATGGCAGAGGAGGCGAGTCATGGCGAAGGACAAGGACAAGGATAAGAACAAGGACAAGAAAGAGAAGGCCGCGAAGCCGCAGAGCCAGGCGGATGGATCGGCGCCGCAGGCATCGGTGTCGGTAGCGAATGGGAGCATAGCGCCTGTTCTGACTGATCCGTTGGCGCCGCCCGTCGAGAAGAAGCCCAAGCTCGACAACGACTTCTACGTGAAGGAGTTGGCGCGACTTCAGATCGAGTTGGTGAAGATGCAAGAGTGGGTCAAGTACAAGGGCATGAAGGTCGCGGTGATCTTCGAGGGCCGCGACGCGGCGGGCAAGGGCGGTGTCATCAAGCGCATCACCGAGCCGCTCAACCCACGCTATGCCCGCGTCGTCGCCTTGCCCGCGCCAACGGAACGCGAGAAGACCCAGTGGTACTTCCAGCGTTACGTGGCCCACCTGCCGGCGGCCGGCGAGATCGTCCTCTTCGACCGGAGCTGGTACAACCGCGCCGGCGTCGAGCGGGTGATGGGCTTCTGTAGTGAGGCTGATTACCAGGAGTTCCTGCGCTCGTGTCCCGAGTTTGAGCGCATGCTCATTCGCTCAGACATCATCCTGCTCAAGTACTGGTTCTCCGTCAGCGAGGAGGAGCAGGAGCGCCGCTTCCAGGCGCGCATCGAGGACCCCACGAAGCGCTGGAAACTCAGCCCGATGGACCTGGAGTCTCGCGCCCGCTGGGTGGAGTACTCCCAGGCGAAAGACGTCATGTTCTCGTTCACCGACACTAAGCAGTCGCCCTGGTATGTCGTCGACGCCGACGACAAGAAACGCGCGCGGCTCAACTGCATCTCCCACGTACTACAAAAGGTCGGCTATGAGGACCTGACGCCGGAGCCAATGACGCTCCCGCCGCGCGCCCCCGCCAAGGGCTATGTCCGGCCGCCAAAGCACGAGCAGACCTTCGTCCCAGAGCTTTACTAACACGCATGCTTGTTCCGCGTCGGCGGAAGGAAGAGGGCCTCGATGGCGAGGATGCAGACAGGGACGACGAAACGAGAGAAGCGCATGGCTAAAGCACGTCTACCCGGCCAGGCCAAGGATAACGGCGTCGCTATCCCGGGCTATGACCCCAAGTTGTTCTTCAATCGAGAGCTGAGCCTCATCGACTTCTCGCGTCGCGTCCTCGAGGAGGCCCAGGAAGAGGGCAACCCCCTCCTCGAGCGCGCCAAGTTCCTGTCCATCGTCGCATCGAACCTGGCGGAGGTCTTCATGGTGCGCGTCTCCGGCCTTAAACAGCAGGTCGAGGCGGGTGTCGTGGAGTTGTCGGAGGACGGTCTGACGCCGGCCGAGCAGCTGACCCTGGTACGCCAGGCGGCGCTGAAGCTCATGGAAGACTCGCGCGTCTGCCTGCGGGC
Source organism: Anaerolineae bacterium (assembly GCA_039810085.1). GTDB lineage: Bacteria > Chloroflexota > Anaerolineae > Epilineales > JAHCIE01 > JBDHWG01. The sequence goes on from JBDHWG010000004.1 coordinate 58,831, forward strand.
GCTCCTCCCGCAGCTCGATAGCGCCGGTATCCACATCCTCGACTACGACGAGCTGGACGATTATCAGCGGGCCGGCGTGGACGAGTTCTACGAGCAGGTCATCTTCCCGGTGCTGACCCCGCTGGCCCTGGACCCGGGCCGCCCGTTCCCGCATATCTCCAACATGAGCTTGAACCTGGCCGTCATGATCCGCGACCAGAGCGGCCTGGAGCGCTTCGCGCGGCTCAAAGTGCCGGATACTCTGCCGCGCCTCTTGCCTGTGCGACCGCCCAAGTCTAGCCCATCGAGTGATGGGGTGCTTCCAACCAAGCACTACTTTGTCTGGCTAGAGCAGGTCATCGCTGCGGACCTGGCGAGTCTGTTCCCAGGCATGGAGGTGATGGAGGCGCATCCCTTCCGCGTGACGCGCGACGCGGAGATGGAAATCCAGGAACTCGAGGCGGAAGACCTGCTCGAGACCATCGAGCGTGGCATCCGCCAGCGCCGCTTCGGCTCCGTCGTGCGCGTGACCGTGACGAAAGACTTGCCTGACTATATCCGCGAGATTCTCAGTGAGAACATGGACGTCGACCCCGCCGACATCTACACCCTGGTCCCGCCCCTGGGCATGAGTGACCTGCGCGTGCTCTACGGCATCGACCGCCACGATCTCAAGGACCCGCCCTTCCTGCCGGGCTTGCCGCCCGACCTCCAAGATGAGCCGGATATCTTCGCCGCGATTCGCCGCCGGGACATCCTACTGCATCACCCCTACGATTCCTTCAGCCCGGTGATCGATTTCCTGCGCACGGCGGCGCGTGACCCGAACGTGCTGGCAATCAAGCAGACGCTCTACCGTGTCGGGCGCAACGCGCCGGTCGTCCAGGCGCTACTCGACGCGGTGAGCTGCGGCAAGCAGGTGGCGGTGCTGGTCGAGCTGAAGGCGCGCTTCGACGAGGAGAGCAACATCGAGTGGGCGCGCGCGCTAGAGCGCGAGGGCGTCCACGTCGTGTACGGCCTGCTGGGGCTGAAGACGCACTCCAAGATTGCCCTGGTGGTGCGCAAGGAAGGCGACCGCCTGCGCCGCTACATGCACCTGTCCACCGGCAACTACAACGCCGTGACCGCCACCCTCTATACCGACCTGGGGCTGCTGACGTGCGACGACGACATGGGCGCCGACGCCTCAGACATCTTCAACTACCTGACGGGCTACTCGGCTAAGAAGGACTACCGCAAGTTCCTTGTCGCGCCGGTGAACATGCGCTCGCGGTTGACTTCGCTCATCGAGCGGGAGATGGAGCGGCAGCAGAGTGGCGACGAAGGCCACATCATCTTCAAGGTCAACTCGCTCGTGGACAAGCAGATGATCCCGCTGCTATATCGCGCCTCGCAAGTGGGCGTGAAGATCGACCTGTTGGTGCGCGGCATGTGTACGCTGCGGCCTGGCATTCCCGGCGTGAGCGACAACATCCGCGTCATCAGTATCGTGGGCCGTTTCCTGGAGCACAGCCGCATTTACTACTTCCGCAATGGCGGCCAGGACGAGGTCTACCTGGGCAGCGCCGATTTGCGAACGCGCAACCTCGACCGCCGCGTCGAGATTCTCTTCCCGGTGGAGGATGAGCGGCTGGTGCGCCAGGTGCGCGACGAAATCCTGGCAACGTATCTGGCCGACACGGCGAAGGCGCGCATTTTGCTGCCGGATGGCCGCTACGAGCGGGTGATGCCGCCAGCCGGTGTGCCGGTCTTCAACGCCCAGGAGTGGCTGCTCAAGACCCACGCCGTCACGTCGCAGGATGGTCGAAGGCACTAAGCTTATGAGGCAAGCAAAACCGGAGGGGGGCGTGGCATCAAGAGCCAGGCCCCCTTCTGCATGGGGCGCTGCCATATGAGTTGCTGCTAATTGGCGTGACAAGATAGACTGTCGGCGCCGAGTTGGCCTCCCGTCACGGTTAAGTACAAATCACGCCGGCATCCGTAATGGCCGCAGCCCGCGGAGATATAAGCATCGATGTTGTACACGTTACCGGACTCGCTGTACGTGCGGCTGCCCGTCCAGGTGCGATTGTCGGCGGTCGTGTAGTTCTCCGTGTATGGCCCGTGCTCGCAGGTGATGTCCCAGGTAAACGTCGTGTCACTCGGCACGCTGCACGTCAGTGGCGCGCAGGCTGATAGAGGTGGAGTTGGCGTTGGTGTCGCCGTCGGCTGCACGACCGTAATGCGTACGGCGTCACTCAAACCGATCAGCCCCGGATTCCGCGCCTCGACCCTGAACGCATAGCTGCCCTCGGCAAGCTCGGTCGAATAGCTTGTTCCCGGACCTGAGTAGATGATGGCTTGCTGCCACGGTTCCGTCTGCTTCTCCTCATACAAATCGAAAATTGGTGTGACAGACTCGCAGCAAGACCACTTGAGGGTGTAGCGGTTCCAACTCTCAGGCGTGACGTCTAAATTGACATGAAACGGCAGTGCGGGTAGTGCGCCAGCGCGCGCCAGCAACGGTAGACTGATCAGTATCGGCGTCGGCGTTGCCGTTTCGGTCACACTTGCGGTCAGCGGCACAACACGTCCTGGCATAGCTGAGGGCGTGGTGTACGTCACGCCCGATAGGAGCAGCAGGCCCAGCAGCACCGTGACCGCGAGCACGAGCCAGGAAGATGAGCGGGATGACATAGCAAGCCTCCAACGGCTGCGCGTCGTCAAGGCAGCCGGTTTAAGAAGCGTCTGGCAGATATTGACAATAGGCTTTCGGGCGGAGTATACCTGGTCGACACGGTGTTGTCAAGAATATAAGTCTGCGCTCTCGAATGATTTTTGGATTGCTTTGCACAGCGCCATTCCTGTGATACAATTCACTTGAAAAGGTTGGCGCCTGGGCGGTGATGTGGCGAGCGACGTGGGGGGGATTCAGATACCGAGCGCCTACCGCGCAGATGAAGTGCTCGGCGTCGATGTGACGACGGCGACCCTCCGGGCGGTGGACGAGCGGGCCGGCCAGAAGGTTGCGCTGCGCGTGCCGCGTGTCGCCGACGAGATGGTTTACGAGCGGCTGCGGCGCGAGGCGGTGATGGCGGCCAGCGTGGAACACCCGTTTATCGCGCGGCTGCTCCGCTACGACGACGAGGGCTGTCCATGCCTGGCGCTCGAAGACCTGATAGCGGTCCTGTCGTCCGACGCTGGGCGTGGCTTGCGGGAGGTTGCCCAGGTCGTCCGCAAGGTCGCCGAGGCGCTGGACTATCTGCACGGCGAGGGCATCATCCACGTCTCCCTGGCGGTGCAGGATATTGGCATCGCGGCGGATGGCTCGCCGCGTCTGCTGAACCTGGGCTGTGCGTATCTGAACGCCAACCCGGACGAGTTCTACTGGCTCCAGGCGAGCGCCGCGACTCTCGCGCCCGAGTTGTTGTGCGGATGGCGTCCGACGCCGGCTTCAGATGTGTATAGCCTGGGTCTGCTGGTCTACACTCTGTTGGCGGGGGGCAATCCCTTCGCCGCGCTGCCGCCGCAGGAATGCCTGCGGGCCAAGATCGGCCAGCCGCCGCCGTCACTGCGCGATGCGGCTTCGATGTGGCCTGACCCCGTGTGTGAGGTGATCGAGCGGGCGATGGCCGAGACGCCCGCGCAGCGTTTTTCGACAGCGGGCGCATTCGCGCGAGCGTTAGCTCGCGTCGCGCGTTAACGAGGTTGTGTGAGCTTATTTCCAACGCCAAACCGCAAATCGGACGCCAGCCGCCACGCTATCCCCAGCATCATGCCCGTTGGAGAGACGGCCATTCGCCGGCGCCACGGCGTCTACCAGAACCACCTGGGCGTTGTAACCAACGGCCGGTTCGCCGTCGTCGGCAAGACCGGCGACCGCGCGCCGGGCGATTGAGTCCTCTACCTGCTGTTCCCTCAATCCCGATAGACAACCAAACACGACTGGAGAGACTATGGCTGCTACACCTGGGTCGGCTGCTGAGATTCGCAACCGGGTCGCGGCTCAACGCGATACCATCATTCAGTTCCTGCGCGACATTGTGGCAATTCCATCCTATGACAGCCTCATCGGGCCGGTCGGCGAGCGCATCGCCGAGGAGATGCGCTCGCTCGGCTACGACGAGGTGCGCTTCGACCAGATGGGCAACATCCTGGGCCGCATCGGCAACGGCCCACGCACGCTGGTCTACGATAGCCACATCGACACTGTCGGCATCGGCGATCCGGAGGCGTGGGAGTGGGACCCGTTCACCGGCAAAGTCGAGGCCGGTGTTCTCTATGCGCGTGGCGCGTGCGACGAGAAAGGCTCGACGCCGGGCATGGTCTACGGGCTGGCGTTGGCGCGTGACCTGGGGCTGCTCGACGGCTGGACGGCATACTACTTCGGCAACATGGAGGAGTGGTGCGACGGCATCGCCCCGCATGCCCTGGTCGAGGCCGAGGGCATTCGGCCGGACTTCGTCGTCATCGGTGAGCCGACGAGGATGCAGGTCTATCGGGGCCACAAGGGCCGCGTGGAGATGAAGGTCGTGTCGAAGGGCCGCTCGGCCCACGCCGCAAGCAACTTCCTCGGCGATAACGCGGTGTACAAGATGCTGCCGGTTATCGCTGGCGTGCGCGACTTGGACCCGCACCTGCACACCGACGACTTTCTCGGTAAGGGCACTATTACCGTCACCGACGTCCACGTCAAGACACCGTCCATCAACGCCGTGCCCGATGAATGCACCGTCTTCATCGACCGGCGCGTGACGTTCGGCGAGACGAAGGAGCAGGCCATCGAGCAGGTGCGCGCCCTCGTCCCGGCCAACGCGCCCGACATCACCGTCGAGATGCTGTTCTACGATGAGCCGAGCTACACTGGCTTCGTCTTCCCGGTCGATAAGTACTTCCCATCATGGGCGCTGCCGGCGGATCACCCGCTGGTACAGGCGGGCGTCGCGGCCGGGCGCGAGCTGTGGGGCGAGGAATTGCCGACCGGCAAGTGGAACTTCAGCACCAACGGCATCTATTGGATGGGCAAGGCCAACATCCCGTCCATCGGCTTCGGCCCCGGCGACGAGGTGACGGCGCACACCGTCATGGACTCGGTTTCGCTGGACGACGTCGTGCGCGCGACGGAGTGGTACGCTCTTCTGCCGTCGCTCATCCGCTAACATACTTGAATCATCGAGGAGATACTTTCCATGCAAACAGGGCTGCGCGGCCGAGACTTTATCGGCGACACGGATTGGACCAGGGAAGAGATCGAGACGGCGCTGGACGTGGCGTTCGACCTGAAGCGCAAGCGGGCGCTGGGCGAGCCGCACGCGCTGCTGCGCGACAAGGCGCTGGCGATGCTCTTCTTCTTCACCAGCACCCGCACTCGCGGCTCGTTCGAGGCGGGCATGGCCCAGCTTGGCGGCCACGGCGCGTTCATCGAGGCGACCACGACGCAGATCAGCCACGGCGACACGGCCAAGGAGATCGGCGAGATTTACGGCCGCTACTTCGACGGCATCGCCATTCGCCAGTGCGATTGGGACTTCGGCAACAAGTACATCCGCGAGGTGGCCCAGTACTCGCGCGTGCCCGTGCTCAACATGCAGTGCGACATCTACCACCCGTTCCAGATTCTCGCCGACCTCATGACCATCCACGAGAAGCTCGGCAACAATCTGCGCCGCAAGAAGGTCGCCGTCTCGTGGGCCTACGCCGCAAGCTACCAGAAGCCCATCTCTGTGCCGCAGTCGCTCATCCTCCAGCTGCCGCGCTTCGGCATGGACGTCGTCCTGGCGCATCCGCCGGAGTACAAGCTCATGCCGAGCATCATGGAGGAGGCCGAGCGCGAGGCCAAGCGTTACGGCGGCTCGCTGACGGTGACGCACGACATGGACGAGGCGTTCCGCGACGCCGAGGTCGTCTACCCGAAGTCGTGGGGCTGCATGCTGACGACGTCGGACCTCAAGGAGAGCGCGACGATTGGCGAGAAGTACAAGGACTGGATTTGCGACGAGCGGCGCATGGAGTTGACGGCGGGCGCGGGCAAGGAGTGCGGCTACATGCACTGCCTGCCGGCCGACCGCGGCCTGGAAGTGGCCGACGCCGTCATTGACGGGCCGTCGTCGTGGGTGTACGATGAGGCCGAGAACCGCCTGCACGTTCAGAAGGCGGTCATGGCGCTGACGATGTGGTAATAGGAGACAATTTATGCCAGGACAGGGAGACCGCAAGGTTGCGGTCGTTGCCATTGGCGGCAACAGTCTCATCAAGGACAAGACGCACCAGACCGTCCAGGATCAGAACCAGGCGGCCCTGGAGACGTGTACGCATATCGCCGGCATGATCGCGGCGGGTTGGCAGGTTGTCGTCACCCACGGCAACGGCCCTCAGGTCGGCTTCATCCTGCGGCGCTCGGAGCTATCCCGCCACGAACTGCACGAGGTCCCGCTGGACGTGTGCGGCGCGGACACCCAGGGCGCGATTGGCTACATGCTCCAGCAGAACCTCTACAACGAGTTCGTGCACCGGGGGATGAACGACCTCGCTGTGACCGTCGTGACTCAGGTCGTTGTTGATCCGGCCGACCCGGCGTTCCAGAAGCCCAGCAAGCCCATTGGCTCGTTCATGGACGAGGCCGACGCGATGCGGCGGCGCGAGGAGGGTTGGGCAGTGGTGGAGGACGCCGGGCGCGGCTGGCGGCGCGTGGTGGCTTCACCACAGCCGCAGCGCATCGTGGAGATTGACGCGATTCGGCGGCTGATGGCCGATGGATTCATCCTGATCGCCGTCGGCGGCGGGGGAATTCCTGTCGTGGCCGACGCCGACGGCAACCTGCGTGGCGTCGCGGCGGTCATCGACAAGGACCTGGCCTCGGCGCGTTTGGCGGCGGAGGTTCAGGCGGACCTGTTCCTCATTTCGACGGCGGTGGACCGCGTCGCCCTGAATTACAAGAAGCCGAACCAGCAAGACCTGGCGCGCCTGACCGTGTCAGAGGCGCGGCGCTACCTGGCCGAGGGCCACTTCGCAGCCGGGAGCATGGGGCCTAAAATAGAGGCGTGTTTGAAGTTCCTGGATGAAGGCGGAGCGGCAGCGCTCATCACCAGTCCGGAGTCCATCGACGCGGCGCTCAACGGCCGCTCCGGGACGTGGATTGTTCCCGATGGCGCTGTTCCCGACTGGATTCCATCTGTTGTTACGGAGGACGCGAAGGCGTGAGTGTTGGGTCGGCGGAGCAGGCGGCGCCTGGAACGGCGCTTGCTCAGCCCCGGCTGTGGCGAGATATCCTCGCTGTCGCCGTCCTGGTAGCAGCCGCGCTGGCGATTTTCGCGCCGGCGTGGCTGCGGGGCCAGGTCTGGAACGACGGCGATTTGGGATTCTTCTACTGGCCGACCATGCAGACTGTCTTCGCGGCCATCCGCCAGGGGCATCTGCCCGTGTGGTCGCCGGACATGCTGGGCGGCTTCCCGCTTTACGCTGACGGCAGCGTCGGGACGCTCTTCCCGCTTAACTGGGTGCTGATTCTGTGGCCGACGGCGCTGATGCTCATTCCCTTCGGGCGCATGGTTCTCGCGGCGGTCGGCATGTACCTCTTCGTGCGCGCGCTCGGCGTTGGGCCGCTCGGCGCCTTCGTCGCGGGCCTGGTGTTTGCCCTGAACGGCTTTGCCGTGGGGCACATCAGCCACATCGACCTGGCCAACGGCACGGCCCTGCTGCCATATGTGTTGCTGTTCACGGAGATGAGCATTCGCGCCAAACGCTGGCCGACGGTGGGTTTGTGGCTCCTGGCAACTGGCGTAGCCTACGGTCTGGCCTGGGTCAGCCTGCACCCCATGGCGCCGCTGATGATACTCCTGGTGTTCGCGCCGTGGGTCATCTATCGAGGGCTAAGTGAGCGCGGTCGCGCCGGTATTGGTTGGATCGTCGCTGCTCTTGTGGTGCCTGTTGTCGTCGCCGTCGGGTTGAGCAGCGCGCAGATCGTGCCGATGCTGGAGCTGGCGGCGGCGTCGCCGCGCCAGACGGCCGGCCTGCGTTTCAACTCGTCCTACAGTCTGCCCTGGTATGACCTGATCGACCTGATCTGGCCGACCTTCTTCCACTCTGGAAACGGCGGCGTCCAGTGGGGGCTGTGGAACCTGGAGACGCTGGCCTACATGGGAACGCTGCCGTTCGTTCTGGCGCTCGTCGCCGCCGTCGCATGGCTGCGCCGCCGACACGTCGCCTTCTTCGTGGTCCTGGCGCTCCTCGCGCTGTGGACGGCGCTCGGCCAGTACGCGCCCATCGGCCCGCAGCCCTGGCTGTACGCGCTACCCGGCTTCAGCGTTCTGCGCGCACCGGCTCGCTTCTTCTACATCGTCTCGTTTGCCGGCGCGTATCTCGCCGCCGTCGGCATCGACTGGCTCCTGATGCGCCGGTGGACAGCAGCGCAGCGGAGGCGTATGAAACGGCTTCTCGCCGCGCTTGTTGTGCTGGCTGCTCTGCTGCCCGTTGCCGGATTCGTCGTGCGTTGGGCCGTCGACAATCAGCCGAAGCAGGTTGAGCGCGCCGTCTGGGCGCTCTATCTCAACCTGCCGCATGGAACTGAGGTGCCGCCTGAGACGGTGATCGCGCAGTTGCAGGAGAAGCTGGCCTTGACAAGCGGCGAGATGTGGCGGGCGGTGGCGTTGCTGCTGCTGAGCGCCGCCCTCGTCGCTGTATGGTTGGCGGGCCGTGCGCCGCGCTGGGCGTGGACGGCGGCAGTAGGGCTGCTTGCGGCAGTTGACCTGCTGACGCTCATCCCCTTGTATACCACACCCGTTGCTGCCGACGCTGTGACAACCCTTCAGCCGGCCGGGCAGTATCTCGCCCCTCGTCTGAGCCACAGCCGCTACTTCAACGCGACGCCCATCGAAGCCCCGCTAACGAACCTGCCTTTCGGCGTGCCCGACCTCAACGGGCAGAGCAGTCTGACGATGGAACGGCCGTCAGGGTTCGTGGCGGCGGCCGCTCGTCCGTCGAACCGTCTACTGGACCTCGGCAGCGCCAAGTACCTGCTCATGTCGAACGCTGTCAAGGAGTATCGGCGCTGGTACAAGGCGGTTGGCTTCAACCAGGAAAACCCGCTTGCTATATTGACGTCCGAAGCGCCGCTTGAGATGGGTGTGTTCAACGTGCCCCAGCGGCCGGTGGAGGAGCTGCGCATGGCGCTGGCGTTGGGCCAGGCGATGAGCGTGCCGCAGGGGGCAGAAGTCGGCGAGGTAGTCGTGAGCGACGCCGACGGGCGTGAGCAGCGCTTCCCCATTCGCGCCGGTGTCGAGGCGAGCGAGTGGGCGTATAACCGGCCGGATGTGGCCGCCCAGGTGAAGCACAACCGCGCTGAGCCGGCCTACACGTGGCGCGCGCCCGACGAGACCGGCGCTGTCTACGACCGGCAGCTCTTCTACGCCCATGTTCCTCTGGCACGTGTCGGCGATGCGCCCTTCCTACCGGCACGTGTGCTGTTCCGCGCCACCCGGCCTGGCATGGCGCTGCTCGTGTTCGGCGCGACGTTGCTGGATCCGGCCACGAGTGCCGTGGTCAGCCTCGACAGGTACATGCTCGACCGCTACCACCTGGCCTACAGTCTGCCGTACTCTGACCGAGGCTATCAAGGATTTCGGCTGTTTGAGAACCGAACGGCGCTGCCCCGCGCGTTCATGGTCGGCCAGGCGCTGCGCTACGATCAGCGCTGGCAGGCGCTCGATAGGCTGATGCAGCCCTCGTTCGACCCGTTGCAATGGATGACGCTGGAGGGCAATTTTCCCACGGACGCCGCTCCGCTCGTAAGCCCTGGACCGATAGGCGGCGCGACGCCTGCGGATCTATCGAACAAGGGGACGTTTGCGCCAGTTGGATGGATCGAGGACAGCCCAACACGGGTTGTGTTGAAAACTCAGGCTGATGCGCCTGGTTTCCTGGTGCTGGCCGACACCTACTATCCCGGCTGGCAGGCGGCGGTGGATGGGGCCGCGACCCCGGTGTTGCTGGCGAACTACACGTTCCGCGGGGTCTACGTTCCAATGGGCGAGCATACCGTGGCGTTCACCTATGCGCCGCGCAGCGTGACAATTGGCTTCGCCCTGACTGGCGTCACCATTCTGTTGCTATTCGTGGCCGTCGCCGCACTGTTGATCGCCCGGCGGCGTGGCGCAGCGAGCGGGAGCGCATAAGAGTATGTTCCAGTTCGGCCCGCTCGTCTTCCTGCTCGGTGCCGGCATCGCCGCGTACGTCGCGTTCGACCTGTACAAGCATTGGGACACGTTCTGGGATGACGACATCACGCCCCAGGAGCGCATGGACGCGACTCGGGTGGCGATATTCATCCTCGTCCCCATTGGTGTGTTGCTGCACGAGGTCGGCCATGCTCTGGCGGTCTGGCAGCTCGGCGGGCGCGTCGTCCAGTTCAACTGGTCCTTCCTGTCCGGCTACGTCGTGCCTGAAGGCAACTTCAGTCCGGCGGGCGTCTGGTGGATATACTTTTCGGGCAACCTCGTCTCGATACTGCTCGGCTTTGGCGCGTTGCTGGCGCTCCTGGTTCCGGTGCGGCCGATGGTGAAATACCTGGCCGTCACCTTTGCCGAAGTCGAGCTATTTATGAGCCTCATCGGCTATCCTATGCTTAGCTTAGCGGGCGTTGAGGGCGATTGGGTGGGCATCTACGGCATCCCGCCGACGCCGCTCAAGCTCGTCCTGGCTCTGCTGCACGTCGCGCTGCTGGTTGCGCTTATCTGGTTTATCCGCAACCCGCGCGTGCGCCGCTGGCGTCTGCTGCTGAGCCACGCGGCGCAGCGACGCGTCGGCGCGCTGGAGGCGAGCATTGCCGCCCACCCGACGGACCTTCAGCCGCGCCTCGATTTGGCCCAGTACTACATGGAGCAGGGCGAGCCGACCCTGGCGCGAGAGACGGTGAACGAGGCGCTTCAGGCGGCGCCCGGTGACCCGGACGCGCTGTACGCGGCGGGTGTGCTGGCCGAACAAGGCAAGAAAAACAAGCAGGCTGCGGACTACTACCAGCAAGCCCTGACGCGCCTGGGACCGGGGCCGCGCGCCGTCAACGTGGCGATGCGCCTCGGCCGCGTGTACATAACCCTGGAGCAGCCGACCGATGCCGTTGCCGCTTACTCGCAGGCCATCGATAGCGGCCCGCCCAATGCCGAGGCGCGCTACTGGCGGGGACGCGCCTACCTTCGTCTACGCAATGACACCGCCGCTCAGAACGATTTCCGCGCCGCAGCTGCCTTGGACCCGAGTGGGGACGTGGGGCGGATGGCCGCGCAGGAGCTGGCCGACAAGGAATGAGACTATGCAGTACGTAACGACGCTCCGCTGCATTGTATGCGGCGGGGAATTCGCTGCCCACGAGGTAGACTACGTGTGCCCATGCGCCGGCGATGAAGGGCTGTTGAACGTATCCTTCGATTACCCACGCCTCGCCGCGGTCTGGGATCGCGATGACCTCGCCGTCGACGGCGACCACTCGATGTGGCGCTACGCGCCGCTGCTACCCGTATCGGCTGACACGCTTGCTCGTGTTGTCGGGCGCGGCGTGGCGGCTCCACGCGGCCTACCCAGGTATGCATCACCTCTAGCGCAGGTTGGCGGGACGCCGCTGTACGACGCGCCGCGCGTGGCGGCGAAGCTAGGGCTGCGCCAGGTCTGGATCAAGGACGATGGCCGCAACCCGACGGCGTCGCTCAAGGACCGCGCCAGCGCCCTGGTCACGCTCAAAGCCGTCGAGCGCGGCGCGGAGGTCGTGACGACGGCCAGCTCGGGCAACGCGGCGGCGGCGCTGGCGGCCATGGCCGCCTCCGTCGGGGTCCGGGCCGTCATCTTCGTGCCGCAGACCGCGCCGCCGGCCAAAATTGCCCAGCTCCTCACCTACGGCGCGGAGGTCTATCTCGTCCAGGGAACCTACGACGAGGCGTTCGACCTGTGCCTGGCGGCGTCGCGGGAGTACGGCTGGTACTGCCGCAACACCGGCTACAACCCGTACACCGTCGAGGGCAAGAAGACGGTCTCGTTCGAGATCTGCGAGCAGCTCGGCTGGCAGGTCCCCGACCGCGTGTTCGTCTCCGTCGGCGACGGGTGCATCATCGACGGCGTGTGGAAGGGTTTCAAGGACATGCGCGCCCTGGGCTGGATCGACATGTTGCCGAAGCTCGTCGGCGTCCAGGCAGCCGGCTCCGACCCGCTTGTGACGGCGTGGGAGAGGGGCACAGAGACCATTGTGCCGATTGCGGCCCAGACCATCGCCGACAGTATCTGCGTTGGCATCCCGCGCGACGGTGTGAAGGCGCTGCGCGGTGTGCGCGAAAGCGGCGGGCAGTTCATTCGCGTGAGCGACGAGGCCATCCTGGCGGCGATCCCGCGCTTGGCGCAGGAAGCGGGCGTCTTCGTCGAGCCAGCCGCATCCACGGCCTATGCCGGGCTGCTGGCGATGGCTGACGCCGGTCAACTTGACGCAGACGAGACGGTGGTCGTGATTGCGACCGGCAACGGGTTGAAGGACGTGTCCGCCGCGATGCGCGCGGTGGGCGCGGCAACCAAGATCGAGCCGACGCTGGCCGGGCTGGCGGCGGCCCTGGCGGAGAAGCCGGCGCGGCCGGCTGGTATCGGCATAACGACAGTTGCGTAACAAACTCAGCGAGGTAAAATGACAAAGGCAATCCTGGGGCCGACCTTTGAAGAGATGCTCCATCCGAATACGATTGATCCTGCGACGCGGGCGAAAGCGGTAAGCGCCTTGCACGATGCGCCCCTCGACCCCATCAACCTGTACAATATCACCTGGCGTGGGCCAGACGACCGCATCAAGTACGAGGTCCTGCCTCACGAGCTGACCGGCGTCGATGCGCCCATCGTCGTCATGTACGGGCGCGACTTCCCAACGGGCGCGCATAAGGTCGGCGCGGCGTACTCTGTCCTGGCGGAGATGCTGCTGTTCGGCCAGGTGGACATCGAGAAGAATACCGTCGTCTGGCCGAGCACGGGCAACTACGGCATCGGTGGGGCGTGGGTCGGCGGGCGCGTTGGCGCGAAGTCCATCGTCGTTCTGCCGGAGGGCATGAGCCGCGAGCGCTTCGAGCGCATCGCCGAGTACGGCGCGCAGGTCATCAAGACGCCGGGCGTCGAGTCCAACGTCAAGGAAATCTACGACAAGACGTGGGAGCTGCGCCGTGACCCCAACATCCGTATCCTCAACCAGTTCGAGGTGATGGGCAACTACCGTTTCCACTATCACGTCACGGGCAACACTGTCGTCGAGCTGGCCGCCGCTCTCAAGGAGCAGGGCGTCGGCGTGGGGCGCATCGCGGCTTACTGCTCGGCGATGGGCAGCGCCGGAACGATTGCGGCAGGCGACCGCATCAAGCAAGTGTTCCCAGATGCGAAGACGGTCGGCCTGGAGCCGACGCAGTGTCCCACGCTGTACAACAACGGCTACGGCGGCCACGACATCCAGGGTATCGGCGACAAGCACGTGACGTGGATTCACAACGTCCTGAACATGGACGCCATCATGTGCCTGGACGATATCGAGTGCAAGAAGGGCCTCCAGGTGCTCACGTCCGAGGGCGGCTGCGAGGTGCTTGTGCATCGCTACGGTATCCCGCACGACAAGGTGCAGAGCCTGTCCACCATCTTCGGCATCTCCGGCGTCTGCAACGTCCTGGGCGCGATCAAGACCGCCAAGCACTACCATCTGGGCAAGGATGACGTCATCGTCACCATCTGCACCGACGCCATCGACCGCTACTACTCGGTGATGAATGACATGGCCGAGACCTATGGCCCCATCGACGACGCGCGCGGCACGGCCTACGTGGAGGGCATCTTCCGCGGCCAGAAGACCGACTGGATCAAGGACGGCACGCCCGACATGCGCCTCCAGTGGCACAACCTCAAGTACTACACCTGGGTGGAGCAGCAAGGTAAGACCGTCGAGGAGCTGGACGCACAGAAGGACCCTGAGTGGTGGCTGAAGCACCAGGCGCTCGTACCGGAGATGGACGCGCGTATCAAGGCGGCGCGAGGCGTCTAACCCAGTGACACGATGTGGGCAGGTGGCATATCGTGAACCCTGGCACCGTGGGAGTTCCACTTCATGGGCTACACGAGACTAGCTACATGTTGCTGGATGGCAATGGGGATGGCTGGCGGGCAACATTCCGGCGCATGCCGCTTGATCCGACGCCGGTGCTTGCGGAGTTCGAGCGGCAGAACTTCCAGGAGCAGTGCGGGGTGGTTGGCCGTCTCGTGATGGAGGAATTTCGGACGGCACAGCTTTGCCTGACTCCGTTCCTCCACTGGAAAGCGGTCGCCTACCCAGATGCGCCTCTGACCAACGACCTTCTCCACGCGTTCAACCGGATAGACAAGCGGGCGTTTATGTCGGCACAGCACCGAATGGCTTTGGTCTCTTGAGGGGAAATACTCTTGGTCGTGATTCCACAGGAGGGTGCGATGACCGAGCGCAGTGGAAGCTGGACGCACTATCGAACGTGTAACCTGTGCGAGGCCATGTGCGGGCTGGAGATCGCCATGGACGGCGAGCGCATTGTGGCAATCCGCGGCGACAAGGCCGACCCGTTCAGCCAGGGCCACATCTGCCCCAAGGCCACGGCCCTCCAGGACATCTACGCTGACCCGGACCGCCTCAAGACGCCGCTGCGACGCACGGCAACGGGTTGGGAGACTATCTCTTGGGACGAGGCGTTCGACGAAGTGGCGGCTAACCTCAAACGGGTCCAGGCCGAGCACGGCCAGAACGCCGTCGGAGTCTATCTCGGCAACCCCAACGTCCACAACCTGGGCAGCGCCTTGCTCGGCTCGACCCTGACGCGCGCGCTGCGCACGCAGAGCATCTTCACCGCGTCGTCGGTGGATCAGCTGCCGCACCACTTCGCGGCGCGCATGATGTTCGGCCACACGTTCCTCCTGCCCATTCCAGATGTAGACCACACGGACTACTTCCTCATCCTAGGTGCGAACCCGCTGGCGTCAAACGGCAGCATCATGACCGCAGCGGGCATGGACCGCCGACTCAAGGCGATCCAGCGGCGCGGCGGCAAGGTCGTCGTGGTGGACCCGCGCCGCACCGAGACGGCGGTCCGCGCCGACGAGCACGTCTTCATCCGCCCGAGCGCCGACGTTCTGCTGCTGCTTGCGCTTGTACGGAGGATCCTGGCCGCAGGGCTGGCGAAACCAGACCGCCTGGCGGATTTCACCGTGGGGCTAGATGCTCTTCGTGACTTGGTCGAGCCGTACACGCCGGAAGTGGTGGCGGAGGCGACCGGCGTGCCGGTCGAGACTATCGTGCGCCTGGCGCGGGAGTTCACCTCGGCGACATCGGCGGTCGCCTATGGGCGCGTCGGCCTCTCGACGCAGGCGTTTGGTGGCCTGTGCCAGTGGCTCGTCAACGTGTTGAACGTCATCACCGGCAACCTGGACCGCCCTGGCGGCGCCATGTTCACCACGCCTGCCCTTGACATCGTGGATGCGCGGCGGGCGGGTAAGTTTGGCCGCTGGCGGAGCCGGGTGCGCCGCTGGCCGGAGTTCATGGGCGAGCTGCCAGTGGCGACACTGGCCGAGGAGATCAACACACCTGGCGAGGGGCAAATCCGGGCGCTCGTGACAGTCGCGGGGAATCCGGTGCTCTCGACGCCCAACGGTCGCCAGCTCGACGGGGCGCTCGCCAGCCTGGACTACATGGTCGCCATCGACATCTACCTGAACGAGACGACGCGCCACGCCAACATCATCCTGCCGCCGACCACGGGCCTGGAGACGGAGCACTACGACGTCATCTTCCACGTCCTGGCGGTGCAGAACACAGCAAAGTACTCGCCGCCGCTCTACGAGCCGTCGCCGGACGCGCGCCACGACTGGCAGATTTACCGTGCCCTGGCGCAGCGCCTTGCGACCGAGGAGCACCCGTATGACGCGGCGAACCCGATGAACGCCGCGCCGCCCGCGACCTTGCTCGACTTCGGCCTGCGCATGGGACCGTATGGCAAGCAAGGTATGTCCCTCGACACGCTCAAGGCCAACCCGCACGGCGTAGACCTCGGGCCGCTTCAGCCGCGCTTGCCGGAGCGTCTGTTCACCGAGGACAAGCGCATCCACCTCGCGCCGAATGTGTTCGTCCAGGACTTGCAGCGCGTGCAGGCGACGTTCTACGCGGGTGCTGACGGGAATGGGCATGGCGACCTGGCGCTCATTGGGCGGCGCGACCTGCGCTCCAACAACTCGTGGATGCACAACAGCCACCGCCTCGTGCGCGGCAAGGACCGCTGCACGGTCATTATGCACCCGGACGACGCAGCGGCGCGCGGCCTAACCGACGGCCAACGGGTGCAGGTTGCGTCCCGTGTCGGCTGCATCGTGCTGCCCCTCGCGGTCAGCGACGACATCATGCCCGGCGTCGTGAGTATCCCCCACGGCTGGGGTCACGACCGGCCGGGCATCGGGCTGCGCGTGGCAGCGCAGCATCCGGGCGCGAGCTACAATGACCTGAGCGATCAAGACCTGCTCGACGAGTTGACCGGCAATGCAGCCCTCAGCGGCGTACCTGTACGGGTCAGTCCGGCGTTATAACTCCTGGTATTCACGCCCGATAAACTGGGCGGAGGCGACATGCTTATCACTCACGGCACGGTGGTCACGTTCGATACGCCCAATACTGTCATGAACGATGGCGCAGTCATGATCGAGGGCGACTCGATTGCCGCCGTTGGGACGACCGCCGATCTCACGGCCCGCTACCCTGATGCTGAGACGCTGGATGTGGGTGGCCGGCTCGTGATGCCCGGTAACATCTGCGCCCATACCCACTTCTACGGCGCGTACGCCCGTGGCCTGGCGATCCCTGGCCCGGCGCCGAAAGACTTCCCTGAGATCCTGGCGCGCTTGTGGTGGCAGCTCGACAAGGCCCTCACGCCCGAAGATGTCTACTACAGCGCCCTGGTGTGCCTCGTGGATGCAGTGCGGCGCGGCACGACGACGCTGTTCGACCACCACGCCAGCCCGAATGCCATCAGCGGCTCCCTGGACATCATTGCAGGGGCAGTGCAGGAGGCGGGGCTGAGGGCGTGCCTATGCTATGAGGTCACGGACCGTGACGGGGCAGAGAAATGTGAGGCGGGCATCCTGGAGAACGCGCGTTTCATCGAGCGCGTCCGGCAACAAGGCGGGACGCAGCTCGGCGCGCTGTTCGGCCTGCACGCCGCCCTTACCCTATCCGACGAGACGCTGGACCGCTGCCGGAAGGCCGCTCCGGACGATGTTGGCTTCCACATCCACGCCGCCGAGGGTCCAGCCGACCAGGAGATGGCCCTGTCCCGCTATGGGATGCGCGTCATCGACCGCCTGAATGCGCGCGGCATCCTCGGGCCGCGTACCATTGTCGCCCACGCCATCGCCATCGACCCGTGGGAGATGGCGACGCTGCGGGATACTCAGACGTGGGTGAGCCACCAGCCGCGCTCGAACATGAACAACGCCGTGGGCGTCGCCGACATTCCGGCGATGCTGCGCGCAGGGATGAAGGTCGTTCTCGGCAATGACGGCTTCTCCAACGACATGTTCCAGGAGATGAAGTTCGCTTATCTGCTGCACAAGTCCCATTGCGGCGACCCGCGCGTGATGGGCGGCTACGATGTGATGACGATGGCGATGGCGAACAACGCGCGGCTGGCGGGCAGCATCTTTGGCGAAGGCCGTCTGGGGCGGCTGGCGGCAGGGGCGTTGGCTGACGTCATCGTTTTGGATTACTACCCGTTCACACCGCTGACCGCCAACAACATACCGTGGCATATCATGTTTGGCATCGACGGCTCGAACGTGACGCACACCATCGCTGGTGGGCAGCTTCTTATGAAAGAGCGCGAGCTGCTGTGCCTGGACGAGCAGGAGATCATGGCGAAGGCGTTGGAGCGGGCACCCGGTGTCTGGCAGCGATTCACCGATGGCGCATGAAGCTAGCTGATACTTGATGAACATTGATGATACTGGTTTGTTGAGGATATCATGACCAAACAGACTATCGCTATCCTTGGAGGAACGGGACCAGAAGGTAAGGGGCTGGCGATGCGTTGGGCCGCGGCGGGCTACCCCGTTATCATTGGCTCGCGCGACGCGGCGCGGGCGCAGCGCATTGCCGATGAGCTGAAGGCACAGGCGCCAGGTGGGAACCTGACCGGCGCAGCAAACCACGATGCGGCGCAGCAAGCCGAGCTTGTGGTCCTGACGACGCCGTTCGAGGGCCAGGCGGGCATTCTCGAACAGGTCAAGGACGCTTTGCAGGGGAAGATCCTCGTGACCGCCGTTGTGCCGCTGGACCCCTCGGCGAAGCGGCGCGCGCCCCAGATGCCAGATGGTCCGGCGGCGGTACAGGCGCAGCGACAGCTGGGCGACGGCGTCAAGGTCGTGGGCGCGTTCCACAATGTCGGCGCACACCAGCTCCAGGACCCAGAAGCCGAGGTTGACTGTGATGTGCTGGTCTGCGGCGACGACCGCGCGGCAAAAGAAGTTGTTATTGCGCTTGCCCAGGACGGTGGGATGCGCGCCTGGGACGCGGGCGCATTGGCGAACGCCATCATCCCTGAGGGGCTGACGAGCGTGTTGATTAACATAAACATTCGCTACAAGAGCAAGGGCGCTGGCATCCGCATCACGAACGTACCGGGACAGGCGTAGTGGGTCATCACGTCGGTTTTGGCTGTCGCCCTGAGCAGCGCGAAGGGCCTCCAGAAACGCGGGGATGCTTTGCACTCGCTCAGCATGACATTCGGCTGTTGCTTTCCATAAATTGGACGAATTGCCAGGCCGATGGGTAATGAGCCAGGTATGCTCTCGCAACTGACTCTTTTCGCTGTGCCGAACCTTCCGGTGATCCAGCCCGGCGACGACCTTGGGGCGCTCATCGTCGCATCGCTGACTGAGGCCGACGCGCCCTTATTGGAGGGCGACGTGGTGGTCGTCGCCCAGAAGGTTGTGTCGAAGGTCGAGAACCGCCTGGCGCGGCTCGACCTTGTGCAGCCGGGGCGGGAGGCCCTGGAGTTGGCGCAGCGGATTGGCAAGGACCCCCGGTTAGTGCAGCTTGTGTTGGACGAGTCACGCGAGGTCGTCCGCACGGGGCCGGGGCTGCTGATTGTCGAGCAGCGTAACGGCCTGATATGTGCCAACGCCGGCATCGACCGCTCGAACATCCAGCAAGGCAAGGAGGGCGAGTGGGTGGCTCTGCTGCCGCTGGACCCCGATCTGTCAGCGCGGCGCCTGCAAGACCGCCTTGTGGAGCTGACCGGCAAGCGTCTCGCCGTCATCATCACCGATACGCACGGCCGCCCGTGGCGGGATGGGGCGTCAGGGATTGCCATCGGCGTGGCCGGCATTGCGCCGCTGCAAGACCGCCGCGGCGAGCACGACCTGTTCGGCTACCAACTGCAACATACCATTGTCGGGCTGGCCGACCAGGTCGCCAGCGCTGCGTCGCTGCTCCAGGGTCAGGCGGCTGAGGGGCAGCCGGTGGTTGTGGTGCGTGGCCTGACGTACGAGGCGCGGGAGGCGTCGGCGGACGAGATCCTGCGCCCACGCGAGCGGGACCTGTTTCGGTAAACGGTCGTTGACCGAGGCCAGACTTTCATCTACAATTCGCCGGATTCGAACGAGGTCAATCAAGGAAAATGCGCAATCTCACCGAAATCTGCCGGCCCTCGACAATCGAGGAGGCGCTAACACTCTTAGCGCGGCCCACACCTCGCACCGCGATCCTGGCGGGCGGCACAGAGCTTGTCGGCCAGGCGGACCCATCCGTCGAGGCGGTCGTCGATCTGTCGCGGCTTGGCCTCGACGCCATTCACCTCGACAGCGATGCACTGCACATCGGGGCGATGGCGACGTTGGACGACATCGCCAGGAGTGAGCACGCCCAGGCGTTCGCGGGCAGTCACCTGGCGCGCGCCGCCCACGCTGCAACCAGCAGTCTGCTCCGCCGGCAGGCGACGCTCGGCGGCTCCATCATCACCAGGCAGGCCGCAGAGGTTCTCGCCCTCTTGCTGGCCCTCGGCGCCCAGGTTGTCGTGCATTCACCGCGCGCTGCTACAGTAAGGCTGGCGGACTTCCTGCCCCAGCCGCCGAACGGTGCGTGGCTGCTGACCGACGTCGTGGTTCCGCGCCGCTCGGCCTTGGGTGTGAGCATCTACAGTGTCCGCCGTACGCCCAGCGATGCGCCTTTGGTAACTGTCGCATCGGCGCTTACGGTCACGAGCGGTACGGCACAGTACGTGGGCATCGGCCTGGCCGGCGTAGGATTAGGGGCGATGCCGCTCGTCAGAGCCGAGGCGGTCTTGCGGGGGCAGGCTTTGAGCAATCGACTCATCGAGGCGGCGGTCGAGGCCGCCGTGGCTGAAACCCCGGCAATCACCGACCACCATGCCAGCGCCCAATACCGTGCGCATGTGACAGGCGTTTTGCTGCGCCGCGCTCTCGCCGATTCGTGGCGGGCGGCGCTCGAACCATCTTGAAGGGAGTAGTTTACATTGAAGCGTTTATGGATCGTTTTGGTTCTGGTGGGCATGCTGGGCGCGCTAGCTGCGTGCCAGTCGAGCGCGCCCCAGGCGACAGGCCCGCAGCAGCCCCGCCAGGATGACTCCTTTTTCATCTTGAATCAGTATAAGGATCCGGGCGGCAAGTTTACCATGGACGTGCCGATGAAGTGGAACGTTCAGCCGCAGCGCCTGGCCCAGGAAAACATGAAAGTGGCGACGGCATTCGTCGGCCCGGATGGCTTTGCCTCCGTCACTCAATTCGACTTCGGCAAAGCGCCCGCCGAACCAGCGGACCAGCTACTCGACGCGTTCCTCCAGGTGACCGGCGTCACCCAGAACAAAGACTATCAACAACTTGCGCGGCTACCCGTCTCACCGACCCAGGTCATGATAGAGACGCAATATACAAACAACCAGGGTCGGCAGCTCCATAGCTTGGGTGAGCTGCGCGTGGACGGTCAGCGCATCTCGCTCATCTCGGTCAACTTCAACGCCGACGTCTGGCCACGCGCCGTCACCGCCGCGAAGCAAATGATTGATAGCTACACCTTCACTGACAATAAGGGTGGATAATGGACGTCCATGTCAATATCAACGGCGATGACAAAACTCTGGACGTAGCGCCTGGCGAGCGCCTGCTCACGGCCTTGCGTGCCGCCGGCTGCAAGGGCGTGAAGCACGGCTGCGAGACGGGTGAGTGCGGCGCGTGCGCAGTTCTCCTAAACGGCGAGCCGACGCTGACGTGTGTACGCCTCGCCGCGTCGGCTGAGGGGGCGCGCATCGTTACCATCGAGGCCGTCGGCGAGGCGCCGGAGCCGGGCTGGCGTGTGAGCAAAGGGCTTGACCCGATTCAGCAAGCCTTCATCGATACGGGCGCCATTCAGTGCGGCTACTGCACACCCGCGATGGTACTCGTTACCAAGGACCTGCTGGCGAAGAACCCGCGGCCAACCGAGGCGCAGGTCCGCGACGCCTTGTCTGGCGTGTTGTGCCGCTGCACCGGCTACAAGAAGCCCATCGAGGCCGTGTTGCGGGCAGCCGCCATCCTGCGCGGTGAGCCGGTCGCGCCGCTACGAAGTGCGCCGCCGCCGCGCGCCGAGGCGTTGGACAGTAACCGCCGCTCGCCCCAGGCGCTCGGCCCCGCGCCGCGCAGCCGCAGCGGCGAGACGGAGACCGTGGCGCCGCCCCGCCCGCTGGTAGCCGCTACGCCCGCCCCTGCTGCCCCGGAAACGCCACCGCCGCTCAAGGTGGTCGGCAAGCCGGAGCGCAAGGTGGACGCGCAGAAGCTGGTACAGGGCAAGCCCGCGTTTGCCGACGACGTGGAGATGCGCGGGATGCTGGTCGCCAAGGTGCTGTGGTCGCCGGTCGCCCACGCCTGGATCAAGCGCATCGACGTCGCGCGCGCCCGAGCGCTGCCCGGTGTCCACGCCGTTCTGACGTACCAGGACCTACCCCGCGTCGTCTACTCCACGGCGGGCCAGTCCGACCCGATTCCCGGACCGCTGGACGCATTCAGCCTGGACCGCAAAGTGCGCTTCGTCGGCGACCGTGTCGCGTTTGTTGCAGCGGAGACAGAAGCCATTGCCGAGCAGGCGCTAGAGCTTATCGAGGTCGAGTACGAGGAGCTGCCGGCAATTCTCGATATGCGCCAGGCAATGGCTCCCGACGCGCCGCGCATCCACGACGAGCCGGAGTACGTGAATTTCGCCGAGTCGGACCCGTCGCGCAACCTGGCGGCGCAGATTCACATCGACATCGGCGACGTGGACGCGGGGTTCGCCCGCGCTGACCACATCTTCGAGGCCGAGTACCGCGTGCCGAAGGTGCAGCAGGTCAGCATTGAGCCACATATTGTGGTCACGTACTGGGACGAGGACGACCGCCTCGTCATTCGCACCAGCACCCAGGTCCCATTCCACGTGCGGCGCATCCTCGCCCCGGTCTTGAACCTGCCGCCCAAGCGCATCCGCGTCGTTAAGCCGCGCATCGGTGGCGGATTCGGCGGCAAGCAGGAGGTGTTGATCGAGGACGTGGCGGCGCACCTGACGATTGCCACGGGGCGGCCGGTGCGCTTCGAGTACACCCGCGCCGAGGAGTTCACGTCGGCCCGCTCGCGCCACCCAATGATCGTGCGCATGAAGACGGGCGTGATGAACGACGGCACAATTGTGGCGAACGAGATGATCGCCCTGTCCGACACGGGCGCCTATGGCTGCCACGCCCTCACCGTCACCGGCAACACGGGCCACAAGGCGATGGCGCTCTACCCGGCCTACTGGCCCAACAACGCGGACATGACGCCGGACGGCCGCCCCCAGCCCCACGTGCGCTTCCACGCCGACGTGGTTTACACGAACACGCCGCCGGCTGGCGCGTTCCGTGGCTATGGCGTGCCCCAGGGCTTCTTCCCCGTCGAGTCGCACATGGAGGACATCGCCCGCGCCTTGAAACTGGACCCGCTGGCGTTCAGGCTCAAGAATGCGCTCAAGCCCGGCGACGAGCACCCGTTTAGCCGCGCCTGGTCGGAGGGCCGCGAGCCGCGGCCGGAGACGATTCGCACCTGCGCCCTGGAGCAATGCGCGTGGCGTGGGGCAACGCTGGTGGACTGGTCGAAGAAGGCGGGCAACGCCGAGTGGCGCAAGGTGAAGGGCCAGCCCCATTTGAGGCGCGGCATCGGCGTGGCGCTCGTCATGCAGGGGACGGCAATCCCGTACCTGGACATGGGCGCGGCGTCCATCAAGCTCAACGACGACGGCTCGTTCAACGTGCTCGTCGGCGCGACGGACCTGGGCACCGGCTCGGACACGGTCCTGGGGCAGATGGCGGCCGAAGTGCTGGGCGTGGGACTAGACGACATCATCATGTACTCGTCGGACACCGACTTTACGCCTTTCGACAAGGGTGCGTACGCCTCCAGCACGACCTACATCTCCGGCACGGCGACGGTCAAGGCGGCCGAGAAGTGCGCGGAGCAGATTCGCGCCGTCGCCGCCGCGATGCTGAACGAGCGCTACGCCCAGGTGGAGACGCCCGGTAGCACAACGGCGGAGGGCGGACGCACGGCCGCGCCCGAAGGGCCGACGTACGAGATCGCGGGCGGGTCCCAGGATGGGCCGCGTCTGGTCAAGCCGGCGGAGATCGACCTGCGCAACTGCCGCGCCTACGCGCCGGATGGCCGGTCGGTGTCCCTGGCCGAGGTGGCGTTGAACTCGCTGCACCACGCCAACCAGCACCAGATTATGGGCGTCGCCTCCTACGTCTCGCCCGAGTCCCCGCCGCCATTTGCGGCGCAGTTTGCCGAAGTGACGGTGGATATCGAGACCGGGCAGGTGACGGTGGACAATCTCGTCATGGTCGTGGACGCCGGGCGGATCATCAACCCGCTCACCGCCGAGGGCCAGATCGAGGGCGGGCAGGCCCAGGCGCTCGGCTATGGCGTGTCCGAAGAGATGCTGTACGACGAGGCCGGGCGCAGCCTGGTGACCCGACTGGACGACTACCGCGTCTTCCGCGCGGACGAGATCCCGCCCATCACCGCGGAGTTCGTCGAGACGAACGAACCGTCGCACCCGTTTGGC
The DNA here is from genome assembly GCA_039810085.1 of Anaerolineae bacterium. Lineage (GTDB taxonomy): Bacteria > Chloroflexota > Anaerolineae > Epilineales > JAHCIE01 > JBDHWG01. The sequence goes on from JBDHWG010000004.1 coordinate 82,910, forward strand.
GTCAAGGCGGTCGCCGAGATTCCGATGGATGGCGTGGCCCCCGCCGTCGCCAACGCGCTTCGGGATGCGGTGGGCGCGCGTGTCTACGAGATTCCCGCGACACCTGAGCGCGTGTGGCGAGCTATCCAAGCGCAGCAAACACAGTCCTGAGTTAGCTCACAGTCAAGATTGGGGGGCGAGCCATCGGCTCGCCCCTGTGTTACCCAGACGATGCGTCCTGAAAGGAGTCACACATGATACTCAGCGCCGATGAAGCCCTGATGCTCCTCAAAGAGGGCAACCGTCGTTTCGTCGAGAATCGCATGCTTCACCCGAACCTGAATGCCGACCGCCGCACCGAGGTCGCCCGCCAGCAATCGCCGTTCGCAGTCGTGCTCGGCTGCTCGGACTCGCGTGTCCCCGCCGAGTTGGTGTTCGACCGTGGTATTGGCGACTTGTTTGTGGTTCGTCTGGCCGGTAATGTCGCTGGAACAATGGGGATGGCGAGTCTGGAGTTTGCCGTGGAGTACCTGCGCGTCCCGCTCATTGTCGTCTTGGGCCACGAGCGCTGCGGGGCAGTCCAGGCGGCGCTGGACTTTGTGGATAAGGGGACGCAGTACCCGGGCCAACTCAAGGACCTTGTCAATGCCATTGGGCCAGCAGCTCAGCAGGCGCAGGGCGCGACGCCGGAAGAGCGCCTGAAGAACGCTGTCAAGCGCAATGTGGCACGCGTGGCGCAGGGGTTGCGGCAGGTGCGGCCTATTCTCGCCCGCTATGTTATGGACGGCAAGCTCAAGATCGTCGGGGCGTACTGCGACCTGGAAACCGGGCAGGTAGACTTCTCGGTGACGGAAACATATCCGGCGGCTGATGGATGAAACAAGTGTGTGATCCACGCATCGTGGGAGGCCGACATGGAGGTAGAGGAAAACAAGGCGATTGTGCGCCGGGCGATTGAGGATATCTGGAGTGGCGCTGACCCGCAGGCTGCGGCAGACCTCCTCGCGCCCGATGTGGTCTATCACCACGGCACCTTGCCTATGCCGTTGCAGGGGCGGGAGGCGCTGGTGAGCGTCATGCTCGCCAACCGCATGATCTTCCCCGACCGCCGCGTGACCATCGAGGATCTGTTTGCCGAGGGCGACCGCGTCGTCTGGCGCGGCGTCGCTTATGGCACTCACCAGGGTGGGGCCATCTTTGGCGTCCAGCCGACTGGGGCGCAGACGGCGGTCTCAGGGATGGGGATCTTCCGACTGGCCGATGGGCGCATCGCTGAAGTGTGGCTGGAGGACAACCTGGTCGGGCTGGTGCTGCAAATCGGCGGGTACGTGGGCGCTAAGCTGGGCGCGGCCTGATCCACGAGACGACAATGTAACATTCAGGAGGAACAATCGATGAACGCGGCGAAGAACTTCACACTGGCGTTGTCCGAGCTTCAGTTCGTCGGCAGTAATCTAGCGCGGCCAGAGAGCGTCCTGACGACAAAAGAAGGCACGCTCTGGGTCTCCGATGCGCGGGGTGGGGTCACGCGCATCGACCCGGATGGACAGCAAACCCTCATCGGGAACGTCCACGGCGAGCCGAACGGGCTGGCGATGGACCACGAGGGGAACATATACTTCGCCAACATCGACGATGGTAAGGTCTACCGGCTGCGGCCAGGTGGCTCGACCGATGTGGTGTTGAGCGAGATCGACGGGCAGCCCTTGGGGGCGGTGAACTTTGTCTTCCTCGATAGCCAGGAACGCATGTGGATCACTGTCTCAACGCGCGTCATTCCCTGGTTCCCAGCCGCCGCGTCGCCGCGCCCCGATGGCTACATCATCTTGATAGACGAAAAAGGCCCGCGCATCGTCGCCGACGGCATCCTCTTCACCAATGAAGCGCGCCTGGATGCTAAAGAAGAGTACCTATACGTCGCCGAGACGATGGGCGCGCGAATGCTGCGCTACAAGGTGCAGCCGAATGGCGACCTTGGCGAGAAAGAGGTCTTTGGCCCCGATAGCCTGGGCATGGGCGCATTCGTCGATGGCTTCGCGTTCGACGCGGAGGGCAACATCTGGGTGACGGCGATTACGCGCAATGGCGTGATTCTCATCACACCCGATGGTGACGCCCACACGGTGTTCGAGGACGTGAACCAGGCGGCGTTGGACAATGCGGCCGTAAAGGTCGCCGCCAGCGCTCTAACACCATCGGAACTGATGGCATGCGTTGGGCCGACCCTTCAATTTCCAACGAGCGTGGCTTTCGGCGGGCCAGATCTGCGCACGGTCTACATCGGCTCGCTGGGGATGCCGCACCTGGTCACGTTCCGCTCGCCGACGCCGGGCCTGCCGCTGTACCACTGGCGGTAAACAATACCCGTTACTGATCTTGGTCTGCTGTCGCCAGGCCGTCGAGGAACGCGGCAAAGCTGAGCAAGTCGCGCTGGACCAGCTCGAACACGGCACGCAATCCGCGAGTCAACTCGGCCACTCGATCTGGCTTCAGATCGAATGTGTAGACGTTGCGGATGACGTGGCGGAAACCCAGGTAGTCCCTTAGCGCGACTTCAGTTTCAGAGGTGAGGACAGCGGGACGAACCGGCGGGATAGGCAAGACTAGCTGTGCCAGTAAGTCGCGATGCCAGGCTGATCCTGATGGTATACTTTGGTCCACGTCCCGGGCGATCATCTCGAGTAGACGCTCTACCCCAGAGTAAAAGCTGTGCAGGTCAAGAGCAGCAGCCGCCAGGAAGTATTCTTGGTTCGCAGGCTGCTGCGACGAGCGGTTCAGGGCACTCTCAGCCCGCTCGACAACATGCTGGAGCGGCACAATCTCTGCGCGGATACGTTCCGCAAGGACGCGATAGCGGGCAATCACAGATCGACTCCATCGCGTTCAATGATAGCCAACAATTCCTGTGAGCACGCGCCCACGTCGACGAGGTTGATCTCGATGTCGGGGGAGAGGCGCTGGACAGCCAATATGGCCTTCAACCAGTTCGCCGAGGTTAACCCCCAGGCAGCTATATCGACGTCGGAGCGTTCGGTAAACCGTTCCACGTCGAGCACCGACCCGAACACGACGATACGCTCAACGCCGTACTCGCGTCTGAGCAAGGCCGCCGCTTCCCGCGCCAACTCCCAGGCGCGGGCGTGGCGCGCAACACGGTTCCGCTTCTCGGCTTCGAGCCGGCGTCGGGCCGTCCGCTTGTATTCCGCCATCTGTTCATCAGAATAGCGAATGGGGGTCTCTTCTTCCGCCATGACTACCTTGTTGCGTCACGAACAGGCGCCAAGGGCGATTCTAGCGCAGCCGTGCATGAATGTCAATGGCATTAGGCGCGGCTAAGGGTAACATCTGCTTGTAGGATTCGATCAGACCACACACCGGCTATTCGCCGCCCGCAGCGCCGACAGTGGCCGTCTTGCAGCTCGCTCAATTGCACCTTGAAGCCCTGACGGTGGATCAGGAGAGCGTTGCACGCCGGGCAGTATGTGTTGTCGTAGCGATGTCCGGGTACGTTTCCCAGGTAGACAAACTCCAACCCCGCCCTCTTTCCCATCTGCCAGGCATGCTCCAGGGTCGAGGGCGGCGTAGCCTGTGTTCTGAACTTGTGGGCTGGATAATAGCTGCTGATGTGCCACGGCACATCTGGCCCGAGCTCGCCCACGATCCGCTCCGCGATGCTGCGCAATGTCGCCTCGGCATCGTTGACGCCTGGGATGACGAGCGTCGTCATCTCGAGATGGATTTCGCATGCCCGAGCGAGGCGGCTTATCTGCCAAACCTTCTCGACGTCCGCGCCTTTCCCATACTTATGCATTGCCGCCGCATCACCCTTGACGTCCACATTCATGGCTTCCAGCCCCGCATCAGTCAGGAGCGATAGCGCCTCGGGCGTCATGTAGCCATTCGTGACAAAGGCCCGATACAGCCCCGCCGCTTCGGCCAGCCGAAACACGTCCACCGTCCAGTCGAGCGCGAGCGTCGGTTCGTTGTACGAGATGGAGACGCCCTGGCATTCGAGCCGCTGGGCCATGTCGACAAATTGCTCTGGAGAGATGTACTCGGCCTTAGTCGGCGGCGGAACGCGGGCAATCGTCCAGTTCTGGCACCACGGACAGGCGAAGTTGCACGACCAGCTACCAGCAGTTAGCGTTGACGAGCGGGGATAGAAGTGATAGAGAGGCTTTTTCTCGATGGGATCGACGCCCAACGATGACACAGCGCCGTAGACGAGGGTATATAGGACGCCGCGGCGATTCACGCGCGTTCGGCACCATCCCTCACCGCCCTCCACCAGGACACAGCGCCGCTCGCACACGTCGCAGCGGACTTTACCATCGATTCGTTCCTGAAGCGCCGCTTCCCGCGTTGTCAGTGATATCATGAGTGTTTTCCTGAGCAACAAGAACGGGCCGCCCCGCAATTCGAGAACAGCCCGTGCTCGTCAACGACGCTGGTGACGGCAAAACAAAAGGTCGGCAGAAGCACTGCTCGTTGAGGTGGCAGCGAAACACATAATCCGACCGCATACGCATTATATCGTAATTGTCCATGCTTTCAGGTGGAGATTCGACAACGCAGAGTGTAGAGTTATTCACGAAGAGGTATCATGCCCATTTTACAGGATGTTGGCGTACAGCTTGACCAAAGGCAAGGCGAAGTCAGGGAGAAGCGGCGGGGTGAGAGTATCCTGCTCGTACAGAGTCTCGATGATCTGAAGCACCGCATTCTCTCGGCGGAATACCTGCACCGTTCGGGTTCGTGGATCCAAGAGCCAATACTCCTGCACGCCCTGTCGGGAGTATAGCCGGACTTTCGCTTCGCGGTCTCGATATTCGTTGCGGCCACCCGGTGAGAGGATCTCAATGACGAGTTCTGGCGCGGCGTGGAGGTGACCGTCCGACCCAACAATCGCCGTTGCTCGTTCGCGGCTCATCCAAACGACATCGGGCGCGACTGCTTCGTCCTCGGCGAAAACGATGCCGGGCGCAACACTGACTTCGCCATTACCCGCCGTCTCACTCCAATTTTCGAGGGCTGCCGCGATACGGACGGTCAGGCGTTGATGGCGATAGTGCGGCTGAGTTGACACAAATAGCTCCCCATCAATGATTTCGCGTCGCTTCCCGTCGTCAGGAAACAAGTCAAGGTCAGCAATTGTCCACCGCTGCGACACCGACATATCAAGAACCTCCCATGTATCATTCTCTCATTATGGAACAATTGCGACATGATCCGAATAGGCACGCACCACAGTATCAGTTGATACTATCGTCAACCTATGTTGAATAGCTTGGCAGATAAGCATTCGGTCGAAAGGGTCTCGGTGGTGCAAGGGCAGTGTGGCGAGGCGCGAAACGCTTCCCTCATCGAGCGGAAATACCACAGGAAGATATGCGTGTCGAGGAGGAGCTTCATTCGCCCTCGAACAAGTCGGTAATCTCCTTTGGCAAAGGCACATCGAAGTCGGCCGGTACGCTAAACTCACCTGCGCATAAGGCATACGGTCGCAGAGCCTTCGCCGCGTGTTCAACAGGCTTGATTTCCGCGATAGGCTCACCGTTTTCGAGGATCACAAGTGTCTCGCCTGTCTTGACACGCTGGAGGTAGCTACTGACGTTCTGCTCAATTTCATCTCGAGTGATGGTTGCCATACCTCTGGCTCCTGGCTATCCTGCATGTCCTTCAAGGATGCGGTTGACTTCGCCTAGCTCGTCTCCCGATAATTCCCACTCGGCGGCTTTGACGTTGTCGTTCACCTGCGTCTCAGACGTTACGCCGGCGATGACGGACGAGACGTGCGGCTGAGCGAGGAGCCAGGCAATCGCCAACTCGGTCATCGTATGGCCGTGACTCTCGGCCCATTGGGTCAGGGCGCGCACGCGGGCAAAGTTGCCCGGTGTGAAGTAGCGCTGGACGTAGGGGCTAGTCTGGCCGCGCGTTCCCTGAGGCGGCGGCTCGCCTTCGCGGTACTTGCCCGTCAGGAACCCACCGGCGAGGGGGAAGTAGGGCAGGATGCCGATGTTGAACGCCTGGCAGTAGGACATCAGCTCGCGCTCGACCTCGCGCTCCAGCATGTGGTAGTGGGGCTGGATGGTGACCATCGACGCCCAGCCGTGCATCTCGGCGAGGTCGTTAGCGCGCGCCATCTGCCAGGCCAGGAAATTGGACGCGCCGATGTAGCGCACCTTGCCGCTAGCCACGAGATCATCCAGGGCGCGCATCGTCTCTTCGAGCGGCGTCTCCGGGTCCCAGGCGTGCATCTGTAGCAGGTCGATGTGGTCGGTGCGCAGGCGACGCAGGCTCGCCTCGACGCTGTTCATGATGTGGTAGCGCGAGCCGCCCCGGTCGTTGGGGCCATCGCCCATAGGGTAGCGGAATTTCGTGGCGAGGACGATGCGCTCCCAGCGCCCACTGAGGGCGAAGGACAGCGCTTCCTCCGAGAGGCCGCGGCTATAGGTATTGGATGTGTCGATGAAGTTGATGCCCATGTCCATGGCGTGGTGAACGATGCGGCGCGTGGCATCCACATCAACTTTGCCGCCGAACTGGTTGCCGCCCAGCCCGACAACAGAGACCTTGACACCAGCGCGGCCAAGAGAACGGTAGTGCATGGAAGGACCTTTCCTCGAATAGATGATTTGGGAGGGATTAAATATAAGGAGAAGCGAACTGCTCCTCAGTCGGTTCTGCTCAGCAGAACCAGGGTTCCGTGATGTACGGAACCCCCATTTCAGATGGCAGTGGCGGGAGCTGAACGTCAGTGTCGAAGGCGCGCTCCCAGACGCGTTGGAATACCTCGCGTCGCGGCAGCCGTGTCATGCGTTGCACCATGCCCGACACGGCGTGGTGGAGCGCCTCAACGCGAGGGTCGGGATTGCGCCACTCGTAGGATAGCTTGGCTTCGTCCAACGGCCCGATGATGGCTTGCACCGCAGGCATCTCGAGCAGGCGCGAGCCGGGCGGGATGAGCAGGCGGATGGTGTACTGGACCGGCGCGATGCTATCCACGAGGCCAAGGCGCGCAATCTCGCGCAGGAAGGCGCGATAGCCGTCGAGCGTGGTCCACGGCGTGAAGGCGACGAACGTTGGGACGAGGGGCAGCCCGATGCGGCGGCACTCGGCCAGGACCGTCGCGAAGTCTTCGGGCGTGTGTTGCTTGTCGAAGATGTCGAGGATATGGCTGTCGAACGACTCGACGGCGGAGGTGATGAACGCGCAGCCGGTGTCCTTCAAGGTAGCCAGATGCGCGACATGGCGGCGCAAGTGCTCGACCTTGATGGTCACATCGTAGGTGACGTCGGGGAACTCCGCGTGGAGCGCCGCGACCAGGGGCAGCGCGTGACCGATGCCATTGAAGAAGTCGGGGTCGCCGAAGGTGATGTGCTGCGCGCCCGCGGCGACTTGCTGGCGGATGTCGGCGAGCACAATGTCACGCCCGATGATGCGGAAGCGCCCGTTGTACACGGGCACGATGGGACAGTGGCGGCACAGGTGCTTGCAGCCGCGCGTTGCCTCGACGTAGCCGACAAGTCGCTGACTGCCGTTTGGCAAGGCCAGGTGGGCGTAGCGCGCCAGCGGCGGGAGGTCGCGGCGGTCGGGGATGTGGAACGTCTGGCGCTCGAGGGAGATGATAGGAAAGGCAGGGGGCGGCGTCACGGTAGAGCGTGTTGTTGCCAGCCAGCCAGCTAGCCGTACGAGCGACGCCTCGAACTCACCGCCCAGGATGGTGTCCACACCGAGGCCCCTCAGATAATCCGCATTCTCAGCGGCATACAGCCCAAAGAAGCAGATGTGGGCGCTGGGATTGACACGCCGCACGTCGCTCAGCGCGCGGACCGCCATGCGGGTCGCGGTGTGCATCGGCACGTAGAACGCGACGAGGTCCGCTTCCCGCAGTGTCCCCTCAGCGAAGGCGTCGATGGAGAGGTCTACGCAGCGAACCTCGAACCCGGCCTCGCGCAGCCAGGCGGCCGGTGACGCCAGGCCGAACGGCTGGCGGCCCATCTCGTAAGTCGAGACCAGGATGATTCTGAGCGGAACACTCATTGTTGACGCTGCCTCCACGTTTATTGTAGCCTTAGCAAGCCTGAATCGGCAACTATGATAGACCTTGCGTCGCGCCGGGGCTGACGGTATACTTGGGAGCGCATCCATAGACGGTTGATTCTAGAACAAGGGCTTTGACCATGCTGACAACGGACATCGGGACACGGCTGTGGTCCCACTACTACTCGCCTGCTTCCCTGGACGAGGCGCTGGCAATCCTGGCGCGGGAAGGGCGCAACGCGCGCGTCATCGCTGGCGGGACGGACCTCGTCATCGAGCTGGATCGCGGCGTGCGCCGGCTTCGGGCGATTATCGACATAACGCGCATTCCAGGCCTGAATCATATCGAGCAAGACAACGGACGCATTCACCTTGGCCCGCTGGTGACGCACAATCACGTCGTGGCGTCGTCACTCTGCGTTAAGAGCGCCTTCCCGCTGGCCCAGGCGGCGTGGGAGGTGGGCGCGCCGCAGATTCGGAATCGCGGAACCATTACAGGGAACCTGATCACGGCTTCGCCGGCCAACGACACGATTACGCCCTTGATGGCGCTCGATGCGAGCGTCACACTGGCCTCAATGCGTGGGCGGCGCGACGTACCCCTTGCCGAGTTCTACACGGGCGTGCGGCGGACGGTGATGGCCGACGACGAGATGCTGACGGATATTCACTTCAAGGCGCTCGCGCCCAACCGGCGCGGCGTGTTTATCAAGCAGGGTCTGCGGCGTGCCCAGGCGATCTCTGTCGTCAACATCGCGGTCGTGTTGACCTTTGATGGCGACGTTGTGACCGATGCGCGTATCACCCTTGGCTCCGTCGCGCCGACCGTCGTACGCGCGCCCCAGGCGGAGGCGGCGCTCAAGGGGCAGCGCCTGGATGATGCGACAATCGTCGCGGCGGCCGAGGCGGCAAAACTGGCGGCGCGGCCGATTGACGACGTGCGCGCACCGGCTGCCTACCGTCGGCACGTCGTGGGCGTGCTGACGGCGCGCGCGCTGCGGCGGCTGCGGGACGGACAGGAGCACGCGGGCTGGCCGAGCGACCCGACATTGCTATGGGGCCACGCTGAACCATATACAGGTACACCGGGGAACTCACTTTCCCTTGACCCTAATGGGGTGATCCAGACAACGGTCAACGGCACAGCAATGAGCGGACCTGGCGTTGGCCTGACTTTGCTTGACTTCCTGCGCGATTCACTCGGTCTAATCGGGACGAAGGAGGGCTGCGCCGAGGGCGAGTGCGGCGCATGTACCGTCTTCCTCGACGGCGTCGCCGTGATGGCGTGCCTGGCGCCGGCGGCGCGGGCACACGGAGCGCAGATTGTGACGGTCGAGGGGCTGGCGGCGGATGGGAAGCTGCACCCGGTGCAGGCCGAGTTCGCGGCGCGCGGCGCGGTTCAGTGCGGCTACTGCACGCCCGGCTTCCTCATGTCGGCGGCGAAGCTCCTGGAGGAGCATCCCGCGCCGACGCGGCAGCAGGTAGAGACGGCGATTACCGGCAATCTGTGCCGCTGCACGGGCTACTACAAGATTGTCGAGGCGATTGAGGCGGCCGCCGAGCCGCAGCCTGGAGATTGAGCATGCGAGCGATTGGAAGTAGCATTCCAAGAGGGGACGCACTAGAGAAGGTCACGGGCGAGGCAAGGTACGCCGGCGACCTGGTGATGGACGGCATGTTGCATGCCGTGACGCTCCTGGCGCGGCGGCCCCACGCGCGCATCACACGCCTGGATATTTCGGAGGCGGAGAAGTCGCCCGGCGTTGTGCATGTCTTTACCTCGGTGGATGTGCCGTACAACCGCTTTGGGCTTATCATGCCCGACCAGCCGGTGCTCTGCGGTCCCGGCGAGGACGACCATGCGGCTATCGTGCGTTTCGTCGGCGACAAGATTGCCCTCGTCGTCGCGGAGACGCTGGCGGCGGCCGAGCGGGCGCGCGACCTGATTCGTGTCGAGTACGAGGACCTGCCGGTTGTGACCGACCCGCGAGCGGCGATGCAGCTGGGCGCGCCGCTGATCCACGCGAGCTGCGGGGATAATGTCCTTCACAAATATCACTTGCGGCGCGGCGATGTCGAAGCCGCCTTTGCCCAGGCCGATGTCATCGTTGAGGGCGAGTACAGCGTCGGCGCGCAGGAGCATGCATTCTTGCAGCCGGAGGCGGGGCTGGCCTGGATAGACGAGGAAGGGCGGGTGACAGTCGCGGCGGCGGGCCAGTGGGCCCACGAGGAGCTGGAGCAGATCGCCCACTCCCTGAAGCTGCCCGAGGACTGCGTGCGCGTCATCCACCCGGCGATTGGCGGCGCTTTTGGCGGGCGGGAGGACATCTCCGTTCAGATCGTGCTCGCCCTGGCCGTGCTGAAGCTGAACCGCCCGGTGAAGCTCGTCTGGACGCGCGAGGAGTCCATTATCGGGCACCACAAGCGGCATCCGATGTTCTACCGCTGCCGAACCGGCGCGACACGCGACGGCAAGATTATTGCCGCCGAGGTCGAGTTGATTGCAGACGCCGGCGGCTACGCCTCCACGAGCACGAAGGTGCTGGGGAACGCGACGCTGATGGCCGTCGGGCCGTATGACATTCCCAACATCAAGGTCGATACCTACGCCGTCTACACCAACAACATGGTCACAGGCGCGTTCCGCGGTTTCGGCGCGCCGCAGTCCCACTTCGCCGCCGAGAGTCAGGTCAACCGCCTTGCAGCGGCCCTTGGCCTGGACCCCGTTGAGCTGCGGATGAAGAACATCTTGCGCGATGGCTCCATTCTGCCCACCCATAGCGTCGTGCCGCCGGGCGTCTCGCTGGAGGCTGTGCTCACGAAGTGCGCCGAGACGGCAGGATGGCAGCAGGGCGATACTGGTTGGCGCGCGCCCCAGGCCGAAGCGCCCGGCGAGCCGTGGAAGCGGCGCGGTATCGGCCTGGCGGCGGCGTTCAAGAACGTCGGCTTCTCGTTCGGCGCGCCGGAAAACTGCTGGGCCACCATCGAGTTGCACGGCGGCGGCGACATCGAGCGCGTGGTCGTGCGCTGCGCCGGCAGTGATGTCGGCCAGGGTGCGCACCAGGTGTTCAAGCAAATCGCGGCAGAGGCCGTCGGTGTGCCGCTGGAGCGTGTCGAGTTTGTCGGCGCGGACACCGGGCTGACGCCCGGCTCGTCTGGGTCGGCGTCTGCGTCGCGCATGACCTTCATGGCCGGCAACGCGATCCGAGGCGCGGCCGAGAAAGCGTTGGGCATGTGGCGCGACGAGGAGGACCGCCCTGTCGTGGCCGTGTACAAGTACATTCCGCCGCCCACCACCCACATCGACGAGCAAGGCCGCTCCGACCCGAACTTCGCCTACGGCTATGTGGCCGAAGCGGTCGAGGCCGAGGTGGATATCGAGACGGGCGAGGTGCGCGTGCGGCGCGTGGTGTGCGCGGATGACGTGGGCCGCGCCCTGAACCCGCACCTGATCGTCGGGCAGATCGAGGGCGCTGTCGTCCAGGCGCAGGGCTGGGCCACCATCGAGAACTTCGTCCAGCAAAATGGGCGCGTGCTGACTGAGCACCTATCGACCTACCTGATTCCGACTATCCTGGACATTCCCGACCGCGTGGATAGCGTCATTCTGGAGGTGCCCGACCCCATCGGGCCATTTGGCGCGCGGGGCATGGCCGAGATGCCGTTCGTGCCGCTCGCCCCCGCGCTGACCGAGGCGCTGTACCAGGCGACTGGCCGCCGGTTCGACCATCTGCCGCTCACGCCGTCGCGTGTGCTCGAGACGCTCTACGGGCCGGCCTACGACACGCGGCCGATCAGTGTTGATGGCGGGACGCAGCCGGAATGATCGATCCGATACTGCGAGATTTTCCGGATAGCTTCGAGACCGAGCGTCTGTTCCTGCGCTGCCCGCGACCCGGTGACGGCTTGGAGATCAGCCGCGCGGTGAACGAGACGCTGGACAGCCTGCGCCCGTGGATGCCCTGGGCGCAGGAACCGGCGACAGGGCAAGGCTCCGAGTTGACGGCCCGCCGCGCCCACGTCCGGTTTCTCGAGCGGCAAGACCTGATGCTGCTGCTGTTTCTCAAGGGAACCGACACGATGGTGGGAGCGAGCGGCCTACACCGCATCGATTGGAGCGTGCCGAAGTTTGAGATCGGCTACTGGTGCCGCCAGCGTTTCCAGGGCCTCGGCTACATCTCGGAAGCTGTTCGCGGCATTACCACGTTCGCGTTCGATACTTTGGGCGCACACCGGGTAGAGATTCACATGGACAGCCGCAATGACGCCAGCCGCCGCGTTGCCGAGGGTGTCGGCTACAACCTGGAAGGCGAGTTGCTTAATCATAGGCGCGATGTTGAGGGCGATCTGCACAATACCCTCATCTTCTCCCTGACGCCCGACGGCTACCGACAACTGGCGTCGGCTAGGACGTGGCGTGCCCGATAGCCTCCTGGCTCGCCCGCTGCTCGTTCTTATTCGAGGCGCGGGCGACCTGGCGACCGGCGTTGCCGTGCGGTTGTTCCGCATCGGCTGCCTAGTGGTGATGACCGAGCTGGAGCGTCCACTGGCCGTGCGCCGTACTGTGGCTTTCGCCCAGGCCGTGTACGACAATGCTGTGACCGTGGAAGGTGTCACCGCCCGCTGCGTCCCTCTGCGCGAGGCCCGCGCTGTCCTGGCCTCCCACGAGATTCCGGTCGTCGTTGACCCGGAAGGCGCGAGCTTGTCGCTCCTGCATCCCGACGTTGTCGTCGACGCCCGGCTTGCCAAGCGCAACCTTGGGACGCGCTTTGACGACGCGACGCTGGTCATCGCCCTGGGGCCGGGTTTCACAGCGGGCGTCGATTGCCACGCCGTGATCGAGACCAACCGCGGCCATAACCTGGGCCGCGTGCTGTGGAGCGGGTCCGCCGAGCCGAACACCGGCGTGCCGGGCCGCATCGGCGGCGCCGACGTTGCGCGGGTGCTGCGGGCGCCGGTCGATGGCGAAGTGATACCGCTGCGGCGTATTGGCGATATCGTTGCGGCCGGCGATGTCGTAGCGCGGGTAGAGGGCGTTGACGTTGTCGCGGGCGTCGGTGGTGTGCTGCGCGGTCTGTTGCATGGGGGGGTGCGCGTCACCGTTGGCACAAAGTTGGGCGACGTGGACCCGCGCGCCGACCCGTCCCACGTTCACACGGTTTCGGACAAGTCTCTCGCTATTGGCGGTGGCGTGCTGGAGGCGATCTTGAGCGCGCCGCAACTCAGACTACCCTCATGAAGTTGCAAGACGCCCTGAACGTGCCTGAACGCGGTATCGTCGCCTTTGTCGGCGGCGGCGGCAAGACGAGCGCCCTCTACCGTCTGGCGGCGGAACTCGCCGCGCCCGGACACGGCCGCGTGCTGCTCACGCCGACGACGAAGATGCTCTTGCCGGGCTTCGACGACGCCGACGGCCTTTTCATCCACACCGATTTTGACCTGATTGCGGAGCGGCTTCAGGCCGGTCTACCGTACCTACGGCGCGTCGCTATCGCGCCACAGGTCATCGAGACGCCGGAGGGCTGGAAGCTCGACTCGGCCCCGCCCGATTGGCCGGGCCGCCTGGCGGGGCTGCCCCGGGTGGCGGCGGTGCTCGTGGAAGCGGATGGCTCGCGCCACTTACCTTTCAAAGCGCCCGCCTCCCATGAGCCGCCGATTCCACCCGGTGCGGATGTCGTCGTGGTTGTGCTTGGCCTCGACGTTCTGGGGCAGTCTCTCGACGCCGCCCATGTCCACCGCCCGGAGCGTGTCGCCGCGCTCACCGGGCTAGCTCTCGGCGCGACCGTGACTGTCAAGGCGGTCGCAGCCGGAATGACTCATCCAGACGGCGGGTTGAAGAACATTCCCATGCCGACGCGGGTTGTGGCGCTGCTGAACAAGGCGACTGATGATAATACAGGTGAGGCGCGGAGGCTGGCGAAACTTCTCCTCGCGTGTCCGCGTTACGACGGCGTAGCGATTGGGGCGGTGCAGGCTGAGGACCCTATCTGCGAGGTGCGCCGGCGGGTGGGCGTGATTGTCCTGGCCGCCGGTGGCGCTAGCCGCTATGGGCAGCTCAAGCAGACGCTGCCGTGGCAGGACACGACCCTGGTGGGGCACGTCGTCGATGTGGCATTGGAAAGTGATGCTGCGGAGGTCTTGCTCGTTGTCGGCGCGCGCGGCGAAGAGGTTCAGGCGGCGGCCGGTGGCCGAGCGACGCGAGTCGTTCACAATCCTGACTGGGCGCAGGGTTTGAGCACGTCGGTGCGCGTAGGGTTGGGGGCGTTGCCTGAGACGATGCACGCGGCGCTATTCATGCTGGCGGACCAGCCGAAAGTGACACGGGCCGTCGTCGATGCCTTGCTCCGACGCTACTACGGGACGCTCGCGCCTATCGTCGTCGCCACATACAGTGGGCGACGTGGCAACCCGACCCTGTTCGACCGCCGATTGTGGCCGGAGCTAAGGGACGTGTCCGGGGACCAGGGGGGGCGCGCGCTCATCGAGAAGTACCGCGACACCGTGCAGTTCGTGGAGGTCGGCGAAGCGGCAGCACTAGATATCGACACGCCGGAGGATTACCGTCGGCTGGTAGATGCGCCTTAAGTATTGTTAGTGGCGCGGCGCATGACGCTGAGCATGCACCGGGCCGCGCCGCTCGCGGTCGGTGAGGGAGACGCCGGTCCCGCCACGCCGCACCTTGATGATCTCAGCCATGATGGCGACAGCGATCTCAGCCGGTGTCTCTGCGCCAATGTCCAGGCCGATGGGGGAGTAGACCTTGTCGAGGCGCTGTGGGTCGATGCCCATCTCGCGCTCTAGAAGCTCGAAGACGGCCCGGACCCGACGGGCGCTCCCGATCATGCCGATATACGCCGTGGGGCGGTCGAGGACGGCGATCAGGCTTTCAACGTCGTGTTGGTGGCCCCGCGTGACCAGGACAAGGTACGTCTGGCGGTCCAGGTCGAGGGCGCGCAGGGCGGGTTGGAAGTAGTCCACGACGATGCGGTCCGCGTCGGGGAAGCGGGCGCGGTTGGCGAAGGCCGGCCGGTCGTCGAGCACCGTCACGTGAAAGTCGAGCTGCTTAGCGAGGCGCGCCAGGGGAACCGCGATGTGGCCTGCGCCGACAATGATTAGGCGAGGTGGGCGCGTTTGTGTCTCGACATAAACTGAGATTTCGCCGTCTGGCCCGATGGCGCGCACCATCCCGCTACGCCCACTCTCCAAGAGCACAGTTGCTGCTTGATGAATCTCCTCGCTCACGGGGCCAAGGGCCATGTCGCCGTCCGATAGGCCGCCTAGGGTCAGTAAGGCGTGGCGACCCATCGCCGATGACAGAGAGGCGGGCGCTTGGACGATGTGGAGCAGGGCGACAGCCTCGTTGCGCTCCTCCGCCTTGGCCAGCTGCGTCAGCAGAGGGACAGCCTCCCACGGCTCGACCAGCACGTCCATGATGCCGCCGCATACCCCCAGACTCTCAAGGGAAATATCCTCGGTCAGATCGACGCGGACGAGCGCGGGCGCGTTTGTGTCAATGGCGCGCAACCCGGCGTTGATAACGTCGGACTCGCCGCAGCCGCCACCGATAGTCCCGACGTGGTGGCCGGCCGGGTCGATGAGCATTTTGGCGCCCACTTCGCGCGGCACGGAGCCGCGGATGTGGACAATGGTTGCGACCGCGACGCGGCGCGTGTGCTGGAGCCGCTCGGCCACCCGTCGGTAGAACTCACCCATGATTTACTCTTGCTAGATCGGAACCTGCTTCTTCTGGCGAATGACGTCGAGCATTGCCGGAACACTCGTCACTTTGACTCGAGGCCGGCCCTGTGCCGTCCCCGCCTCCTGCTCGTGACGGTCGAGCACCTTCCAGTCCTCAAACGTAACATAGTCAATGTGACGGGACTTGAGCAGCGCCTCGACCTTGACGGGATCGCGGTTCTCGTCGGCGATGCCCGGCAGGGTTGCGATATCCTCGATCATCTTATTGACGGTTTCGACGGAGTCGGGCTTGTTCGTGCCAATGATGCCCGTCGGTCCGCGCTTTGCCCAGCCGGTCACGTATTCGCCCGGCACCGGCTCGCCGGTCGACGGGTCTACCACGCGGCCGGCGACGTTACTGACGGTGCTGGTCTTGGGATTGAACGGGACATCCTTGAGCGGCGTGCCTTTATAGCCCACGGAGCGTAGGACAAGCCCGGCGTCGATGATTTCGAACTCGCTCGTTCCGCGCGGGCGCATCGTTCCCCAGTCGTCGCGGTACAGCTCGTTCTTCTCGATCTTGACAGCGCTGACATGCCCGTTCTCGCCAAACAGTTCCACGGGCGAGACCAGGAAGCGCAGATAGAGGCGGCGCGGCTGCGTGAACTCGGTCTTTGCCGCCATCTCGCGCAGAATCTCGACGTTGCGCTTTGCGACGCGGTCCTTCGCCATCTCGGCTTCGCTGTCCGGGTCCAGAACGACGTCAGCCGGGGCGACGACGACGTCCACGCCCTCTAGCTCGCCCAATTCTTTCAGCTCAGCGTTCGTGAAGGCCGCCTGCACGGGTCCGCGCCGTCCCAGCATGACGACTTCCCGCACCTTGCTCTGGCGTAGGGCTGCAAGGGCGTAGTCGGCGATATCCGTTTCCGCCAGCTCATCACAGGAGCGAAGCAAAATGCGCGCCACGTCGATGGCGACGTTGCCAATGCCGACGACCACGGCCCGCTCGTGGGAGAGATCGGGGTTCAGGTCGGCGTACTCCGGGTGGCCGTTATACCAGCCGACAAAGGCAGTCGCCGGCAGGCTACCCGCCAGGTCCTCGCCGGGGATACCCATGCGCCGGTCGGATGGGGAGCCGACGGCATAGACAATCATGTCGTAAAGGGGCTTGATGTCCGCGAGATGGATGTCTTGGCCGAGGGTGACGTTCCCGAAGTAGCGTACCTTGGGGTTCTCCAGGAGGCGGTCGTAGACCCGCGTGACACTCTTGATGGACTGGTGGTCTGGCGCGACACCATCTCGGACGAGACCGTAGGGCGTGGGGAAGTGGTTGAAGAAGTCAACCGTCGCAGTGATGCCGCTATTCTTCAATAGCGCCTCTGCCGCGTAAAAGCCGGCTGGTCCGGCGCCAATGATGGCAACACGCAGAGGACGTTCCGCAGTTCCCAGCGTACCTGACATGGTGACTTCCTCCCGGCGCAGACTGATGAATGCTGTGGGCGTGGGCATAGCGACACGCGACGTGTCCAAGTCTGGTATTGTACCAAGAAAGCGATGACAAGACAAAGATAGAGGGCAGGCCCGTGCGGGTCTGCCCTGTAGTCGTCACCCAGGCTCGTTAGCGGGTTGTAATGCTGCTCGGCTGGTTGTTGACGTTGCCGTCGACCAGCGTCGCCCTGCTCAGTCGGAGGCGTGGAGCGCCATCGGCGATAGCGCGGAATGTCACCGTGACAATCACGCCGTCGCCGTTCGCTGCCACGGCCGGGGCGACCTTGGTCGCCGCGAAGCGGTACGTGCCCATCAGGCCGCCGCCCAGCAAGCCGCCGTCGCCGCTGATCGCCTTGTTGGTGATGGTATACGCGTCGTCCCCCAACAGCGCACCTGGCGCGCCCTTGCTGTCGAGCATCTGGACACGGCTCTTGTCGTAACGTAGCGCGACATCGACGCCATACAGATCCTTGACGTTGTGGGCGAGCACGGACACCTTGAACTCCTGGCCCTTCTGAACGGTCGAGGGCGCATCCAGCGATATCTGGGCCAATGACGGCGCTGCCTTGTCGGCGCTCGCAGCTTTGTTGACGCTTGCGGCAGCCGCCGCGCCAGACTGTACGCCCTGCTTGCCATAGTTAGCGCCGACCAGCACGATGTCGATGATGTCCACGTAGCCGTCGCCGTTCACGTCGGCGAGCGGGTTGGACGGCGGGTGAGTGTCGTAGGCCGAGGCGACCGTGACCAGGTCGAACAGGTCAATTCGGCCGTCGCCCGTGACGTCGCCACCTAACAGGTGAACCGGCGGCACGTAGACCATGCTGTTGGCGACGACCGGCGTGAACGACATCTCGGCCGGCAGGTAGCCCTGCTTTGTCACGTATACCAGGTCAGTGCCCGCGCCCGTGACGACGCTGTAACCGCCACCCTCGCCGGTGGTGGTCGTCACGTCGCCCACCTGAACCACAGCGCCCGCGTTGCTGTCGTGACGTTGCAGCCGGACAGTGCCAGAGGCGCCGCCAAGGGCCGCGCTTGCCGAGTTGATGGTGACGACGGCGGCCGGCCCCTCGGTATACGGGATGGGCTGCGGGGACTGATTCGCGTCCAGCAGCTTCGGCTGGCGGTTCGGATCCGTTGTGGGGTCGGGGAAGGAAATCGTCGCCTGTCCCGCTGCCGCCGCTTGCATACAGAAGTAGAGTACCTTGCCGGAGCCGCTCTGACCCTGGGCGGAGCCAAACAGCACGGCCACGTAGTGCAGGTACACCTGGCCGGTGTTCGGGTCAGTCACGACGGTGTTGGGCTGCGCGAAGAGACTGCTCCCGCCGGGGAGGTCGCCAGAGGTCGCGGATGTGCCGGCTGTGCATTGCTGGCCGGCGGGCTTACTGGGGTCATACCCGCCGTAGAAGCTGAGCAGATTCTTGTCCCAAGTGACCCAGATGTCCACGCCGGCCAGGCCGGGGTGCTGCGGGGTATTGGGGACATTGTTGAGGTCGACCTCCACACCGAACTTGTCGCCAACCTTAACGGTCGTCGCCAAAGGCACGATGACAAGAGTTGTGGTCGGCCCCGCGGGCGGCGTTGCAGTCGCTGTCGACGTTGCTACAGCAGCCGTCGCCGTCGCCGTTGGCGCGGTCGTGGCGGTGCTGGTCGCTGTTGGCGTGTCGGTCGCCGCTGAGATAGGCGGCGTCCCCGTGCTCGTCGCCGTCGCCGTTGAGGGCGGCGCGCTGAGAGTGGTCGTCGGTGTGGCCGTTGATGCTGGCGCTGTCGTGCTGGTGGCCGTGACTGTGGCTGTGGCCGTCGTCGTGGGCGGGACAGCTGTGTCAGTCGCCGTCGCCGTTGCAGTCGGGACAACCGGCGATAGCACCACGTTGAGTTGTGGCTGTAGACGGAGATCATTGGGTGAGACGACCAATTGCAGAGGCTGGTAGCCAGGCGCGCTCACAGTCAGGGTGACAAGCGCGCACTGGAATTGGGCGCCCGGCAGGAAGAGGTTGTACCCCCCGTTGCCATCCGTGCTCGTGGTGAAGGGATTCGATAGACACGACGTCACTGCCACGCTTGCGCCGGGGATGCCCTGGCCGGTCGCGCCACTCGTGACGCGGCCTGTCAAATTGATGTCAATCGTGGATGTCGCCGTGCCGGTCGGTGTGACTGTGGGCGTCGAGGAAGGCGCGGCCGTACTCGTCGTCGTCGGCGTGCGCGTAGCCGTTGGCGTATTAATGACGCCGGTCGCGGTTGGCGTGCTGGTCGGGCCAGTTGTGCCGGTTGCGGTCGCCGTGCTGGTCGGGCCAGCCGTGCCGGTTGCCGTCGCGGTCCTGGTTGGGCCAGCTGTGCCGGTCACGGTCGCGGTGTTGGTTGGCGCGGCTGTGCCGGTCGCCGTGGCCGTTCGACTTGGCGTTGGCGTGCCACCTGTGGCCGTAGGCGTGCTGGTTGGCGGCGTGTTCTGGCTTGCCTCCCAGAAGTTGACGTAGATATCGCCCTTGTCTGGTCCGGGCGCGGCGGAGACGCCCGTCGCGCCGGCGGCGCTTACGCTGCCAATACCCGCGTCGAGCGGGTCGTACCAGAACTGGACGCGGACGCGCTGGGTCGGGTCGAGACCGCCGTTGGCGCCAAGGCCCGCCTGGAATAGCGGATAGCCACCTGGCTGCATCGCATTGGCGGCCGGAATCGGGCCAAACGGCGAGGTCGAGGACACGGGACCGTTGAGCGCCGGGTTGCCCATCGGGAGATACGTACCCGGCGGGTTGCAGCCGACGTAGCTTAGCTGCCCCAGATTGGTCTGGAGATCGCTGGTCAACAGATAGTACTGGCCGGCCGGCAGACTGAGATCGGTGTACTGATCAGGTAGCGTGTGGAATTGCTCCGTGTCCCATACGGGATTGGCCGACGACGAGGGTGTCGAGGGCCGCTCGTAGAGCAACTCCTTGAGCTCGCCCAGGAAGCGCGGCTCGGTACTCTCCGCGCGCACAACCATGGACAACGGCGGGACATTACCCTGGGCGTCGCCCTCACAGCGCGATGCATAGCTGCTGGCAAACTGGTCTGGCCGGATAGGACGAATGTCGCGGCGGATGCTGTGCTCCATGTTGAACGGCGGCAGCACCGGCAGGCTGTTGGTGTTAGCGCCGAACTGAGCACCCTGGTAGTAGCCCTGTAGGGCCAGCGAGTCCTCAGCGTTGACGAAGTCGCACGGCTTGGGCAGCGGTGTGCGGATGGTGATGCCCTTGAAGCGGTTGGGCGAGCCACCTGGCTGAGTGGTGACGGACGGCTCGGTGAGAACCGCCGTCACGTTGTACTCGTGGCCGTCGACGAAGAATCGCTTGAGATACCACGGGTAGCCTGGCGCTGTGTTGTGCAGGCCCGCGCCGTTGTCAATCGGCGCACTGGCTGCGCCTAGGGCGCGGCCGAGGATAACCGTTGCGCGCTCGCTCTGGGGCTGGCCCGGAATCGGGTCGTAGACGCCTTGCAGCCAGATGAACCAGGCCCCATCGGTCGAGCCGTAGTTGTTGCCACCGGGCGGAAGCACGCGCACGGAGTTGCGGTTGACAATCGCCATGCCTTGCAGCGGGACGTTCACCGTCGCGACCAGGTCCGGGTACTTCGAGTAGTCGGCGCAGGTGTTGCTGTTCGGGTCGTTGGCGGGGTGCAGGCCGCCGCCCGTGTACCAGATCTGGATGTCGGCGCTCTGAGTCAGGTAATTGACATTGGTCATCGTGACCAGGTAGTCCAGGAACTGAGCGGAGGCGCCGCGCCTCAGATCGAGACCGTCGGTGCGGAAGATGACGACCTCGTTGCCATTTAGCGGCCGAGCGTCGGGATCGAAGCTGCCGTACTGCGGAGTGGCATTGAAGTCGCCGAGGCCAGTGAAGTCGGCGTTAATGCCGGTCAGAGTCGCCAGGCTCTTCTCGGTCTCGACAGTCACGGGCCGTGGTACGCCGTCGAAGGTTGGTTCGAAGGTCGTGAGGCCCGCGCCCGTGCTGGGGCCGGCGGGTGTCCAGCCAAGGCCGGCGTTGGACGGGGGTAGCGGAAGCTCGCCCCGACCGGTCGCAGATGGGAA
Organism: Anaerolineae bacterium; assembly: GCA_039810085.1. Taxonomy (GTDB): domain Bacteria; phylum Chloroflexota; class Anaerolineae; order Epilineales; family JAHCIE01; genus JBDHWG01. The sequence goes on from JBDHWG010000004.1 coordinate 104,154, forward strand.
GAACAGCTTGCCGCCCGGCGCGGTCGAGGTGGGCTGATCCTGGGTGTCCAGGAACATGTAGGTGAATTCCTGCATCACGGCCGGGAAGCGATAGACTGATGGCCCGCTCGCGCCCGCCTGGCCGTCGGTTCCTAGCGTGAGAATCTTGTCCAGGTAGTCAGGCTCATACCAGACACGCGGGAAGACTTTTTCGCGCGCGTCCTGGTTATCGACGGCAATCTGACCGTAGTAGTTGCTGAGCGGCTGCTCGGTGCCGCTGAACTCGGCCATGTACGCCGGATTGAGAGTCAGGCTATCCTTAATGGGCGCCTGCGGCCCGCGCGGGTCGAAGATGCTGATGGGATCGGTGTAGGGTCGGACTTCGACCGGGCCGCTGGGCGGAGCGAAGCTGCCTATCGTTGGCGGTGTGTAGCCCCGCGCCCCTGCTCCTTCGCTGTCGCGGCCATAGATGCGAATACCGTTGGCGTCCTTGTAAATCTTGTTGTTGCCCGCGCCCTGGCCGTCAGGGTCAAACCAGAACTTGAACCGACCGCCGATGGTGTCCAGGGGCGCGGTGAGGTTCTGAACCCAGCGGCGGAACAGGCTCTGCGGGGCGTAGAAGCCGCTGACGAGCAGGTAGAGGTCGGGCTTGGTGACATTCGCGCCTGTCGGGTTTGGCAGGTTGGGCAGAATGTACGCTGTGTACAGATCGGGCAGCGTACGATACTGCTGCGTGTACCAGGACGAGGGAATGGGCTGGAGGCCGTTCGGCCCGATATTCTGGATATCGCGCTCGGCAAGCTCGCCAAGGAACTGAGGCTCGCGGTCCTCGGCGACATAGAAGAACGACGAGGCCGCCGGGTCGCCGTAGACATAGACGGCTTGGTCGCCGGGGATGAAGCCCGGCGCGTAGGGGAACGGCCCGTCGTCCTGGAGGATGGGCGGGAGCGGACCGGCGAGCGGCCCGACGTAGGCCACGCTCGAGGCGTTGGTCGACAGGTCGTTGATCTGCTGCACGTCCGAGACGACGAAGTGCTCGTAGTTGAACGGCGGCAGCATGGCTAGCCGCTGGCCGGGGAGATAGCCTTCGAGCAGGACGGAGTGCTGGACGTTGGTGACGTTGTCGCCCTTGGGCGTCGGCGTGCGGAGCGTGATATAGTTGATTTCCGACGGATCGTACGGCGCGGGGGACACTGTGCACGCGTTCACGGAGCCGGCCGAGGCCGCGCCATTCGCGCGGGTGTTGATGGCAACGGTATTGTACTCGTGGCCGTCTACGTAGAAGCGCTTGAGCCACCAGGGCTGTGTCGAGTTCGGTCCCTGCTCCATCGGCGCGTATGTCGCTCCCAAGGCGCGCCCGGCGACGACGATGACACTATTCTCAGCGGCGTCCGAGCTTTGCAGGTACATGAACCACGGGCCGTAGGTCGTGGCGCATAGATTGCCGCCAGGACCACCGTTGCGCGTGCTGCGGACGACGACGGGCGCGCCGTTAGTGTTCGCCATCAGCGCGTCACCCTGGCCGAGCGTCACGGAGCCGAGGAACTTGGGCGCGAAGCTGCCGGTATAGTAGATGTCGAACTTAGCGCCATTCGGTTGAGTCGCCATGCCCGTGAGGACGGCCGCGTGGTCCAGGAATTGGATGACCTTGGAGCCGCCCGCGCTACGCAGCGTCATGGGATCGAGGCGCAGGACGGCTAATTCCTGGCCGTTGAGCGGGGGCAGCGCGCCGGGCGATAGCGGGTTGAGCTGGTGGTCGCCATTGAAGTCGAGCTGAACGTCATAGCCGAGGGCGCCGACGAGGGATTGCTCGCTCTCGATATGGACGATATCCGGCGCACCGTCGAAGTCAGCGTCGAGGGAGGTGAGGCCAAGACCGCGCGTTGTGGCGGGCGGGGTCGATGTGTTGAGGTTGCCATTGGCGTCGATCAACTCGCTCTTCCGCTGTCCGACGGGGAAGACCATTGTCGTCGTTCCCGCGCGTCCGAACACTGGCCGTGGGGCCTGGCCGGTGCGAACATCCTCCGGCCCGACAAGCATGTAGGTAAACTCTTGCATGATGGCGGGGTAGTGGATGTCGCCAGCCGATAGGCCGGGTGTACCATCCTGGTCTTTGTCCAGGTGGTCTGGCTCATACCAGTGGCGAGGGAAAACTTTTTCAGCGATGTTCCCGCCGTTGGCGAAGAGTCTATTATACAGGAGGGCGCGCCAGTTCTCGTCCGGTGTGTACAGCTCCGACATGATGGCCGGATTCCAGGTGATGCTGTCGTAGCGGGGGGCCTGAGCATTCTGGGGGTCGATTGGGCCTTCGACACCCGTGGCAGCGCTGGGGTCAGCGGGGTTCGGCGCCGAAGTGTACGGCTTGTCCTCGACGAAGTAGTTCGGGTTCGCCGCTTCAACGTCCAGCGATTCCAAGTTCTTCACACCCGTCGCTTTCACGGCTCCTAGCGCGCCAGGGCCAGGCGGCGAGACTGGCGGTGTCCACGTGCTGATCGAATAGTCGCCCGCGCCCACAGGAAGATTGAGCAGGGTCGCGGGACTGACGCCGGCTAGCTCAGAGGGAGCAGCGCCGTAGGTGCGCACGGACAGGCCGGAGGAGATCGGGCCGCCTGTCGCGTAGGCGGGTGTCGCAACCGCCACCTGTGCGCCCGGCGCGGCGGAAGCCCCACCGGCGCCGGAGAGGGCCGTCAAGAACAGAGCCGCCAGGACGGCCAGAGCCGCCAACACCGCTACGAGAGGGAGCGTGCGCGGTTCAGAGCGGAAACGGGAAAGAAGCTTTCGTGGTCTCATGAAGCGGTCTCCTTTGTTACCGTCGCCCGAAGTGGGCTAAGGGCGTAAAGAATCCCGCGTGTTCCATCGAGGTATGGTAGGGGCAACACGAAGGGGTAGCGACACTGACTGTCGCTTGGTCTTCCTTTCGCCCGTATCGCTCCCCGACGATCGCGGCGGGTAGAGGCGGCAGCGCTTGGTGGCGGGCCATGTGCTCTCAATAGAAAACGTCGAGAGCCAAGTTTGCGTTATGGCTCTTCACTAACAAAAACACATCCCTCAATCTTCGACATGTCTATCGACATGTCTATCGAGAACCGTGTTTACGCAGTCTTCACGATGCTGCCATCATGATTGTACCACTGTACAGGGCTGAATGTCTGTTCCTTGCATTGCTGTCTAGTAAACTGTAAGGTAGTCCTGCGGGCCAGCCGTCATGACGCACTGCGTATGACACTCAAGGTGTTTGTGGTATACTTAGCCTGACATGCCATTCTACTTTAAGGAGGTCCAGCTATGAGCCTTGACACCCCAGTCGTCCGGGACTGGATGACGAAAGATGTAATGGCGGTGGATGCCAAAACGACGCTTCCCGAGGCGCACCGCATCATGAAAGACCGCAAAATCCGGCGGCTGCCGGTCGTCGATGGGCACGGGCGGCTGCTGGGTATCATCACGCGCGGCGACGTGCGCGAGGCATCGCCGTCCGATGCCACCAGCCTGAGCATCTACGAGGTGCATTACCTCCTCGCGCAGCTCACGGTCGATTCGATTATGACGAAGGATCCTGTGACTGTTACGCCCGATACCCCGATCAAAGACGCGGCACGAATCATGCTAGAGAAGAAGATTAGCGGTCTCCCGGTGGTGCAGGACGGCCACATTGTAGGAATTATCACGGAGTCCGACATTTTCGAGGGGCTGATTGAGCGTCTATAGGGACGCTAGGCGGCAATCCTCGACCTGGGGCGCCTGGCGCATCTGCCGAGGCAGGGTGGCGGGAACCCGATGGGGGCGCTGATCATATTTGTCGACGGCGTGGGGTTGGGTGACGATGACGTGTCTCGCAACCCCCTCGCCGTTGTCGCTATGCCTACGACGCGTCGTCTCCTTGACGGGAGGCCGCTGACGAGGAAGGCCGTGTTGGCGAGGCCGTTTTCGTCTAGCGTGTCTTTGCAGGCTATTGACGCGACCCTAGGTGTCGAAGGGCTTCCGCAGAGTGGTACGGGGCAGGCGACACTGTGGAGCGGCGTCAACCTCGCGGCGCGTCTTGGACGTCACGCAGGGCCGTATGCACCCCCGCTGGCGCGGGAGCTGTTGCAGTCGCAAAATCTCTTTGCGGCAGCGGGGCGGCATGGGAGTGTGGCATTTGCCAATGCGTACCCACCGCGCTACCTGGAGCGCATGGCGCGCGGCACCGCGCGGCAGTCTGTGACGGCTCTCGCCGCGCATCTAGCCGGTGTGCCCTTCCGAGGGCCGAACGAAATCCGCGCTGGCAAGGCGCTCTCAGCGTTCATCACGAATGAGTTGTGGGAGAGTCAACTAGGCGTGGTGGATGTGCCAGACGTAACACCACGCGAGGCAGGCGCAAACCTGGCGCGACTGGCCCAAGAGCATAAGCTCACCGTTTTCGAATTCTTCGCTACCGACATGGCAGGCCACAAACAGGAGCCTGAGATGGCGGAAATGGCGCTGACACGACTCGACGGCCTCCTCGAAGGCGTCGTGGGCGCTCTGGACCCCGGCCACGATTTGCTCCTCTTGACGAGCGATCACGGTAATCTAGAGGATCGTACGACGAGCGATCATACGCTCAATCCAGTGCCTGGCCTTGTGTGGGGACGGAATGCGCGCGCGGTCGCCGAGAGCCTGGGTAGACTGGACGATGTCATGCCAACCGTGCTGGCCTGGCTATCAGGTGAGTTGTTTGATTAGTCGACGTAATAGGCAGCGCCAACAGCGCCTGCGCCGGTATGCGTGCCAATAATAGGGCCGACTTCAGCCTGCAACATCTCAACGACGTTGAATCGCTGGGCGATTTGCCGTTCCAATTCTTCGCGCTCGCTGTCGGCGCGGGCATCGAGAACGGCCACGTGCAGACGGGCGTCCGGCGCGATCGTGGTGGCCATCAGCTCTAATAATCGCTTGACGCTCGCTTTTTTAGAGCGGGGAGATTCGACAGGCTCGATCACGCCGTTTTTGAGTTCGAGGATGGGTTTCACGTTCAGCAGGCCGCCAATCATGGCCTTCGCGCCAGAGATGCGGCCCCCCTTGCGGAGGTTTTCTAGCGTATCGAGAACGAAGTAGAGGTGCAGGCGAGAGTCCATGCGCTGCACGGCGGCGACGACATCTTCGACGCTGGCGCCGTCCGCCGCGGCTTCAGCAGCGGCGCGGACCTGGAATGTCATGGGCAGGGAGATCCAGTTCGTATCTACCACAGTGACCGAGCCGTCGGGAAACTCAGCGGCAGCTTGAGCCGCCGCGTTATAGGTGCCGCTGAGCTTACTCGACAGGTGTATCGAAACAGCTTGATCGCCACCGTCCACAATCCGCTGATAAACGTCGAGGAACTCGGCCACTGTCGGCTGGCTGGTCGTGGGCAAGCGGTCAACCTTGGCCAGCCGCGTGTAGAATTCTTCGTTGCTCATGTCCACGCCTTCGCGGTAGCTTTCGTGACCAAAGAGGACACGCAGCGGAACGACGGCGATATCATATTTCTCAATGAGGCTAGGCGGCGCGGATGCAGTGCTATCGGTGACGATGTGGATCACGGGTGCTCCTGACAGTGGTCTGTGGTTGCTCAAGGCCCGGCGGTTGGATCGAGAAAGTCTTGGACGGCCCAACCGATTGTGCCCTTGTCGGTCTGAAGGCGCCACCAGACGTTGCCGTCTTCGCCCGTTTTTGGCCCTTCAAGGACTTTCAGGCGCGTGCCGTCGGGAAGAAGGCCCTCCTCGGGCACACGGCCGAACGTCGTTCCCGGCCCTGAGCGAAAGCTAAGTCGGGAGCCGCCGGTGCCATTAACAACGACATAGCTGCCGGGCTGGATATTCTTGTCTCCCGACGCCTCAGCTGGCGCGGCGCTGGTAGGAGCGGCGGCGACAGGCGCGCGGCCCGCGACGACAACGGTTCGGGCGTCGAGAACCGGCTTGCCACCGATGTCGCGCAGAGTGCCTTCGACGACCAGGGGTGTATCGATGTCCTGGTCTCCGTTGAGACTGAGATCAGCGGGATTGCGCCCGGTGACCCAGATGGCGCCGATGCCGTCGCTGAGGACCCAGTCGTTCACTGTCACCGCCGGTTGGCTCTTCATCTCCCCCTTCGCATCTCGAGCGTGATAGCGCCCCGCGACACTGATGGACTGGTTCTGGAGGCGGTTGCTGTTCTTAAGCACGTCGCTGACGGTCTGTCCGGCTGTCGGAGCCAGGGTTGGCGCGGCAGCGGTGGAGGAATGCGAACCGACGGCGACTGTCGGTGGAGCGCCGACGACACGGGGGCGGTCAGGTTGGATAGTCTGATTCAGCCACCAGAGAAGGAGAGCCACGGCAACGGCAATGAGCACGACTGGAATCCAGGCCAGGGAGAGATTCGGGCCGCCGCGCCTCGGCCTCATCTGTTTCAGTCGGTCTTCTGCGGTGGAGGGGTTTCCCAAGTCGTCTCGCTGCGAAGGCATACACTCTCCAAGACGTCATGCAAGCGACATAACAATATGCGACACACTAGGCTCAATTATACTGAGGTCATGACGTCTGTCAACGAAATTCACGTGCTAAGGAGGGAGTTGCAAGGTGCATACGACGAAAGTTGACGTGTCCTCTCAACTTCGCGATAATTCACGCTATTGCGAGTCCGCGTTGATGTCACCGCTACTGATCAGACGTGGTAAGCAGGGCGTACAGACGGGTCACACACTGTTGATCGTGGGACGGCCTTAAAGCCGTCCCTTCTGTGTTGGGGCGCGTGGTACGCCGATTGCGAGGTAATGTGAGCATACTGGTACTGTCATTAGTTTTGTCGTGTAGATGCCTATGTTGATCATAAACATTGTATATGTGGCAAGCTGTTTGCTGCTTGCGATCTACGGCTTCCATAGTTTGGTGCTAACGGCGCTGTACATCTGGAAAGCGCCACGTCGAGGGCCATTCTCGGCGCAGGTCTCGGAAGCCGATCTTCCCCCGGTCACGATCCAATTGCCTGTCTATAACGAGCAGTACGTGGTCGAGCGTCTGTTAGCAGCGTGTGCCCAGATGGACTACCCGCGCGACCGGCTGCAGATTCAGGTGTTAGACGATTCGACGGACATGACGCGAGAGATTACCGCCAGGGCCGTCGAGTACTGGCGCGCTCAGGGCGTGGACATTGTCCAGGTAACACGTCCCGACCGCAAGGGTTTCAAGGCGGGCGCTTTGCAGCATGGGCTGATGACGGCGCGAGGCGAATTTCTCGCGGTGTTTGACGCCGACTTCCTGCCGCCGCCGGACTTCCTGCGCCGGAGTCTGCCGGCCTTCGACGACCCGAGCGTGGGATGCGTCCAGGCGCGTTGGGGACACGTCAATCCCAACTACTCCTGGCTCACGCGCGCGCAGGCAGCAGCGATTGACATGCATTTTGGCGTGGAGCAGGCGGTTCGCAGCCGCATGGGTCTGCTCATGAACTTCAACGGCGCCGCGGGGTTATGGCGGCGCGCGTGTGTCGATCAGGCGGGAGGCTGGCAGGCGGAGACTCTGACCGAAGACCTCGACCTGAGCTACCGCGCCCAGCTGTCGGGGTGGCGCTTTCGCTTCCTGAATGACCTTCACGTGCCGGCCGAGATTCCGGTGCAGCTGAGCGCCTACAAGCGGCAGCAGTTCCGCTGGGCGAAGGGCAGCATCCAGACGGCGCGCAAGATTTTGGGCGACTTGTGGATGTCCCCCATGCCCCTTCACAAGAAAGTCTTCGGCACGCTGCACCTCACCGGCTACGTGGTCCACCCGCTGATGCTGCTCGTCCTGTTGACGGCCGTCCCGTCCATGCTCGCCCCGCATCCACTGTTGATGCCGGGCTGGTTCGTGCTGGCGGCGTTTGGCCCCTGGCTGCTGTACTGGGCATCCCGTGCTCGCTTCGGCGAGAGTCTAGGCAGCCGCCTGGCGCTCCTCGGCACGCTGACGCTTGTCGGCACCGGAATGGCTATCAGCAATACGAAAGCCATCCTGGAGGCGCTGTGTGGCGTTGACAGCGTCTTCGAGCGCACGCCGAAGTTTAACATTCAGCAGCGCGGCGAGACCTGGGGACAGAACCGCTACGCGCTCGGGCGCGACCCGATTGTGTGGTTCGAGGTGGCAGCGGCGCTATATGCTGCGGCGATGGTGGCGCTGAGCGTTCACTGGGAGTTGTGGGGGCTGACGCCCTGGCTCGCTTTGTACATGCTGGGCTTCGCCTACATGGCCGGTTTGAGCTTCCGTCAGGCGTGGGAGCAAGCCCAATCGAGCCGCAATATTCAGGAGCCTGTCTAAGGTAAGGTAAGGGCCATCAAGCGAGGGACGGGGCTTCATCGGGTAGCCGCGCCAGGATGAGAACGCAGACAAGGCTCACCGCGCCGAGGAGTACTGTGAGCAGGATGATGCCATCGATCCCGCCCCAGTGGGCGAAGCGTCCACCCAGCGTGGCGCCGATGGACTGGCCGAGGGCCAGCAGCACCGAGTAGAGTCCCATGATTGCGCCACGGTCCCGCACGTGGCGGGCCGAGAGATCGGCGAGATAGCCAAGCGCCGCTGGCGTAAAACCACTTTGAACCGTGACACCCAACAGCAGCGCAACCAGTAACCCCGACGCGAAAATCCTCGCATCGGGGTCGATGTTGTTAAGGCCGTAGGCGGCTGACGCGGTCAGGAACAGGCCGAACACAGCGATGAGCATCATCTGCACGCGGCTGATGCGCCTGAAAGCAAGGCCCCACAGCAGAATGCCGATGGCAAACACCAGGACGAGCGCAGCCATGACAGCTCCAATCGCTGAGCCTGAGAAGCCACCCATGAGGTTTTGCTCCGGATTGCGCTCGCCGCTCATGAGATAGGGCAGCAAGTTGACCCAGACGCCGAGAATAGCGTTGACCGCCAACCAGGCCGGGATGAAGCTCAGGACGTGGCGATCCTGGAAGAGACGCAGGTAGTCGCGTAGCGGCTTGTGAGTGTGGGGAACCACGGCTCGCACAGCGGACACGCCCCAGACGAAAATCGCCAGGCTCAGTCCGTAGACCAGGGCGTCCAGGGCAAAACTGGCCCGCCCGAAGTGGTCCCACAGCACGCCGCCCACGATGCCACCCACGGCCAATCCCCCGATTGTCGCAATCTCGAACAGACTGACAACGCGCCCACGTAGAGTGGGTGAGTGATCGCTCACGTCGGAGATGTAGCTGAGCGCCGACGGCACAGAGCTTGCCGTGGATAGACCCTCAAGCATGCGCGTGATGAAGAGCAACGGGATGCTGGCTGTCATCGACGTGATGAGCACAGCGATGCCGCCGAAAATAGGCCCCAGCATCATGAACAGTTTGCGACCGTAGCGGTCGCTCCACGCCCCGAACAAAGGCGCTGTCAGCAGCTCCATGACATAGAAGGCTGCGCCGAACAGGCCAACCACTGTGGCCGTCACACCCAAGGACTTGAGGTAGAGGCCGACCAGGATGCCCATCGCGCCCGAGGCGACGCGCAGGATAAATATGGCGAGCATCGCTGCTTGGAGCGAGCGGTCCATGCTATCAATGTTGTTGGTGTCGGTGGGGGAAAGGGAGGGGGATGTCATCAGATTAGGTGCGGCGGAAGATGCGGTTCAGGATCGCCATCTCGCGGGTTTGAATAGTGGTCAGGAAAAAGTTGGGGTCTCTCATGTTGGCCCAGGCTTTGTAGCCGGCTTCAAGGAACTCCTGCAACTCGCCCCAGCCCAGGCGATAGGCTGGCGCGCGCGCAGCGCGAAGGGTCACAGCGACGAGGGGAGCGCCACGCAACTTTGACAGCTCTTGCCCGGTCAAGATAATCAGGTCGATCTGGCGCACGCGGGCATCGTAGTCGCCCTGCCGATAGGCTGCTTCGTACTCATCCTGTGTGAATTCGACGCCAACGCCGGCGGCTTTCAGGTCTTGCAGCAATTTCCCGTCGAGCTGGTGTGTCAGGTCGTTCACCTCGACGGCATAGGCCATCGCCCGGATGGCGTTCTCCGGGACAAACGAGCGCAGGAACTCGAATAGGGCGAGCAGGTCGGCGTCGCGCCGTGAGAAGTCGCGTGGGCCATACAGCTCGGTCAGGAAGAATTGAGCGCCCGGACCGTACTCAGGGCTGGCGAGCAGGTCGGCGTGGGTCGTCGAGAGACGTCTGACTTGCCAGTCGCGCAGATAAAGCGCGGCGGGGGACAATTGCTCAGTTGGGACTTCCATGCGGCGCATGTGGCCGCGTTGCAGCCGGACGATGGCTTCGATGGCGTCGCGCGGGCGAAGAAGTTTACTCATGGCTGGAATTATAGCGGAGCGGGCGAACTTTGTAAATAGGTGGACGTTCGGCAGCGGCGGCGCTATAATAGCGGTGGTTTGTGATGGACAGGACAATCTGACGTGAACAAGGGCAGATCGGGATAGTATTGGAAAGACGCAATGAATGAGATTCGTGTCACAAGTTGGAATGAGCTTCTTGAGCAGTTATACGAGGGTTCGTGGGATGAGTTGCTCGGCCGGTATCGCTCCAGCTTCTCATTTAGAGGGCTGCCAGATGCATCGTATGTTCTGATGACGAGTTTAATGCGAATGGGCGGGCCATATGTCGAGTTGGAGCGTCACCTCCTGCGCAACTTCCGCAAGTACGCGTACAAGGATGTGTCGGTGCAAGACTCGATCTGGTATCTCTTGAGTATTGCTGCCCACCACGGCTTGCCGACGCGCCTGCTGGACTGGACGTACTCACCTTTTGTCTCGCTGCACTTTGCCACCGAGGACCTCTCCCAGTACGACCGCGATGGCGCTGTGTGGTGCGTGGACTACGTCAAGACGAAAGCGCTTCTGCCTTCCCGTCTGCGCGACATGCTCGACCAGGAGGGGGCGAATGTGTTCACGGCGGACTTGCTCAAGCAGGTCGCCTCAACCCTCCATGAGTTCGACCATCTGGCGAGGAACGCGTTTCCGGTCTTCTTCGAGCCGCCCTCGATGGACGACCGCATTGTCAACCAGCATGCGCTCTTTTCAGTCATGTCGAACCCGTCGGTGCGGCTGGATCAGTGGCTCTGCGAGCACCCGGACCTCTTCCGCCGCGTCATCATCCCATCTGACCTGAAGTGGGAGGTACGCGACAAGCTGGACCAGGCCAACATTACGGAGCGGGTACTGTTCCCGGGACTGGACGGGTTGAGCCAATGGTTGACGCGGCAGTACTCGCCGAAGAATCCGGAACCTGAGGCGGCTCGGGCGGGGTGCGGTTGAGGAAGGTCGCGGCAAGCCAGCCAAGATAGTTGGATAGAACGTCTTTCGCTGTGTCGCCGATGTCCCACATCATGTTGATGCGCTCAACATCGCCGCCCGTCTCGGCCAGCTCTTGATTGTGGATGCTGTACTCGCTGTACTCGTAGAACAAGGTCAAACCGGCCAGGACGCTGAATGATACGGCGACACGGTGCGCGGCCAGGAAGTTTGCCAGCGGCGCGAGCCAGGCATCGCGCGGGGTCTTGCGGGCGAGGGCATCGACGCTGCGGTAGAGGAGGGCGCTGACGGCGTAGCCGGTCGCCGAGTGGGGAATACTGTCCAGGCCGAAGGGGCCGAACCGCAAGTCACCCCATTTGCCCTTGTAGATGTTGAAGTGCGGGTGCGAAACCACGTAGGCCAGCGTCAGCGGGGCGACGGTCTTGGCCCAGCCGGGGGGATCCCCCGTGACCTCGCGGGCCGTGTGGGTGAGGGCGAGCAGAGTCGGGGAGTCGGGGTCGAGGCGGGTTGCAGCGGCGTCGAGGGCGGCGGTAATCTCTGGCAGGGCAAGGGCCAGGGTGTTGCCGAGGGTATGCGGCAGCCACGTCGTGCGCAGGCCAAAGTGTTTGCGGTTGGCGTTGGCGGTTACAAGCAGCGCCAGCCACAGGGCAAGGCGGATTTGACGGTCAGTGGGCACGGCGGTTCGCCTCCATCAAAGCATATAAGAACAGAACGGCGGTGTACACAAGTCTATGGAACATGCATCCGAAGTGATAGAGTCCCAGGAGCGACTGGCGCGGCGGGCGGAACATATCCGCACCTCCCATGCAAGCAGACACAGCCTGCACCTGGTTACACTCAACACCTTCGGCGTCCCGTTCCTGCCCAATACGCGGACGCGGCTGCGCACCGTCGGCCGGTCCTTGAACGTGGCAAATCTCGATGTTGTGTGCTTGCAGGAAGTGCAGTTCTTCCGCTATGTACCGCTATTGCGCCAGGAATTCCACTCGCTGCCCCACGCCGCTTTCGAGCCACATCTGTACGCGCCGAAAGGCGGTCTGCTCACGCTGAGCCGACACCCGATGCGCAGCACCCACTTCTATCCCTTCAAGGATCGCCGTCTGCGCTTAGGCCCGGCGGTGGCGGATTGGGCGCTCTACAAAGGGGCGATGGTCGCTGAGTTAGCCGCTCGCGCTCTGCCTACTATTATCGTGAATACCCACCTTATCGCCAACTACAGCAGCGACTGGTCGCGCCGCAATCGCTACGCCCAACGCGAGCATGCCCAGGCGCAAGAGTTGGCCGAACTGCTCAACCACCTGGACCGCAACTCGCTTGTCCTGGTCGCCGGTGACTTCAACTTCCCACGCGAGAGCTGGGTCTACGAGGAGTTTGTTCTGGCGACGGGCCTCATCGACCCACTGGCGGAACAGGGCAAGCCTACGTTCCGCCCACCGCGCCTCGTGCCGGGTGTCGAACCGATGCCCATCGATTTCGTGTTCGTCCGCCCGCCGCTGGACATTGATGTCCAGATACGCGCGCGGCAGTTATTCGAGGATCATGTCGAGATGCTCAACGGCCGGCGCGGCTATGTTTCCGATCACAACGCCATTCGTGTTGACATCACCTGGTCCACGTGATATTGTTTTCAGCGTCGACTCATCCTACGCTCCAAGGAAGGTAAGCTATGCGCGTACAAGCGGTCATTCTGGCTGGTGGTCCGGCGACTGGCCTCGGTATCCTTTCGGAACATCGCTCTGAGGCCTCGGTTCCGTTCGCCGGCAAGTACCGGCTGATCGACTTTACTCTCTCGAACCTGGCAAATTCCGGCATCTCCGAGGTCGCCATCCTGACACAGTACCGCCCCCACTCCCTCAACGAGCACATTGGCAGTGGGCGCCCCTGGGACCTGGACCGCAGCGATGGCGGCGTGCGACTGCTTCAGCCCTACATCGGCCGCGACGCCAAGGGATGGCAGCGCGGTACAGCTGACTCGGTGTACCAAAACTGGCGCTTCTTCGATCCCCAGGCCGACACCTTCCTCATCCTGAGCGGCGACCACATCTACACCATGGACTACCGGCCGATGCTGCGCGAGCACGACCAGAAGGATGCCGAGGTGACGGTGGCGGTGAATACCATTCCCAGCGAGGTTGCGCACCGCTACGGCATCGTCGGCATCAACGCCCAGTATCGTATTACGCATTTCTGGGAGAAGCCGAAAGAGCCGCACGGCAACCTCGCCTCGATGGGCGTCTATGTCTTCAAACGCCGTGTCCTGGAGCGCGCGCTGGCAGGCGAAGGCGGCCAGCGGCCAGTTGACTTCGGGCGCGAGGTCTTCCCAAAGCTGATTGCGAACGCCCGCGCGTTCGCCTACCCCTTCCTTGGCTACTTCGTCGATGCGGGGGAAATCGGGCCATATTGGGATGCTCAGATGGCGCTGCTGACGGATGATCCGCCGCTGGACCTCTATAACCCGGACTGGGTCGTTCACACCCGCAGCGAGGAGCGCGCTCCCGTGAAGACGACGCCAGGGGCGGTCGTCCATAACAGCTTCGTCTCCAACGGCTGTCAGATCGAAGGAACGGTCGAGCGCTCCGTGCTATCGCCGGGCGTGGTCGTCGAGCCGGGCGCAGTGGTGCGGGACGCCATCATCATGACCGACGCGGTCATCGGCGCGGGCGCTGTTGTCGAGTATGCCATCATCGATAAGCTGGTGCATGTGGGGCGCGGCGCGCATATTGGCGGCGGCGACAAATCCAGCCTGGCCCTCATTGGCAAGGGCGCTCGTGTCCCCGAAGGCGTGACCGTTGCCCCCAAAGCCGTCGTCCAGCCGGGCGCAACAGCGGCGTGACGGAGTGAGGAGACGGCGATGGCCGGCAAGTATTACGACGATTTCGAGGTCGGCGACCGCTTCCAGCACAGCCTCGGACGCACCGTCACCGAGATGGACAACGTCCTGTTCAGCTCGCTGACTATGAACACCCAGCCGCTGCACGTGAACGAGGACTTCGCCGCGCGCACGCAGTTCGGCCAGCGTATCGTCAACGGCATCTTTACGCTCGGCCTCGTAGTTGGTCTCACGGTGAGCGAGCTGACCGAAGGCACGATTGTGGCGAATCTCGGCTACGAGCGCGTCGTCCACCCCAACCCGCTGTTCCACGGCGATACGGTGTATGTTGAGACGGAGGTGCTAGAGAAGCGACCGTCGCGCTCGGCTCCAGATCGCGGCATCGTGCGGCTCAAGCATATCGGGCGAAAACAAGACGGCGCTGTGGTGGTCGAGGTGGAGCGTACAGTCATGTTCCTCAAGCGCCCTGTCGCGGAGGCGTTATGAGCCGCCCCCGGCGCGTCCTTCTATTCATGCCCGGTGACGATTTACGCAAAATTACTAAGGGCGCGGCGAGTGGCGTCGACAGCGTCATCATGGATTTGGAGGACGCCGTCGCCCTGGGGCGCAAGGAGCCGGCCCGCGCCGTCGTGGTGGAGGCGCTGAGGACGCTGGACTTCGGCACGACTGAGCGCCTGGTGCGCATCAATGGGTTGACGACCGGCTTAGCGGAGGACGACGTCGCCGCAACCGTGGCCGCTCGACCGGACGGCTACATGATCCCGAAAGTTGAGTCGGCGGCGCAGGTGCAGCAAATCGGCCTTCTCCTGGATGGCGTCGAGGCGCAGCATGGGTGGCCGCTCGGCGGCATTCGACTTTTGGCGATTATCGAGACGGCGCGCGGCGTCATGCGCCTGGACGAGATCGCAGGCTCTAGCCCTCGGCTCGACGCGCTATGCTTTGGCGCGGAGGACCTGGCCGGAGACATTGGCGCGCGGCGAACAGCCGAGGGCGTGGAGGTGTTCTACGCCCGGAGCGCCGTCGTCATCGCAGCGGCGGCCTACGGCTTGCAAGCTATCGACACACCCTACGTCGATCTCCAGAATATCGACGGGCTGATGGCCGATGCACGCCGGGCGGTCGGGATGGGCTACACCGGCAAGCTCGCTATCCACCCGCGCCATATCGAGCCAATCCTGGCCGCGTTCACGCCCTCAGATGAGGAGGTGACGGCGGCACAGCGTCTCGTGGATGCCTACGCGGCGCGTCAGGCGGCTGGCGCCGGGGCTTTTGCCCTGGACGGCAAGATGGTGGACACACCTATGCTCCGCGCCGCCCAGCGCATTCTCGACCGGGCCGGGCGTGGCGCAGCGTGACATGATGACCGGGTGAGGGCATATATGCCGCAGGACTTTGCGCAGGCCATCGAAAGCTGGCACGAATTCTACATCATGACAGGGACGGCAGCGGCGACGCTGGTTGGGTTGCTGTTCGTCGCCGTGACCGTGAATGTCAATCTCCTGCGCGGTTCCGAGGGTCATCACCGCCGCATCTGGGCGCGCTACACGTTCCAGAACTTCCTTTACGTCCTTCTGGTGTCCCTGGTCTTCGTCATGCCGGACCAGGGACCGCTAGGCTTGGCGCTGCCTCTACTGGCGATGGGCGCTTTCGCCTTGATAGGCGCCTGGCGCCTCCTACGCGACGCCCAGGCTGTCCCCAAGGCTCCGGACAGCGACTTCATTCGCCAGCGCATGGTGCGTGAGGCACTATACTCTGGCGGCAGCTATGTCATCTTGCTCATCGTGTCTGTCTTTCTGCTGCAGGGCCAGCCGCAGCAACTCTACTGGTTGGCCGCAGCCGTTTTGGTGCTACTTCTGGTCGGCGCCAGCAGCGCGTGGCGGCTGCTGGTGACCCTGGTTGAGGCAGGTCGGTCGGACCTTGAGGAGAGCTGATGATTGCGTTCGTGCTGAGCGGCGGTGGCAGCAAAGGCGCGCTCGAAGTGGGCGCGCTTCGTGCGCTATTCGAGGCTGGCGTTCAGCCGGACATGCTCGTCGGCACGTCGGTGGGCGCGCTGAACGCGACGTGCCTGGCGGCGGAGCCAAGCCTGGTGGGCGTGCAGCGCCTGGAACACATCTGGCTCACGGCGCGCTCCTCCGACATCTTCCCGGGCAATCTGCTGACCGAAGCGTGGCGCTTCATCACGCGCCAGGATAGCCTCTACTCGCCCGATGGGCTGCGTAAATTCGCGCAAGAATCCTTGCCGCCCGGTATCTCGACCTACGGAGACATCAGCCGTGTCAAGCTCTACGTGACGGCAGCCAATCTCAACACCGCGAGCCTGTACGTCTACGGGGATGACCCGTCGGCGAGCCTGCTGGACGCAGCCATCACCAGCGCGGCCATACCGCCAATCTTCCCGCCCGTGCAGCACAACGGCTACCAGTACGTCGACGGCGCTCTCGTGGCGAATATCCCGATCTCAATCGCCATTGACAAGGGCGCGACCGAAATTTACGCCGTGAACTTCGGGTACACGGACGAATCCGTGCCCGATGCCCACGGCGTCGTGAATATCGTTCTCCAGGCGATTGAGGTTTTCCTGTACCAGCAGCTTCTGGACGACCTCGAAGACGCCAGCCTGCATCCCGAAATCAAGCTGCACCAGATTATCGTTTCGTCCTTCGGCAAGGTGTCGCTGACGGACCTTAGCCAGTCGGCGGCCATGATTGCCGAGGGCTACCGGGTAACGAAGGAGTATCTCCAGCGCGTGCAGGCGGGCGTTGTCGTGCCGATTGCCGTGGACGAATTGCTGCCGCCACCTGCGCCACCGCCGCCCGGCGCGCAGCATTTCCCGTGGCGGCGCAGGCCGCGACAATCCAACCCGTGAACACCCTCGTCCCCATCTGGCTCGCCATTGCCGCCGTGCCTGTCTTGCTGGCCCTTGGGTTCAGCCTGGGCAAGTCGTCTGATGATCACGTGGGGCGCATCCCGAAGCCGGTCGAGTTATTGACCTCGGTTATTCTCGTCGTCGTTGCCCTGGCGCTCTGGCTCGTCTATGCGCAAGCGACGGCGCTCCAAGAAGTGGCGTTCGCCCTTGCCCTCGGCATGATAGCCGGCTTCGTCGGCGACCTCATTATGGCGAAAGTCGTGCCCACACCGAACCGCCTCATTTTCGGCATTCTGGCCTTTGGCGTTGGGCACGCCCTGTACATTATAGGCTTCGCGGCAACGGCGCAGGCGCTAGGGCTGACGACGCCGCTGGCCCTATGGCCGCTGTGGGTTGGCGGCCTGATTCTGGCAGCGGCGCTTTGGCGGGGCATGGCCTACTCGGCGACGGCGCCGAGCGTTCTCAATATTGGTTCGCTGCTCTACGCAGCGCTCATCGCCGTCATGACGGCGGCAGGCGTAGGGCTGGCGGTTCAGGAGGCGAGGTTTGTCCTGACGGCCTTGGGCGGCGTGCTGTTCCTCCTGTCGGACCTCATTTTAGCCAACCGCGAATTTCGTGGCGCTCACTGGCCGTTCGTCAACGACGTTGTGTGGGTGACTTACATCGTCGGCCAGGCGCTGATCGTTCTGACCACAGTCTACGCGCTACCCCTCGCCCTCTAGCTCGATGAGCGTCTGCCCGCGCTTGACCACGTCGCCGGCGGCAACCTTGACGCTGCGCACGCGGGCGGCGCGAGGCGCGCTGACGTGCAACTCCATCTTCATCGCTTCAAGCAGCACGAGCGCCTGACCCTTCTCTATGTGGTCGCCAGGCGCGACGTGGACGGCGACAACCTGCCCTGGCATGGCTGCGGTGAGGGTGTTACCACCGTGGTCACCGTGTTTCCCCCCGCGCCTCACAACGGGTTCCAGGCTGAAGACCTGGCCGTCGACAGCCACGAGGCGCCGCGAGCCGTCGGCAGCGATGACCGCGCGCACGTGCCGCCCGTCGATGTCGAGGTCCAATATGCCGTCGCCAAATCGCCGCACGACCACCGTATGACTTCGGTCGCCGACCACCGCTCGATAGCTGTCCCCCGTCGGCTCGACCCGCACGCGAATCTCCGTGTCCCCAACCGAGTAGTGTTTCTCCATGTGATACGCCCTTGCTTGTGAGGATGTGACGATGTGACGGTGCAAGGAGGTGATCGATCCTTCTCACCTCGTCACCTCGTCACCTCGTCACGTTCTTTCACAGAACGATAGTTCCCGTGGCTGTCTGCCGCCAGGGGTTGTAGGGGTCGCCATCGCTACGACCGGCGGGGCCTGTGCTGGCGGCAACAGACGGAGCGAGAATGTCGGCGAGCGCTGCCGCCAGCGCCGCCATGTTTGCCGCCGGAGCAGGGGCGCTCCACCCGGCGAAGTTCTGCTCCACGAACGCCGTGCTCGTGCGCCCCTCCTGGAATACCGGGTGGTCCACGACCGCCTGGAGGAAAGCCAGGTTGGTGGTGACGCCCAGGATGGCATACTCGCGCAGCGCCCGCCGCAGTGTGGCGACGGCGTCGGCGCGAGTCGGTCCCCACGCGACCAGCTTGGCGAGCAGCGGGTCGTAGTAGTGGAGGACGACGTCGCCTGTCGCAACCCCCGTATCCAGACGTACACCCGGCCCGCCTGGCTCGACGACGCGCAGCAGTGGCCCCGTCGAGGGGAGGAAGTCATTGGCAGGATCCTCGGCGTAGACGCGGCACTCAATCGCGTGGTCGCGCTGGCTGAGGTCAGCCTGGCTGAACGGCAGCGTCTCGCCCGCCGCGATCCGAATCTGGAGCTTAACGAGGTCCAGGCCCGTCACCATCTCTGTGACCGGGTGCTCAACCTGGAGACGCGTGTTCATCTCCAGGAAGTAGAAGTGCTGGCCGTCGCGGTCGAGCAGGAACTCGATGGTGCCGGCGTTGACGTAGCCGCAGGCGCGGGCGGCGGCCACAGCGGCGGCGCCCATTTCGGCGCGCAAAGTATCGGAGAGGGCAGGCGACGGGCTTTCCTCGATGATTTTCTGGTGGCGGCGCTGGATGGAGCAGTCGCGCTCGAAGAGGTGGACGGCGTTACCGTGACTGTCGGCTAGCACCTGGATTTCGACGTGGCGCGGGTCGATCAGCAGCTTTTCGAGATACACCCGCTCATCGCCAAATGCCTTGCCCGCCTCCCGCTGCGCCGCCTCAATCGCCATTGCTAGATCAGCGGCGTGCTCTACGCTTCGCATGCCCTTGCCGCCGCCACCGCCCGAGGCCTTGACCAAAACCGGGTAGCCGAGCCGCTCGGCCGCGGCCTGGTAGTCGGCGAGCACGCCCCCGCCCTGGTAGCCCGGCACAACCGGGACACCGGCCGGCTCCATCAGCGCGCGGGCGGCGGTCTTCGATCCCATTGCCTCGATAGCTTCAGCGGGCGGCCCGATGAACACGAGGCCGGCGGCGCGCACGGTGTGAGCGAAGGCGGCGCGCTCGGAGAGAAAGCCATAGCCAGGGTGTATCGCTTCGGCGCCCGTCGCGCGGGCGGCGTCTAGGATGCGGTCGATGCGCAGGTAGGAATCCGACGGCGCAGCGCCTCCGACGGGGACTGCCATGTCGGCGAGGGCGACGTGCATCGCGCCGGCGTCCGGCTCGGAGTAGACGGCGACGGTCTCGATGCCCATGTCACGGCAGGCCCGAATGATGCGCACCGCGATCTCGCCGCGATTGGCTATGAGAATGCGCTTGAACATGGCGTCTCCTAGCTGTCTTTATCACTTGCTCCCGTGACCGAGACCCGCAAGCCATCAAAGTCGAAGTCGAACTCGAGCAGAGTCAGTCCCCGCCCGCGTAGGACGCTGCGCAGCCCTTCGGCGTTGTCCGGTGCGTAGAACAGGACGCAGCCGCCGCCACCCGCCCCCAGCGCCTTGCCGCCGACAGCGCCCCCACGGAGGGCAAGGTCAAACAGCGTGTCGATGTCCGGCGTTGTGACGGACGCATCAAGCTGCTGCTGGCAGCGCCAGTTGTCAAACAGCAAGGCTCCGAAGCTGTGCAGGTCACCCGCAATAAGCGCGTCGCGCATCTCGATGGCGATGGCTTTCAGGCGTCGGAGCGCGTCGGTCGTTCGCGGGTCGCCACGCCGGTAGTTGCCCATGACCCTGGTGATTATATCGCCCGAAATGCGCGAGTGGCCCGTGTAGCACAAGACCAGGCCCTGCATA
This sequence comes from Anaerolineae bacterium, assembly GCA_039810085.1. GTDB lineage: Bacteria > Chloroflexota > Anaerolineae > Epilineales > JAHCIE01 > JBDHWG01. The sequence continues at coordinate 124,293 of JBDHWG010000004.1, forward strand.
AGCGCATCGACGACGGGCGGCGGCACGTCAAGGCGCGTGCTGGTGGCTACCGGATCCTTGAATTCGAGGTACTGGAAACCGCCGTTGAGCGCGGCGTATTGGTCCTGGCGTCCACCCGCGACCCCGATCTCATCCACTTCGAGATAGTGGGCACGGTTGGCCAGTTCCTCGCGCGGCCACGAGTCGGACCGCAAGGCGCTCAATGCTCCGAGCAGGGCGACGCCGACCGAGGCCGACGCGCCGACGCCCGCGCCCAGTGGCGTCTCGCTCGCAACGACCACGTCCACCCCGCCGACACTTGACACGCGCACTGCTGCCTTGAGCAAGTCGAGCGTTCCGTCATAAGCGAGGGTGTCGAGGCGGTCGGCTTCAACCGTGACTTGATAGTCATTGGATGCGAGCCGAATACGGGCATCCTCGCGCTGCTGGACGCGCACCGTTGCGTAGCGGCGAATAGCGACGTTGAGGACAGCGCCGCCTTCCTCGGTCGAGAAGGGTGGCACGTCGGTCCAGCCTCCGCCGAGATCGAAGCGCATCGGCGCGCGTGCGGTGACGGTTAGGGGCATGACGCTCTCCAGGCTACATGCGGAAGACGCCGTACTCGGTGCGCTCCGTCGGCGCGTTGAGGCACGCCGAGAGGGCAAGGGCCAGGACGCGCCGCGTCTCCGACGGATCGAGAATGCCGTCGTCCCATAACCGCCCCGTGGAATAGTAAGGGTTGCCTTCGTGCTCGTACTTTTCGAGGATGGGCGCTTTGAAACGCTCCTGCTCGACGGCTGGCATGAGCGCCTGTCCCGCGCGGGCAAGCTGATCCTGCTTGACCGTCAAAAGGACATTCGCGGCCTGCTCGCCGCCCATGACACTGATGCGGCTGTTGGGCCACATCCACAGGAAGCGCGGGGCATACGCGCGCCCGCACATGCCGTAGTTGCCCGCCCCGAACGAGCCGCCGATGATCACGGTCAACTTCGGCACGCGGGCGTTGGCGACGGCGTGCACCATTTTTGCGCCGTCTTTGGCGATACCGCCCGCCTCATACTCTCGCCCCACCATGAAGCCGGTGATGTTCTGGAGGAACAGCAGGGGGATGTTGCGCGCCGTGCATAGCTCGACGAAGTGAGCGCCTTTTAGAGCAGATTCGCGGAATAGGACGCCGTTGTTGCCCAGGATGCCGACTGGGTAGCCGTGGATGCGGGCGAAGCCGGTCACGAGCGTCTCGCCGTAGAGCGGCTTGAACTCGCGCAGCTTGCTGCCGTCCACGAGGCGGGCGATGACCTCGCGCACGTCGTAGGTCTCACGGAAGGTGCGCGGGAGGATGCCGTACAGCTCCTCGGCGTCGTACAACGGCTCTTCCGGTGGTGCGATGTCGAGGTCGACGCGTTTGCGCGTGTTCAGCGTTGCGACGATGGCGCGCGCCTGATCGATGGCATGGTCGTCGTTGAGAGCGAGATGGTCAGCCACACCGGAGAGGCGCGTGTGGACATCCGCGCCGCCCAGGTCCTCGGCTGAGACTTCCTCGCCCGTGGCTGCCTTGACCAGCGGCGGCCCGCCCAAGAAGATCGTCCCGGTGCCGCGCACGATGATGGTCTCGTCGCTCATCGCGGGGACGTACGCGCCGCCCGCCGTGCAGGACCCCATGACGACGGCAATCTGGGGGATGCCCTGGGCGCTCATGCGGGCCTGGTTGTAGAAGATGCGCCCGAAGTCATCCACGTCGGGGAAGACCTCGTCCTGCATGGGCAGGAACGCGCCGCCTGAGTCGACCAGGTAGATGCACGGGAGGTGATTCTCCTCGGCGATGGTCTGGGCGCGCAGATGTTTCTTGACCGTGGTGGGGTAGTACGTGCCGCCCTTCACTGTGGCGTCGTTGGCGACAATCATGCACTCGCGGCCCGCGACCGAACCAATGCCGGTCACGATGCCCGCCGCCGGCGCTTCGTTGAAGTACATGTCCCACGCGGCGAGGGGCGACAGCTCCAGGAAGGGCGAGCCGGGGTCGAGAAGGCGGCGGATACGGTCGCGGACAAAGAGCTTATTCTGCTCGGCGTGCCGCTTTTGGGCGCGCTCGCCGCCACCCTTGCGCACCAGGGCGAGGCGCTCCTTTAACTCGTTGGCCAGGGCTTGGTTGTGAGCGGCGTTCGCGGCAAATCGTTCGTCGTCGGTGTCGATTTGGGATTCAATGATTTCCATGATGGGCGCCTTTGAACATCATGACTTATGCGGGCTATGGCCTCAGTATACAATGACCCCCTTCTAGAGGCAAGATAGAATTTCAGAGGGCAGCCGGATACAAGCTGGCCCATGCTCACATGCGCATTGTTTGCTACCACCCTTGTGTGCCAGGCTCGCCTTTGAACGGGCCGACGATGTCGCGCGTGATCCAGCCGCCGTAGAAGTCGCCCGGCTGCGGTGTCACTACCTCGCCGTCCACGGTGCAGGCATCCATGCGCCCTGGGTAGAAGGCGACATAATCCTTGATGGCGGCGAAGGCTGGTGTGGGGGCGGGGTAGAACCAGGCACCATCCCGCGCTGTCCGCTCGCCGACAGTCACTGTGTAGTAGCCTGCGCGGCCTTTCCACTCGCAGTAGCTGGCGCGGCCGGTACGTGTCAGGTACTCCATCTGGATGTCTTCGAGCGGAATGTAGTAGACGGGCGGGTGGCTCGTCTCCAGGACGCGCTTGGCGCGGTGCGTGTCGGCGATGACCACGCCGTTGAACGTCACCTGAATGTGCTTGTCACTGTCCTCAACGCGCGGCGGGCGCGGGTAGTCCCACACCGACTCCTGCCCTTTTCCTGGTTGGACCCTCTGATATGCTTTCATGATTGACCCTCTCGGCTAATTCTCTCGTTCACGCCTGCTGTCCAGAATCTAATTTTGGAAGAATCTTTCCCCGATGCCTTCGTTGTTCTTGATGTGCTGAGAGTCAGGCTGACCCGCAGAAATCATCCGACTTACCGATAGACAACGAACGTCCTTTGCAGTATATTGTGTTGCATACACCTCGATACCTCAGCAGCGTCCGTTTCACCTGTCCCACCGCTTCGATGATGCCAAAGGAGCCAGCCATGCGTAGCCACGTTCGGTTCCTCATTATTGGTTTGCTATTTGCCGCGCTAGCTCTGGCCCCAGGCCTCGCATTCGTGCCTTCTAATGGAGTCCAGGCGGCCCCCAATCCCCCACAGCATGCTCCCTCTACCAAACCCGCCACGCTTTCCCCCTCGGACTACACATTCGTAGACCTGGGAGCCTTGGCTGTTCCATCTGGAAGGCATGTAGACAGTTTTGCCACCGCTATCAGCAACGCAGGGGACATTATTGGCCGGTCAACTTCTACTGCACTTCTCGGACGCTCACCAGTTGTGTGGGTGGGGCGCCAGATCTACGAATTGCCCGGGTTGATTGATCAGTATTCGATCAACGCAAGCGGGATTAGTGAGGCGGGGCGTATCGTAGGCGCAACGGGAACAGGTTCAGACCCTAACGCCCCATGCCCCGGCCAGAGCCGAGCTGTCTTATGGGAGAATCGCGTGCCAATCGATTTGAATGATCGGCTGCCGGCTAACTCCCCTTGGGTGCTTTGCGAAGCCTATGATATCAGTGACGACGGGGGCGTTGTACGTATTGTCGGTTATAGTACGCTCAACAACGTTCGGACCGGGTTTCTGTGGGAGGATGGTACGCTGACAGAGTTGCGTACCCCCGGGCAGCATCATAGCTGGCCGCTTGCCTTAACCAGCGGAGCAGCGAAAATCGTTGGCGTCGGCATCGGCCCTGAGAGTGAGCCGGGTCCGATTTTGTGGGAGCGCAATAGCACTGGCGGATATGACGCTCGTGACGTCGGGGCGCTCAGTTATCCGGGTTTTCCGTGGAGGGTGAGCGAGGGCGGCAATATCGTGGGATATAGGGGCGCCTATAACAACCCTCAAGCAATTTTGTGGGACCGTACTAGCACGGGCGGATACGCTGCCCGGGACCTAGGTACGCCTGGGGAGACGAGTGTCGCATATGGCATCAATCGGGGCGGGCAGGTGGTCGGCACCTATCGAGTGCGCCATGACTTCGACGTCGAGGATCATGCGTTCCTGTGGCTGAACGGCGTCCTCACGGATCTCGACACTCTTCTTCCCCCAGGTTCGCCCTGGCATCTTGAGCAAGCGATGGACATCAATGATAGGGGTGAGATTGTCGGGCAGGGATGCATCAACTGCAATACAGCATCTGAAGAACAGCATGCCTTCTTGCTGACACCTGTCACGGCGCCAACCGCCTGCCGGGATGCCGAAGATCTTTTCAATGACTCGACGCTCGACTCTGACTGGCACTGGGTCAACCCCCGTCAAGGCAGCACCGCGACCTACACGTTTGTGACTCCAGGCGCCAGCCCTGATCCAGTTCTGCGTATCACGGCCCCGCCAGGCTATGATCTCGCGCCCTACTCCAACCAGGACGCTCCGCGCCTGATGCGACGGGCGGGTGAGGAGTTCGCCGTCGAGACTTCAGTGATGCTTGACCCGGGGAGCGGCTACCAGGGCGCGGGGATCGTTATCTGGCAGGATGCAGACAATTTCCTGCGCCTGGAGCGTGGTCTCGTCGGTGTTGGTAACCAGCAAGGCATCCTGTTGAGCCAGAATAGCGGCGGACACTACACCGTCATCACAGGCCCCGACACGCAGCCAACGACTGCGACAGTGATTGACCTGAGTCTGACCCGGCGCGGTGACACGTTTACCGCGCGCTGGCGACCGTCCGGCACAACAGGTTGGCATGAGGCCGGCAGCACGACGATGGCATTGAGCAAGAGTATCGAGGTCGGGCTAGACGTCGTCGCATCGCAGTCCAGCAGCTCGAACTTGTCTGCCGACTTCTCATACTTTCGCCTCTACTGTCCGCATGACAGCGGCTTCCGACCGAACGTGAACGGGTTCCATTTTCGGAACAAGGACGTGGCAGGACCAGGGCCCGTGCCTCTCGTGTTCGATAAACAGGCTCTCGAGAATGTTCTGGGGGCTGATGCGCATGAAGACTGTATGTCACTCAACCGCCTCAATTGTCCCTGGCGGTCAGGAGCTGATAGCCTCATTAAGGCTGTGTACGACACTCTCGTTGACAGTGGAGCATGCACCGGGATGACGAATGCAGCGATAACGTTGTACAATGGCAAGAGGCTACATGCACTGGACCAGGAGCCATCCGATCTCGATCCCTCGGCCATGAATACGTGGAACTTGCCCAATAATCTCACTGTGAAACGCTATATCATCGGCGAAATGCTGAGAGCGTGGATGGTGTCAGATGATCCAGAGATCAACCCGACTTTCGAGGAATCCTGGCGACGTATGGCGACTTTCTTGGACGAGGGTTCGCCCACCGACTTCGCCATTGCCGTCACTGTTAGGCAAGATAACGGGACTTTGAAGGTCGAGGGATCCCACGTGGTCGTTGTCGATAGAATGCAGCAGCTCGACCCTGAAAGCTATACCCTGAACATCTACGACTCCAATGAGCCCGGCATAGACCGCGTCATTGTTGTGTGGCGCGAGCCTTCGGGTCAGTGGAAGGTGAGGCATCCCGGTTTTCCTCTAGATAATCCGAACTGGTTGGAGATCGGGGACTACGGCAATCCGAAGATCTATGGCACGAAGACACTCGAGTATCCACTGCGTTGGCCGCCATTCCCACGTCAGTCCAAGGTGTCGGACGGGTCTGCTGGCGGTGGGCTGCTGACTGTAGCGCTCTACGGTGGCGCCGACTTGTGGGTGACAAACGCCCAGGAGCAGCGGATAGGAGGCGTAGGGCCCGAGCTTGTGAATGAGATCCCGGGGGCGGACCGAAGAGATATCAGCGGTGGAAATCCTGAGGCGCCGTACATCAGCTTCCCGCAATATGCGTTGCCGACTGCCGATTACACGGTCTCTATAGACGGCAGCCGACTCGAGGCGTCGGAGACAGACATGCTAAGCATCGTCGGGCCGGGTTTCTTCCACCTCGTGCGCGACGTGCCGTTGCAGTCATCCTCGCGTGACGAACTTATGACGACGGCGGATGGAACAAAGCTGGCCTTCAAGGCCAGCGAGGCAAAGACGCCGACACTGTCCCTGACCTTCGAAACTGGTACCGAAGGCTGGCTGTTCGAAATGCATGGCGTGGACATTGGCGCGGGCGAGGTCGTAACGACCACCGTAGACATGCCGCATGGGGTGCTTGTGCTCAACAACAAGAACGCGAGCGGTGGGGAGTATGACCTGCGCATTATCCACACAGCTCAGACGGAACAGGAGTTCACCCATGCGCATGCGTCGGTGGCGCATGGCGACACACACTACGTGGATTACACGGGCTGGACAGGAGGCTCGCTCGTGCTGCGCATTGACCACGGCAGCGATGGTAGCATCGACGAAACAATCACCCTGACGAACGAGGCTCACCAAGTCTATTTGCCGCTCTTATGGTATCGGGGTCCCCTGCCTGCGCCTCGGGACGTGACGCGCATCTCGAAACAGTCAGGAAGATGAAGTGATGTCATTACGTTTCATGCTTCGCCAGCATCTGCGAGAGTATATCGCAGATCTCGAAGACGAACTTCGATGGGACAATACATTTGGGAGAACTCAGGCACAACTGATTGAAGCGGCCCAGCGAGCTAGAGCGGAAATCGCCAGAGCACAGGTTCGCCCGCTCGATGTCGACGACCTATGAAGTCGGCGACATGAGACCGAACGTTTCTTCGCGTAGTCAGCTGGGCATCCTCATGCTCAACGGGTCGTTTGGTGTCGGCAAGACGGCGGTCGCGTGTGCTCTTCTTGAGCTGATCCCCGGCGCTTTGCTGTTCGATCCTGAGGTGGTCGGGACGTGCGCCCGTCGGGTCACGGAAGGCGTGCGATATGGCGCGGAAGACACGGACGACTACCAGGACATTGCCCTATGGCGTTTGCTGACCGTCACGACGGGGCAACACCTCTACCGCCAGTACGAACGCCCCTTGATCGTGCCGATGACCCTGGTCAATTGCTCCTACCTGGCCGCCATCCGCAGCGGGTTCGAGGCCGTCGCGCCAGTCTACCACTTCTGCCTGACGGCGCCGCTTCCCGTCGTCCAGCAGCGCCTGCTCGACCGGGGCGACGGGCCTGGAACGTGGCCGTGGGAGAAGGCTGCGCAATGTGTTCCGGTGCTCGAGGACAATCACTATCAGGAACACATCTCGACCGAGGACCGAACGGTGGGGGAAATTGCGACGAGCATTCTCGAAAGGGTGTCCCAGCGGCAGCTCGAAAACCATGCGTGAGGAGATGGAGAATGGCAGGTGAGGTACACCTACGTGATGTGACACCCGACGATCTGCCGATCTTCTTCGAGCATCAGCTCGACCCGGTGGCGACCGAAATGGCTGCGTTTCCGTCGCGGGATAGGGGCGCGTTCATGGCGCACTGGGACAAAGTCCTGGCCGATGAGAGTGCCATCAAGCAGACGATTCTGGTCGATGGTCAAGTGGCGGGTAATATCGGGAGCTGGGAGCAGGATGGGGAGCGCCTTGTAGGCTACTGGATTGGGCGCGACTACTGGGGACACGGTGTGGCGACAGCTGCGCTATCCCAGTTTGTGGCGCGAATCGCGGCGCGGCCGTTGTACGCTCACGTGGCGAAAACCAACGTCGCGTCGCAGCGAGTTCTGGAGAAATGCGGCTTCAGCACTATCGGCGAGGACGATGAGGAGTTTATCACTGTGCTGGCAAAGGGTCATTGACGGCCTGAATGCGCTTTGGGTGCAACGTGAGCCGTGTGGCCTGGAACTTGCGGAACGGGAGGGAGTTGCAAATTGAACTTCTAAGGCTTGTTTGCGAAAGGCATAGGTATGTTTCTCTTCCCGTTTGCATTCCTCTTAGTATGGCTGGCAGGTCTCCTCTCTCTGTCCCTTCTCGGCGGTGGCGTCTACTTGATATACGCCTGGTACGTGGGTATCGTGATCGGCATCGGCTACCTGATCGGCGGAGTGGTCATGCTCCTTGTCAGTTTGCTAGGCCGCCCGCTGGTCTTGCTGCTGCTTGGCCGACATGGCGCGGACGAGCCGCACATGGTGCGCGGCGGGGAGACGCATCGAATTGCGGGCGCGGATGGTACGGAGCTGCAGGTCGAGGTCTATGGCCGCTCGGACGCGCCGACACTAGTCCTGACGCACGGCTGGGGTCTGAACTCGACGGAGTGGTACTATGCCAAGCAGGCCCTCGCCGAGCGCTTCCGTCTCATCGTCTGGGATTTGCGTGGTTTAGGCGAGTCGACGCGCCCGAACAACAACGACTACCACCTTGAGCGCATGGCGCACGACTTGCGCGCCGTCGTGGACTTCACGGGCAAAGGTCCCGTCACGCTCGTGGGCCACAGCATCGGCGGCATGATCATGCTCACCTTCTGCCGTCTATTCCCGCAGGAACTAGGGCGCCGGGTGCAGGGCCTGGTTCTCACCAACACGACGTATACCACGCCCACGCATACTATCCTAGCCAGCAGCTTCTTCCGAGCGATTCAGAAGCCCATCATCGAGCCACTGACCTACCTCACCATCTGGCTGGCGCCCGTGATGTGGCTGATGAACTGGCTGAGCTACCTCAACGGCAGCCTGCAGGCGATTGCTGCCCTGGCTGGCTTTGCGGGCTGTGAGACGCGGGGGCAGATTGACTTTGTTGCGCGGTTCCAGTTGCTTGCATGGCCTGGGGTGGCTGCTCGCGGCTCGCTGGGGATGATGCGCTTTGATGAGACGGACACCTTGCCGCACATTAGCGTCCCGACGCTTGTCGTCGGCGGCGATCACGACCGCCTGACCCGCCCGCACGCCAGCCTCCACATGGGCGAGACTATCCCGAATGCAGACCTGGTCATGCTCCAACCGTCGGGCCACATGGGTGTCTTGGAGCAGCATGACCAGTTTGCGCAGGCTGTTGAGAAATTTGTGGCTGAGACACAGCGTCGCGCCTCGGAGCGCGCTGCCTGACGCTGTGTACCTAAATATCTGCGGGAACAGCGCCGGTGGCGACGCGATTCGCAACCAAGGCGGTTGCGACGGCCACAACTAAGAGTGCTGCGACAACGGCATAGGACTGTTGGATGCCGGAGCTGTCAGCGATCGCCCCCAGGATAAAGGGGGCCAGGAGGCCCGCCAACCCATTGGTGAGGGCCAGGCGAGCGTTGGCCGCGTCGGCGTAGCGGGCAGCGACGTGCATGGCATTGGCGATGGAGAACGGATACTGGTTTGCGATCCCGACCCCCGTCACAATCAGCCCAACGATACGTAGCGGTAACCAGGGCGCAAGCCAGAACACAGGAAAGCCAGCCAGCGCGACCGCCAAAGCGAGAAGTAACAACGCGCTGCTGCCCATGCGGCGGCTCAGAACGCTCCCACTCAGACGGCCAACGAGCATGGCGCCGAAGAACACACTCATGAGCGTCGCTGCCTCGGCGGGGCTGGCGCCCCCCACCTCTTGCAGAAATGTTGGCGCCCACGCAAGTAGCGCCCACTCGACCCCACTGGCCACGAAGAATACCGCGCAGTAGGCCCAGAACGGCAACCCCAGGATGGCTCGCCCTGGCGTTTGACTCGAGCCCGTGTGTTGCTCTGCCAAGGGAATGGGAGTGGGGTGAAACAACAGCGCCACAATCAGGCAGAAGGCCATCGCCAGCCCATACGCGCCCCGCCAGCCGATCACGGAAGCCGTGAACAGGCCGACAGTTAAGGGCGCTACGATGGAGAACAGGCTCGCGACGACACTTGCCTCGCTCAGCGCGGTCACGCGGCGGCTGCCGTACTGGTCAGACAGCCCGGCCTGGACGGTGACGAGCGTGAGTGAGCCAAGGAGCCCGATGGTCATCGCGCCGAGGATGGTCAGCGTCGCGTTGTGCCCGAGAGCGACCAGCATCTCTCCGACCACCATTCCCAACGCCCCGCTCCACAACGCGGTGCGCCGCCCCAAGCGCCCGATAATCCTGTCGCCGACCAGGCCGGTTAGAATGATGCCCAGGGCGAAGGCGCTGAAATGCAGGCTGACCACGGTGTAGCTCAGATTGAGTTGCTGCTGGAGCAGCGGCAGCGTGGGGCCGAGCATGCTCTCCAAGGTGCTGAAGTAGCCCACCATCAGGTAAGCCAGCCAGGTGAATGACGTGCGGATATAGGTGGATGGCGAACTCATACCCAGTTCCAGTACTCGGAAGGTCAAAGCGGCGGTATTAGAGGCCGCCTCCTTCTTCATAGGCGACGCGCTTGACGGCTAACCCGAAGTCTTGCCACAGCGGAACGCGCGGCGTCTTGTCGAGCGCGAGCGACGCCGCAATGTGAGCGGCGGCGGGCGCCGTCATGATACCGTGGCCAGCGTGGGCGACGGACAGGATGAGGCCGTCGACACCAGGAGTGCGGTCGATGATGGCGCGCTCACTGTGGATGATGCGGCCGTGCTCGTCCACCGTCGGCTGGCGATAGACGTAGTAGCCGATCTGATGGGCGATGCGCCGCGAGAGGTAGCGCGGGTCGCGGAACCCCTGGCCCTCGCGGTGGCCGAACTGCTTGGCGAGCAGATAGAGCGTCGCTTCCGGGAAGCGCGGGTCCTTGAGAGTATGCACCGGCGGGATGGTATCAACATAACCTGGAGCCTGTTCATCTCGCGGATGGCGCGCCCAGTGGTAAGACCAGGCGAACAGCAGCCCTTCGCCGTCAGGGCGGAAGTGGGCGTAGGGGAAACGGCTGATGACGACTGGGGCATCGGCTGGGATAGTCGGGTCGCGGTAGGGAGTAGAGAAGCTCTGGCGCGGGATGCAGACAAGGGGCAAGTCGACTCCGACCGTGCGGCCAAGGGCGCGGCTGCCTGGTCCGGCGGCCAGGACGACGACGGGCGCGTGGACCTCGCCGCGCGGCGTGCGCACGCCTGTGACGCGTCCGTTGTCAGCGAAGATGGCTTGTGCAGGCGTGTCCAGCAGAAAGCGCGTGTTGTGGGTCGTCCGAGCGAAGCGATTCGCCAGAAAGTCCGAGTTGAGCCATCCAGCCATTGGGTCGAGCTTCGCGCTGACGACGCGCTCTGGCAGCCAGCTATACGCTCGCCGCACGTCGTCGGCGTCGAGGGTACAGGCGTGGCGCAGCCCCCACGCGTGCAGCAGGGTGATGTTCTCTCGCTGGGCGCGCGCTTCGGCCTCGTCCATTGCGAGCCAGAGATAGCCGCGGCGGCGGACGTTGATACCCTGGGCAGCGCCCTCGCCGAGATACGTGTCGGGGTCGAGGAATATCTGCGCGCTCCAGCGCACCTGTTCGGCGATAGCCTGCGGCGTCCAGCAGGTACGGAACTGCTCCAGGGAGGCGGTGGAGGCCCCGCCCGCAAGCTGTGCGTTGGCTTCGAGAACCACGATACGTAACGTGGGGTCTTCGCGCTCCAGCGCCCAGGCCGTAGCGGGACCAGCCTGACCGCCGCCGATGATGACCACATCGGCGGTCAGGGCCGTGGCGCCGGCGAAGAGTGTGTCGGCTTCAGCGCCGGAGTAAAAGCGTTGCATGGCAGCACCGGATGAAAGAGGATGTACCCGTCGAGCGCGGTGATAGGGTACGTCAGAGCCGGAGACCTGTCAAATCCGGCGCTTGACGCCCGCGTTATCATGGTGGATAATCTTCGATAGTGCGTAACTCGAAGTAGACAACGCCGGGCGAGAATTGCACCGCCAGGTGATTGCCCTCGCGCTTCAATGGCGCTGGCAACGTTTGTGTCCCATCGAAAGCCGAGGCATCGCGGACGCTAAGGACGCCGTTCGCTGTCATGATGGTGAATGGGTGGCCCCACTCCGCAACGCCGTGGATAAAGTTGAACGTCCGGCCCGCGGACCAGGTCGTCTCAACGATGTAGGCATCATCGCCCGGTGTTGGCGCTTTCGGAGCGTCTGTAGGTGGCTGTGGTCGCCATTGTACCTGACCGATGGCGACCTTGTCTAGAACGCTGACAAGAAGCCGGGCGCCCACACGAGACAGGCTGCCCTCAGCGTCGCCATAGCGCGTGCCGTCGGGTAACTCTACGGCCTGTTGCGCGGCGATGTCGCCCGTGTCGGCCCCCGTGTCCATCTGGTGTACCGTGACGCCGGCGTTCTCAAGCCCATCCCGATAGACCCAGAAGAGGGGCGACGGGCCGCGATAGGCGGGCAGCAGCGATGGGTGAACGTTGAAGCCGCCGTGGCGTGGCATGGTGAGCAGCCTGCGCGGCAGCAGGTAGGGGAAGCAGGCAACGCAGATGACGTCCGGCGTGTAGGCAGCCAGCGCCGCGAGGGTGTCAGGCTGCAAGGGCCGCTGGATTTCCAGAACCGGGATGCCCCTGTCCCACGCCATTTGTAGGATGTTAGGCTCGGTCGGCTGGCCCGCAAGTTGCAGCGTCAGGCCATGCTGACGGGGCGGGTTGAGGAGGCGCGGGGCAGAACTGCTGCCGGGCAGCGCGTAGGGACGGGGGACGACGACGGCGCGCACGTCGTGGCCGTCGTCCAGAAGGGCAGCGAGCGGCGCCCGCGAAAAAACGCCCTCCATGCCGAAGAAGAGAAGGCTCAGACGCGACATTCGCAGACCTGTCGAATGCGCGAGGAAGGGAGAACCAGCGCCATGTTTTCGCGATTCTTCAAGGGCGACAAGCCGGAGAAAAAGGAAGGCGGTGAGGCCGCCCCAGAGGATAAGGCTCTCGCTGGCGAGGAACAGTTAGCAGCACAGCCACCTGAACAGGCGTCGCCTGCGGCATCACCTGCCGCTTCTGTACCTTTAACACCGCAACCGCGCATGGTCATGTGCGCCAAGCTCAAGCGGCGTTTGCCCGGCTTGGATAAGCCGCCCTTTTCCGGTGAGCTAGGCCAGCGCATCTACGACAATATCTCTGCTTTGGCGTGGGATATGTGGAAGCGACAATCCGTGATCCTTGTCAATCACTATGGCCTGGTGGGCGCCGACCCCGAGGCGCGCAAGTGGCTCACCGAGCAGATGGAAGTCTTCCTGTTCGGCGACGAGGAAGAGGCGATGCCGGAGGGCTGGTCGCCCGACACCGGGGGCGGTGGCAAAGGCGGCGCGAAGGGCGCGCCTGCGCCGGCAAAGGGCGCTGCGCCGCGCAAGTGAACACTCGTGTCGTCCTGGGCAACGCGAAGGGTCTCCCGTTGCGGATGCTTCGCTGTGCTCAGCATGACAAGGGACGGTCAGGCCATCAGCCGCAGGTTGGGCACAATCGTGAAGTGTAGCCGACGGTGCGCCTCGCGCAAGGCCGCCTCGACCTCATCGGGACGCTCACCGCGCGCGAAGATGAACCCCAGGTAGCTCGCGCCCTCCGGCAACGGAATCACCGGATGCTGAAGCGGGAGGGTGATGTCTACCTCCTCAATGCCCGGCACGGCTAGGGCGTCCTCCACCCCCTCGACACTCTTGAGAATACCAGCGGCGGGGATGGGGATCATCATCACACCGCCCGCCCGGTTTTCTCGCTGGAGCGCGGCCACGTCCATGCCGACCGCGCGGCGCAGAATCAACTCTTCGAGTGACATGTCTTCCGTGCCAAAACGAAGGGTCTTGGAGCATAACCCGCCGATGGACCGCCCCGCCACCTCAATGACCCACGGGCCGTCGTCGTTGATGCGCAGCTCGGCGTGGACCGGCCCCTCGCGCAGGCCGAGCGCCGCGCAAGCGTCGGCCGCGCAGGCAACAATGGAGGCCTGGGTGTCGGTGGGTAGGCGCGAAGGCGTCACGTAGATGGTCTCTTCAAAGTACGGCCCGACGAGCGGGTCAGGCTTGTCGAACAGCGCGAGGAGCTTCAGATGCCCCTCGGCCAGGATGCCCTCCAACGCCACCTCGAAGCCGTCGATGTACCCCTCGACCAGCATGTCTGCGGCCTGCCGCTTTTCCAGCGTGTCGCCGGTCGCAAGGGCAATGCTGCGCGTGCAGTAGAAGGCGTCGATGAACTCAGTGGGGTTGTTGGCGCGAATGACGCCCTGGCTTGCCGCGAGATGCGTGGGCTTGATCACGACCGGGTATTCGATCTCGTCGGCGATGCGCGCCGGGTCATCGTCGGTCGTGAGGTGGCGGAACCAGGGGATAGGCACGCCGGCCGCCGCGAGCCGCTGGCGCATGATGAGCTTATCCCGCGCCGCGAGCGAGGCATCGGGTGAGCTGTGGGAGAGGCCGAGGGCTGCGGCAGCGCGCGCCGCGATGACAGCGCCGTTGTCGTCGACGCACAGGATGGCCCGTACCGGCGATTGCCGAGCGAAGGCGACGATGTCCGCCACCGCCTTGTCCGAATCGCGGAAGTCGAGGGGGAGTGTCGCCCGCCAGTGGCGCGCCAGGGGCTTCGGCATGTCCAGGCCTTTGACGGCCTCCAGCCCGATACGTTCGGCCGCTTCTACAAACGGCGTGCCTCGATATGTCTGCGTCCCAATGAGCAGGATGACGCGCGTCTTGTCCGATTCGGTCATAACCTCGCCCTTTCCACAGTGACTATCCGTAGATTATAGCGCAAACCTCGGCGCGGCACACATCATGCGCAAGGCAATGGGGAGGATGCAGTGGCAGACTCGAATGGCAGTTCGGCAAGAGTGTTCATGACAGGTGAGTGGCGCTATCTCGCCATGCTGAACTACCGCATCGACCCGTCAGTACTGCGCCCGTATGTTCCTAAGGGAACTGAGCTAGACACGTGGAATGGCGAGACCCTCGTCAGCATCGTCGGTTTTCGCTTCCTGCGGACGCGCGTGCTTGGCGCTCCGGCGCCGTTCCACCGCCACTTTCCAGAAGTGAACCTGCGTTTCTACGTACGCTACGAGATAGACGGCGAGGTGCGACGCGGTGTGACATTCGTGCGCGAGATTGTCCCGCGTCCGGCTATTGCTTGGACAGCGCGGCTCCTCTATAACGAGCCATACGTCGCCCTTCCGATGCAGGCGGATGCTCCAACTCGTCCAAATCAGACGCCCGGCCGGGTGAGCTATGCCTGGCGCACGAAGAGTGGCTGGAACCACATGGCGGTGCGGCCGATGGGCGAGCCAGCGCCCTTGCGCGACGGCAGTAAGGAGCAATTCATCACCGAGCACTACTGGGGCTATACGGCGCAGCGCGACGGTGGAACGACCGAGTATCAGGTGGCCCACCCTCGCTGGCGCGTGTGGCAGGGGGCGGAGCCAGAGTTCAAGTGCGACGTGGCGGCTCTCTATGGGCCAGAGTTTGTGGCATCGCTATCGGCGGCGCCTACGTCGGCCTTTCTGGCTGAAGGGTCTGAGATCGCCGTATACATGCCGCGCCGCATTGCTTGAGGAGGCGGTTTGTCTCAATCCAAAATTGACTTGGGGATGCAGGTGATGACCGGGGAGTGGCGCTATGGCTTGGCGGCTGGAGAATTGATATGCGTACCTCTCGCATCGAATTTGGCATGGTCGGCGCAGGCTGGCGCGCCGAGTTCTTCCTGCGCATCGCGGCGGCTCTACCTGATCGATTTCGCGTTACCGGACTAGTCGGCCGGACCTCGGCGCGTAGCGGGGCGGTTGGCGCGCGATTCGGTGTCCCCGTCTTCTCGTCTGTCGCACAGCTCATCGACGCGACGCAACCGGCTTTCGTCGTCACGTCTGTCCCGCGTGAAGTCAACGCCGAGATCATCCGACAGATTGTAGACCAGGGCGTCGCCGTGCTCTCCGAGACGCCTCCGTCGCCGACGGTTGAGAGCCTCAACACCTTGTGGCGGGAGGTTGGCGGCGCTCGCGTGCAGGTGGCCGAGCAGTACCACCTTCAGCCCCACCACGCGGCGCGGCTGAGCCTGGTCGCCAGCGGCAAGCTCGGCCGCGTGTCGCAGGCGCAAGTATCTGTGGCGCACGGTTATCACGGCACAAGTCTCATGCGCCGCTTCCTTGGTATTACGTTCGAGGATGCCACGGTCCAGACGCATCAGTTCCACTCGCCCCTCGTGGAAGGTCCGGGACGCGCCGGTGGCCCGACGCATGAGACAATCAGGACGTCGGCGCAGGACATCACCATTTTCGATTTCGGTGACAAACTCGGTGTCGTAGACTTTAGCGGCGACCAGTACTTCTCTTGGATACGCGGCCAGCGGCTGCTGGTGCGAGGGGCCCGGGGCGAGATCATCGACTTCAGCGCCAGCTACCTGCGCGACTTCAACACGCCGATCCATCTTGACTTCTTCCGCCATGAGACCGGCGCCAACGGCAACCTGGAGGGCAAGTATCTCAAGGGGATTCAGGCCGGCGAAGAGTGGCTGTATGTGAATCCGTTAGCGCCGGCGACACTCTCGGATGATGAGATCGCTGTTGGGACGTGTCTCCTGAAGATGGCACACTACGTCGAGAGTGGCGAGCCATTCTATTCCCTGGCCGAGGCCTGCCAGGATACGTATCTCGCCCTAGTCGCCAGCCAGGCGCTCGAGGCGGATCGCCGCTTGACGACTGCGCCTCAGAGCTGGGCTGGTGGAGCCGCGTCGTAGATGCCGTTGGAGAGCTATGCGCGCTCACAGAAAGGATTGGCCGGCATATGGATGATGCTTTGATGATTGCTCGCCAGATAGCCGAGGCAATGGTCAAGGGCGATTTTGAGAGCGTCACCGAGCGCTTTGATGCGGCAATGGCGAAGGCGCTCGATCAGGATCAGCTGAAGACGGCGTGGGCAACGTTGATCGCGCCACTCGGCGAGTACCAAGGCGGAACCGGCCATGCGGTACAGGAACAGCAAGGTCAGAAGAGCGTCACACTGACGCTGGGCTTCGAGCATGGTGCCATGGATGCGGTCATCACGCTCAATCCTGAGCGCAGGGTATCGGGATTGTTCCTTCGTCCCGCGCGTCCCCCGCTGACTTTCGCGCCGGATGAGCAAGAAGTTACCTTCCAGGTTGGCAACGCGACCGTCTACGGGACGCTGCTCATCCCGAGCGCCCCCAAAGGCAAGCTCCCGGCGATGGTGCTCATCTCAGGCAGCGGCCCGACCGACCGCGACGGGAACTCTAGCTTGCTGGCCGGCAACATCGACTCGCATAAGATGCTGGCGCGCATCCTGGCAGATGCGGGCGTCGCTTCGCTGCGCTACGACAAACTGGGCATCGGCAAGACCGGCATCGCGAGCCTAGGATTGGATCCGGCTGCCATCACTTTTGACCCATACGTGGACAGTGCGGTTGCCGCCTTTGAGTTCCTGGCAGCGCGCGACGAAATCGACTCGGCGCGCATCGGCTTGCTCGGCCACAGCGAGGGCGGCCTGATCGCGCTGGCCGCCGCTGAACGGCTCAAGGACGCGTCACTCGCCGCGCTCATCCTGGTCATGCCCCTTTCGAAGCCATTGCTCACAATTATGCGCCAGCAGCTTAGCGCGCAGAACGAGGGAGCAGTGGCAGCCAAAGTGATGACGCAGGAACAGGCTGATGCGAACCTGGCTGAGCTGGGCCGCATCATAGAGCAGGTAGCCCGCGAAGGCAGGCTGCCCGCAGACGTCCGGCCCGAATGGCTGCGCATCTTCCCGCCGTCGGCGCTGAAGTTCCTGCGGAGCACGAACCGCTACGACCCCGTCAAGATCGTGGAGGAGTTGCCGAAGACGCTGCCGGTCTTGATCGTATGTGGCGAAAAGGATCAGCAAGTGCTGTGTGACGACGTGGCGCTGCTGGCCGAAGCGTTTCAACGGGCCGGGAATGCTACAGCAAAATTCGCCCGCCTCCCCAACGTCAATCACGTTTTCAAGGTCATTGACGGCGTACCGAATCCAAGTAGCGACTACACCGATTCCAGCAAGCCGTTCTCGTCCGAAGTGATTGCGGTGATTACCGACTTTGTCAGGGGCGCGTTGAAGCCTTAAACAATCCGCTGGTAGAAGCAAAGTAAGGGAGGAGACGATGACGGTGGGGTCGAGACCGAACATGGCGCAGGGTGAGAAAGCGCTCGCGGAGACGGCGTTCAACTTGCCCTGGCCAGGGGTAGGGGATCAGTTTCTCTTGCGGCCAGAGGTGACATTCCTCAATCACGGGAGCTTCGGCGCGACACCGCGACCCGTGTTCGAGCGCTACCAGGCCTGGCAGCGCGAGCTGGAGGGGGAGCCGGTCGAATTCCTGGGCCGCAGAATCCGGGATTTGCTGGCGGAAGCCCGGGCTCCGCTCGCGGAGTACCTCCACACGAGTCCGGACGACCTGGTCTATGTCCCCAACATCACGTTCGCGGTGAACATCGTCGCGCGCTCGCTGGATTTGCAGCCTGGCGACGAGGTGCTGGCGACGAACCATGAGTACGGCGCGTCAGATCGGACCTGGCGGTTCAACTGCGCCAAGAAGGGGGTCCGCTACATCAACCAGCCCATCGCGCTGCCGATCACGACGGCGGATGACTTCGTTGAGCAATTGTGGGTGGGCGTGACGGAGCGCACGAAGGTCATCTTCATTAGCCACATCACGTCGGCGACGGCGCTCATCTTCCCTGTCGCAGAAGTCTGTCGGCGGGCGCGGGAAGCGGGCATCCTGACGGTGATCGATGCCGCGCACGCGCCCGGCCACATCGACATAAACCTGGACGAACTTGGCGCAGACTACTATCTTGCGAATTGTCATAAGTGGATGATGGCTCCGAAAGGCGCGGGCTTTCTATACGCACGCCCGGAGATGCAGGCGCGGCTGGAACCGCTTGTCGTGAGCTGGGGCTGGGAAAGCGAGATGCCGAGCGATTCGGACTTCCAGGATTGGTTCGGCTGGCTGGGAACGGACGACCCTTCGCCGTACCTCAGCGTGCCGGACGCCATCGAGTTTCAGCGCGAGCATGACTGGAACGCTGTCCGTGCTGAATGCCACCGCCTTGTGGTGTGGGCGCGGGAACGTGGGGCCGAATTAACGGGCATGCAGCACATCTGCCCGGAGGACTGGTTTGGGCAAATGTGCGTTTTGCCCTTGCCACCTGGAACGCTCGACAGGCTTGGGACGCGGCTGTGGGACGAGTATCGCATCGAGATTCCCCATATACGCTGGAATGGCCGGGAGTTTGTGCGCGTCTCGATCCAGGCCTACAACAGCGCAGCGGATATCGACAGGCTCATCGACGCGCTGAAGCGCATGCTCTAGCAGGCGCTAGAACGCACAGCACCCGGCGGCCAAAGAAGCCGTCGGGTGCTGTGCGCTTGTTGTAGGTCTTGCGAGATCAGGGTCTATCGCAGGTGACGTCCGAAATCTTCCACGTTCCTGACGTGTTGTTCAAGGCGACGCTGAAGCTGTTACTCGGGCCGGTCGTGCGGACGACGGCCCTCGCCTGTGGCCGATTGACCGTGACATTGTCCACGGTGAAAGCGTGCGGCTCGTTCTGGGCGCACAGGAACGGGTCGAAGCCGGGTCCCTGCGGCGAAGCCAGCATGGCATCGACCTTCTGGATCATGCCGGTCGTGAGGAACGGGCTGGCGCGATACGCGCGCTCCGCCAGTACGTTGGTCGGGTAGCCCAGGTACCAGTTGTAGAACAAGCGGACGGTGTCGGCAACCTGATTGGCGTCCTCATTTGTCGGGCCGCCGCTCTGACAGCCGCCTGTCGGCTGATCGGGAGTCGGGAAGTAGGTGCGCGCGTCGACGCCGTGGCTCCAGATGGTCGAGAAGGTCTGCGTGTTGTCCACGAGGGCGCGGAAGTAATACTTGTTGACGGGGTCCTGCGCGGCCGACACGTCGACGTCGTTGAAGTCCCACACCGGATAGCTCACATTGCCCTGGCGCACGATACGCTTGACGCCCTTGGCGACCTGATCGACCGGGTTGTTGTTCAGTCCACGGTACAGGAAGAGCGTCTGGGTGAAGTCAGTACCGACGGATTGCTGGCTGCCAGGGTAGAACAGGGCAACGGTGATATTAGCGAGCGTCGCTCGGCTCACGGTCTGCGGCTGGCCGTTCGAACCGTGCGGCCACACGACCTGGATGCGCGCGTCAACCTGGTCGGGTCGGCCGCTCGCGCTGGATGGAACGGGTGGGTTGGGTAGGTAGGTGCGCGCGTCGGCCCCGTGGCTCCAGATATTAAAGTTGGTGGGCATGCCGTCCACGGTGACGTAGAAGTAGTACTTATTCAACGGGTCCCGGGCGGCGGACACGTCGATATCGTTGAAATCCCACACTGGGAACGTGACGCCGTTGCGCGTGACGAGCCGCCGCGTGCCGCTCGCCACATTGGCGGCCGGGTTGTTGTTCAGCGCCCGCCAGAGGCGCACCGTGTTGCCGAAGTCGCACGCGACGGTACGTTGGGTGTCCGGCTCGAACAGGTAGGCCGTGATGTTGACGCGCCGCGCCTGGGAGACGGGCAAGTCGCCTTGCGGCCAGACGATTTCGATTTTGGCGTCTACGCTTTGGGGCGCAACAGCCGGGGCGGCGCTCGCTGGGGACGCGCTTATCAGGAGAAGCGCCAGAAGTGCGAGGGTGAGCAGCGCAGCGCCTCGCCCTCCGGCGTGACGGATAACCGCGGGTCTCATGGGAATCTCCTTGTCTAGCGACATAGAGTTAATGTCTATTCACTATAACGTCTGGTAGTCGAAAATGTTCCAGGCGCAGGCGGAGACATTTACAAGAAGAACACGCGCCACTCGACCGCGCCGTAGAGCCGCCAGTAGACTGCGACCGGCGGGATGAGCGCGGATGTGACGACCATCTCGGCCACGTGGCGCGGCTGGTGTGACGTCCCATCCAGGCGCTCGGCGCAGAATTGGCCGGTCAGGGCGAGCCACACCCCGAACGCCGCGAGGGCCAACCCCTTTCGGCGGCCCACCAAGGCAAGCATCAGGATGATAACAGCGGCGAGAATCTGGTAGTAGCGCCAGGGCGGGTCGCGCTGGATGAGGCTGCGGTAGAGGCGCGGGTGCTCCTTGTAGAGGAGAGCGTTATAGCGCATCTTGCGGTGGTCGAACAGGCTATGGCCGAAACGCACCGAGCGGACGGGATGAACGGCGTGAGCGTCGGGCGCGATCACCATGCGCCCGCCGAGCTTGCACAGGCGGAAGTAGAGGTCGCTGTCCTCGCGCCACGCCAGCCGATAGCGCTCGTCGAACCCGCCGACACGTTCCAGGGCGCAGCGGCGGTAGAACACGTTGCACGTGGTGAAGGGAGCATTTTCCAGGCCGGCTGTCATAAGCTCGTGGTCGGTGGGAACGGGCGGCGTGGGAACTTCTGTCCAGCCTGCGACGCCCACGATATCCGGTGCAAACGCGCGCACGCCAGCGGCGAGCCAGCCGGGACCTGGCACGACATCATCGTCTGTGAAGGCAATGATGTCGCCACGCGCCGCCTGCCAGCCGTGATTGCGCGCCGCCGCGGGGCCGACTCTGGCGGTGTGCAACACGCGAAGAGCGGCGCCGTTGTTCAGCGCCGTCTGATGACAGTGGCCGCAGCAGACGTGGCCGGCATCGACCCCACCATCGATGACCACAATCACTTCGAAGCAGGGCGCGGGGTAGGTCTGGTGTTCCAACGCCGCCAGGCAGCGCGCCAGGAGGGCCGGGCGGTTGTGCGTTGGGATGACGACGGAGACGTAGAGCGCCGTCATCACTTTTCCAGCAGGAAACTGCCGATGACCAGCGCGTCCAGCGGCGAAACATAGAAGCACTCGAGGGCGTCCTGAGGGGAGCAGACGATAGGCTCGCCGCGGATGTTGAATGAGGTGTTGATGACGACTGGCACGCCGGTGAGCTGCCCGAACTCCTGGATGAGTCGGTAGTACAGCGGCATTTGACGCTCGTTCACCGTCTGGATGCGCGCCGTGCCATCCACGTGGCGGACAGCCGGGATGCGGTCGGCCATTTCAGGGCGAACATTGTGGACGAATAGCATGAACGGTGAGTAGTCGGCGTTCTCGAACCACTCGCCCGCCGCTTCCTCCAGAACTGCTGGGGCGACCGGGCGGAAGTCCTCGCGGTCCTTGATGGTGTTGAGGCGTTGCAGCATATCGGGGTCGGTCGGTGTCGCCAGCAGGCTGCGCGCCCCCAACGCGCGCGGCCCGAACTCCATGCGCCCCTGGAACCAGCCGATAATCTTGCCCTCGGCCAGGAGCCGCGCCGCCGTGGCCGCCGGATCGTCCAGGCGTTCGTAGCGCAGCTTGGCCCTGTCCAGCGCGGCCTGGATATCGCCATCGCTGTAGCCCGGTCCCAGGTAGGCGTCGGTCATCTCGTAAGCGCGCTGTCCCTTTCGCTCGCGCAAGTCCACCCACAACGCGGCCCCTAGAGCGGTTCCCGCGTCACCGGCGGCCGGTTGCACCCAGATGCGCTTGAACGGGCTACGGTCGCGGAGGCACGCGTTCATCACGCAGTTGAGCGCTACGCCCCCGGCCAGGCACAGGTCCTGCAGGCCGGTTTCTGCGTGGAGCTGCCCGGCGATAGCGAGTACGGTTTCCTCGAGGCAGTGTTGGAGGCTGGCGGCGATCTCGAAGTGGCGCATCTCGAACGGGGATTTAGGCTCGCGCGGCGGGCCGAACAGGTCGGCCAGGTTATATCGCTCGATGGTGTAGGTCCCATCCGAATTCAGGCACACCAGCTCGCGGAACGTGTCGAGGTAGCGCGGCTTGCCATAGGCGGCGAGGGCCATCACTTTGTACTCGTCGCTGGAGTGGAGGAAGCCGAGGTAGGTCGTCAGGTCCTCATACAGAAAGCCGAGCGAGTGGGGAACCTTCACGTCACGCAACAGCGCCAGAGCATGACCCTCACCGACCCAGTAGCCCGTCGTGATCTCTTCGCCCCGTCCGTCAAGGGTGAGCACGACGGCGCGCTCGAAGGGCGACGGGAGGAAGGCGCTGGCGGCGTGGGCCAGATGGTGATCCACGAAGTGCCACCGGTACGGCCCGTCGGGGCGAATGTCGCGGAAGCGCGGCTTGAGGTGGAACGGTACATCGCCCACGAGAAAGCGCGGCGCATTCAGGGTGTACGACAGGAAAAGTTGCTCCCAAGGGCCGTAGCCCTCGAAGCCGGGGTGCGCGCTCGGCTCTAGCGGGAGAGTGATCGTCTCCCCGCCGGTGTAGCCGTTCAACAAACGGTAGGGGTTGAAGGAATAGGCAACGTGGTCCACGTCGCGCATGACGATGCCCGTCTCGCGCAGGCAGTAGTCGATGGCGTGGAACGGAAGCTGGTACGTTGTCACCGGCGTCGGACGCTTGCCGTGCTTGACGTGGGTGAAGCGCTCTTCTTCGGCGGCGGCCACGGGTACGCCGTCCTTGACGAGGCACGCCGACGAATCGTGGAAAGTGGCATTGATGCCTAATGTGTACACAGCTTGTCCTCTATGGAGGCTGTCACCCTGAACGACGTCAAGGGTCTCCCGGCAGATGGTCCGGGGAATGCTTCGCGCCGCTCAGCATGACCATCGTTAGAAGATGCCGGCGTAGAGCGCGCACGAGCGGCAAATGTCCGGCGGATCCGTCGAGTCCAGGCGGCGGCGGAAATCCTCGTAGGCGGCGTTGTCCCAGACAGTCTGCACGCCGCTCTCGGCCATGTTCCCAAAGTTGATGCGGTCGGGCGTCGAGACCATGCAGCACGGCATGGCGTCACCCTGGTAACTCACGTATGCGCCGGTCCACGGCCAGCGGCAGCGTTGTGAACCGGGTGTGTTCTCGGGGTAGGCGCGCGGGCGCGGGCGTGGCAGTCGCAGGCTCAGGCCGTGCTCTTCCGCCACTCGCCGCGCCGCGCCGAAGATGTCCTCGATGCGGCCGAGGTCTTCGGCAAGCAGCGTTTGCTCCTCGATGAAGTCGTGCATCGGGCGATAGCGGGCCGGTAGGTCCATCTCGCCAAAGTCGTGGCAGAGGTGCTGGACGAACATGCCGTCCATGGACCAGCCGGCTGCCAGGCGTACCAGGTCCGGCAGCTCGTGCAGGTTCTGACGCATGATGACGGTGACCAGGGTCAGGGCCGGCCGGTCGCTGCCCAGGCGGTCGCGTGTGGCGACGAGAAGCTCGATGTTGCGGGTGACACGGTCGAAGTGAGCACGGACGCGGATGCGCTCGAAGGTCTCGGCGGTCGCGCCGTCGAGGGAGACGTGGAGGCTGGCGAGGCCGCTGGTGACGCACTTCTCGGCGCGCTGGGGGGTAAGTAGGGTGAGGTTGGTGTTGGTGCTAACCTTGATGCCCTTGCCCACTGCGTAGGCCACCATGTCGAAGAAGCGCGGGTGCATCATTGGCTCGCCAAGGCCCTGCAAGTGCATCTCGCGCAGGCCGTCGAACTGGTCGACGAGGCGGGTGAAGGTGTCGAAAGGCATGAAGGCAGGCGGCCCATACGGCGGGCCGTCCTGGCGGAACTGAATGGCGCACATCTGACAGCGTAGGTTGCACTGTCCGACAGGCTCAAGCTGGATATAGGTCGGTAGGTCCATGCGATTAACAATAAGGGACTAA
Source organism: Anaerolineae bacterium (assembly GCA_039810085.1). GTDB lineage: Bacteria > Chloroflexota > Anaerolineae > Epilineales > JAHCIE01 > JBDHWG01. The sequence continues at coordinate 148,628 of JBDHWG010000004.1, forward strand.
CGTTACAATCGCCGCGCTTGTGTCCATCGCGGCAGTAGGGGACATCGTAGCAAGAAGCATGCCATATTACGCGGTGACATCCGGGAGAGTACCCAAGCGTATCACACCCTCGCTAGCCGAGAGGACAGCATTTACGGTAATCGCGTCCAGGCACGGTGCGCCATGCGGACAATCGCCTCGATTGAGGCCGCGACACTGACATGGCTCGGCCAATACGCGGAACGGGCCGGGGATAAGCGGACCATAGCGCGCCGGATCGCCGCCGCCGAAGATTGTGACCGTCGGCGTTCCCAGGGCGTAGGCGATGTGGGCGGGGCCGGTGTCATTGGTGATGAGCACGGCCAGTCGGTCGATGACTGCGCCGAGCACGGGCAGGGATGTCCGGCCGGTGAGGTCGAGACAAGAGCCGAGGATGCCCGCCGCCACCATGCGCGCAGTTTCCTGCTCCTCGGCTTCGCCGAGTAAGACGACCGTTCCCCCGTGGCTTTCCTGGAGGTGGGCCACCGCAGCGGCGAAGCGATCGGGGGGCCAACGCCGTGTGGCGTCGCGCGCCGTCGGGTGCAGGCCGATGAGCGGAGCCTGGACGTTGGCGAGGAGGGTCTCGGCGGCCTTGCGATCCTCCGGCCACAAGGGGAAGCACGTCTCGTCGCCCTGGGCGGGTGCGCCGAGGAAGTCGGTCAGGGCGCGGACGCGATGAATCTCGTGGCCTGTGTCGGGCAGCGGCAACGCGGCGTCGAGGCGGCCGGGCGTGTCCTCCGGGCGGATGAAGCCGACGGTGGCTTTCGCGCCGAGCATGAGGGTGAACGGGTTAGAGTTGACGCCGGAGCCTTGCATCTGAATCGCCAGATCGAAGCGTTCGGCCTGCATCGCCTGGAAGAACGCCAGGGCGCGGCGGGCGTCGAAGAATTGCTCGGCCAGGCCCGGATAGCCAGGGAAGAGAATGGTGCGGTCGAAGTACGGGGAACGGTCGGCCAGGTCCGCCAGGATGGGCAGGGTCACCATGCAGATTTCAGCGTCCGGCAGGGCCATGCGCAGGGCGCGGAACGCCGGACCAGCACAGATGAAGTCGCCGAGGCGGGAGGCCCGCACCAGTGCGACCTTGTGTACCGGCCTGGGGAGGTGGGTGAGCAAGCCGGGAGAAAACGGCTCCGACCCAGAAACAGGCGCGGTCACACTCTCTTGCTCAGGCATAGTATAATCTATACGCAGGAATTGCGGCGTTACAGCCTGTCACACAAGAGCGCGAATTGTGGAGGGAGACTATGGCACGTCGACAATGGTTGCAGCGCCCACAACTCAGGGTAGGCGAGGACGAGCGCCGTGTCTCGTGGCTCGAGTTGTTCTTCGATCTCGTGTTTGTGGTGGTCATCTCGCAGCTGGCCCACCACCTCGCCGAGCACGTATCCGTGTCGGACTTCCTGGCCTATGCATTGCAGTTCCTGGCCGCGTGGCTGCTGTGGATTGGCGGGACGTACTACAACGAGCGCTTCGAGACGCCGGACCTGAGCTACCGCCTGTTCGTGTTCCTGATGATGCTGCCGCCCGCCGCGCTGGCGGTGTTCGCAAGCCAGGGGCTAAGCAAGGCGTCGGCCGGTTTTGCCCTGGCGTATGTCGCCGGACGACTGATGATCATTGCCCTGTGGCTGTGGGGCGGCTACTTCAACCCCATCTTTCGCCCGGTCAGCAATCGTTATGCCATTGGGTTCAGCATCTCGGTGCTGCTGTGGCTGGTGTCCGTGTTTGTGGCCCCGCCGCTGCGCTATGCTTTGTGGGGGTTGGGCCTGGCGATTGACATTATCGCGCCGATGACCACCCTTCACCTGCAGGCGAAGCTGCCGCCGAGCAAGGTGTCCAAGCTGCCCGAACGCTATGGGCTGTTCGTCATCATCGTTCTGGGCGAGGCGATTGTCGGCGTCATCAACGGTGTTGCCGATGTCAGCCCCTTAACGCTGGGAGCGGGCGTGACGGGCGCGCTGGGGATGGCGCTGATCTTCGGCCTATGGTGGGTGTACTTCGATTTCATCGGACGCCGCGAAGGCCCTCGGCGTGGCGCCTGGTCAATCGCCACCTGGGGCTACATGCACGCGCCCATGCTCGTGGGCATTGCAGCCTTGAGCGCTGGTGTCCAGAATGTCCTGGCGCACCAGGTCGGCGTGCTGGAGCCAGGCGTGCGGCTGCTGACGGCGGGCGCTGTGGCAATAGCCCTGGCAAGCAAGGGCGTCATCGAGACGGTGTCGAAGCGCGAGGAACACGAGCCAACGGGCGAGCGCATCAGTCCACTCCTGAAAATCAGCGCCGCCGTCGTGGCCCTTGGGATTGGGCTGTTTGGCGGCGGCATCTCATCCACAGCTCTGCTGCTCGTCTTGATCCTTCTGGTACTCATCCAGGCAGGATACGGCGTCTACGTCTGGTTCACCCAGGTGCTCCCAGAAGGACATCAAACAAAGTACTACGGGTGATAGGCAATCACCCCATCGTCACCTCCACCGCATGGCGGCTTCCGGGCGGCGTCGCGGGGATGTGGTTGTCGGAGAGGGCCTGGCCGTCGAGGCGGACTTCCTTGACGCCGTGGCTGACATGGTTCGGGTTGCGCACGGTGATGTCGTAGGTCGCGCCGCGATACTGGCGCGTGACGCGGAAGCCGTCCCATCCAGTGGGGATCGCCGGGTCGATGAGCAGGCCGTCGTGGTCCGGGCGGACGCCCAGGATCCACTGCGTCGCCGCCACCAGGTTCCAGGCGGCGGTGCCGGTCAGCCAGGAGTTCTTGGCCTCGCCGTGCGTCGCGGCGTCGCGTCCGGCGATCATCTGGGCGTAGACGTATGGCTCGCAGCGGTGGACGTCGCTGATAGCTTCCCGCGCCGAGGGGTTGATGCGCGTGTAGTAGTCGAAAGCGGCGTCACCGTTGCCCAGCCGCGCCTCAGCGATCATGATCCACGGGTTCGTGTGGCAGAAGACACCGGCGTTTTCCTTGTAGCCCGGCGGGTAGCTGGAAATCTCGCCCAGGTTGAGGTAGTAGCGCGTGTAGGCCGGCTGGTGGAGGACAACGCCGTGGGGCGTCGCAAGGCGCTCGCGCACCAAGTCGAGGGCTTGCCGCGCCTCGCCGCTCGCCAGGCCGATGCCGGCCAGCACGCACATCCCCTGCGGCTCGATGTAGATTTGCCCTTCCTCGCACTCCCACGAGCCGACCTTGGCGCTGAAGCGGTCGTAGGCGCGAAGGAACCACGCGCCGTCCCAGCCGTGGGTCAACACCGTGTGCGCCATCGCCCGCGCTTGCTGGGTGTAGCGGTCCGCGTCGGCGCCGTCGCGGTAGTGGCGCACGATGTCGGCCATCTCATCCGCGGCTAGGACGAATAGGCCGCCGATGAACACCGACTCGGCCGTCGTCGAGTCGCCTTCGTCCTCGTGGGTCTGGAAGGACTCGCCCGGCTCCGACGAGAAGCAGTTCAGGTTGAGGCAGTCATTCCAGTCGGCGTGGCCGATCTGGGGCAGCCCGTGGGGGCCGAGCCGGCCCATGGTGTATTGCAGGGCGCGTTCAAGGTGCTCGAACAGCGGCGTCTCAGTGCCTGGCGTGTTGTCGTAGGGCACACGCTCGGCCAGGATGCTGCTGTCGCCCGTCTCCTTGAGATACGCGCCAACGGCCAGGACCAGCCAGAGCGGGTCATCGTTGAAGCCGCCCCCGACGGCGTTGTTGCCGCGCTTGGTGAGGGGCTGATACTGGTGGTACGCGCCGCCGTTAGGCAGTTGGGTCGCGGCCAGGTCGAGCAGGCGCTCGCGGGCGCGGTCGGGCAACAGGTGGACGAAGCCCAGGAGGTCCTGGTTCGAGTCGCGGAAGCCCATGCCGCGCCCGATGCCCGATTCGTAGAGCGAGGCGCTGCGCGAGAGGTTGAACGTCGCCATCACCTGGTACTGATTCCAGGTGTTGACCATGCGGTTGATGTGTTCGTCGGGCGTCTCCGTCTGGTAGGCGCTCAACAGCGTGGCCCAATGCGCGCGGAGCTGGGCGAAGGCGGCGTCCAGGTTGGCCGGGTCGGTATAGCGCGCGATCGTGGGCAGGGCGCGCGACACGTTGAGCTTGCCGTCCGGCGTGAACTTTTGGTCACGCGGGTTCTCGACGTAGCCGAGCAGGAAGATGACCTCGCGGGTCTCGCCTGGTGGCAGGGATAGGCTGACTTGGTGCGCGGCGATGGGGGACCAGCCGTGGGCGAAAGAGTTGCGGCAGCGGCCCTCCGCGACGGCGAGCGGCGCATCGAAGCCGCGATACGGGCCAAGGAATATCTCGCGCTGTGTGTCAAAGGCTGTGATGGGGGCGGAGCAGGCGAAGTAGGCAAAGTGGTCGCGGCGCTCGCGGTACTCCGTCCTGTGGTAGATGATGCCGCGCTTGGTATCGACCTCGACCTCACCCGTGTTGTAGTTGCGCTGGAAGTTGGTCTGGTCGTCCCACGCATCCCACAGGCAGAACTCTACGACCGAGAACATCTCTAGAGTCACCGCTTCGCCGCTGCCGTTCGTCACCTCGACGCGCCACACCTCCAGGTTTTCCCCCTGCGGCACAAAGGCGGTGAGACGGGCGTCAATGCCGCGATAGGTGGAGGAGATGATGGAGTAGCCGAGGCCGTGGCGCGTCTCGAAACGCTCGAGCGGCTTACGCATCGGCTGCCATGTCGGCGACCAGGTGTCGCCATCGGGCAGGCGCAGATAGAGCGCTCGCCCGCCGCTATCCGCCGTTGGGCTATTGTAGCGGTAGCGGGTGAGGCGGCGCAGGCGCGCGTCGCGGTAGAACGAGTAGCCGCCTCCGGTATGGGTAAACATGGCAAAGTAGTTCTCCTGGCCGAGGTAGTTGATCCAGGGGAGGGGGGTGTCCGGGCGTTCGATGACATACTCGCGGGCCTGGTCGTCAAAGTGACCGTAGCGCATTGCATGGCTCCATAGATTTGTTGAGGAACACGAAACCGAAGCGGACGGGTCTCACGGCGGCGAGGCCCAGCCGAAACGCGCAAGAACGCTGGCAATGGCGAACTCGCTCCCGCGCAGCAGGATGGATGGGATGAACAGAACTGCCAGGAACAAGACGGCCGCCGCGATGGGCAGGATGATGGTCTTCCAGCCGCGCAGGCGCAGGGCCTGTTGGGCCGCCAACCACTCGGCGACAAAGAACAGCACCAGCGACAGGCTGGTGGTCGTCGTGCCCACTCCTGGCGCGAAGCTCAGCAGGGCGATGAGGCGGAACACGTTGGCGAAGCCAAGCGCCCGAAATAGGACTGTGTAGGATGCGCGCCCGCCCAGCCAGCGGCCGGCGACCTGGAAGACGAGCACGTTGGGGACGACGGCGGCGAAGTTGCTGGCGAAGATGCCAATGGTCTGGCTGAGGGTCTGCTCCGGTAAGGCGAAAACGAGTGTGTTGACCACGGCGCCGACCAGCACAAGCAGCAATGCCGGTCCCTGGGCGTACGGGTCAGCGGCGATGGCGCGGAAGCCGCGCGCACTCAGCGAGAGCGCCTGAACAACTTGCCCTAGCCATGTACGCACATCGGCGAGGCCGCGCCCCATCATGCGCAGCGACCACGGGTTGGCCTCGGCGACGCTCTCCGCTGGGGGGATCATGGTGGGCGCGGGACGGTCCCGACGCGCGTTGAGCACGGCGTACACGTCGGCGGAGTTCGACGTTGGCGGGACGGTCATGTCGGGCGGATGGAGAATGAACGCGTCGGTTTGCTCACCGCCGAGGCCGCCGTGGGAGCCGATAAGCTCCTCCATTGCCGCCACCGTCCCATCCGGGTACAGCGTGCTATTGACGATGAGGTCGCCGGAGTGCGGAAAATCGGCGATGCGCCGCACCTGCTGGGCGCGAAAGTCGGGATTGCCATACGGCGCAAGCGGGTCCTCCCCCGTGACTTCGCCAGTATGCAGATTGCGCGCGCCGTGTTTGCCGAGAACAATTGGCGTGAGGTTGTCGTCGTACGCGACGACGAAGCCGATACCCTCGTGCTGCACGATGGCATCCACGAGGCCCGGATGGGTGTCATTCAGCTCGCTGACCGGAGTCTTGCCAGGACGGGTGTCGAAGTAGACCTGGGCCAAATTGCCGCTGCCGCACACGACGACTTTGGCATCCTCGGCGACGCTCTGAACGCCCCTCGGCGTGACGCGGTCGAGGGCGCGGGTCGTTCGCTGCAACGTCGCGCGCCCGATGCGTCCGCCGATCCCTAGCGCCTGGGCATTCTGTAGCTCGCCAACCATGGCGATCATCGACATCGAACCCTGGTCGCCGCTCTCGATATCGGCGACCTTAGCGCCGCCGGATAGCCGCTCCTCGATGAACGTCTTGAGGTCGTAGCCGTAGCGCTGCTTGAAGGTGGCGCCGAAGGACTGGCCGTGGTCGGAGAGGATGATGATCTCGTAGGGGCGCGGCGCGTGATGAGCCATCGTCTCGCGGAGCTTGCCGATGACCTTGTCGTACTGGCGAAGCGTGCGGAAAGCATCGTGCGTCCACGGCCCAGAGTGGTGTGCGACTTCATCATAGCCCACATACGTGCTGTAGAGGACCGGACTGCCGCGCACGATGTCGAGGCCGAGCAGGTAGGCCGGAATGTCGCGCATGAGGGTGGTGGTTGCGGCGCGGATGAACGGGTAGAAATGCGCCGTGCGGTTGAGGCGCGGCTGGACGTTGCGCACGCGTTGCCAAAATCCCTCCCACAGTTCCACGACCACGTCCCACAGGAAGAGAACCACGGCCCGCGAGAAGAAGAAAGGGTCGAGGAAGAGGTAGTAGAAGTCCTGGGCGCGCCGCCGCAATTCCTCGGGCGACCCACCGGTTAGGGTTGCAATGGTTAGCTGCGACTTGAGCGCATCGCCGGCCAGCATGTTGTTGATGCTCGATCCGCCGCGCATCAAGCCGTCGCCCTTGGCATAGCGGGCGTTGATGAGGGGCGCGTCCCTCCCTGAGACAAACAGCTTGCCCTGGTCCTTGTCGTACCAGCGGAATGATGGGATGTCGAAGTTGTCGCCGAACATGATGCCCGACTGGCACGCCGAGGTCTGCGACGGCAGGCCGCAGTCGATGGGGGAGAGGATGTAGCCTTGCTCCTTGATGAGGCCCAGAGTATTGGGCATCCAACCGCTAGCGAGGGCCTGCTTCATGTGCCAGTAGCTCAGCCCGTCGATTTCGAGCAGCACCAGGCCCGCGACATCCTCCGCACAATCAGGGAAACGTTCGCGCCCGCTGAGGCGCGTGATGAGACCGCTGAAGAAAGACTCGTCCTCGTTGATGGGGATGAACGTCGTCAGGAAGACGTTGACGGCCGCCAGGACGAGCGCGCCGACGAAGGCGGGAATGAAGCCGTCGACGGTGAAGCCCTGGATGAGTTGGCCGGTGAGCCAGAGTGTCACGGCATTCAGGAAGAAGCCGACGATGAGGACGGCGATGAAGCCGAGGGGCAGCGCGAGGAGGAGAAGGACAGGGCGAATGAGCAGGTTGATGGATGCCAGGACCAGCGCTGCCGCTGTGGCGATAATCAGTCCCGTCAGGATCGGGCCACTGATCGTGAAACCGGGCACGATCCAGGCCGTGATGAGGATGGAGACTGCTTCCACGAACCAGACAAGGGCGAAACGCGCCAGAAGACGAAGCAGGCGCTGGAGCGTGAGCATAGCAACCTTATGGGGTGGATGATGTGTAGATTGTATGCCCGGCGTGTGGGGGCGTCAAGAAGAAATGAGCCGCCAGAGCGTCTCTGCCGTCAACGGCATGTCCACGTTGCGCACGCCCAATGGGGCGAGCGCGTCCACAACGGCGTTGACAATGGCCGGTGGCGCACCGATGGTGCCCGCTTCGCCTATTCCTTTAGCGCCAAGCGGGTTGAGTGGCGAAGGGGTCTCTAGAAACGCGGTGACGACGTCCGGCATCTGCGTGGCGCGCAGAATGCCGTAGTCCATGAAACTCGCGGTGAGCATCTGCCCTGATTCGTCGTAGACGACGGCTTCGCTCAGCGCCTCGCCCAATCCCTGCGCCAGGGAGCCGAAGACTTGCCCCTCGGCCAGCAGCGGGTTAATGATGCGCCCGGCGTCGTCCACGGCGACGAACTTCTTGATGGCTACACGCCCCGTGTGCCGGTCAATTTCAACGACTGCCCCATACGCGCCATATCCAAATGCGGGACCCGGGGGAGCAAAATGGGCCGTCTCTTCCAGCCCCCCTTCCATTCCCGTCGGCAACCGCGCCGCGTCGTAGGCAGCAGCCGCAACCTCCGCGAACGCGATGCCGCGCTCAGGCGCGCCGCGAACGATGAGGCGGCCGTCACGCCACGCGATGTCCTCCGGTGCGGCTTCCAGCAGGTGGCTGGCGATTTCGGCTGCCCTGGCCTTCACCTTGTCGAGCGCTTCCGATAGCGCCCCACCGGCCACAGCCGTGGTGCGGCTGGCGAATGTTCCAATGCCTTGCGGAACCAGCGCCGTGTCGCCGCTTTCTACGATGATGCGATCTAGCTCGATGCCCAGCGCATCGGCTGCAATTTGAGAGAAAATCGTGTCGTGTCCCTGGCCGCTGGAGGTTGCGCCGGTCCGGATACGAACCTGGCCGTTTGGCTCGACCTTGACCGTCGCATTCTCCCACAGCATTCCCGACTGCTCGATGTAGAGGCTCAACCCGATGCCGACCAGCCTTCCCTCAGCGCGGGCGCGGCCCTGCTCCTCGCGCTGTTTCGCATATTCTAGAAGCTCCAGGCAGCGATCCAGGCAGCCCTCGTAGTCGCCCGAGTCGTAGGTCGCGCCGAGCGCCGTGTGGTAGGGGAAGCGGTCGGACGAGACCAGGTTGCGGCGGCGAACCTCAGCCGGGTCGATGCCCAGCTCGCGGGCCGTCAGGTCAACCATGCGCTCGATGATGAACGCCGCTTCCGGTCGCCCCGCGCCACGATAAGCGCCGGTCGGCGGCTTGTTCGTCACCACGCCCGTCATCTCGACGCGGACCGCAGCGATCGCGTACGCGCCGTTGAGATAGTTGACAACGTGCATCGTGGGAATGCCCAACTGGTACGCCCCCGCGTCAACAATCAAATGTGCTCTCAGCCCCCGGATGTGGCCGTCACCATCAACGGCCACCTCGACATCGGCGTCCAGCCCACGTCCCTGGTACGTCGTCAGCAAGTTAGCCTGGCGGTCCTCGATCCACTTGACCGGACGGCGCAAGTTCACGGCAAGCCACGCGCTCACAAAGCACTCTACTGGGATCGAGCTTTTGCTGCCGAAAGCGCCCCCTACGGCCGGTACGACCACGCGGATCCTGTCTTCAGGCCGCTTCAACACCTGCGCGAGTTGCGCTCGCGGGCCGTATGGCCCCTGCGCTGACACCCAGGCGGTGAGCAGGTCCGCCGAGGGGTCATAGGTGGCGACGACGCCGCGCGTCTCCATCGGCGCAGCAGCGAGGCGTGGGATGTGGAACGAGCCGCGCACGACATGCGCCGCGTCGCGGAAGGCCGCGTCGGTGTCCCCGCTGCCGCGCTGGACGCGCAAAGCGATGTTGTTTCGCGCACTGGCATGGATGGGCGGCCCATTCGCCGCGTCCCGCGCTACAGAGACGACGGGCAGCGGGTCGTAATCGACGGCCACCAGGTCGGCGGCATCCTGGGCCTGGGCGAGCGTCTCGGCGGCGACAACGGCCACGGCCTGCCCGACATAGCAGACGGTGTCGCTCGCCAGGATGGGGTGGGGCAGGGGAACAGCTTCGATGCCCGGCATGCCGCGCCAGGGCATCGGGGCGAGGTGGCCGGCGATGTCGTCCGCTGTGACGACGGCGACGACGCCTGGGGCCTTGCGAGCCGCCGAGACGTCGATGGCGGTGATGCGGGCGTGGGCGAACGGGCTGCGGACGGCGACGACGTGGAGCATGTCTGGCAACACGATGTCGCCCACGTAGGTCGCCGCGCCCGTGAGATACAGCAAGTCCTCACGGCGCTTGAGGGATCGCCCGATGTAGCCTGACGTCGCGCTGGTCATCGTTTCTCATCTCCTCTGGCGTCTACGAGACGTAGCAGCGCAGGAACGTGACCTCCGGCGCCGGAACGAACTGGTACGCGCCGAGGGACGCGGGCAGGACGACGGCGTGACCGCGCGGCAGATGCAGGCTGCCATCTCGCCAGGTGAGGTCCGTTGCCCCCCCGATCACCGCCACAATCTCGAAGGTCGCCTCGTCCGTTGCGAGGGGCGTCCGCTCGCGCAGTTCCCAGCGTTCCATGACGAAGTAGGGGCACTCGACAAGCAGCGACCGGCCCGGCGCAAGCGGCTGCGGCGCGAGCTTGGCGGGCGCAGGGCTGTCGAAGTTCGTCACGGCGAGGGCCTGGTCGATGTGCAGGTCGCGTTTCTGCCCCTGAGCGTCGCGGCGGTCGTAGTCGTACACGCGGTAGGTGAGGTCTGACTTCTCCTGGATCTCGAACAGCATCACCCCCGCGTTGATGGCGTGCATCGTCCCGGCCGGGACGAAGATAGTGTCACCGGCGGCCACCGGCACGTAGCGCAGCGTTTCCAGGGCGGCGCCCCGCGCGACGGCCTCGGCAAACTGCTCGCGGTTGGTCGGCGTCCTGAAACCGTGAATGACGGCAGCGCCTTGCGCGGCCTGGAGGATGTGCCAGGCCTCGGTCTTACCGTGGAACCCCGTGGCCGCTTCGACGGAGTGGGCGTAGTCGTCGTCGGGATGCACCTGCACCGATAGGTCGGCGGCGGCGTCGATGAATTTCGCCAGGAGGGGGAAGTCCTCGCCCCAACGCTCGAAGCTGCGCGTCCCAACCAGGGCCGGTCCGTATAGGCCGACCAGGTCCTTGAGTGTTGCCCCCTCATGCGGGCCGCCGATAACGTGGTTGTGTTCGTACACCAGCCAGATTTCCGCCAGGTTCGGCGGCGCGTCGGTGAGGCCAGCGAAGGCTGCCAGGGCGCTGCCGCCCCACAGACGGCAATCAAGCTTCGGCTCAAGCTGGATGGGCGAGAGATGCGGCACTGTCTTGCACGCGCTCCTTTGCCTTACCGTAGACGGCCTCGTGCAGCCCGCGAATGTAACCGATTGCGAACAGGCGGCCGATGGAGGAATAGCCCGGGTTGTCGTTGCTGTCGCCCGCCATTGTCGGGACGTGGTCCGGGCGCAGGACACCGTCGAAGCCGATGTCGTAGTATGACTGCATGCACGCCAGCAGGTCCGTGGGGCCGGCGTCGTGAAATGTTTCGACAAACCGCTCTGGTGTTCCCGCCACGTCGCGCATGTGGACGAACGAAATCTTGCCCTGCCGCCCAAAGTGACGGATGACCGACGGCAGGTCGTTTGTCATCAGCGCGAAGTTGCCCTGGCAGAGGGTGATGGTGTTCATCGGGCTGGGCGCGATGTCCACGAGGCGCTGGAAGTTGTCCACCGAGCGCATGATGCGAGCGATGCCGCGAATCGGCGACAGGGGCGGGTCATCCGGGTGCATCGAGAGCTTGACGCCGGCGCGCTCTGCCACGGGCAAGACACGCTGCAGGAAGTGGGCCAACGTCTCCCAGAGCGTCGCATCATCGATTGGGGCGCCGTCGAGGGGCGGCGCGTCCCTCATCAGCGAGTGGTCGTAGCCCGTGACCAGCGCTCCGCCGCGCGCTGGCGTCGTGGTCGAGGTCCGCATCCAGTTGAAGCCGGTCATCCACTCGTAGCACCACACGGGAATGCCGAGCCGCCCCATGTTCTCGATCAAGGTGCAGACCGTGTCGATTTCTTCGTCGCCGCCGGGTAAGCCGCGCTTGGCCCTGTCCAGCGGCGGCCGCGCCTCGATGACGGCCAGCTTGAAGCCAGCGTTCTCGTAGCGGGTCTTCATCCGTAGCAGGGGCATGTAGTCCCAGGGGCGATCCGTCCCATTGAACGGATCATCGAAGGGAAGGCCACCGACAGCGTAGTCGACGCCGGCCTGGCGCGCCAGGGTCCACAGAAGGGACGGCTGCGGGGGGAGGAACTCGGCGATGTGCATCATGGAACGGAAGTCTCCTTGGTCGAGCTAAAGAACGGGGCGGCAGCGCCCAGGATGGCTGCCCGGTCGCCCAGTTCGCCGGTCATCGCCGGCACGGCTAGCGTCTGCCGCACGCCCGTCTCGATGTCCGGCGCGTTGGACAACCCACCCAGAATGATAACCGCTTCTGCGGAAAAGTCCCGCACGAACGGTGTCAGGAAGCGTCCCAAGTCCGCCCCGAACCCTTGGAACACACCCTGGAGCGTGGCCTCCCCCGCCTTCGTCGTGCGTATCGCCTCTGCGACGCTGGTCACGCCAGGGTCGAGCGCGCGCAGTCGGGCGAGGAGGCCACGGATGGAGAAGATGTCGTCAGCGGTTACGCCCTGCCAGGAAACGGGGTACAACTCACCGCCCGGCGGGACGTCCGGGCCTTCGCGGATGGCGACGCCATCGTAGACGAACGCCGCGCCCAGGCCGGTGCCGAGGGTGACACCGATGAGGCGCCGGTAGGCGTGGCCGACGCCGTAGATCGCTTCGCCCACGATGGCAGCCTCAGCATCGTTGCGGAAGAGAACGGGGGCTGTCGGGTCGGGCAGGCACGCCGCAATCACGTCACGCAGGCAGACGCCGTAGATGGCGGCGAACTTGTGCCGGATGAGGCTGACGCCACCCGCGTAGTCGAACGGGCCGGGGATGCCCAGGCCAACCCCCAGAAGCGGCTGCCCGTTCAGCTCAGACAGCGCCTCGGCGATTACCGCTTGAAAGGTAGCGAGAATCGCCTCGGCGCTGCCGGCCTCGTCAATCGGCGTGCGGCGCGTCCCGCCCAGCAGTCGGCTGCCGTCTGCGACGATGCCGCTCTTGATAGACGTGCCACCCACATCGAGGCTGATGACCCATCGGCTCGCGTTGTTTTTGCCCATACGCAGGAGTCCGTGAAGCGCGGCGATTGGCGATAGATATTGACGAAGGTCAATAAATGTGGCGCAGAGACCACTAGACGTCGGAGTTGGCCTTGATGTAGTCGATGATCTCGTCCACCTGCCCGAACGCCAATCCCGTGACAGTATCAGCGCAGCCGTAGTAGATGGCAATGCGGCCGGTCGCCGCGTCCGCCAGGGCCGCGCAGGGGAACGCCACGTTGGGCACATCGCCGACGCACTCGTAGAGCGTCTGCGGCGAGAGTAGATAGGGCGCGGTGCGGTACATCACCTTCCACGGCCGGCCGAGGTCGAGCAGGGCCGCACCGAAGCTGTAGACGAAGCCGTTGCAGCTCGTCAGCACGCCGTGGTAGAACAGTAGCCAGCCTTCCTTCGTCTCGATGGGCGTTGGCCCCGCGCCAATCTTGGTGCTCTGCCACGACCAGCTCTTGGTGCCCATCACCCAGCGGTGGCGCCCCCAGTGCTCCATGTCGGGGCTTTCGCTGTAGAAGATGTCGCCGAACGGGGTATGGCCGTTGTCGCTGGGGCGGCTGAGCATCGCGTACTTGCCGCCGATCTTGCGCGGGAACAGCACGCCGTTGCGGTTGAACGGCAGGAAGGCGTTTTCGAGCTGGTAGAACGTCTTGAAATCGTAGGTGTAGCCCACGCCAATGGTGGGACCGTGATAGCCGTTGCACCAGGTGACATAATACCTGTCTTCCAGCCAGCAGACCCGCGGGTCGTAGCGGTGGACGAAGCGCGTCACCTCCGGGTCATCGTTAATCCAGTCGATGGTTTTGGGATCGATGTCCCAATGGATGGCATCCTGGCTGAAGCCGCGATGGATGTTCATCTCCCGGGTACGCGAGTCGACGCGAAACACGCCCGCAAAGGCCCCGTTGAAGGGGACGACGGCGCTGTTGAAGATGCTGTTGGCAATCGGAATGGCATTGCGCGGGATGATGGGGTTGGCGCTGTAGCGCCAGAGAACGTCGGAAGTGCCGACAGGCCGATCCTCCCAGGGAACGGTGGGTAGATTGGAGCCAACGATGGTCGCCGACTGCAGCGTCGAGGCGGGCGCATGACCGTCCGTTGTCATAGCATAAGCTCCTGTACGGGCTATTTTAGTGAACCCTTTAGTAGAATTAAATCATCTATCAGCGGCACTGTCAAGGCCCGCGTTTATCGCGTAGCACGGACATTATACTCTATTGGCACGTTTCGGAAATTGTGGATAACGCATCAGTGGAAGATAACATTGGAGCCGGGCGACGAGCGCCCGGCTCTTTCTGATTCATTTGAATTGAAGGTTTTGATTGTCGTCACTACGTGACTGGATGCATACGCATCGAGGGCTTCCGGCTGACCTCGCTACGCTTGGTTGTTTGACGATACAGCCAAATGTGAACGCCAACGAGGGCCACTACAGACAGGACAAACAGGATGTAGAGCGGGATGAGGGGCTGGCGGAAAATCGCGAGGTCAATGCTCCCCATCACGCCTTTCATCCCCAGGAAGTTGTGAACAATGATTGCCGCGTAGACGTCACGGCCCAGGAAGTAGACCAGGCTCGTGACGATGCCGACGACCATCAGGAGGAGCACCATGTTCCACTGGTTGAAGGGGGCGCTGTGGCCGAAATGGTAAAGGCCAAAGAGGACATCAGCGGCGACGATGGCGAGCACAATCGCGACGATGCGTCCCCACTTGCTCGCCGCCGCCTCGACATTTGTGCCGATGACCACCCAGCAGACGAGCATCTCCGCGATCGTCACCGGCAGCACCTGGGCGAAGCCGTTCCAGATGACCAGCGGCTCCAGCGAAGGTGGGCTTTGCACAGCGAAAAGCGCGAAGCCGCCGATCAAGCCCAGAACGATAGCGATCAGCGTCCGGCGGAGCGAGCGAAAGCCCATCTGGTCGAGGGTAGTGAACCCGTCCGCCACCGACGAGCGCATGATCCAGGCGGCGCCGAAGATGCCGATGAGGATGTTGGCAAGGATGACATACACGGCCCGTCCCATTGGCGTAGGTTGCAGGAGTAGACTGATGCGCCCTTCGAAGAACCATGTGGCGAGACACCAGAGGAGATACAGCAAGAGGCTAAGACCGAGGACCCGAGTGATACTCGCGCCATTGCGAGCGTTCACGGCACGACCTCCTTTCAGAAGGCATAGAAATACGGCCTGATAGGTGTCAGGCTATCTGCTTTCCAGCATAGCACTAACATGCTGTTCCGTACGTGGAGGAGTCGCTACACTGCGAGAAGGTTTCGCAACGATTCAGAATCGATGATTCGCACAAGGTCTAATTGCTGTATACTGAGTTAGAGTCTTGTGGCTGGATTTGAGGACGTCACCAAGGAGGTGATGAAATGTCGAATCCAAATCTATCAGGGAGTAGACTGTCGGCTGCGCGCCCCGTCAAGCCAAACGGAAAAGCCCCTTCGTTCCTGATACCGATCTTCAAGCTGCCATTGTTGCTCTATCGGCTCCACCTGGGCTGGCTGTTGGGCAAACGCTTCATGCAGCTGACCCATATCGGCAGACGCAGCGGGAAGGTGCGCAAGACTATCCTGGCGGTC
Organism: Anaerolineae bacterium; assembly: GCA_039810085.1. Taxonomy (GTDB): domain Bacteria; phylum Chloroflexota; class Anaerolineae; order Epilineales; family JAHCIE01; genus JBDHWG01. Next base: position 164,077 of record JBDHWG010000004.1, read on the forward strand.
TTGAAATTCGATGAAAACACCAAAGAAATCTATGCCATCTCCGCTTGGCCGGGGAGCGATTGGTACTACAATATCCAGGCTTCGCCGGCCCTCCAGGTTGAGACCGGGTTTGTGCACTATGCCCCGACGCAGCGTACGTTGTCGCCAGAGGAGATAACGACGACATTCATTGAGTATCGGAACAAACATCCGCTTTTCGCCCGGATGATCTGCCGCATCCCTGGCTGGAAGTGGGATTCGAGCTATGAGGAGTTTCTAGAGCTGGCGCGCACGCTGCACGGCGTAGCGTTCAGCCCGAAGTAGCCTTTCCATTCAAAGTCAGGGTGTTATTAACAGTGTCGATGCCCAGGAGCCGCTTGAGGAGTTCGCTGACCGGCAGCGTGCCGCCCATGCGTACCATCAGCGGCTCTTGGCCGTAGACCTCGTTGAGGCTACGGCGCGCAACCGCGAGACCGACCTCATGGGGTGTTACGGTCTTGCTGCTCCGCTCCATGTTGCCCCCCCATCCCGTTGGCCTCGTGTTCCTTGGGGAAATTTCGCACCGCGCTCCACCGTATAGAAATCCATTTGGCTTGGCTCAACGTCAAGTCTATGGGTTCAATAGATCGCACCTCGAGCAGAGAAGTAGGTCTCCCGCATGAGTCGAAGAGAACAAGGCCGTCAGCCGCCGGATGCATGACCGTCACACGAGGTGCTGCCCGTTGCTCGCCAGCGAAATGCCGTCTCTAATCCCGCCGTTTCTACACGTCAGGCCCTACCGCGTACAACCGTATCCCGGCATCGTCGAACTCACCTCTTACGCATTCTTACCGCAGCGCTCCATCTGAACAGCAAGTCCTGGGTTGTTGGATAGGACAAGACTGAGTGTCCCTCTGGCCAAGTCGTTCTCCCAATTCGAGTATCTCAGGAGGCATCGATGAACCAGCGATTGTTCCAATGGCTCGCCCTCGTGACCCTCGGTGTTACTCTTGGCGTGATGGCGAGTGGCGTTGCGCGCGCAAGCGCCGCGAATCTCACGCCTCAGGCTTACTTGCCCCTTGTCGAACGGGCGTCATCGGCTGCCGATGCTGTTTGGAGCCTTGTCGGCAACGCTGGCACGAACCCAGCGGTCAACTTCGTCGGGACGACCGATGGCACGTCGCTGGTCATCCAGCCGCGCGCCGGAAACGTCGGCATCGGGACGACCAACCCGGTGTCCAAGCTGCACATCGTTTCAACGGAGGGGCAGTTGCCACCGCGCGTCGAGGCGGCGGGCAACACGTTCGCTGCCGGCTGGGACTTCTACCGAGGCTCGGCGGGTAAAGGATACGTCGGGGTGCCGCCGGAGGGTCAGGACACTGCGCCTGGCGAGATGGTGCTTTTCGGCGGGTCGGACACGAAGGCGTCCATCTGGGCCAGTCGGGCGCGCGGCCTAACGGTCGATACCACTACGAATGTCGGCGTCGGAACGGATGCGCCCCCGAACAAGCTGACTGTCGACGTAAGCTCTACTGCTCCCGTCGATAGCGGCATCACGATACAGGGCGCTACGTCCAGTGCGGGCGACCTGGGGCTGCGCATCAGCAACACCGGTGGTGGCGGGCGCGAGTGGTACCTTGACTCCACCAGCAATGGGAGCGGCTATGGCGGTGGCAGACTCGTTGTTCTCGCTGGCGTGGCCGGTTTGCCCGTGATGACGTTGCTTGGAACCGGCCAGGTTGGCATTGGCGAGACCAACCCGTCAGGCCGCCTGGAGGTCGCGGGTCCAGACGCGGATGCCATTTTCGGGCTGAGTACGGGAGCCAACGGTACTGGTGTGTATGGGGTCGCCAGCAACGGCCCCTCGGCCTACGGAGTATGGGGAACCAGCACGTCGGGCTACGCCGGCTATTTCTCTGGCAACGTCCGGGTGACGGGAAACCTTCAGAAGGCAGGTGGTTCGTTCAAGATTGACCATCCGCTGGACCCGGCCAACAAATACCTGTCGCACTCGTTCGTCGAAAGCCCCGACATGAAGAACATCTACGACGGCGTTGTGGCGCTGGAGGCCAACGGTGAGGCTATGGTGACAATGCCCGACTGGTTCGATGCTCTCAACCAGGACTTCCGCTACCAGCTCACCGCTATCGGCGCGCCCGGCCCCAATCTCTACATTGCCGAGGAAGTCCACGATAACCACTTCAAGATCGCTGGCGGACAGCCAGGGATGAAGGTGTCGTGGCAGGTGACGGGCACTCGTCACGACGCCTGGGCCAACGCCCATCGCATCCCGGTTGAGGAAGATAAGCGCGGCGCCGAGCAGGGCAGCTACCTCCACCCTGAGCTGTTTGGCCAGCCTCAGACCAAGAGCGTCGAGTGGGCCACACACCCGGAGTTAATGCAGCAGCTCCAGGCCGCAAAGACGCAGCCATAAGCGGGTAAAGGAGACAGCCATGCGCATCCACCTGGGCTTGCTGTTGCTGATCTTGGTTCTCGTCCTCGCCTGTGCCGGGGTAGTTGCTGCGCAAGGATCCGCACCATCGCGCGCCCTCGCGCCGCGCGATGCCATGGGTCCGGCGTTCACCTACCAGGGCAGGCTTGTCAGGAACGGCGTCGCGATTGGGAGCAACACGCCGGTCGCCTGCGACATGCAGTTCGGCCTGTGGGACGCCCTTAGCGGTGGTGGGCAGCTCGGCATCACCGACATCGAGAACGGCGTGACAGTGGCGAACGGCATCTTCACTGTCCAGTTGAATAGCTCGGGGTTGTTTGGGGCGGATGCATTCGACGGGGAGGAGCGCTGGCTGGAGGTCCAGGTCAAGTGTCCGGGCGACGCCGACTTCGTGACGCTCGTGCCGCGTCAGCCCATCACGGCCGCGCCGTTCGCCCTGACCGCGAGCCAGGCGCTTGGGCTGCAACTCCCGTTTGCCGCGGACGCCAACCTGGATGTCTCCCCCTTCTCCATCACCAACGCTGGCGCAGCGCCGGGCCTCAAGGTTGACCAGACAGGGACGGGGAATGCTTCGCTGTTTTCCATCACGAATACGGACAGTCCGTTCACATCCGTCTACGCGTCGACGACTGGCATCGGCTCGGCGGTCTATGGGTTACGCTCTAGCGCGACAGGCACCAACGCCGCCATCGAGGGCACGACCTTTTCAACCAGCGACGGCGCCACGGCCCTAGCCGGGTACGCGATCGGCTCGACGGGCCGGACGGTGGGCGTGTACGGCGAATCGGACAGCGCGCAGGCCGTCGGCGCAGGGAAAGTCGGCGGCGGTGGCGACGTTGTCGCTTATGGAGTGGTCGGAAGGACACGCGCTTCAGGCGGAGCGGGCGTCTACGGGACGAACGATGCGACAAGCAGCACCCCGACGGGGGTCCTGGGGGCAGTCGGCGCCGCGGGCGGACGGGGCGTTGTTGGCCGCTCGGACGCGCTGAGTGGCGCTAGTTACGGTGTTTTTGGGACGAGCCTTTCTCCTAGCGGCGCCGGCGGCTACTTCGAGAACACCAACGGCGGCAATGGCGTCTACATCTACGGCCAGGGGTCGGCGCGCGACGCGGCTGCGCTGCGTGTGCGCAACGTACAGCAGGATCGCGGCATGGCGGCCTACCTGACGAACAGCAGCAATTTTGCCACGGCCCACGTTGCCAACGCGGGTTCGGGCGAGGTGCTCTATCTGCAGAATGCCGGCGGTGACTTCATCAAGGCTGTCAACCAGCCAGAAACCGATGTCAAGTTCAGAGTGACAGGGGCGGGAGATGTTCGCGCCGATGGCACCTTTGCTTCACCGGCCGCCGACTTCGCTGAGATGCTGACCGGCAAAGCCGGTCTGGAGCCGGGGGACGTGCTGGTCGTCGGCGAAGATGGTGAGTTAACGCGGAGTACCAAGCCGTACCAGACAAGCGTCGTGGGCGTCTACTCCACTGCGCCAGGTTTCGTGGGCGGCCAAGCATTGAACGATAGGGCGGGGGATAAGGTGCCGCTGGCCGTTGTGGGTGTCGTTCCCGTCAAAGTCACCGACGAGAATGGGCCGCTCCAGCCGGGCGATCTCCTGACGACATCAAGCGTGGCGGGCCATGCCATGAAGGCCAGAGCCGATGCGCCGAGCGGAACTGTCGTCGGAAAGGCGCTCCAGGCCCACAAGGTGGGTATAGGCTCCATCCAGATGCTCGTCGTGCTGCATTGAGCGACTCAAGCGAGGATGGGCCTATGCGACGACAAAACTTGCGCCGGTGGATCGTCGCCCTCGTGCTCGGGCTTGGTTTTGTCGCTGCTGCGGGGGTCGCGAGGTCCGGCAGCGAGTACGGCCTGACGTGGGGCGCAGTTACCAGCGGTGGCGCGACCTTGAGCAGTGGTGGCGGGTACTCTCTAGGCGGGAGCATCGGGCAGTCGGCAGCGGACATGCTCGGCGGGAGCGGCTACAGTTTGCAGGGCGGTTTCTGGGCTGCAAGTGTTGTCCTGGTCACGCCGAGCATCACCCCGACGACCAGCGCCTCGCCGACTCGAACGGCGACTGTCATAGCGACGGCGACCACCAGTCGGACACCCTCACCAACGATGACTGCCTCGCCGACTCGAACGGCGACTGTCATAGCGACGGCGACCACCAGTCGGACACCCTCACCAACGATGGCTGCCTCGCCGACTCGAACGGCTACCGTCATGGCGACGGCAACGACCACTCGAACGCCCTCGCCGACGATGACTGCCTCGCCGACTCGAACGGCTACCGTCATGGCGACGGCAACGACCACTCGAACGCCCTCGCCGACGATGACTGCCTCGCCGACTCGAACGGCTACCGTCATGGCGACGGCAACGACCACTCGAACGCCCTCGCCGACGGCGACCGGCGCCATGCTGCTGACACCTACGCCGACATTGAAGCCGACTCAGCCATCGGTGACGACAACCCCAACCGTGACTGTCACTTTGTCGCCGACCGCCACGGCCACAGCTACCCCGACTCCCACGCCGCGCAAGGCTCTATATCTGCCGCTGATTGCCGTCGAGCAGGGAAGCTAGAAGCGCTGTGCCTTGCTGTCCATCATCGCTGCGCGGTCAGTTCCCAGTAGCGCGCCCAGGCTTGCAAGCCTTCGTAGAGACGGTTGACGCGGAAGAACTCGTTGGGCGCGTGGAAGTCTTCGTCGGCGGTCGAGAACGAGAAGAAGACAGTGTCGATGCCCAGGAGCCGCTTAAAGAGTTCGCTGACCGGCAGCGTCCCGCCCATGCGCACCATCAGCGGCTCCTGGCTGTAGACTTCGGTTAAGGCGCGGCGCGCAACCGCGAGACCGACGTGATCGGCAGGAATGCGGTACGGGTTGGCCTGGTGTCGGTCGGTGGTGATAGCCAGGCGGACACCGTGCGGGACGTGGCTTTCGAGGTGGCGGACGACCTGCGCCAGGACAGCCTCCGGTTTCTGGTGGGCGACGAGGCGGCAGGTAATCTTGGCGTGGGCTTCATGGGGCGTCACCGTCTTGCTGCCCGGCCCCATATATCCGCCCCAGAGTCCGTTTATCTCGATTGTCGGGCGGGTCCACTGACGCTCAAGCGTAGTATAGCCGGGCTCGCCGAAGACCTCCGGTGCACCGACCTGGGCCAGGAAGCGGCCTTCGTCAAACGGGAGGGCGCGAATGGCGGTGCGCTCCTCGTTGGTGAGAATCTCGACATCGTCGTAGAAGCCCTCGACGGCGATTCGACCATCCGGCGTGTGCAGGCTGGCGATGAGCTCGGCCATTGCGTGCAGTGCATTGGCTACCGAGCCGCCATAGCGTCCGGAGTGCAAGTCTTTGCTCGCTCCAGTCAGGGTTAGTTCCAAGGCGACGAGGCCGCGGCTGGCGATGGTGATGGACGGCTCGTCGATGCGCCACATCGCGCCGTCGGCCGAGAGCACCCAATCGGCGGCGAGCAGGTCGCAGTGGTCGGCGATGAAGTGCTCCAGGCTTGGGCTGCCGATTTCCTCCTCGCCCTCGATCATGAACTTGATGTTGACCGGCAACTCCCCCTGCGTGGCGAAGAAGGCTTCGGCCACCTTGATGGGGATGAACATCGGGCCTTTGTCGTCGGACACGCCGCGCGCGTAGAGACGGCCATTGCGCACCGTCGGCTCGAAGGGATCGCTGGCCCAACGGTCGAGGGGATCGGGCGGCTGGACGTCGTAGTGGCCGTAGATGAGAAGCGTCGGCGCATTGGGCGCGGCCAGCCACTCGGCGAAGACGACCGGGTTGCGCTCGGTCTCGATGAGACGCACGTCGAGGGGGCCGGCCTGTCGGAGCCTGTCGGCGACCCACTCGGCGGCGCGCTGCATGTCGGCGGCGTAGGCCGGGTCGGCGCTGACGCTGGGAATGCGAGCGAACTCGATCAGCTCAGCCAGGATGCGCTCGTGATGGGCGCTCAGGTAGTCTTGGGGCGTCATGTAGATTCTCCTTCATACTTCTTGCGCGTCGCCAGCGCCTTTGCTGGCCGCCTGCCAGGGCCAGCGGCCCTCAAGTTCGACGACCAGGGACCAGCAGGAGCACAGAGAACACAGAGCGAAGCCGTCTGACTTCTATTCCCTGTGTTCCCTGTGCCTCTATGGCAAGTATGTGCGTATCTTCGATTACCCGACGGGCTGCGCGAGAGGGTCGAAGATGTCGTGGACCTCACTCCCGTGGAAGCGGGCAGTCTGGTTCGTCGGCGGCAGCGGGTCTTCGTAGAAGAAGGCGGGCAGATCGTCATCACCAGCGTCGAAGCCAGCCTGTCGGTTGAATTCGTGCTCCATGCGCAGGACGTCGCTACCTAGCTTGGTGTAGAAGTCTGGCGTCAGTTTGAGGCCGTGGGCGACGTTGATGGCGTGGATGATGAAGTCCAGGTTGACGTTCGTCACGCTGCGGCCGAAGATGCACAGGCCGAGCGAGTCCTGCGCCGCCGTCTTCACCTGCTCGGACAGGCTCATCTCCTTGAGCTTGTCGAGGTCCATGGCGCGGCTCTTGACGCGGGGCAAGTTGCCCACCGTGTGGTCGGCGCCCTGCGCTGTGGACATCATCGAGATGCCGGTAATCTCCACGACGCGCGGGTCGTAGGCGCTGATCGCCTGCTTCTTGATGACGGGCACGCGGCGGACGTTGTAGTGCGCGCCGACGCGGGCTGTGCCCTGCGCCCACAGCCGCCCCTGTTCGCTGCCCTTTCGGATCGCTCCGAGCGCCTCCAACATGAACTTAACGTCCCCGAACGGCGCGAGGCCCGCGTCCATCAGTACCGCCAGCATCGCGCCAGTCTCGATGGTATCGATGCCGAGGTCGTTGGCGACGTAGTTGAGGAGCGCGAGCTGGTCCGGGTCGCCGATGCCGCAGTTCGTTCCCAATAGCCCCAGCGTTTCGTACTCCACCGGCGAGACGATTTCCTTGCCATTCTCGTCCACATACACGTTGCTGCACTGAATGGTGCAGCCGGGCATGCAGGCGTGGGTGTGATTGCCGCCGCGCGAACGGTTCAGCGGGGCGATGTACTCACCGCCCATCTTGAACGTCTCGCCGCCCTTGACGTTGGCGAACTGGCCGCTGCTGAAGTTGCGCGTCGGCAGGCCACCCATGTAGTTCTGGACGTCGGCCATGCCCATCGTGCCGGTCGCGGCGTAGAAGCCTTTGACAACGTCGTCGGCCAGCAGGAGCTTACTGTAGTTCTTGGTGACGTCGCGCACACCCTTGGGGTCGTGGAACTGCGGCACTTTGTCCAGGTCCAGGACGATGGCTTTCACCTTCTTGCTGCCAAGCACCGCCCCGACCCCGCCGCGCGCCGCCAGCCGCGACGGGCGCAGGTCGATGTCGCTGAAGGCGATGCCCGCCAGCAGCCCTTGATACTCGCCCACCGGCCCACACAGGGCAATCGCGACCTTCCGGCCGTACTTCTCGTACAGCAGGCTCGCCGCCTCGAAGTTACCCTTGCCCATGTACGGCGCGGCATCGTCGAACTCGACACGGCCGTCCTTTTTGAAGTGGATGACGGTCCAGTCGGGCGACGCGCCGTGGAGGATGAAGCTGCTGAGGCGCAGGTGGCCCATGCCGTAGCCGAACGTGCCGCCGCCGTTGGCCTCCTTGATGCCCCCCGTCAGTGGGCTTTTGCAGCCGACGCTCGTTCGGTTGGCGTTGGAAAAGGTGCTGCCGGCGAACGGCCCTGCCGAGAAGATGAGCGGGTTCTCGGGCGACAGCGGGTCCACCTGGGCCACGCCCATGTCGAGCAACGTCTTGGCGATGAGATAGCGCCCCGCCTTCACCGCCTCGATGCCGCCCACCTCGCGCTGTTCAATGTGGCGATCCACTAGATAGATATCGATATGCTTTCGCATATTCTAATTCAAGTCCCTTCTAATCAAGGCCGCCTGTGCCTCAGTCCACCCAGTTGACTACGCGCAAGCCAGGCACTTGTCGGAAGTGCCGTAGATTGCGCGTAACCAGGGTGGCCTCACAACTCAGAGCGATACTGGCGATGAGCAAGTCGGCACGGCCAACTTTCCTTAGCGAAGAGGCAGCACGAAGGTCGTCAAACCGTCGTGCTGCTCGTTCGTCAAATGGCACTACATTGATCTGAGCCAGGAGCTCCTCGGTTCGTGCAACCAGATACTGCGCTCGCAGAAGTTCTGCTCCGGTCGCTGCCTTCAAGAGATAATCAAAGCGCCCGCGCAGCAACTCGATCTTGGTCACGACGGTTGTGCCCAGGTCTGGATCACTGAGCTGACGCAAATTCTCGACAACACGAGAATGACCGGCATGAAGGTGGGTCAGCGTATCCGTGTCAAGCAAATGCATCAGGACACAGCGTCCTCGTCCGCTTCAGGCCGCCCCCGTTGCCCGTAAATAGCTGCCAGCAGCTCAGGCAGAGTCTCGTCGTCTGCGAGTGCCCCCGCTTGCTGTATCAGCACGGTTCGACTGTCATGACTGCGAAGCCAGTCGTCCACGGCTGCCTTGAGAAAGCGCCATGTGTCTTCGATGCGGCGACCAGGGATATGCCCCTGCACCGCCTCTCGCTCAACCGTTTCGGTTGGCAGTCGAAGATAGTCCGCGACTTCCTCCAGAGTGAGAACATCGTGCGCCAAGACTGTATTGCTCATTCTAACGTCCTTACGCTACCCATTCGCTTCAGGGTGTAGGCTGCTCCACAGGCGCTCGGGCTTCAAGGGCAGGTCGCACACACGCACGCCGGTCGCGTCCTTGACGGCGTTGCCGATGGCCGCCGCGCCCGCCACGATGGACGGCTCGCCCACGCCGCGCGCGCCAAAGGGGCCGTTGGGCGACGGGTTCTCCACCATGATGACTTCGTACTGCGGTACGGTCAGCGTGCGCGGCATGACGTAGTCCATGAAGCTGGCTGTGATGAGCTGCCCGGCCTCGTCGTAGACCATCTGCTCCCACAGGCCGTAGCCGAGGCCCTGGGTCGCGCCGCCGTGGACCTGGCCTTCGACCATCAGCGGGTTGATGGCGCGGCCCACATCCTGGACGACGACGTTCTGCAGCAGTAGGATCTCGCCTGTGTTCGTGTCGACTTCGATCTCAACAAGCTGGGCGGTGAAGCCGGGCGACTGCGTGCTAATGCTTGAGCCGCCGTTGCCGACGATAGGCGGGAACTTGCTGCCGCCGCGCCACGTGCGCTCGGCGATGTCGGCCATGGACTGGCGCTTGTTCGGAACGCCGCGCACCGAGACGTAGCCGTCGGCCAGCTCCAGGTCCTGGGGGTCGGCCTCGAACATGTCCGCAGCGACGGCGAGAATCTGCTCCTTCACGTCCTCGGCGGCCTTGACGACGGCGGCGCCGACGGTGTAGGTAATCTGGCTGCCGCCGCTGGGTGGGGCGTAGGGGACGGTGTCCGTTCCGCCGGAGATGATGCGCACCTGGTCGGGCGAGACGCCTAGCACCTCGGCGGCCAGGGCAATCATGGACGTGTTCGAGCCGCTGACGTCGACCGAGCCGATATGTACGTTGATGGTGCCGTCGGAGTCGACGCGGCACACCGCCGAGGCCGGCGACGTGCCACCCGGCCAGCCGCCGATGGCGAAGCCGACGCCACGCTTCTTGCCGTTGCTGCCGTTCGTCTGGCCGCGGCTGCGCCACAGTGGGTGTTCGGCGATGCGGTCGATGCACTCCTTGAGGCCGACGCTCGGCCAGGGCCGCCCATCCGGCATCGGGTCGCCGGTCTCGATAGCGTTCTGGCGGCGGAACTCCAGCGGATCGAGGCCGAGCTGGTCGGCCATGTCGGTCATGTTGGATTCGATGGCGAACGTCGCCTGGGGCGCGCCGGGCGCGCGATATGCGCCGACCTGCGGCTTGTTCGTCAGCACCTCGAAGCCGCGCACCTCCAGGTTGGGGAAGCGGTAGTAACCGGCCAGCAGCGTGCACACGATACCGGCGAGGCCGAACGGGAACGCGCCCGTGTCGACGATGACCCGCGCCTGGAGCGCCGTCACGCTCCCGTCGCGCTTGGCGCCCGTCTTGAGGTGGATGATGGTCGCCGGCGAAGGCGTCGTGGTGAGAAAGTCCTCACTGCGGGTCAGCACGAGACGCACCGGCTTGCCGAGGGCAACCGTCGTCGCTGCAACGAGCGGCTCAATGATGCCGTACTTTGCGCCGAAGCCGCCGCCGACCTTCGTCGGGATGACCGTGACCTTGCTCTTGGGCAGCTTGAGCAGCCGCGCCGACTCGTCGCGCACCCCGAACTGGCCCTGGGTCGAAGTCCAGATGGTCAGCTCCTCGCGGATGGCGTCCCAGGCGGCTGTGGCCGCGTGAGGCTCCAGGTACGCTTGGTGGACGATGCCGATGCGGTAGGTGCGCTCGACAATCACGTCCGCCTCATCGAAGCCGACCCCGACGTCGCCGCGGTCGAAGTTGACCGTGCCCGACAGGTTCCCGTGGGCGGTGGGCTTCTCATCGTCGGCTACCGCGCCAGCGTGAATCTCGGCCAGGTTGACTTCGTCCTTGGGGATACCGGTCGGCCACACCAGGGGCGCGTCCGGCTCAAGCGCCAGCTCCGGGTCGATGATCGCTGGCAGCTCTTCGTAATCAATGAACACCGCGTCTGCGCCGTCCGCCGCCGCGCCCTCGGTCTCACCGACGACGATAACCACCGGCTGACCGCGGAAGATGACGCGGTCCTTGGCGAGGGTCGCGCTGTTGCGGTTGGTCGGCGTTCGGCCGCGCGTGGGCAGGTCATCGGCGGTAAGAACGGCGACAACGCCGGGTATTTCCAACGCGGCGGCTTTGTCGATGGATACGATGCGGGCGTGGGCGTACGGGCTAAGAACGAGACGCGCGTGCAGCATGCCCGGCAGGATGCTGTCAGCGGAGTAGCGGGCCTGGCCGGTGACTTTCTCGAGGCCATCGGCCAAGGGGATACGACGTCCGACGTTCTTGAGGTCGGGTTGAGCAGTCATTCAGAGGCTCCCTTGTTGTGCGCTTGACATGGGTGAAATGCGATGAGTAGACGATTGCGACTATCTAGATTCTAACAACGGGTGCAAGTTTTGGCCTATTCTACTTAAGCTCCTGGGCCAGATCGATGAACGGCTTGAGCGCGTCCGGGTTACTCATCGAGTCGACATTGGCGGCCCGCTCGACCGGCATGCCCATGAGAATCTTCTTGATCGGCACTTCGAGTTTCTTGCCGTTGAGTGTGCGCGGAATCTCCGAGACGGCATAGATCTCGTCCGGCACGTGGCGTGGCGAAAGCGTCTCGCGGATGCGCGCCTTGATTCTGGCCCTGAGCGCATCGTCTAGTGTTACACCGGGGCGCAACACGACGAAGAGCGGCATGAAGGAGCGCCCGCCCAGTCCTTCCAGGTCGATGACGAGGCTGTCAACGACCTCAGGCACGCCTTCAACAGCGCTGTACAGCTCACTGGTGCCCATGCGCACACCCATGCGGTTGAGCGTCGAGTCCGAGCGGCCGTAGATGACCGCGCCACCGTGGAGCGTAATCTTGATCCAGTCGCCGTGGCGCCAGACGTCTGGGTACATGGCATAGTAGGCGTCGGTGTAGCGCCGCATGTCGGGGTCATTCCAGAAGTAGAGCGGCATGGACGGCATTGGCTCGGTCACGACAAGCTCGCCAACCTCGTTCAGCAATGGCCGCCCTTCTTCGTCGAATGCCTCCACGCGGCAGCCGAGGGCGCGACACTGAAGCTCGCCCGCGCGGACGGGCAACAGCGGCGACGCCGAGATGAACGCAGTGCAGACATCCGTGCCGCCGCTGACCGAGGCCAGCCACAACGGCTTGACGTGCTCGAACACCCACAAGAAGCCTTCGACCGGCAGTGGCGAGCCTGTCGAGCCGAGGCCCTGCAAGGCGCTCAGGTCGAACTGGCGCGGCTCGGCGCCGGCCTTGATGCACGACAGGATGTAGCTGGCGCTCGTCCCGAACACCGTCATCTTGGAGTCGGCAGCGAAGCGCCACAGGACGTGAATGTCGGGGTAGGCCGGGCTGCCGTCGTACAGCAGCACCGTCGAGCCGACCAGCAAGCCGCCAATGAGCAAGTTCCACATCATCCAGCCCGTTGTCGTGAACCAGAAGAAGCGGTCGCCCGGCTTGAGGTTGTGCTGCAAGGCCAGCGCCTTGATGTGCTCTAGGAGGATGCCGCCCTGCCCCTGCACAATAGGTTTGGGCAGGCCGGTCGTGCCGGAGGAGTAGAGCACCCACAGCGGGTGGTCGAACGGCACGGCTTCGAACGCCAGCTTCGCATCAGTGTTCGCGTCGAGAAGCGACTGCCACAGTGTGCCGTTCAGCTGGCTGGCGACCGCCGGATCATCGGACAGGTAGGGGATGATGACTGTGTGTTCGAGCGTGGGCAGGGCGCGCTGAATCTCGGCAATGGTGTCGCGGCGGTCGAAGCTCTTGCCGCCGTACTGGTAGCCGTCGACGGCGAACAGGACCTTCGGCTCGATCTGCTTGAAGCGGTCCACGACGCTGCCACTGCCAAAGTCCGGCGAGCAGCTCGACCAGACGGCCCCAAGGCTGGCGCAGGCGAGGAAGGCGACGAGCGCCTGTGGGATGTTCGGCATGTACGCGACGACGCGGTCGCCGCTCTTCACGCCCATCTCGCGGAGCGCCTGTGCGACGGCGGCGGTCTGCCGGTATAGCTCATCCCAGGCGATCTTGGTAAGCGAGTGGCGCTCGGACTGGAAGATGACGGCCGGGTGGTCGGGCGTGCGGTTGCGGAAGACGTGCTCGGCGTAGTTCAGGCGGGCGCCAGGGAACCAGTGGGCGCCGGGCATCCTGTGCGATTCGAGCACGGCCGAGTAAGGGGTAGCCTGGATGTGGAAGAAGTCCCAGACCGATGCCCAGAAAGCCTCAATCTCGTCGACTGACCACTGCCATAGCTCGGCGTAGCTTGCGAAGTCCAGGCCGCGTGTCGCTTTGAGCCAATCCATGTAAGCGCGCACGATGGAGGTCGTCTCCAACTCCTCCGACGGTTCCCACAGAATTGTGCCTTCTGTCAGTGTTGTCATCGTCTGCGTCTCCCTGCGTCGCCGTTGATGCAGGATTCATTCTACGGACAGCTACAGGGTTTGTCAAAGAACATCTTGCGCTGCCGCGCTCTGTAGGGTAGAATGGGAGGCAACAAGCGCGAGCGGTGGAGGGTGCCATGATTGATACGGAGTGGCTGGACAAACCGGGCGAAGTACGGCGTGGCGAGGAGCTTGGCACGGCCCGGCTGGAGCAATACCTGCGGTCGGTGATACCGGATGCGGCAGGGCCGCTGGTGGTGGAGCAGTTTCCGGCCGGCTTCTCGAACCTGACCTACATGGTGCGGCTGGGCGACCGCGAGATGGTGCTGCGCCGCCCGCCCTTCGGTTCCAAGGTCAAGACCGCCCACGACATGGGCCGCGAGTATCGCATTCTCAGCGCGCTCATCAAGGTGTATCCCAAAGTGCCGCGCCCGCTGGCCTACTGCGAGGACCTTGACGTAATGGGTGCGCCGTTCTACGTCATGGAACGCGTGCGCGGAGTCGTTCTGCGCACACCGCTGCCACCAGGGATTGACCTGAAACCGGACTTGATGCGCGCGCTATGCCTGTCTCTCATTGACACAATGGTGGAGCTGCACGCTCTGGATTATGAAGCGGCTGGCCTGGGCGACCTGGGCAAGCCCGAAGGCTACCCGACGCGGCAGATTCATGGCTGGATCAAGCGCTACCACGGGTCGCGGACGGACGATATCAGGGCAATGGACCGCGTCGCGGACTGGCTGTCGGCCAATATTCCGGGCGAACGCGGCGCTTCGCTCATCCACAATGACTACCGCTACGACAACGTTATCCTCGATCCCGCCGATCTCACCCGAATCAAAGCCATCTTGGATTGGGAAATGTCTACCCTGGGCGATCCGCTGATGGATGTCGGTACGACGCTGGCCTACTGGCCAGAGGCAGGCGACCCGCCGGAATTGCAGCGATTCGGGCTGACGAGCCGACCGGGCAACCTGGATCGTCGTGGTTTCGTGGAACACTACGGCCAGCGGAGCGGGCGCGACGTGTCGGGCATCCTGTTCTACTACGTCTATGGCCTGTACAAGAACGCCGTCATCATCCAGCAAATCTATTACCGCTACCGCCAGGGCCACACCCAGGATCCACGCTTCGCCGACCTGCTGCGTCTCGTCCAGGGCTACGCTGACATGGCCGAGCGCGCCATCGCCAAGGACCGGATTGATAGCCTGTATTGAAGGCCGAAGTCGTTACGCCGCGTCAAAACGGAGGCGCAGACCCCACGTTGGGATCTGCGCCTCTGGTTATGCTAGGTGATGACTTGAGCGTTTAGTGGCCGCTGTTGCCGCCGTTGATGCTCGACTTGGCCGGGTCGGCGAAGAAGATGTCGGGCTTCTGGTCACCCTCCACCATCAGGTAGCCTGACAGCCCGCGCTCCATGCGCGAGAGGGCGTGGTCCACCAGGATGAAGCGGCCCGGCACGTCCACCTTGAACTCGACCATCGTCGCGCCTCCCGGCGGCACAGTCGTTGTCTGCACGTTGGTCAGTGGGCCCGAGGTGAGGGATGCCTGGCTGAAGACCCTATCGAAGACTTCGCCGATGACGTGGAAGGACGAGGTGGCATTGGGGCCGCCGACGCCGAAGTAGATGCGCACGGTCTCGCCGGTCTTGGCCTTCAGTGGGTACTTCGCCGTCAAGGCGTCGGTCGAGCCGTTGAAGATGTAGTACGTCGGCTGCTCGTCCAGCAGCTTGTCCACTGAGAACTCCTGGTGGCCCTGCTGCTTCAGCGCGCCCTGGGTGTAGACCTCGCCCTGCATCACGTAGTACTCGTGGTCGACCTTGGGCAGGCCGTTGGCCGGCTCAACCAGGATCATGCCGTACATGCCGTTGGCGATATGGTGGGCGACCATCGGTGTCGCGCAGTGGTAGACAAACAGGCCAGGATTAATTGCCTTGAAGGTAAACTGAGTCTCGCCGTTAGGCTGCGTCTGCGTCGCCACAGCGCCGCCGCCGGGGCCGGTCACCGCGTGGAAGTCCACCGAGTGGGCCATCTTGCTGCCGGCGCGGTTCTTCAGGTGTACCTCGACCGTGTCGCCCTCGCGGACGCGGATGAAGGGGCCGGGGATCTTGCCGTTGAATGTCCAGAAGGTGTAGGTCACGCCATCAGCGAGCTGACCCTCAAGCTCGACAGTCTCCAGGTCCACGCGCACGTTCTGGGGCTGGTTTCGGTTGAGCGGACCGGGTAGGTCTGCCGGGTCGCGGCTAATATCGGCGCCCTGGACGGTCGGAGCCACATCACCAACGGTAATCTTGCCCTCCATGCCTGCCTGTCGGTGACCCGGCACCGAGCAGTAGTACGCGAAGTCGCCCGCCTTGTCCGCCTTGAACACAGTCACACTGCTGCCGCCCTTGGACGTGACCCTGTCGGTCTGGGCATGCAGGTCCGGGGCGACCCAGTCGTGCTCAGCGCCGTCACCGTTGATGAGTGTCACCTGCACGGTGTCACCCGGCTTGACGCGCAGCGTCGGGTTGAGCTTGCCGTCGATATCGCCGCCGACACCCATGAAGCCGAGTTTGCCGTCGGCAATACTTGTACGTAGCGTATACGAGACGTTGGCGACGACGCCGATACCAGACGGGCCACCTTGCTGCTGCGGCGCTGAAGGCTGGCCGCCCTGCGGCGCGTTGGTTTGGGCCTGGGCCGCCGATGCGGGCATCTGCATGTTGCCCATGCTGGTGCTATTGCTGGTGGACGACTGCGTAGTGCTTGTGCTATTCGAGTTGTTCGCCGAAGCCTGTGCGTTGCCGTTGGCGGGCATCGGCATGTTGCCCGTGCCACTCGACTTATTAGCAGCCGGCGCAGCGGCCTGGCCGGACGCCGCCGACGCTTGCGCGCCCTCCGGCGTGGCCGTCGCCAGAACCATGCGCTGCAACTCCTGCTCGCTCAACTGCGTGGTGCGCGGCTTCGCGGCAGACTGCGCCTCAGTGGTGTTGGATGGGCTGCTCTGCCCGCAGGCGGCAGCGAGGACGGCAATGACAACAAGGGTGGCAGCAATGAAAGGACGCAGCGAGAGACGAAGTGAGTACTTCATGATTGGTCATCCTTCTCCTAGAGTTTATTGGTGAGCGCTTGTGGGATTGACTGCTTGGTGGAGTTCATCCAGAAAAATAGCAAGGTCCAGGCCATAAATGGAAACTGCCTCAGCCAGTGTCTCAAAGCCTGCCAGGTCGCAGCCAACACAGGCCATGCGATGCCGCATAAAGACTGGAACCGTGCCTGGCCACTGGTTCAATATTTCTTCCACGGTCATGTCAGTCATTATGTGGTCCATGCATGTCTCCTTTGAGGCTAGCATACAGGATGCTCAGCCATAGTTCTTTGCGCAAGCGCAAACAAAGCGGCCGACCTCGGCCACCTTGTTTATTTCCGCTGAACGCAAGGATGTTCTGCTCGGAGTTACTCTTTGTTGGGCGGGCCAAGGTCGTCGGCGATGAGGACGAGGCGGTGGGGGATGCGCAGCAGGATGCGCTCGCGCCCGCTTTCCACGATGCCCTGTTGCTCCCACTGGCTGAGCACGCGGCTGACGGTGTAGAGCGTCGTCCCGGTCAGTTCGGCCAGGTCCTGGCGGGAGAGGGGCATGTCGATGAGGATGCCGTTCTCGACGCGCCGCCCCATCTGCCGCGCCAGGCGTGTGAGGGCGCGGGCGATGCGTCGCTCAGCCCGCTCGGTCGCTAGCTCGCGCACCTGGTCCTGGAGCTGGCGTACCATCGTCGTGAGGATCGTTGTGAGATTGAGGCCAAGCCTCGCGTTCTTTGCGAGAAGCTTCTGAATCGTGTCGCGGTCCCACGCCAGCACCTGACAGTCCTCGACCGCTTCGACAGAGACGGGATAGATTGCGCCTGGTGTGATCGCAATCGCGCCGAATGTGTCACCTGCGCCCAAATAGCGAAACGCAACTTCCTGGCCGTCGGGCGTGACCTGGCTGAGCTTGGCGCGGCCTTCGTCTAGATAGAAGATGCTCGTGGCCGGGTCACCCTGGTGAACGATAAAAGCGCCGCGCTCAACGGCGCGGCGCCAGCCATGCTTGCGTACGTCAGCTTCCTCGCTTGGAGTCAGCCCAGAAAACAGGGACAGTTCGTGTGTATCCATGCGGGAGATTCACCATCGCTCGGTTGTGCTCCCGAAAGTATACTAGCGGCTCGCCATCCTTTCAACCATCTGGGCAGTCAAGTCGCCATTTCCAGCCGGCCCACTCACAAGACCGGCCGGGCGAACCAACAGGAGGGGTGTGTTCGCAAAGTGCAGGACATCCTGGGCGACACTGCCGAACAGCATCTCGCGCATGCCCGTCTGCCCATGCGTTGCCATGACCACCATCCCCACATTCGCGGCCTCGCTCTCCTCCAAGACGACGGGGGCAGGGACACCAGAGCGGACTACCATGCGTACATTGAGACCCAGGGGCCTCAGCCGCGTAGCAACCTCGGCCAGATAGCGTTCAGCGATCACTGGCGTATCTGTATGCGCTACCAGCAGCGGGCTTTCCTGTTCTGGCTCGACCAGGATGTGCATCAGTACCATGTGCCAGTTGAGCGTCGCCGCCAGGTCCGCCGCGTACGGCAGGATGGCTTCAGCAAACGATGAGCCATCCAGCGGGACGAGGAGAGTGTCGGCGTTGGGCTTGGGCAGGGCCGTCGGCGAGCCAAGGCCCATGCGGATCAGGAGAACCGGGACGTGGCAGTGGGCCACGACGGCCCGCGCCACGGAGCCAAACAGCCGTGCCTCTGGCGAGCTGTCCCCGTGGGTGCTCATCACGACGATGTCGGCGTGGCGCAGTTCGATCTCCCGCAGAATGCCATCATGCGGCAGGGCGAAGGGGACGTAGGTCTCAATTGGAACCTTAGTTGTACTCAGGTTCGAGGCGACGCCCTCGAGATAGGTTCGGGACTCGCGGGCCGCCCACATTTGGGAGGCTATCGGGTCCAGGCCTGGCTCGTCAGGCATCCAGACGGCGCGAACGAGAACGATTTTCGCCTTCGTGGCCCGTGCGAGATACACCGCCATTGGCAAGGCGCACTCGCTCAAGGTCGAACCGTCGAGAGGCACGAGGATGGTGCGGTACATGTAGAGCGTCTCCTTTCCTGAGGCGATTGGCATGTCGCCCGTAGCGATCGAGCTAACCGGGCGCTTGTTCCATGTCTGGCTCGTTTTCGACCTGTTGCGGCGTACTTTGGGCATGCTTGACAGGATGCACGAGCAGGATTGGGAGTCGCCCGTGGTGCAGGACCTCCATGGCGACACTCCCAAACACGACGCGGCCAAGGCCGTGTCGGCAGTGCGTTGCCATCACAACGAGGCGGACATTGGAGCTGCAGCAGGCGTCAAGGATTGCGTCGGCCGCCTGGTCGGTGGTGACGCGGCTGTGGACCTGGAAGCCCTCGGCTTCGAGCTGCTTGCTCAGCGCCGCCACGTATGTCGTTGCTTCTTCCTCCTGCTGGACGACGACTTCCTCGCTCGGATAGGGCGCGACGACCATTGGATCGATCCACTGCGGCGGGGGAACGACGACACGGAGCAGGAACAAACTGCCGTTGACGAGGTGGGCCATCTCCTTGGCATACGGGAGCACTGTCTCGGCGAACGGCGACCCATCCACAGGCACAAGGATCTCTGGCCGCTCAATATCGCCAAGCGTGATCGACGAGGCTTGCGTCGCGCGCACGAGCAGCACGGGAACTGGGCTGTGCATTAGCACAGCTTCGGCGACGGAGCCGTAGACCAGACGCGATAGCCCGGAACGGCCATGCGTAGACATAATAACCAGGTCGGCATTGCGGAGTTCAACTTCCATCACAATGCCCTCACCCGGCACGGCGAATGGGACACCGGTTTCCACGGTCAGGCCGGATTGAATCAGGGGCGCCGCGACGCCAGCGAGATAGTCTTCGGCGTCTTTCACGGACTTGACTTCCGCATCGATAGATTCGAGGTCCATAACGTGCGGCACCCAAGCGGCCCGCACCAATACCAACTTGGCGTTCGCAGTTCGCGCGAGGGTCGCCGCAAGGGGTAGAGCACGTTCGCTCAAGGGTGAGCCGTCCAACGGGACGAGGATTGTGCGGTACATAACTGTATTCTCCATTTAGGAAGGCGTGTCTGCCTGATTTCACGAAATTGCAGGCGGAGACACAATACTCCACTGTAAATATTGTATGCCAAAAGCGGACGAGATGGGGTGAGAAGCAACACTCTACGGTGAAGATATCACCACCGAAGGCCCGATAGTTGCGGCAGCGCAAAGACGGGGACGCGGGGATGTCCGACAATAGACCTACGCGGTGAGTATCGAAGAGGGAGGTGAGATGCAGACTGGGCAGCGAATGTGGCTTGGGCTTATCGGAGCGGGTGTCCTCTCTCTGGTCGCTGGAATGTGGGGCGGGCTGATTCGGATGGGCTGGCCCTGGCCGGTTGTCGATACGGTGACGGTCACAGCACACGGCGCGCTGATGGTCAGCGGCTTTCTCGGCACAGTCATCGGCCTGGAACGGGCCGTCGCCCTGCGCGTGGGGTGGGTCTACCTGGGGCCGCTGCTCAGCGGGCTTGCGACCATCGCGCTCTTAGCTGGAGTCTCCCTTGCAGTTCCCGTGCTCGGCCTGGCGCTGGCTGCCGCCCTGCTTGCGGCAACGCTGGCGTTGATCGTCCGCCGCCATCCGGCGCTGTACACGGTCACAATGCTCGTAGGGGGCTTGGCGTGGCTTGTCGGGAACGTGTTGTGGCTGGCAGGCTACCCGATCTACCGTGTCGTCCCGTTCTGGATGGCCTTCCTCGTGCTGACGGTGGCTGGAGAGCGGCTGGAGCTGGCGCGCTTTACACGCCCGTCGCCACTGCGCCGCGAAACGTTCGTGGCCTCAGTGGCCGTTGTCTTAATTGGTGTTCTTGCTAGTGTCTGGTTGTTCGATGCGAGCATCCGGCTGGCGGGGCTAGGTTTGCTGCTGCTGGCTGCCTGGCTCCTGCGCTACGATATCGCTCTACAGACGGTGCGGCGGACGGGAGCCACGCGGTACATTGCCGTCGCGCTACTGGGCGGATACATCTGGCTGGGGATTGGCGGCGCGCTGGAGCTTTGGGCGGGAGGCGTCGCAGCGGGCTATCTTTACGATGCGGCGCTCCACGCTGTCTTCGTCGGCTTCATCATGAGCATGATCTTCGGCCATGCCCTGATTATCGTCCCTGCCTTGACGCGACGCGCGCTGCCCTATCGTCCGGTGTTCTATGCGCCCCTGGCCCTCTTGAGCGTGTCGCTCCTGATTCGCATCGTGGGCGACCTGGCGGGTGACAGCGCCTGGCGCATGGCGGGTGGCTTGCTGAACGCCACCGCCATCGTCTTGTTCATGGCCCTGCTCGCATACAATGTCCTTGCGCCTGCACCGGCCGCTTTGACACGCGGCCAGGTGACTCCTAAAGGCCACGCTGCCCAAAGAGACGCCGCTTCACAATCTCGGCAATGAATGTAGGGGGCTAACTGGCTTGCGCGCACACGCCCACGTCGGGGAGCGCCGCATGTACTTTGGCGATTAGCTCGGACAGCGGCGTCGGCTTTTCGAGGTAGGCGTCCACGCGCAGGCGGCGCAGGTCGCGCAGCAGGCCCGGCGTGCGCGCTGACGCCAGGACGATGACATAAGCGTGCGCGCATTGGCCTTTGAGCGCCTGGATCAACCAGGCGCTCGCCAGGCCATATGGCGCTGGATCAATGATGAAGATGTCCGGGCGGTGCTGTTTCATGCTGATCCAGCCGCACTCCGGGTTGGTCTCGACGGCCAGGGTTACACCGGGCAAGGCCCGCTCGAGGCCTGCCCGGGTCACTTGGGCTGAAGTCGGATCGGCGTCGAGGATGAGAATATGCGGCGCCGCTCTCCCATTCGCTCGGCTCATAGCACGTCGATAATCACTTCACTCACGCGACGCCGAGGCGTCGGGCGGACGTCAGGACCATAGCCCAGGCGCAGCAGCAACTGCGGATATCCGAACCCATCCAGCAGGCGGCTGAGTTGAGTGCGGAGGGCCGGAATCTCAATCGGCTGGTTGAGGTACGAGGCCCACACCCCGGCGGCGCGGGCGCGGAGGAGGATGCGTTCCAGGGCCTGTCCGGCGGCCAGCCACGCGGCAGGGGTGTCTGCATCAGTGCCGAGGACAACCAGGGCGGGCGAGGCCATCGCAATCTCGTGGTCCTTGGCCGCTTCGCCGTTGCCCATGTCGAACGTTCGCAGGACATTCGGCCCGGCGTACGCGGCCGTCTCTGAGACGCCCTTGGCATAGCCGGGGATGCCGTCGCGGCGCATCTGGCGGCTGGAGTGGGTCCAGCTTGCCAGCTCGCGGCGGAAGCTCTCATCTTGCCACTGCTGGCGGTCACCCTCTGCGATCAGGTCAGCCACGGCGGTGCGCACATCGTCGCGCTGGATCACGTGCAGCCAGGCGCCCTCCTGGGCAGCGGCGACCTGCAATTCCGACAGCAGGATTTCCGGCACTTCGCGGTCTTCGAACTTGTTGCGGTTCGTGCGCCGCTTCGGGATCGCAGCAAACAGCATCTTGTCTTCGGCGCTCGGCTCGCGGGCAGGGCCGAGCCTCACCTCAGCCAGCAAGTCCGAGTCGTTGGGTTTCGGGAATGTCTGGACATCGCACTTGTAGCCAAAGTAGCGTAGGGCAACCCGAAGGTTGAAAAGCGCTGCGCCGCAGCTCATGGTCAATTCACGATCCTCTGGATCGATGACGGGCAAGGCTGCCGTGCGGTCGGCGTAAAGCTCGATGCAGTCATCGGTGAGTCTAAACTGCCACGGCTGGGTGTTGTGGCCGGAGGGCGCCATCACAGCGTAGTTCAGGATGAAGGCGAGCTTTTCGGCAGTCGAGCCAGTCGCAGGGAAGTCAGCCTCGTTCACTTCCCAGGGATCGAGGACAGAATTGGTCATTTACGGCATCTCCTTTCAAGGTCTCGCTCCGAGCTTCCCCACGTTACGGCGGTGCTAGAGAAAGCCAGTCAGCGGGCAATACCACTGCCAAAAGTTTACCAGAAATATGCGCCAATGGCGTAGCGGTTAGACAACCAGTAGCGTAGGTTTGGCTACGCGATTTGACTGTCATAGGCACAACATGAGGGCTGGCAGGTCTTGAACCTGCCAGCCCTGGCGCTTAATAGACGGCTCGTGTTAGGTTCGGAATGCCCAGCGGTCGCCGCCCAGCACGGACACGCCCAGGAACACCAGGATTATCACGGCGACGAGGATGAACGTGTAGGCCCGCGCCTGGGCGACAGGTTCAGCCTGACGCCAGCGCACCCCGGCGTGGGTCACGCCGAGGGCGACCAGCATCGTGACGGCGTGCTCGGTGCGGTTGAGGGGAAAACCTTGCCCCGCGCCAATGGCGTCATACAGGATCAGGATGATGCCCAGCAACACCTGGGTGTCGAGGGCGATGGTAAACACCCGCATGAGCCGGTTCTGCTGCTGGCTGTTGCCGCGCTTGCGCGCCCACGCCAGGGCGAACAGGACAAGGCAGACAATGCCGGCGATGACGACAACCCAGCGCACGAGGGAGTGGATGATGAGAAGCGCCAGTCCAAGAGACACAACAATCCTCCATAGAGTCAGAAGTGACTACTCACTAGAGATTGTAGGCTTTCAGGTGGCGCGCGTCAAGCCTTTCGAGTCCAAAATGAGTCAGGATACTCGGCAACCCTCGATTTTGAGAAATGGATGCCGCCACGCTAGAATTCGCGCCAGCGCCACACCACTGCATCATTGGGAGGAGCCGCATGAAGGTCCAGTTCTACGCAACTCTGCGCCAGGTCGTCGGCGCGAAGTCCGTCGATCTTCCGATTCCGGCGGATGCGACGCTTCACACCCTTGTCGATACCGTCGTGGTTCACTACCCCGACATGCGCTCCCTGCTGCTCGACGAGGCAGGTGACCTGTTGGGTAACGTCCACGTCTTCCTGAATGGGCGCGACGGCCATTATCTCGACAAAGGAATGGAGACCGTGGTCAAGCCAACAGATGTGGTGGATATCTTCCCGGCGGTAGGCGGCGGCTAAGATGGCAAAGTACGTCCGCGACGTGCGGGCTGTGCCGCTGTGGCTGATGCGGGAATATCTGGTCGAACTGGGGGCGCGGGAGAATGGCGATAGCCTCGACGGGAATGGCTGGCGGGCGCACGTGCTTCAGCTAGGAACCTACCGCATTGGGTCACTTGTCGTGGGGGAGGTGCGCGTCGAGATCGAGGGCGACGCGCCGTCTGTGGAACAAACGGCTGCCGCCCTCGATCTCAAGCTCTCTACGCGGGGTGGAGGTTAGCGCCCCGGTGGGAAGATGGCAAGCGTGTCACCGTCGCTGACCGGCGACGTCAGCCCGCCGTTGTAGCGCAGGTCACGTCCGTTGAGCAACACGCGCCAACCGCTACGCGGCATATACCGCGTCTCCACTTTCGTCCACAGCGACGGCCCATCCTCGCTCGACTGCCACACTGGCTCAAGCGCTTCAGCCCGTACCTGTGGAAAATAGTTGAAGAACTTGCCGAGCAAGTCGCTGACGGGCGCGCCCGGCTCGGCATGGACGTGGATTTCCTGGACACCCAGCATTGGGCGCAGCCGCCCGTACACCGTACAGGGGATGTCCAACGCGCCTTTCTCCATCGCCTGCGCGACACGATAGCCGAGGGCCATCTGGTTGGACTGGACGGTGAGGTAGCGGCTCCAGGCATCCATCGCCTCAGCGATGATGCGAGCAGGCAGGTTGGCCTCGCGCATGTAGCGGGCGAAGCTGGCTAGCACCAGGCCAATCGAAGCCGTCACGTAGCCCGTCGGCGTGTGAATGTGGCGGGGGCCGTGGCCCGCGTGGAACTTACCCGCGCGGAACAGGTACATGGCGAACTCATCGCTGGTGTCCATGCCCAGCGTGCGCGCTACCCAGATGGTGAAGAAGCGGCGGCGCTCTTCCAGGTGAGTCGGGTCAACGCCATGCTCCCAGCCGAGAATCTCGGCAGTCTCCGGGACGTTGAGCAAGTAGTCATACGTGCCGACAACGAGGTCGTGGGCGCGGGCCAGCAGGGTCTCGGCGGAGCGCGCCGCTGCCTCGCGCGCGGCGTCGTCCCAGCCCGCGAAGCGGAGCATGCGCCGCCATTCCTGCTGAGGTTCGGGTTCCAGGTTGGGTAGCTCAAGTTGCGGGGCCATGCATTCTCCCAGTGGCTCTCTCATGTCTGCATCATGGCAGGCAGGTTACAGAGCCTTATGCTATTGCACTCACAGGCAGATGCGGGCGCTAGACGACATCTCTAGCGCCCGCATCAATTCTACCATCAATTGGCGTCGCTGTCGCGTCAGTCGGCGGAGACACCCTCAAGGATGCCGAGCTGCACGAGCTTCGCCTCGGGCACAACGCCGTTCTCCCAGCCGCGCGCCGCGTAGTACTCTTCCAGCATCAGGTCGAGCTCGCAGACATGACCCTCGGAGCCGGGCATCGTGGACGGCTCCTTGGTGAATCGCTCCGGCAGCGTATCGCTGCCCTCGCGGAAACCAATCAGGTTGTTGTAGTATCGCTCCAGGTTATAGATGCGCTCGCCCGCCAGCAGCACGTCCTCGATGGTGAACGGTACGCCGGTCATGGCCGCGTACTGCATCGCGTATTCCTCGGCGCCCTCCGCGAACGCGCTGAACTTACACAGATCGAGGCTGTCGGAGAAGGCGTGCAGGTCCTGGAATGCCTTGGTCAGCTCGCCCTTGCCCTTCCAGGCCAGTGGGTCGGTTTTGAGCGGGATCAGGCCCAACTCACTCGCCGGGGTGTAGGCGCGCAGGTGGCAGGCGCCGCGATTGCTGGTCGCATACGCGATGCCCATGCCCTTGAGGCCGCGCGGATCGTACGCCGGGATGGCCTGACCCTTGACCGTCAGGGCGCACTCTGGGTGACCGAAGTACTCGCCGACGCGGGCCGGGCCTTCGGCGAGGATGTCGCCGACACCTTCGCGGAAGGCAATCTTGCGGCACATCTCGACCATGGCCGGCACGTCGCCCCAGGCCAACGGTTCCATGTCGCCGTTGTAGCCCTTCTCGCAGATCTCCATGTAGCAGCTCAGCGCGAGACCGATCTCGATGGCGTCGAAGCCGTAGTCGTTCGCCAGGTCGATCATCTTGGCGACGGCGGCGACGTCGTCATTCATGACGTTCGCGCCGAGGGACCAGGCCGGCTCGTACTCAACGCTCTCCATACGCAGCCCGGCGTAGGGACCGCTCTTGACCTCGACTTCCTTCTTGCACGCCACTGGGCAGGCATGGCACGTCGGGTCGTCCACCAGGAGGTTTTCCTTGACGTACTCGCCGCTGAGGGTTTCGGCGCGCGCGCCGAAGGACGTGAGCTGCGCGTTCTTGGTCGGCATCGCCCCCATCGTGTTGGTGATGTTGGTGAGCACGTTCGTGCCGTAGACCGACAGGCCGCCCTTGCGCGGGCTGGTGATGTTGGCTTCGTCCATGATGACGTGCAGGGCGCGCTGGCTGGCCGGCTTCCACGCCTCGCGGTTCGCTGCGCGCACAATCGACTTGGACGCCTTGATGACGACGGCCTTGAGGTTCTTCGATCCGCCGACGGCGCCCGTGCCGCCGCGGCCGCTGGCGCGGTCATCCTCGTTGACCCAGGCGCCGAAGCGATTGAGCCGCTCGCCGGCCGGCCCGATGGCGATGACGCTCAGGTCCTTCTTGCCGTACTTGTCTTGGAAGAACTTGACGGTGTCGTGGATGCCGACGCCCCACAGCTCCGAGGCGTCGAGCAGCTCGACGATGCCGTCATGGATGAAGGCGTACACCGGCTTATCGGCCTTGCCCTTGAAGATGAGGCCATCGAAGCCGGCCCAGCGCAGGCGCGCCGCCGACCACCCGCCGTGGTGGGCATCGGTGACGGTGCCGGTCAGCGGCGACTTGGTGACGATGGCTAGACGGCCGCTCATCTGGGCCTCGCTGCCGGTCAATGGGCCGTTCATGAAGCACAGGATGTTGTCGGGGGAGAGTGGCTCAACCTGGGGGCCGTTCTCGAGCACGTAGCGTACACCAAGCCCGCGGGCGCCGATGTACTTTCTGGCCCAATCATCCGGGATGGATTCGTAGCTGACCGAGCCAGAGGTCAGGTCAATTCGAGCGATGTGATCCGCGTAGCCGCCGAGCGTTGTCACGGGCAGACTCCTTTCAGTGCTGCTGGTTCGTGGAAACGTGAGATTGGGATTGGGCGCCCGAATCAAGAACGGCGTTATGCTGGTCTTGCATAACGCCGTTCACTGTTTCAGGCTCTGTCTTGCAGATGGCGAAGAGGTCGGGTAGTTGTCTACCGCTTAGCATCGATGCGCGTGATTCCCCTGTGTTGTAGCTGATCCCTCAGCGCCGGGACACCGACACACACGCCACATTTGAGGCGCTGGCGGCACCGGGTCCCAGTATATCACAGAAGGTGATCTTTCGTGTTGAGGCTTCACCACGCAACGTTGAGGAAAAACAACGACTGTGAGGTGTGTCTAGCGCAGGACATGCACAGCAAAACGAGGCGCGGGATTTACCGAGTGGTTCAGCGCGTATTGCGTGGCCGGGTCATTAGTCGAAGGAGCAGGAGTAGCGTTGCCAGAGGCCAGATCCAAGCGAGATCGTTGGGGCCACCAGGACCCATATAAGGGCGCGTACGGCGGATGTGGACGAGGCGATAATCCTGAGTCACCGCGGCGAGGTCGGCATCGTCGATACGTCGGGCATCAATGCCGGCCACCATCGCTGCGAAGCCACTGGCGATGAGCACCTGGCGCATAAGGTACAGGTGGTCCGGCGCGTCCGTAACGTCCTCGGCGACACCGACCCACCAGCCATTCGGCAGCCAGACCTCGACATTCGGATTGGCGAGGAGGTTGCGATACCAGTCCGACACGCCGCCGAAGCCGGCTGTGCAGTACACGTCGCCGTCGATCTCGGCGTAGTTGACGGGCGTGCGCCGCCGCAATCCCGTCTTGCGGCCGATGTGCGTCAGCACCATGATGCGCCCGCCCACGGGCGGCCAGGCGTTGACCCAGCCGCCCAAACCGAGACGCCACAGGAGCAGCATGAAGGCGTTGAAGCGCTTAAAGACCTGGCGGAGCATTTCCTCCGTCGGCGAGAGCGGGCCGGCTGACATTATGCTTTAGGCGCGATGGGCTGGCGAATCACGGTCTTCATCTTTTCGGGCGCGACGCGCCTGGGGTCGCTCAGATAGACCTCGTGGTGCTTGCCGCGTGGGACGTAGCCCTGGTCATGGATGAACGCATGCAGGCGCACGATGGTGGGCGGTTCGGCCGAGTACGGGCCTAGATGCATGATCTGCGCGGCGAGGCCCTCCTCGAAGTGTTCCAGGCGCAGCCTCGCCAGGGCGGGTACGTCGCGCTTGTGCGCAGCGTCAATGAGGGCGCGGCTGAGTTGCTCCGGGGTGACAGCAACGGGCTGCATGATCATCGCCGTCCACTTCCAGTTGTCGCGGTTGGCGTGCAGGAAATCCGCCATGTCGTCGGCCCACCATAACGCCGACATTGCCGGAACGCTGTACTTGACGCCTATCTCTTTCTGGATCATGAACTTCAGCGTATAGGCGGCGCTATAGAGCGCCTGGGTCGCCTCGGCGAACGCCGGTCCGCTCGGGTCGCCCTGCCCGTCGATCATCAGGTAGTCCAGCGGCGGAACGTCGATCAGCACCGGCGCTTTCGAGGGCGGATTGTACAACGCCTTGTAGAGCTTCTTGACATCGATGGTTTCGACCACGTTACCCTCCGCGGATCTAGCCCGTCTTCCGAGTAATTCTTCGCTAAAGATGAGCCTGGGCTGTCATGCCGACGCAGGAGGCATCTGGGCCGCCGCAGTCCAGACCCTCGCTCCACTCGGGGTGACAGGGATTTTCACTTGCCTGTTAGACGCCATCTCATGACGCCAAAGCCGGCTCCTTTGCCCTGGCGGACGCCTTTTCGTGGCTGGCGGCCTTTGGGCTTTCGATGCGCACCGCGCATACCTTGAACTCCGGAATCTTCGCCACGGGATCGAGGGCGAAGTCCTGGGTCAGAGCGTTGGCCGGCGCTTCCTTCCAGTGGAAGGACAGGAAGAGCGTGCCGGGCTGGACGCGCTCGCTGACCCTGGCTTGCGCGCGCACCTGGCCGCGCCGACTTGTGATAACCACTGGGCCGCCGTCGCGGATGCCCGCCGTGGCCGCGTCCTCGGCGCTGATCTCGGCATAGGCGCGCGACTCGCGCCACGCCAGCGGCTCGCTGCGCCGGGTCATCGTGCCCGTGTGATAGTGATACAGGATGCGGCCCGTGGTGAGCGTCAGGGGGTACTCCGCGTCAGGCTGCTCGGCCGGCTCCTGAATGGCAATAGCGTGGAACTTGCCCAGGCCGCGGCTGAAGCCCTTGGTGTGCAAGATTGGTGTGCCGGGGTGATCGAGCGTTGGGCACG
The DNA here is from genome assembly GCA_039810085.1 of Anaerolineae bacterium. Taxonomy (GTDB): domain Bacteria; phylum Chloroflexota; class Anaerolineae; order Epilineales; family JAHCIE01; genus JBDHWG01. The sequence continues at coordinate 192,973 of JBDHWG010000004.1, forward strand.
GCCAGGTGAGTCCCGCGCCCTCCAGTCGGTTATGGCGCATGCCTCCGTAGATCGGGGTGACGCTCGCCATCTCTTCCATGATCGCCGCTGTTTCAGGGTAGTTCCACTGAATAAGGCCCTTGGCGTCTGGCCGCAACTTCGCTTCGAGCCGCTCGCCGATGGCGCACAGGATACGCCAGTCGGGGAGCGCCTCGCCGGGGGCGGGTAGCACCGGGTGGAGGAGTTGGACGCGCCGCTCGGTGTTGGTGACCGTGCCGTCCTTTTCGAGGGACGATGCGGCGGGCAGGACGACGTCGGCGAGCTGCGCCGTCTCGCTCAGGAAAATGTCCTGCACGACCAGGAAGTCGAGGGCGCGCAACGCCGCCTCGACATGGCTCAGATTCGGGTCGGACAGCATCGGATTCTCGCCCATGACAAACATGGCGCGCACGCGCTTCTCCAGCGCCGCGTACATCAGCTCGACCACGGTCAAGCCCGGCTGAGTGGGTAGGTCCGCGAGTCCCCAACCTTGCGCGACGGTCTTGCGCTTCGTCTCGTCGTTGACGAGTTGGTAGCCGGGCAGGAAGTTGGGCAGCGCGCCCATGTCGCACGCGCCCTGAACGTTGGATTGGCCGCGCAGCGGGTTGACACCCGTCGACGGCTTCCCAACCTGCCCACACAGCATCGCTAGGTTCGCCAGGGTCATGACCAGTTCGGTGCCGTTGCGCCGCTGCGTGATGCCCATGGCGTAGAGAATGGTGGAGTGGCCGCGCTCAGTTTGCGGCCGGTGGCTGTTGCCGGAAGGCGCAGACGGATCCGCTGCGCGGGCGCGCTCACCCAGAGCGTAGACGCGCGCTGCCTGCTCGATTAGCTCAGCTGGCACGCCGGAGGCAAGGGCGGCGACTTCAGGTGTGACTGTCTTGACGCTCTCGGCGAAGGCATCGAAGCCCTCGGTGCGCGCCGCGATGAAGTCCTGGTCGGCCCAGCCCTCGCGCAGGATGACGTGCGCCAGGGCGAAGAACACGTAGATGTCCGTGCCCGGCTTGGGCTGGAGGAACAGCGTGGCGTGGTCGACGAGGGGGATGCGGCGCGGGTCGATGATGACGACATTAGCGCCTTTCTTGGCGGCGCGCACGACCTCGTAGCCGATGACTGGGTGCGACTCGGCGGTGTTGGAGCCGGTGATGAGGATGCAGTCGGCGCCGCGGATGTCGCGGATGGGGTTGGTCATGGCGCCACTGCCGAATGCCATGCCGAGGCCGGACACCGAGCTGGCATGGCACAGACGCGCGCAGTGGTCCACGTTGTTCGTGCCAATCGTCGCCCGCATGAGTTTCTGGAACAGGTAGTTCTCTTCGTTGGTGCAGCGGGCTGACGCCAGACCGGCGACAGCGTCTGGCCCCTCGGCCTTCGCTATGTCGGCCAGCTTGGTGGCGACGATGTCCAGCGCCGTATCCCACGATACAGGAACGAAGTCCGCCGCGTCGGAGAGCACCAGGCCACGCTTGCCCGCTTTGGCGCTCGGAACAGTCGCGCCGTCATCACTAGCCGCAACTTCGATACCCATGTCCGCTAGGAGTGACCGGCGGACCAGTGGGCGCGTCAGGCGATCCGGGTGGCTGGCAAAGTCCCAACCGAAGCGGCCTTTGACGCATAGGAACTCGCCATTGACCGGCGCCGACGGGTAGCCCTGGGCGTAGACGATGGCGTTGTCCTTGACGGCATACTCCAGGGCGCAGCCGACGCCGCAGTAGCCGCAGACGGTGCGGACGCGCTGCATCTCCCACTCGCGCCCTTTGCCGATGCGCATCGCCGGCATGAGCGCCGCCGTCGGGCAGACCTGGACACAGTTGCCGCAGAAGACACACGTCGAGTCGACCATCGGGCCGTCGAACGGTGTGGCGACGTGGCTGGTGAAGCCGCGCCCGGAAATCTCGATGGCGTTCGCGCCGACGATCTCATCGCACATGCGGACGCAGCGGCTGCATAGAATGCAGTACTGGTGGTCGCGGATGAAGAAGGGGTTGTCGTCCTGGTAGAGCGGGCGCGAGTATTCGACATCGTAGCTCGACTCGGCGATGCCGTACTGGTAGGCATAGCGCTGGAGGTCACAGTGGCCGTTCTTGTCGCAGATGACGCAGCGCAGCGGGTGGTCGGAGATGAACAGGTCGATGATCTCGCGGCGCAGCGCCGTGAGGCGCTCGCTTTGGGTGTGGACGACCATGCCGTCGGCGCACAGCAGACCGCAGCTAGGCTGTGGATTGGGCCGACCTTCGACTTCGACGAGGCACAGTCGGCAGCCGCCGGACGGCGCAAGCTCCGGGTGGTAGCACAGGCGCGGGATGTCGATGCCGTTGGCGAGCGCCGCTTCCAGGACGGTTGTACCCGGCGCAACCTGGAGGGTCTTGCCGTCGATGGTCAAGCTGATCATATGGCTACCTCCACCTGTGCCGCCGCTTCGTCCATTTTAGCTGCGTCATCAGCCATCCCGTGCAGCGGGCAGACACCGGCTGGGCAGCGCTGGTCTTCGACGTGGGCCATGTACTCGTCTTTGAAGTAGCGGAGAGTGGTCAGGACAGGGTTCGGCGCGGTCTGGCCCAGGCCGCACAGCGACGTGGTGCTCACGGTCTGGCACAGGTCTAGGAGCTTGTCGATGTCGCGGGTCGTTGCTTCACCTCGGGTGATGTGGGTGAGAATGCCCAACATCTTGCGCGTCCCAACGCGGCATGGGACGCACTTCCCGCACGACTCGGATTGGGTGAACGTCAGGAAGTAGCGGGCGAAGTCAACCATGCACGTCGTGTCGTCTACGACGACCATGCCGCCGGAGCCCATGATCGCGCCGGTGGCCTTGAGGTCTTCGTAGTCGATGTGGGTATCGATTAGCTCGGCCGGGATGCAGCCGCCGGACGGCCCGCCCAGCTGCACTGCCTTGAACGGTCGGCCGCCCTTGCAGCCGCCGCCTAGGTCGAAAATCATCTCCCGCAGCGTCATGCCGATGGGGACTTCCACCAGGCCGGAGTTCTTGATAGCGCCGGTGAGGGCAAACGCCTTCGTCCCGCCACTCTTCGGCGTGCCCAGGTTGGCGAACCAGGTTGGCCCGTTGAGCAGGATGGCCGGGGCGCTGGCGTAGGTTTCGACGTTGTTGATGTTGGTCGGGTAGCCCCACAGGCCGTGCTCCGAGGGGTACGGGGGGCGCATGCTCGGCATGCCGCGCAGCCCCTCGATGGAGTGCATCAGCGCCGTCTCCTCGCCGCATACAAACGCGCCCGCGCCCTCCTTGATGGCGATGTCGAAGTCCAGCCCGCTGCCCAGAATATTCTTGCCGAGGACGCCATACTCGTGCGCCTGCTGGATGGCGCGGCGCAGGGCCTTGACGGCGAGCGGATACTCGGCGCGGACGTAGATGTAGCCCTTGGTCGCGCCAATCGCCCAGGCGGCGATGAGCATGCCCTCGATGAGGCGATGGGGGTCGCCCTCGATCATGGTGCGGTCCATGAACGCGCCGGGGTCGCCTTCGTCGGCGTTGCAGATGATGTACTTCAGCGCGCCGGGCTGCTTGCGGGTAATTTCCCACTTTAGACCGGCCGGAAAGCCCGCGCCGCCGCGCCCGCGCAGATGGGAGTCCTTGATAATCTGGATGACGGCGTCCGGCGACATGCCGAGCGTCTGGCGGATGGCCTGGTAGCCGTTGTGGGCAAGGTAGTCGTCCAGCGAGGCCGGGTCGATGACGCCACACAACGGCGTGGTAACTTTCACCTGGCGGCCCAGGAAGGGGTAGTCGGCTTTGTCGGCGCGGCGGCTGACGACCCAATCAGGGGCGATGGTGCGCGCTGCCGGGCCGAAGTGCTGGTCCAGGATGGGGCGAACGCGCTCTGGCGTCACCGGACCGTAGAGCGTCGCGCCGCTGTCGGTGATGACCTCGACCAGCGGCTCGCGGTGGCATGCGCCCAAGCAGCCGGTGCGCTGGAGCTCGATGGTTTGCTGGCGGCGGTGGAGGTAGGCGTCGATGGCGGAATAGACGGCTTCCGCGCCCGCTGCCAGCCCGCACGTCGATGTGCCGACGCGGATGGTAGTGGTCATGACGACGGCTCCTCCTTTGCCTCGGCGGCCAGTTCCTCGACGACGTCTACCGCCTTCTCCGGCGTCATTCGCCCGTAGGTGCGGTCATTCACCACGACGACAGGGGCCAGGCTGCACGCGCCCATGCACGCCACCGTTTGTAGCGTGAACAGGTGGTCGGGCGTCGTTTCGTCTTCCTTGATGCCCAGGCTCGCCTTGATTTTCTTTAAGATTTCGTCCGAGCGGTTAACGTGGCAGGCGGTGCCACGGCAGACGCGCACGACGTAGCGGCCGGGCGGGTTGAGCTGGAAGAGGTTGTAGAAGGTGACGACGCCGTACACGCGGCTGAGGGGGAAGCCCAGCGCGCGTGAGACATACTCCAGCGCTTCCCTGGGGAGGTAGCCGTAGTGTTCTTGCAGCTCTTCCAGCACTGTGATGAGCGCGTCCGGCTGGCCCTTGTGGCGGTCGAGGATGAGCGCCAGGTCAGGGGCCGGCGGCGCAAGCAGCGGGTCGCCCTGGTAGAAGTAGCGGCGAGGTGAGGCTTCTTTCACTTGTGAAGACATGATGCACCTTACCGAGCGGGCCGCGCCGCCGGTGTTTTCGGAGCGCCTGGCGCGCCGACTTCCGCCGGCGTTTCGTGGCGGCGCAGATAGACAAACCAGTAGACCGCACCCACCAGGACTGCGCCACCGATGACGTTGCCAATGGTGACGGGCAGAAGGTTGTTCATCAGGAAACGGTCAATGGTGATATTGGGGTAATCCGCTGGCGTCTTTGCGATTGTTGTCCAAAATGTGGTCGGGGCCAGGTATTTAATGAACAGCCCCATCGGAATGAAATACATGTTGGCGATGCTGTGCTCGAACCCGGCAGCGACGAAGGCTGCGATGGGCGGAATAATGACCATCACTTTGTCCGTCGCGCTGCGCGCGCTAAAGCTCATCCACACTGCGAGACACACGAGAACGTTACATAACACACCGAGCATGATGGCCTGGAAGAACTCCAGACCTGTCTTCGAGTTAGCGGTGGAGAGGGCGACCAGGCCCACCGCGCCCTTGCCGAAGGTGTACTGGGCGCTCAGGAAGACCATCAGGGCCGTGCAGACTGCGCCCACGAAGTTCCCCAGGTAGACCAGTATCCAGTTTCGCAGCAGCTGCGTGGTGCTCACCTTGTGGTTGGCCCAGGCCATGACGATGAGGTTATTGCCGGTGAACAGCTCGGCGCCGCCGATGACCACCAGAATCAGGCCCAGGGAGAACACCAGGCCGGCCAGGAGGCGCGTGATGCCATAAGGGGCGAGGTCGGCCGTACCGGCAGAAACGGTGGTGGAGAACATCGCGCCGAGGCCGATGAACGCACCGGCTAGGATGCCCAGGACGCTCAAGCCAAGCCAATTGGCGCTGGCCTTCTTCACGCCGATAGCTTCTGCTTTCGCAGCCATGTCGGCCGGGAGAAGGGCGTCGAAGTTGAATTCGCCGTTGCTCATAGAAACACTCCATTGTGACAGACAACAGCATGATTGTTAAGGTGGGCGCCTATGACACGCCATAGTCACCCTTCTACCATCATAGCGCATTTCTACGCCGTGACGGTTAAGAACCATACGTTCTAAAGATAAGATAGCTTCACGGCCCAACGCTATTCGGGTAGCGCCTCGACTCTCACGCGCGCATCGCCGATCCAGATACCGTCGTCGCCAGGCAGGGCGAACACGGGGTTCAGGTCGATCTCCGCGATTTCCGGCAGCCCCTCGACCAGCATGGACACGCGCAGCAGCAGGTCCTTGATGGCGTCCACGTCGGTCGGCTGCCTCCCGTGGGCGCCGGCCAAGAGCGGATAGCCGCGCATCTCCTGGACAAGCTCCACCGCGTCACGGCTCGTTAACGGTGTAATGGCGGAGCGCGATTCCTCGATCAGCTCCGCATCCTCGCCCCCTAACCCGAAAGTCACAATAGGGCCGAATTTCGGGTCTTCCGTCACCGTAATCTTCAGCTCCACCGCTCCGTTGACCATGGATTGCACCATGACAGTGTGCTCGCTCTCCGCGCCGTTGAAGGGCGCAATACCCTCCATGATGGCGCGGTAAGCGCGCTGCACACCGGCGCCGGATGTGACACCCAGATGCACGCCGTCGATGGCCGCCTTGTGCGGGCGGGGCGCGGCGAGCTTGACGGCGACGGGGTAGCCGATCTCGCGGGCGGCCTGGACGGCGTCTTGCGGGCCGCTCACCAGCTTTGTGCTCAACAGCGGCATTCCTACGGCTGCGAGGAGCGCCCATGTTTGCTCAGTGGAAAGCCAGCTTGTACCATGCGCGCTGAGCCACTCCTGGAGGATGCGGCGCGCTTCGTCCATCTTGGCATCCTGAAAATCAGGGATGAGACCTGGTGGCTGGGACTGCCAGACAGCGTAGGTTGCCATTTTACCGAGCACGTAGGCCGCGGACTCTGGTGAGCCGTAAACGGGCACATGGAGCTCGCCCGCGACGAGCTTGGGCTGCGGGGCTGTTTCCGCCAAGAGGCTCACCAGCACCGGCTTCGGTCCGGCTGTCTCCCGGCTCGCCCGGGCGCCGTCGAGTATCGCCTGGTTGATCTCCTCTGGCTCGGCGATGCCGACGTGGACGTAAATCACGATTAGGGCGTCAATCTCGTCACAGGCAAGCAGCGCTTCGACGGCTTTGCGGTAATCCTGTCCGGTCGCTGACACCGGCAGGTCTACCGAGTTCTTGAAGTCCGTCAGGCGAGGTAACTGCGGCTGGAGCTGCGCCTTGATATCTTCGGAGAGAGCGACAACTTCGAGGCCGGCCGCCTCGGCGGCGTCGCACACAACGTTGCCGGCCCCCGTCGTGTTGGTCACAATGCCGACCCGCCGACCGCGCGGCAGCGGTTGAGTCGTCAGGGCGGTGGCGAGGTCGAACATCTCGTCCAGGGTCGCGGCGCGAATCACGCCCGTCTGGTGGAACAAGGCATCGAGGACGTCGTCGCCTTTGCCGGACGAGCGGCCGCTGGCGACGGCGACGATGGGCTTGACGCGGCTGACGCGCCGAGCGAGCCGGCCAAAGCGGCGCGGGTTGCCGAAGGACTCCAGGTAGAGGAGAATGACGTTGGTGTGCTCATCCTCTTCCCAGTATTGCAGCATGTCGTTGCTAGAGACATCGGCCTTGTTGCCCAGGGTCACGAACGTTGACACGCCTACCTGCCGCTGCTGGGCGAGGGCAAGGAGCGCCAGGCCGAGCGAGGCGCTTTGGGACGCGACCCCCACGTGACCACTGATCGCCGGGATAGGCGAGAAGGTGGCGTTCATCTGTACCGCCGGGTCCGTGTTCATCACACCGAGGCTGTTGGGACCGACAAGCCGCATGCCGGCGCCGCGGACTTTATCGCGTAACTCTTGCTGGAGCGCCTGGCCTTGCGGCCCCACATCGGCGAAGCCCGATGCCACAACGACGACGGCGCGGACGCCTTTGGCAGCGCAATCATCCACAACCGTCATGACGCCTTCGCGCGGCACGGCGATGATAGCCAGGTCTGGCGTCTCAGGCAGGCTCTCTATCGAGGGGTACGCGCGGATGCTGCACACGCTGTGGGCGTGGGAGTTCACCGGGTAGACCGTGCCGTGGTAGCCGCCCAAAACGAGGGTACGTATCAGGTGGTAGCCAGGGCTGGTCGGCGAGCGCGACGCGCCGATGATCGCAATCGACTGCGGCTGGAAGATCGGGCGCAACGAGGCAATCGTGGCGACGCGGTCGCGCCGCTCGAAACGCGCAATGCTCGTCTCGCTGGGGATGACGGCCATGTCGAAGGCGATGTCGCTACCGTCCCACTTTGTCTTGACGGGGAAGCCCGACTGCTTGAACACCTCGATCATGCCCCGGTTGTCGGCGTGGGTGACCGCCCAGAAGTGCTTGATGCCGTGGCGTACCGCGATGACGGCCAGCCGTTCCAGCAGCAGCGAGCCGATGCCCTTGCCCTGGAAGGCATCGGCGACGGCGAACGCCGCCTCAGCCGTCAGCCCTTTCTGGCCGCGCTGGGCGTAGTAGGAGGCCGCCGCGATGATGGTCGGCTCACCGTCGAAGACGCGCTCGACCAGTAAGGTGAGCTGCTTGCGTGGGTCGGACGGGTCGCACATTTCCCGCACCAGCTCTGGTCGGGGTAGGTTGGGCGAGAAGAAGCGATGCACGCGGGAGTCGAGGGACAGGTTGGCGAAGAACACCTGGAGCGCCGGGAAGTCCTCTGGAACGGCGACGCGGATGGTGGCGGTTGTGCCGTCGCGCAGGATGATGCGGCCCGAGTCGGCGGCGTCCTGGTAGACGGGCGGCAGGTAGAGTGGTTGGACGGAAGACATAGGGTGATTTATCCCCCCAGGGAGACGCCGAGCAGGCGGCCGAGGCCGAACGTAAAGCCGGCCGCAATCAGTCCGAACAAAACCTGGCGTGCGCCAGCGAACAGCACCCCACGACCCGTGAAGAGGGTCGTGGCCGCGCCCATGCCGAACAGGGCAATGGCGCTCAGGAGCACGCTGACAAGAACGGCGCTTATCCCTGACAAAAAGAAGAAGGAAGCGACGGGTATGATAGCGCCGACGGCGAACAGGAAGAATGAGGTGGCGGCGGCTTCCCACGGGTTGCCGCCCATCTCTTCGGGATTCACCCCCAGCTCCTCGCGGGCGAGGGTATCCAGGGCCGTGGCGCGGTTCGAAATGAGCTGGTGCGCGAGGCGCTGGGCCTGGTCCTGCGGCAGACCCTTAGCCTGGTAGATCAGGGCAAGCTCGGCCTCTTCCTCTTCGGGCGAGGCCGTCAGCTCTGCGTTCTCGACCGCAATTTGATGCTCGTACAGCTCGCGCGCGCTCTGCACCGATAGCCACTCGCCCATCGCCATCGCCCCCGCGCCTGCCAGGAGGCCGGCGAGGCCGGTGATGAGGATAGTGTGGCCGGACAGATCGGCGCCGGCCACACCCATGACCAGGCTCAAGTTGGAGACGATGCCGTCGTTCGCACCGAGGACGGCGGCTCGCAGCGCGTTACCGCCCGTCGCCCGGTGACGCCCCTCAAGCTGGGCGATGCTGCCACCCTCCAGGCCGCTCGGGCTGCTCGTCATGGCAACTGTCTGAAGCACCCGCGCATGGGATTGCTCCTCGTTGCCTAGCGCCGTACCCTGCGTCACCGGCAGGGCGTCGTACTTGCGGCTGTCGCGCTGCTCGTTGTCGACAACCGTCGGCAGAACAAACTGCGGGCCGAAGCGGCGGGCGAGCCAGCCCATCATCCGCGCCCGCCACGATGGGCGAGCGGGCGGGACGGTGTGGCCGGCGGCCTGGAGACGGGCGGCCCAGAACTGGGCATGGCTCTGCTCAGTTGCCGCCAGACGCCGGTAGACTTCGGCGATCTGCGGCTGCTTCTCGGCGTCCGCGAGCGTGTTATAGAGCGACGCGCTGTCGATTTCGTCTTGATAGTACGCTAAGTAAGTGGCAACATCGTTTGACGACAAAGACTAGCTCCTCTCGCAACCTGAATGCTACAGCATCACCGTCGTTATGGGCCGTCGCGGCGTCGGCTTGGTCTCGGGGCCATAGCCCAGGCGCAGGATGAGCTGCGGGATCGCCCCGCCAATCATCTCCTGGACTTGCGGCCTCAGGGTTGGCACTTCCACCGGCTGGTTGAGGTACGACGCATAGACACCGTCGATTTGCCCGCGCAGAAGCAGGTGGGACAGGGCAGCGCCGACCTTCACCCAATCGGTGGGTGTGTCGTCCTGCGTCGCCAGGACCGCCAACACCGGCGAGCCCATGGCGATGTGGTAATCGAGGTTTGCCTGCATGTCGCCTAGCTCGAAAGTGCGAATGACGAAAGCCGAGCCGGAGTCGGTGATGTCGGTGAGGGTGTTGGAATAGGCGGGCATGCCGTCCTGGGAGACGTTGCGGCTTGGGTGGATCCACGCGGCCAACTCGCGGCGGAAGCGCTTGTCGGCCATTTGCCGCTGGTCGCCCTCGGCGATAAGATCGGCCAGGGCCAGTCGGCCGTCGCCTTCGATGACCTTGAGCACCGCGCCTTCGCCCTCGGCAGCCGCCTGAAGCTCCTGTAGCAGCGCCTCATCGACGGGGCGCTCCTCGAAGCGGTGGCGATTGGTGCGGCGCGTGGTGATGGCGTTGAACAGAGCGTCCTCGGCCGGCGTCGGCTTGTACTCACCGGCGAGCTTGACCTCGGCGACGAGGTCAGGATTCTCCTCGTCCGGGCAGATCTCGGTCTCGTCGTCATAGCCAAAGTGGTGCATCGCCAGGCGCAGGTTGTACAGGGCGCAGCCGCAGCTCATGACAAGCTCGCGGTCCTCTGGGTCAACGACCGGCAGCGCCCGGGTGCGGTCGGCATAAATCTCGACAGTCTTGCCGACGATGCGGAACAGCCAGGGCTGCGAATTGTGGGTCGAGGGCGCTAGAACAGCATAGTTGAGGAAGAATTCGAGTTTCTGGTGCGGCGTGCCGTGGGCCGGAAAATCGGCGGCGCTGACGTTCCAGATGGTGCGAGAACTGGTCATGGAGATCATCCTCCTGTGTTAGCAGTGTGGGCAGAGCCACGATAGGTGAAGATTCAGGCGAAGAACTCTTAGCATTTGCAACACAAACCGCCGCACCTGAGAGCAGTTGCGTTATGGGAATTATACACCACCTTTTGCCGCAATGCGTTAAGACTCCTCAACGCAACAGGAAGATGTGCTGCACGCAGCGTCGCCCGTTACGTGTAGACCGGCGTGAGCCAGTTCGTGTAGTCCGGCTCCATGCCGCGCACGATGTCATAATACAGACCCCGCAGGCGGCGGGTCATTGGCCCCACCTCGCCGCTGCCGACCTTGAAGCGGTCCACCGAGACGATGGGTGTGACCTCTGCGCCTGTGCCGCAGAAGAACATTTCGTCGGCGACATACAGCTCGGTGCGGGCCACGGCGCGCTGCTCGACGCACGCCCCGAGCGCTTCCTGGGCCAGCTGGATGACGGTACGGCGGGTGATACTCTCCAGGATGTTGCTCGTCACCGAGGGTGTGATGACGACGCCGTCGCGGACAATGAACACACACGCCCAGGGGCCTTCGGCGACGGTTCCGTCGGCGTTGAGGATAATGGCCCCGTCGTAGCCGTCGCTAAGCGCCTGGGCGGCGACGAGGCGGCTACTCAAATAGTTGGCGTTGGACTTGACGCGCGGCGGCATGGAGTTGTCGGAGATGCGCGTCCACGAGCTGACCGCGACATTCATCTGTCGGTCCTGGCTCAAGGAACTGGGACGCTCGTTGGCGTAAATCATGACTTCAAGATGCTTTGGGTCCACGTCGCCAGTAACGTTGCCCGCTTCCGGGGCGAATGAGCCGACGGGGCGAATGTAAACGTCGCCGTGGGGAGCGTTGCGTCTCAACAGCTCGACGACGCCCTGGCATAGCACCTCCTTATCGAAGGCAGGCTGCATTCGCATGACCTTCATCGAGTCGCCAAATCGGCGCATGTGCTCCGGCAGGCGGAAGACGTAGAGTTGCTCGTGCTGCGGGTTCCAGTAGCCGCGGATGCCTTCGTAGACCGACGAGACCGTCAATAGGCTGCGCGCGTCCACCAGGTGGATTGTCGCTGACTCCCACGGCACAATTTCGCCGTTGAGCCAGAGATACGGGGGATGAGATGACATAATCACTCCGTCAGAATTCGGCTTCAGGTGATGCCCACATTATACCACTACGCCTGCACAAAAGGGTCGGCCACGGGAGCATCTGGCTCCCGAGGCCGACCCAACACAACGACATGTCAAAGATGGGTTTTAGTCGCTACCACCGGCGGCAATAGGCGGAGCTGGCTCCGGGCCACGCTGGGGGACGACCGATGGTCGGCGCCTTCGGAACGGGCGCCAGGCCAGTATACGACGGCCGCCGCGTAGACCCGAGTCGAGCAGGCTGTACGAGACCGGCACGATGAACAGGGTCAGCAGCGTAGATGTTAGCAAACCGAAGATGGTCACGATGGCGAGTGGGCGGCGGAATTCGCTACCCTGGCCGATGCCGACGGCAACCGGGACGGCGCCAATCATGATGGCGAGGGTGGTCATCATGATCGGGCGCAACCGGGTTGGCGCAGCGGTTAGCAGTGCATCGCGCGCCGTAATGCCCTGGCGGCGCAGACGGTTCGTGAAGTCGATCAAGAGGATGGAGTTCTTGGTCGACAAACCCATCAGCAGGATCATGCCGATGAGGCCCAGGATGTCCAGGGCCATGTTCATCAGCCGCAGACCCAGGAACGCGCCGATAAAGCTGAGCGGGATGGCGAGCATGATGATGAACGGTTGCAGGAACGAGCCAAACTGCGACGCCAGCACCATGTAGATGAAGATGAACGACAGCCCCATCGCCGTCAGCAGGGTGGCAAAGCCTTCGGTCTGTTGTTGCTGCTGGCCCGCGACGGTGATGGTCACACCAGGCGGCAGCTTCAAATCGCGCGTCTTGGCGCGGATCACAGTCACGACGTCATTCAAGTTGCTGTTAAAGTTGTTCGCACCAACGGCAACCTGGTAGAGACGGTCCTGGCGCGTGATACGCGTCGGCGACGATCCCATGCTGATGTTGGCGACCTGGCTCAACACCACCTGCCCGCCCTTCTGGGTCGGCACGTTGAGGGTCAGCACGTCGTTGATGTTCTGGCGGTCCTCTGGACGCAGGCGCAGCACGATATCATAGTCAGAGCCGCCCTGGCGGAAGGTCGAGATTTTCTGACCGTTGACGAGGGTGCGGAGCGTGCTGCCAATACTGGCCGTGGACACACCTAAATCGGACGCCTTATGCCGGTCCACCTGGACCTGGAGCTCCGGCCGGCCAGGCTGGTAATCAGTGTCAACATCGGTGACGCCCGGTATGTCCTTGATGGCCGCCTGAACTTGTGCGGCAGCCGTGGTCAAGTCATCCAGACTGCCACTCGTCTGGAGCTGAAGCTGGATGGGACGGCCGCTGACGTCGGTTCCACCACCGCCGCCCATGCTGGGCGTGCTGAGCGAAACGTTGGGAACATTCGCCAGGATGGGCCGGAGACGCTCTTGCGCCGGTGTGATTTTCTCACCGTGTTTGAGTTGAACCGACAACGTCGCCTGCTCAGGAGCGCCGCTGGCGCCGACCGTGGTCAAGACGCTTTCCACACTCGGATCACTCTGCAATACACCCTCGATGCTGCGCGCGACCTTGTCCGTCTCGGTAAGGGTCGTGCCCGGCGGCATGCGGAAGCCGATGCTGAACTGGCCGTTGTCGATGGACGGCGCGAAGGCGACCTTCAGGCCGCGCGCCGCGTACAGGCTCCCGCCGATGATGAGCACGGTGAGGGCGACAGTCAGCCAGCGGTGGCGCAGTGTCCAGGCTAGAATGCCGCGGTAGAAGCGGTCGAACGCGCCGAGGTGAACCATGGCCTCTTCAGGCAGGTCACCCTCTTCGTCAGGCGGCGTGACCTTCTCGTTGCGCTTGAAGAAGTAGGCCGACAGCATCGGGGCCAGGGTGAACGCCTCCACGAGCGAGATGAGCATGGCCGCCGCCACGGTAATGCCGAAGGGACGGAAGAAACCGGCCACGATACCGCCGACAAGGGCCACGGGCAGGAAGACGCTGACGAGGGTGAGGGTCATCGCCAGGACGGACGCTGAAACCTGCGCCGTCGCCTTGCTGGCGGCGACCTTGGGGTCGTAGCCGCGCTCCATATAGCGGAAGATGTTCTCACGCACGACGATGGCGTCGTCGATGACGAGACCGACGGCCAGGGTCAGCGCCAGGAGCGTCATGATGTTGAGGGTCAGGCCGAAGGCGCGCATGACGGCAAACGTGCCGATGAGAATGACCGGAAGGCCGATCACGGACACCAGCGTGTTGCGGAGGTCGCGGAAGAAGATGAACACGACGAAGACGGCGGCGACGACGCCTAGCAGTAGCTCGACGAGCGCATCGTTGACGGACTCGCGCACCATGATGGAGTCGTCGCGCACCACTGTGAAGTTCAGGTCCGGGTACGTTTTGCCCAATTGGTCCAGCTGAGCACGGACAGCGTCCGCGACGCTTACCGTGTTGGTGCCGCTCTGCTTACGCACGTCAATGCGGATGGTATCCAGGCCGTTGAGGCGGCTGAACGTCGTTACATCGGCTGTGCCGTCCACAACGTCGGCCACCTGGTGCAGGTGGACCAGGCCGCTCCGCGTGGTGAGGTTGACGTCGTTTATCTGGTCTACTGTGGTGAACTGACCCGGTGTGCGAATGCTGATGTCGGCGCCACCCTGGGTAACTTTCCCACCCGGAATGGTGATGTTCTCGGCCTGAATGGCCTGCGCCACCTGCTGCGGAGTGATGCTGCGCGCCTCCATCTCAGCCAGGTTGAGGTTGACCTGGATCTGACGTGTGAGACCGCCGCTCACGTCAGCCGCAGCCACGCCATCGACGCGTTGCAAGCGTGGTACGATGTCCTCCTCCAAACGTTGGCGCAATTTGTCGCTCGTGAGGTTGCGGTCTTTGCTGGCCGCAGCGATGGACATGATGGGCGCGGACGAGAGGTCGAACTTCTGGATGATGGGTTCCGTCGAATCCTGCGGCAATAGGGGCTTGATCTGCGCCATCTTGTCGCGGACATCCTGAGCAGCTTGGTCAGCTTTGCGGTCAGTGTTGAACTCGATGACCAGGGTCGTCACGCCCTCGGATGAGCGCGACGTGATGTGTCTGACACCCTGCAGCGTGCCCATGCCGTCTTCCATGGGCTTGGCGACCTGGTCAGCCATTTCCGTCGGGCCTGCACCCGGCAGCGCCACGGTGACGCTGACGGCGGGGAACGAGATATCGGGCAACAAGTCAACGGGTAGGGCCGTGTAGGCCAGCAGGCCTAGCACGAGCGCCAGCACCATCAGCATCGTAACCAGGACGGGCTGCTTAATGGAGGTGTCGGATACCCACATGTCTACTTCCCTTCGACGATAACGTTAGTAAACATCCCAGGCCGCAGCTCGTGGTCCGGGTCATCCGGCTTGGCCGTCAGCCGGAAAGTGCGCGTGGTCGTATCGGCTGTCGGCGAGATGCGGCTGATGCTGCCCTTGAACTTCGTGCCGGGATAGGCATCCACGGTGATGGTCACGGGCTGGCCGACGGAAACCTGACCGATCAGGGCGCTCTCGATATCAAATGACACTTCGCTGTCTTCGGACATGATCGTGACAATGCCGGCTCCGCCTGGGTTGACGTATGCGCCGGCCAGAGCATTGCGAGCAGAAATGATGCCATCCATCGGCGCAGTGAGCGTCGCGTCGTCAATGGCTTGCTGAGCGTTATCCGCCGCCGCCTGCGCGACGCCAATCTGGGCTGCCGCCGCATTGATGGCTTGCTGCGTGGCGCCCTGCTGCGCGCGGACGACACCCGCCCGGGCCTGGTTGATCTGCGCCTGCGCCTGGTTGATGTCTTCCTCGCTCGGGCCGTTCAAGACTTTCTGATACGCTTGCTCGGCGATCTGAATTGCCTGCTCGGCAGCCTGGACCTGACCGCGCATCGAGTCGCACTGGCCCTGGGCCGCAAGCGTCCCCACCTTGCCGGGACCGGTCTTAGGACCTTCACCAGCTTGCCCACAGACAGCATCGCGCTGACCTTGGAGCGAGAGCAACTGGTTCTTGGCCTGCTCGACGCGGAGCCGAGCCTGCTCCTTATCTTCATCCGTTGCGCCCGCCTGGAGCTTCGCCAGACCAGCCTCAGCGATAGCAACCGCCGCCTGGGCCTGCTGGATGTCGGCGGCGCGCGGTGGAGCCTTCACGTTCGCAAGGTTTGCCTGCGCCGCGGCGACCTGTGCGTTGGCCTGCGCCAGCGCGCCCTGCTGCGTCGTTATGTCCATGATAGCAATGACATCGCCGGCCTTGACGTGGTCGCCGACGTCAACTTTCACTTCCTGGACGCGCCCGGCGGCCTTCGGCGAGACGCTCACCTGGTCCTTGACGCGCACCTCGCCGACATAGGATCGCCCGACGATCGATGCCACCGCAGGTGTCCCGATAGCCCTGCCCCCCTGTCCGGTGACTTGATCCATGTTCGGCAAGCTAACCGTGGCGATGGGCGCGAGCGTAGGAACTGGAGTCGTGACCGCAGCGACCTTCTCCTGGCCGCCCTCCGTGCGATTCTGGCAGCCTGCCAGCACGCCAAGACTGACCACCATCATCACAAGCAGCGCCAACACCATTCCCCCGCGCTGCGGCTTCCACTGCAAGACGCTCATGACCGCGTATCCTTCCTTGTGCGACATTATCAAGATAAGGGCGCAAGTGTGACCTGACCACGCTCTAGAGAGGCTCGGCCGGGCTGCTTCTTACCTTATTTGAGTTAGTTTGATAGGCTAAGTAATTATAGCGTGTCGCGGGACGAGAAGCAAATTAACGTCTGGAATTTGACGCCGTTTCCGAAGCGGAGTTAATCTTGAGCGACCCTGGTTTGACGAGGAGCGCCCATGTTCGATATCCTGTTCAAGAATGCCCGCATTCTCGATGGCACGGGCAACCCGTGGTTCTACGGCGATGTGGGGGTACGCGCCGGTCAGATCGCTGCCGTTGGCAAGCTCGACGCGGCGGCCGACACCGTTATCGATGTGGGGGAGAAGTTCCTTGCGCCGGGCTTCATCGACGCCCACATCCACACCGATGTTGTGCTGCTCGCCGACCCGATCCACGAGGCGGGACTCCGCCAGGGCGTAACGACGCACATCATTGGCCAGGACGGCATCAGCTTTGCGCCCGTCTCCAAGGCGACGATGGAGTACATGCGCGCTTACTTCGCGGCCATCAACACCGTCCCCGATATTGGGTGGGACTGGTCGAGCGTGACGGAATACCTGGACCGCTTCGATGGACGCGTGGGGGCGAACGTCGCGTATCTTATTCCCCACGGTAATCTCCGCCTCGAAGCGATGGGCCTGGCGAACCGTCGGCCCACAGCGGACGAGCTGGCCCATATGCAGCGCCTCGCCGGTCAGGCTATGCAGGAGGGAGCCGTCGGTTTCTCGACCGGCCTCGACTACATTCCCTGCCCCTACGCTGACACCGAGGAGCTTATCGCCATTGCGCGGGCCGTCGCCCTCTACGGCGGCGTCTACGTGACGCACCAGCGCAGCTACGCCCCCGACTCGGTCGCCGAGGCGACGCGAGAAAGCCTGCATATTGGTGAGGAAGGGAGCGTCGCCGTCCACATCTCGCACTTCAACGGGCGGGCGGACGTGCTGCTGCCGCTGATTGACGAGGGCCGGCAGCGCGGCATCGACGTTACCTACGATACGTACTGCTACCTGGCGAGTTGCACTATCTTGGCGATGTCGGCGCTGCCCCAATGGGTCCAGGAAGGCGGGCCTTGGGAGACGGAGGGGCGGCTGCGTCAGCCAGAGGTCCGCAACCGCCTGCGCCCCTGGCTCGATGCGCCCGAGCGCCGCCTTGCTCACTTGCAGCTCAGCTACGTGCCGGGCCATCCCGACGAAGAGGGACTGCTGATTCCCGACGCCGCGCAGCGGGCGGGCCTGTCACCAGCCGACTACGTCTGCGACCGGCTGGCAGACACGCACGTGAGCGTGTGCGCCCTCGGCTACCATGCCGGGTTGCGCACCGAGGCCGACATGGTGGCGATCATGCAGCACCCGGCGCACATGGTCGGCAGCGACGGCATCTTCTCTGGCAGCCGCCCCCACCCGCGCGGGTACGGCTGCTTTGCCCGCTATCTCGCCTACCACACGCGAGAACGAGGCGACTTCACGTGGGAGGAGGCGGTCCGCCACATGACGTCCCACGCGGCGCGGCGCTTCCACCTGACCGACCGCGGCCAGGTCCACGCTGGGTTCGCCGCGGACCTCGTGGTGTTCGACCCGGATCGCATTCAGGACACGGCGACATTTGAGAACGGGGCGCAGTTCGCCGAGGGCGTGGACCACGTGCTGGTTAACGGGACGTTCGCGTTGCGAGATGGCGAGGCGACGGGCGCGCTGGCCGGTCGGGCGCTGCGCTATCGAAACTAACTGAATCTATCTAAAGGAGGGGACAAATGCCATTGTCGGTGATTGTGCATGGCGGGGCATGGAGCATACCGGACGAAGACCTGGAGGCGCATCGCGTTGGCTGCCGCGCCGCCGTCCTGCGCGGGTGGGAAACCCTGCAGGCCGGCGGTAGCGCCCTGGACGCGGTCGAAGCAGCGATCCGGGCGCTGGAAGACGACCCGACATTCGACGCGGGAACCGGCTCGTTCCTCAACGCGGCGGGCCAGGTCGAGCTGGACGCGGGCATCATGGACGGCCAGACGCTGCGGGCGGGGGCAGCCGGCGCGATTCACCGCGTACGCAACCCGATTAGCCTGGCCCGCCGCATCCTGGACAGTGAGCACGTGCTCCTGGTCGGGCCGGGCGCGATGCGCTTTGCCGACGCGGTGGGCATTCCGCTCTGCACAGAGGAGGACCTGGTCGTCGAGCGCGAGCGCGAACGCTGGGAGGCGCTGCGGAGGGAGAAGCCGCGCTTGACCGACGTCATGTTTGGCCCTAAGTCCCTATCCACGGTCGGCGCTGTGGTCATGGATGCAGCAGGGAACATAGCGGCGGGTACCTCCACGGGCGGCTCGCTTGCCAAGTGGCCGGGGCGTGTCGGCGACGTGCCGCTCGTCGGCAGCGGCTTCTACGCCGACAACGACGCGGGGGGCGGGTCCTGTACGGGCTGGGGCGAGCGCATCACGCGCATCGTCATGGCGAAGCACGCCGTTGATCTGATGCGCGGGGGGGTAGCGGCGCCGGAGGCAGCGCACAAGGCGATTGAGACGTTGGAGGGAAAGGTACAGGGCGTGGGGGGCATCATTCTGCTGGGCCGGGACGGGACGCCTGGCTACGCATACAACGCCGAGCACATGGCGTGCGCCTATCTCAACGAGGGCATGGCGGAGCCTGTCGTCTCCGTCTAGGGTGAGTCCGCGTCGCCCGCGCCACTCTCGTCGTCCAGGCCGACAGCGATGAGGTAGCCGCGGGCGCGTTCCGTCAGAGGGTATTGCTCGACGAGCTTCCAGAAGGCGCGGGAGTGGTTGGGCTGTTCCAGGTGCGCCAGCTCGTGGACGAGGACGTAGTCGCGCACCCAGCCGGGCATCTTGGCGACACGGTCACTGATGCGGATCGTCCCGGTGGATGGCGTGCAGCTTCCGAAGCGGCGCTGCTGGTTCGTGACGTAGCGGATCGAGGTCCACTTCAGCCGTCCGTTGAAGAGCTTGCGGTTCAGCTCCTGAGCGCGCTGAGCCAGCTCCATGTCGTTGGCTTCCGGTGGCTTGGTCCGCCGGGCGAGGCGCTGGCTCAGGCGCTCGACAATCGGCGCCAGCTCATCGTCGCTAACATGGAGTGGCGCGAGGACTTCGAGAGTGCCATCGGGCAGGGGACGGGCGGTGACGGTGCGCGTGCGGCGGGCGCTACGCACGATTTTGATGGGCTGGTCTGGCATAGGGCAAAGTATACGGTGGCCGGGGGTAAGGTCAAGGCACAGTCTATGCACAGGAATGCGCAGATACGCACATAAGGAGACCAAACGCAATGCCTAAGCTGACTGTTGAAGGTTACGGAGAATTCGATGTGCCGTCGGGGACACGACTGGTGCGCGCCATCGAGGACAGCGGCGTGCCGATACTGCACCGCTGCGGGGGCTTCGCGCGCTGCACGACGTGTCGCGTCCAGTTCATCGAGGGCGAGCCAGAAAAGGGCACCGAGGCGGAGTTGAACAAGCTGAAGGAGAAAGGACTGTTCGGCCAGGTACGCCTGTCGTGCCAGTGCATTCTCGACCATGACATGACGGTCATGCCCGTGATGACGATGGAGAACTCCGACGTGTCTGACCCGGGCCCGCAACCGCAGCCCGTCGTGACGCCAGAACCGGTCTGGATTACCTGGCCGAGCAAGGTGACTGAGGAGTAAAGCGCTCTGAAACGACCTGAAAACCAGGGACGCAACTGCCCGGCCGGGGCCGCCCATTGAGGCGGCCCTTTTCTTGCCCAGCGCCCTGGGACCGTGGCATCATGTCGTGCGTATTTAATGTAATGGCCTATTTCTTGTTTAATGTATACGACATAAGTAGAATAACGCTCACGCGAATCGTTTGGTGGCGGAGCGGGTAGCGGAGGCAAGCGCACCATGGCGGCAACGATGCAGGCGGCGATACCAACGGTTCTGACCGAGGATCAGGCACAGATTTGGCGTGACGAGCGGCGCGCGCTGGAGCGGCTGCTGACGGTCCTGGCAGGGTGGGACGCATCCCCAGACGACATAAAGGTTGTGCAGCAGACGCTCGCTCAACTTGACGAGTTGTTTCTGCTCGTCATTGCGGGCGAGTTCAATAGCGGCAAGTCAGCTCTCATCAACGCGCTGCTCGGCGAGCGCTACCTCGCTGAGGGCGTGACGCCGACGACGGCCGAGATCAACATTCTGCGCTATGGGGAGAAGGGGCAGCAGCGCACCGAGCGCGGCATCCGCATCGTCTCCTATCCTGCGCCATTCCTCCAGGAGATCAACCTTGTGGACACGCCCGGCACCAACGCGGTGCTGCGCGAGCACGAGGAGATTACACGCGAGTTCGTCCCGCGCAGCGACCTTGTTTTGTTCGTCACCTCGGCGGACCGGCCCTTTACCGAGAGCGAGCGGGCCTTCCTGAGCGCCATCAAGGACTGGGGCAAGAAGATTGTCCTGATCATCAACAAGATCGACATCTTCGAGACGGCCGAGGAGCAGGAACAGGCCATCACCTTCGTCACCGACAATGCCCGACGGCTGCTGGGCGTCGCGCCGGAGGTCTTCCCGCTATCAGCGCGGCTTGCCCTGCGTGGGAAGCTCGGCGCGCGTACCAACGGCGGCGCTGACCACTCGGAACTGTGGTGGCAGGCAAGCCAGTTCCAACCGTTTGAGCAGTACATCCTGGAGACGCTCAATCAGCAGAGCCGGGTGCGGCTGAAGCTGCTCAACCCGTTAGGGGTCGGGACGCGCGTAGCCGATGATACTCTTGGCCGCATGAACGAGCGGCAGGCGCTGCTACGGGACGACCTGCAGACCATCTCGTCAGTAGAGCACCACCTCGATCTGTACAAGCAGGACATGGGGGATGAGTTCCAGCAGCGCTATGCCAAAATCGACAACGCCATTCTCCAAATGCGCCTGCGCGGCGAGGAGTTCTTTGACCAGCAGATTCGCCTGCGCAACATCCCGTCGCTCCTGAACAGCCAGCGTCTCGCGGAGGACTTTGAGCGCGAGGTCGTGGCCGACACGCCAGACGTCATCGAGAAGCAGGTGCAGGAGCTTATCGACTGGATGGTGGACCGCGAACTGCGCGAGTGGCGCGTGATTGCCAAGGAGCTAAACCGGCGGCAGCGGACGGAGTTCCTGGAGAGCGCGGCCCAAGAGGCGGCGGGCGGCTTTGAGTACAACCGCCGTGAATTGCTCGAGAGCATCGGTAGGGAAACAGCCGACCTGGTTGCGAACTATGATAGTCAGACAGAGAGTCGGAACCTTGTCGAGGGCATCCAGGATGCGCTGGCGCAGACAGCGCTGGTGGAGGTGGGCGCGGTGGGCCTGGGTGTCGTCTTGCACGCCCTGCTGGCGAGCGCGGCGGCGGATGCAACGGGGATTCTGGCCGCGAGCCTGCTGGGCGTGCTCGGCTTCGCCATCTTGCCCTACAAGAAGAGTCAGGCCAAGCATGACCTGCGCGAGAAGACGGACGAGTTACGCAAGCGCCTCACGACGAACCTGACTGACATCTTCCATGACCAGCTCGACCGCTCGGTGTCGCGGCTGCAGGACGCCATCAATCCGTACAGCCGCTTTATCCGGGGCGAGAACGACCGCCTGGTGGCGATGCAAGCGAGCCTGAATGAGATCGTGAAGAATCTGGAGGAGCTGCGCAACCGAGTCGAGGCGGCTGTACCGGAGCCGTCGCGATGACGGACGCCCCGTCGCTGCCCGACCATATTCTGACGGCCATCTATGCCCACGTCAGTGAGGAATACCCCAACGAGTGCTGCGGGGGCGTGTGGCTTGTCGGCGACGGCAGCGACTCGACCTGGGAGGTCGCGCGGTATACCAATGTCCAGGACGAGATGCACGCCCGCGATCCGGAGCGCTACCCCCGCACGGCGCGCACGGCGTACCTGATTGCCGCGAAAGAGTTGCTGGCGATCAATCGCCGGGCCGAGGAGCCAGGGCAGCGGCTCGCGATCCTTTACCACTCGCACCCCGACCACGCTGCCTACTTCTCGGACGAGGACGTGTACTTCGCCGCCCCGATGGGTGAGCCGGGGTATCCGGGGACAGTGTACATGGTCGTGTCGGTTCGGAATGGGGATGTCCAGGGCCATCGCTGTTTTGGGTGGAGTGACGACAAGGGGCAGTTTATCGAGCAGGCGTGCTGACACGCCGCCATACAGGAACGCCTGTGCCGCAACGCAATATCCTTCTCTACATGGCCGCCGTCGGTTTGGTGGGCTTCACCATCGACGGCGGTATTTACGCTGTTGTCTACAACTTGTTCGTCCTGCGGCTGGGCTACGGGCCGGACTTCGTTGGTCTCCTGGCGTCGGCCAGCCTTGTCGCCTTCACCGTGGCCGGCGCCATCGCCGGACCGTTGGGCGACCGTATTGGCAGCCGGCGCATGATGCTACTCGGCCTGGGCGCGATGGCGGCGGCCTTGGGTGTGATGCCCCTGGCCGCGCTGTTGGCGCCAGACTATCAGTCGGTCGGGTTGATAGCCCTGTTCTCGGTGGCAAACATGGGGCTTGCGGTTTTCTTCGTCAATGCTCCGCCGTACATCAGTGCGGTGGCCGCGCCCTCCATCCTTGAGCGAGCCTTCGCTTACCAAACCGCGCTCTGGGCGTTCTGTGCTTTCCTCGGCGGCTTGATCGGCGGCTTCCTGCCGGCGCCGTTAGCGGCTGCTCTGGGCTGGTCCCTCGCAGATCCAGCGCCCTACGCTGTGCCACTAATTGTGGCGGCGATAGGGATGACGGTTGCCTTCACCGCCATTCTGTTCACAGAGAATCCTGTACCTCACGCGACGCATGGGAAAGCCGAAGCGGCGATCGCGTTCCCCCTGGCAATCATCGTGGTTCTGGGCCTGGTGCGCTTCTTCCATGCCGGAACAATGGGCGTGGTTCTCCCGTTCTTCAACGTCTACATGGACTCGGCGCTCCAGGCTCCCACTGCCCAAATCGGGATTGTCACCGCGTGCGGGCGTCTGCTCGCCGCAGGTCTGGCGCTCATGACTCCGATGGTTGCCAAGCGTTGGGGGAACCGCAACATCGTGACCTGGGTGTCGGCCCTCATGTCCCTTGCCGTCGTGCCCATGATTCTGATCCCCGCTGCGGTCGCGGCTAGCGGCGGCTTTATCGGTGTAGCGTCGCTGTCCTCGATGCGGTACGCAGCGTTCATCGCGTTTGCCATGAAGATCGTCCCGCCCCAGCGGCGCGGACTACTCGCCGGCGCATCCGAGACCTCGGCGGGCATTAGCTTCGCGTTGACGGCGTTTCTCGGCGGCCAGATTATCACGCGGCTGGGCTACCCGCCGCTGTTCACGATTGGCTGTATTATGGGGCTTATCGGTAGCGCCATCTTCTGGGTGTATTTCCAGTCGAAGCGCAGCGTCGCCATCGGCGTCGAGGCGGGCGCATCCGTCGATGCGTGACCATGCCGGTTGACGAAACGGCGCAATTGCGGTAGACTATAGGCAATCGATAGTGCAGGCTCTTATCCAGAGAGGCGGAGGGACCGGCCCTGTGAAGCCTCGGCAACCCGTCGGCGGCCCGTCAAGGGATTCGACGACCCCGGTGCCAAGTCCGGCAGAGAGATTCTGGAAGATGAGAGCAAGTTCAGTGTGGTAACTTGCCTCTTCTTTTGTTGAAGAGGTCTTTTTGTGTATACAGGCGGCGCTAGAATTCGACGGGGCGTCGGGCAGGAGGCGCGATGACAACATTGACTTCACGGTATCTAGAGCAATTGGCGAAGGGCGTTCTCGTATTTGACGGCGCGATGGGAACCTCCTTGCAGATGCAGAACCTCACGGCGGAGGATTTCGGCGGCGAGGCGACCTGGGGCTGTAACGATTATCTTGTCATTAGCAAGCCCGAGGCGGTCGAGAAGGTGCATCGCTCCTTCCTGGAGGTTGGCTGCAACGTGCTGGAGACAGACACGTTCCGTTCCAACCGCATCACTCTCAAAGAGTATGGTTTGCAGGGCCGGGTGATCGAGATGAACCGCGCCGCTGCTCAGCTCGCCAAGCGCCTCGCGCGGGAGTACGAGACGCCGGAGCGTCCCCGCTTCGTGGCCGGCTCCATCGGCCCCAGCGGCTTGCTGCCCTCGTCCACCGACCCGGTACTCAGCAACGTCACGTTCGGCGAGCTGGTGTATGTCTTCCGTGAGCAAGCCGTCGGCCTGCTGGAAGGCGGCGTGGACGTGCTGCTCATCGAGACCTCCCAGGACATCCTCGAGGTGAAGGCGGCGATTTTCGGCATCCAGAAGGCATTCGCCGAGACCGGCCGCCGCGTGCCGCTCCAGTGCCAGGTAACGTTGGACACGTCGGGACGCATGCTCCTCGGCACCGACATCGCCGCTGCCCTGACGACGCTCCAGGCGCTGCCCATCGACATCATCGGCCTGAACTGCTCGACCGGCCCCGACTTCATGCGCGAGCCGATCCGCTACCTGGCTGAAAACGCGCGTATCCCGGTGAGCTGCATCCCCAACGCGGGCTTGCCCATCAACACTGGCGTGGGCGAGGCGGTTTACCCGCTCCAGCCGGAGCCGATGGCCGAGACGCTGGGCGACTTCGTCCATCGGCTGGGCGTGCGTATCGTCGGCGGCTGCTGCGGGACGACGCCCGCGCACCTGACGCGCGTTGTGGAGACTATCCACTCGGCGCCCATCGATGCGACGCGTTTCACCTTTGTTCCGGTCGAGCGTGACGGCTGGACCCACCTGGAGCGCGTCGATGCGCCAGAGCCGGCGATGGTCTCGTCGGCCATTCGCGCAACCTCGATGGTGCAGGGCCCGCCGCCGATGCTCATCGGGGAGCGCGTCAACGCCCAGGGCAGCCGCAAGGTCAAGCGCCTGCTGCTAGAGGACCGCTACGAGGATATCGTGACCGTGGCGCGGGAGCAGGTCGAGGGCGGCGCGCACACCCTGGACGTGCAGGTGGCGCTGACGGAGCGGGCGGACGAGGCGGAGCAGATGCACAAGCTCGTTCACCTGCTGAGCACGGCCATCGAAGCGCCGCTGGTCATCGACACGACCGAGGCGGATGTGGTCAAGGCCGCGCTCGAAGCATCGCCGGGCCGCGCCATCGTCAACTCCATCAATCTAGAGCGAGGCCGCGAGCGCATCGACAGCTACATGCCGCTCATCAAGGCCCACGGGGCCGCGGTCATTGCCCTGACCATCGACGAGCGCGGCATGGCCCACGAGGTGGAGCGCAAGGTCGAAGTGGCGAAGCGCATCTACGACATCGTCGTCCACGAGTACGGCCTGCCGCCCCACGACCTCATCTTCGATCCCCAGGTATTCCCGGTGACGACGGGCCAGGTGGAGTTGCGCGACGACGCCAAGTGGACCATCGAGGGCATCCACCGCATCAAAGAGGAGTGCCCCGGCGCACTGACGAGCATCGGCGTGTCCAACGTCTCTTTCGGTATCGCCCAGAAGGCGCGGGCGGTCCTGAACTCGGTGATGCTCTACCACTGCGTCCAGGCGGGCCTGGACATGGCGATTGTCAACCCGGCTCACATCACACCCTACGCCGAGATCGATGCCGAGCAGCGCGAGCTGGCCGAAGACCTGCTGCTCAACCGACGCGAGGATGCCCTGGCGCGCTACATCCAATACTGGGAGGGGCGCGAAGGGACGGTCGAGGAGACGGCGAAGGAAGACCCGACGGCGGGGATGACGGTCGAGGAGAAGCTGCACTGGCAGATTGTCCACCGCAAGAAGGACGGCATCGAAGACCTGGTGGACCAGGCAGTCGCAAATGCCGGCGCGGACAAGCCGACGAGTGACGGCGCGGTGCAGGTGCTCAACACCGTGTTGCTGCCTGCTATGAAGGAGGTCGGCGACAAGTTCGGGGCAGGCGAGCTGATTCTGCCCTTCGTCCTGCAAAGCGCCGAGGTCATGAAGCGCGCTGTGGCGCGGCTGGAGACTTACCTGGATCGGCTGGAGGGGACGACCAAGGGAACGCTCGTCCTGGCGACGGTGTTTGGCGACGTCCACGACATCGGCAAGAACCTGGTCAACACCATCCTGACCAACAACGGCTACACTGTACACGACCTCGGCAAGCAGGTGCCCATCAACACCATCATCGAGAAGGCGGTCGAGGTCAACGCCGACGCGATTGGCCTGTCGGCGCTGCTCGTGAGCACGTCGAAGCAGATGCCTCTGGCCGTCCAGGAGCTTCACCGGCGCGGCCTGAACATCCCCGTCATCATCGGGGGCGCAGCCATCAATCGCCGCTTCGGGCGGCGCGCCCTGTTCGTGGATGACCAGCAAACGCCCTATCCGGCGGGCGTGTTCTACTGCAAGGACGCCTTCGAGGGGTTGGAGGCGATGGACACGCTCCAGGACCCTAACCGACGCGAGGCATTCGTCGAGAAGATTATCCAGGAGGCCAAGTCGGACGTCTACCTCAACCCGACGAAGGACGCGCGGCCGACTGAGGCGGACGTCGAGTTCAAGCCGCTAGAGCCAGCGCCGGACATCCCGACGCCGCCGTTCTGGGGCTGGCGCGTGCTGGACGACATCCCGCTGGGCGACGTGCTCGCTTGCCTCGACATGCGCGAGCTGTTCCGCCTGGCCTGGGGGGCGCGTGGCACGCAAGGCGCAGAGTTCGAGAGGCTCGTCGAAAACGAGTTCAAGCCGCGTCTCACGCGCCTGGTGGAGCAAGCCCGCGCCGAAGGCTGGTTGCGTCCGCGCGCCATCTACGGCTACTTCCCGGCGCAGTCCGACGGCGAGACGCTTATCGTGTACGACCCGGCGAGCGTGCCATTCCCGACGCGCAACCGCTACGCCGACCGCAGCCAGGTCATCCGGGCGGGCGAGGAGCGCCAGGTGGTGCAGGTGCGCGCGGCTGAGGGCAGCGTGCGCGGCGAGGATGCGGCGCCTGGTGTCGTTGTCGCCGAACGCGAGCATGGGAGCAACGGCGGGAGTGCGCCAACCGGGCCGCGCGAGTTGGCGCGGTTCACGTTCCCGCGCCAGAAGAGTCGCGGGCGGCTGTGCCTGGCCGACTACTTTGCGCCCATATCGTCGGGTAAATTCGACGTGGTCGTGTTCCAGGTAGTGACAGTGGGCGACGAGGCAGACGACTTGTCCGAGCGGCTGATGGCCGAAGGCGACTACAGCGAGGGGTACTACATCCACGGCTTCTCGGTGGAGGCGGCCGAGGCGACGGCGGAGTATCTGCACCGCCACGTCCGCCAGGAGCTTGGCCTCGTGTCGGGGCGCGGCAAGCGCTACTCATGGGGCTACCCGGCCTGCCCGGACCTGAGCGACCACGAGACGGTGTTCCGCCTGCTGCCGGTGAAGGATGAACTGGGCGTCGATCTGACCGAGGCGTGCCAGCTTGTGCCGGAGCAATCCACAGCGGCTATGGTCGTCCACCACCCCGACGCTATCTACTTCGGCGCGCTCTAGCTGACGGGCGTAGACGTTGCCCTGAGCAAGTTTAGACTTGCCGCAGAGCCATAGAGAGCACAGAGACAAGAGTATATCTCGATTCTCTGTGCTCTCTGTGTCTATGTGGCATTCTTTTCGAGGAGGCTGATATGTTCGACGGGTTTGAGCGGCGTCGCGTCGAGACGAGTGGCGCGAGCGTCAACTTGGTGGTGGGCGGGTCGGGACCGCCGCTGCTGCTCCTCCACGGCTACCCCCAGACTCACGCTCTCTGGCACAAGATCGCGCCCGCACTCGCCAAGGACTTCACCGTGGTCGCGCCGGACTTGCGCGGCTACGGCGATAGCTCGAAGCCCGAAGGGGGTCCCAACCACGTCAACTATTCGAAACGGGCGATGGCATTGGACCAGGTGGAGACAATGCACGCGCTGGGCTTCAAGACGTTTGCGATGGTTGGGCATGACCGGGGCGGGCGTGTCGGCCACCGTCTCGCCCTTGACCACCCCGACCGCCTCACGAAGCTCGCGGTGCTGGACATTGCGCCGACCTACTTCATGTACGCGACGGCTGACAGGGAGTTCGCGGCGGCGTACTACCACTGGTTCTTCCTCATTCAGCCGTTCGACTTTCCGGAGCGGCTGATCGGCTCTGCGCCGGAGTACTACCTCACGACGCAGATGCGTCGCGGCGTCTCCGACCCGGCGGCGTTCACGCCTGAAGCGATGGCCGAGTACGTGCGCTGCTTCAGCGCTCCGTCGTGCATCCACGCGACGTGCGAGGACTACCGCGCCGCAGCAACCATCGACCTTGCCCATGATGAGGCGGACATGGCGCGCAAGGTGACTTGCCCGCTGCTCGCCTTGTGGGGATCACAGGGCCTCGTCGGGCGGAAGTACGACGTGCTGGCGGCATGGCGCGAGCGTGCCGAGAACGTCAGCGGACAGGCGCTCGACTGCGGCCACTATCTGCCAGAAGAGAAGCCGGACGAGACCCTCGCCGCGCTATGTGCGTTCCTCTTGTCTTCGTAACTCGTGGAAATCTGGGACGGGGTCTTTTTCGTCCTCTAAGTGTAGTGAGCAAAGAGGTTGCATCTAGCCAAGCCGATGGTGTGATCTCGGCATCCGCCAAAGGGAGTATCCCCAAATGGGGATGTTGGGCGATGTAACAAAAGGCGCTTCGAGGTACACTAGAGGTAGAAGTCACCCACAACCTGCTTCAACGGTCTGAGATGGACATCGAATAGGAGGCGCTATGGAAACTTTCATCATACTCCTGGCCCTGGCATCACTCTTGCTGTGGTGCAATACCATAGGCGCGCGTCGCTAGTCTGTCCAGCCGTGGAGCAAGTTGTGGGGTGACAGTCGGGAGAGTGTCGAGCAGTTTCGAGAGCTTGCGGTAAGATGTGGGTAGGGTAGCGCAGCTAGACATGTGGTAGAAATTCTGGGAAGCGTTGAGTTGGATGTGAAGATAGATGACCGTGGCACAAGTCTTGCTTTAGTGTGGGGTGTAAGAGCTTTGGGAAGTGGAAGTCGCAAGGGCCATTAGCTTATAGTAAGTAGTGGAGTAAGCGGTTGACGTGGTGTTAGTGGTTTAGTTCGCATAAACTGTCGGGACGTGTTTGTGTAGTTAGTTCGCTGTATCAAGTGATCAATCGACCGGTCGTCAAGAGGATGGAACGGATGAGGCCCCCAGTAACGAGTGGGGGCCTCATCCGTTTTGTATAGCATGAGCGACTACGACCGCATCCACTGGGATGAACGCTACGCCTCTGCCGCGCTCGACATGACGCCGTCGCCGCTCGTCGTCGATTTCGCGCTGAGGGTCATTGTCCCGCAGCGGGCGCTCGACGTGGCGTGTGGGGCAGGCCGCAACGCGCTCTACCTGGCAATCCTTGGCTACAGCGTGGACGCCGTAGACATTAGTACGGTTGCGCTGGGCGCGCTGGAGGGAGAAGCCCGGGCGCGGGGACTAAGCGACCGCGTCCGCTCCCTTGCCGTCGATCTAGACATCTGGCGGCCTAAACCGGCGGCCTACGCCCTGGCGGTGCAGATTGCCTTCTTCGATCCACAGTCGCTGCCGTCTGTCCTTGCCGCCGTCAAACCTGGTGGGCTGCTGATTCTGGAAGCGTTCAATCCGCGCCGCCTGGAAACCCGGCCGACCTTCAACCCGGCGCACCTTATCGGCCCAGGCGTGCTGCCCGCCGCGCTTGCCGGTTGGAGCATTGTCCATCACGATGAGGCAGCGGGTGAGCGCGGCGACCGAACGCAAATCGTCGCGCAACGGCCCGAGTGAGAAACGGCGTCAGGTTGGCAGCGCGAGCTGGAGTGGCTTGTCGTCGCGGATGACGACGATGGGAACAGCGCGGCCAGTCTGAAGGCTACGCCCGATTCTAATGACATCGTCCGCCGTCGTGACCGTTTGTCCGTCGAGGGCGACGATGACATCACCCGGGCGAATGTTACCCCGCCCGGCCGGCGTGTTGGGCTTGACGCTGCCAACATACGCCCCGGAGCCGATGTGGGGCGCGTGTTTCGCGGCGTCAGCCACGCTCACGCCGAGCGAGACACCGGGAGAAGCATTATCTGAAGCCGACGTACCTTCATAGCGCCGCAGCAGCCCTTCCAGGCGCGGACGGTCGAAGCCAACGACGATATCGTTGCCGACGAGAATCTGGGGCACGCCTTGCTGTCCGGAGCGGCGGACCATGTCCATTGCCGCCTCGCGGTCCCGTGATACGTCTTTTTCAACGAATGGAACACCGCGTCGCGAAAGAAACTCTTTCGCCATCCTACAGTACGGTCAGGTTTGGGTTGTGAATACGGTGACGGATGGGTAAGCCATTGAGTCCTCCACATTCGCCTGTCCAGCAGGTCGATGCCGCGGTAGCACTCACCTCTTTGCCCGCTGTGCCAGGCGTCTACGCTCTACGTTTGGTGTTGCAGAACCCGTGCCAGGTGGCGCTTGGCCGCCGCAGCATAGCTCTACCTGCCGGCTGCTATCTCTATGTCGGGAGCGCCCGTGGACCGGGCGGATTGCGCGCGCGTCTCGGGCGGCATCTGTCTGGCGCCGGTCGCCCCCACTGGCACATCGATGCGCTCCGGGGCCGTGCTCAGGTCGTCGGCGCGTACTACTGCGCTGCGTCCGTGCCCCTCGAATGCCGCTGGGCGCACGCGCTCCTGGCTCTACCCGGTGTCACAGCGCCCGCGCCCGGGTTCGGCGCGAGCGACTGTCGTGCGGGCTGCCCGGCGCACCTGCTCCTCTGCCACGCGCTTGCAGATGACATTCGCTTGACGCTAGAGGCTGCTGCGTTGAGTGGCGGCGCGTGAGCTTTCCCAGACAATCCAGCGCTGGAACGTCGGCGGAGGCGGTGGCGGAATGGCCGCCAGGTCCGGGGGCGTTTTGGCGCGGCGTCGCAGTAGCTCAAGCTTCAGGCTCTCCTCGCCCATGCGCATGGCCCAGTGATGGTTCGCCGAGAAGATGGGCTTCATGATGAATGAGAAGTACTTGAGCAGCGGTTTCTCCGCCGCGAGCTTCCAGTCGTAGGTGATGTTGACGTAATCGCCATCCTGCTCGAACGTCCAGATGCCGCGACCGACGAAGTCACCCGTAGCGGCGAGAGAGAAGCCGTTGGGGTAATCGACGCGAACGATGCTGAACGACCAGTGCAGGGTATACGGCAGCCAGCCCTTCGTGTAGAGACGGACGACCTTGCCCAGGCCTTCCCGGTTCCCCGGATGAACTTCGGTCACGCCCAGATAGACCGACGGCCACCAGACCGCCAGGTCCCGCGCATCGTCGAGGATCTCGAAGACCTCGTCGCGGGTTGCGCGGACGCGCCAGTGCGTGATGAAGTGGTAATCGTTGGACTTACCCACCCGTTTCCTCGCTTGGTGTGTGATGTTGAGTATGGGTTGTTAATCTTCGAACCGGCGCCGCAGACTCTTCCAGCCCTCCACAACCTTCGGCTCCGGCGGTGCCCCAAAGGTGAGCCCCAGGATCCCGCCGAGTTGTCGTAGCGTCTCAGACGAGGTACGACCGACCTCGACGTCACCGACCAGCCCTTCCAGTAGCGTGATGGCGCTGGCTGTATCAAGGTCGTCGTCCAGGGCGGCGGTGAAGTGGGCGACGGCGTCAGCGTCGCGAGCGCCGACCACGGTCGCTGGCGGAGTCTGCGCGGCGGCATTGAGGCGCGCGGAGAGAGCCGCCGCCCCCTCAAGGTCCGCGTCGTGGTACTCCCACGACTCGCGGTAGCGGTGGCCGAGCAGCGCCAGGCGGATGGCGTCCGGCGCAAAGGTTTGCAGCAGGTCCCGGACAAAGACCATGTTGCCGAGGGACTTGCTCATCTTCTCGCCCTGGTAGCGCAGCATGCCGGCGTGAACCCAGAAGCGGGCAAACGGCCCCTCGCCGGAGTAGCCCTCGGATTGGGCGATTTCGCTCTCGTGGTGCGGGTAGATCAGATCGCTGCCGCCGCCGTGGATGTCGACGATGTGGCCCAGGTGGTGCAGCGACATGGCCGAGCACTCGATGTGCCAGCCGGGGCGGCCGGGACCCCAGGGGCTATCCCATGCCGGTTCGCCGGGCGCTTGCGCTTGCCAGAGGATGAAGTCGAGGGGGTTCTCTTTGCGCGGGTCCGCTGGGTTCGCGCCGCGCTCGGCGGAGATGGGGATCATCTCCTTCGGCGTGAGGCAGCTGAGCTTGCCGTAGTCCGCGTCGCGGCCGACGCGGAAGTAGACGTTGCCGTCGCGCACGTACGCCAGGCCCTTTTCCAACAGCATCGCTGTCATCCCGCGGATCGTGTCGATCTCCTCTGTGGCGCGGGGGTAGACGTCCGGCGGCCGGATGTTGAGCGCCATCTGGTCGTCGATGAAGCGCCGCGTCCACGCGTTGCCCAGAGCGCGCCAGTCCTCGCCGGTCTCGCCGGCCTTCCGTAGAATGTCGTCGTCGATGTCGGTAACGTTCTGAATATAGCGCACCGGCCAGTGCTTCGCTTCGAGGTGGCGGATAAGAACGTCGAAGGAGACGTACAAGAAGGCGTGGCCCAGGTGCGTGGTGTCATACGGCGTAATGCCGCAGACATAGACGCCAACCGGACGGCCTGGGCGGGGGGCAAATCGCTGGGTCTGATTGCCGAGGGTATTGTAGAGTTGCATGTCCTATTCCAATTGTTGGGCAAGGGTATCGGGATTTGTGGTAGGCATCTGGCAGGCGTAGTTCTCGCAGACATAAGCCGTCGGCTGGCCGTCCAGCGCGTCTCGGTCTGCCAGAAGCGGGATGACCTGCGCCGGCTGCGGGTCCGCCGGGACGCGCAGGGCGACGATGCTATTGGGGCGATAGCGGCTGAACACGACCCGCAGCAGCGCTTGGGTCGCGTCCGCCTCGGGTGCGCCGACGATGGCGACTTCCTGGGGCGTCGCCAGGTAGGCGTCCAGCGCGCCGAGCATGTGGCCGAAGGCCGAGGGCGCGCGCACCATTAGGTCGCGGACGCGTTGGAGCACGGACACGGCGTAGCGCCCGTAGTCAGGCTCGCCCAGCAGGTGCGCCAGGCGCAGCAGGACGGCTGTCGCCACGGAGTTGCCGGAGGGCGTCGCGTTGTCGAACAGCTCGATGGGACGCGTAATGAGGTCCGCCTGGTCGCGGGCCGTCTGGTAGAAAACGCCCTCGTTCTCGCTCCAAAAGAGGTCGATCATCGCGTCGGCCAGGCGGCGGGCCTCGGTAACCCAGCGCAGGTCGAAGGTCGCCTCATAGAACACGAGCAGCGCGTCGGCGAGGTAGGCGTAGTCCTCCAGGAAACCGAGAATCTTGGCTTCGCCATCTTTCCAGGTGTGGAGCAGGCGGCCATCGCGCTGGACGTTAGTCAGCAGGAACTCGGCGTTGCGCACGGCCATGTCGCGGTAGGTCGAGTCGCCCAGCACAGCGGCGGCTTCGGCGTACGCGCCGAGCATCAGCGCGTTCCACGACGTGAGCGTCTTATCGTCCAGGCCGGGGCGCACGCGGTGGGAGCGGGCCTCGAACAGTGTCGCCCGACTGCGCGCCAGCAGCGCGTCCAGGTCCGTTTCGCTCATCCCGAACTCGCGCGCCGCTGTGGCAACGTCGCGGGTCACGTGGAGGATGTTGTGGCCCTCGAAGTTGCCCTGGCGCGTCACATCGTAGTAGCGGGCGAACGTATCGGCGTCCGACCCGAGCAGGCGCTGAACCTCGTCCAGGGACCAGACGTAGAACTTGCCTTCTTCGCCCTCGCTGTCGGCGTCCTCGGCTGAGTAGAAGCCGCCCTGGGAGTTGGTCATGTCGCGGCGCACGTACTCCAGCGTCTCCATCACAATCCGGCGGTAGCGGGCGTCACCGCACGCCTGGTAGCCGTGCAGGTAGAGGCGCGCCAGTAGGGCGTTGTCGTAGAGCATCTTCTCGAAGTGCGGCACGAGCCACTCTGCATCCACGGAGTAGCGGTGGAAGCCGCCGCCGAGGTGGTCATAGATGCCGCCATCGGCCATGTGCTGCAACGTCGTCTGGGCCATGTGCGCCGCCTCGGGCGTGTGGCTGCGCTGCGACATGCGCAGCATGAACTCCCAGGTCATCGCCTGGGGGAACTTGGGCGCGGCGCCAATGCCGCCGTGGCGTGGGTCGAAGCCCCGCCCCAGGGCGCGGAACGCCTGCTCCAGAACCGTCTCGTCCAGCGCCACCCGCGACGGCGCTGTCAGGTGGCTCTTGTCGAGGGCCGCGAGCACCTGCTTGCCCTGCTCCAGCAGCCCCTCGCGTTGCGATTGCCACGCCCCGGCGACCGCGTGGAGCAGGCGCGGAAAGCCCGGCAGCCCGTGGCGGTCCGTTGGCGGGAAGTAGGTTCCGCCGTAGAAGGGCACGCCGTCGGGCGTCAGGAAGACGGTCATCGGCCAGCCGCCATGCCCCGACATGGCCTGTACCGCATCCATGTAGATGGCGTCGACGTCGGGCCGCTCCTCGCGATCGACCTTGATGCTCACAAAGAAGTCATTCATGATCTGGGCTGTCGCCGGGTTCTCGAACGACTCGCGCTCCATGACATGGCACCAGTGGCACGCGGAGTAGCCAACGCTGAGCAGCACCGGCTTATCCTCGGCGCGGGCACGCTGGAAGGCCTCGTCTCCCCAGGGATACCAGTCAACGGGATTGTGAGCATGTTGCAACAGGTAGGGGCTTGTCTCATGGATCAGGCGATTGGTGTGGGAGCGCTCGCCTGACGACGCGGACTGCGACATACGACCTCTCTCGTCGGTTTGCCGTTTTCAGATAAGGTAAACTATACTGATTGGCGGCGATGGGGGCAAGCCTCACTATCGGCTTACCTCAGCCGAGCGAGATTTCTTCATGAATAAAGCACAATCCGTAGACATAGGCGCAGCCCTCGCGCCATATTTAGCGCCGGTTGACGCCGCGCTACGCCAAGTCGTGCAGACGCCGTCGCCGGCTGTCACCGGCCTGTACGGCATGCTGCGCTATCACCTCGGCTGGGCCGACCGCGACCTGACGCCCGTGGAGGGGCGGATGGGCAAGCGTCTCCGTCCGGCGTTTTGCCTCCTGTCTTGCGATGCCGTGGGCGGCGACTGGCGGCGGGCGGTTCCGGCCGCCGTCGGCCTCGAGCTGACCCACAATTTCTCCCTCATCCACGATGACATTGAAGACCGAGATAGGGAACGTCACGGCCGGGCGACAGTGTGGACGGTATGGGGTGAGGCGCACGCGATCAACGCCGGCGACGCCATGTTCGTCCTGGCGCGGCAGGAGATTGGGCGGCTCGTGGACCACGGCGTACCGCCAGGCGTGACACTGGCGGTCTTGCAAAGCTATGATGCCGCGTGTCTGGCCATCACCGAAGGCCAGTTCATGGACATGCAGTTCGAGGAGCGCCTGGACGTGAGCGAGGCGGAGTATCTGCGCATGGTCGAGGGTAAGACGGCGGCGCTGCTGTCGGCGGCGACAAGGATGGGGGCACAAATCGCTGGGGTCGAGACGGCGCTGGTCGAGCGCATGGCGCGCTTTGGCCGGCTGCTCGGCCTGGCCTTCCAGATGACCGACGACATCCTCGGTATCTGGGGCGACCCACATCGCACCGGCAAGCCTGCGGCCAATGACATTCGCCGGCGCAAGAAGTCGCTGCCCGTCGCCTTCGCCTTCGAGACAGCCCAGGGAACCACGGCCGAGCGCCTGCGCACGGTCTTCGGCAAGCGGGATGTCACGGAAGATGATGTGGCGGCTGTGCTTGAGATTCTCAGTGGGCTAGGGGCGCGAGCGCATGCCGAGCGCCTGGCGGACCAGTTCCTCCAGCAGGCGCTCGAAGGGCTTGCGCCGGTCGCTGACACACCTGCGGGCGCGATTTTGACGGCGCTGACGCGCTCCCTGGCGCAGCGCGAGCACTGAGAAAATGGGCCGACTGACGTCGGCGCTATGGGCGCTTCCACTGCTGGCCGCAGCGCTCGTGTTAACCGCACAACAGGCGCGACCTGGGCCGACGGACCTCTCTGTCGCCCAGGCCGTTGATTTTGTGCCGGCGGCAATTTCACCCCAAACTCCGACGTCGGTCTACTTTCTGCCGCTCGTTCAGGGCAACTGCACGTCGGGCTGCGACGCCGCGAACACCCCCATCGCGACGAGCACAGCGCTGCCATCCGACACGCCAACGCCACTGCCGAGCGCGACGCCGAAACCATCCGACACGCCATCGCCCACAACGACACCTTCGAGCGCGCCAAGCCCTACGCGCCCGCCCGAAACCCTGACGCTTCCGGTCGTGGCGGATACCTTCATTGTCGAGGGAACCACCGGGCAAGGCGACGCGAACTTCGGTGACTTTCCGGGGATGTTCGTCGGGTACGACGAGCCGGCGTGGCGGCGGGAACGCGCGCTGATGCAGGTTGATCTCAGCCCTCTCCCGAAAGATGCCGTGGCGCTTCGCGCGACGCTGGAGGTCTACATCCACAACTGCTTCTACTGTCAGCCGATGAATGTAGATGCGCTGCGCGTTACAGGCGCGTGGAGCGAGTACGAAGCGACGTGGAACAACTCACTGACGTTACCCGGCGAGCCGTATAGTCGCGGCGTGATGGTCGCCCCTCGGCGCTGGCTGTCCATCGATATCACGGGTCTGGTGCGCGACTGGCAGGCTGGCGTGCCTAACCACGGCATCATGCTCGCGGGCCGCGAGGCCCCGCCCTACGACTGGTGGTCCATCGAAGCGCGAGAGGACGGCCCTGACACTGCGCCACGTGTGAACGTAACATTCTTACACCCCCTGAACTCGTGAAGGAGGGTGCGCTTGCTACTATCTAGGAAGGCAAGTTCAGGCGGAGCCTTGCAGTCAAGTTAATGTGAGGCAATCCAAACATTACGGTAACACCAATCGTAGTTGCCGTTCTCCTTGAACACTTGCAATACAATAGTGTACCTGTTGTCGGCGTTAACTTCTGCGCTTGAGGGTAACTTGACAGTCCAACGTTCGATGATCAAGTTATCCTTAGTCGTTCTCATACAGTTCCGCTCACAGCTACTCCAAAGTGTCTCCCAAGCATCAATACTTATATTACGGGTCTCATACCGCGTCTGACGGAGTTGGTAGGCTGTATAGCGTTGTGTGTCCACCCAAACTTGAACTGTTTGCGTCCATGGGTTGAAGGTATCTCCTTCCTGCGGAAACATGATACTAAGCCCGCTGGCGGCTGTCGTGCCACAGATGCGAGAGGGGTCGAGTGGTGTGAAGTTAGGGGTTGATGTGGGAAGTGGCGGTGGCGGTGGCGGGACAGCGGTGGGGACAATCGGAGCAGCGGTAGGAGGAACTTGTGGAATGACTGGCGCGACCGGAGGGCGCGCAACTATCTCCAGTCTGGGTGTAGCGGTGTCCGTTGGCGTGGGGGTTGGCGTTTCAGACGGCGTTGGTGTTGCGGAGGGTGTTTGCGTCGGCGTTGGTGTTGCGGAAGTCGTTTGCGTTGGTGTTAGGGGTGCAAGGGGCCGGTTGACCGGAGCGAATGTAGAGGAGACAGACGTGGGCGATGGAGAACTTGTAACCAACACGAGCAAGTTGGTCGAATTGTGCTGAAGGTGCTGATTGAGCAAGTAAAGCCCACCAGCGACATACCACGCGCTGGCGAGAAGAAT
Source organism: Anaerolineae bacterium (assembly GCA_039810085.1). Lineage (GTDB taxonomy): Bacteria > Chloroflexota > Anaerolineae > Epilineales > JAHCIE01 > JBDHWG01. The sequence goes on from JBDHWG010000004.1 coordinate 230,776, forward strand.
GGGTAGACTGCGAGCAGGTGGCTTAGGGGCAGTCCGCTTCAGAAACCATCCCCACCATGCCACGCCCACAATGCTGCAGATGACTATTGTGACTAGTAAATCGGCCTCAATATTTTCTAGCATCTGGCCCTCCATGAGGGCTAATCCTCGGCCGTGCCGTCCTTACCATTTGCCCCACTACGTAACTCGTGAACAAGCACGGCGACAAAAGGAACAAGCCCGAACCAGGCCACCGGCACAAGCGCAATCAATACAAGTGGAAAAATGAGGTACTCAAGCGGGGAACGGGTGGAAGGGCCTGGCGCAGGCACATAGCGTTCATCGAGAAACGCGTCGAGTTGTAGGGTACATCCGGGGCGATTGCGCGATGAGTCTGTGCGCTCAAGACGATAGCGAACCCCCCATGTCTGAACCTTAGAGCCGGGTTGGGCCGGCTGAAAGTAGGCCGGCCTCAGCAGCTGATGCGAAGTAAAACTGAGCGCCTTCCACTCGCGGAGGTTATCCAGACTCGCCTTCAAGGCTGGCTGGAGTAAGCCCAGATGGGGACGAAGCCTATCCTTGAAGTAGGTATGGTCAACGCAGGTCCACGGCCACCCAGCAGCCTCAAGCGCATTAGGCATTGGCAGTCCATACAGGCCCGCAATTGAGCTACGAGGATAGGATGATATATCAAGTACGACAACTAAGCCTTTGTCGCGCAGAGTCTTTAGCGAATCCTCTGCGAGTGGAGTACTTTGCCAGCGGAGGATAACAAAGAGGGTCGGGCGGTCTTTGCTAATACTTGGACTGAGAAGGCGATCATAATCGAGGCCCTGATTGTGATATAGCGAGCTTTTGCCGTCGAGGGCTTCCTGGACGTGCCTTGCGAAACAGTCACGCAGTCGACCTTCACCAAGTTGTGTGTTCAGACAAGATGGATCGCTATCTACGGGAACATGGGCAACATCGGTGGCGGTTCCATTCAAAGTGAGCAACTTGAGGCTAAGAAAGCTGTCGAGGGTACATTCCAGGAATCCGGGTGTATAAGATGGGTAGGGCGATGCCTCACTAAAGGCATCTACGGCAAATACAGTTGCCAGGTCCGTCGTGATGGGCTGCCAATCAGGTTCTGGCGTCACTCGTTCCCACCCACTAGGCGTTAGCTCATCGAGCTTGTATTGTTTAGGTTGTCCTAGATCTGAGCCTTTGTCCGCCTTCAAAGGGATTAAGACTTTGTAGCCGGCAGTATCTGGAGTGATTTCAGCCGGCTGCCCAGTAAGGTCCTGACACTTGTACTGGGTCATTAACTGACTGTCGGCACTGGCGACGAGTTGCCCGACGCTCAAGAAGATCAGAAGACCGCCCAAGATAATCAAGCGCGCATATCTAGTTGACATGTGTCGGCCCTCCGCCCGCCTGAAAGTTGGCAGGTGGAATGATGTTATGATGTTGATGCACTTCGAAAGTGGCATCGCTGAATTGGAGACTGATCCTATCGCTTTTGAGATCAATATACGGTGCGTTGGTCTCTACCTTTATTCTTCCCCTTCCCACAATCCTACCTGGAGCTCGATAGCATTCTCGTATGGGATCGAAGTGGATGCAAACGATTTTGGCGCGCTGAGCCGAACTCTTTCTGATGACAGTATGGTTGTCCCATACTTTCTGACCCGATATGTGAACAAAGATCTGCGTACAGCTAAAGTCGTTCGAGCTGTCCTCTGGCCAATCGTATGTCTGGTTCAATCGATATAATTTGACGTCAGCACCGTGGATTAGCTTCCATGTGGTTTTGGGTATTGCCCCAGTGTCGAATAGCTGCTTCAATTTTTCCAGCACCGGGCCTCGCCAAATTACAAGGCTGGCTATGGCCGTCGTAAGCAGAGCAAAGCTGCCTGCTAGGGCAACTCGATCCAGACTATAGAGAATGAACTCGATACCATCCGGAGTCAGAAAGTATATGTTGGCGTTACTATCGAGATGAATAGCCCAAAAAACCCAATGTGGCTGGAAAGCGGTGTAAACCCCGGCCGAGAGGACGGCGATCGCATAGACCAGCCACAGTGTGAAAATCAAGACACCTCGCCAGGCGTCCTGATGCCATCGCCACAAACGAATGATATTGGCGATGTTGAGCAAGATGAATGCGGGGCCGAGGATAGCAATGAATTGGTAGTAGTAGCACCACCAGTCTGTAAGATGACTACTGTTAACAGCTTGCCATATAGGGTGCGAGTCAAGCTGTGCAAGACTGAAACACATAGTCCCCCCCTGTTGTCGCGCGTCGGAGACTCGCCCGCCGGGTAGTGTGTATATGAAAGCTAATGCAGGGGGAAGTCTGATTCTTTCGCAAGGATGCACAAAATGAAAAGCGAATGAGGCTATTGCTCATTCGCCTTAACGCTGTTTTGCTTGAGGAGGATTGCGCCTAGAGAATTGAACGCTTCTTGCCAGGGCGCGGGTCGATCTCGGGGAGCGGGTCGTCGCGGTGCGCCTCCCACTCGGCGGTCGTCAGGAAGCCCATCTCGCGCAGCCGTCCCCGGATTTCCTCCACCAGCGCGGCCTGCCGCTCCGGCTCACAATAGATGACCGAGGTGAAAAAGCCGTCCTGGACTTTGGTGACGCCTTTCAGGCCGTACACCGCCTTAAGGCGGCTCGGCACTTCGCCGCGCTCCCGCAGGAGGTAGCCGTGGGTCGTGCCGTGGGCGGGGCTGTGGCCGCGCAGGTAGATGAGGGACGCCTCCTCGGCGCTCGGCTCCACATCCACCACCCACTGCCGCAGCCCCTGGAGGCGGTACTCGGCGTACATCTCCGCTTTGGTCGGCATCTTACCCCTGCGCTGTGACGAGGCGAACGAACTTGCGCCGGCCGACCTGGAGCACTGCCGCCCGTGACGGCACCTCGTACGTGATGCTGTCGACGCGCTCGCCGTCGAGGCGAACCCCGCCCTGTTCCACGAGGCGGCGCGCCTCGCTCTTGGTGCCCGCGACGTGAGCGGCGACCATGACGTCGACGATGGTCTGCGGCCCGTTGAGCTTGAACGTCGGCATGTCTTCGGGAATGTCTCGCTTCTGGTGGACGACCTCGAAGTGATCGGCCGCCGCCCGGGCTGACTCCGGATCGTGATAGATGTCCGTGATTTCCAGGGCGAGCTTCTTCTTGGCTTCCATCGGGTGCAACGCGCCCGACTCGACCGCGCGGCGAATCTCGGCAATCTCGGCCGGTGTGAGACGCGTTACCAGGTCGTAGTAGATCCACATCGCTTCATCCGGGATGCTCATGACCTTGCCGTACATGTCGTCCGGCGTGTCGTTGATGGCGATGTGGTTGCCGAGTGACTTCGACATCTTCACGACGCCGTCCGTGCCGGGCAGGATGGCCGTGATGATGCCGATCTGCGGGCGCTGGCCGACGGACTCCTGGAGCTTGCGGCCGGCGACGATGATGTTCCAGAGCTGGTCCGAGCCGCCCACCTGGACGTCGGTCTCCTGGGCGACGGCGTCGTAGCCCTGCATGAGGCCGTAGAACGTCTCGTGCAGGAAGATCGGGTCGCCGGCGTCGAAGCGCTTGGCGAAGTTGTCCCGCTGCAGGAACTGTTGCACCGTGAAGTTTGACCCCAGGCGGATCAGGTCGGCGAAGGTCAGCTTGGCGAGCCAGTCGGCGTTGTAGCGCACGCGCGTTTTCGAGCGGTCGAGAATCTTGAACGCCTGCTCCGCGTACGTCTGGGCATTCGCCGCAACCTCTTCAGGCGTCAGGATAGGGCGCATCTTGTTCTTGTCGCTCGGGTCGCCGATGAGGCTGGTGTACGTGCCGATCAGGAACGTGACATCGTGGCCGAGGTCCTGGAACTGGCGCAGCTTCCGCATGGTGATCGTGTGTCCGATGTGCAGGTCGGGCTTCGTGGGGTCGTAGCCACAGTAGACCCGCAGCGGGCGGCCTTCCTTGAGCCGCTCGCGCAGTTCGCGCTCCATGTGGGCGTGCGTTGTCGGGTCGCCGTAGTCTGTGCCACGCATGATAATGGCAACCTGCTCATCCACCGACACGGTCATACAACCTCCAGGAAACGAGTGATGGGCGAATTATAACATACGCCGAGGGAGAATCCATCGCCCAGCCGGTCTATTCGTATAGTCATAGCGTACAAGCCTGGCATCGGCCATCTGTATGACACAAAGAAAGGCGGCACACCACGTGCCGCCTTTCTCAATCACCTGTCACTTCGTCACTTCTTCGCCGCGCCCCCTGTTCGCCGCTTGCGCTTGGGTGGCTCCGGTGTGTCGTAGGCGTCTGTCTCGTTGGTGTGGAGGATGCGGTACTGCTGGCCGGAGGGGGAGGTGAACTTGTCCTCGGAGACGATCGAGCTTTCCGGGGGCAAAACTCCCTCCGCCGGTGCTTCGGTGGGCTTATCCGTTTTCTCAGGCGCCTTGTCTTCCGTCTTCTCCTCTTTTGGCTTGGGCATCCGCCACTCCTCTCGTCGTTGTCGTGCCGTGCTTACTTCGGCTCAAAGACGATGTTGGTGATAGGGTGAACCTCCCAGATCGTCGGCGAGTACTTGCTCAGCGTCATGGGGCCAGGCTTTTGCCCGGCTGCATGCGTGATGTCGAAGAACAGCGAGCCTTCGATCTCGACAGGGATGGGTGGGTTGTAGAAGTCGTAGGTCGTGCCCGGCGTGTGCGTGCCGAAGAACTTCTTGAAGGCGTCGCGGGCCGCTTTGAGGGTAGCATATGCTGGGCTGTTGGAGGGCGGTAGGCCGGACAGTTCCATGTTCATGACTGTCGGCGGGTTCTGCTTCGGGTCGGTGCCGATAATCATGTGATAGTCGTTGTCGGCTTCCATGCTGGCGGCGTAGAGCCACGCTTTGACGTGGACGTTGCGCATCTCTTCCTGGACGCGCCCCGAATCGGCCGTATCGGTGATCGGCGGCTGATGGTGGGCCATCTGCTTGTCGGGTGTCAAGGAGGCGATGAGGGCCTTGACGTCGGCGAACTGCTGGGGCTGGCCCGGCGCGATGGACAGCTTGGCTGCCTTGCGGGCGGTGCCCTGGTAGTTATCACCCTTCGGACGCGCTTGTGGGCCGCCCACCAGATCCCGGGAGGGTGGTTCTTCGTACCCATCCACCTCTATGGTGCGAATAACCGTGTACGTCGTCTCGGGTTGGGAGAGGTCGCGGCTCGTTGCCCCTGGGGCGGGCGTTAGCTGTGCCTCTGAGACGATAAGGTCTCGGGAGGGCATCCACACCGCTTGCTCCTGCGCGGATTGGGTCTCTGTCATCGGGGGCCTCCTGTGGGGTTATCCGTCTGATGTACCATGACCACATTCTCCGTATTCCCGGTGCTACTCAACACCCACAGCAATTATAGGCTAGGGGCATAGAATGACAAGACACCGATGGAGCAGGCTTATGCCGCCGACCGTGAACGCGGACTTACGCCCTTGGCTGAATCTGCATATGATTCCTGCATATGTTTACCTTGAACCATGCTCAATCTGCTGACACCCCGACTTTCCGCGTCCGCGACATACCCGTCTACGGCGACCTGATCCTCGCCCCGATGGACGGCTTCTCCGACATGCCATTCCGCCTCATCTGCCGTCAGTTAGGCTCGGCGATGAGCTACACCGAGTTCGTCAACGTGGATGAGTTGGGCGGGAAGCGCTGGCCAGAGAAGACGGCGCGCAAGCTCGTCTTCGACCCGTCGGAGCGCCCCATCACCTTCCAGGTCTACGGTCACGACGAGGACCGGCTTGTCGCCGTCGCCGAGCGCCTACTCCCCCTCGGCCCGAGCATCCTTGATCTCAACATGGGCTGCTCGGTGGATACCATCGCGGGGCGCGGCGCCGGAGCCGGTCTTTTGTGCGCCCCACCGAAAATCGGGCGCATCATTCGCCGCCTGACCGACGCGCTCCCGATCCCCGTGACCGGCAAGATACGCCTGGGCTGGGACGACACCAGCCGCAACTACCTCGACGTGGCGCGCATCCTGGAGGACAGTGGCGCGTCGCTCATTGCGGTACACGGACGCACGAAGCAGCAGGCCTATCGGGGGATGGCAGACTGGGACGCCATCGCGGCGGTCAAGGCGGCGGTGAGTATCCCGGTGCTGGGTAATGGCGACGTGCGGACGCCAGCTGATATCCTGCACATGAAGGCGCACACCGGCTGCGATGGGGTGATGATTGGGCGTGGAGCCATCGGCAATCCGTGGATCTTCGCTCGCCGCGAGCCACGCGAGGTGACGCTGGACGAGAAAATCGCTCTCGTGCGGCGGCATCTGGCGTTGAACCTGGACTTCTACGGGCCAGAGCTGGGGCTGATCCTGTTCCGCAAGCACGTTGTGCGTTACATCGAGAGCATCCGCACGCTGGCCGGCTATCGCGAGCGGCTGCTGACATGCATCGACGTGGAGGAGTTCGTGGCGCTGGTGGCGGAAGGGGAGGCGAGTCCGGCCGCAGCTGTGGCGTAAGGAAGCGCGCTTCGTATAGTCATAGGATATATGCGCCAGCTAGCGTATGCACCTGAATGCAACCCAGTTGAGCGCGTCTGGTTAGCCATCAAAGATGATCGAGCGCAGAAGGTATCAGTGTCTCTTATCAACACGCGGGTCGTGTTTCCGGCAAAATATCTGGCTATCCTGGAACAGCAGGAAATAGCCGAGAGTCTGCAGCCGGACCAGACTTTGATCAAAAATCTCTATACCCTGATCAGCTCTGGCACGGAGCTAGCCCTTTACACCCAATCCCATGTCGGGTTTGGTAATCCAAAAGTCCCTTGGGCCAAGTACCCCTATTACCCTGGCTATGCCGCGGTGGGCCGCGTCGAGGCAATTGGGGTAGCTGTGGACAGAATGGCGGTCGGAGACATCCTCCTCTACCTCGGCGCTCACCAGGCGTATGCCGTGCTCAGCGACGCCGATCTCCGTGTAAAGGTGGCCGGCGATATCCCGCTCGCATGGGTGCCCTATGCTTGTATCGCTCACATCTCCAATACGGCACGTTGGGTCTCGCAAGCCCAGCCAGGAGAGACTACCGCAGTGGTCGGGCTCGGGCTAGTCGGCCACCTTGCGGCTCAATTGTTCCAGATCTTCGGCGCCTCGACAATTGGCCTCGACATTGTCCCTTTCCGACGGAGTGTCGCACAGGCGGTCGGAATCGGGCTTGTCGTCGACCCTGGTGAAGACGTGACGGCGGCCATCAGGGCTGCAGCGGGCGGGCGTGGAGCGGATAGCGTCGTGGAAGCCACCGGCAATCCCGATCTCATCGGGGCTGCGCTCCGGGCTGTCCGACCGAGAGGGGAAGTCATCCTTCTGGGGAGCCCGCGTGGACAGGCAACAATAGATGTATACGACGACATCCACCGTAACGGCGCCATACTCAAAGGTGCTCATGTAGGGCTATTGCCGCGGGTATCGACGGAAGGAAAGCTGGACCGCCAAACCGTCATCCAGCAGATGCTGGAGCTGATTAGACAGCGGCATTTGGTGGTCGAGCCACTCATTAGCGAGATCATTCAACCGAGCGATATCGACCGTGGTTACCGCGTGCTCCTGGAAGAGAAGGACCGCACGTTATCAGTACTCATCCAGTGGGCTTAAGGTGTAAACTACCACTGGAAATGGTATTATCCCACGAATGGCCGATAGCCCGAGTCTTGACGCAGTGCGCAGAGGCGAGTATAATTGTTTCACAATCAATCTATAGTCGGTGATGGGGAAGAGTAAGCGCAGCAAGGCGGCCACAGAGAGTCGGGGAGAGGTGAAAGCCCGACGTCGCGATGCGCCCAACGCCACCCCTGAGACGCCTGGTGAACGCGGCGCTCGCCGCCAGTAGCTTCGGCCGGTGGCCCACCGTTAACGGGGCAGAGCCTTGAACACGAGGCTCGACAAGTGGGGAAGTAGTTCCCAAGCAAGGTGGTACCACGGGCATTCGGCTCGTCCTTTCAGAAGGACGGGCCTTTTTTGTTGACACAACGTGGAACGAACACTAGAATACGCAAATGGGCTTTTGGAGGCGACATGAGCGAGTGCATGACCAGCGCGGATATCCGGCGCGCTTTCCTGGACTTCTTCAAGCAGAATGGACACACTATCGTCGCTAGCTCGTCGCTGGCGCCGGATGACCCGACGCTGCTGTTCACCAATGCCGGCATGGTGCAGTTCAAGGACACATTCCTGGGCACAGAGAAGCGCAGCTACCTCCGCGCGACGACGGCCCAGAAGTGCATGCGCGTGTCCGGCAAGCACAACGACCTGGAGAATGTCGGTCCGTCGCCGCGCCACCACACCTTCTTCGAGATGCTGGGCAACTTCTCGTTCGGCGACTACTTCAAGCGCGACGCGATCCACTATGCCTGGACGTTCATGACCGAGGTGATGGGGCTGCCGGGAAATCGCATCGTTTCGACCGTTTATCGTGACGATGACGAGGCCTACAACGTTTGGATTAACGAGATTGGCTTGCCGCCGGAGCGCGTGCATCGCATGGGCGACAAGACCAACTTCTGGATGATGGGCGACGTAGGGCCGTGCGGACCGACATCGGAGCTGCACTGGGACTTCGGGCCGGAGTTCTGCACGTGCGGGCGGGAGGACTGCTCCGTCGCGCTCGACAACGACTGCGGGCGCTGGCTCGAAGTCTGGAACCTGGTGTTCATGCAGTATGACCAGCGTGCGGATGGCACGCGCGAGCGCCTGCCCAAGCCAGGTGTCGATACTGGCATGGGCCTCGAGCGGTTGTGCGCGATCAAGCAGGGAGTGTACGCGAATTATGAGACGGACCTGTTCGTCCCCATCATGGAGCACACCCGCCAGTTGCTCGGCGACACGCCCGAGCAGATGGCCCAGAAGCAGACGGGCTACCGCGTTGTGGCAGACCACGGGCGGGCGATGACGTTCCTGATTGCCGACGGTGTGCTGCCGGGCAACGAGGGCCGCAGCTACGTCCTGCGTCTCATCATGCGGCGGGCCATGCGCTTCGGGAAGGGGCTGGGCTTCAGTGGGCCATTCCTGGGCAGCGTCGCGGAGGCGGTTATCGATCTGATGGGTGGCCACTACACTGAGCTGGTGGAGCGGCGCGACTTCATCCTGCGCGTCATTGCCCAGGAGGAGGAGCGTTTCCAGCGCACCCTCGACGCAGGCAGCTCACTGCTAGAGGGTACGATTGCGCGGCTCAAGTCCGAGGGGACGAATGTTATCCCCGGTAACGACGTGTTCCGCCTGTACGACACCTACGGCTTCCCGCCGGACCTGACGCGGGTCATCGGCGAAGAGCAGGGGATGACCATCGACCAGCAGGGGTTCAACGCCTTGATGCAGGAGCAGCGTGAACGCGCCCGCGCCAAGGGGCGTTTTACAGTCAAAGAGGCTGGCGAGCGCTATCGCCGGCTGGACCTGGCGCGCACCCAGTTCCTGGGCTATAGCATGGTCGAGGCGGATGGCAAGATCGTCTACCTGGTGGTGAACGGCGAGCCAGGCGACACGGCGGAGCAGGGCGACCGCGTCGAGGTCGTGCTGGACCGCACGCCGTTCTACGCTGAGGCGGGCGGCCAGGTGGGTGACATCGGGCATCTGATCGGGGAGATGGGCGCCGTCGAAGTCGAGGACACGCAGTCCCCCGTGCCCGGCATCATCGTCCACAGCGGTTACGTGTCGGCAGGGTCGATTCACATGAACGGCCAGGTAGCTGCGTGTGTGGATACCGAGCGCCGCCTCGACATCATGCGCAATCACACGGCGACGCACTTATTGCACCGCGTGTTGCAGGACACGCTGGGTGGGCACGCCCAGCAGCGCGGCTCGCTCGTCGCGCCGGACCGACTGCGCTTCGACTTCGCCCACCTCCAGGCGCTCACGGAGGAGGAGCTGCGCGCGGTCGAGGCACGGGTCAATGCCCTCATCATGGCCGATTTGCCGGTCAACTGGGTGGTCACGAGCCAGGATGAGGCGCGGCAACTAGGCGCAATGATGCTGTTCGGGGAGAAGTACGGCGACGAGGTGCGCATGGTGACCATCGGCAACGGGCAGGCGGTGAGCCGCGAGCTGTGCGGCGGCACGCATCTGTCTCGCACAGGGCAGATCGGCCAGCTACGTATCATTGAGGAAACGAGCGTCGGCGCGGGCCTGCGCCGAATCGAGGCTCTGACGGGGCGCGGCGCCGAGAACTTCGTTGAACAGAGCCTCGATACTCTGGAGGCAACAGCGTCCACCCTTCAGGCATCGCCGCGCGACTTGCTGCATCGTGTGAGCGAGATGCAGGAGGAGCTAAAGACTCTCCAGCGCGAGCTGACGGAGGCGCGCCGCCGCCTGAGCCAGGGGCGCCTGGGCGAATTGCTGGACAAGACGCAGAGCGTGGATGGCGTGCCGGTTCTCGCCGCCGTCGTCGAAGCGCCAGACACCGACGCGATGCGCGAGATGGCCGACTGGCTGCGCGATAAGCTCGGCTCCGGCATCGTCGTCCTGGGCGCAGTGGTCGCGGATAAGCCGTCCCTCGTCGCCGCGGTGACGCCGGACCTGGTGCAGCGCGGCTACCACGCGGGGAATCTCGTGAAGCAGGTCGCCGGTGTGGTCGGCGGGGGCGGCGGCGGCAAGCCCACGATGGCGACGGCCGGCGGGCGCGATGCGTCGAAGCTGGGTGAAGCCCTGGCGAAGACACCGGAGTTCGTGCGAGGGCAGAAGAAGTGACAGTCAGCTCGGAGCGGCAGCAGGGCGTTCCTCTCGGGGCCACCATTGGGGAGGCTGAAGAGACGACGGCGCGCCCTGCGCCGCTTGCGAGCGTTATCGAGCTGGCGCCGCAGGAGAGCGCCGTCGAGGGCGCGGCGCATCTGGCGCGGGTTGAGGGACCACGCGTGCTCCTGGTAGCGCCGGTGGGGAGCGTTTGGAGCGAGGCCGATTTTGAGCTTATCGCTCGGCGGGCAGCGGGCCTGGGGCGGGCCGTTGGTATCGTGAGCAGGGACGGGCACGTGCGGGCGCGGGCCAGGGCCGCGGGCCTGCAAGCCTATGGCTCCGTGAGAGCAGCGCAGCGCCGTCTGGCCGAGACAGGGACGGCCATGCCGTCTGCGACTCGACGTCGTCAGGCGCTCTTGCAGGGGTACGCTCCCCCGCCGCTGGACTTGCGCCGCCAGATGGCGCAGCGCTCGCCTCTCGCCGTGGCGCTGGTAGCCGTGAGCTTGCTGGCAGCGACGGTTGGCCTGGCCCTCCTCGCGGTCGCAACGTTGCCGTCCGGAAAGGTCACGCTGCGCCCGGGACGGGTGGACGTGGCAAGCCAGGCGCAGGTCGTGGCGCGGCCAGGGGCCAAGCTGGATACGGCGGCGCAGGTCATTCCGGCGCGTGAGTTGGAGGAGTCACTGAGCCTGTCAGGCGGGGCGGTCACGAGCGGCATCCGGAGCGAGCCAGGCGGCAAGGCGACCGGCTCCGTCGTGTTCATCAACAAGCAGGCAGAGCCTGTCACTCTGCCTGCGGGAACGCCGATTGAGACGAGTGGCGGGACGCTCATGCGCTTCGTGACAACGGAAACGGCGGTCTTGCCGCGTGGTGTCGGGTCTTCAGTGCGTGTGGCTGTCGAGGCCGCCGAGCCTGGACCGGCGGGTAATGTGGCAGCGTACACCCTGAATGCTCTCCAGCCCTCGCAGGCGCTGATGGCGGCTGTGGTGAATGATATGCCGATGAGCGGCGGCACGCTGCGCCAGGAAGAATACGTGACCGATCAGGACGTGGCCGACATGCGGGCGAGCCTGGAGGCCCGCCTGCGTGGCGCGGCCGTCGGCGCGTTGCGGGCACAGCTTGGGGCGGGCGAGCGGCTGGTCGCGGATAGCCTGGATGTAGCGGTGACGAATGAGCGCCTCGAAGTGGAACCGGTGCAGCGTACCAGCGCGAGTTTGACCATGACAATTCGCGCACGCGCATTGGCATACGATCCTGCCGCCGCGGACGCCCTGGCGCGGCAGGCGCTTGAACAGCGTCTCCCGCCAGGCTTTCGTCTGCTTGCCGGCTATGACTTCACAACAGCGCCCGACGAGCGCGTTATCAATGACCAGGCAGGCCCGGCAGTGGAGTTTGACATCGTCACGCGAGGTCGAGCGGAGGCGATTGTGGATCGCGCAGCCGTCCGCGATGCCGTGCGCGGGTTGACGCCTGCCGCAGCGGTCCACACGCTTGGGCAGCAAATTGCCCTGGCCGAACCAGCCACCGTGTCTGTGGGGCCGGACTGGGTAGCGGAACATTGGGGCCGCCTTCCCTGGCTGCCTATCCGAACAGATGTGGTCGTCGTGGGCGTAGGGCAATGAGCGACCCAGCGCCAGAGCAGGATTTCGAAGCGCAGGCGGCGAGCATGTCGGCCCAGGGCTGCCTTCTCCCGGATGGGATGCTGCTGGCGCTCGACGTGGGCAACAAGCGGATTGGTGTCGCCGCCAGCGACCCCTTGCGCCTCCTGGCCCGCAGCGTGGCGACGTTGCAGCGGCGAAACACAAGCCAGGCCATCGACGACGTTGTTAAGTTGGTCCGACAGCACGCGCCGGTGGCGGTCTTGGTGGGGCTGCCCCGCAACATGGACGGCTCGCTTGGGGCGCAGGCTAAATCAGTTCTGCTGTTTGCGAGGCGTCTCCAGGAGCAAATCGAGGCGCCGGTGCTGGTATGGGATGAGCGCCTGTCCACCGTACAGGCGTCCGAGATTCTGCATGCCCAAGGCGTGCGGGCACGAGAGCAAAAGGGGCGGCTCGACGCGGTTGCGGCGGCCGTTATCTTGCAGGAGTACATTGACACTGAGCGGGCAGAGCGGGGCGACTTCGGGTTGCTGCCGCCTGACCCGAGTTCCTGACCTGGGTGTTCGTGGTAAGTGACCTGGTGGATGAGGTAGACGTTGAACAAGAGAGACAACAATGAGATGCGCGGCCTAACGGGCTATCGCGCCCGGCAGGCGCGCGAGACAAGCCCACTACGCCGCATCCTGGCGCTGATCCTGGCTGTGGTTGTCCTGGCTGCGTTTGTCGGCGTCGGCATGACTGTCTGGCGGAGCCTCAAGACAAGCTCGACAACGACGGCGTCTTCGTCGAGTGGATCGGGTGAGGCGAGCGCCTCCAACGATCTGCAGAGTTTGGCAGGGCGGCTGTTCATCAGCTTACAGTCGGGCGACGTGGACCAGCCGGCCGGGACAGACCCGACGACGGTGAAGTTCGAGATAAAGAGTGGCGAAGCGGCGGGAACTGTGGCTGACAATTTGAAACAGCTCAATCTCATCAAGGACCCGACGCTGTTCCGTCTGCTGCTGCGCGTACAGGGCGCGGATACCAAACTGGAAGCTGGCACGTACGAGCTGCGCCAGACGATGACCCCGCGCGAGATTGCCGCCGCGCTTCAGCAGGGGCGCACGGCCTCCGTCAACGTGACTATTCCAGAGGGGTGGCGCGCGGAGGAGATTGCGGCTCTCGTAGCGAGCCGCGGGCTGGTGGATCAGGCGGAGTTCATGAAGCTGGTGCAGACCGGCGAGGGCTTCGACTATCCCTTCCTTCCCCCGGCGAGCGCAAACGGCGTCCGTCTCGAGGGCTACCTGTTCCCCGACACGTACACGTTCGATGTGAACAAGAGCGGGGCGCGCGTCGTCATCGACCGAATGCTGAAGAACTTCGGCGACAAGACCGGCTCGGATATAGGTGTGGCTGCGGCGAAGAGCGAGTTGGGCAGTTTGCAGAAAGTACTCACTTTGGCATCGATTGTTGAGCGCGAGGCGCGGCTGGCGGACGAGCGCCCGCATATCGCCGGCGTGTACGCGAATCGTCTCAGCCAGGGGATGAAGCTCGACGCGGACCCGACGGTACAGTATGCGATGGGCTTCGACAAGGATCGCGGAACGTGGTGGCGGCCGTTGACCGTAGAAGACTACCGTTTCGACTCGCCGTGGAACACGTACGTGAACCCGGGCTTGCCGCCGGGGCCAATTGCTAATGCTGGCCTGGACGCGATAAAGGCAGCGCTCAACCCGACGCCGACGCAGGACCTCTACTTCGTCGCCCGCAAAGACGGCTCTCACGTCTTCGCCAAAACCCTCGAGGAGCACGTGCGCAACGTCAACGCACAGAAATAAGCCATGCGCATACTCATGCTGTCTGCGGAATACCCCCCGAACATGGTTGGCGGCCTGGGCAAGCACGTCGAGAGCCTGTCCTTGGCCCTCGCGGCGCTGGGTATCGAAGTGGTGCTGGTCACGCCGCGTGACCGAGGTGGCGTGCCGGAGGAGCATCCCGCCGACAACCTCACCGTCTATCGCATTGAAATCTCGCCGGGGCGGACCGGGAGCCTTTTGAGCGACACCAAGGCGATGAACGATGAACTGATGCAAGCCGCGATAGAAATAGTTGCCCGAACAGGCTCAGTGACTCTAATCCACGCCCATGACTGGCTGGTTGCGTCGGTAGCCGTTGGCCTCAAGTACCTGTGGCGAACCCCCCTGCTTGTGACAATCCACGCCACTGAGCGCGGCCGCTATCAGGGGGAGCTGCCCTCCGAGCTGTCGCGCGAGATCAACAAAATCGAGGCGGGTTTGATCGATGAAGCATGGCGCGTTATTGTCACGAGCTACTTCATGGCGCATGAGCTTGTGGCCTTTTTCGGCGTCAGCAACGACAAGCTCGACGTCGTGCCCAACGCCGTCACCACGTCTCCATACGACAACTTAAGACGAGAGGATCTAGTGGATTTCCGCCGCCAGTTCGCCGCGGATGACGAGTCCATCGTGTTCTATGTCGGGCGCGTGGTGTATGAGAAGGGCTTGCAGGTGCTAGTGGCAGCGGCCCCCCAGATACTTACTTATGTCCCGAAAGCCAAATTCGTCATCGCCGGCCGGGGACCGATGGCGGACGAGTTGCGCCTCCAGGCCGAGCGCCTCGGCATCGGGCAGCGCTTCTACTTCACAGGCTATATCGCCGACGAGGATCGCGACAAGCTGTTTGTTGTGTCTGATGTGGCGACCTTCCCAAGCATCTATGAGCCGTTTGGCATCGTGGCGCTAGAGGCAATGGCGGCGCGGGTGCCGGTTGTCGTCTCGGCGGTTGGCGGGCTGACCGAGGTTGTCGAAAATCACGTGACGGGTATTCTGGCCGTGCCGAACAACCCCGACTCGCTGGCGTGGGCGGTCGTTCACACCCTATCGCGGCCCGACTGGTCGGCGGCCCGTGTCGAGAATGCCTATCGCCGCGTCTGCGAGCAGTTCAACTGGCAGCGCGTGGCGGAGCAGAAGACGGGCATCTACGAGCGCATCGCCGAAGAGTGCAAGACCAACACATGGTGCCAGGGCGGCGCCGAGGAGGAGTCCCATGAGTAAGGGCTGGCGATGGCTCGCTGCGAGCGCCGTGATCATCGGTCTTATCGTGGGTTGGCGGCTGCTGTGGCGCCGCCGCGCGCGGCCGGCGCTGCCTCACGGCCAGCCCAAGTCAGACGAAGTCCGTGAAGACCGAATCGTGCTGCCTCTATCGAGGTCGGTGCGGACTGCCGCGCGCCTGGGTGACGCCCAGAGGAGTGTTAAGGGCGAGATTACGCTGCCTGGCGGGGAATCGATTGCAATAGAGGCAGCGCCCTCGGACGATGACGCACGGCATGACACGTCCAGGCCAGAATCTCAAGCGAATGCAGCGCCAGAGCCACAGGACGACCGCATTGAGCTACCCCTGCATGCTGTCGCGGGCCGCCCGGTCGTGGGTGAGTTGAATGGCGCCGACGAGGGGTCGAATGATGAGGAAGTGGGTGAGACGGGGGATGAGGTGAGCGTAACAAGCGGGGGAAGCGCCGCAATACCTGACGGCAGCATCGACGCCTACTGTGTGCGCTGCAAGACGCAGCGGCCGATGGTGAACGTTACCCAGTATGTGACGTCGAAGAACCGCGCCGCGTTGAAGGGCGAATGTAGCGTGTGCGGCGCGGGCATGTTCAAGTTCATCAAGGAGTAGGTCAGGGGCGCAAGTGCGCCTCACGTAATAATTCGATGAATGAGCGTCGGAGGCTGAACGGGCGTCATGCTGAGAGTGAAGGCAGCAGCGACCCGTTCAGCCGCTTTTTGCGCCACCGTCTCGGTCCGGGCGTGGATGTGCGCCAGGGGCTGCCCCGCCCTCACCGCTTCGCCAACCTTAGGACCGACCACAAGACCTACCGCCGGGTCAACAGGGTCGCCCTTGCGGGCACGGCCCGCGCCCAGCTCTACGGCCGTGAGCGCCAGCTCCAGCGGATCTACTGATGCGACAACGCCCGACTGTGGTGCTGGCACAGCCACAACGACCGGCGCATCGGGCAGCAATGCAGGATCATCCACCTGGCGGCCGTCGCCGCCCTCGGCCACGACCATCGCCCGAAGCTTCTGGAAGGCGTCGCCCGAGGCGATAGTTGCTTGCAGCATCGCCTGGGCCTCTTCGACGCTTGTGGCGCGTTCGCCGAGGATGAGCATGTAGGCGCCGACGGTCATCGCCACTTCCACCAGGTCGGGCGGGCCATCACCGCGCAGTGTGGCAATCGCTTCCTTCACCTCCAGTGCATTGCCGACCGCCTGGCCGAGCGGCTGGTCCATGCCCGACACAACCGCCGCCACCCGCCGACCAACGCCCTGTCCAATGCGCACCATGGCCTCGGCGAGCGTGACGGCTTCGGTCTCTGTCTTCATGAACGCCCCGCGCCCTACTTTCACGTCCAGGACGATGGCGTCTGCGCCCGCTGCAATTTTCTTGCTCATGATCGAGCTGGCGATAAGCGGTAGGCTCTCGACGGTCGCTGTGACGTCACGCAGGGCGTACAGCTTGCCGTCGGCCGGAGCCAGGTCGCCGGATTGGCCCGCGATCACCAGGCCAATGTCGCGCAACTGGCGCAGAAATTGCTCCGTGCTCATTGCTACATTCAGGCCAGCGAAGGACTCAAGCTTGTCCAGCGTGCCGCCGCTGAAGCCCAGACCCCGCCCCGACATCTTCCCCACCGGCAGGCCCGTGGCAGCGACCATGGGCGCGACGACGAGCGAGATCTTATCGCCGACGCCGCCCGTGGAGTGCTTGTCGACGACCGGGTGTGGTACGCCCGTCAGCTCGAGCGTCTGGCCGGAGCGCGCCATCGCCAGGGTGAGGTCAACCGTCTCGCGGTCGTCCATGCCCTTGAGAACGACGGCCATCAGCCAGGCGGCCGCCTGGTAGTCGGGGAGAGCGCCACGAGTGAATTCGTTAACAAACCACTCGATCTCGTCTTTGGTTAGCGAATAGCCGTCGCGTTTGCGGGCGATAATGTCAACTGCGCGCATGGGAATGTCTCCGTGGCCTGTTTCGTATAGTCATAGATTACTACACATTGAGAGAACTTAAAATACCACGAACACAAAACACGCGCAAGCCAAGGGACACACCAAGGGATTTGACACACTTCCTCGTCAGCCTAGAATTGCACTTTATCACTTTGAGGAGACATTAAGGATGCCAAGACTCGCCAAACGGATGGAGAACGTCCCGCCATACGTGTTTGCCCGGGTAGGGGTGCGCATCGCTGCGCGTGAAGCCCAGGGCGAGCGCGTCATCAACTTGGGCATCGGCAGCCCGGACCTCCCTACGCCACAGTGGATCGTCGATATCCTCACCGAGGCAGCGCAGAACCCTCTAAACCACCGCTATCCCAGCTACAGCGGCCTGCCCGCCTTCCGTACGGCTGTCGCAACATATTATGATCGGCGCTTCGGTGTCAGTGTAGACCCAAAGACCGAGGTCGTGCCACTGATCGGCTCTAAGGAAGGTCTGGTGCATGCGACCCAGGCATGGGCTGGCCCAGGCGACGTGGTCCTCGTGCCCGACCCCGGCTACCCTGCCTACAAGATGGGCGCACTGCTGGTGGACGCCGAGCCGTACCTCGTGCGCCTCGACCCCGCGCGCGGCTGGCTGCCCGACCTGAACAGCATCCCGGATGTCGTCCTATCACGGGCCACCATGCTATGGGCGAACTATCCCAACAACCCCATTGGCGCTATTGCCCCCGTGGAGGCGCTCGCCGAGCTTGTTGACTGGTGCAAGCGCCACGACATCTGGCTCGCCTTCGACAATCCCTACTGCGACCTGACCTACGACGGCTACGTCGCGCCAAGTGTGCTGCAAGTGCCAGGCGCGAAGGACATCGCTGTCGAGTTCAACTCGCTCAGCAAGACGTACAACATGGCCGGTTGGCGCGTGGGCATGGCGACGGGCAACGCCAAGGCGCTGGAGGCTCTCCAGCGCGTCAAGAGCAACGTCGATACAGGCATCCCCAACGCAATCCAGTATGCCTCAGCAGCAGCGCTGACCGGCGACCAGAGCTGGCTGGCCGAGCGCAACGCCATCTACTCGGCCCGCCGCGACGTGCTGGTAAACGGGCTGAATGCGGCAGGTCTGGTCGCCGACAAGCCGAAAGCAACGCTGTACGTCTGGGCCAAAGTGCCTGAGGGCTGGGCCGACGACGAGTTCGCCTTCCACGCCTTGGACCAGGTGGGCGTCTGGCTGACACCGGGCCGCGAGTATGGGCCGCAGGGTGAGGGCTACCTCCGCGCCTCGCTCGCCGTGGACGACGCAGACCTCGTGGAGGCCATGGCGCGGCTCAAGAAGCTCGACCTGACGCCTGTGGCAAGCTAGAGTGCAGTGACGGTCTAGCCGTGGCATGAGTGTGATGTAGTGGCGGCTTCCAGTCGCTCTGAGATGCAGGTGAGGTCGCCACTACTGTCCGTCTAAACAAAGGAGAACGACTGTTAAATGGCAGAAAGCCGCTATTACGATACAGCTACCCCGCGCCAGAAAGCAATCCTGGTCGGCGTAGGCGTCAAACAATCTGAGCCACTATTCACGTTAGAAGAATCGATGCAGGAGTTGGCGGCGCTGGCCTCAACGGCAGGGTTGGAGGTCGTCGGCCAAACGACGCAGCGGCTCGACCACCCCAGCCCCGCCACATATGTAGGCAAGGGTAAGGTCGAGGAAATCGAGCTGATGAAACGCGAGCTTGACGCGGACACCATCATCTTCGACGATGAGTTGTCGCCCGGCCAGCAGCGCAATCTTGAAGACGCCCTCAACGCCCTCGTGCTAGACCGCACGGCGCTCATTCTAGACATCTTCGCGCAGCACGCCTACACGCGTGAAGGCAAGCTCCAGGTCGAGCTGGCGCAATACGAGTATCGCCTGCCGCGCCTGACCCGCATGTGGACGCACCTGGCGCGGCAGACAGGCGGTGGGACGGCGCGCGGCGGCGCAGGCGGTGTGGGCCTGCGCGGACCGGGCGAGACCCAGCTAGAGGTCGACCGGCGCGAGATTGGCCGCATTATCAGCCGACTCAAGCACGAACTGGAGGAGGTTCGCAAGCAGCGCGAGCTGCACCGTCGTCAGCGACGACGCGCCGCCATCCCAACAGTCGCCATCGTCGGCTATACCAACGCTGGCAAGTCGACGCTGCTCAATGCCCTGACGGGCGCTAACGTCGTGGCGGAAGACAAGCTGTTCGCCACCCTCGACCCAACCACCCGTCGTGTGCGCCTGCCCGGCGGGCGCGAAGCGCTCTTCACGGACACCGTCGGCTTCATCCAGAAGCTGCCGACCGAGCTTGTCGCCGCATTCCGCGCCACGCTCGAGGAAATCACAACTGCTGACGCTATCCTCCATATTGTTGACATAACCCAAGTAAATGTTGAAGAGCAATGGCAGACGGTCGAGGATATCCTGGCCGACCTGGGTACGGAACACTACCCGACGGTTGTGGCAGTCAACAAGATCGACAAGCTCGGCGCCATTGAGCCAGCGCGGGAGGAGACGGATTTTGGCATGAAGATTCTGCCGGCTGAGGCGCTAGGGGAGGCGCAGCTCCAGGATTTCCTGCTGGCCCACCCGGACAGCGTGCCCATCTCGGCCGAGAAGCGCGCTGGCTTCGACCAGCTCCTTGAGGCCGTAGAGAAGGCGCTCAGTGACCGCCTTGCCCCGGTCAACGTCACAGTGCCCTACACGCGCGGTGATGTGGTGGCCCTGATTCACGAGCGCGGCGAGATCGAGGAAGAGGAGCACACACCGCGCGGCACCCGCATCCGTGCGCGCATTCCGCGCTCCCTGCTGCCCACCGTGGAGGAGTTCAACGGATAGCGAGGGTCAAGGCGCTGTAATCAATACAGATCGTCGGTGAGGCCCGGCTCTAACTCATCCAGGACGTAGTGGCGAGCTGTGGTGTCGATGCGCTTGTGGCCGAGGGCCTTCTGGGCCTGGCGAATGTCGCGGCGCGCCAACTCTGTCCCGACAAAGCGGCGGAAGTCGTGGGGCTTGATGTGCTCGAGTCCCACGGCTTCTGCATAATGTTGCACCACCCGCCACGCTCCCACAGCACTTAGCGGCTTCGCCGTCAGCCGCTCTCCGCGCCCCTCGAACGACGTATATGCAGCGAAGTCTCTCAAGTACATCCGCTGCGTTGAAGGGGCCAAGTGTTGAATAAGCTCAGCAAGCCACGGCGCTTCGCTTAGTGCCTATCCGAATAACGCAAGATAATGTATACTTGGGAGCATGAGTACACCATCGACGACTAAACGGACACGGGCGCGAACGCCCAACAATCGGACGACCACCGGGTTCCGCATCT
>JBDHWG010000005.1:0-244594 GCA_039810085.1 Anaerolineae bacterium
CCGCTTTCGGCGTATTCTGGTGCGCTGGGACAAGAAGCCTGAACACTACATCGCCTTTCTGCACTTCGCCTGCGCCCTCATCGCCCTGCGCGCCGCAGGGTTATTCGGATAGGCTCTAAGACGGCAATTCCCTCTGTATCCTCGATGTCTATCTGTCAGTCTCTCCTTTAATCGGGCAGGATGGCGACGACGCGGGCAGGACCGGCGCTGCCACCCTTGACCTTGAGCGGGAAGCAGGCCACTCTGTAGCCGAACGGCGGAAGCTGGTCCAGGTTCACCAACCGCTCGATTTGGCAGTAGGGGAGGTCGGCCTGGTGCGCGGCCCAGAAGATGCCGCCTTCCTGGCGCTCCAGGGCTTCCTTCGCCTGAACGTCGAGCGGCTGATCCCAGCCCCACGCGTCGATGCCCATGACGCGAATGCCCTGCTCGTAGAGCCAGTGCGTCGCTTCGGCGGTCACGCCACAACCCTGGAACATGTAGCCTGGATCGCCGTAGAACTTGTCGCAGCCGGTGCGGATCATCACAATGTTGAGCGGGTGGAGGCGGTAGCCGATGCGATCCAGCTCATATTGGAGATTCTCGGTCGTGACGGCGTCACCCTTGGCCTTGTGGCTGAAGTCGAGCACGACGCCATCCTGGAAGAACCACTCCAGGGGCAACTGGTCGATGGTCTGGGCGCGTTGGCCCTGGATGGTGCTATTGTAGTGCCAGGGCGCATCGACGTGGGTAACGTCGTGAGTCATCAGGCGTGTAAACGTTTCGGTCGCCCATCCCTCTTCGTTGCGCAGAAGGTGGCGCGGCACGTGGAGGATCTGCTCGACCTGGGCTGCGCCCTGGCTGTGGTCGTTGTAGGTGAGGCCGGTGCTGATAAAGGCCGGCGTGCCTTCGGGGCTGGGGACGATCTCGGCCGAGAGATCGATGATGCGCATGCTACCTCCTACGGGGATGAACCGCTATCGCTGCTGTTTGAGCCTGGCGATGATGATAGCGCAACTTCGGGTAAAGGCAAGACGCGCGGCCAGAGCTGCGAGATGAACAGGGCCAAGGCTGCGACGTACAGCAGACCGCCAGCCAGTGGCAAGAAGCGCATAACGGCTGGCTCCGCCGAGGCGACCATCAGGTCGTAGAGAAAGGCCAGCGCCACACCGCCGTTGAGCGCGACGTAGCCGAGGCGCACCAGCCCCTCGCGGCCGCGTGAGCCGCCGGTCAGACGGGGCAGGATCCAGAAGGCGACGCCGATGCTAAACTGCACCGTCCAGCCGACAAGCAGGATGTGGGCGTGGGAGGCGCGGAACCGCCACAGGAACGGCCACCAGCCCAGGCCCTTGTTAGCGAGGACCAGGCCGCCGAGGGTGAAGCCGAAGAGCAGCCAGAAAAGCGCCGTGCGCACCATGAGGCGGCCGAGGGGCGGCATTAGGCTTTCCGCGTGGTGTCGGCGCGGCGCGGCGGGCCAGCGCGGCCCTTGATGCGCGGCCAGATGAGATAGACGAACACGGCGGCCGCGACCACCTGCAAGACCGCCGAGACGACCAGCAGCCACCCCAGCTCGATTGGTCCGCCAGCGCCGAGCCAGCCTTCAGCGATGACGCGCAGCAGTAGCCCCAGGTTGA
The DNA here is from genome assembly GCA_039810085.1 of Anaerolineae bacterium. GTDB lineage: Bacteria > Chloroflexota > Anaerolineae > Epilineales > JAHCIE01 > JBDHWG01. The sequence goes on from JBDHWG010000005.1 coordinate 1,611, forward strand.
GGGAGACGTACAGCAGCCAGCCCAGGCGCTCATCGCCGTGGGGCTGCTCTTTCGTGTACGCCGGGAACATCCATAGCGCCACGCCGAAAATGAGCTGCGCCGCCCAGCCGACCATGAGCAGGTGATAGAAGGTCGGCTGCAGGGCGGCGATGGCCGGGCTGAGGCCAAAGGCCTGGTTGACCAGCAGCAGTCCGCTGACGATAGCGGCGGCCAGGAGCCAGAGCAGCGCCGTGCGGATGAAGAAACGCGCTTGGGGATACACAGTCTATGCCCCTCTAGAAGAGAAGCCCGAGGGCGAACAGGACGCCGAAAAGGCCGACCAGTTGCGAGGTGCCGCCAAGGGCCTTATTGAGAGCCGGGCCGCGCAGGACATAAAGATCGCGCACAAGACGGACGGTGAGCGGGAGCGTCAGCAGCGGGAGCAACGCCCATAGGGACGCGCCGCCCGTCAGCCATAGAAATACTGGCGCGGCATAGGCGACGACCGCCAGGACAATGTATTCGATGCGCGCGCTGTCTTTACCGATGAGCACGGCCAGCGTTCGCTTGCCCACCACGCGATCCGTATCCACGTCGCGCAGATTGTTCACGACGATGATATTTGTGACGAGAGCGCCGACGGGCACAGCGGCGACAACTGCGGCGAGCGTCCAGGTGTGCGTTTGGAGATAATATGTGCCGACGACCCCGGCCAGCCCGAAGAACAGGAAGACGAACACGTCGCCGAGGCCGTTGTATCCCAGGGGGTAGGGGCCGGCGGTGTAGGCCAGGCCAGCCAGGATGGAGGCGATGCCGATGACAAGGATCGGCCAGCCGCCGACCGTGACGAGGTAGAGACCTGCCACGGCAGCCAGGCCGAAAACCACCCACGTTCCGACCTCAACGGCGTGGGGCGAGAGCAGCCCCGCCGTGGTAACCCGCGTTGGGCCGACTCGCGCGATGTCGGCGCCTTTCTTGAAATCGTAGACATCGTTGGCGAAGTTGGTGCCGATCTGGATACAGACGGCGCAGAACAGCGTGACCAGGGCCGGAACAGGAGCAAAGTCGCCCTGGCCGGTCGCCAGCGCCACGCCGACGAGAACCGGGACGACCGCCGCCGTGAGCGTCTTGGGGCGCGATGCCAGGACCCAGGGTTTGACCGATGCTCGCGTAAGTGCCATAGCCACCTGAAGATGGACGAATCTAGCTAAATTATAGAAATGCGGGCGTCGGACGAGAACCTGTTCTGTACGTATTGTGAATTGCGCCGCGAATCGGATAGGTTTATAATACGCCCATACACCTCATTGGGTGATGTGTGGTCCATCCTGCCTGCCTGACGCCCTCGGACGAGACCCGTCGGCGCCACCACCCCGTACCTCAATCAAACTGTGCCAGAGGAGAAGTCGTGTATGAGCCTCAATAGCTTTGGCGCCCGCTCAACGCTTAGTTTTGGGGGCCGCGATTACGAGATTTATCGCCTGGATGCTCTGGAAAAGGCAGGCATCGACATCTCGCGTCTGCCATACTCCCTCAAAATCCTGCTAGAGAACCTGCTTCGCAATGAGGACGGCAAGAACGTCACCGCCGATGACATCCGCACCCTGGCGCAGTGGGACCCGAAGTCACCGCCGACGGCGGACATCTCGTTCATGCCGGGCCGCGTGCTGATGCAGGACTTCACCGGCGTGCCCCTCGTCGTGGACCTGGCGACGATGCGCGATGCCGTCGTCGAGCTGGGTGGCGACCCGGAGAAGATCAACCCGCTCTCGCCGGCCGAGATGGTCATCGACCACTCCGTGCAGGTGGACGTGTTCGGAACGCCGACTGCCGTGCAGATGAACACGCGCCTGGAGTACGAGCGCAACCAGGAGCGCTACGCCTTCCTACGCTGGGCGCAGACGGCGTTCAAGAATTTCCAGGTCGTGCCGCCGCGCACGGGCATCGTCCACCAGGTCAACCTCGAATACCTGGCCCGCGTCGTCTTCGCCGTCCAGCAGGGCGACAAGTGGTACGCCTACCCGGATACCGTGGTTGGCACGGACTCCCACACGACCATGGTCAACGGCCTGGGTGTGCTCGGTTGGGGCGTCGGCGGTATCGAGGCCGAGGCGGCCTTGCTCGGCCAGCCGATGTCCATGCTCATCCCGCAGGTCGTTGGATTCCGCCTGACTGGCAAGCTACCGGCCGGCGCGACGGCCACGGACCTGGTGCTGACCGTGACCGAGATGCTCCGCAAGAAGGGCGTCGTCGGCATGTTCGTGGAGTTCTTTGGCCCCGGCCTGCATACCCTGACCCTCGCCGACCGCGCGACCATCGGCAACATGTCGCCGGAGTTCGGCTCGACCGTCGCCATCTTCCCGGTCGACGAGCAGACCCTGCGCTATCTGCGCTTCAGCGGCCGCTCGCCAGAGCACGTCGATTTCGTCGACCGCTACATGAATGAGCAAGGCCTGTTCCACACGGCCGCCTCGCCCGAGGCCGAATACTCTAGCACTCTCGAGCTCGACCTGAGCACCGTCGTGCCGAGCATCGCTGGCCCGCGCCGCCCGCAGGACCGCGTCCCGCTGTCTGAGGCGCGTGAGTCATTTGCGAAGATTCTGCCGTCGCTCGTCCCGCCTGTGCCGGCCGGGCCTGTCGGCGCGACGATGGAGGACGGAGACGAGTCGGAGGAGGGAGACGAGGAGGGCATCCCGGTGGAGATGGGCGGCGAGGAGTTCGATCTGAACCACGGCTCGGTGGTTATCGCTGCCATCACGAGCTGCACCAACACCTCGAACCCGTCAGTGATGGTCGGCGCGGGGCTGGTCGCCAAGAAAGCCGCCGAGCGCGGTCTGCGGGCGAAGCCCTGGGTGAAGACCTCCCTGGCCCCTGGCTCGCGCGTCGTCACCGATTACCTCAACGCAGCGGGCCTGACACCGTATCTGGACGAGATCGGCTTCTACACTGTCGGCTACGGCTGCACCACGTGCATTGGCAACTCTGGCCCCCTGCCCCCTGAGATTTCGGCGGCGGTCGAGGAGGGGCGTCTCGTGGTGTGCTCGGTGCTGTCGGGCAACCGCAACTTCGAGGGCCGCATTCAGGGCGAGGTACGCGCCAACTACCTGATGTCGCCGCCGCTGGTCGTCGCGTATGCTCTGGCGGGCCGCATGGACATCGACCTCATGAATGACCCGCTCGACACGGACAGGGACGGCAACCCGGTCTATCTCAGGGACATCTGGCCGCTGGCCGAGGAGATCGATGAGGTCATCCAGTCGTCGCTCAAAGAGGATATGTACCGAAAGAGCTACGCCGAGGTCTTCACGGGCGATGAGAACTGGAACGCGCTGACGGTGCCCGAGGGTGACCGTTATGCGTGGGACGCGAAGTCAACCTACATCGCTCGGCCGCCGTTCTTCGACAACATGCCGAGGGAAGCGCCGGCGACCGTCAACGACATCACGGGCGCGCGCGTCCTGGTCATGGTGGGCGACAGCATCACCACCGACCACATCTCCCCAGCCGGCGCTATCCGCGCCAACTCGCCGGCCGGCCAGTACCTCATCAGCCACGGCGTGGAGGTCAAGGACTTCAACACTTATGGCGCGCGGCGCGGCAACCACGAAGTGATGATGCGCGGGACGTTTGCCAACATCCGTCTGCGCAACCATCTCGCGCCGGGCCGCGAAGGCTGGTGGACGCGCCATTTCCCGGATGGCAACGTGGTCGCTATCTACGATGCGGCCGTTCGCTACCAGGCCGAGGGCGTGCCTTTGATCGTCCTGGCGGGCAAGGAGTATGGCACCGGCTCCAGCCGCGACTGGGCCGCTAAGGGCACGCGCCTGCTGGGCGTGAATGCCGTCCTGGCCGAGAGCTTCGAGCGTATCCACCGCTCCAACCTGGTCGGACTGGGGGTCCTGCCGCTCCAGTACAAGGCCGGGCAATCGGCTGAGAAGCTGGGCCTGACCGGCGAGGAAACTTACGATATCGTCGGGTTGTCCGAAGGGGTACGCACTATCTTCGCCGACAAGCGCGAGGTCACGGTGCGCGCCACGAAGGAGAGCGGCGAGGTGGTCGAGTTCCCGGTCATCGTGCGCCTGGATACCGCCCAGGAAGTGACGTACTACCGTCACGGCGGCATCCTGCAGTACGTCCTGCGCCAGATGTTGGCCCAGTGAGCGAGACCTGCCACGGCATGGACACCCTTGCCCGGCGCTAGAAGTGAGGGGGGATGGTAGCCGCCGTCCCCCCTTCGTTTACCCTATGACCGGGACTGTCTACCGTACAAGAATCGGGCGTATAGGAAACGCCCAATTTCTTAAGGCGTATTTTAACTTTCGGTCCCTTGAAATTCCCCCGGCTTTGTGATACACTATTCTCCGCTAGACGAAAAGCCCCATATATTGTGGGTCTTGGGTCTTATGTACCCCTATATATGGACATGATGTGCCAGATGCCGTTATGGCATGGCAAGCCTGCGATTACCCCCAGTTTGCTCCTCACGTGGAGAAGTCCGTATGCGTTGTCCCTTTTGCCGCTCGGATACGCGCGTGGTCGATACGCGCGAAGTCGGAAATGAGATACGCCGCCGCCGCGAGTGCAACGCGTGCCAGCAGCGCTTTACGACCTACGAGCGTCTCGCCGCCGTGAACACGCTGGTTGTCAAGCGCGACAACCGCCGCGAAGAGTTCAACCGCGAGAAGCTGCGCCACAGTATTCTGCTCGCCTGCACCAAACGCCCTGTATCGTCGGACGCCGTCGAGAACCTCGTGAGTGAGGTCGAGGCCGAAATCTACCGCCAGAATCGCGGTGAAGTGCCAAGCGTGCTCATCGGCGAGCTTGTCATGGAGAAGCTCCGCCGGCTGGACGATGTCGCCTATGTGCGCTTTGCCTCGGTCTACCGCGACTTCCGCGATGTGGAGATGTGGGCCGAGGAAATTCGGCGGCTCAAGGAGCGCAAAGAGCGCGAGGAAATGGAACGGCAGCAGCTTCGCCTGGCTCTCTAATCATCCGTTGATATGCAGGCGGAGGGGGAAGGTGTATGGCCCGCTCCGCTTTTCGTTGGACAGTATTGTTAAGGAGAGGAGTCCCGCATGTCCGAGAGGTTGTCCCCGACCCCCGCGCCCTCATCCACCCCCCGCGAGATTCATCTGACCCCCAATGCCCGAGTCGTTCTCACCAAGCGGTATCTGCGGCGTGGGCCCGACGGCAGGCCGATTGAGTCGGTCGAGGAAATGTTCGAGCGCATCTCTCGGGCGGTGGCCGAGCCGGATACGGAACATGGGAGCTTCGAGGAGACCGAGAAGACGTTCTTCGACCTCCTGACGACGCTGCGCTTCTTCCCCAACTCGCCCACCTTCACCGGCGCGGGCACGCCGCTAGGCCAGCTCGCCGCGTGCTTCGTGCTCCCTATCGAGGATGACATGGGCCGCGCGTCGGACGGCATCTTCCAGACGCTGCGCAACGCGGCGCTGATCCAGCAGACGGGCGGCGGCAACGGCTTCTCCTTCTCGCGGCTGCGGCCCAAGGGCGACTTCGTGGCGACATCGGCGGGCACGGCGACCGGGCCGGTCGGCTTCCTCCGCGTCTACGACAAGGCATTCGGCGAGGTGGCGCAGGGGGGATCTCGGCGCGGGGCCAACATGGCGGTGCTGCGCGTGGACCACCCGGACATCATGGAGTTCATTCGCTGCAAGGCCCAGGAAGGGCAGATCTCTAACTTCAACATCTCGGTCGCCCTGACCGATGACTTCATGCGCGCGGTCAAGAATGACGAGGACTTCGACCTCATCAATCCCCGCGACAACTCGGTGTGGAAGCGGGTGCGGGCGCGGGAGGTCTTCGACGAGATTGTGAAATACGCGCACCACAACGGCGAGCCGGGCTGCCTCTTCATCGACACCGCCAACGCCGCCAACCCCGTCCCCCATCTCTATGCTTTGGAAAGCACTAATCCCTGCGTGACAGGGGATACACTCGTTGCAACACCACATGGTTGGCGACGCGTGGATGAAATACGCGAAGGGGATGAGATAAGTACTGTACTGGGGACGGGAAGGGTTGCAACGGTTGAAATCAATCCTAACGTGCCCGTGTATAACGTGTACTTGTCAGATGGTGGTGTTGTTCGCGCAACGGCAGCTCACCAGTTCCACGTGCGAGATTCGCGCAGGAAGTTTTATGAACCGCGCCGACTCGATCACCTTCAGCCAGGAGATTGGGTCCGAGTTTATCGAACGACTGTGCCTAACAATGAAGTTCCTCAGGGCAAAGTTGTACTGGAAAATCGTGAATACGGTTTCCTGGTCGGTGTCCTGGTTGGAGACGGCTGTTACACGCCACGCGGGTTGTCGAAGAACATCGTGCGCTTGAGTTCTCATGCCGATGATACAGAGTGGAATACTCTTCTTGAGCAAGCATTTGCACGTATCGGCGCCGAAACGATGTACACGTATGTTAACGAAGGTAGCCGCTCGTTGATGATGGATCCGAAGCCCGGTCGTGTCGTTGCTGAGTGGGTTCGTTCCTTGCCGTTAGCTCCTGCCCGCGGACCTGAGAAAACTCTGCCTGGCTGCTATATCAATAGCAATAAGGAGTTCCTGGCGGGTCTACTGGATGGCCTATTTAGTACGGATGGTAGTGTGGACCTCTCGTCCAATCATCCTTTGCTGCGATTCCATACGTCCAGCGTGACGCTTGCCCAGCAAGTTCGGCGCATTCTGCTGATGTTTGGTATTCATGGTCGGATTGCCAAGAGTGTCCGTCAACGGCATGATATCAAAGGTCGGGTCATTCGCTACGACCAACCCAAGTATGATGTCATTATCTCGGGCGGGAGCCTGGGACGTTTTGTCGAGCAGATCAGCCTAAGCCATCCAGAGAAGCAGCATCGTCTTGAGGAAGCTACTCTTCGCTGCAACCATACTGGTGGCAACTGGGCAGCACGGGTTGTGAAGATCGAGCCAGCAGGCGTCGAGGCGGTGTATGATCTGTACGAGCCGCGTAGTGACACCTGGATTACTGAAGGTTATGTGAGCCGAGGGTGTGGCGAGCAGTGGTTAGGGCCTTACGAGAACTGTTGCCTTGGCTCGATCAACCTGGCGCAGCATATCATCGAGGTGGATGGCAAGCGCGCCGTGGACTGGGCCAAGCTTCAGCGTACCACGGAGGAGGCGACGCACTTCCTGGACAACGTCGTCTCGGCCAACAAGTACGTGCCCGCCGTCCCGCAGTTACAGCAGGCCGCGCTGCGTGCCCGTCGCATCGGCCTGGGCATCATGGGCCTGGGCGACATGATGTACGCCTTGGGCGTGCGCTACGGCAGCCGCGTCGGCGAGGAGTTCGCCGGTCAGATCATGGAGTTCGTCCGCTACCACTGCATGCGCACGTCAATCAAGCTGGCCGAGGAGCGGGGGCCGTTCGAGTCCATCCACGGCTCGATCTACGACCCGGACAACCTCAAGTGGCAGCCGCCGACACCCCTCACGCCGTACACCCACGACTGGGGCCGCCCGCCGGTAGACTGGAGCGAGGTTGTGGACGGCATCCACCGTCACGGCATTCGCAACGCTGCCCAGACGACCATCGCGCCGACCGGCACCATCGCCACGGTCGCTGGCTGCGAGGGCTACGGATGCGAGCCGGTGTTCGCCCTGGCGTATACGCGCCACGTCAAGGACCCGAACGGCGGCCCAGACATCGACCTGACCTACGCCAGCCCCCTGTTCGAGCAGGCGCTTATGGAGGTCGGCATCGATGAGGCGGCGCGGCAGAAGATTTACGATAAGGTCATGCGCACCGGCACGTGCCAGGAGATTGCTGATCTGCCAGCGTCTATCCGCGACACGTTCGTTGTCGCCGGCGACATCACGCCAGAGGGGCACGTCCGGATGCAGGCGGCCATGCAGGCATATGTTGACAACTCGTTAAGCAAAACGGTCAACTTTCCGGAGGGCGCGACGGAGGAGGACGTTGCCAAGGCGTTCATGATGGCGTGGGAGTTGGGTTGCAAGGGGCTGACGGTGTACGTCACCGGCTCGCGCGAGCAGGTCGTGCTCGAAACGAAGCACACCCAGGAGGCCAAGCAGCAGGCCAAGCTGCCGGTCGTTGTGCCGAAGCCGCGGGAGCGCCAGGCTGTGCTGACCGGCAAGACCTACCGCATGGAAACGCCCATCGGCACCGCCTACGTCACCATCAACGAGTGCGACGGCGAGCCGTATGAGGTGTTCATCAACGTGGGCAAGGGCGGCAGCGACGTGGCCGCCGTATCCGAGGCGCTGGGCCGGCTGTGCTCGCTCGAGCTTCAGACCCCGTCGCCGCTTTCGGCGCGGGACCGCGCGAAAGAGATCATCCACAAGCTGCGCGGTATCAGTGGCAGCCAAGCGATTGGCTTCGGGCCACAGCGCGTGGCGTCCCTGCCGGATGCCATTGCTGTCGCTCTGTCGCGGTATATCGAGGCTGACGCCGAGCAGGCGATGCAGCTTCCACTGACGACCTCTGCATCGGAAGAAGTGATGTCGCCCTATACCAACGGAAAGTCGGTGCACCGCGACCTCTGCCCAGAGTGCGGTCAGGCGACACTGATGCACGAGGAAGGCTGCCGGCATTGCACCTCCTGCGGGTACTCCAAGTGCTAGGGGGCTAATGACCGGAGTCTCTGGTAGGAGACCCGAGGGCGTTCTCCGAAGAACAGCTACCGCTGTACCGAGGCGCGGCGGTAGCTGTTTGTAGACGGTCGGCGGTTGGCGAAAAAGTCAGCCGTCGAACCCTCGTACAGCAACCTTACAGTTTTTGAAAAAGGCTCTGTCTAAGGCCATTGTCTATTGACACGCCGCGCTAAGCCTGATATACTGGACTCGACGCGCCAAGCTCATCCCCGCCGCACATCCAGCTCTCATTCTTCCCACCATCCACCCACCCCCTTGGCGCGTTACAGAGGCCGACGTGATACCACGCCGGCCTCTTCCATCCCTCCATAACGGCTCTTTTCGTAAGAAACATTTTGAGGCTGCGTCTATCCTTTGCGTTCTATCACAACGCAGTGCGGCGTAAACGCTGCAAATCCCAAATTCATGCTTGACAAAATAAGTGGTATTCGTTATAATAACTGATTGCACGATTCCGCCATGCCTGGTTTAGGCCGCGTTTGAGGCAATCTCGCCGTCGCTGTGGCTGTCCTTCGCTCCAGGCGGAGAGCGAACGACAGTGGGGGCGCTCCGGTAAATGAGATTGCTCTATCCGTCACGCGGGCTGAACTAGGTTTGTTGCGTTAGTTGACTTCACTTCAGCCCAAGGTGAAGTCGAGTTGAAAAGGAAGGTCGCATGGCTGTTGACACGATGCTTGGCTCGCCGGTGACACCGGCCCTGACGAACGCCGTTGTTCGCCGCCCCCGCAAGACGTATTCCCGAATCCGTGAGATCCACCCAACGCCCGACCTGATCGAAGTCCAAATCAAGTCCTATCAATGGTTCCAGGACGAGGGCCTGCGCGAGCTGTTCGAAGAAATCAGCCCTATTGTCTCATTCAACAAGGCGCTCGAGCTGCATTTTGTCGATTACCGCTTCGACGACCCGAAGCACAGCGAAAAAGAAGCGCGCGAGATGGACATGACCTACGCCGCGCCGCTGTGGGTTCAGGTGCGTCTCGTCAATCGTGACACGGGCGAGATTCAGGAGCAGGAAGTCTTCATGGGTGACTTCCCGCTCATGACCGACAAGGGGACTTTCATCATCAACGGCACTGAGCGCGTCGTCGTCTCGCAGCTTATCCGCTCGCCCGGTGTCTACTTCACCGTGGAGGAGGACCGCGCCACGGGGCGCAGCATGGCGATGGCTAAGCTCATCCCCAATCGCGGCGCGTGGCTCGAGTTCGAGACCTCGAAGCGTGACGTGCTGTCCGTTAAGGTGGACCGCAAGCGCAAGTTCCCCGTCAGCCAGTTGCTGCGCGCGATTGGCGTCGGCGGCGACGAGGATATGCTCGCCATCTTCACCGACGTGGACACCGATCCGGACCATCCGTTCATGGAGACGACGCTGGAGCGCGACACCACCTCCACCCAGGAGGAGGCGCTCCTCGACTTCTATAAGAAGCTGCGCCCTGGCGACCCGGCGACGCTAGACAACGCCCGCAACTTCCTGACCAACCTGCTGTTCCAGCCGCGCCGCTACGACCTCAACCGCGTCGGCCGCTACAAGCTGAACCGGCGTCTCGGTCTGGAAGGCCAGATTGATCTGAAGACGACGACCTTGACCAAGGACGACCTGATCCAGGTCATCAAGCACATGATCAAGGTCAACAACGGCCAGGAGCGCCCCGACGACATCGACCACCTGGGCAACCGGCGCGTCAAGACCGTCGGCGAGCTGCTACAGAACCAGCTCCGCATCGGCCTGCTGCGCATGGAGCGCGTCGTGCGCGAGCGCATGAGCACGCGCGAGCCGGAGGGTGTGTCGCCCCTGGCGCTCATCAACATCCGGCCGGTCGTTGCCGCAACGCGCGAGTTCTTCGGCGGCAGCCAGCTCAGCCAGTTCAACGACCAGACGAACCCGCTGGCCGAGCTGACGCACAAGCGCACCCTGTCGGCCCTCGGTCCCGGCGGTCTGCGCCGCGAGCGCGCGGGCTTCGACGTCCGCGACGTGCACCACAGCCACTATGGCCGCATCTGCCCCATCGAGACGCCCGAAGGCCCGAACATCGGCCTCATCGGCCGCCTCGCCACGTTCGGCCGCGTCAACGAGTATGGCTTCATCGAGACGCCGTACCGTCGCGTGCTGCGCGAGGTCCCGAACCGCGTGGACGACCTCGTCGATCGGTCGCTGCGCCAGGACATCATGGACCCGCAGACGGGCGAGCTGATCGCGGCGAAGGGCACGCGCATCGACGTCGGGCTGGCTCAGAAGCTCACCATGCTGCCCGTCGACCGCATCCCCGTCGCCCCGTTTGCCACGAACGAAATCGTGTACATGACGGCGGACGAGGAAGACAAGTACACCATCGCCAACGCCAGCGCGCCCGTCAACGAGTACAACGAGTTCGTGCGCGCCCGCGCGTCCGTCCGCCGCAACCAGCAGCCAACGCAGGAGACGGTGGAGCGCATTGACTTCTACGACGTCTCGCCCAAGCAGATCGTCGGCGTGTCGGCGGCGCTCATCCCGTTCCTGGAGCACGATGACGCCAACCGCGCGTTGATGGGCTCCAACATGCAGCGCCAGGGTGTGCCGCTCGTCCGGCCCGAGGCGCCGATCATCGGCACGGGCATGGAGTACAAGGCAGCGGTGGACTCGGGCCAGGTTGCGGTCTCGGACGAGGACGGCGAGGTCGTCAGCGTTCAGTCCCACGAGATCGTCATCCGTGGCGCCAGCGGTGAGAAGGCTTATCCGCTGCGCAAGTACAACCGTTCGAACCAGTCGATGTGCATCGACCAGCGGCCCATCGTGACGCGCGGCCAGCTCGTCAGCAAGGGCCAGGTCATCGCCGACAGCTCCTCGACCGAGGAAGGCGAGCTGGCCCTCGGCCAGAACGTCCTGGTGGCCTTCCTCTCCTGGGAAGGCGGCAACTACGAGGACGCCATCCTGGTCAGCGAGAACGTCGTCCGCGACGACAAGTTCACCTCGATCCACATCGAGAAGCACGAGATCGAGGCGCGCGACACGAAGCTCGGGCCCGAGGAAATCACGCGCGACATCCCGAACGTCGGCGAGGACGCGTTGAAGGACCTCGACGGCGAGGGCGTCATCCGCATCGGCGCCGAGGTCGGCCCTGGCGACATCCTGGTCGGCAAGATCACGCCCAAGGGCGAGACCGACCTGACGCCAGAGGAGAAGCTGCTGCGGGCGATCTTCGGCGAGAAGGCGCGCGAGGTCAAGGACTCGTCGCTGCGCCTGCCCCACGGTGAGAAGGGCAAGATCGTCGACGTGAAGTCCTTCACCCGCGAGGAGAGCGCCGATTTGCCGGCGGGCGTGGATCGCATGGTACGCGTCCAGGTGGCCCAGCAGCGCAAGGTCACTGAGGGCGACAAGATGGCCGGCCGCCACGGCAACAAGGGTGTCATCTCGAAAGTCGTCCCCATCGAGGACATGCCATATCTAGAAGACGGTACGCCGGTCGAGATTATCCTTAACCCGCTGGGTGTGCCGGGCCGCATGAACATCGGCCAAATTCTCGAGACGCACCTGGGCTGGGCGGCGCACCGCCTCGGCTTCCGGGTGACGACGTCGGTGTTCGACGGCGCGAAGGAAGACGAGATCGCGGCCGAGCTGGCCCGCGCCTGGATGTCTGACCAGGCCTGGCGTTCGGTGACGGACCGCGCCTGGGCGTGGCTCAACGAGCAGGGCTACAACCCTGACGACCTGAAGGACGACCAGGAGGCGCGCCTGGAGTACATGGCCGCCGAGTGGGACGCGGATTGGGAGACGCTCAACACCGACCCGGTGTATGCCCGCCGCGTGGCGACCGAGCACTGGCTCCAGGAGCAGAGCTACAACCCGGCCGAGATTCTCATCTGGGAGGATGACACCCGCTCGCAACACGAGCGTGAGGAGAGCGACGCCATCACGCGCGAGGCGTGCTACCGCCTGTGGATGCAGAAGTGGAATTACGATGCGTCCGAGGGCAAGCAGTACGACTCCGTCGCCGCCATCCCGACCGACAAGCTAGAGATGGAGGCCGAGCGCTTCGGCCGCGTCATTCGCCGCCCAATGCCAACGTCGGGCAAGGTCGTCCTGTACGACGGCAAGACCGGCGAGCCGTTCGACACGCCGGTGACGGTGGGCATCATCTATATGATGAAGCTGGCCCACCTGGTCGAGGACAAGGTGCATGCGCGGTCCACAGGCCCCTACTCCCTGGTCACGCAGCAGCCCCTCGGCGGCAAGGCGCAGTTCGGCGGCCAGCGCTTCGGCGAGATGGAGGTCTGGGCGCTGGAGGCGTACGGCGCGGCGCACACTCTGCAAGAGATGCTCACCATCAAGTCGGACGACGTGACGGGCCGCGTCAAGACGTACGAGGCCATCGTCAAGGGCGAGGAGATCAACGAGCCGGGCGCGCCGGAGTCGTTCCTGGTGCTGGTCAAGGAGCTTCAGAGCCTGGGCCTGACGGTCGAGGCGCTGGACCAGGCGGGCGCGCTGATCCCGCTGGGTAAGGAAGACTACGACGAGCGCATGCCGAAGCTCGGCAGCCTCGGCCTGGGCGCGATGGGGCGCAGCGGCGGCCGCAAGGTCGCCCCGACCCTCGAGTCCAGCGACGACGACGTAGAGTAGAATGCCCTCACCCCTTCCCCTCTCCCACCTCCGGGAAAGGGGTAGACGAGAGAGACACATCCGAGGCACGGGGACGCGCGAGCGCCCCGTGCCTCACTCTTTTGAGAGATGCGACAACGCAGAGGCGCAGAGACGCAGAGGAAGACTCGCGGTGTCATGCCGAGATTTCCAAGGCGTGTGACGGCATGCCCCACCCCTATGAACTTCCGAATGTCATGCCGACGAAGGAGGCACCTGGGCTGCCGCAGTCCAGCCCCCTCCTTCAGTTTCTTCTCCGCCTTTCGCGCCCTTTCCACCTATCGTGGTTCAACTCCTCCCCTTTCCGTGTGTTCCGTGTATTCCGTGGTAGCCCTCTTGGTCTTGTGAAGAGCTTGGTGCGCGTCTCGAACGCGAGTAGAATGATGTCAGAGGATGCGCGTGTTGACGTAGGAGGTGGCGATGAGCGCAGCGGCCAAGGCAGGTGCCGAGACACGCTGGACGACGGACGACCTGGAGACGTTCCCTGACGATGGGAATCGTTACGAGATCATTGATGGGGAGCTATACGTGTCAAAGCAGCCGCACTTCCATCACCAGACAACATGCAATCGTGTGTCGTTGGCTTTGACGGCGTGGAGTGACACCACGAAGTTGGGGGTGACGATTCCGGCGCCCGGTATCATCTTCGACGCGGAGGACGCGGTCGCGCCCGATGTCGTGTGGATCAGCCGCGAGCAATACGTTCGCGCCGTGCAGCCCGACGGCAAGCTTCACGCCGCACCGGAGCTGGTCGTCGAGGTGCTGTCGTTTGGCGGGCGCAACGAAGAGCGCGATAAGGCGCTCAAGCTCGACCTGTACTCGCGGCGCGGCGTGCGCGAATACTGGGTGCTGGACTGGCGGGCGCGCCGGGTGGATGTCTACCGCCGCCACGAGGCCGCGCTGCGCCAGGCAGCCACCTTGTACGCCGAGGATACGTTGACCTCGCCCCTGCTGCCAGGCTTCGCTTCCCCTGTTGCAGCCTTCTTCGCCGACGTTCCCGAAGGCGAAAACGAGTAGGTGGGTTATGGAGATTGGGGAGACGTTGGAGGTGGCGCGTGCGGAGGAGTTCGGCGCGTGGCTCGCGGCGAACGGCCAGTCGGCGAGGGAAATCTGGGTCGTCATCTACAAGAAGGGATCGGGCAAGCAGACGGTCACGTACCCGGAGCTTGTTGAGACGGCGTTGTGCTACGGCTGGATCGACGGCCTGGCGAAGAGCATGGACGCCGAGAAGTGGGCACAGCGCTTTTCGCCGCGCCGCAAGAAGAGCCACTGGACAGAGACGAACAAGGCGCTGGCGCGGCGGCTCATCGTCGAGGGGCGGATGACCGACGCCGGCCGCGCCGCCCTCCCGCCGGATGTGCGTGATGCTGATGGATGAGGCGGCTAGTGTGGAGGTTGCATGCGAGAGAAGTACTTGCGGTACTGGTGGGATCGCGGATCACGAATCAATCCCCAACAGGTAACTAAACCTTACTATCGCGTACTCTACGATAAGTGGCGAAGGCCAATCATTATCGAGAATTACGAGGTGGATCACACCTTGATCTCGACAAATAAGTTTACGTGGCGCTGGAACTACCGTGTTCGCGGTGAAGTATATGATGCGCAAGGCAACATGACGGCTTACCTCGTGTATCGCTATGGCCGCTTGGGCAACCTTGTAGGCGTTGAGTATCACAAGCCGACCGGCAAGTTGGTGAAATTCTTCGATGAGTTCTAGCTGTACCAGAAGCGTGTACGCCGGGGCGGGTTTCTGGACCACGAAGGTCACGAAAAGGCGCGAAAAGCGCGAAAGGCATTCGCCCAACGGCCCTTTTTCGTGCCTTTCCCGCCCTTTCGGGGGCGTTTCGTGGTCCAATAACTTGCGCACTTCAGGTATAATGGGTAGACGGGCAGAGCAGTTCGTGATCCACGAGGGAGAGGCGAGATGGACGAATCGGACAAGCCGCAGCCGTGCGACGGCAAGTGCATCATCATCGAGAAGGATGGGCCGTACCACGTCATGGGCGGCATCCCGCTGGTCGCCAAGACCCAGGTGGTCTCGGAATATGGCGAGCCGCTGGCCTGGCGTAAGGAGGGCGAGTTCAAGCTGCGCGTCCACTACAGGCTGTGTCGGTGTGGACAGTCGAGCCACAAGCCCTTTTGCGACGGTACGCACGCCCAGATGAATTTCGACGGCACGGAGACGGCGGACACCGCGCCGAGCGAGAGCCGCCGGCGGCCGTTCCGTCGTGGGACGCGGATCGTCGTTCGAAAGGACCCGACGCTGTGCATGGAGGCAGGCTTCTGTGGCATGGTCAACGCGGGGATGCCGAACCTGGTGGCTGAGACAAGCGACACGAAGGTGCGCTCGCTGGTTATCGCGATGGTCGAGCGTTGCCCATCCGGCGCTTTGACGTACCATATCGAAGAAGGCGAGGCCGACATCGAGCCGGACCTGCCCCAGCAGATTGCGGACACCACCGAGATCACAGACGCCGGCCCCATCGCCGGCCCGCTGTGGGTCACCGGCAATATCCCGATCATGCGATCCGACGGCCAGCCGATGGAGACGCGCAATCGCGTGACGTTGTGCAACTGCGGGATGTCGAAGCAGAAGCCGCTGTGCGACGGTACGCACCGCGAGATGGCCGAGCAGTTGGGCCGGAAGCGTCCCCCGAAGACCCGCTAGTCGCCGCTTGGCTTATGGTCAGGACGTCACTGCCAGACCGTGGACATGCTGCCAGCGGAAGTGGTCGGGCCAGGGAATACCCACGCGTTGCCAGGTCTGCCCGGCATCGTCCGAGTGGTACAGCCCTCGGTTGTTGACTGCGAAGAACTGGTGCGGCGTGTTGGGGTGGGCCGCCAATTCGCTGGCGAGTATCCCCTGTCGTTCGGGCAACCCCGTCCGCACCTCTTGCCACCCGCCGCCACCTGAACGGCGATAGAGTGTCGACTCAGCCTGGGTCGGATTGTGGGCCCGGTCAGGGCTGACCGCCGTCGAGATGATTTGGGTGTCAGGGTCGGCGGAATCGACCGCCAGCCCCCAGCCGTAGTGCCACGCAATGCCATCATCTGGGCGCTGCCAGCTGGCCCCGCCATCGTGGCTCTCGGCGTACCCATTGCCCGGGCGCACGAAACCATCACCCGCTGCTGAGTAAACCCGCCCCGGCGCCAGGGGGTGCAGCGCGAGGGTATGCGTATCCATCGGGCCGTCCGGGGTGCGGTCAATGAAGCTAATGCCGCCATCGAGACTCCGCACCAGCGCCCCGTTCTCGAGGCACACGATCACCAAACCTGGGGCATGGGGGTCAAGACCGATGCAGCGGACATGGTGGGTCCACGGCCGTGGCGGATAGCTCCACGTCGCTTTGGACGGAAGCGACTGGAGCGCAGTACACTCCTGCCATGTTGCCCCGCCATCGTCGGAGCGAAACAGAGCGCTCGGCTCAGTGCCCACGTAGACTACCCCCTCGCCGATCCGCTCTCCTGCGCTCACCGCGACGGCCATGACCTTAGCGGAGGTAATGCCCTCTCCCACCGGCTGCCAGGACGCGCCCGCGTTATCGCTGCGCCAGACCCCCTGTCCGAACGTCCCGCAGTATAGGACTTCAGGTCGCTGAGGGTCAGCCGCGATGCACTGCACTGTCTTACCGACCAACTGCTGCTCTGCCTGCCACGCGCCGTTGTTGTCTCGCACGACCATCAAGCTGTCGTTGATGCCAAAGTACACTGTCGTCATGTTTGCCTCCCTACGCCAGATAGACTGTCCGAATCACTTGTCAAGCCCGCCCACTTCTCGCTCATCTCCCACAGTCGTCGGGCATCTGCCTCCTCGTAGGACTGGTCGCTCGACCGCTTGAAGCGGCGGTCCACGATGAACTTGCCGCCGACGCCTTCGAGGGACGGATCAAGCGCCGCGTAAATGTAGTTGTCGGTGGCCTGCTCAATCGAGCGGGAGAAGGGCATCAGCGGCAGAATATAGCGGAACATGAATCGACCGCGCCGCGTCGGCTGGTAGTCGACCAGCGTGGCCGGGACGTAGCCAGGGCACACTGCGTTGGACGTGACGCCCGTCCCCTCCAGCCGCCGTTGCAGCTCGTAGGCGAACCACATGTTGGCGAGCTTCGAGTTCTTGTAGAAGACCTCCTCGTTGTAGCCCTTCTTGGCGAACAGGTTGTCCCAATCCCAATTGACTTGCGGCCCGCGATCCACGCCGGGCATCGCGCGACGTCAGAATGACGCGGACGCCGCGTTGGGCTAGCTTTTTGCTCGTGGCGAAGCCGAGGCCGCGGTTACCGCCGGTGACGATAGCGACCTTTGACATATGCCTCTCCTATGCCGATAAGCTCTTGAGCACCATGCTCACGAGAAGTTGAATGACGGCCTCTGCCGGTAGGTTGCTGTCGGCGATGAGGCATGGCAGGTCAATGTCGAACAGGCGATCAATGAACTGAATGATGAGCGGCATGGGCAGGGCAGTCGCGATCTCCCCCGCCGCGCGGGCCTCGTCTACCAGCGTCTCGAACGCTTGCTGCGTACGCGCCTGTTGGGCCAGTAGGTCGGGATGGCTGCGGACGGAGTCGGGGGGCAGGGTGATGTGGGCGCTTGTCATGCGCAGGCGGCGGTGAAAGCCGCGGCGCAGAATCTCTGCCAGCCGCTCGGCGACCGGCATCGCTGGGTCCAGGGCGCGGATCTCGGCCTCGCCGCGCTCCATCTCCCGCACGATGACCTGAACGGCAATGGCTTCTTTTGACGGAAAGTGCTGATACAGCGTGGCTCGCGCGACACCCACCCGTTCAATGATGTCGTCAATGCTTGTGTCCGCGTAGCCGCGTTCCAGCATGAGCTCGCTGGCCGCGTCGAGAATAACATCCTCGCGGAGCCGGCGCTGCTTCTCTTTCAATGTAGGACGCGTCATGTTCTATAGACCCAACTGTACGGTTTTTGAACTGTATAGTTCAAATTATAGTTGGATCAGTCTGAAGTGCCAAACGCTTATCGAGGGATGCTTCGTTGCGCTCAGCCTGACGACAAAGGGAACTCCTATGTAAGACTGGGGCGGCGGCTGCGTCTGATGAAAGGTGGCAGTCGCTCATGGGCGCGCTGCCGCGTGTAATCCTATAGAATTTGCGCATCCTTAACGGCACGAGTATAATTACCTGTCGCGGGCATTCCTGCGCGTACTTATTTTGGTTTAATGCGAATGCTCTCGCACTGCTATTGGGCGAGGGTTCGGACGACGAAAGACGAAGGAGAGCGGCGTTGCCGACTATCAATCAGCTGGTTCGCAAGGGCCGGCAGTCAACAAGCAAGAAGAGCAAATCGCCTGCGCTGCACTACACGTTGAACGCGCAGAAGCGCAAGACGACTTACGGCCAGGGCGCGCCGCAGAAGCGCGGCGTTTGCACCCAGGTGCGAACGACGACGCCCAAGAAGCCGAACTCGGCGCTGCGCAAGATTGCCCGCGTTCGCCTCAGCAATGGCTTCGAGGTGACGGCGTACATCCCGGGTGAGGGCCACACCCTCCAGGAGCACTCGGCGGTGCTCATCCGCGGCGGCCGCGTGAAGGACCTGCCGGGTGTGCGCTACCACATCGTGCGCGGTACGCTGGATGCCACGGGCGTCGATAAGCGCCGCCGTGGTCGCTCGAAGTACGGGGCGAAGCGGCCGAAGGCCGGCGCCGCCGCGACGACTGCCAAGAAGAAGTAGTGAGGAATCATGCCACGACGCGGTACGATTGTTCGACACCAGCCTATGCCCGACCCGCGCTACAATAGCGTGGTCGTGACGCAGTTCATGAACAAGATTATGGAACGCGGCAAGAAGAGTGTCGCCCAGCGGCTCTTCTACGACGCGATGGATCAGATTGAGGCGCGCACCGGCAAGCCGGGCGTCCAGACGTTCGAGCAGGCGTTGCGCAACGCGACGCCGATGATCGAGGTGAAGCCTCGCCGCGTCGGCGGCTCGACCTACCAGGTGCCGGTCGAGATTCGTCCCGACCGCCGCCAGGCGCTGGCAATCCGCTGGCTCATCAACAGCGCGCGCAGCCGCCCCGGCAAGGGCTTCAGCGACAAGCTGGCCGCCGAGCTGATGGACGCCGCCGCCAACCAGGGCGCGACCGTCCGCCGGCGCGAGGAAACGCACCGCATGGCCGAGGCCAACAAGGCGTTTGCGCACTATCGCTGGTAATTCGTAAGCAAGACAAGCGAACGGCCAGGTGGCATGACGCAGACGTTGTGCTAGACAGAAGCGTCTGAGGCATCCCATCTGGCCGGTCGAGATAGACACAACTCTCGTGGCGCGGTCGCCGCGGCAGCGGCGAGACTTCCACTGAGCAGCACACCACCACCCGACAAGGGCGGCGAGGGGCGTAGGGAAGTCCGCGTGCAGTTGAGAGCGGGCTTTTCGTTTTGTCCTCAGAAAGAGCTTAAGGCGACCGAGAGAGAGATGAGGTAGTATGGCTCGGCCTTTTCCGCTAGAAAAAACTCGTAATATCGGGATTATCGCCCACATCGATGCGGGCAAGACCACGACGACGGAGCGCATTCTGTTCTATACCGGCCGCACGTACAAGATCGGCGAGGTTCACGAAGGCACCGCCGTCATGGACTGGATGGCCCAGGAACGGGAGCGGGGTATCACCATTACCGCCGCCGCAACCCAGGCGCAGTGGGGCGACCATCAGATTAACATTATCGACACGCCCGGCCACATCGACTTCACCGCCGAGGTGCAACGCTCGCTGCGTGTCCTCGACGGCGGCGTGGTCGTATTCGATGCCGTGGCCGGTGTTGAGCCGCAGTCGGAGACCGTGTGGCGTCAGGCAGACCGCTACGGCGTGCCGCGCATCTGCTTTGTGAATAAGATGGACCGCATGGGCGCCGACTTCTACCGCACCGTCAGCATGATCGAGGAGCGCCTTGGCGCGAAGCCCGTGCCGATCCAGGCGCCGATTGGCCGCGAGAACGGCTTCCGCGGCGTCATCGATCTGATTGAAAACAAGGCGTTCTTCTACAATGATGAGCAGGGCACGCATGTCGAGGAGGGGCCAATCCCCGCCGACATGGCCGACGAGATCGCCCAGCACCGCGAGGAGATGGTTGAGCGAATCGTCGAGACCGACGACGAGCTTACCCTCAAGTTCCTGGAGGGCGAGGAGATCACGGCCGACGAGTTGCGCGCTGCCCTGCGCCGTGCGACGCTCTCGTACACCCTGGTTCCCGTCCTGCTTGGCGCGGCGTTGCGCAACCGCGGCATCCAGCGCCTGCTCGACGCGGTGGTCGATTACCTCCCGTCGCCGCTGGACCGGCCGTCGATCACGGGCATCAATCCAGAGACAGACGAGGAAGAGACACGCACCGTTGACGAGAACGAGCCGTTCTCGGCCCTGGTGTTCAAGATTGTCGCCGACCCCTATGTGGGCCGCCTGGCGTACTTCCGCGTGTACTCGGGCAAGCTGGAGACGGGCAAGATGGTGCTCAACAGCACCAAGCGCAAGCGCGAGCGCATCGGCCGTCTGCTTCAGATGCACGCCAACCACCGCGAGGAAATCACCGAGGTGTACGCAGGCGACATCGCGGCGATTGTCGGCCTGAAGAACACGTTCACCGGCGACACGCTCTCGGATGAGAACAAGCCCATCGTCCTGGAGACCATCAGCTTCCCGGAGCCGGTTATCTACATCGCCATCGAGCCTAAGACGAAGGGCGACCAGGATAAGATGACCGAGGCGCTGCGCAAGCTCTCCGAGGAGGACCCCACCTTCCAGGTGCGGACTGACGAGGAGACGGGGCAGACGATCATTTCGGGCATGGGCGAGCTGCACCTGGACATCATCGTGGACCGCATGCAGCGCGAGTTCAAGGTGTGGGCGAACGTCGGTAAGCCGCAGGTGGCGTACCGCGAGACCATCACCCAACCGGCGAAGGCCGAGGGCAAGTTTGTGCGGCAGAGCGGCGGCAAGGGCCAGTACGGCCACGTCGTCCTCCAAGTCGAGCCAAACGAAAAGGGCAAGGGCTACGAGTTCGTCAACTCCATCCGCCAGGGCGCGATTCCGAAGGAATACATCGCCCCGGCCGAGAAGGGCATCCGCGATGCGCTGTCGAGCGGCGTGGTCGCCGGCTTCCCGGTGGTGGATGTCAAGGTGACGCTGGTCGATGGTTCGTACCACGAGGTCGACTCGTCCGAGATGGCGTTCCAGATCGCGGGCAGCATGGGTGTCAAGGAAGCCGTGCAGCGCGGCAAGCCCGTCCTGCTGGAGCCAATCATGCGCGTCGAGGTCACGATGCCGGAGGAGTACATCGGCGACGTGATCGGCGACCTGAACGCGCGGCGCGGCCAGATCGAGGGCATGGACACCCGTCCCGGTGGATTCCAGGCAGTGCGGGCGTTCGTTCCGCTGGCCGGCATGTTCGGCTACGCGACGCAGCTCCGCTCCATGACGTCGGGTCGCGGTAACTTCACGATGGAGTTCGACCACTACGACGAAGCGCCGCGCAGCGTGTCGGATGACCTGCGTGTCCCCGTCCGCGCGTAAATGGTCATGCTGAGCGAAGTGAAGCATCCCGATGGTGTCGGGGACTCTTCGCTCCGCTCAGAGTGACAGCGGCCTGGAGTGACAGCCGACTTCGATAGAATTGGCGCGGCGCGGCAAACAGTGATATAATTCGTCGGTTGTCTTCCCAAAGGCAACCCAGACAATGCTCACGACGGTGTTACGCGATAAGTGGACCGGCGCGGTGCAGTTCAGATCGCGCCGGTCGTGTGTCTAGAGACTGACGGTGGTTGAAAGAAGATAAGAGTTCTTTAGCCGCCGAAGAGTGACTACTAAGGAATTCAAGAAGGAGCAAACCTCCCATGGCGAAGCAGAAATTTGAGCGCACAAAGCCGCATGCCAACGTCGGGACGATTGGGCACGTCGACCACGGCAAGACGACCCTGACCGCCGCCATCACCAAGGTGCTGGCCCTGCGCGGCGGGGCCAGCTTCCGTAGCTTCGATAGCATCGACAACGCCCCCGAGGAGCGCGCCCGAGGCATCACCATCGCCATCGCTCACGTCGAGTATGAGACCGAGAAGCGCCACTACGCCCACGTGGACTGCCCGGGCCACGCCGACTACATCAAGAACATGATCACCGGCGCGGCGCAGATGGACGGGGCGATCCTCGTCGTCAGCGCGCCGGACGGCCCGATGCCGCAGACGCGGGAGCACATCCTGCTGGCGCGGCAGGTCGAGGTGCCAGCGATGGTGGTGTTCCTCAACAAAGTCGACATGATGGACGACGAGGAGCTGCTGGAACTGGTGGAGATGGAGTTGCGGGAGTTGCTCAGCAAGTACAACTTCCCGGGCGACGACATTCCGATCATCCGCGGCAGCGCGCTGGCGGCGTTGGAGAGCACGTCGAAGGACATCAACGCGCCGGAGTACAAGCCGATCCTGGAGCTGATGAATGCGGTGGACAGCTACATTCCGCAGCCAGAGCGCGCGGTGGACAAGCCGTTCCTGATGCCGATTGAGGACGTGTTCTCGATCAAGGGACGTGGGACGGTGGTGACGGGGCGCGTGGAGCGCGGGATCGTGAAGGTCGGAGACACGGTGGAGATCGTGGGCATCCGCGAGCAGACGCGCTCGACGGTTGTGACCGGGGTGGAGATGTTCCGCAAGCTGCTGGATCAGGGGCAGGCGGGGGACAACATCGGGCTGCTGCTGCGGGGGATCGAGCGAACGGATGTGGAGCGGGGGCAGGTGGTGGCGAAGCCAGGGTCGATCAAGCCGCACACGAAGTTCATGGGCGAGGTGTACGTGTTGAAGAAGGAAGAAGGTGGCCGCCACACGCCGTTCTTCAACGGGTATCGGCCGCAGTTCTACATTCGGACGATGGACATCACGGGGACGTGCGAGTTGCCGAGTGGGGTGGAGATGGTGATGCCTGGGGACAACGTGAACCTGCAGGTGGAGCTGATCCACCCGGTAGCGTTGGAGCAGGGGTCGCGGTTTGCCATCCGCGAGGGTGGCCGCACGGTCGGCTCTGGCGTCCTCACCAAGGTCCTGGAATAAGCATCTTCATCGTCGTTGCGACTTCAGCCGTTAGAGGCTGAAGTCGCAATGGCGAATGTCCCGCGAGAGAGGGGAAGCATGGCACGGCCAAAAGTTCGGATTCGCCTCAAGGCGTACGATCATCGGATTCTCGACCAGTCAGCGCGCAAAATTGTTGACGAGGCCGAGCGCACGGGCGCGACCGTTATCGGCCCCGTGCCTCTGCCGACGAAGATCGAGAAGTTCACCGTGATGCGCAGCACGTTCATTGACAAGGACTCGCGTGAGCAGTTCGAGATTCGAACGCACAAGCGCCTGGTGGACATCTTGGAGCCGACCAGCAAGACGATTGATGCCCTCACCAAGCTCAATCTGCCGGCCGGTGTCGATATCGAGATCAAGCTCTAAACGTCCCGGCGGCAGGCGCGGGACAGCCTCGGCTGCGCCCGGCCATACCGTCTGCCGCGTGCGCTCACAGTGTTGAGCGCCCTATGTTCGCCGGGTTGTCGGCGAACCACTAGGAGAATCAGATGAAGGGTATTCTTGGCAAGAAAATAGGGATGACCCAGATCTTCACCGAGCGCGGCGAGGCCGTGCCAGTGACGGTCATCGAGGCTGGCCCGTGCTGGGTCACCCAGGTGCGCACCGAGCGCCGCGATGGGTACACGGCGGTTCAGCTGGGTTTCGAGGAAGTGGACCCGAAGAAGGCCGCGCGCAAGCTCACGAAGGCCGAGTTGGGCCACTTGAAGAACGTCCGCCCGCTAAAGCACCTGCGCGAGTTCCGCATCGACACCAGCGACAACAGCTACGAAGTTGGCGCGAAGGTCGACGTGAGCCAGTTCGCCGCGGGCGACAAGATCGACGTGACCGGCACGTCCAAGGGTAAGGGCTTCGCGGGCGGCATGAAGCGCCACAATTTCCGTGGCGGCCCCAAGACCCACGGCCAGTCGGACCGCCAGCGCTCGCCAGGCTCCATCGGCTCGGGCACGACGCCGGGCCGCGTGCTCAAGGGCATGCGCATGGCCGGCCACCTCGGCGACGAGCGGGTCACGGTTCAGAATCTTGAGGTTGTGCAGGTCGACCCGGAGCGGAACCTGTTGTTGGTTCGTGGCGCTGTGCCGGGCGCCAAGAATGGCCTGCTGATGATTCGGCAGTCTGTCAAGGCGAGGTAGAGCAATGCAGGTTCCAATCGTTAACGCACAGGGCGCCCAGGTGGGCGCAATCGACCTCCCCGATGCAATTTTCGGCATCGAGCCGAACCGCGCGGTGATGCACCAGGCGCTCTTGCGCCAGCTCGCCAATGCGCGCCTCGGTACGGTCAAGACCAAGACGCGCGGCGAAGTGTCCGGCTCGGGCATCAAGATGTGGCGGCAGAAGGGCACCGGCCGCGCCCGCCAGGGCCAGAAGCGCGCGCCCCACTGGCGCAAGGGTGGCACGGTCTTCGGGCCGCGCCCGCGCAGCTACGAGCAGGATATGCCGAAGAAGATGCGCCGTCTGGCGCTGAAGTCGGCCCTCTCGGCCAAGGCGCAGGCGAACCAGATCGTGGTCCTCCAGGATTTCGGTCTGACAACTCCGAAGACGCGGGAGATGGCGGCGCTCATCAAGACTATCGCCAACCCGCGCAGCACCCTCATCATCCTGCCCCAGGGCGACAACACCATCGTGGCGCGCTCGGCGGATAACCTGCCGGGCGTCAAGACCCTACGCCACGACTATCTCAACGTCCGCGACTTGCTCGGCTACGACACCCTGGTGTTGCCCGTCGAGGCCGTCGCGCAGATTGAGCAGCACTACTTCAAGGACCTGGGCCTTGCTGCGCCAACGCAGACCAGTGCGCCGACGACGCCGGCCGTTTCGCCCGCGCCAAGCGTCGCGCCTGCCGAGAGCAGCGCGCCGACCGGCCTGGGCACGACCGCGAGCGCGGGTGGCGACTTGGGGGCCGACCTGGGCACGACCCTGGGCAGCAGCCTGGCCTCCGACTTCGACACGAGCAGCAGCGCGGCGACGGGCCTGGACGCGGACGACGCGCCGGCGACGGGCAAGTAAAGGGAGGATGACGTGAACATCTACGAGGTCCTGCGTCGTCCCGTCATCACCGAGAAGAGCAACCTGATGGCCGAGCAGCGCCAGTACGTCTTCGAAGTGGCGCGCGACGCCAACAAGGCGCTGGTGAAAGAGGCCGTCGAGATGCGCTTCGGGGTAACGGTGCAAGACGTGAATCTCATGCGGGTGCGCGGCAAGACACGCCGCTTTGGGCGGCGAATTACGCGCACGCCGTGGTGGAAGAAGGCTATCGTGACGATAGCGCCCGGTCAGACGATTGAGGTGTACGAGGCGTAAGGAATAACCCTCCTTGCCAGTCCCTCATAGGGTAGAGTCGCTGCAAAGCCACCGTATAAGGCGGCGGCAAGAATAGCAAGAGGTTGGAATGCCGATTAAGGTCTATAAGCCGACGTCTCCTGGACGACGCGGGATGACGGGGCAGAACTTCGACGAGATTACGCGCAAAGGCCCTGAGAAGAGCCTGACCGAGGTGCTGAAGAAGCACGCCGGCCGCAATGCGCGCGGCAAAGTTACCGTCCGCCATCGCGGCGGCGGTGTGCGCCGACAGTATCGTATCATCGACTTCAAGCGGAACAAGCTGGATGTGGCGGGCACGGTCGAGGCCATCGAGTACGACCCGAACCGCACCGCGCGCATCGCCCTGATCCAGTACGGCGACGGCGAGAAGCGCTACATCATCGCGCCCCTGGGTCTGAAAGTGGGCGACCAGGTGATGTCTGGTCCAAACGCCGAGGCCAAGGTGGGGAACAGCCTACCGCTGCGCGCCATCCCTGTCGGGACGCAGGTTCACAACATCGAGCTACAGCCTGGCCGTGGCGGCCAACTCGCTCGCTCGGCCGGCGCTTCGGCGCAGCTGATGGCGAAAGAGGGCGATTACGCGACGGTACGCCTGCCGTCTGGCGAAATGCGCCGCATTCACGTGAATGCGATGGCGACGGTGGGGCAGGTGGGCAACGTGGACTGGGGTAACGTGAAGCTCGGCAAGGCCGGCCGCGTTCGCCACATGGGCCGACGGCCCACGGTGCGCGGCTCGGCCATGACCCCGCGCGACCACCCGCATGGTGGTGGTGAAGGCAAGGCACCGGTGGGCTTGAAGTCGCCGAAGACGCCGTGGGGCAAGGTAGCGATGGGGCTGAAGACGCGCAAGCGCAAGTACACCGACCAGTTCATCGTGCGCCGCCGGGCCAAGAAGGGCCGGTAAGAGTCAGCCAGGCTAGAGGGAGTCGTAGAGCATGAGTCGTTCACTTAAGAAGGGGCCATACATCGAGCCGAGGCTGCTGCAGCGCATCGAGGACATGAACACGCGCAACGAGAAGCGCGTGATTCGGACCTGGTCGCGGGCGTCAACAGTCTTCCCGCAGATGGTGGGCCACACAATCAGCGTCCACAACGGCCACAAGCATATCCCGGTGTACGTCACCGAGAACATGGTAGGCCACAAGCTCGGCGAGTTTGCCCCGACCCGGACGTTCCGCGGCCACAGCGCCAAGGAAAAAGTCACCAAGGCGAAGAAGTAAAGGAACAGGGGCAGACTTATGGAACAGTACAGCAAGGTGGAGAGCGTGGCGAAGCTGCGCTACCTGCGCATCTCGGCGCAGAAGGTGCGGCTGGTCGTCGATATGGTGCGCGGCATGCCGGTCAATCAGGCGCTAGCTTTGCTCCGCAACAGCACGCGGCGCGCGGCCAAGCCCGTCGCTAAGACCATCGAGTCGGCGGCGGCGAATGCCGAGGAAAACTACAGCCTGTCGCGCGATGAGCTTGTCGTCAGCCGCATCTTCGCTGACGAGGGGCCGACGATGAAGCGGGCGCGTTTTGGCGCGCGCGGGCGTTACAAGCCGATCCTGAAGCGCTCGAGCCATGTCACCGTCGTGTTGACAGAGAAGTAGAAAAGGAGAACTCAGTTGGGTCGTAAGGTACATCCCTACGGGTTCCGTCTCGGCGTCATCAACGACTGGCGTGCGCGCTGGTACGCGGAAGGCAAAGAGTACGGGGACCAGTTGATTGAAGACCAAAAGATCCGCAACCTGATCCGCAAGGATTTGGGCCGCGCGGGCATCTCCGACCTGGAGATCGAGCGCTTCCCGAAGCAGGTCTCGGTGACTATCCACACCGCGAAGCCGGGCATCATCATCGGCCGCAAGGGCGCCAGCGTCAACAACCTCAAGAAGAGCCTCGAGGATTTGACGCAGAAGAAGGTGCGCATCGAGGTCGAGGAGATCAGTCGCCCGGAGACAGTCGCGGCGCTCGTGGCCGAGAGCATCGTGCAGCAGGTGGAGAAGCGTGTCTCCCACAAGCGGGCGATGAAGCAGGCGGCGCAGCGGGCGATGCGCCTGGGCGCGAAGGGCGTGCGTATCGCCATGTCAGGCCGACTGGCCGGGTCGGAAATGGCCCGCCACGAGAGCGTTCAGGAAGGCCGCATCCCGCGCCATACCCTGCGCTCCGACATCGACTACGCCATCGACGAGGCGCTGACGACCTATGGCCGCATTGGCGTCAAGGTGTGGATCTACAAGGGCGACAAGTTGCCCACCCTTAGCGAGACGGCTGGGGCGTAAGGAGTTTCGACATGTTGATGCCGAAGAGGATGAAGTATCGTAAGGCGCACCGTGGGCGCATGGGGGGGAAGGAGACGCGCGGCGTCGAGATTTCCTTCGGCGACTACGCACTCCAGGCGTTGGAGCCGGCGTGGATTTCGAGCCGCCAGATCGAGGCAGCCCGGCGCGCCATCACCCGCTCGGTGCGGCGTGGTGGCAAGCTGTGGATCCGCATCTTCCCTGACCACCCCGTGACCAAGCGCGCCGCTGAAACGCGCATGGGCTCGGGCAAGGGCGCGGTGGACCACTTCGCGGCGGTCGTCAAGCCGGGGCGCATCCTGTTTGAGATGTCCGGCGTGCCAGAGCCGACGGCGCGCGAGGCGCTGCGTCTCGCGGCGCACAAGCTGCCCATCAAGACGCAGATTATCGCCAGGCCGGTGCTCGGTGTTCCCGCCGAGACAACCGAGGAGGGTGGAGAATGAAGCGTCGTGAGTTGTTGAGGCCGCAGCAGTTGCGCGGCATGTCTACGGGCGAGCTTCACTCGACCCTGGACACGAAGTATCTGGAGATGATGAACCTGCGCTTCCAGACCGTGACGGGGCGTCTCAAGGACACCAACCGCATGTCGCAGGTGCGCCAGGAGATTGCCAGAATCAAGACTATCCTGCGGGAGCGCGAGATGCTGGCGGAGTACGAGGAGCAGTCGCCATGAGTGAGCAGCAGCCGCAGACTCGCCGCCGCCGCATGGTCGGTCGGGTGACGAGCAACAAGATGGACAAGACCGCAGTGGTTGCTGTGGAAACCATCAAGCAGCATCCGTTGTACCGCAAGACGATTCGGACGACGAAGAAGTACAAGGCGCACGACCCGAACAACCAGGCGCAGATCGGTGATGTGGTGCGGATTGAAGAGACCCGCCCGCTGAGCAAAGAGAAGCGCTGGATTATCGTCGAGTGGCTGCGCCGCGGCGAGGGCGCGCCGGTCGAGGTGGCCGAGGTCGAAGTGCCTGGGGAGGAAGAATGATCCAGGAATACACTCGGCTGAAGGTGGCCGACAACACGGGCGCGAAAGAGCTGATGTGCGTCAAGGTGCTCGGCGGGTCGAAGCGTCGCTACGCTGGCGTCGGCGACATCATCATTTGCTCGGTCAAGGCGGCGGCTCCGCAAGGCTCCGTCAAGAAGGGCGATGTCGTTCGCGCCGTCGTGGTTCGAACCTCCAAAGAGTATGGCCGCCCGGATGGCAGCTACATCAAGTTCGACGAGAATGCCGCGGTCATCCTGGACAACGAGCAGAATCCGAAGGGGACGCGCATCTTCGGGCCGGTGGCGCGCGAGCTGCGCGACCGCGGCTTCATGAAGATCGTCTCCCTGGCGCCGGAGACTCTCTAGACGCGGCATAGCGACATAGCGGTCGAGCGGCCAGCGTCGGGCGGAAGCCTGGCGCGAGCGACAGGGTCGCCGCCATCGTGGAGATGACGGGACGCCTGCTAGCGGGTGGCAAGAGCCGCCGCGTTGGGCCGCTGTCTCGCTGGGCCGAAGGAACCCTTTAGGGGAAGTGAGATAAGACGATGCAGCGAGTTAAGAAGGGTGACACCGTTGAGGTCATCAGCGGTGAAGATAAGGGAAAGCGGGGCGAGGTGCATGAGGTCATGCTCAAGAGCAACCGCGTCCTGATTCACGGTGTCAACATTGTAAAGAAGCACCAGCGCCGCACGGGCGATGTCCGCACCCAGGTGGGCATCATCGACCGCGAGGCGCCGGTTCACCTGTCGAATGTCATGCCAGTGTGCAAGCACTGTAACAAGGCCACACGCGTGGGCTTCGAGGGCGTCGGCCGCGAGAAGCACCGCGTGTGCAAGAACTGCGGCGAGCCGCTGGACCAGTAAGGGGGCGCACATGGGACTCAAAGAACGCTATTCTGAACAGATTGTGCCCCAGCTCATGCAGGAGTTCGGGTATTCGAACATCATGCAGGTGCCGCGGGTCCAGAAAGTTGTCGTGAATATCGGCGCTGGCGAGGCGCTACAGAATCCGAAGGCGATGGACGCGGCGGTACGCGACCTGGCGACGATCACGGGCCAGAAGCCGGTCATCACGCGGGCGAAGAAGTCCATCGCCAGCTTCAAGCTGCGCGAAGGCAACCCGATTGGCGTGAAGGTGACGCTGCGCGGTCCGCGCATGTGGGACTTCCTGGAGCGTCTGATGCGTGTCGCCCTCCCGCGCACGCGCGACTTCCGTGGCGTCCCGCGTGATGCCTTCGACGGCCGCGGCAACTACACGCTCGGCCTCAAAGAGCAGCTAATCTTCCCGGAGATCGACTACGACAAGATCGACCGAGTCCGGGGCATGGAAATCACGGTCGTGACGTCGGCCCCGACCGACCAGGAAGCGCGGCGGCTGCTCGGCCTGATGGGCATGCCGTTCCGGCAGTAGGAGAAGCGAGGAGATACATGGCTAAGAAGTCGATGATTGCGCGCGAAACGAAGCGCAAGTACCCCACTCGGGTGCGCAACCGCTGCTCGATCTGCGGTCGCCCGCGGGGTTATATGCGCCGCTTCCGCCTGTGCCGAATCTGCTTCCGCCGGCTCGCGCTCGAGGGCAAGGTCCCCGGCGTCGTCAAGTCGAGCTGGTAACCACCTCGATCTCGATCACGAGATTTGGTGGGCCTAGATCAAGGTGGTTAGGTAAAGAGGTACACCCATGCAGATGAGCGATCCTATCGCCGATATGCTGACCCGGCTCCGCAACGCTGCGATGGCGCGCCACGCCGTCGTGACGATGCCCAGCTCGAAGATGAAGGAAGCAATCGCTGCGATTCTTGTCCGAGAAGGCTTTATTCAGAATTACGAGGTGATGGCCGACGGCGCTAAGAAGGTGCTGCGCCTTCAGCTCAAGTATACGCCTGAGCGCCAGCCGGTGCTGACCGGCCTCAAGCGCGTCAGCCGCCCCGGCCGCCGTGTCTACTCTGGGCGGGATGAGATCCCGCTGGTGCTGAGTGGCATGGGCATCGCCATCATGTCGACGCCGAAGGGCGTTATGACGGGGAAGGAAGCGCGCCGCCAGGGTGTTGGGGGCGAGGTCCTCGCCTTTGTGTGGTAGAAGGGGAGGAGATTGATATGTCCCGAATTGGTAAGATGCCTATCTCGCTGCCGAAGGGCGTGACCGCCACCATCGACGGCAGCAATGTGACAGTCAAAGGCCCGCGTGGCGAGCTAAGCCGCACGTTCTACCCAGGCATTGTCGTCGAGCAGCACGACGGCACGCTGACCGTCTCCCGTCCGGCCGACACGAAGCAGTTCCGCGCCCTCCACGGCCTGAGCCGCGCCCTGTTGGCTAACATGGTCACGGGCGTGTCGAGCGGCTTCCAGCGCACGCTGGACATCCAGGGCGTCGGCTACCGCGCCGAGCTACAGGGCAACAACCTGGTGCTGAACGTCGGGTACTCGCACCCGGTGCCGTTCGAGCCGCCCCAGGGCATCAAGTTTAGTATCGACAAGACCGCCCGCCTGGTTACCATCGACGGCAACGATAAGGAAGTCGTCGGTGAGGTCGCGGCCAAGATTCGCCGCATCCGTCCGCCCGAGCCGTACAAGGGCAAGGGCATCCTGTATCAGGGTGAGCGTATCCGCCGCAAGGCCGGTAAGACTGGCAAGGCGAAGAAATAATACATCACGGCGTCCCGCGCTGGTTCTGACCGCCAGGGCGGTGGTGCCTGAGGAGCGAAAGCATCATGGCAAAGACATCAGCACGCCGTCTCGCGCGCGACCGCCGACACGAGCGTGTCCGCAAGCGGGTGCAGGGAACAACGCAGCGCCCACGGCTGAGCGTTTATCGCAGCCTGGCCCACATCTATGCCCAGGTCATCGACGACTCCGAGGGCCGTACCCTGGTTTCGGCGTCGACGCTGGACGTGACGCTAAAGCCGCAGCTGGCCCAGATGACCAAGACGCAGGAAGCGCAAGCCGTGGGGCGACTGGTAGCCCAGCGCGCCCTGGAGGTGGGGATTTCGCAGGTCGTGTTCGACCGCGGTGGATACGTCTACCACGGCCGCGTGAAGGCAGTCGCCGATGCGGCGCGTGAGGCCGGTCTCCAGTTCTAACAAGCAATGATCCGCGATCTGCCGCCAGTGTATTCAAGTCAAGAGCGGCAGTGCGCTAAGCGAGTCGGGCGGGATGGAGAGACCGAACCCCGCCCGGCGTGAGCAACACGGAAGGGTAGATATCCATGGATCAGGCTCGTAGGCCCAGTGGTGGCAATCGTCCCGGTGGGGGCGGCGCCGCTGGTAATCGTGGTGGTAGTGGCGGCGGCAGCTTCGGCGGCGGCCGTGGTCCGGGCGGCGGTGGCCGCGGTCCGGGAGGTGGCAGCCGTGGTCCGGGCGGCCCGGGTGGTCGTGGTCCCGGCGGGCCGGGTGGTCCCGGTGGTCGTGGCCCTGGTGGGCCTGGTGGTCGCGGCCCGGGTGGTCCCGGCGGGCCGGGTGGCGAGCGGCGTGGTGATCGCGGGCCGCGCGACCGCCGCGAGCGGACTGACGAAGGCCAGGACCGAGAGCAGCTTGACGAGCGCGTGATCGACATCGCCCGCACGGCCAAGGTCATCAAGGGCGGCCGCCGCTTCGCATTCCGCGTCGTGGTCGTCGTCGGCGACAACCAGGGGCGTGTCGGCGTCGGTATCGGCAAGGCCCGCGAAGTGCCCGAGGCGATCCGCAAGGGCATCGACCGCGCCAAGCGCCACATGATTCAGGTCCCGATTGTGGGGACGACAATCCCGCATGAGGTGACGTCACGCTACAGCGCCGCCAAGATTATGCTCAAGCCAGCGACGCCTGGCACGGGGGTTATCGCCGGTGGCGGCGTGCGCGCGGTCGTCGAGGCGGCGGGCATTCACGACATTCTCACGAAGTCCCTGGGCAGCAACAACGTGTTGAACGTGGTGCGCGCCACCATTCAGGCACTGGAAGAGTTGAAAAGCCCAGAGGCTGAGGCGAAGCGGCGCGGCAAGACGGCCGCCGAGCTTGCGCCAGTGTGGAGTCGCAGCAATGGCTAAGTATCTACGTGTCACGTACGTCAAGAGCAGCATTGGCAACCTGCAGCGCCACAAGGACACCATCAAGGCGCTGGGGCTGCGCAAGCTCGGCCAGACCGTTGAGATCGCCGACGTACCGTCCCTGCGTGGGATGGTGAACTCGGTGCGCCACCTGGTGGTGGTGGAAGAAATTGAACGCGAGTCGGAGGCGTCCGTGACGGAGACGGCTCCGGCGTCTAGCGGAGGGACACTATGAGACTGGATGAACTTAGCTCGCCCAAGGGCGCCCGTAAGCCGCGCAAGCGCGTCGGCCGGGGCACCGGCAGCGGCCAGGGCACATACGCCGGCCGCGGCCGCAAAGGTCAGGGCGCGCGCTCTGGCGGCGTGAAGGGGCCATACTTTGAAGGCGGTCAGCTGCCTCTCGTGCGGCGTTTGCCCCACAAGCGCGGCTTCGTCAATATCAACCGCGAAGAGGTCTCTGAGGTCAACCTGGACCGCCTGAGCGAAGCCTTCGAGGCGGGCGCGGATGTGACTCTCGAAGCGATGGTCGCGGCGGGCCTGATCAAGAGCGCCAAAGCGCCGGTCAAGGTCCTGGGCCGGGGCGAGATCGACAAACCACTGACCGTGCGAGCGCACCGTTTCTCTGCCAGCGCGCGGGCGAAGATTGAAGCTGCTGGCGGGCGCATCGAAGAACTCGCGTCGGCCTGACAGGGAGAGGTGAAATGCTTGCAGCCCTGAGAAACGCATTCACGTTACCTGATCTGCGCAAGAAGCTGCTGTTCACGCTGCTGATCCTCATCATCTACCGCTTCGCCGCTCACATCCCGGTGCCGGGTGTCGATCTGCCCAAGCTGCGTGACGTTTTCGCCAACAGCCAGTTTCTAGGCTTCCTGAACCTGCTGTCGGGCGGCGCGTTGCGCAACTTCTCCATCCTGGCCATGGGGGTCTACCCCTACATCACGGCGACGATTATCTTCCAGCTGCTCACCCCGCTCGTGCCGAAGCTCAAGGAGCTGACGGAAGAGGGCGAGGCGGGCCGCCAGAAGCTCACGCAGTATCAGTACTGGCTGACCATCCCGCTGGCTGCGCTCCAGGGGTACGCCCAGGCGGTGCTGCTCCAGCAGTCAGGCGCTCTAACAACGTTCGGCCTGTTCTCAGCGCCACTGGTAACGCTGACCATTGTCTTGAGCCTCGTCGCGGGCACGATGTTTGCCATGTGGCTCGGCCAGCTCATCACCGAAGAGGGTATCGGGAACGGTGTCTCGATCATCATCTTCGGTGGTATCATTGCCGCCATCCCGTCCCAGTTTGGGACACTGTTCAGCACGTCTGGCCCGTTCCGCGTTATCCTGCTGATCGTCCTGACGCTCGTGATGATTGCGGCCATCGTGGTGATCCAGGAGGCGCAGCGTCGCATCCCGGTGCAGTACGGCAAGCGCGTGCGGGGCACCAAGATGTACGGCGGGCAGAGCACGTACGTGCCGCTCCGGGTGAACTCGGCGGGCATGATCCCGCTCATCTTCGCCTCGTCCATCTTGATCTTGCCCAGTCTCCTGACGCAGGGGTTTATCTCCAGCCCGAACGCCACGGTGGCGACGATCGCGCAAGCGGTCTACCGTGTATTCAACACGGCATCGACCGGCTACTGGATCATGTACTTCGTCCTCGTCGTCGCGTTCACGTTCTTCTACACCGACACGATCTTCCGCCAGCAGAACCTGCCGGAGACGCTTCAGCGCCAGGGGGGCTTCATCCCTGGCATCCGGCCGGGCAAGCGCACCGAGGAGTATCTCAACTACGTCCTCCAGCGCATCACCCTGGCGGGCGCGGTCTTCC
Organism: Anaerolineae bacterium; assembly: GCA_039810085.1. Classification (GTDB taxonomy): domain Bacteria; phylum Chloroflexota; class Anaerolineae; order Epilineales; family JAHCIE01; genus JBDHWG01. The sequence goes on from JBDHWG010000005.1 coordinate 36,319, forward strand.
TGGGCGTGATCGCCATCATGCCCTGGTTGGTCAGCCTGCTCCCTGGCTTCGGTGTCGCGGCGCGGAGTAGCGACTTGCTTGTGACCAGTAGCGGCCTGCTTATCGTCGTCGGCGTGACGCTGGATACGATGAAGCAGCTCGAGGCGCAACTCTTGATGCGCCACTACGAGGGCTTCATTAAGTAAGGAGTGGCGCTGCTGCTGCTTCTCATTGTTGGCTCTGCGGGTCGCTAATGTGCGCCTTTTTGTGCAGCGACTTCAGTGATTAATTGAAGTCGCTGCCGCAAGGCGAAACGCAATCGCATAGGAGCAACGCCGTGGTTGCAGACAATTGCCAGCCGATGTATCTCATTTTGTTCGGCGCGCCAGGCGCCGGCAAAGGGACCCAGACGGCGCTACTGAGCCAGATTTTGGGAATTGCTCCAGTGTCGTCCGGGGACCTGTTCCGAGAAAACATACGCCAGCAATCGGAATTGGGCCGCCAGGCAAAGTATTACATGGATCGCGGTGAGCTCGTGCCGGACGAAGTGACGGTCGGCATGGTGATGCACAGGCTTGAGGCGGAAGACTGCGCGAAAGGCGCCATCCTGGATGGCTTCCCGCGCACAATCCCCCAAGCTGAAGCCCTGGAGGCGGCGCTCGCGGCGCAGGGAAAGGCTATCCGCTCTGTGCTCGATCTCCAGGTGGAGCATGAGACGCTGGTCGAGCGCCTGAGCGGGCGGTGGGTTTGCCGCAAATGTGGCGCGTCGTATCACACGTCGTTCCACCCGCCGCTGCAACACGGCGTGTGCGACGCGTGCGGTGGCGAGCTATACCAGCGCCCGGACGACCGCCCGGAGACTATCGAACACCGCCTGGAAGTATATTACCAGCAGACGAGGCCACTCCAGGGGTTTTACCGCTCGCGCGGACTGCTCATGCAGCTCAATGGAGAGCAATCCATCGAAGAGGTTCAAGAGACGGTGCTTCGCGCCCTCGGCGTTGCGATACCAAGCGAAGAATGATCATTCTGAAGTCCAAAAGTGAATTGGAGTTGATGCGCCAGGCGGGCCGTATTGTGGCCGAGACTCTGGAAGAAGCAGAGGCGGCCATCCGCCCGGGCATCACGACGGAGGAGTTGAACCGCATCATTGATGCGGCAATCCGCGGGCGCGGCGCGACCCCCTCCTTTAAAGGATTATACGGCTTCCCGGCGTCGGCGTGCATCTCAGTCAACGAGGAAATTGTACACGGCATCCCGGGCAAGCGCGCTCTCAAGGCTGGAGACATCGTAAGCCTCGACGTTGGCGCTCAGGTCAAGGGACTGCACGCGGATGGCGCGTGGACGTTCCCGGTGGGGGCGATCAGCGCGGCGGTGCAGCGCCTGCTGGATGTCACGCGCGAAGCGTTGTACATCGGCCTCAGCCGCGTCAAGCCGGATGGACGCATCCTGGAGATTTCTCAGTCGATCCAGGACTACGTCGAGGGGCATGGCTACAACCTGATCCGCGACTACCAGGGTCATGGTGTGGGGCACAGCCTGCATGAAGAGCCGAGTATCCCGAACTGGCTAGACCCCAACGGGTCACGGCCACCGAACGTGCGCATGAAGCCGGGCATGACGTTCGCCGTCGAGCCGATGGTCGTGCAGGGCCGCCCGGACACGGTGGTTCGCAAGGACAAGTGGACGGTGGCGACGGCAGACCGGGCCCTCTCGGCGCACTTCGAGCATACCGTGGTCGTCACGCCAGGTGGGTATGATATCTTGACACAGTTGTAAAGCTGTGGTATACTAACGTTTTGCTGTTGGAAGGAGACCGCCATGAAAGTCAAGCCGTCGGTCAAGCGCCGGTGCGAAAAGTGCAAGATTATCAAGCGCCGTGGGACGGTGCTTGTCATTTGCGATAATCCCCGCCACAAGCAGCGGCAAGGTTAAAGGAGCAGAGGAATGGCTCGTATTGCGGGCGTCGACGTCCCTCGCGACAAGCGCGTCGAAGTAGCGCTCACCTACATTTTCGGCATCGGTCCGACGACCAGCCGCACGATCCTCAGTACGACGGGTGTCAGCCCTGACACGCGCGTGAAGGATCTGACTGAGGCTGAGCTAGGCTCGATCCGAACCTATATCGACCGTGAGCTGAAGGTCGAAGGTGATCTGCGTCGTGAGATCGGCCAGAATATCAAGCGTCTGCAGGAGATCAACTGCTATCGCGGCCTGCGCCATCGCCGCAGCTTGCCGGTGCGTGGTCAGCGGACGCGGACGAATGCTCGAACCAAGCGCGGCGCCCGCAAGACCGTGCCGGGCCGCCGCCGGTCGCGCGCGAAGAAGTAATCGGTACGGGTGGCAGTTTTTCTGCCGCCCGTGCATACCGTGTCCTGCGCCGGCTACGATTGGGCCGGCGCAGAATACAGGCGCGGCCCGCGTGTGGCCGCCGTTCTCGAACACAAGAGGAAAGCTATGCCCCGACAACGTCCGACAACAGGAGGAGGAGGCGCGCGCGGTGGTCGCCGACCGGCGAGCCGCGGGCCGCGCAAGAATGTGCCGCACGGCCATGCGCACATTCACTCGACCTTCAACAATACGATTGTAACGATTACCGACCTGAGCGGCAACACCCTGGCCTGGGGAAGCGCCGGTCAGTCTGGCATGAAGGGCTCGCGCAAGAGCACGCCGTACGCGGCGCAGCTGGCGGCCCAGAGCGCAGCGCGCGCGGCCATGGACCACGGCGTGCGCGAGGTGGATGTCTTTGTCAAAGGCCCCGGCCCCGGCCGCGAACCGGCGGTGCGCTCCCTGGCTGCGAGCGGGCTGCGCGTTCGGTCCATCAACGATGTGACGCCGATTCCGCACAACGGTTGCCGGCCGCCCAAGCGCCGCCGCGTCTAACCCAAAGTGGTTGCAAGGCAAGCGCGCCCTTGCGGTAACATGGGGCGCGTTCGTCCTGCCCAGACGACGCCTCATCGGGCCAAAACGTGGGTAAAGTATTCAAGGGCCGAAGGGCAGGCGAGAGCGAGGTGTTCTTGCTAATGGACGGCTGTCGCGTCTCGCCCGCTTTCGGGGGAAGTGAGGGAAAAAATGGCTGACAATGGTCGACCGGCCGATGTCAAAATTGAAGTGGAAGCCAGTTCCCGGAATTATGCTCGCTTCAGGATTAGTCCGCTGGATCGTGGCTATGGGACGACGGTAGGGAACGCACTGCGGCGTGTCCTGCTCAGTTCGTTGCCCGGTGTGGCTGTGACCTCTATCAAGATCGACGGTGTCCATCACGAATTCTCGCCGATTCCCTCGGCGAAGGAAGATACGACGCGGCTGGTTCTGAACGTCAAGCAGTTGCGGTTGAAGATGACGCCTAGCGTAGACGGGCCGGTGCGCATGCGCCTGGAGGCGCGGGGCAGCGGCGTGGTCACGGCAGCGGACATCGAAGCGCCGAGCGAGATTGAGATCATCAATCAGGAGCTGCCGCTGCTGACCCTGGACAACCAGGGCCACGTCGACGTCGAGATGATTGTCGAGCGCGGCATGGGGTACATCCCCGCCGACCGGCACAGTAGTCGCCTCGCCATCGGCGAGCTGCCCGTAGACGCGATTTTCAGCCCGGTGCGCAAGGTCTCCTTCCGCGTCGAGCCGGCCCGCGTCGAGCAGGCCACCGACTACGACCGCCTGATCCTGGAAGTCTGGACTGACGGGACGATGGCGCCCCAGGACGCGGTGCAGTTCGCTGCCGAGCGCCTGGTGCGCGAGTTCCAGCGGCTGGTAGCTTTCGGCGCTGTCGTCGAGCCCGAGCCCCAGACATCCGGTATCAAGATTCCGACCGAAGTGTACGACATGCCCATCGAGGCGCTGGAGCTGCCGGTGCGCGGCTACAACTGTCTCAAGCGCGCCGGGATCACCCGCGTCGGCGAGGTCCTGGAGAAGCTGCGCAAGGGCGACGACGAGATGCTCGTCATTCGGAACTTTGGCTTGAAGTCACTCAACGAGTTGAAGGACGCGCTGACTGAGCGCGATCTGATGCAGTACGTCGGGACGCCAGTGAACGGACGCGACGGCGCTCACGAGTACGGTGACGACGTAGACGATCTGATCGAGGAATAGAAATCATGCCCCATCAAGTTTTCGGGCGCCATCTTGGCCGCAATGAAGCTCAGCGCCGCGCCCTGTATCGCAATCTCATGACCGACCTGTTCCGCTACGACCGCATCAAGACAACCGAGGCCAAGGCCAAGGCCGTCAAGCCGGAGGCGGAGCGCATCATTACCCGGGCGAAGCGCGCCGAAGGCGGCCGCCTGGTGAGCCTGGCTCAGGCCGGCAACTTGGCGAGCCTGACGCCCCTGGTGGGCGGCGCGAACGCCCAGAAGATGGTCGACCTGGCGCGCGCGGGCCAGACGGCGGAGCTGGAGAAGATGGCCGCTGCGGTCGCCCTTCACGCTCGCCGCATCATCCTGCGCACGATCCATGACAAGGCCGTCGTGGACCGCCTGATCCACGAGGTCGCCGCCAACAACCTGGAGCGGCCCGGCGGCTACACGCGTATCCTGAAGCTCGGCCCGCGCCGTGGCGACGCCGCCGAGATGGTGTACCTGGAGATCGTCGCCTAGGACGTGCCGCGCCTTCCCAATGCTCCGGCGCCAGGTCAGCGCCGCCTCCGTGCGAAGATAGAGTACGACGGTACGGACTTCGCGGGGTGGCAGGCGCAGGCGGCGGAGCGCGGGCGGACGGTGCAGGTGGTCCTGGAAGGGGCCATCCTGCGCATCACGGGTGAGGCGGTCCGCGTCGTCGGCGCAGGCCGAACAGACGCGGGGGTGCATGCGACAGGGCAGGTGGCCCACTTCGATAGTGGGTGGGGCCGGCCCGTCGAGGTCTTGCAGCGGGCGCTGGCGGCGGTGCTGCCAGCGGACGTGGTGGTCACGGAGCTGATGGAAGCGCCGCTTGGGTTCCACGCCCGCTATAGTGCGCGAGAGCGCACGTACGTTTACACGATTTTGAACCGCCCGGTTCGCGCTCCTCTCCTGGCGCGAACGACCTGGCACGTCGCACTGCCCCTGGACGTGGAAGCGATGGCGGCGGCCACAGCCCCGTTGGCTGGCCGTCATGACTTTCGCGCGTTTGGGCAGCCGATGCGTGAGGGCGCTTCGACGCTTCGCTGCATGACGCGGCTGGCGGTCGAGACGCAGGGAGAGTGTGTCGTTGTGACCGTGTCTGCGGATGCGTTCTTGCGGCACATGGTGCGCCGCATGGTGTTCGCCCTGGCGGAAGCTGGGCGCGGGCGTCTGACGGCCGAGGACGTGGCTGCGATCCTGGCTTCGACGGATCCACAGCGGCTGCATGGCCTGGCTCCCCCGCAAGGGTTGTGCCTGGTCAACGTAACGTATGACGAGTCAGAGTGGCGGGCGCTTGACCCGGCCACGTGAAGGAGTACGACAGTGCGAACCTATGTAACCAAACCGGCTGAGGTGCAGCGCGAGTGGTACGTGGTGGATGCCCAGGGCAAGACGCTCGGCCGTCTGGCGACTGAGATCGCTCGCGTGCTGCGCGGGAAGCACAAGCCGATTTTCCAGCCGAACATTGATACCGGCGACTTCGTGATCGTGGTCAACTGCGACAAGATTCACGTGACGGGCAATCGGCTGACCGAGAAGTTCTACTATCGCCACTCGGGCTATCCGGGTGGTCTCAAGGCGGTCAGCCTGCGCGACATGCTGAAGACGCACCCCGACCGCGTCATTCGCGAAGCCGTGTGGGGCATGTTGCCGCACAACAGCCTGGGGCGGCAGCAGCTCCGCAAGCTCAAGATTTACCGCCGCGCGGACCATCCGCATGCGGCCCAGAAGCCCAAGCCGCTGGAAATTGAAGCCTAAGAGGAGACGACCTACATGGCGATGAACCTGCCCGGCCAGTATCACTACGCCGTCGGCCGCCGCAAGGCGGCGACCGCCGAGGTGCGCCTGTATCCCGGCGGCACCGGTACGATCCTGGTCAACAACAAAACGATTACGGAATATTTCGGGACCGGCAACGAGCGCTACATCGAAGAGGCGCTGGCTCCGCTCCGCGCGACCGGCAACGACGCGCGGTACAACGTGACCGTCCTCACGAACGGTGGCGGCGTCCACGGCCAGGCGGGCGCGATTCGCCTCGGCATCGCCCGCGCGCTGGACAAGGCCAACCCCGACATGCACTCGACGCTCAAGACGAACGGCCTCCTGACCCGCGACCCGCGTGAGAAGGAGCGCAAGAAGCCAGGTCTGCGGCGCGCGCGCAAGCGGCCCCAGTACACCAAGCGCTAGAGCTTATGCGAGAAACCCGTTTTCCGAGCGAAAACGGGTTTCAGCTATGTTAGGCGGGCGTTGTCATGCTGAGCGATAGCGAAGCATCCCGGCGGGGGACTCTTCGCTACCGCTCAGAGTGACAGGACTCAGGCGGGGAGGATGTACATGACGGCGAAGACCGTCAGGCCCCACAGCACGATGTCCACCAGGAGCGGCTTATCGCGCAGCAGCAGTTCGTCCGGGCTGCCGCCCTCGCCGCGCACGTGGATAAGGTACTGGTAGCGGAAGATGCCGTAGAGGACGAAGGGGATCGTCAGCATCATCAGGTGGTTGGGCGGCAGGTTGGGCGCAGAGAAGGTGTAGAAGGCGTACGTGACGGCCGTCGCCGCCGTAACCAGGCCCATCATGTCGTCGAGCAGGCGCAGGTTATACTCCGAGAGAATGCGCCGGTGGCTGTCGGCCTTGCCCTGGAGCAGCGTCAGCTCGTGGCGGCGCTTGCCGATGGCGATGAACAGGGCCAGCAGGGTGACGGTCAGGTAGAGCCAGGGCGAGAAGTTGCGCGCCTGGACCAGCACGACGCCCGCCGCGACGCGCAGCACGAACCCGGCGGCGATGCAGAACACGTCGATCAGGACGATGTTCTTGAGCGCGTAGGTGTAGGCAATTTGCAGCGCCAGGTAGACGACACTGATGACGCCGAAGCGCCAGTCGAGCCAGACAGCGGTCGGCAGCGTCACCGCGATGAACAATACCGTGGCGACAATCGCCACGCGCGGCGAGAGCCGCCCGGACGCGAGCGGCCGGAAGCGCTTCGTCGGGTGGGCGCGGTCGGCCTCCATGTCGCCCAGGTCGTTGATCAGGTAGACGGCGCTGGACAGCAGGCAGAAGATGAGAAACCCCGCCGTCGTCTTGAGAAATAGGGGAATGTCCAGCAGCTTGGCGTCGAACAGCAGCGCTGCATAGATGAAGAGGTTCTTCGTCCACTGGCGCGGCCGCATGGCCTTGAACAGGTAGCGTAGCGTGCGAATCGGGCTTTGGGCAGCGCGTACGGTCTCGGAAGGGGTTGTCGTCATCGGATCATCCATAACGAAAAGCGTACTCCATTCGCGCCGCTCCGTCAAGACGATGCGGGGGCGGCGCAGGATCGGGCGAGAGAGACGGTGAAAGAACGGCTGGATGCGCTGCTCGTGCAGCGCGGGCTGGCCGAGAGCCGCACCCAGGCCCAGCGTATGATCGAGGCGGGCGCGGTGCGCGTCGCGGGCCAGGTCGTCGACAAGCCCGGTACGCGAGTCGAAGCTGAGGCCGGAATCGTGGTCGAGGCCAAGCCGCAGTTCGCCAGCCGCGGTGGGCTGAAGCTCGATGCCGCCCTGGAGGCGTTCGCCGTTCAGGTCACCGAGCGCGTTGCCCTCGACGTGGGGGCCTCGACCGGCGGCTTCACCGATGTGTTGCTGCGCCGAGGCGCGACGCGGGTATACGCCGTCGATGTAGGCTACGGCCAGCTCGCCTGGACGTTGCGCCAGGACTCTAGAGTCGTCGTGATGGACCGCGTCAACATTCGCTACCTGGAGAGCCTCCCGGAGCCGATAGACCTGACCGTCATCGACGTGTCGTTCATCTCGCTGCGCCTCGTCCTGCCCGTGGTGGCGAAGCTGTCGCGCCCAGGGGCCGACGTGGTCGCGCTCATCAAGCCGCAATTCGAAGTCGGCAAGGGGCAGGTAGGCAAGGGCGGCGTCGTGCGCGACCCGGCGCTCCACAGCAGTGTGCTCCACGGCACGCTGACGTGGGCGGCCGAAAACGGCTTCGCGCCGCTCGGCCTCATCCGCTCGCCCGTCGTGGGCCCGGCCGGCAACGTCGAGTTCCTGGCGCATCTCGTCGTGGGCGCACCGTCTACCGCCGACATAGATGCCTTGGTGCGCGCTGCCCTCGCCTAACCTCTATTGTATAACGTCATGCTAGGAAATTCTGTTTAGGGCTGCCCAGGACTATACTTAGGGGCGTGGGCTGTACAGTTGTAGGAATGATAAATGGATCAGAATCACATCCGTAACTTTTCGATTATCGCGCACATCGACCACGGCAAGAGCACGCTCTCGGACCGCCTGCTCGAGCGCACGGGCACCCTGACGCGCCGCGAGATGTCTGAGCAAGTGCTGGACCAGATGGAGCTTGAGCGCGAGAAGGGCATCACGATCAAGGCCAAAGCGGTGCGCATGGACTACCAGGCGCCCGACGGCGAGACATACGAGCTTAACCTGATCGACACGCCCGGCCACGTCGACTTTACCTACGAAGTCAGCCGCGCCCTGCAAGCCTGCGAGGGCGCCGTCCTCGTCGTGGATGCGTCCCAGGGCATCGAGGCGCAAACGCTGGCGAACCTCTACCTGGCGCTCGACAACAACCTGACCATCATCCCCGTCGTCAACAAGATCGACCTGCCCGCCGCCGAGCCGGAGCGCGTCGCCCAGGAGATCGAAGACCTCATGGGCATTCCCCGCGAGGACATCATCCTGGCGTCGGCGAAGGAAGGCATCGGCATCGACGAGCTTCTGGAAGCCATCATCCAGCGCATCCCCGCGCCGCGCGGCCAGCGGCATCAGCCGCTGCGCGCGCTTATCTTCGACTCCCACTACGACCAGTACAAGGGCGTCATCGCCTATGTGCGCGTCGTGGATGGGGCGATGACGGCGAACACACCGCTGATGCTCATGTCCATGCAGCAGCGCCTCGACGCGCTCGAGTTCGGTGTGTTCAAGCCGCGTATGACGACCGTGCCAGAGCTGGCGGCGGGCGACGTGGGCTACGTGGCGACGGGCCTCAAGAGCGTGCGTGAGGTCTCCGTCGGCGATACCGTCACGACCGCCGACAACCCGGCCGATACCCCGCTGCCCGGCTACCGCCCGGCCAAGCCGATGGTGTTCGCCGGCATGTACCCCGTGGATACCGAGCAGTACTACGAGCTGCGCGACGCGCTAGAGAAGCTCAAGCTCAACGACGCGTCGCTCATTTACCAGCCGGAGAATTCCGTCGCCCTGGGCTTCGGCTTCCGCTGCGGCTTCCTCGGCTTGCTGCACCTGGAGATCGTCCAGGAGCGTCTGGAGCGCGAGTACGACCTGAATTTGTTGGTCACAGCGCCGAGCGTGGAGTACGAGGTGCTCAAGCGCGACGGCGAGATTGTGACCGTGGACAACCCGGCCGACCTGCCTTCGCCGGCGGAGATCGAGACCATCGAAGAGCCGTGGATGCAGCTGAGCATCTTCACGCCGTCCGAGTACATCGGTACGGTGATGGAGCTTGTGCGCAACCGGCGCGGCACGCTGGAGAAGATGGAGTACCTGGACGAGATCCGCGTCCACATGACGTTCGAGATGCCGCTGGCTGAGCTGATCGTGGATTTCTACGACCAGCTCAAGAGCCGCACACGCGGCTATGCGTCGCTCGACTACCACTTCCTGGGCAACCGGGCAGGCGACCTGGTGAAGATGGACATCCTAGTCAACGAGCAGCCGGTCGACGCCCTCTCCCTGATTGTCCACCGAGACAAGGCGCGGGAGAAGGGCGCGGCCCTGGCCCTGCGGCTCAAGGAGGTCATCCCGCGCCAGCTCTTCCCGGTGCCGATCCAGGCGGCCGTCGGCGGGCGCATCATCGCCCGCGAGACGGTCAAGGCGATGGCGAAGAACGTGCTGGCGAAGTGCTACGGCGGCGACATCACGCGCAAGCGCAAGCTGCTGGAGAAGCAAAAAGAGGGCAAGAAGCGCATGAAGCGCCTGGGCAACGTCGAGATTCCCCAGGAAGCGTTCATGGCCGTCCTCAAGCTGGAGGAGTAACGCTGGCGCGCGCCAGGGTCGGGCAATGCGTTATCATCGAGTCGTCGTTAAGCTAGGGACAAATGTGTTGACCGCGGGCGGCCCACGCCTGAGCCGCCCGCGACTTGTTGACCTCGTGCGCCAGGTGGCGACGCTGCACGGCGCGGGCGTCGAGGTGGCGGTTGTCTCGTCGGGCGCGGTGCTGGCCGGGCGCGAGCGCCTCGACCTGTACGCGCGCATTCGCGGCATTCCCCTCAAGCAGATGCTCGCGGCCGTCGGGCAGGGCCGGCTGATGCAGCTCTACGCCCAGCTCTTCGATCTGTACGACATTCCGGTCGCCCAGGCCCTCCTAACCCGCGTTGACCTTGCCGACCGCACGCGCTACCTCAACGCCCGCAACACGCTGCTCGCCCTGCTGGAGCGGCGTGTGGTGCCCATCGTCAACGAGAACGACGTCGTCGGTGTGGAGGAAATCCGTATCGGCGACAACGACAACCTCTCCGCCCTCGTCGCCAACCTCATCGACGCCGACCTGCTGGTGATGCTCACGGACGCCGCTGGGCTGTTCACTGCCGACCCGCGCAAGAACCCAGAAGCAACCCTCATCCCTCTGGTGGAGCACATCGACGACTCTGTGCGTGCCCTCGCGGGTGGAACGGTGACCGGGCGCGGAACGGGTGGCATGATCACCAAGATTCAGGCGGCTGACCTGGCGACGCGCACCGGCACGGCGACCATCGTCGCGGCCGGTGGGGAGCCGGATGTCCTGCTGCGGCTGGTGGCGGGCGAGACGCTCGGCACTCTGTTCGCCGCGACCGCGAACCGCATGGAGAGCCGCAAGCGCTGGATTCTAACCGACCCCATTCGCGGTGAGCTCGTGGTGGACGACGGCGCGGTGCGCGCGCTTAAGGAAGGGGGCAAGAGCCTCCTGCCGGCCGGTGTCGTCGAGGTGCGCGGGGATTTTGCCCGAGGGGCGACAGTGAAGGTGGTGGATCGCGCTCTGCACGACATTGCGCGGGGGATTGCCATCTACAACTCAGCTGACCTGCGGCTTATCAAAGGGTTGAAGTCAGCCGAGATCGAGGGTCGGCTCGGCTACGACTACGGCGCTGAGGTCATCCACCGCAACGACCTCGTCCTACTCTAGCAGAGGGGCAGTGAGTCTGTGGGGGTGGGGAGCCATTGTCGTGGTCGTGGCGCTGCTGGCGGCGCTGGCCTACTGGCAGCTCGTCCTCGCCGAGGGGGCTTACCTCGGCCGTACCATCGTCACCCTCATGTATGACTGGAGCGCGCACTCCTACGACCGTATCAAAGGCTTTGACGAGGATGACGAGGCGGACCGCCTCGGCTATCCGCTGGTCGAGCGCCTGGTCGCTATCCCCCACCCTCGTATCCTGGACGTCGCCACGGGCACCGGCCGCCTTCCCCTTGCCCTCCTCCAACAGCCGGACTTCACCGGCGAGATAATCGCCCTGGACTCATCGGCGAGGATGTTGGAGGAAGCGGAGGCGAAGCTCGCTGCGTGGCGCGAGCGCGTCACCCTGCTCCAGCATAATGTGACTGCGCTCCCGTTCCCCGATGCCTCCTTCCATGCCGTCACGTGCCTCGAGGCGCTGGAGTTCCTGCCGTTGCCGGATGCGGCGCTGTGCGAGATGGTCCGCGTCTTGCAGCCGGGTGGGTGTCTGCTCATTACCCACCGCGTCGGCGTCGACCGTCTCTACTTCCCGGGCCGTGTCGCATCGCGTGAGGCATTCGACCAGCAGTTGACTGAGCTAGGTCTGTCCGACATTCGCCGCGAGATCTGGCAGACCTACTATGATCTCATCTGGGCCGTGAAGCCGGTATCACAGGCTGAGGCGTAATACGCATGCTGTGGAATATGCGTGAAACCTTGTGGCAGGTCTGTCCTGGCGTATTACATGGCCCGGCTCGTCCGTTATCATAGTCAGTTGAGTGTCAAGTATGGTGTCCCCCCGTTCTCGTAGAGGAGACGTGGATGATTGCTCGAAAGTGGCGCATGCTCAGGACCGGCGGCGTGGTCCTGGTAGCGCTTGCGTGTTGGTGCGCGTTCTATGCCCTGGCCGCTCACGCCGACCGGCCGCCCCTCGGCGCTGACCCCGATGTCTCGCCTGACGCCAGCGCCTACGCCCGTACTGCCCCATCCTCTCCATCGGGCACAGATCCCCTGGCTCCTCTCGCCGACGCGGCGAATCCGCCCGTGCTCAGCGTCGCCCCTATTAGCGGCACCCAGGTCAGCAACTTCGCCATCACAGGGAGTGGGTTCACAGGGGGACAGGCCGTCCAATTGACCTTGACGCGGCCGGACGGAGTGACCTTGAGCTACCCCGTCACCGTCAATGCGCAGGGCGGCTTCCAGCCCTCGCCGCTGCCCGGCGTCGGCATGCCCCTTGGAACGTACACCCTGCGGGCGAACGTCAACGGGGCCGAGGTTGCCCACGCCCAGTTCCGCATCGGCGCGCTGCCGCCTTTCTGCCGTGACCTGCTTGCCAACGGCGGCTTCGAGCTGACGCCGGACTTTGTTGATTGGGATACGTCCGGCGCGCCCATCGTGAGCACGAACAACCCCTTCAGCGGCGCTCGTCTCGCTCTCCTGGCGGGCTACAACAATGCCAACGACCGTGTCGCGCAAAATGTCGTCGTGCCGGCCAATACCCAGTTGGCGCGCCTGAGCTATTGGCGCGCGCGCGTCCCAGAGAGCACAACCCCCGACAGCGACCGCATGAGCGTAGCCTTGCTGCGCCCGGATGGTCTTCCCGCCGCGACGGTTGAGACGGTCGACTCGACCGCGGCGGCCAATAGCTGGGGCCGCGTTCTGTACAGCCTGCCCACGGGCGGGCAGACGCTCCGTCTGCAATACGCCGCGATGACGGACGCGCGCAACCGAACGGCGTTTGGCGTCGATGAGGTGAGCCTCGTGGCCTGTAGCCAGCAGCCGACTGATCCAGGCGGGCAGCCGCCCACGACACGGGTTGTCACGAGCAACGGTATGTATGCCATCGCGCCGGGCGAGCGGACGCGCGTCGAGGTATGGCTCGAAGATGTGGTCAATGCGTATTCCGCCGACGTGACGCTGTCGTTCGATCCGAGCATCGTCCACGCTGTCGCCAGTCAGGCGGACCTTGGCCCGTTCCTCTACCTACCCGGCCAGACGACGGTCACCCAGAATGCGATTAACAATACAACGGGTACGGCGCGTGTGGTTATGAGTCGCCTCTCGCCCGCACCGTCTGTGTCCGGTAGTGGAGTGCTCTTCAGCTTCGAGTTGCAGGGCGTAGCCGTCGGCGCTACGCCGCTAACCATCACCCGAATGCTGGTCTCGCAAGCTGACGGCACGGCGATTGACACGGGCGGCCAGAATGCGTCGCTGACTGTGCGCGCGGCGCCCGCGACAATCATCGGCCGCATGAGCCTCCAGGGGCGAACGTCGCACGGGGCGACGACGGTCCACGCGAGTGGCCCGACGGAGCAGACCGTCCTGACCAACAGCCTTGGCGACTTCCGCCTCGAGGGTCTCGCGCCAGGCCAGTACACGATTCGCGCTCGACATCCCGGCTGGCTGTGCGGCGAGAAGACGGTTACGGTCACGGCGGGACAGACACTCGACTTGACAGCGGGCCAACTCGTCGCCGGCGATGTGGTCATGTCGAATGGAGTGGACATCTTCGATTTGGTGCATGTTGCCGGATCGTACGACGAGCCAGCCAGCGCAGACCCCATCGCGGACCTGAATGGCAGCGGCCGCATCGATATCGGCGACGTTGTGCTCGTTGGGGCGAATTATGGGCAGACCTGCCCGCAGATGTGGCAGCCTCCGACGGATTACGCAACGAAGAGCGAGAGCGAGAAGCGAGCGCCGTTCGCAATACGTCTTGTGCCGCAACCAGTCGATCCCGACGGGATGACCCAGGTCGAGGTGTGGGCGGATGGCTTGACCGAAGTAGGCGGCATCGACCTGACGCTACGGCTCGACCCGAAGGCGGCTGCCCTCGTCGACGGCCGCCCGTTCCGCTTGAGCGACGCCATGAAGGACGCCTTTGTCGTGCGGAACACGCGGGGCGATGGCGCCGCCCGCCTCGCCCTCGTGTTGCCCAGCCGGGTGCGCCCAGCCGGGTCGGTACGTCTGGCGACCGTCGCGGTCAAGGGCGACGCGGCAAGCGTCGCCGTGGCGAAGCTGAGCTGGGCCGACAGCCGCGGCCGCGTATCGGGGGACGCCGCGCCGTCCACGCCGAAAGTCGCGCCCGACGCAACCGGCAAGCGGCCCGCGCCGATCCCCGAAGCCTTTGGCGGCCGGCGCGAGAGCCTCGACAACTGGCAGCGGGAGGCTGCTTTGCCGCTTCGCTAAGGCCCGCGTAGGTTAAGAAGAAGATTAGAACCGCAGAACCGCAAAGCCGCAGAGGGCATGGGAAGCCGATCCTGTGCCTTCTGCGGCTCTGCCTTTAGCCGCTTGCGCTTGACCTTTCCCCCGCGTGTTGCTAAGATTCTCTGCCTAATATTTGCGGAGGAGGAATCCCTATGCTTGCCGTCGGAACCCAAGTCGCCGGTGAGGTGGCCGAGAAGGGAGTGCGGGCGCGCGCTGCGGCGCGCCGTCTCGCCTTTACGAGCGCCCGCGTTCGCAATGCAGCGCTGCTTGCAATTGCCGATGCCCTGGTCGCCCGCCAGGACGAGATTGCCGAGGCCAACGGGCGTGACCTGGCGGCGGCGCGGGAGACGGGGCTGTCCGAGGCGATGCTAGGGCGGCTGCGGCTGGGGCCAAAGGACGTGCAGAGCCTCGCCGACGATGTGCGCCATGTCGCGGCGCTGCCTGACCCCCTCGGTACGATGGAGATGCGCACCCTGCCCAATGGGCTGCAAGTCGGCAAGCGCCGCGTCCCCCTCGGCGTCATCGGCGTCATCTACGAATCTCGCCCGAATGTAACCATCGACATCGCTACGTTGTGCATCAAGTCGGGCAACGCGGCTATCCTGCGCGGCGGCAAAGAGGCGTTGAATTCGAACCGCATCCTGGCCCAGGTCGTGAGCGACGCTTCCGTCGCCGCTGGCTTGCCCGATGGCTCGGTACAGCTCATCGGGAGCACCGACCGCGCCCTGGTGCGGGAGATGCTGGAGGCGCGGGAGTACATCGACCTGCTCATCCCGCGCGGCGGGGCGGACCTGCACCGCTTCGCCATCGAGAACGCCAAGGTGCCGGTCGTGACCGGCGGCATTGGCGTCGTGCACATCTACGTGGACGAGTCGGCCAGGTTGGACGACGCCGTCGAGATCGGCTTCAACGCCAAGACTCAGAAGCCATCGGCCTGCAATGCCGTGGACACCTTCCTCGTTCACCGCGCCGTCGCCGCCGAGTTCCTGCCGCGCCTGGCCGACCGACTGAGTGGCGCTGGCGTGGAGTTGCGCGTCGACGAGCCGTCTCTGGCAATCCTGGGTGAGCGGCCGCTGGTGAAGGCGGCGACGCCCGAAGACTTCGGTTACGAATTTCTGGCCCTGCGCGCCTCAGTGCGCATTGTAGATCGCATGGATGACGCCCTCGACCACATCGCCCGCTATGGCGGACACTCCGAGGCCATCATCACTGAAGATTACAGCGCCGTGATGCGTTTTCTGGATGAGGTTGATTCGGCAGCGGTGTTCGTCAATGCCAGCACGCGCTTCAATGACGGCGGGCAGTTCGGGCTGGGCGCTGAGGTCGCCATCAGCACCACGAAGCTCCACGCGCGCGGGCCGATGGGCCTCCAGGAACTGACCACCTACAAGTGGGTGGTGCTCGGCCACGGCGACGTGCGGCCGTAAAGGGGGAACGCTTCGACATGCATATCGCCCGTTACCACTTTGACGGCCTGGTCGGCTATGGGGCGCGCGACGGCGACGACCTGCGCGCGATTGTTGGGGACGTATTTGGCACGCATCACGTGGGCGACGTTGTGGCCCGCGTCGAGGAGGTGGACATTCTGGCTCCGGTGCAGCCGAGCAAAATTGTTGCGGTTGGGCGCAACTACCGCGCCCATGCCGCTGAGATGAATGCCGAGCTTCCCTCGGAGCCGCTCATCTTCCTCAAGCCGCCCAGCGCCGTGGTTGGGCCGGGCGAGACCATCATGCTGCCGAGCATGTCCTCCCGCGTGGACTACGAGGCCGAACTGGCGGTCATCATCGGTCGTCGCGCCAAGGACGTGCCCTGGAACACCGCCCTGACCTACGTCCTCGGCTGCACAGCGGCCAACGACGTGACGGCGCGGGACTTGCAGCGCACCGATGGGCAGTGGACACGGGCTAAGGGCTTCGATACCTTCTGCCCGATGGGACCGTGGATTGTGACCAACCTGGATACGGCGGGCGTCAGCGTTCGCGCGCGCGTCAACGGCGAGGTGCGGCAGGATGGCCGGACACGCGACCTCATCTTCGACGTGCCGTACCTGGTCAGCTATATTTCAAAAGTGATGACATTGGAGCCGGGCGACATCATCTTGACCGGGACACCGGCCGGTGTTGGCCCCCTGGAAGCGGGCGATGTGGTCGAGGTCGAGATCGACGGCATCGGTGTGCTCCGTAATCCTGTCTCACGCTAACGAGAATGCCATGAAAGACTTTATCAGCCTCTCAGACCTCACCCCCGAAAGCATCATGGAGCTGTTGGACCTGGCGGTCCAGCTCAAACAAGAACTCACTAGCGGCGCGCCGCGTCCCCTCCTGAAGGGCCAGGTGCTCGGCATGGTGTTCCAGAAGCCGTCGCTGCGCACGCGTGTCTCGTTCGATGTGGGCATGCTCCAGCTCGGCGGCCACGCCCTGTATCTCTCGCCGAATGAGATTCAAATTGGCAAGCGTGAAAGCACCGGCGATGTGGCCCGTGTGCTTAGCCGCTACGTGAACGGCATCATGGCGCGGGTGTTTGCCCACAGCGATGTTGTCGAGTTGGCGCGCACGGCGACAGTCCCCGTCATCAACGGGCTGTCGGACTTCAGCCACCCGTGCCAGGGTCTTGCCGACCTGCTGACGGTCTATGAGAAACACGGCCACCTCAAGGGCTTGACGCTGGCCTACCTGGGCGATGGCAACAACGTCGCCAACTCGCTCATGTTCGGCGGGGCGCTGACGGGCATGCGTGTCATTATCGTGACGCCGCCGGGCTACGAACCGACGGCCGAGGCGGTGGATTGCGCCCGCTCGCTTGGCCGATTGGGCGGCGGTAGCGTGGAAGTGACGAATGATCCGTCGGCGGCTGCGCGTGGCGCCGACGTCCTGTATACCGATGTCTGGGCTAGCATGGGGCAGGAGGCGGAACAGGCTCAGCGCAAAAGCGTCTTCCCGCCGTACCAGCTCAACGCAGCGCGGGTCGCCGAGGCCAACTCCGATGTGATGGTGCTGCACTGTCTGCCTGCCCACCGGGGCGACGAGATCACTGACGACGTCATCGACGGCCCGAACTCCGCCGTGTTCGACCAGGCAGAGAACCGCCTGCACGCTCAGAAGGCTGTGCTGGTCAAGTTGATGGGATCGCATTGACAGGCCGAGGTGGGGCAGGGCCAGGACGCCCGTGGGCCTTTACCTCCGCCGTGGGGAAGGATAACAGCGCGTGGATGAGGTTTTCCAAAACCTGCGCTTGACGATACAATGGGCTGCGTCCACCGTCGATTTTTTCACGATTATCGACTTGCTGCTGGTCACGGCGGTGTTCTACGGCCTCCTATACCTGATTCGGGGCACTCAAGCGGTTCAACTGCTGCGCGGCTTCCTGTTGCTGACCCTGATTGTCGTCCTCCTGAGCAACGTCCTCCAGCTTCGCGCCTTCAACTGGCTCCTGCGCAACTCATTGCCCGCGCTGCTCGTTTCCATTCCCGTCATCTTCCAGCCTGAAATCCGGCGTGGTTTGGAGAGGTTAGGCCGCGCCGGCCGATTCATCACACCCGGCGTCGGGGAAACCTTTAGCACATCCATTATCCAGGAAATCGCGCGCGCGGTGGGTGAGATGTCTGAGCGCCACCACGGTGCGCTCATTGTCATCGAGCAGGACACCGGCTTACAAGAGTTCATCGACACGGGCGAGAAGCTCGACTCGGCGGTGACGGCCGACCTGCTGACAACCATCTTCTTCCCTAAGACCGCGCTGCACGATGGCGCGGTTATCATTCGTGGCAGCCGCATCGTAGCGGCGCGCTGTGTCTTGCCGCTGGCGATGGGCCGCGAGCCGGATAGTCACCTGGGCACGCGCCACCTGGCCGCCATCGGCATCACGGAGCGCACCGACGCCGTTGCCGTCGTCGTCTCGGAAGAGACCGGCACCATCTCGCTCGTGCGCAACGGCATCATTCGCCGCCGTCTCGACGAGGGCCAGGTGTCGCGCCTCCTCTACCGTTGGTATCGCACGCCGTCCACGTCGCCTGACTGGTTCATGCGCTGGTTCAAGGGGACGCAAAACGGCACGACAGCCCACAGCGGAGCCGGTGATGGCCTGGAAAAGTCGGCCGCTGCCTCTGCTGCTGAGTCGCAGCAAGAGCGGGTACGGGCTTCGACCGGCACAGCATCGGAGACGAGCGGCGAGGCAGGCATCGTGGACAGGAGCGATTCGTGATTCGGGTCCTGCTGGGGAACATCGGCTCGCTCATCCTGGCTTTCTTGCTGGCGCTCCTGGTATGGTTCGTGGCGACGAGCGAGAGCAATCCTCTGCAAGAGGGGGTGACACCGCTGGGCGGCGTCCCTATCGAGGCCGTCAACGTGCCCCAGGGCGATGAGCTGCTGGGCGGGCTGAACGACCGCGCCCAGGTGCGCCTCGTCGCGCCGCGCAACTCGTGGGATTTGATCTCCGCGTCGGATTTCCGCGCCTACGTCGACCTGGCGAAAGTCGAGCCGGGCATCCGCACCGTGCCGGTGACCGTCGTCTGCTCGCGCTGCGCCGAGAATCGGGCGCGCATCCTCAGTGTCACACCCAAGGAAGTTGTGGTCCGCCTGGAGCCTTCGGCGCAGCGCGAGATGGAAGTGCAGGCGAGTGTGATCGGGGATACTGCGCTGGGCTTCGCGCCGCAAAAACCAGTTGTCACGCCATCGCAGATCGCCGTCAAAGGGCCACGCTCAGCCGTCGAGGCAGTGGCGCAGGTGCAGGCGCGCATGGCCTTGCTCAACAGCCCTCGCGCCGATGTCGAGCGTTCAGTCGCCCTGGCCGCCCTGGACAAGAATGGCAACACAGTTACGGGTGTGACCATCGATCCGCCGCAAGTGACCATGCACGTACCTATCGAGCAGGAGCAGGGATACCGCGAGTTGTCCGTCTCCGTCGATCGGAATATTAGCGCCGCACCCGGCTACTGGATTAGCAGCATCACCGTGTCACCCTCGACGGTGACGGTCAAAGGTCCGCCGGCGCTCATCAAGTCGATGGCCGGTTTTCTCCAGACTCAACCGTTGACGGCCCAGGATATCAACCAGGGTTTCGAGCGCAGTGTTCCGCTGATTGTACCGGACGGCGTCAGTATTGTAGACCCTCCCAATGGCTCGGTATCCATCAAAGTTGGCGTGGATGTGGAGCGTAGCGGGCGGACCATCGAGCGCTCTGTACTGGTGCGCGGGTTGCCCACCGATTGGCAGGCGACCGTCTCGCCCGCGCGCGTGCAGGTTGCCCTGGCCGGGCCGGTGGCTGATCTGCGCGGTGTAGAGAATGACACGAACATCCAGGTGGTGGTGGATGTGACCGGCCTGCAACCGGGAACCCAGAGCCTCGCGGCCAAGGTGGTTGGCGTGCCAGAGTTGCTCGACCGACGTGTCACCCCCGACAAAGTCGATGTGACGATTGTCAACCCGGCTGCGGCGACGCGAACACCGTAACCTGCGTCCGCTCCCTAAAGAGACATCGGCCTGGGGTCGCCTCTGTCGTAGAGGGTAACTCCAGGCCGATGTCTCTGAGAGGTAAACGGGAGGTTAGACCCGTGTTGCCAATAGTGTATCACGTACACATTAGACGCCCGTTAATCGGGTGTGAAAGTTGTGTGAGAGCGCTCCCTTAGCGGGACGTCACGAGACGGTTTACCCGCCCTTGCCTGTCCATGACGACCCGAACGATGCGTGGCAGGCGCTTGTCCCCAATCTCGACTGTGGTTCGAAAAGTGAACTCAACACCGTCAGTCGTCGCGTTGCGTGTCGGGCTTACCCCGGCCATCTCTGGAAAGCGCCGCACGACATGGGCGATGGCCTTTGCCCGCAGCTCCTCGATTCGGAAAGTGGTCGAGCGGGTCGTTGATGTCTGGCGTGCCATGACTCTCTCCTGCATAACAATTATCACGTCGCGTGCCACGACGTTCGCCTGACGGCGTCATCCTGCCGCGACGAGGCGAAGGCTTCCGCTCGGCGATGTCGTTGGATAGGGTATCGCCCGGCGAACGTGCTCCAGGCTGCTGGCGACCAGCATCACCTGGACGCGCCCGGCCATTCGCTCGTCGATGAGAATACCGAAGCGCACGTCGGCGTCGGGGCGCGCTGCTCGCGCCACGACATCCACCGCTGCCTGCGCTTCAAGAAGGGGTAGGTCGGGGCCGCAGGTGATGTTAATCAGCACCGCGCCCGCGCCCTGGATCGCCAGGGGATCGACCAAAGGGCTGATGAGAGCTGCCCGCGCCGCCGAGACGGCTGCATCCGGCCCGCGTCCCTGTCCAATCGCCAGCAGGCTCGGCCCGGCGTCGGTGAGGAGGTCACGCAGGTCAGCCAGGTCGAGGTTGATGAGGCCCGGCTGGGTGACAAGCTCCGAGATGCCCTGGATCGCCTGGCGCAGCACATCGTCCCCGACGCGCAGCGCCATGTCCAGGGTGAGCTTGCTGTCCACCAGGTTCGCCAGCCGGTCGTTCGAGACAATGATGACGGTGTCGACGACCTCGCGCAGCCGCGCCAGCCCGTACTCCGCCGCGCGCAGCCGCCGCATCCCCTCCCAGGTGAACGGGCGCGTCACGACGCCGATGGTCAGCGCGCCCATTGAGCGGGCGATGTCGGCGATGACTGGCGCTGCACCGGTGCCGGTGCCGCCGCCCATCCCGGCGGCGATGAAGACGACGTCAGCGCCAGTCAGGGCGACGCTAATCGCTTTGCGGCTTTCCTCGGCCGCCTGTGACCCAAGCTCGGGCGCTCCCCCCGCACCGAGGCCAGCTGTTGATATGGGGCCGAGCTGGATCTTGGTCGGCGCTTCGGCGCGCTCGAGCGACTGGAGGTCGGTATTGGCGACGATGAACTCGACGCCGGTCATCCCGAATTGAATCATGTGATCGACAGCATTGCTGCCGCCACCACCGACGCCCACAACTTTGAGACAGGCTGGCGTGGCAGGGTTGATGGTCGCTTGCACAGAGCCTCCTTCGATGGCAGTGAGAGTCACGAGTCGTTAGCGATTGATCAGGACAGAGCGAAGCCCAGGCTGCCCAGGGTCTCGGCAATATCGGACCCGTTCTCGGTCAGGTCTTCGGTCATTCGGCTCCAGGCCGCGTCGCCCCAGATCTCGAGGTGGTCGCCGGTGCCGACGATGACCGCGTTCGTATCCAGCCGCGCGTAGCGGCGCAGGGGGGCTGGCAGCGTGAACCGCCCCTGGGCGTCCAGAGTCTGGGAGCTGGCCCCGCCGAGCAGCAGACGGGTGAAGGCGCGGGCCACGCTGCGTGTAAGAGGTAGCCGGCTGACGGCGTTGGCTACCTCGTCCCACCGCGACGCCGGATACACCAGGAGGCAGCCGTCCAGGCCCCGGGTGATGACCAGGCCGTTGGCCAGGTCTGCCCGAAATGCCTGCGGCGCTACCAAGCGCCCCCGCGCGTCGACACCCTGTACAAACTCACCGTAGAACATAGGTCTATCCATGCGCCATAACGAGCTTTACAATCGATCCATCCGGCGCGAGCGTCGCTTTCACTAACTGGCGGAACGGGCGCTCCGACGGCGTCTCGGCTATGGTAACCGTCGCGGCAGCCGGCGGCGCGCCGAAGCTCTTGGCGACCGGCGGCGTTGCGAGTTTGATCTCGACCCGCCCCAAATCTGGCAGCTGCCGCCGGATCTGCTGCTCGATACGCGCGGCCATCTCGCCCTTCACGGCGTTCAGCCGCACGCCCAGGGCTTTCGCGCTTGCCTCTTCCGGTGGAAACGCGACATTCTCCAATGCACCAGGAGCCGACTTTGATTCGGCCTTCTTGTCGCCGCGCGCTGGCTGCCAGGGGGCGCGGTGCGGGGCGAACGGCGTCAGGGTTGGGTCGCCATACAGGGTGAAAGTGTAAATCGCTTTCTGGTCCTCGGCGTCGAGAAAGCCTTGCCGCTGGATCAGCTCGTTCGCCATCCCAATCTTCGCCTGCCGCAGCGCCTCGCCGAGGCTCAATCCGCCCAGCAGGCCGCGCCAGAAGTGAACGGCCAGCAGGTCCGCTGCGAGAAGACGCTCGCTGAGGCCACCGTAAGCCAGCGCTGTCGAGCCGACGAACGCGGCGGCTTTCGTCTGGAGCAGGCGCAGCGCCATGCTCTCGCCGGCGCGCTTGTCCACGATATAGCCGCCGTAGCACGCCGCGCTGAAGATGATGAGGCGCCGCCGCCCATCCGCCTGTAAATTATCCGGGTGCATCGCCAGGGGAAAGGCAGCGTAGTCGGCGGCAAGCAGCGGGTCGCGCTGGCCGTACCATCCGGCGTCGTCCTTCAGTCCGTGCAGGTTGAAGTACGCTGCGCTGAAGCGATGGCCGTCGAGCGCGGGCGCCCCGCCGTGGTCCAGCGGCGGGGACATCCGCAGGCGACTGGGCCGGTCCAGCACGGAGAAGACGGCACGGGCGGCGTGGCGCCAGACCGAGGCCGTGTAGCCCACCGCCACTGGTCCGGCGGCGGGAGATACGCTGGCCCACTTGCTCTGCCGGCCCGCCGCTCGCCGCGCATCCGCAGTGGAACGGATGAGACCAATGAGCAGCGACGGATCGGTCTCGGCGCTGTCGGGGAGGCGGCCCACGGCCCGGCCCGGCGAGAGCAGAGCGCTGCCGCCATAGGGCGCGTCGCTCCACAGGGCGTCGTCATCGTCGTCGCTGGGGTTGGCGACCTGCTGGAAGGGAACGATGTCAGGCCCGCCGACGAGCAGGAGGCTGCGGGTGTCCGTCGGGAGATGCTTGACGTAATCGGCCCAGGCTGGCGCGCTTTCGCCGTTGTCCAGCGGCTCCAAACCGAGCGCCTGATTCTGGGCGGCGATGTCGGCGTAGACTAGGCGCGCCGACATCGCGTGCGCCAGGTCGAGCAGAGCGTCGTGAATGGCCTGAAAGCCGAGCGCGCCGTACTTGCGTTCCAGGTTACGTCGGCTCGCCATGATGAGCCGGCCCAGCCGGTACGACGGCTGGGGCGCGAGGCCAACCGCCAAGTCATCCAACGCGGCGCGGGTATCGGCCAGGGGATCCGATGGGGTAGGTGGCAGAGCCAACGGCTCTGTGTGGTCCAAGGGCATCGTTGATCTCCGGTCTAGCGTCGTATCTGTCGTTCGAGGAAGCCCAGCGCCCCGACCGAGGCCAGGTAGCGGTAGGCGTCGGTGTGGGTAGGCTGGAGCCGGACGGCGGCGCGGAACATCTCCGTGGCCTCCGCGTAGTCCCGCAGGTTCTTGAGCGCCAACCCCGCGCCAAGGTAGTAGTCGGCGTCGTCCGGGGCGCACTCGATGGCGCGGCGGTAGGCGGCGAGCGCCTGGTCATGGCGGTGCTGGACCTCGTAGCATTGGGCGAGCGCCGCGTAGGCTTCGCCGTCGCCCGGCGTGAGGACGGTGGCGCGGCGGAAATGAGCGGTCGCTTTCTCGACCTGCCCGACCTGGAGGCACAGCCGCCCAATGAGCACGTGGGACTGTCCGTTGTCCGGCGCCGCCACAACCGCTTGCTGATAAGCTTGCAGCGCCTCGTCGAGCCGTCCCAGGCTCTCATACGCCTGCCCCAGGGCAATGTACGCCTGCGGAGTACCGGCGGCCTGAGTGGCCCGGGTGAGAATGCGCAGGGCCTCGTTCTCTTGTCCCAGCCCGTGGGCCAGGCGGCCAAGCGCCAGGAGCGTCGCTGCCTGGTCAGGGGCCAGCTCGCAGGCGCGGCGGTACGCCGTGTATGCGCCGTTCAAGTCGCCGCTGCCCTCAAGGACGCGGGCGAGTGTGCTGTGGGCCTCGGCCGAGTCGGGGTCCAGGGACAGAGCTGTCGTCAGGGCGTGGCGCGCGTTATCGTGGTCGCCGAGCGCTTCGGCGGCGAGGGCGTAGCGCAGGTGATAGCTCGCCTCGCCCGGCGCGAGCTTCCGAGCCTCTGCGTAGGCCGCGCGGGCCAGCACCGGCTGATTGGCTGACTGGCGCAGATCGCCGAGCGCGGCGTGCCACTCGGCGTTATCCGGCGCCAAGTTCAGCGCCATCTCGAGCGTGGCGGCCGCCACGTCCGGTTGGCCCAGCTCGCCGTAGAGCACGGCCAGCTCATAGAGGTAGCGCGGCTCATCCGGAGCCAGCTCGGCTGCGGTGCGATACGAGTTGAGCGCGGCCAGCCGCCGCCCCGCCGCTTGGTGCGCATCGCCAAGGCGGGCGTGCCACACAGCCTGGGATGGGTCGGATGCGACGGCTTGCGCCAGGACGTTCGTTGCTTCGGCAACGTGACCTGCCGCCAGGAGCGTGTCGCCGAGGGTGAAGGCCGTCCGGCCGGTGGCCGTGTTGTGGGCGACAGCGAGGGCCTGGTGTACGGTTTCCACGGCATCCTCCGATTCGCCGACTGAGGACAAAGCCTGGGCCAGCGCCACCAGCGGGCCTGTGTCACCCGGCGCCAGACTCACGGCCCGCCGCAGCGCGGCGACACTTCCCGCCATGCGCCCGACACGGCCGAGCGCGTGGCCGAGGTAGAGGTGGCTCAGGGCGTCCGCCGGATTGAGGGCAGTGGCCCGCTCGAGCTGGACAACGGCCTCGGCGGCCTGACCGCGCATGAGCAGCGTCCAGCCGGTGGCGAGATAGTCGTCGGCGCTAACGCCAGCGAGAGCGGCGGCGCGGACGGCGGCGTGGCTGACCATGTTGAGCATGGCTTCCGTCACGGCCGCGTCGCCCTCAGAGTTGGCGAAGAACATCATGATGCGCGGCGCACCCCGCAGAATGGCCGGGTCGGTCTGGTCGAGTTCGAGCGCGGCCTGGGCCGACATCGCGGCAAGACGGAAGCGGCCGAGGCGCGCCTGGGCGCGGGCCAGTCCGTAGGCGCTGGATGCATCAGCCGGGGCCAGTCTGAGCGCCTGGGTGAAGGCTTCGAGGGCCGCTTCGGGACGGTTCAGTTCTAGCAGAATTTGCCCCAGATCTGCCCAGTAGCTCGCCACGTCGGGCGTCAGGTCGATGGCCTGGTGAAGAACGGCCACCGCGCGCTCCAGGTCACGCCGGTCGAGGTAGAGGCGCGCCTGGCGGTAGAGCACGGCCGGCTGCGATGGGTCCAGCGCCAGCGACGCTCGCAGCGCCGTCTCGGCGTCTTCGTCCTGCCCGGCCTGCTTATAGAGGTCGCCCAGCTTGGTGTACATCGTCGCCGGCTCGTAGCCAAGCTCGGCAGCGCGTTGGTAAGCCGCCGCTGCGTCAGCCGTCGCGCCCGCCACCAGCGCAGCCTGTGCGAGATCGGCCTGGAGAGCGCCGTCATCGGGACGCTGAGCTGCGGCTCGCTGAAGGGCAGCCACCGCCGCGCCTGCCGCGCCAACGCGCATCCACAGCTCGGCGGCGTGGCGCAGATGCCGAGGGCTGTCTGTCGAGCAATCCGCGGCTGACTCCCACGCCCGTGCAGCCGATGGTAAGTCGCCGGTAGCCTCAGTTGCTTCCGCAAGGAGCAGGCTCACTTCAGCCGGATCGGCGCCAAGTTGCCGCGCCAGTTCGAATGCCGCCGCCGCCGGAACCGGCTCGTGGAGCGCCAGGCGGCAGCGGCCCAGGGCCAGCGCCGCGCCTGCCGCATCCTCAAGCTCTGCGTCGGTCAGAATGCGCTCGTAGGTGGTTGCGGCCTCTGCGAAGTTACCATGTGTCGCGCAAGCGTCCGCGAGGGCGCGGCGGGTCTGTCGCAATGCCGCCGACGGTCCGCCCTGGGTTTCCATCGTTGCGACCGCTTGACGGTAAGTAGCGATGGCCTCGGCCCACCAGTCACGTTGCGCATAGGCTTCACCCAGCGCTCGATGCCCCTCGACCCATCGCGGCGAGTGTTCGAGCGTTGTCGTCAGGATGTGGACGGCCGTTTCCCACTGCTCGGCATTCAAAGCAGTCTGCGCGGCCTGGGCGGCGACCGACAGGTCGTGGGGGTCGCACGCGAGAGCGGCCTGGTAGTAAGTCAGCGCCGTAGCCCAATCGCCTGCGGCAGCGTGAATGTCGGCCAGGCGTGCGTGGGCTTTCGTCCACTGCGGCTCGATCTCGATGACGCGGTTGTACCCCTCGCGCGCGCGGTCGATGTCGCCCAGGCGCTTCAGCGTCTCCGCGCGGTAGAAGTGGGCGTCGGCCCAGCGTGGGCGCAGGCGAACAGCCCCAGACAGGTAGTCGTAGGCGTCAGCAATCTCGCCGAGGGTCAGGCTGGCGCGGCCGGCTTCGTACAGGGCATCGTCGTCGGCCGGCGCAAGGGTAAGGGCGCGTTTGGCCGCCTCCAACGCCGCCGCGTGCTGCCCGTCCCGTCGCTGGGTCGCGGCCAGCCGCCAGGCGTATTCCGGAACGTCAGGGGCCAGACGCGAGGCGCTGTCCAGGGCCTCAGCGGCGGCGCTATAGTTCCCGACGAGGGTATACAGTCGGCCGAGACGCGCCAGGATGCCGACGTGTTCAGGCGTGATTTCGGCTGCCTCTTCCAGTTCCATGAGCGCCTCGTCGTAGCGCCCGCTACGCGCCAGGCCGTCGGCCAGGGCAAGCCGCCAAGCCATGTTCTCAGGCTCGGCGGCGACAGTTTGCCGCAGCCAGTCCACCGCATCGAGGGCCTCGCCGCGCGCTGCCGCGACTTCAGCCTGGGCGGCCAGCGTCAGGGCTGCCCCCGGCGCAAGGGCGAAGGCGCGGGCGGCGGCAAGCTGGGCTTCATTGACGCGGCCGGTTCGGGCTGCGGCTCGGGCGGCGAGGGCCTGCGCCGAGGCGGCGTCCGGCGCCAGGACGAGCGCCTGGCGCAAGACGTTCAAAGCCGCGGCCGGCTGATCGTCCTGGAGATGCACCCGCGCCAGGGCAATCAGAGCATCCACCTGCCGCGGGTCGAGGATGACGGCCTTTTGGAGCGCCTGGCGTGCCACGCCGAGGTGGCCTTGTTCCAGGGCGAGGACGCCGTAGCGGGTGTGGTATGCGGCTGTGTCTGGGTCGAGGGCGACCGCTTGCTCCAGGAGGGCCAGGGCGCGGTCGGGTGCGCCGAGCGTCAATTCGAACTCGGCTTCATAGCCTGCGCGGCGAGCGGCAGCGTCACCGTCCAGCGGTAGGCCGGCCAGCTGGGCGGCGGCCGCGGCGAAGTCGCCCGTGCGCGCGTGGGCCTCGGCGGTGGCGAGGCGTAGCGCCACGGCATCGGGCGCGAGGGAGCAGGCCTGCTCGTAGGCGGCCAGGGCAGCCGGCATGTCGTTCGCTGCTTCGCAGGCGCGGCCGAGGTCAGCATACAGGCCGGGGTCATTAGGGCGGCGAGCGATGGCCTGCGCCAGGGTTTCGCGGGCCTCGCCGATGGCCCCGGCGTCGATTAGGAGCGCGCCAAGGCGGCGCAGGTGTCCGACGTGGTCGGGCGCGAGCTGAACCGCCATGCGCGCGTGTTCGACGGCGGTGTGGGGTGCGCCGACGTGGGCCAGCGCCTTGGCGCACCAGGCGTGCCAGTCGGCCACGGTCGGCTCGGCGGCTAACGCGGCCCGTAGGTGGCGCAGGGCCGGTTCCCACTCCTTGAGATGGAGATAGGCGCGGCCCAGATCAGCCTGGTAGGTCGCATCGTTGGGCGCGAGGGCAGTTGCCTCACGCAGCTCGGTAGCCGCTCTACGCCACTGGCCGGCGCTGGCGTAGAGGCGACTGAGAGCCGCGCGCCAGTCGGCCCGATTGGGCGAGAGCGCCAGGGCGTGGCGGAGGTGCAGTGTCGCAGCGTTTGTCTCGCCCAGGCGCTCGGCCAGTGCAGCGGCGTCGCGGTGCAGGATGGGCCACTGGGGGGCGAGCGCGATGGCCCGCGCCTGGGTCACATAGGCTTCGCGGAACCAGCCCGCAGCCGAGTAGGCGCGGGCCAACTCGGCCAGGACCATCGGCTGCTGCGGGTCGTCGGTGGGCAGCGCATCCGCAGCTCGCTGTAGCTCGCCCAGGGCCGTCTCCTGACCGAGTGACGCCAAGGCGACGCCCAGCCCGTAGCGGGTGAGCGGGGCATCCGTCGTGACCGACGCCGAGACGAAGTGCTGCCGGGCGGCGTCACTCGCGCCACGCTCTAGCTCCGCCCAGCCGATCCAGCTCTTGATCTGGCCTTCGACATCGTGGAGGGCGGCCAGGGCGTCGTGGAGTCGTTGCACGGCTTCGTCCGGCTGCCCCAGGCGCAGCTTGACCAGACCGCGGTTTGCCTGCTCGATGGTCGCCGACAGGACGGGATTTGCCGCCAGCAGGACGGGACCGTTTGTCTTGACCGAACTGAGAAGCGTTGCCGCGCCGTCGCGGTCGGCGGGCATGAGCGCCTGGGCGACGGCGTACTGCATGTCGGCGGGGAGGCTGTCCGCTGCGAGGTTCTGCGCGAGGCCGGGCGTGGCAGCGACCATGGTAGCAACCGGCAGAACGGCGGCCGCGCCAACATGGCGCAGGGCAAAGGCGATGAGGCCGCGGCGGTCCGGGGCCAGGTCGAGCATCTGGCGGAAAACCTCGGCGGTGGCCGGCGTCCAGCGCTGCACGATGCGGCCCGGATCCGTGCGTAGGGCTTCGCGGGCCGCGTAATGCTCCGCCAGCAGCGGATGCGAGAACGCGCCATCGGGCAGCAGCAGGCCCGCTCGACGCAGGCTGGCGAGGGTGTCGGCGTCGATGTCGGGCGCTTCATCGTTCAGGGCGAGCGCCAGCGCCCGACGGCCGAGGAGCGCGGCCCACGGCTCGGGAATCGGAGACCCGGCGAGGAGCGCAGCGGCGCGCTCGACAACGGCGGCGCGGCATATTTCGGTGGTAATGTTGGCTGCCTGGGCCGTCTGGAGCAGGGCGGCCATGCCGAAGGGAATCTCAGCCAGCGCCGCGACACGCGCATCGCGGGCCAGCAGCGCCAGCGCCAGGCGCGCTCGCTGCGGGGGCAGGCTGTCCTCGAGGGCGTCGGTGACGACGCTTTGGGGGAGCGTGGGTAACTCAATCGGATTGCACTCGCGCAGAGTCGGCGCCCAGGCTGTCCAATCGGCGGTGCGGCAGGCGGCGACGTAGCAGCCGCCGCACTCAACAAGGGCGCTGAGAGGATCGGCGAGATCGACCGGGCGGGCGACGCGGTCCAGGTGGTCAATGAACACGATGTGCGGGCGGTTCGAGACGAGGGCGTTGTGGAGTAGCCCATCGACTGGCGCCGTTGGGTCGGACAGGTCGATCCAGATAGTTGGGCGAGCGCGCTCGGCGTTGGCCCAGCGGCGCAGAACGGTCGTCTTCCCACCGCCGGGAGGGGCGAGCAGGACGGTGGCCGGGCCGAGCGGGCCGGCGAGAGACGGCGTGGGGGCGGGCGGCGTAGTGGCGGCGTTCATAGTTGGTATCAGTTCAGCTGGCCCAGCATCCAGAAGGCGGTCAGGCACATGGCGACGCCGGCCAGGCAGAGGAACACGCCAATGCCGACGGCGGTCTTGATGAGCTGGCTAACAGCTTGCAGGAGGTTGGTGATGGAGTCGAGGATCGGCTCAATTGTCGTGTCGGTGCTGACGCGGTTGCCGAGGAGGGCAGCCTGCGCGGAGAGGCTGCGCAGTGTGGCCTGATACTGGTGGGCCAGGATGGTGTATAGCCCGCCGCCACAGGCGGTAGCGCCCATGACGAATAAGACCAGGGCCATAAGCACGCGAATTCCGTTCAGCATAGCGGGTCTCCTTGCGGGGATGGGTGGTGGCGGGATGGCCCTGCCCGTGCCAGGGCCATCTGTGAAGCGTTATTCACGCATCTACCCTGCAAGAGTGTTTGCACAAACGGTGCCAAATCCTTGATTCACGAGGAGAAGTTACGAAAATTCATGTGTCGAGACGGTAGGGTTACGCCGTTTCGGTCTTGTCACACCAACCGGGGAGTAGTCAGCGAGCCATATATATAAATTTCAACCGTAGCCGTAAGGTCGCTGGGAATGACCTTGCCGAAGTAAGACAGAGAGTCGATTGTTGCTGCGCAAAAAAACACGGGTGGGGATTTTTCCACCCACCCGCGTAAGGTTTCTTCACAATTTCTACGCGCTCTCGCTCGCGTCCTTCTTATACTTGTTCAAACGGTAGCGTAGCTCGTCCCGCGAGAGACCGAGAAGCTGCGCTGCGAGGGTCTGGTTGCCACCGGCTCGTTCCATGGCTTGCTCCACCAGGCGATGCTCTAGCTCGCCGACCGTGCGCTTGAGGTCGATGCCCTCTGGCGGCAGGGAGGGGATAGCGCGTCCCACGACCAGGACGGGCGCTTGCTGGTCGGCAACGATTTCGGCGGGCAGATGGTTGGGCTTGATTTCCGAGCCGTCGCAGAGGATGACGGCGCGCTCGATGACATTGCGCAGCTCGCGGATGTTGCCGGGCCAGCGGTGGCTACGCAGCGCCTCCATCGCCGTTGGGCTGACGCCGCGAATGTCTTTGCCCGCGTCCCGGGCAAAATTCGCCACGAACTGGGCGACGAACAGGTCAATATCCTCGGCGCGCTCGCGTAGGGGTGGCAGGTGAATCTCGACCACACTGAGTCGCCAGAACAGGTCTTCGCGAAAGGCCGCGCTCTCGATGGCCGCGCGCAGGTCGCGGTTCGTGGCCGCGATGAGACGCAGATCAACGCGGATGTCCTGCGTCCCCCCAAGGCGGCGTATCTGGCGCGTCTCCAGGACGCGCAGGAGCTTGGCTTGCATGGCGAGGGGCATGCTGCCGATCTCGTCCAGGAACAACGTACCCCCGTCAGCCAGCTCGATCAGGCCCTTCTTCTGGCGCTTTGCCCCGGTGAACGCACCGGCTTCGTACCCGAACAGCTCGCTTTCTAGGAGCTGCTCTGGGATGGCGGCGCAGTTGATGGCGATGAACGGGCGGGTGTCGCGCGGGCTGTTGCGGTGGACGAGCAGGGCCGTAATCTCCTTGCCCGTGCCGCTTTCACCGTGGATGAGGACGCTGGCCGTCGTCGGCGCGACGCGCTGGATGACACGCTCGACCTCGCGCATGGCGACGCTGTGGCCGAGGATGACGCCGTCGTCTGTCGCGAGTTGCTCGCTGCGCAGGCGGCGAATCTCGCGGCGGAGGTTCAGGTTCTCCAGGGCTTTCTGGAAGACAGCCCGGAGTTGCGTGAGATCCGGCGGCTTGGTCAGGTAGTCGTAAACGCCCTGGCGCATGGCCGTCTTGACGCTGTCGACGCTGCCGTAGCCGGTGAGCATCACGACAGGCAGGTCGGCGTCCAGCGACTTGAGCGCGGCCAGGACGGTGAGGCCGTTCCCATCCGGTAGATTCTGGTCGATCAAGGCACAGTCAATGTGCTGCGTCTGGATAAGCTCCAACGCTTCCGCGACAGAGGCGGCGGGCAATGTATCATAGCCCTCACCGTGGAGGGTATTCTCGACCATGGTGCGGAGGACTTTTTCATCGTCCAACACAAGGATGGATGCAGGCATTGGCTTTGGTCCCGTCAGGTGGACACTCGCGGAGAGGAACAGGCCAATTATAAAGGCAGCGTGAAGGTCTTGTAAAGTTCGAGCTGATTCGGGCCAGGGGTCACGCGGCGGCGGGGAGCCGAACAGTGAAGAGCGTCCCCTCGCCGGCGTTGCTTCGCACGGTGACATCACCGCCGTGCTCGCCAACGATGCGCTGGGTGATGGTTAGTCCCAGGCCCGTGCCGCTGCGTTTTGTCGTGAAGAAGGGGGAGAAGATGCGAGGTAAGTCGCCGCTGGGAATGCCGACGCCGCTGTCCTCAATTTCTATCACAGCCCACGGCCCTGAAAGGGGCGTTACCGTGCGCTCCGGCACGAGTTGCATGGCCCCGTCGCTGGGGCGGGTCGTTTCCTTGCGTGTGCGTACCGTCAGGATGCCCCCTTCGGGCATGGCCTGGATGGCGTTCGCAATCAGGTTCGACATCGCCTGTTCCAGCCGCGTTGCGTCGCCGCGAACGGTGGGGGTGTCCGGGCTAAACTGGCGGACGATGCGGATTTGGTTCAGGGCGGCCGTCGCGTGCGCGCGCCCCAGTACGTCGTCCAGGATGTGGGTGATGGAGCACACCGCCTGGAGACGCGGCGGGCGCGACATAAGGAGCACGTCCTCGAGGAGTTGATTGAGGCGCTCGTTCTCCTGTCGGATGAGGGTCAGCGTATTATGGGCCGGGTCATCGGGAGGGATCTGCTCCAGGAGGTACTGGATGCCCGTCGAGATGGCCGCCAGGGGGTTGCGGATTTCGTGGGCGATAATGGCGGACATTTCGCCCAGCAGGGCGAGGCGGTCCAGCCGCTGCCGCTCCTCCTCCATCGCTCGCTGCTCGCTGAGATCGTCGAAGACGAGCACAGCGCCCACAATGCGGCCCTCGTCGTTGCGCAGCGGTGCGAGGCTCTGTCGCAGCGGTACTTCGCGTTCATCTGGGCGCGTCAGCACAATCTCGAAACCGGCGAACGTCGTGCCCAGGCGCAACACCTGGCTGATCATGTTGGAGAGGCTGTCAGGCGTATCGAGCACCTGGATGAGCGGCTGCCCGGTCACGGCTGCCGCGTTCAAGCCGAGCATCTGCTGCGCGGCGCGGTTGACCGACGTGACGCGGCCAGCCGCATCCACAGTGATGAGGCCGTTGGTCATGTTATGAAAGACGCTCTCGCTGAACAACTTCGTGTCGTCTAGGCGCTGTACCGTCTCGCCTAGCTCCTGGAACAGCCGCGCATTCTTGATAGCGACGCCGATCTGGGCGCCGACAACCTCAAATAACGGGATGTCCTTGGTATCGAACGCCTGCGGACGCCGTGCCGCCAGCAGGACCGTGCCCGCGCCCTCGCCGTGGGCCAGGAGGGGGACGACGGCGATGCTTGCCACGCCTTCCTCCGCCAGCGCCTGTCCCAGGTTATCAGAGGGAGAGGGAAGCTGCGGCAAAATCCACGGTGCAGCGCTCTGGGTGACCTGACGCAGCAGACCGCTGTCCTCCGGTGCAGCGCTCACGCGGCGGTTGAATGTCGGGCCGAAGCCCTGGGTTGTCCAGAGCTTGGCGCTGCCGTTGGTGCGCAGGAACATCCCGCCCGCGTCCGCGCCCGAGATGCGTATCAGGCGGTCCAGGGCGATGCCGAGCACAACGTTGCGGTCGAAGGAGTGACTTGCCGTGGTCGCGATGTCGTACAGGGCGGCCAACTCGCGGCGGCGCGCCAGCAGCTCATCCTCCATCTGTTGCTGGTCGGTGATGTCGCGCAGCAGGATGCGGATGGAGGTCGCGCCACCGTGAGCCACGGAGCGGGCGTCGAGGTTGATCTTGCGCGTCGGCGCGTCGCGTAGGACAAGGCTTTCGCGCTGTGCTGCTCCCATGAGCAGCACTTCCTCGAGCAGCGTGGCGGCAATCTCGGGGCCGAGAAGCTCGGCGAGCGTTGCGCCGCGTAGTGATGGGCGGCTGAGGAGACGGCACGCTCGGTTATTGGCCTCAATGACGCGGCCATTGAGGTCAACCAGGAGCATGTCCTCGCTGGATTGCTGCACCAGGTCGCGCAGCTGGCCTTCGACACTCACGCGCCTTGCCTCCTCGCGCGTGAGCTGGCGCCGCAGGTAGAAACTGCGCACGAGGAGCAGGATCAGCGCGGCCAGGAGCGCGACGCCAAGCAGCATCGCAAGCCACGCCCACCAGGGAATGCCAGGGTTTTCGGCGGCGGGAGCTAGACTTGGGGCAAGCGTCGAGACCGCCGTAGGCATAGCTGTTGGGACAAGGGTGGGGGCGGTTGTCGCCGTTGCGACGGCGGCCGGCGCAAGGGGCGGAACATCGACCTGCGACTTGAGGATAAGGGGCGTATTGGGTGGCAGCCAGCCCAGGTCACTTGGGGTGACGACCCACAGCCAGCCATCCTCGGTTCGTGCGACCAGGCCCAAGATGGGTGAACCGGCGGCAATGCGGCGCGCTGGGGATGATAGACTTGGCCCGCTATACAATTGCGCGTCGGCCGCCAGGGCGCCCACGGGTGTGCCAAGGCCGGGTCGAGGGGGCGTGGGCGCCTGGGCGGTCGCCAGGGGGGGAGCACTCAAGAATATCAGAAAGGCGACCAGGATGAGCAGCCGTCTCATGCCGGTGTCCGAGGGGCGCGACTGTGAGCCGCCGGGATGCCCATTTCCGCTCGGTATTTGGCTACGGTGCGACGGGACAGGTGAAAACCGAGGCGCGCCAATTCCTGGCTAAGCGATTCATCGCTCAGGGAGGTTGTCTCCGCTTTGATGATGTCGTGGAGCGCGGCTTTGACCGGCTCCTCGCCCGCGAAGAACGCCCTTAGCGGGACGATGCGCCCATCCGGCAGTTGCGCCAGCTTGTGGCGGACGGTGCGGCTGATGGTGGATTCATGCACGTCGAGGCTCGCGGCGAGCTGCGTCTGGGTCAAGGAGCGTAGACAGCGCGGCCCATGCAAAACAAAGCCCCGCTGCTCCCTGACCAGGGCTTCGGTCACACGTCGGAGCGTGCGCCAGCGCTGCTGCAAACTGGCAATGAACAGCCGCGCGCGGACGACCTGCTGCTCGACGCCCTCATGGGATGCGGCAGCGCGACTCGTGGCTGTTGGAACGTGCAGGCGGTAGCGGCTCTCCTCGACAATCGTAACGCTGAAATCTTCCTCCTCGCCGGTGCGGTCGAGGGACACGATGACGTCGGCGACGAGGCGCGGCGCAGGGGACTCGTCGCCCCAGAACGCGTGAGCCGGGTAGGGCGTCAGGTTGGCGCGAATGAACGCAATGATGTCCTCGACTTCGTCAGGACTCACGGCCAGGGCGCGCGCCACGCGGGTGCGTGAGGGGCGACCGAGGTCGGCGAAGAACTCCTGGATGAGACGGCGCGCCTGGGTGCGGCGGTTCGCATCGACACCCTCCAGGCCGTCAAGTTGAAGCAGCAGCGCTTCTTGAGCATTGCGAGCGCCAATACCGGGTGGATCCAGAGATTGCAGTAACCTGAGAGCGTCCCAGAGGCGGTCTGATGTCACGCCCAACTCACTCGCCAGTGTTGCCAGATCCTCTGTGAGCCAGCCGCGGCGGTCGAGGTGATAGACGAGGGCGACACCCAGCGGGAAGTCCTCAGCCGACGCCTGGAGGCGAAGCTGAGCGATCAGGTGGTCCGTCAGGCTGAGGCGTTCAACGCCCTCAACAGAGACGTCATCTTCAGGGTGGGCGCGGGCGAGGGGCCGTGTGGAACTCAGCTCGTCAACCCACTCCAGCGCAGGATTGCTCGCCACCTCGGCCTCGATGCGTTGGCTCAAATCGTCCGACGACAGGGAGAGGAGCTCGCGGGTGAGGAGAAGCTGCGGCGACGGCCTGACCTCGGTCGCGATAGCGGTGTTCGTTTGCATGACCCTGCCGGTTGCATGAAGAACATTGCACGCAAGGGGATATACAGTGACAGGTGTTGCTCACTGTTACCTTGCATTCTATCATAAAGAACTTGTGAAGTCAACGCACGGAATCTAGACTACCAGACAGAAGTCCGGAATTCCAGTGTCCTCATGCTGCCCTCACACTTTGCGCTGTTGCGGTTTGTTGCAGGCTTGTTACTCTTCGGGCTTGGCTAGAGCGAGTCGGCGAGGCGGCAGACGGCAGCGCCTGCGCCTTGTGTGATGGCCGGGCCGTGGCCCACGCCAAGGACTTCGAAGTCGTACCCGGCGAGCTTGCGAATGGACGCGTGGGCCGTGTCCATGTCAGGGGTAAAGATGGCCGGTGGCGTGCCGAGCTTGCGGCCCTGGTTGGAGATGGAGTCGCCGGCCAGGACAACCTTCTTGTCGGGATTGTACAGGCCGACCAGCCCCGGCGTGTGGCCTGGAAGATAAACAACGCGCCAGCCGTCGGGCAGGGTATCGCCTTCGGCGACTGTGCGGTTCACGGTGACAGGCGTCGCTTTGAACATCGGGGTCAGGCTGAGGACGGCGAAGACCGGCGCGATAACCCAGCCCATGCCTGTGCGAGCGGGCGTGCGCTTGGCGCGGCCCTCGACAAGGGGAACGTCGGCCTGGTGCGCCATGACCTGGGCGTTGCTGAGGCGCTTGAAGTGGGCGGCCGAGCCAATGTGGTCCACGTCGCCGTGGGTCAGGAAGATAATCTTGATCTGGGTTGGGTCGAAGCCGTCGGCGCGCAGCATGGACTCAAGACGCTTGGCATCGCCAGGCGTCCCGGTATCGACGAGGATGAGGCCCGCGCTCGTCTCAATGAGGTAGGCGTTGACGCCGGGCAGGGTATATTGATGGACACCGGGAGCGATTTGCATGGTTTGTTCCTATGGTTACATGGTCTAAGTCATGCTGAGCGGGGCGAAGCATCCGCCGAACGGGGCCGCGGCCCTTCGTGGCACTCAGGGCGACGGCGGGGCCACCGGGCCTGTCGATAGCGCCTGAAGCTTCTCCTTCACGCCGGGGAACGACGAATCCTGGGCGTAGACCTTCTCGAAGTCCTGGCGTGCGCGGCCTGTCTGGCCGGCCGCCTCGTAGATGAGGCCGCGCGCGAAAAAGGCAGCCGCACCCAGCTGCGGGGGATGCCTGCGGCGGTCGCCCGTGACGAGTCGAATCGTCGATAGCGCAGCGTCCGTCATCCCCTGGCGGGCCAAGGCCAGCGCGCGGTAGACAAGCAGAGCATACGTCACGTCGTCCTGAACGGTGATGCCATCCGTCAGCTGCACCAGGGCATCGTCCAATTGCTTCTCGTTGTAAAGCTCGGCCAGCGCCAGGCGAAACAGGGGATCGTCCGGGTTGCCCTCGACGAGCGCTTCCAGGACTCCCATCGCGCCGTCCATGTCGCCAGCGTACTGGTAGGCTTCCGCGAGCAGCAGGGCCGCGCCCAGGTTGGACATGGGCACGTCCACCGTCAGGTAACTCGTGACGGCGACGGGGATGCTCAGGTCGCCCACGTAGCGGCTCATCATCTCGTCGGGTAGCTCGATGTCGCTGTTCGTTACAGATTCTAGATATGGGATGGCGTCGGACGGCTGGCCGAGCTGCAGCAACGCAACCCCGGCCAACAAGTCGTCGGAGACGTAGCGCTCCTTCTCGTCTGCGGCGTCAGCCTCTTCGAAACGGATCATGGCCGTCTGCGTGTCGCCTGCCAGCAGAGCGCGCAGCCCCTGGGCGAAACGCTTCTCCGTCGTCGAGGCAAAGAAGCCCGGCGAGGGAACAGTCGCTGGCGCGTTCTCAGGCTCAGCAAGGGCAGGGCGAGACGCCGGCGCGCCCCGTGGCTCAGGCGGCGCGGCCGACCTGGTGTCGCGCTGGGGCTTCTTCTTGTTGCTCTTGTACGTGATGTACGACAGGCCACGGCCCGGCAGGTCGATGGTGCGGCGCGTGCCGCGCTTGCCGAAGTTCCACGACACAGGGCCAAGCCGCACCGTCCAGCTGACGCCGCTCTTGCTCAAGTTCATTGTCAGGCCCGGCCCAATGCGGAACCGGCGGCCAAAGCGAAGGTATCCCATAGTGGTTTAGTAGCTGCCTGTGCTGTCCGGCGCGGCTGTCTGCCCCTGAAGCCCCTGGACGAGCTTGACGCCGGCGCTCGCGCCGAGGCGGGTTGCGCCGGCCTTGGCCATGTTGTAGGCGTCGGCGAGGGTGCGAATGCCGCCCGCCGCCTTCACTCCCGCCACGTCACCTACGGTGGCGCGCATTAGGGCCACATCAGACGGCGTTGCGCCGCCGGGGCCAAAGCCCGTCGCCGTCTTCACATAGTCCGCGCCCGCCTGGACGCAGAGCTGGCAGGCGCGCGTCTTCTCGTCGTCCGTGAGGTAGCCGTTTTCGAGGATGACCTTGAGGAGCGCGCCCTGGGAGTGGCACTCTGTAGCGACGGCAGCGACATCTTCCATCGCGCGTCGGTCGTCACCCCCCTTGAGCGCCCCGATGTTCAACACCATGTCAATCTCGTCCGCGCCGTCAACGATGGCTTGCCGTGCCTCGTACACCTTGGCGGGCGTGCTGGTCGCCCCCAGCGGGAATCCGACGACCGTGGTAACGCCGACGCCGCTGCCCTGGAGCAGCTCGGCGCACAGGCGCACCCACGTCGGGTTGACGCACACTGTGGCGAACCCGTACTCGCGCGCTTCGCCGCACAGAGCGCGGATCTGGGCCTCAGTCGCGTCCGGCTTGAGCAGGGTGTGATCGACGAGCTTGGCGATATCCGGCGTGACGCCACTGCACGTGACGCTTACGCTGCCGCCGTCGCCTGTCATGATCTCACACGCGCTGAGTTCTTGGGCGGCGTGGCGCGCTTGCGTGTCGCGGGCGCGGTTCGCAGCCAGCCGGTCGTGGGCGGAAGTGGTCATGCTTGCCCTCACCTTCTTCATACAGACGAAGGAACCGGCGCGAGACCGGTTCCTACAAAGTCTATTGTGCTACGTCAATCTGAGCCGCGCCTCACTGCGCCAGGGCGGGCTTGGCATCGGGAACGACGCCCCACTCCTGGGGCGGCCAGTAGGAGACCCAAGCCTTGCCGACGATGTTTTCCTTGGGCAGCGGTCCCCACGAGTGGGAGTCGTTGGAATTGTCGCGGTTATCGCCGAGGACATAATACTCCTCAGGGCCAAGCGTCGTTGCCGGCGAGGAGTAACTACCCGAGTGAGGCAGATACTCTTCGTCCAGCGGCTTGCCATTGATGAGCACCTTGCCCTGGCGAATCTCAACCGTTTCGCCCGGCAATCCGATCACGCGTTTGATGAAATCGCGGTCGGGGCTGCGCGGCGGCACCAGGACGACGACATCGCCGCGCGCAGGTTTGGAGAACCACGGCCAGTAGAGCGCCTTGTTGACGATGAGATATTGGCCGGTATGGAAGTTAGGCTCCATGCTCGAGCCTTCGATGCGGAAGTTCTGAAACGGGATCTTGATGAGGAGGAAGATCGCGATGGTGAGAACGAGGGTCTCCGCGATCTCGCGGGCGATGCCGCCGATGCGCGACCAGCTACTTGGCTGGGGGACAATGTCCGCCTCTGGCGCAGCCGCTGCGCCGACACCATCAGCCTGCCCCACGCTGCCGGCGGGATATTCCCATGACGCGGGCGGCCACGCCATCCCGTCGCGCTCGAGCTGATCCAACGACCACTGCTGGCTAGTTTGTTCCACGCTTACTCCCTTTACACATGCTCACGCTGGATTATAGCGCGAACGAAGCCCTCGCGCAAATGAGCTAAAGCCGAATCGGGTTAGGGCTGCATGAGAGTTACTTCACGCAGAAGCGTTGCGCCCGCTTCAGCCGCTATATCAACGGGCGGGCGTTTGCATCACAGGGACTTGATCTCGATGCGGCGGCCGGGCCGCGCGTCAGCCCGGGGCAGCACGAGCGTGAGGATACCCCGCTCGAAGGTCGCCTGGGCGCGCTCGGCATCGACCGGCACATCGAGGGTCAGGCTGCGGCTGAAACGGCCGTAGCGCCGCTCCTGGAGCGCCCACTGAACGCCTTGGGGCGGGCGAAGCTCACCCTCTACAGTCAGGGTGTTGCCCTGCCAGGTAATCTGGACATCCTCGGGGCGCACGCCCGGCAGCGACGCCAGCAGCGTGACCGCGTCGTCGGTCAGGAACACGTCCACGGGCAGGAGTGTATTGCCCACTATGGCGGATGCTGCGCTTGTTTCCAGGGAAACCACGTCCAGCAGGCGAGCCATCATCTCACGCAGGGTAGCGAGATCCGCTGGCGCGTCCTCGGCGGCTAGCGCTTCATCTTTGGGTTGTAGCTGCGATGCATCGGAGTCAAGCAATGCATGGCCGTTTGCCGCGCCATTGTGGTCGTTGTCGGCGACACTGCGGCGCATGAAGGCCCACAGCGTCCAGTCGGTGACCTGGGTATCGCTGATGGCCTGGAGGTACTGGTTCAGGGCGCGCGCTGTCCAGACCGGCTCGTCGATGCCAAATTCCTGCGGCTCCCGCGCCAGCGCCGCAACCAGGCGGCGGCGGTCCTCCTCTGTGAGCTTGGAGGGACGGCCGGAGCGCGGACGAGTCATCAGGCCAGCGATACCCGTCTGGCGGTAGGCGGCGTGCCACTTGCGCACGGCGCTCTCGTTGATGTCAAACACCCGCGCCACCTCCCGGTAGCCCGGCGACTGCGTCATGTGCAGCAGCGCCCGGGCGCGCAGGCGAACGCCGGGGTCGGTTGTCGTTTCGGCGAGTTGCTCTAGCTCGGCGCGTTGGGTAGGACTGAGGATCAAGACTACTTTCTGCATCTCCACTTTCTCCACCCCTTAGACGGCGAAAATACGCCCTAACTTACCCAAGCGCGCCACGAGCATCCGGGGCCAGTCTCGGCGTCAGACTTGAAAAGCCGTCTTACGGGTCTACAATATAGGGGGAGTTGAGCATACCCCATAGGAGATGTCTATGGCTGTTCCAGCGACCGTGGTCGAGGAGAACCCGTTATTCGCCGGTTTGCGGCTCGAGCGCACCCCTGAGCCAAGCGCGCTGGTCATCTTTGGCGCGTCTGGCGACCTGGCGCACCGCAAGCTCATCCCGGCCCTCTACAACCTGGCCCGTGACGGCTTCCTTCCCCAGCGCTACAGCGTCGTGGGTGTGGCGCGCACCGAGATGAACGATGACGCTTTCCGCGAGACCGTGCGCGGCGGCGTCGAGAAGCACTCGCGCAACGGCAACTTCCAGCCGGAGATCTGGGACAACTTCGCGCAGCACCTGTTCTACGTGTCGATTCCCTCGTATAGCGACCCGGCCGGCTTCAAGGCGCTGCGAGCGCGCCTGGACGAGCTGGATACGCAGCAGGGTACCGAGGGCAACCGCCTGTTCTACCTGGCGACGCCGCCGCAAGTAGCGCATGACATCATCCGCAACCTGCGGCCCGAGCACATGGGCACGCCGGTGCTCTCAGGGGCCTGGCGGCGCATCATCGTCGAGAAACCGTTTGGGCAAGACTTGCAGAGCGCCGGCGACCTCAACGACGTGCTGTTGACTGCCTTCGGCGAGGACAGTGTCTACCGCATCGACCACTATCTCGGCAAGGAGACGGTGCAGAACATCATGGTGTTCCGCTTCGCCAACGCCATCTTCGAGCCGATCTGGAACCGCCGCTACATCGACAACGTGCAGATTACCGTCGCCGAGACCGTCGGAGTCGAGGGACGCGGCGGCTACTACGACCAATCTGGCGCGCTGCGCGACATCATCCAGAACCACGCGTTGCAGCTGCTCGCCGTGACGGCGATGGACCCGCCGGTCGCCTTCGACGCGCGTAGCGTCCGTGACGAGAAGGTCAAGGTGCTGCGCTCAATTCCGCCCCTCGAGCCGCTCGCAGCAGCCAGCCGGACGGTGCGCGGTCAGTACGGCCACGGTGTCATCCACGGGCGGCAAGTGATCGGCTACCGCGAGGAAAAAGGCGTCCCACCGGACTCTACGACAGAGACCTACGTCGCGCTGCGCCTCGACGTGGACACATGGCGCTGGGCCGGCGTGCCGTTCTATCTTCGCACCGGCAAGCACCTGCCGAAGCGCGTGACGGAGATCGCCATCGAGTTCAAGATGCCGCCGTTGATGCTCTTTCCCGAGGCGACGACAGGTGGTGTGCGCCCCAACCAGCTCGTGATGAACATCCAGCCCAACGAAGGCATCAGCCTCCGCTTCGAGGCGAAAGTGCCCGGCCAGGTCATGCACGTCCGGCCGGTGAGCATGGACTTCCGCTATGGTACGTCCTTCGCCCGCGAGCAGCGCGAGGCCTACGAGCGGCTTCTCCTCGACGCGATGCTCGGCGACGCGACGCTGTTCACCCGCAACGACGAGGTCGAGGCGCAGTGGCGCATCATCCAGCCGATTCTGGAAGGCTGGCAGGATACCGCCCCACCGCAGGAATACCCATCCGGTAGCTGGGGTCCGCCCAACGCCGATGCTTTTCTAGAGAACGAGGGCCGTCGCTGGCGCCGCCCATAACCCGCGAAGGGGGAACCATGACTGCGCAACCTGAGGTGCGTGTAGAGTTCGAGCGCGGCATCGACATCGCCAACGTAGACGCGGAGCTGGGCGCGCTGCGGCAGCAGATGGCATCCCACGGCAACGGCGCGACGCTCTCGCCGGCCGTGCTCAACCTCCTGGTGATGGAGTGCGAGCAGCTGCCGGAGCTACTTGAGACGCTGGGGGAGGCCCTGGGCGTTCACCCGGGGCGCGTAATTATCATGCGCCCCCGCGCCGAGGTCAACGGCCTGGAGGCGCGCGTGTCG
The DNA here is from genome assembly GCA_039810085.1 of Anaerolineae bacterium. GTDB lineage: Bacteria > Chloroflexota > Anaerolineae > Epilineales > JAHCIE01 > JBDHWG01. Next base: position 78,747 of record JBDHWG010000005.1, read on the forward strand.
GCGCTGCTGCCCCACGAGTCGCCCTTGTCCCGGCCGATCTACGCCGAGTGCATCACGCTGGCGGCGGACGCGGACAACGTGCAATTGCTGCCTGAGTTCGCCTTGCCGCATCTCGTGTCCTCGGTGCCGACGGTGCTGTGGTGGATTGGCCGCACCCCCCTGGACGACCCGCTGTTCCCGCGCCTCGCCACTATCGCCGACCGGGTGCTCGTCGACTCGATGATGTTCCCACGCCCGGTCGAGGACCTGGAGCGTCTGGCGCGGCTGGTCGAGGATGGCGGCCGCTGGTCGGGCGTGGGTGACTTTACGTGGGGGCGGCTCACACCGTGGCGGCAGTGGACGGCGCGCCTGTTCGACATGACGCCCACGCGCTCGGCTCTCCACCGCCTGAACCGCGTCGAGATGGTCTACGGCGCGGGCGGCCCGCCGGCGCAGGCGCTACTCTACATGGGCTGGCTGATGAACCGCCTCAAGTGGGAGCCGACGGCGCTGTTTGGGGACATGGGGGCGTGGACGGCGCACTTCCGCCACGGCAGCCGCCGCATCGAAGTGGACATTCGGCCGAGCGACTCGTGCGCCGACGTCAAGGGTGAGTTGGCTCACGTCCACCTGGCGGTGACGCGGGGCGAGACGGCTTACTTCGACGTCGAGTGGTGCGAGAATCGCACCTTGCTTCGCACAGCGTACCGCGTGGGGGAACTTCCGCCGGTCGAGCACGTGGCCCGCATGCACGACATGTCGCCGGGCCACCTCCTGTCCGAAGAGTTGCGGCTCATCCCGCGCGACTCCCTCTACCAGGCCGCACTGCGGGATGCAGCGCGGGTGCTGCCGGGGTGAGGGAAGGAAGTTATGCCCAAAGATCTATCTCGTCTGTCTGCTGCCGAACGACGCGCTTTGACGGCGTATCAGGACGCGCTCTTGCAGCGCCTGCCCACCCAGGTGCGCCGCCTCATCGTCTACGGCTCGCGGGTACGCGGCGACGCTAACCCCGACTCAGACCTCGATGTCGCGGTTATTGTGGAAGGCCAGGACACACGAGGGCCTGACGGCTGGCGCCCCGCGCCGTTTAGCGACCCCGTCTGGCAGGCCATCGTCGATACTGCGTGTGATGTCTCGCTCGTACATGATCTGTATATCTCGCCATTCGTGCTCACGGAAGACCGCCTTGATGAGACGTCCCCATTCATCCAGGCCATCCGCTTAGAGGGCGTCGAGGTATGGAGCCGCGAGAACGAGCGCGTCTCTGGTTGACGCTAGAGGGGAAGTCGCCCCTGGTGTAGTCCTTCTGTGAGCGCGACGCGCACCTGGGCGGCGACGTTGGTAACGGCGTCACCGTCGACCAGGAAGTTGAGGTCGGTGGTATCGACTTCGAGGACCGGGCAGGCGGCGTACGCGGAGAAGAAGCGGTCGTAGGCGTGGGACAGGGTCTCGATGTAGCCCGCGTCCATGTTGCGCTCGTAGGCGCGGTCGCGGAAGGCGATGCGCGCCATGAGCGTGGGCAGACTCGCCCGGAGGTAGACGACCACGTCGGGCACGCGCACGCGCTCGGCCAGGGCGGTGTGAACGCTCTCGTACAGCGCCAGCTCGTCACCGACCAAGTTCAGCTCGGCGAACAGGCGGTCCTTAGCGAAGATGTAGTCGCTGACCAGGGGGCCTTTGAGAAGCGCAGCTGGCACCTCGGATTTCTGGTGGCGGTAGCGGCTGAGCAGGAAGAAGAGCTGGGTCTGGAAGGCGTAGCGGGCGCGGTTGCTGTAGAAGGCGGCCAGAAACGGGTTCTCCTCAAACACTTCCAAGAGCAGCCCCGCATTAAACTGCGGTTGGAGCAGGCGGGCGAGGGTGGTCTTGCCGACGCCGATGGGGCCTTCGACGGCGATGAAGGGCGCGGGAGCCGAGGGTGACGTGGACATAACGTGGGGCTTATGGCGTCATTGCGAGGCGGGATTTGCCGCCGAAGCAATCCCTCGGCGAAGACAATGACTCGTCATGCACACTAAACAGTCTTTCGAGTCAGCGGGAGATTGCTTCGCTGCGCTCGCAATGACGGTGTGTACAATGACGGATTCTAGCGGCCACTGCCAGAGGCGGATAGCTCCGACGCCTGGCGCTTGGCGAAGATGCGGTCCGAGATGAGAATGCTGATCTCGTACAGCGCGACCATCGGGACCATGATGATGAGCGGCGCGACGATGGGGTCGGCCACGGGCGTCACGATCTCGGCGAAGACGAACATGACGAAGTAGGCGACGCGCCGATGCTTGCGCAGGGTGGCCGGTTCGAGCAGCCCGACGTAGACCAGGGCGACGGTGACGACAGGGGTCTCGAACGCCAGGCCCCACGCCAGAAGCAGGAAGATGACGAGCTGCACGTAGCTGCCCGCCGTGGGCAGGTATTCGATCTGGGAGCCGAACATGCCGACCAGGACATGCATCGTCGTGCCGAGGGACATGTAGCCCGCGACGCTGCCCAGCAGGAATAGGCCGGCTGTGGCGAGCGTGGCCGGGATGAGGAAGCGGCGCTCCGAGGGCGTCAGGCCGGGGGCGATGAACTGGACAAGCTGCCAGGCCCAGAGCGGACTGGAGATGACAAGGCCGCCGTAGAGGGCGACTTTCGCCTTGATGATGAAGCCGTCCATGGGGCTGAACGCCACGAACTTCTCGATGACGTCGCCGGCGGGGGCCTTGAGGAAGGCGAGAATCTGGTCGCTGAAAATGTAGCACACGGCGGTCGCCACGGCAATGATGATGATGGACTTGATGAGCCGCTGGCGCAGCTCCTCCAGATGATCTATGATAGACATCTGGGCGTTGTCAGGGTCCATAACGATTTGCTCGCTTATGCCTGCCTGGGGGCATCGAATACGTCACACGACATGCCAGGACGGCGCGTGACGACTTCTGGCGCTTGAGGCCACGCGAAGTCGTCACGCTACGTCAACGAGAGGTGAATGCGTCCCGAGATAAGCTCAGGAGCCTGTTGTTCCGTCGGTCCGCGCAGGCGCGGTGTTTACTTCGGGCTGCTGAGCAATCGTGTTCGGGGCGGGCTGGATCACCGGCGTGACTGGCTGCGGCTGGGTCGGGCTGCTCTGCATCTCGGTCGAGAGCGAGTCGGTCACTTCACGGCTGGCGGCCTTGAACTCGTTGATCGACTTGCCCAGGGCGCGGCCAATCTCCGGCAGGCGCTTGGGGCCGAAGATAATCAGGGCCACGACGATGATCAGGAGCAGGTGAAGCGGCTGCAAACCAAACATGTCTAACACTCTCCTCTGAAAGACCGGCGCGCGGGCCGGCGGCCGTGTACCGATAGCCTAATTATACACCAAGTGGGCCGACCAGTCGAACGCCTACCGCGCCGCGCTCACGATCTGCGGCAGTGAGACCTCGAACTTGATGGTGCGCGGCTTGACCACATTCAGGGTCTTGAAGCTCGTGTAGTTCGGGAAGACCTGGTCCAGCCGGTTGTTGCCCAGGCGCAGGCGCACCACTTCGCCCAGCACGTCGCGGAAGTCCGTCGTAATCGCCAGGTCGCCGGGGCCGTAGAGCTGGTTGGGGGCGAGGCCGGGCCAGTCGGTGTAGACCTTGCCGCCGTTGACGCCGCCGCCGAGCAGGAACATGACGTTGCCGTGGCCGTGGTCCGTGCCGTTGGAGGCGTTGTCGGCCAGGCGCCGCCCGAACTCGGACATCGTGACCACAAGGGTCTGACTCATCCGCTCGGCCAGGTCCGTGTAGAAGGCGTGCAGGCCGCTCTGGAGCTGGTCCAGCAGCGCCGGTAGGTTATTGCCGTTGGGGGTCGCGTCACCCTCGCCGGCGTGGGTGTCCCAGCCGCCGATGTCGACGCAAGCCACCTCCAAGCCGACGTCGGCCTTAATGAGTTGGGCCACCGTCTGGAGCGCCTGACCGTAGCCAGTGGTCGGGTACTGTGCGCCATGCGCCGGCACGTACGCGCCGCCCGCCGCGATGTTCTTGATGATGCCCAGTGCCTCGAAAGTCTCCTGCCCCTGCGCCTCGATTGGACTTGTTCCCTGGTAGAGCGCCGCCAGCGTCGCCTGGATCTTGGCGATTTCCTGGTTGTTGCCGTTCAGGTGATACGTGGCAATGCTCTGTAGCGCCGTCGCCGGGATGGGGCCGCGCAACGCCGCCTGCACCGTGCCGCCCATGCCCACGGCGCGGAACGGCGATTGGTTGGTCGAGGCGAGGCTTGCCAGGTGGCGCGCCAGCCAGCCGGTCGGGATTTGCTTCTCGCCCGGCGTCCCGCGCTCCATGTAGTCCATGGCGTCGAAGTGGGAGTGGGTCGGGTCGGGCGAGCCCACGGCGTGGATGACGGCCAGGGCGCGCTCGTCCCACAGCTCCTTCATCTTGGTCAGCACCGGGTTGAAGCCGAAGGCGACCGGGTTGCGGCCATCTACACTGCCCAGGTCGATGACCGATGTGCTCGTCCCCTTGTTCGGCTCGTCCAGGCCGATGCGCGTGCGGGCAGAGTGGTATTCAGCCGCGCTGTAGGGCACGACGATGTTCATGCCATCCGCTGCCCCGCGCATGAAAATGACCACCAACGTGTCGCCGCGTGGCGACTGGTCGGGCGCGCCAAAGGCGAGGCGCGGCATCCAGGTGGGCAGCGACAGCCCGCTAATCGCCAACAGGCCCGACTTCAAACTCGTCTTCAAAAACTCGCGTCGGTCGAAAATAGCCATTTCACCTCTCCTTGAATGTCGCTCTGAGCGGAGCGAAGAGCCTCGGCTGTGCCAGGGGATGCTTCGTTGCACTCAGCATGACGGTTTAGCGGGCCTGGAAGTAGGGCGACGCCAGCAGCAGCGCCGCAAGTTCGGGAACCTTCACGTTCAACACGGCATTGTTCAGCTGGAAGCCGGCCGGGTTGTTGTTGCTGACATAGTTGACCAGCGACGTGCGGTCGGCCGGGTCGATGGCGTAGCCCACGATGCGCATCGTCATCGCGTCCACCAGCGCCTCGGCCGTCGTCGGGTTGAGGGACTGCACCCACGCCTTGAGGCTCGTCGTCGTGCCCGCGCCCAGCTTGTTCTCCATCATGGCGATGGCGAAGTTCCAGCGCGCCAACAGGTCGTTGGAGTTGACCCAGTCGGGGGCGGTGTCCGGGTAGCCATTGGGGAAGGTGTGGGCGTATAGCGGCTGGCCCATCGTCGCAATCGAGACATTGCCGCCACGCCAGACGCTCGGCGGCATTAGCGTGTCGCAGTCCACGGCGCGCATCGCGGCCGGGATGAAGTCGAGCGGCCGCTTCGCCTTCTGGCCCACGGAGGTCTTGAACTCGTCGGAGTCGAAGATGGCGCGCAGGACGATGGCAATCTGGTCGGGGGCGGTGCGGTTGCTGTAGAACACGTCGGCAATGTTGTTGACCAGGGCGTCGGATGGCGTGTCCGAGACGAACTTGCGGCACAGCTTCTTGGCGATGAAGTGGGCGGTCGAGCGGTGGTTCGCCAGGATATCGATGACCCCCTCGCCTTCCTGAATGCCCGCCGCGCCGCGCTGGCCGGTGATGTTGTTGCCCAGGACGAGCTTGTTGGACGTGTCGTGGTCGTTGGCGTTGAAGTACCACACGCCGGCGTTGGGCGGCATGTTGGCCGGGCGGGGTCGGTAGTATGTCCAGCCGGTCAAGACCTTGGCAAGCTGCTGCACGTCCTGCTGCGTGTAGCCGCCGTCCACACCCAGAGTGTGTAGCTCCATGATCTCGCGGGCGTAGTTCTCGTTGGGCGCGGTCTTGTGGTTTTCCCAGTTGTCCAGGTAGTCCATCATCGCCGCGCTCTTGGCGTCGGCCATGAGCAGCGTCTTGAAGTTACCCAGGGCGTTGGGCCGCAGGTGGTCCCGGTCGTGGATCGTCGTCAGCCACTTGCACAGGTCCTTGGTGTAGTCGATGTTGAAGTGGTCGGTCCAAAAGTCGACCATGACCTCCTTGAGCTGCCACTTCGAGTAGACCTTGCGTAGCAGCGTAGCGCGCACGAGGTCGGGCATGACGACGCTGTAGACGGACGGGCCGCCCTGCTGCGCGGGCATCTGCGGGTAGTCGCTGAACAACTGATAGGCGGACTTGGAGATCGACTCGAGGGTGTTGAGCTTGGTGGTGAGGGTGTCGCTCTCGGTATCGTCGGGGTGTAGCTGCGCCTCGAACCAGGCAGCCGGGTCGAACGTGCCCGCCTCGATGGCGGCCATGTCGGCCTGGGTGGGACCGTAGGCGAAGCGGCTCAGGACGTGGACGGCGAACGGCGGGGTGGCAGCCACCTTCGCCGTCCACGGGAAGCCGAGGGCGCCGAGCGGGCCAAGTCCCGTTCTTTGTGTCGCGGCGTCTGCTGTCGCCCCGCCCATCAGCGCCAGGGCGGCCGCGCCGCTATATTGCAGGAAACGTCGGCGTGTGAGTTCCATGGCAGATGCTCCTCTTGCAAAACTCCGATGCGCCTATTATAGGTGTATATCCAGACGCCGGTGTTAGCAGAGCGTAACGCCGCTGTAAAAAGAGTGTAAATGATGGGAAAGGGCGCAGGGCGCTAGACCGCGAAAACGGCAAAGGGCCCGAAAGGCACGAAGAGAGAGTGACTAATTTGACTCTTATTTCCGTGTGTTCCGTGTTAGACCTCTTGGAAGTGGGACGCTTCGCCGTTCGGCTCCCGCTCGTAACTTCCCTTACTCGCTGGCGGCGATGGGGAAGCTGGCGGCCTCGGAGCGCCCAAACGTCTCCGGGAAGTACATCTCGTACGCCGTGGCGGGCAGCGCCGTGAACTGGCCGGGGACGCTGGCGCGGGCGGTGTACGTGTACTCATACGTGCCGGGCCGCAGCTCCGGCGCGAACATGGCGACCTTGTTGTCGCGCACCTCGGAGTGCGTCCAGTACGCCCAGTAGGGCGAGTCGGGGCCGGGGTACGCCTTCGGCGGCTGCGGTTGGCTCGGCGGCGGTCCGACCTGCTTGACACTTGGCCCCTGGGCCGCTGCGCTGGTCGTCTTCAGACTCAAGTCGAGCGCCTCGAAACCGGCCGGCAGTGGGTCTTCTAGTGCGACATAATACAGCGATGTGGGCGCGATGACTGTGAGCTTGACCATGACGTAGTCGCCCGGCTTCACGTCCTTCGCCTCCTGCCCCGTCGGCTTCAACGTCACGGGATTGACGGCCAGGTACGTGCGCCCGACGACGATGCCCTTGTCAAGCGCCTGGCTCTGGCTGGCAGGTCGGTAGGTGGTGAGGTGCTCGGTGTAGTACAGGTCCGGGCCGCCGCTCTTGCTGATGGTCAGGTTGTTGCCCGCGTTCGTCGCCAGGTCCTTGAGCGCGACCTCGATCTTCTGCGCCTCCGTCGTCGCCGCACCAACCTCGCCGGTCTTGATATCCTGCCCGTTCAGGTTGACGGTGAAGCGGCTCGTCCCGCTCGCGCCGCTTTGCGCCGTCGCGTAGTCGGCGAGGGCCAGGGCGGACCACGCCGTCTCCTGCGGCGTGCGCCATGCGCCGGTCTCCTGGCGCTGGCTCATCAGCCAGGTGACGACGTTCGGCAAATTGGCGTCTTTAGGATCGACGCGGCCCAGAGCTTCCAGGGCGATGGCCGTCGTGCGCAAGTCGGTGTTCATCGTCGTCGGGTTGGGCACACTCTCGGTCCAGTGCGTGCCCGTCGCGCTGCGCTCCGCCTGGCCCCAGAGGTTCTGGGCAAGAGCCTGGATGCGCGGCGCCTGGCCCTGCGGGTCGGCCTTCTGGAGCGCCATGAGCAGGAATGCCTGGCCGTACAGGCTCATGTCGTTGCGCGAGTTGTACAGCTCGACGGCGCGGCCGGTCTGGTTCTGGCCGACTTCCGAGAGCACCCACAGCACAAAGGCACGCTGACTTAGTTGCCCGGGCACGCTCGTGTCCACGCGCTGGTCCAGGTAGGCGCTCAGGTAGTTCGCCGTCCCGTCGATGATGTTCTTGTCCACCGCCACGCCGTTTTGCTGGCCGATGTGCAGCGCCAGGAGCGCATACGCCGTCAGGAATGGGTTCGACGTGTCGCCGTGCCACCAACCCCAGCCGCCGTCTAGGTTGCGCTGGCTGTAGAGCTTCTGCAGATCGTTGCTGAGCTGGGCCTGCGCCGGCTTTGTGTCGACGCCCTGCGCCTGCATCGCTTTCATGACGACCGCCGTCGCCAGGAAGCGGCTGGCGACGTTCTCGGTCGCCTCCCACGGGTAGTTCTGGAGGTAAGTCACGCCCTGCTGCGCGACAGAGCTAACCGATGGATTGATGGTGACGGTCAGGTTGCCCTGCCCGGGCGCGGCGTCGGCGGGGACGCGGACGACCTCCTCGGCGCGCTGAGCGTCGGTCACCACGCCGGCTGTGCCGACGGTCTCTGGCGTGGTCGCCTTAGCGACGGGCACGTCGATAGCGACACTGTCGTTCAGACCGCCGCCATCGACGGCCATCATCACGCCCGCCTTCGGCACGTCGCTGACCCGCGCGTCCCAGCCGACGACAGTCTTGCCGCGCGCCGGAATGCTAACGCTGAGGGGGTCCGTCTTGCCGTCGAAGCCCTGGGTCTGGAGCGTGACCTTCGCGTCGATGGCGCGGTCGGTGTTGTTCTGGACGACGGCGCCCAGGCGCACGTTATCGCCTTGCACCAGAAAGCGCGGCAGCGTCGGGCGCAGGAGCAGGTCCTTGGTGGCGAGCGTGTCGAGGCGGGCGCGGCCAACCTTCGTGTCCTGGGTGACGCCGACAACAGTCAGTGTCCACGTCGTCAGGTTGTCGGGCAGGGGAATATCGAGCTTCGCCTTGCCTCCTGCGTCCGTCGTGAAGCTCGCTTTCCAATAGCCAGTGTCCTGGAAGTCGCGCCGCACCGGCGGCACTTCCCCGCCGCCGCCGCCACCACCCTTGCCGCCCTCGCCCAGCGCTGCCGTGACGCGGTTGACGTTGCGGATGAGGGTCGCCGCTGTGCCGACGCCCAGCGGTCTCGTAGCGTAGAACACGTCGGCCGGGTTCCGCGACGTGTCCTCGACCAGGGAGTACAGCGCCTTGTCAACGAGGGCCGCCGAGAACTCACCCTGGATGGGCTTGCCGTCACTGTCGAGGACGGTGAGGTTGTACGTGACGGTCTGGCCCGGCTGAACCGCGCCCGGCTTCTCCGGCTGCACGCGAATGTCCAGCAGCTTGTCGCGCGGGGAGACGTCCAGCCGCACGTTGCCGAGCTTGAACTGGGGCAGCGTCTTCTCGTCGCCGCCCTTCACAACGGCCACGGAGACGTAGACGTTGGGCGCGTCGTCCTTGGTGAGCGGCACGTCAAGCGTCGTGCTCGTCGTGGGCAGCGTCATGTGCTTGACGTCACGAATCGCGCCGCGCTCGACGGTCACGAGCGCCTCGGCCGGCGCGAATGGCGACCCAACTAGCACCTTGGCCGTGTCGCCGGGTAGATACGTCTTGCGGTCAGCGGTCAGCGCCATACGGTCGTTGTTGTCCCGCCGCCAGTTGACGAACTCTGTGCCCGCCACCCACTGGTACGTCGCGCTGCGCACCGTGTTGCCCGCGTTGTCCTTGCCCTCGGCGACGATGCGGTAGCTGCCCGCCTGGGGCGGGGTGTACGTGATGCTGGCCTTGCCCCCAGCGTCGGTTGTCGCGCTGAGATTGGCGACCTGGGTATCGGTGTAGACTGAGGCCAGGTAGAATTGGCCGTCACTTTCCTTCTGCCGCGTCGTGTACCACTCACGGCGGAAGACGTTCACCGTGAGCGCCTGGTTGGTGACTGAGACGCCCTTGGTGTCGAGGACGATGAGGTTGACGCGCTGCTCCGCCTTTGCCAGGCCGAGGTAGTGCTCCGGCGCGACCCCGATATAGAAGCTCCCCTTGTGCACCGGCACGACGCTGCGTGAGGTCACGCTCTGCCCGTTAACGTCGGTAAGCTCGACCTCGATTGTGTAGTTCTGGCTCAAGGGTACGTCGCCAAGGTTCGCCGGTACCTGGAAGGTGAGGCGGCCCCCGGCGTCCGTGGTCCCCGTCCCATCACGCAGCACCTCGCCGGGCCGCCGCTTCTTGCGATCTTGTAGCACGTCCGTGTCGGCGAAGTCCCAATAGCCCTTGACCGAGTCGGGCGGTGTGAAGAAGTAGTCGTCGGCCAGCAGCCGCCACTTGGCCTTGGCGTTGGCGACCGGACCGCCAAAGAAGTACGTGCTGTCGGCGGTGACGTTGATGGTCTCGCCGTTGATGTAGCCCGGCTTGTCCGTCGTGACCTGCACCTCGAACTCTGGCTTGCGGTACTCGGCGACCTGGTATGACACGGACTGGTTGTAGGCGGGCTTGGGGTTGTCCTTCGTCGGCGGCAGGGGAATCTCCATGGCGATGGAGTAGTAGCCGAGAGGCGAGGCAGAGGCAAGCGAGACATCGCCGCTGAACGTGCCGTAAGTTGAGAGCGGCACGTCGGTCTTGAGAATCTCGCGCCCCTGGGCGTCCCGCGCCGTGATGGACACTGTGCTCATCGTTGGGAGGGTGTACGCCCCGTCACGCCCGCCGCGCAGGATGCCCTTGAAGTGTACCGTCTGGCCCGGGCGATAGAGGGGCCGGTCGGTGTACATATAGGCGTAGTAGTCCGACTGCGACAGCGAGCCTTCGAGGCTGTAGTCAAACGGGTTGATGCCCTCGGTCCAGTCGCCCCCGACGGTCCCGACGACCTGGCCGCTACGCTCTGCGAGAGCATAGATGGGCAGGTACGGCTCGTCGAGCCGCGGGAACTTCACCCGCAGGAGACCGTCCGCATCCGTCGTCCCCTGGCCGAGGGTCTGCCGGTTCCAGCCGTAGACGACGAGGGGCAGTCCTGCGACCGGCTGACCGCTCTTGAGGTCCGTCGCCCAGACCAGCGCTTCACTGTCCGTGCGCTTCAGAAGCAGGTTCACGTCGGACACGATGAGGACATGGCGGTCGGCCGGCGCCTTCACCTGGGGCGACGAGACACGCAGATAGTATGCGCCCGGCGCTATCTTGTTGTCCGTCGTCAGCGTTGTCGTCACGACGGTGGACTTGTCAACGGGCGGATTGCTGCGCACCGTCCAATTGGGTCGCACGCGGCGGCTGGCGGCTGGCTGGAACTTGTCGTATTGCTGGTAGGCGTCCGGTCCGATGAACGAGAGGACGTCGGCCGACGGTAGGGTGTATAGCTCGAAGTTGAGGTCCTTGACGTTGACGACAGCCGCCCCGATGGTCGGCGGGCGGTTGGCGTCATACATCGCCATCTGGCCCGGGACGCCGAGGTTGAAGCGCGGGTCGAGGGGCGCGCTGCTGAAGCGCAGCACAATGTCCTTGCCGAGAGCTTCGCCGTCGCGCGTCTTGGACTGACCGCCGATGGTTACAGTGTACTGCGTCGACGGCTGCCAGCTCCCGTAGACCCGCGCCTTGGTGTTCGAGTCATCTTCCCACGAGATTGTCTGGCTCGTAATCGTCGGCGCGACGGTGACCTGGAGCGCGTCGCGGTTCATCGGGGACGCAAACGAGAGTTGCAAGCCGTTGAGAACGTCCCGCGAGGACTGCGCGCCGTTGGCAGGCGTGCTGCCCAGGAGGCCCGGCGTCGGCGCCGTCTGGAACGTCCATGTCGTGGCGGCCTTCGACGTCTCCTTGCCCTGGGTGTCGGGAACGCCCGCCGCGACCTGGGCCGTGTAGACGGTGTCGCGCGCCAGGGGCTGACTGGGCTTGAAGGTCATGGTCGTGCCGTTCCACGAGAAGTCGCCAGAGACGGGCTGACCACCCTTGGGCGTCAGGCTGAAGGCGGCCTGCGCCTGGGCCTGGTTCATCGGCTGGTTGAAGGTCACGGTGATGGGCTGCGTTGCGCTGATAAATTTGGCGTTGTCCGGCGGCCCGGTGCGGTCGATGCCGGGGTAGACCGTCGTGAAGGTGAACGTCACCGGCGCGTCGAGCTTCGTTCCAACGAGGTCCTGGATGGGCGCGACGGTCGCGGTGTAGCGCGTCGCGGGCAGGAGCGTGTCCGGCTGGAAGACATACGTCGATGTGTTTAGCCACTCGCCTTTGCCCTGCACGGGTGGGTTGAGAGACAGCGGGTTCGGCAGAGCTGCCTGCTCGGTGAGGCCGGTGAGCGGGGCCACCGGACGGTCGAATTGCACCAGGATGCGGCTGCCGTCGCCGGTGATCGGTACGTCAGCAGCATCGTTCTTCGGCTGCGTCGAGATAACCTTCAACCCCTCGACGCTGCGGGCGAAGCTGGCCGCGCCCAAGCCCGCGACCTTGCCCGGCGTCGGGCTGGGCCGAGCGCGCACCGCCGAGGTATCCGAGGTGGGCGCGGGGCCAGTGGCTACAGCGACCGGCGCTGTTGTCGGCGCTTCCGTCGGCGCCGCTGTCGCTTGAGCGGCGGCCGGGGTAGGCGGCGGCTCCGGCGCCTGGGAACGACAACCGCTGATCGCCACCAGAATCAGTACGATGGGGAGCAGGCTTATGAGATAGCGTAGGGGTGAACGGTTGGCAGCGAACATAGGAAACTCTCCCAATCGAGGCGCACAGGGTGTTAGTGCGCCCACGGGACTTCTGTGCGGACGGTAAAATGGGACTCGGCGCTGGCAATCCGCTGACCTTGCCCGTCAACTGCCTGCGCCTGAACCGTGTGCGCGCCCGGCGTCAACTGCCACAGGGCGCGGTAGGGCGGCGCATCGAGCGTCGCCAGCGGCTGCCCGTCGACAAGTAGGGTCACGCGCGAAGCTGGGACGTTCTCGCTTAGGCGCGCGTGAATCTCAATGCGCTGCGACGCGGCGGGCAGCTCGCTCGTCAGAGCATACTCGGCGTTCAAGGCGGGCGTGACGATGGTGAGAGGAGCGCCACTTATTTCTACGTTGGACGCGGTTGTCTTGTTCCATTGGGCAGGCGGGTTTGCCGACGTAGCGCCGGGTGAGACGAGCGTCTCGGCACACGAGCGTGTCGGCAGCGGGGTGAGGCTCTCCTCGTCGGCCCAGTCTTGCGCCTCGGCAGGCATGCGGCGGAAGACGCGCTGCACCGTCGGCCCGGCGCAGCCCGGCGCGGCGAGCAAGCCGGTCGGCTCGTCGATGTCCAGCGCGACGTAAGAGTCATCCATTTCGTGCGGCTCGGCGCCGGCGATGAAGATTTCCTGGCGCTGGCGCTGGCACAGGGGTGTGACGAGCAGCCCGGATGCCTCACAAATCTGGGCGGTCACGATACCGAGCGGCTGGCGGAAGGCGTGAACGGGCTGGCCGCGCAGCGCGGCTTCCATGATGTCGTGCCAGATGGGGCCGGCGCCTGTGATGCCCGACGAGCGCACCATCGGCGTGCCATCCGGGTTGCCGACCCAGACCCCGACGACCAGCTCCGGTGTGTAGCCGACCGTCCAGTTGTCGCGGAAGTCGGTCGTTGTGCCCGTCTTGGCGGCAGCCGGGCGGCTCAAATGCAGTGCGCTCTCCTCGCCAAATGCGCCGATCCGAGCGCCGTCGTCGGCGAGGATGTCGGTGATGAGGTAGGCGACCTGCGGCGAGACGGCCTGGACGCCCTCGGTTGGCTCCCAACGCTCCAAAACCTGCCCCTCGGCGTCGCGCACCTCTAGGATGGCGTTGGGTGGCCGGCGGACACCCTCGGCGGCGAACGTCGCGTAGGCGGCGGTCAGATCGAGCAGGCGCACCTCGCCCGCGCCAAGGGTGAGGGCGAGGCCCTGGTGGTCGTCGAAGCCATACAGCCCCAGGGCGTGGGCCGTCTCTTTAAACGCATCGATGCCAATGCGGTCCAGCACCTTCACAGCGACCATGTTGGACGATGTCGCCAGCGCGCGGCGCAGGGTCAGCGGGCCGTGCCAGACCTGGTCGTAGTTGCGCGGGAGGTATGGTTCGTGCTCCTGCGTCTGGAAGCTCGTCGGGACATCGTTGATGACCGTTGCGGGTGTCAGACCGTGGGCAAAGGCCGCCGCGTAGGTGACGACCTTGATGGCGGAGCCGGGCTGCCGCTGCGCCAGAGCGACGTTGACCGCGCCGTCGCGGGGCTGCCAGTAGTCCGGGCTGCCGACCATGTCGAGAATCTGCCCGGTTGCCGGGTCGAGGGCGACGACTGCCGCGCCGCCAACGTGGTGGTCCGGCTCGTTGGGGCGGTTCTCGCTGAGCTGGGCCACGTAGCGCCGCGCCGTCGCCTCGGCCATCTCCTGGAGGTCGAGGTCCAGCGTCGTCGTCACCTGCAAACCGCCACCGTTGACGAGGTCCGCGCCATAGCGCTCTTCCAACAGATTGCGGACATAGACGGTAAAGTGGGGGGCACGGAAGGCAGGCGTGCCGCCGGTGAACTGGAGCGCCTCGCCCTCTGCCAGCCGTACCTCGTCGGCCGAGACCATGCCGTTCTTTACCATCAGCGCCAGCACCTCGCCCTGCCGCGCCCGCGCTGCCTCGGGCGCAACGAGCGGGTTGTACGCAGCCGGGGCCTGGATCAGTCCGGCCAGGAGCGCCGCCTGCGCCAGGTCCAGATCGCGGGCCGGGACGCCGAAGTAGGTCTGGGCGGCGGCCTCGATGCCGTAGGCCATCTGTCCGAAGTAGACTTCATTCAGGTAGACTTCGAGCAGGGTGTCCTTGTCGTAAGCCCGTTCCACGCGCAGCGCCAAAAGCATCTCGCGGGCTTTGCGCAGCAGGGTGCGCTGCTCTCGTTCCTCTGGCGACATCAGGACGTCGCGGGCGAGCTGCTGCGTGATCGTGGATGCGCCAGATTGGATTTCGTGGGCGACGATGCTCTGGACAACGGCGCGGGCGATGCTGCGGACGTCGACGCCGGGGTGGGTGCGAAAGCCCGCGTCTTCCACGGCCAGCACCGCGTTGACGACATGCGGCGGCAAGTCACCCAGCGCAACCCGCGTGCGGCGTCCCTGGCGCGGGTCCAGGACCTCGGCGAGCACCCGCCCCTGCCGGTCGGTGATGCGCGTCGCAGCAGGGGCGGCGCGGGCAACCAGGGCCGAGGGGGGGGGTAGGTCGGCGAAGAGCAGGTGATAGGCAAGGGCCAGTGCCACCGCTCCTAGCGCAAGGGCGAGGGCGGGCCACCGGTCCCGAAATCGTAAGGATAAGCGCATGGGGCGCATTGTACTGTAATGGCTGTCAGTTGGCTAGCGCCAAAAGTATGATTGAATTGGGCCAATCGCATGGTATGGACTGGAGAAGCGCTGCGTCATACTACTATAGATGACGTGTGAGAGCGCTTCCAAGTTCCTGCGTGCGTGTCGGTTTGGTGGGGGCTACGCGGGGCTAGGGTGTGGGCGTGACG
Source organism: Anaerolineae bacterium (assembly GCA_039810085.1). Taxonomy (GTDB): domain Bacteria; phylum Chloroflexota; class Anaerolineae; order Epilineales; family JAHCIE01; genus JBDHWG01. Next base: position 93,942 of record JBDHWG010000005.1, read on the forward strand.
TGGGCCACCGGGCCGCCAGGTGTGGTTCAATAGTATGTGGCGCGGCAAGCGTCTGCAGGCAACCCTGCCTGCAACTTTTAGCGGGATGACTGCGTAGAAGAAGACAGGAGGGCTTCGGATGGACCAAGAGCGCGTGTGGGTGGCGCGGGCAATCGCCGGTGATCACGCAGCTTTTGCCAACCTTGTGGCCGCCTACCAGGGGCCGGTGTTCAACCTGGCCTATCGAATGCTGGGGAATGGGGGGGACGCGGAGGATGCGGCGCAAGAGACGTTCCTTCGCGCGTACGACCGCCTGGCGAGCTACGAGCCAGATCGCAAGTTTTCGTCGTGGATCCTGTCCATCGCGTCCCACTACTGTATCGACCAGTTACGGCGGCGGCGTGGCGGCATGGAGTCGCTGGACGATGAACTGGGAGAACGGGACCTGCCAGCGGCAGAAGTAGAGCCAGAGGAGGCAGCGTTGGTGACTGAGCAGGAGCATACACTCCAACACGCGCTCAACCAGCTGCCCCCGGCCTACCGTCTGGCCGTGATCCTGCGATACTGGAACGACCTGTCGTACGAAGAAATCGCCGACGCGACAGGCAGCTCCGTGAGCGCCATCAAATCGCGCCTGCATCGGGCGCGCTTGATGCTGGCCGAGAGCATCGGTGAAACGGAGGCGCATTCTGCGCCCATCGCGCAGCCGCCAGCTCGAACAGACCGCCAGGCAGTTGGATTTGCGCAGAAAGGACCGATCATCCATGCAGTGCGAGCGAGTTAGCGAGCTGATGTCCCTTCACCTCGACGGCCGCGTGTCGGACGAGGAGTGGCAGCATGTGGACAGCCATCTGGTGTCCTGCCCCGCGTGCAGCGCGCGCTGGGCAGCGTTCAACCGCGTGGCCTCGCTGTTCGAGGCCGTGCCGATGGCGCAGCCGCCCGTGGACTTCAGCGCTCGCCTGATGAACCGCGTCGCGGACCGGCGTCAGCCCGTGATCTCGCCGTGGCGAGTCATCACCGGCTGGCTGGTGCTGGTCATCGGCGGGCTGGCGCTCACTTTGCTCGGACTTGCGTTGACCTGGGATCAGGTGTGGCCCTGGCTCGTCGATCTTGGCGGTGACTTGGGTGTGCCGGCCATGTCGAGTCGAGCCGCCGAGTTGGTCATGAACCTCCCGGAGATTGGCGCTGCTGTGCTGCTCGCCCTTCCCCTGCCCATTATCCTTGGCTACGTTCTTGTCACACTTGCCCTTGCGACGGCATGGGTGTATGCTCTAGGCCGTCTCCATTTCAGGGGCATCGAACAGGCATCGTAGCTCGCTTCAGTCGCCAGCATCCTCGGTAGGTCTCCTGCGTCGTGCCCCACCCCAGCAGGGCTTTCGGCTGCGTGTGTCGCGCCGAACCTGCACCCATCATCCTTGCTGTTACGACGGAGGGAGGGCATTGTCTATGCGGCGTCTAGGACTCGTCTTGCTCGTGGTCATCCTGGCCCTGTCCCTGGCTCCAGCTGTGTTCGCGCAAGGGAACCGGGGTGGGGGCGTTGTCACAGGGAATACGGTCGTCCGGAGTGGTGAAACCATTTCGGGCGACCTTGTTGTTACCGGCGGGAATCTGGTTGAGGAGCAGGGCGGCACGATCGACGGCAACGTCACAGTGCTCGGCGGCAACGCGGACATTCGTGGCGCGGTCAGCGGTAGCATGCTGGTGTTCGGCGGCAACGCAGACATCAGCGGTGGAGTGCGAGGCGACGTTACGGCATTTGGCGGTAACGCCACCCTGCGCGACTCGGCCATTGTCACTGGTAGCGTCAGCGCGATGGGCGGCAATGTCAACCGAGCGCCTGGCGCTCAGGTGCGCGGGAATGTCGCGCCAACTGGGCCACAAGGCTTTGTCCCGCCCCTACAGGCTGCGCCGAGGGGCCTCGGCTCTATCTTTGGCTGGCTCTTCGGCTCGTTCGCTGGCCTTGTGGTCATGGTGCTGCTCGGCCTGCTCGTGGCGGCGCTCCTGCCCCGGCAGCTCAACACCGTGGCTGATGCGATCACCGCCAGCCCGTTTGCTACAGCTGGTCTCGGTTTCCTCACCTATCTGCTAGCGCCCCTTGTGTTCATCGTCATGATCATCGTCTCAGCGGTGCTCGTTTTGGCGTTCTGCATCGGCCTGCTGGGTTTCGGCGCGCTGCTGATCCTGGGCATTCTGCTGGTTGTGGGCATCCTGTTTGGCTGGCTGGCGACCAGTTTCGTGGTGGGGCGCGCCATTCTGAGCGGGTTGCGTGGTGGCCGATCCGGTAGCCATTTCGGAGCGATTGCGCTGGGGACGGTGATTCTGGGTCTCGTGACCCTGGTGGTGGGGTTGATTCCCTGCTTAGGCGGGGTTGTCTCCTGGCTTATCACGCTGCCGGGCCTTGGCGCGGTCATTCTGACCTACTTCGGGACGCGCCCCTGGCCGCGCCACCCGCAGGTCGCCCCGTTGCCGCCTGCTGGTCCGGTATCCGGTCCAGGTGGTGTCGTGCCATCCGGCCAGTGGACACCGTATGGTCCGCCCCAAACGCTCGGTCCTGGCGCGTCAGACCCGGGTGCAGGTTCTATCGTTGGTGGCGCAGCCCTGGCAGCGGGCGCGGCTGCTGTAGCTTCTAGCGCGGAAACGCCAGCCCCAACCGAGGCGGGCGCGGCCTCAATTTGGGCTCGCCCGACGGATGCGCCACCGCCCGGGCCTCCGGCCGAAGTCGTGTCGCCTGCCGCCACTGAAGGCGAGGGGCACGGAGTGGGTGGCGAGACGCCCTCGGTGGAAGCGCCGCAAGTGGAAACGTCTTTGGCTGAACTGCCGAGCGTGGAAACGCCGACACTGGAAACGCCGTCGCTAGAGATGCCGTCGCTAGAGATGCCGTCGGTGGAAGCGCCGCAAGTGGAAACGTCGACACTGGAAACATCTTTGGCTGAGCTACCCAGCGTGGAAACGCCGGCACTGGAAACGCCGTCTGTGGAACCTGCTGAGGAAGGTAAGGGGGGGATCAGCAAGGGCACGCTCGGCACCGCCGCCGCTGTTGGCGGCGTGTTGGCGGCGGGGGCGGCTGCGGCCTATCTCCTATCGAAACGAGGGAACAAGGAAGAAGGCGAAGGCGAAGGTGGCGAGACGCCGACTTTAGAAGCGCCGTCGGTAGATGTGCCGCTGGTGGAGGCGCCGGGGGCGGCGGAAGCAGCGGCGGGTCTGGCGGCTGCAGGCACGAGTGCAGCGGAGATTGAGCGCGAAGCCGCTGCGGCAGCGGGCGAAGGTGTGACTGCCGAACTACCGGAAGCGCCGACGTTGGAGACCCCATCGGTCGAGACGCCGTCGGTAGATGTGCCGCTGGTGGAGGCGCCGGGGGCGGCGGAAGCAGCGGCGGGTCTGGCGGCTGCAGGCACGAGTGCTGCGGAGATTGAGCGCGAAGCCGCTGCGGCAGCGGGCGAGAGCAGCGAGGAAGCGACTGGCGGCATCGGTAAGGGTGTGTTGGGCGCAGCCGCCGCGGCGGGCGGGGTGTTGGCGGCAGGCGCAGCAGCGGCCTACTTCGCCAAGAAGCATGGCGAGGAAGGTGAAGGCGAAGGCGAGGGCGGCGAGACGCCGAGCGTGGAGATGCCGTCGGCCGGGTTGCCGAGTGTCGGTGTCGAAGGGCTGACAGCCGAACTGCCGGAAGCGCCGACGTTGGAGACGCCATCAGTAGAGGCGCCGAGCGTGGAGATGCCGTCAGTCGAGCTGTCGAGTGCGGAAGCGCCGACGGTTGAGCTGCCGAGTGCCGGTGTCGAAGAGCTGACCGGCGAGCTGCCGGAAGCGCCGACGTTGGAGATGCCATCAGTCGAGGCGCCGAGCGTGGAGATGCCGTCAGTCGAGCTGTCGAGCGCGGAAGCGCCGACGGTTGAGCTGCCGAGCGCCGGTGTCGAAGAGCTGACCGGCGAGCTGCCGGAAGCGCCGACGTTGGAGATGCCATCAGTCGAGGCGCCGAGCGTGGAGATGCCGTCGGCTGAGCTGCCGAGTGTCGGTGTCGAAGGGCTGACAGCCGAACTGCCGGAAGCGCCGATGGTTGAGCTACCGAGCGTGGAGATGCCGTCGGCTGAGCTGCCAAGCGCGGAAGCGCCATCGGTCGAGATGCCGTCAGTCGAGCTGCCGAGCGTGGAAGCCGCAGCGGCGGCAGCAGGCGAGAGCACCGAGGAAGCGGCGGGCGGCGTCAGCAAGGGAGTATTGGGCGCGGCGGCAGCGGTGGGCGGTGTGTTGGCGGCGGGCGCAGCGGCGGCCTACTTCGTCAAGAAGCACGGCGAGGAAGGCGAAGGCGGCGAAGGCGAGGGCGGTGAGACGCCGAGCGTGGAGATGCCGTCGGCTGAGCTGCCGAGCGTCAGTGTCGAAGGGCTGACAGCCGAGATGCCGGAAGCGCCGACGTTGGAGACGCCATCGGTCGAGATGCCGAGCGTGGAGGTTCCAGCCGTGGAAGCGCCGGGCGTTGTCGTGGAGCCGCCCGCCGAGGAACTGAGTCTGGGCGCGACCGAGGAGGAGTACGCTGAGATTCCGACGGTGGACACGCTGAGCGAAGCAGCGGCGGGCGTGGCCGCGCCTGAGACCGAAGTGGAAGCGACCACGGTGGAAGAGCTTGAGGCTGCGCAGCACGAGGACATCACGGGTGGGCTGGGCGCGACGCCGCAAGTGCCGACCTCGGTGGAAGGGATGCGCGAGGTTGGCGAGGAAGGGGCAGCGGCGGCGGCCGAGGATGCGCTGGACGCGAGCCGCGAAGCCGAGACGGCCGCGGACGAAGGCAGTGGCAAGGGGCTGCTGGGCGCGGCGGCGATTGCAGGGGGCGTGCTGGCAGCGGGCGCGGCGGCAGCGCACTTCATGAAGCAGGACGACGAGGAGAGCGCGGAGACGTCGGCGAGTGAGGCGCTGGCGGCGGAGCAGGTCGAGGCGGCGGCAGCGCCAGTGGAGGCAGCGGCCGAGGCGAAGGAAGCGATGGCGCCAAGCCTGGCCGAAGGGCTGGCGGCGGGAGCCGCCATGACAGCGGCTGGTGGACCAGAGCTATCGGTCGAAGAGGAAACCGTTCCGGCGGTCGTATCCGAAGAAACTTCGACCCAAGCGCCGACTGCGCCAGTCGAGCCGGATGATCTGCGGCGGCTGCCTGATGTGGGGCCGGTGTATGAGCGGCTGCTGCACATGCGCGGGCTGACGACGTATGCTCAGATCGCGGCCCTGGGCTGGCAAGAGGCGCAGAGCATCTTCACCGGCGACGACCCGGTGAGCGGCTACCCGGTCATCCCGGTCACACAAGAGGGCGCGCAGGCCATCATCGACGAGGCGAAGCGCCTGGCGCAGCCGGGCGAGGGGATGGCTGCGGCGGACGAAACGGCAGAGGAATCGGGCAGCAGGGCCAAGGGCTTGCTGGGAGCTGCGGCTGTAGCAGGCGGTGTGCTGGCCGCAGGCGCAGCGGCAGCGCACTTCATGCGCAAGGATGATGAAGAAAGCGAAGAGACGGCGTCCGAGGAAGAAGCATCGGTCGAGACGCTGGGCGTGATCTCGGAACCGCCCGCCGGGGAGTTGAGCCTGGGGGCAACTGAGGAGGAGTACACACCGAGCGCTGAAGACACGCCGACTGCTCCGCCGGCAGCGGGCGCTACCTTGCCGCACTTCACGCATCAGGAAGCCGAGGAAAGTACGGCGGCGGACGAGGCGTCGGTCGAGGCGATGGGCGTTGTCGTGGAGCCGCCGGCCGAGGAACTGAGCTTGGGCGCGACCGAGGAGGAATATGCTGAGATTCCGACGGTGGACGCGCTGAGCGAAGCAGCGGCGGGCGTAGCCGCGCCTGAGACCGAAGTGGAAGCGACCACGGTGGAAGAGCTTGAGGCGGCGCAGCACGAGGACATCACGGGTGGGCTAGGCGCGACGCCGCAAGTGCCGACCTCGGTGGAAGGGATGCGCGAGGTTGGCGAGGAAGGGGCAGCGGCCGCGGCCGAGGATGCGCTAGAAGCGAGCCGCGAAGCCGAGACGGCCGCGGACGAGGGCCACGGCAAGGGGATACTGGGCGCGGCGGCGCTTGCGGGCGGCGTGCTGGCGGCGGGCGCGGCGGCAGCGCACTTCATGAAGCAGGACGACGAGGAGAGCGCGGAGACGTCGGCGAGTGAGGCGCTGGCGGCGGAGCAGGTCGAGGCGGCAGCCGCGCCGCCGGAGGCAGCGGCCGAGGCGAAGGAAGCGATGGCGCCAAGCCTGGCCGAAGGGCTGGCGGCGGGAGGCGCTACCACTGGAGAGCAGGAGCCGTCGCTGACTGAGGAGGCCGCTGCTGAGGAGGTCACGGCCGCCGAAAGCGGTAACGTGGTGGCGGCGGAGGGAGCCCTGGCTGGAGAAACTCCCACCGAGGCTGTAGCTGCTGCGAGCGCGCCACGTGAGCCGGACGATCTGCGTCGGCTACCCGATGTGGGGCCGGTGTATGAGCGGCTGCTGCACATGCGGGGGCTGATGACGTATGCTCAGATTGCGGCCCTGGGCTGGCAGGAGGTGCAGAGCATCTTCACCGGCGATGACCCGGTGAGTGGCTACCCGGTCATCCAGGTCACGCAGGAGGGCGCGCAGGCTATCATCGACGAGGCTAGGCGGCTCGAAGATGCCAAGCAGGGTTAGCGGGCCATTACGTCTCAGACGAAAAGGATTAAGGAGCAGGGGGTAGCGCGTCTACCTCCTGCTCGCTTTGGGGAGGCGCAGCCAGGCTTCGAACTCGGCCAGGGATTTCGTGTTGAGCACGTCGTCGGCTTCGACCCACGCGCGTCGCGCCTGGTAGACAGCATACTGCATCGCGCTGAAGCCGGTCGGCACGTGCGAGTCGGTCGCCAGGGTGAGCATGACACCCTGCTCTTTGGCGTAGCGGGCGTTGGGCGCGTCGAGGTCGAGGCGGTCCGGCTGGCCGTTGATTTCGAGGGCCGTCCGCGTTTCGGCGCAGGCGGCGACGATGGCCTCGAAGTCGAGGTCCATGGGCGGGCGGCGGCCGATGAGGCGGCCAAATGGGTGGGCGATGATGTCCACGTGAGGGTTGTGGATGGCGTTCAGGTAGCGGCGCGTGAGGGTCTCGCGGTCGCCGCGCTGCCCAATGTGGGCCGCGGCGACGACGACATCGAACTGGGCGAGGACATCATCAGGCAGCGCCATCGTCCCGTCGGGCAGAATTTCCAACTCGACGCTCTTGAAAATGTGGAAGGGGGCCAGGAGGCGGTTCGCCGCGTCGATCTCCTCCGCCTGCTGCCGCGCTTTGTCCGGGTCGAGGCCGTGGGTCATGCCCATGCCCCGTGAGTGGTCCGTGATCGCGATCCACTCCCAGCCCTGGGCCAGGGCGGCGCGGGCCATCGTCTCCACCGAGCTGTTGCCGTCGCTCCACGTGGTGTGCATCTGCAAATCCCCGCGCACGTCGGCTAACTCGATGAGGCGGGGCAGCTTGTGGGCGCGGGCCGCCTGGATTTCGCCGCTGCCCTCCCGCAGTTCGGGCGGAATCCAGTCCATGTCGAGGGCGCGATAGACATCGCGCTCGTCGGCGTAGCGCGTCAGGACGTCATTGTGGGTGATGCCGTACTCGCTGATGTGCAGGCCGTCGGCCACGGATAGCGAGCGGAGCTGGATATTGTGCTCCTTGGAGCCAGTGAAATGCTGAAGGAGCGATCCCCAGCTCTCCGGGGGCAGCACCATGAGATCGGCGGTCATGCCATTGTGCAGCAGAATCGTCGCCTTGCTTTCGCCGGCCGACATAACTTTTTGCACCTGGGGCAGCGACGTATAGTAGGCGACGACGGGCGCGGTATCGTGGGCGGCGCACAGAATGTCGATGTCGCCCACGGTCTCCTTGCGCCGCCGCAGCGAACCAGCCATGTCGGCGTCGAGCACGCCTGGTCCTCGACGCAAGGCGTCAACAAGCGCCTGGGCGATGGGCAGGGCGTTGGCGAGCATCATCCGGTCGTCGAGCGAGCGGGCTTGCTGGATGCCCTTGAGGACATTCTGGGCCGTCTTCTCGCCCCAGCCGGACAGGCTGGCGAGCTTGCCCGACTCGGCAGCGGCCTCTAGCTCGGCCAGGTTGGTGACGCCGAGGCTTTTCCATAGAATTTGGGCGCGCTTTGGCCCGACGCCGGGCACACGGAGCACCTCAATCAGTGAGCTTGGGATCTCGGCGCGCAACCTTTCATAGAAGTCGAGCGTCCCTGTACGTAGAAGCTCATCAATTTTTGTCGCCAGCGTCTTGCCAACACCGGGGATGTCTTCGAGCTTGCCGTCCTTCCAAAGCGCCTCAACGCTGCCGGGGTAGTCGGCGACACCCTGGGCGGCGCGGCGGTAGGCCTGGACGCGGTAGCGGTCCTCGCCCTTGATTTCGAGCAGGTCGGCAATCATGTTGAACATCTGGGAAATTTCGGCGTTCGTCACGGTCGTGGTCTCCACAGGGAACGTGTTGCAGATGACGCGGGAATGTCAGAAAAACGTCGTTTTGAGTGTATTGTTTTAGGGGACAATAGAGAGGCCCGAGGTCGATTATAGTGGAGGTGGGATGGCGGCGCAAACACAGGTGAATGAATCGCGCCCGACCCGCGTTGATGATAATATGGACGACATGCCGCACGCAGGCGACGACGTCACGCTTGCCGATTTGGTCAACCGCAGCCGCTTGGGGGATACGCTCGCTGTGACCGAGCTAGTCACGCGCTATGCCCCGTTCGTCTACCGCGCCTGTCTGATGGTGCTTCAGCAGCCTGAAGACGCCGAGGACGCCATGCAGGAGAGCCTGGTTAAAGCGGTGCGCGGCCTGCCGGCCTACGCTCACCAGGACGAGGCGGGCTTCCGGGGGTGGCTGCACCGCATCGCCCTCAACACGTCCATCTCGCGGATGCGGCGGCATGTCTTGCCCCAGGTCGAGTGGGAGGCGCTGGAGGCGATGCCCTCACCGGGTCACGACCCGGAATCGGCGGCGCTGGAACACCTGGAGCAGCGCCGGGTGATGGCGGCGTTGGCGCAGTTGGGTGAGGGCCATCGGCTCGTCGTGGTCTTGCGCTACTACCACGGCCTGTCGTGCGAGGAAATTGCTGATTTGCTCGATCTTCCGCCGGGGACGATTGGCTCGCGCCTGTTCACGGCGCGGCAAAGGCTACGCACACTGCTGGCAGAGCCAGTCCCGGCGAACGCATAGAGGGTTATCCAGTAGGCTCAGCTAGGAAGGAAGTTGTGGAGCATGCGGTGTCACGAGTTTTGGGCGAAGTATGATGCATGCGAGACCGATGCCACGTCTCGGTCGATGAATACGGAGTTGGCGGAGCACCTGGCGAGCTGCGCGGCGTGCCGCTCCGACGTGCGCGCCCTGGAGGAGCTTGACGCTGTCTTGCGGCGCGGGTTGGCGGCCCAGGCTGCAGAAGTCCAGCCACGGCCGGCCGCCGTCTCTGCCGTTGTTGCGGCGGCGGTAGCTGCGGCTGGCGAGACGAAGCCTGCTCACCTGCCTCGGCGTAAGCCGGTCCGACGCGAGCCGACGCTGCGCTTCATCGCGCCGCTGCCGACCGGCTGGCTGCGCTGGGCCGCTGCGGCGGCGCTTATCGCAGCGATTGGCCTGATCGGCCAGGGGCAGCCGTGGGGCGCAACCTCGACGTATGCTGAGGCGACGGCGACGGCTCGGGCGGCGAGCGTGCTGCCTTCGCCCACGCCCTCGGCGACGCTGTCGGCAAGTACACCTGGCACGCCCGTCGCCATCTTGCTCGCGCCCATTACTGCCACCCCTGCCCCGTGACCGCGTTTCCTTCTTGGAGAAGCGTCAGGCCCGGTGCTATAATTCGGCGTCGGGGCGCCGCCCCGCCTATTCTGTTCCGTCAGTTGAAGGCTCATGCGTAACCCCCGTTTCTGGCTCGGCCTGGCGCTCAGCGCCGCCTGCCTCTATTTTGCATTTCGCGGCATTGACTTCATCGCCCTAGGCGCTGCCCTGGCCCATGCCAACTATCTCGAGCTCGTCCCCGCGATTGCGCTTGTCGTCGTGACGCTCGTCCTCCGGGCGTGGCGCTGGGGGATGCTGTTCTACCCCGATAGACCACCCCGCTTTGGCCCGTTGTTCGCGGCGCTGAGCATTGGCTACCTCATCAGCACAATCCTGCCCGCGCGGCTCGGCGATGTCGTGCGCGCGGCGCTCGTCGGCGAGGGCAAGGGGCCGAAGTTCGCCCAGGCGCTCTCCACGGTCGTCGTCGAGCGGCTGCTGGACATGTTCAGCATCATCGTGCTTCTGCTTGTCCTGCTGCCCTTTGTCGAGCTGTCGCCGTTGCTGGAGCGCTCAGCCCTGACCATCGCCGCAACTCTGGCGCTGGCCGTCGTCGTCCTCATTATTGCCTCGTGGCAGCGCGACCAGGCGGTGGCGTTGCTGCGTCGGCTGCTGTCGCGGATACCCTGGCTGAATGCCGACGTGTGGGCGCTGCGCTTTGCCGGGCTGCTGGACGGCCTGAGCGTTCTGCGTGCTCCCAGGCAACTCCTGAAGGTCGAGCTGATTTCGCTGCTTATCTGGGGCGTCGGCGGCGTGCTTTTCAACTACCTGGCCCTCCTCGCGTTCAACCTCGATGCCGGCCTGCCACACGCCTGGAGCGGGCTGGCGGCGGCGGCGTTCGTCCAGGTTGTCGTGGCGCTCGGCGCGGCCGTGCCGTCGTCGCCGGGCTATGTCGGCGTCTATCACGCCGGTGTCCTTCTGGCCCTGGCGGCGTTTGGCGTTCCCCAGGCTGAGGCGCTGGCGTTTGCCCTTGTCTCCCACGCCGTCAACTTCGGCACGTTGATTGTCATCGGCGCGATCTGCCTGTGGCGCGAGGGGCTGAGCCTGAACCAGCTTATCGGCTCCCAGCAGAAGTCAGCGGGGCAGGCGACACCGTCAGCTAATGGCAGCCAGGGCGGGCCGGGGATGTCGACCGTGGACATGCCGCCGGCTATCGCGCCGTCCGACTCGACGCAGGGTTCGCGATGATCCTCTCCATGCGCGTTCTCATCACTGCTGGCGCTGGCTTCATTGTCCGCAACCTGGCCGTCTGGAAGTCATTCGCGCCCTTGGCCGCGCTGTCGTCCAGATGCTATAATTGACCGCTTGAGATGCGATTCTATCGCCTGAGGTGATTGGCTTGCGTCGCTTATTCCTTGTGTTTGGACTACTGTCGGGCCTGGCGCTCCTGCTTGCCCTGAGCGGGGCTACCGTGCAGAGCGCCCGCGATTCAAGTGATCCGGCGCCGCCCACGCTATGGGCGACGTGGACGCCGATCCCGACGCCAGCGCTGCCGACCGCCACACCGGCGGTGCTGCCACCGGGACTGCTTCAAAAGGGCCTCAGTAGGCCACGAGACTTCCTGCCTTTCGAGACGTGCGTCAATTTGTGGTGCGAGGAGTACTACAACTCGTTCTGGCAGGGCGGCCCGATTGGGCCGGCCGTGTGGCAGCGCTATGGCGGCGACGCCTTGAACTACTACTGGGGGCTGAACAAGCCGGTCGACCAGGTCAGCCGGCAGGACACCTGGGCGGCGCGCTTCCGCCGCCGCGTTCGCATTGCGACGCCGGGCAACTACAACCTGTGCATCTATCACGACGACGGTGTGAAAGTCCTGGTCAACAACGTATCTCTGTTCAGCGACTCGCTGTGGGGTAGTCTCGGGCCGGATGTCCCGTATTTCAATTATGCGACCATTGCCAACAACGGGAACCAGAACCTCGACATCGAGATTCAGTACTTCAACAGCGGCGGCACCGCATTTCTAAAATTCTGGTGGGAGTATCAATGGTCGGATACGACGCCGTGCCAGGGGCCACCGCCGGGCAATCTCTCGTCGGGACGGTATCAGGGGACGACAAACTCCTGGAACGCCGAATACTATAACTCGCCGAATTACTATGCGCCGGACCCGAACGGCTGGCCGAGTGCGCCGGGCTTCGTGCCGGTGTGGCCGGGCGGCTTGTACAACAATCTCGTCGTGGTGCGCGACGACCCGGCCAGCGGTCCAGACTACATCGGCCAGCCGGGTGAGGGGTTATACTTCGATTGGGGGCTTGGCTCGCCCGGTCCTGGCATCAACAACGACGGCTTCTCGGTGCGCTGGTCGCGGGCGGTGCAGTTCTCCGGCGGCTTCTACCGTTTCTATCTGCGCGTGGACGATGGCGGCGTGCTGTACGTCGATGGCAACGCGCTCATCAACCAGTGGCGCACGGGGGCAAACGTTCAGGTTCCGGCGACGTATACCGTCGATGTCTACCTGGGGCCGGGTTCCCATGCCTTAGCGGTCGAATATCAAGAGATTATCGGAAGTGCGACAGTACGCTTCTGGTGGGAGCAGATCTAGATGGAGTATGAGACGACCGAGGCGCGAGGCGCGCCGCTCCCCGTGGAACCTGAGGTGGACAATGCGCCTGCCTCAGCGGTAGCCCTGGAGTCGGAAACGAGCGAAGCCTTCCCATCGCCCCCTATGGCGTCCGAGGCGAGCGAGGTTCCTCTGTTGGCGCCCGTAGAGCCTGAAGCTATCGATCTGCCGACGCCAGCGCCCGTCGAAATCGAGGCCGTAGAGTCTCGGCCCTCGCCGCTGCCTCAGATCATCCTGGTGCTGCTCGTCGGCCTTATCTCGTTGGCGGTGCTGAAGACCTACGTCATCGACAACCCTGTCATTGGTGGCATTAACCGCGACGGCACGACGGCATTGCCCGCCTTTGAGCCGACGCGCGTTCAGACGGGCTTGGGCGCGAAGAACCCGCCATCGGCGCTGCCGTCGGGCCAGGCGGCTGCCCTCCCGCCGCCCGCCAACGCTGGCGCGGCCAAGGTCGCTCAGCCCCCCGCGTCGAAGGCCGCTCCTCCCCCTGCGGCTGGGGCGCAGCCTTCAGCCGCCGGTAAAGCCGCTCTGGCAGCGACGCCTGTGCCCGCCACGCAAGGCTCGGACCCAGAAGGGGCGCGAGTGGCGGCCAATGCAGGGAATGAGGCGGTCCAGCGCGGAGACCTGGACGCTGCCATCGCGCAGTTCACAAAAGCAATTGAGCTGGACCCTGTTGGCGTGTATTTTGGCCTGCGCGGTAGCACCTATTGGCGAAGGCAGAAATTCGACCTGGCGCTCGCCGATTATGACCGCGCCGTGGCGTTGGACCCAAGAAACGCGGACAATTACTTCGGGCGGGCGCGCGTGTACAAGGACATGGGCAAGTCCGAGCAAGCCCGGCAGGACCTGCAGGTGTTCCTCGACTTGAAGCCCAATACCCCGGCCGAGGCTGGCATCCGGCAGGACGCGCAGCAGATGTTGAATGACCTCCGCTAAGCCCTGGCTACTGGCTGCGCTGGGCGTCGCGTCGGTCGTGGTCTACATCCGCTGTTTAACGATACCGATGTCGCTGACGCGCTATGTGAACCAGCCGCTGCTCGATGTTCAAAAAATATTGGGGGAGACGCCGTCCGGCCTATGGTTCTTCGCGGTCACCCTCGTCATTCTCTTCCTGCTGTACTACCTGGGGTACATGCTCGTTTTGGACCTGTCGGGCCGCTGGCTGCCGTGGCTGGTGCTCCTTCCGCCGGCCGTCAGCTCGGCTGCGCTCACCCTGATGTACCCGGCGACGGCTGCCGACCTGTTCCAGTACATCTGGCTGGGACGCATCTGGGCATTCGACGGCCAGAACCCCTTTGTCGTCACCCCGAACATGCGCCCAGATGAGTTGCTCTACCCGTACACGATCTTCCGCAACTTCCCCACCGTCTACGGGCCGGGTTTCATCCACCTGTCCGGCCTGCTAGCGCGGTTGAGCGGCGACGACATCCTGACGAATGTCATCGTGTTCAAGCTCGCCATGATTCTCTCTTACGTTGGCTGCCTGGCGCTGGTGTACCTCATTCTACGGCGCACGCAGCCCACGCTGGCCTGGGCTGGCGTCTATGTCCTGGCGTGGAACCCGCTGGTCATCATCAATACCGCCGGCGATGGTCACAATGACATCAGCATGATCTTGTTGGTGCTGCTGGCAATTTACCTGGCTCAGCGCAATTCGTGGGCGGGAGCCGCAACGGTTCTGGTATTGTCGGCGTCAATCAAATGGTTGTCGCTGGCTCTTGCGCCGGTCTTCCTGATTGTGGCGCTCAGGATGATGGGGCGGCGGGCCTGGGTTCAAGTCGGGTCTGGCCTGGCGATGGGCACGGGTCTCGCGCTCATGTTGCAAGCTCCCTTCTTCGCCGGTCCGTCATCCCTCGTGGGCGGCATTCCGAACATTGGAAGTCAGTTCACGGCTTCCCTGGCGACTGTCTTGCGAGATGAGCTGTCGCCATTCCTGGGCATCGACCACGCGGCGCAGACGGCTCGGCTGGCCGCGTATGGGTTGTTCGCGGCGTTCTATCTCTGGCGTCTCTGGTGTCTACACGGGACGTTCGAGTCGCTGGTGTACGAATCCTACCAGGTGTTTTTCTTTTACCTGGTTATCGCGGCGGTGTGGTTCCAGCCTTGGTACGTCGTGTGGCTCGTTCCCCTGGGCGCCCTTCTCGTCAGCTCCTTCGTGGTAGAACGCACCGTCATCTTCTCGTTCACAGCCATGCTGATTCACGTGACCCTGGGGTTCGGCTGGCGGCTGGCCTGGTTCGGCGGCAATGTGCCGACGCTCCAAATGCTGACAGCTTTGCTGATCATGCTCCCGCCCCTGGTGTGGTGGATAACATCGGAGGCCCGCCATCCGTTAATGATGACGAACGCTAAGTGAAGGATGTTCATGTCCACGCGCATTTTTGGCATGACTTTCCGACTGCTGTATAATAACCGACTCTGGCTGGCGCGCAACCGTCAAGTCGAGTTGGCTGACCAGGCTCCCCCAGGCAATAGCTGCTGGTAGACTCTGGGAACATCGTAAACTTAGTTGGAGGGGAAATGAGGCTGACTGAGCAGCAGGTCTTGATTACAGGGGGCGCGGGGTTCATCGGCAGCAATCTGGCCGACCGCCTGGTTCGTGGCGGTTCGCGTGTCACCATCTTCGACAACCTATCGCGGCGGGGCACAGATACCAATCTGGCGTGGCTGCAAAGCTGTCATGGGGAGCGTTTGGATTTCGTGCGCGGCGACATTCGCAACATGGACGATCTGAAACAGGCGATGGCTGGTGTCAACGTCGTCTATCACCTGGCCGGGCAAACGGCAGTGACAACGTCGGTGACGCATCCACGCGACGACTTCGAGGCTAATGCGCTTGGCACGTTCAACGTTCTGGAAGCTGCTCGTCTGTATGGCAACAATCCGGTCTTGCTCTATTCCTCGACCAACAAAGTCTACGGGGGCATGGAAGAGGTTCCCGTTGTGGAGCTAGAGACGCGGTACACCTACCGGGACTTGCCTGGCGGGGCCACCGAGGGGCAGCCCCTCGACTTCCACTCGCCGTATGGCTGCTCAAAGGGTGCGGCCGACCAGTATGTGCGGGACTACTACCGCATCTACGGCTTGCCGACGATTGTCTTTCGTCAAAGCTGCATCTATGGTCCGCGGCAGATGGGGGTCGAGGACCAGGGATGGGTCGCCTGGTTCATCATTGCGACAACCATCGGTCGGCCGATTACGATCTATGGTAACGGCAAACAGGTGCGCGACCTGCTCTACGTGGACGACCTCATCGATGCGTATATCGCGGCCGTTGAGGGCATCGAGACGACAAAAGGACAGGTGTACAATATCGGCGGCGGCGCAGACAGAACGATGTCTGTGTGGGCCGAGTTCCAGCCGATTTTAGAGGAGATTACCGGGCAACCGATCCCCAACGTGACGTACTCGGACTGGCGGCCCGGTGACCAACCCGTGTTCTTCTGCGATGTCACGAAGGCCCGCCGCGATTTCGGCTGGTCGCCGCGTGTCAGCGTCCGCGATGGGATTGAACGTCTGGTCCAGTGGGTGCGGGCCAACCGCCAGTTGTTCGAGGTCGCATGAAAGTTCTTGTGGCGTTAACGTATTACCGACCGCATGTGAGCGGTTTGACCATCTATGTGGAGCGCCTGGTAAAAACTCTGGCCGACCGGGGCCACATCGTCACGGTGCTTACGTCTCACTACGACCACTCCCTGCCGCGTGAGGAAGTCATCGACGGGGCGCGCGTCATTCGGGTGCCCGTAGCCTTCCGCGTCAGTAAAGGCGTCATCATGCCTACGTACGGCCAGTGGGCGACGCGCGAAGTGCGTGAGCACGATGTCTTGAGCGTGCATCTGCCCCAGTTTGACGCCTGGGGACTGGCGCTGCGCGGCCGTCTGCTCAAGAAGCCGACGATCTTGACGTACCACTGCGACCTCCAACTCCCGCCCGGCATGCTCAATCGCGTGGTGGACCAGGTCACGTTCGGGGCAAACTACATGGCCGCGAAGTGGTCCGACAAGATCGTGGCGTACACCCAGGACTACGCCGACCATTCCCGGCTGCTGAGCCGTTTCAAGGACAAAATCGAGGTCGTTCCGCCGCCGGTCATTATGCCCGCGCCCTCAGCGGAGGACGTGGCGGCATTCCGCACGGCGCACAACCTGGCTGGCCGACCGACCCTGGCGTTCGCGGCGCGCTTTGCTGCGGAGAAGGGAGTCGAGGTCCTGCTGGATGCGATGCCCGTACTCCTCCAGCGCTTCCCGACGCTCAAGGTCTTGTTCGCCGGGCCGTACCAGAATATTGTCGGTGAAGAGGCTTATTGGGAGCGGCTGTCACCGCGCATCACCGCCCTGGGTGATCACTGGGAATTTCTGGGAACACTTCATCCGCTACGCGAGATGCCGGCCTTTTTTGGGGCCATCGACTGCCTCCTTGTGCCGAGCCTGAACTCGACAGAGTCCTTTGGCCTGGTCCAGGTGGAGGCGATGTTGTGTGGGACGCCTGTCATTGCCAGCAACCTGCCAGGTGTGCGCCAGCCGGTGCGCATGACCGGCATGGGCGAGGTGATACCTATCGGCGACGGCTCGGCCATGGCCGAGGCCGTGACGCGCATTCTCAGTGACAAGGCTCGCTACGTGCGGCCACGGAGCGAAATAGCGGCCATGTTCGACCTGGATCGCACGGTTGACCACTATGAGGCGATCTTCGAGGCTGAGATGGCTCGCGCGACACATCGCCTTGTCCTACCGCGAGCCGAGAGGCGCGGAATAGATGACAATCTCTCAAAACCGTGAAAGACTTTCCCGATGACACAAACTGATTACTTCACCCAACACATACGCACGATGAACGCGCACCGCGCGCTGCTGCGCTCGGTGGAGTGCCGCTTCATGAGCCAGGTGCCGCTCGTCCCGCCCATCCTGGATATCGGCGCCGGTGACGGCCACTTCGCCTCTATTGCGTATGACCGGCCCATCGACATTGGCATCGATCCGCTGTGGAGTGACCTGGTCGAGGCCGCGCAGCGCAAGGGCGTCTACCGCATGGTCAGCCGCGCCGACGCGACGCGCATGCCATTTGCTGATGCCTCGTTCAACACGGTCATTAGCAACTGCGTCATCGAGCACATCCCGGACAACGATGCGACGCTCGGCGAGATCAGCCGCGTCCTGAAGCCTGGCGGGACATTCGCCACGACGTTGCCAAGCGAGCACTTCACGGAGTACCTGCTGGGGACGACGGTCGCGCGTAGCCTGGGGATGCCGCGCGTGGAGGAAGCCTATGGGACGTTCTTCAACACCGTGTCCCACCACCACCACCTCTATCCCATCGACGAGTGGCGCCGCCGCTTCGACGCCGTCGGGCTGGAGCTGGTGGAGTTCCAGTACTACATGTCGCCAGAGGCTCACCGCGCCTTCGACCTAAGCCACTACCTCGGCGTCCCGAATCTCATCTCGCGGCTGCTGTTCCGCAAGTGGGTGCTCCACCCGGCGCAGATGAGACCGTTCGAGTGGTGGCTGCGGCCGTACTACGAGGAGCCGCTGCCCGAAGTAGGCGCGTATCAGTTCGTGCGTTGCATCAAGCGCTCATAGAGAGTCGGCCCAGACGCCTGCGCCAGGCGTTCGAACTGGATAGAAACTTATGCAGCTTCCATCCAACATGATTCGGCGACACAATGTCGTCATCACAACAATCCTTGCCGTTCTCGCCGTCGGCTTTGCGGTTTGGGGCCAGCGCTATCTGACCGACCGGGGCGTTCCCCTGGATGGCCCGCTCCTCTACCTCATCGCCATCACGCTCTTCGTCGTGGCCCTGCGGCGCAATCCGCTGCAAGTCTTCAGGGCTGAGCCGCGGACGATGGTTGTGCCTTCGACGACCAGCTTCCTTGCGTGGCGCTGGCGGCGCTGGCTGCTCATCGCCGCGGCCATCACCGGCGTGCTGGCGTTCATCGCGTATGGCACGGACACGTTCACCGTGCTGGACGTGAGCCTGTGGCTCATCAGCATTGCGACGTTTGTCGCGGCAACGTGGGATTGGGGGACGACGAGCCGGGCGGAGGCGTGGGAGCGCATTCGCTCGTGGCGCACGCCGCTAACCTGGGTTGGCGTCGCGCTGATTGGCATCATGTTGATTGCGGCGTTCTTCCGCTACTACGAGCTGACCCAGGTGCCGCTGGACCCGACATCGGACCACGCCGAGAAAGTCCTGGACATCTACGACTTGCTCAACGGCGCGCGGCCGACGTTCATGATCCGCAACACGGGGCGCGAGTTCGTCCAGTTCTACTTTACGACTGCGCTCATCAGCCTGTTCAACCTGCCCAACACCTTCGTGACACTCAAGTTCGGCACGGCCACCATCGGCTTGCTCGCCATCCCCTTCGTGTTCTTGCTTGGGCGCGAAGTGGCCGGGACGGGTGTCGGCCTGCTGGCTGCGCTCATGATGGCGATGTCCAAGTGGGCGACGGCGGTCTCGCGCATCGGGCTGCGCGTTCCCTACACATCGCTGTTCACCGCGTCGATATTCTTCTTTCTCTATCGCGCGTTGCGCCTGAACCGCCGCAACGACTGGCTGCTGGCCGGCATCTTCCTCGGCGTGGGCTTACAGACGTATACCCCGATGCGCATGGCGCCTGTGCTCGTCGCGCTACTCATCATCATGCGCCTGCTGTGGGACATGGCGGCGATGCCCGGCGGCTTCCGGGCTGGTCTCGCCCTGGCGCGCCGTCGGTTGCAGCGGAAGCCAGCGGCCGAGGACGAAGCCCAGGTGGATGTGCCCACGCTGACGCGGCCCTTCTGGGTCAACGTCGGGGTGATGGTTGTCGGGAGCCTGATCGTTTTCCTGCCGACGTTCCGCTACAGCCTGGACCACCCGGAGGTGTTCTGGTTCCGCTCGCTAACGCGCACGACCACGACGGAAGTGGGGGAAGCGTTCAACCCGCTCGCGCGCCTAGCAACCAACCTCTGGAATGCGGCGTTGCAGTTCAACTATCGCGGCGACGACGTGTGGGTGAATACCGTCATGTTTGACCCGCAGCTCGACCCGGTGACGGGCGCGCTGTTCGTGCTTGGCATCGTCTACACCGTGCTGGCGATTATCGGCTTGCTGTGCTACCGCGACCGCTGCTTGGGTATCTTCAAGGATCGCTCATTTACGGCGGCGGCTTTGCTGCTGAGCCTGGTCATGATGGTCATGCCGTCGGTGCTCGCGCTGGCGTACCCGGTGGAGAATCCCAGTGTCGTCCGTGCGAGCGGAGCCATCCAGTTTGCCATGATTATCGCGGCCATCCCGCTGGTGTTGGTGGTTCGGGAGTTGCGGAACTCATTCCCGCGCTGGGGCCCGACCCTGGCGGCTTTCCTGGTCGGCTCGCTCATGCTGGCGGCGATGGTGATGAACTACCGTAGCTACTTCGTCATCTTCGATCTGCAGACGCGGGCGATGGTGAGCAACTCGATGGAGATGTCGAAGGTGTTGGAAGGCTTCGTCAACTCAATTGGTGACATCGACCATGCCTATATGGTGGCCTATCCGAATTGGGTAGACACGCGTAACGCGTACTTCAACATGGGCGCGGTTCCGCGCAACAACTTCATCATGAGTGACCAACTCGCGCAGGTAGCGCCGACGCAAGTCAACGACCCGGCGGCTAAGATATACCTGCTGAGCATGGACGACCAGAAGGGGGGACAGACCCTTCAACAGACATTCCCCCAGGGACAGCTCTCTACGTATACATCGCAGACGCCCGGCAGGGACTTCCAGGTATTCTTCGTCCCGGCCGCCGTGCCGAAGCGCTAGAGCGCCGCGAGAATGGACTTCGACCGTATGATCTGCGAGGAGCAAATCTAGAGTCATGGGTGCAGACCTGAATTTGAAAACAAGCGCCACACAGTCAGAGCGCGCCGCTGCTGTCGGCGAGGAGACGCTTCGGCTGATGGCCGATCTTGAAACCTTCAATCAATGGATGTTCGACAGCCTGCGGCCGTACATGGGGCAGCGAGTGCTGGAGGCCGGCGCTGGCATCGGCAACTTCACCGGGCTGCTGACCGACCGCGAGCTGGTTGTGGCGCTGGAGTTGGAAGAAGACCGCGTCGCTGACCTTCGCAAGCGATTCGATGCCTACCCCAATATTCGCGCCGAGGTGGGCGACCTTTCGGATCCAAGCCTGCTGCACCTGGCCGCCTACAATCTCGACACGATTGTTTGCCTGAACGTGCTCGAACACATCGAGCGAGACGTGGATGCCCTACGCTACATGAACGGCGTCCTCGCGCCGGGCGGGCGTCTGCTCCTCCTGGTGCCCGCGCATCCCTGGCTCTACAGCACGCTGGACGAGGACCTGGGCCACTATCGCCGCTATACGAGGCGCGAGCTACAGGGCAAGCTCGAGAGCACCGGCTACCAGATCGAGCGCTGCTTCTACCTGAACCTCGCCGGTATCGCAGGCTGGTGGCTGAACGGGCGCGTGCTCAAGCGCCGCCAGCTGCCCGGCAACCAGCTCAAGCTATATGAGAGCCTGGCCCCTGTGTTCCGGCGCGTGGAGCAGGGGCTTGGTATGCGCTGGGGACTGTCTGTCGTGTTTGTCGCGCGCCGGCCAAAGGGCCAGTCGGCAGCGTCTTGAGGCCAGCCGATGGGAAGAGGGTGGCTGATTTGTTGACGGAGGCGAAGAGATGGAGCAGGGCCAGGTAGATTTGGGTGTGGTGGAACAGGAACAGACGCCGACGGAGACAGCGCCGGTCGAGACTCCGACGGCGGCGCCGGCTGTCTCCGCGCCGGGCCGCTGGATGCGGGTGTTCAATCGCCTGGCGAACGTCTGGCCGGTCCTGGTCGCGCTTGGCTATGTGCTGGGCTGGGGCGCAGGACGCCTGCTCTCACCTGCGCCTGGCCTTGTGACCGGCGTTGTCCTGGTCGTGCTGGCGGGCGCAGCCACGATTTTGCTGCCGCGCTTGCTGCCGAGCGCGACGACTGCGCTACCCTTGGCAGAACCTGCAATGACCGAGGCGGGGAATGAGGCGGCGAACACGCGGGTGACTGGCATGACCTGGCTGGCGTGGCTCCCCTGGGTCCTTTTCGGCGGCAGCATCCTCGTCTACGCCATCACGCGCTTTGTGTCGATTGATAAATTTCCTATCTACTTCTTCACCGACGAGGCGATTCACCCGGTGCTGGGCATGGAGATGATCGCGCGGGGCTGGCGGGATGTCCAGGGCCGCCTGTTCCCACCATACTTCCAGAATGGGCAATACTGGAACCTGAGTCTGTCGGTCTACCTGCACGGCATTACAGCCTCGCTGCTGGGTAAGTCGGTGTTCGTGACGCGCGCGACGTCTGCTTTCGTCAGCCTCACCGGGGTTGTGGCCGTGGCCCTGACGTTGAAGTT
The DNA here is from genome assembly GCA_039810085.1 of Anaerolineae bacterium. GTDB lineage: Bacteria > Chloroflexota > Anaerolineae > Epilineales > JAHCIE01 > JBDHWG01. The sequence goes on from JBDHWG010000005.1 coordinate 115,614, forward strand.
CGTCTTCCGCATCCGCTACTGGTGGGTTTCGGTCTTCGTGCTCGCCACGATTCCGGCCTGGTTCATTCACTCGCGCACGGCGTTCGAGGTCATCTTGATGGTGTCCTTCTACGCCTGGTTCCTGTTCTTCTACCTGATGTATCGCACCCGCAACCCGCTGTATCTCTTCCCGGCGCTGGTTTTCGGCGCAATGACGTTCTACGCCTACGCCAACGGCCAGTCGGTCATGGCGGTATCGGGTGTGTTGCTGCTCCTGTCCGACATTCGCTATCATCTGCGGCATTGGAAGCTCATCCTACCCGCCGCCGCCGTCCTGGTTGTGCTTGCGCTCCCATTCCTGCGCTTCCGCCAGGAGCACCCCGAGGCGATGATGTCGCAGCTGCGCATCCTCGACTCGTACCTGTTCCGCGACATGACGCCACAGGCCAAAGTGATGGAATTCATCCGACGCTACGGGCGGGGGCTATCGCCGACATTCTGGTTCTTCCCCAACCCTGACGAGCTGATCCGCCACACCTGGAAAGGCTCCGGCAACCTGTTGCTGGTGACTCTGCCGTTTTGGATCCTTGGGCTTGTCCTGGGCCTGCGCCACATCAAAGAGTCGTCGTACCGCGCGCTGTTCATCGCAACCCTCGCGGCGCCCTTTGGGGCGTCCCTAGCGGACATCGGCATTCTGCGCGCGCTCGCCTTCGTCGTGCCGGCGACCATGTTCATCACGCTTGCCATCGACTGGCTCCTGGAGTTCTTCAAATCGCCCCGAGCGTACGCCATTGGCTCGGCCAGCGTGTTTACGATTGGTGTGCTCCTGAGCTTCTGGATGATGCGGGACGCGCTGGTCAACGGCCCGCTCTGGTACGACAACTATGGGCTGTACGGAATGCAGTGGGGCGCGGAACAAATCTTCGGCATGCTGCCGGGCTACCTGCGCGACCACCCCAACACGCGCGTCTACCTCTCTCCGTCCTGGGCGAATGGCACCGACGTGTTCATGCGCTTCTTTATGCCCAACGAGAACCGTGTGCAGCTCACGAATATCGACGGCTTCATAATCAACAAGCAGGTCATCGACCCCAATGCCGTTTTTGTGATGACGCCGGACGAGCGTCAGCGCGCCATCGACAGCAAGAAGTTCGAGCCGCTCCAGATCGAGCAGGTCATTCCTTATCCAGACGGTCGTGATGGCTTCTACCTGGCTCACGTGAGATATGTCCCGAACGTTGATGCCATTTTCGCCGCCGAGCGGGAAGCGCGCAAGCGCCCGGTGACGGATGTCGTGACCATCAATGGCGAGACTATAACCGTGAATCACTCGACATTCGACGCGGGCCGCTCGCAAGACTTGGTGGACGGCGATACCTTCACGCTGGCGCGCGGGCTTGAAGCCAACCCGCTGATGGTCGAGTTTGTCTACCCATCGGCGCGGCCCATCACGCGCTTTGCGGGCGACTTTGGGTCGATGGACTTTGAGCTGAAGATATCGCTGTACGCCGACGACAACGCCCAGCCTATCACGACGACCAAGCAGTTCCGCGGTCTACCGCCGGACCCGCACGTGGAGTTCCCGCTGGATAATCCGCCGCCGCAGGTCAAGAAGGTTCGGATTGAGGTCAGGGACATGAACGCGGGCGAGCCGACCCATATCCACGTGCGCGAGCTATCTCTGAAGTAGGGAGGACTTTAGCGATGGCCTCGACACCATCGGCTGAAAACTCGATGCTGCCTGACGCCGTGCCGCGCGAGCCGCTTGGCGTGGGCAGTGAGGCTGGAGCCGCCGCACGGCCGTCCCGTGTTCTTCGCATCCCAAGGGTTCACGTCGCGCCGCGTGTCCTGGCGGCTATTGAAATCGCGCTCATCGTCCTGTTCGCCGTCTGGGTCACGCGGCCCTGGCTGAACTTCGACCCCCAAATGATTCCCACTGGTGCGGAGATCGGCGGGTCCCTGCAGTTGAACTACGCGTGGACGTTGCTCAGGGAGTGTGGCGTGTGCTCGCTCTGGTTCGGTAGCGTCATGGGCGGCTTGCCAACGTTCGGCGAGCCGACCAGCACTCACCTCTATCCCGTCGTCATCATTGCAACCCTTATCTGGGGCGTCACCAACGGTATCAAGATTGCCTTGCTATGCGCCTACATCATCGCCGGTTTTGCGCAGTGGTGGCTGGCGCGCTTGATGCGGGTGGGGCTTGTGGGACGAATGTGGAGCGCGGCGATGATCATGGTCGCGGCGCATATGTCGGCGCGCATGGCGCAGGGCCTGTCGGGCATGGTCATTTCCATTGCCGCCTGTAGCCTGGCGCTGCCCGCCTTGGTCTACGTAAGCAAGTCGCCGACATATCGGGCGAGCGTCATTCTCGGACTCTGCCTGGGCCTAGCGGGTCTGACTGGCTTAATCTACATCCAGGAGGCTTTCGCCTTCGGGTCGGTTGCCACGCTCATCTTGCTGCCCTGGCGTTCGCCCTACCTCAAGCGCGTTGTGCTGCGCTACGCCCTGGCGCTCGGGCTGGCCGTATTGTTTGCGTCAGTATTCCTTGTGCCCGCGATACACTTTGCACCCTATGTAGCGAAAGATTTCAACGTCAACTTCGATGGAGCCCAGCCCTTCGCGTATATTCCCCTCAATCTTGTCGTCAATGACATGAAGTTCTACACGACGGAGGTGCTGGGCAAGACCGGCTTCTCGATTTCCCCGGCCCACTATGCCAACTTCATCGGCTGGATCCCCGTCTTGCTCGCAGTCTGGGGGCTGTTCGGGCGGTATCCTCGCTTCGTTCGCAAGGCATCGCTTTTTCTGGCTGCGTTTGCCGTCATGGTTCTGTGGAGCGCCAGCGGCGACCCTCAAACCTGGCTCATGCGTCTGATCCCCTTCGAGTCGTTCGCCCGGTTCATCAGTGGCCCCAGGTACGTTGCGTTCCTGGCGTCGCTCGCGGCGCCGGCCATCATCGGGCTGTCGAGCCTGGGCGTCGACCGTATCGTCCGCGAGGTACGTTCAGGCATCCGGATCCCGATAGGGACACAGGTGTGGTCTGCGACCGGCGTGTCCGCGGTCAAACTCGAATTCCGCTGGCTCCTCGTTATCCCGTTGCTGATTGCCATTTTCATCGCGTGGGACTTCAGCAAGCAGTGGATCGCTCTCCAGCCATTGCCCCAGGAGATGGGGCCTATCCTCGTGGCCTTGCGCACGCCGCAGGCTGAGTGGGTGGCTACGCCCTATGGCGACTCCTTGTGGATGGCGCCAGGCGCCATGGCTGGGTTGAAACTGGCGCGGGCTCACTGGTGGACGTGGCGTTGGCGCGAGAGACCGCAGCCTGACCCGGTGCTGGAAGCTGTGCGGGCGGGCGATCCGCCCAAGGGCACTACGCTTGTGACGACGGTGGCCGGGGCGCGCATCGTGTCCGCGCCGGATCGCGACTACGCCGTCGTCAAGGATGCGAGCGGCCGGGCGACTCCCTGTGTGGCCCAATCGAAGGGAGGCTCGATTGACGTTGACTGCTATGCTCCAGACAGCGGGCAGATCCGAATTCTAGAGAATTCCTACCCCGGCTGGCAGGCCACTGTCGACGATCAGCCGGCCCCTCTGGTGGACGGTATGTGGCTTACGCTGCAAATCCCCGCTGGACAACATCACATTGCGCTGCGGTACAAGCCGTGGGACGTGCCCCTGGGTCTGCTCCTGGCCCTGGCGGGCGGTGTTCTCTCGGTCTATTTCTGGCGCAAGAAAGAGGAGCCTGTGACGGATCTGTGGCCGGAAACACTGCCGGAGCCTGAACCGGTGATCGAGAGACCGTCGCTGGTGTCATCATCTGCCCAAACGAGGACGCAGGGCGCTGGCATGTCCTTGCCCTGGTTGGGCCTGCTCGTCCTCGTCGCGCCGATTATCCTGGCCCTGGTCACCAGCTTATTCGTGGTGAGCGACCGCTGGGCGAACAATGCTGCTGTGCGAGACATGTGGCGAGAAACGTGGCGGAACCTGCCAGGTATCTCGCGTCTCGCCCTTCCGCCCTACTTCCTGGTGACCTTTGCCTGCTTCGCGCTCCTCGTCGTCTTCTTCCTCATCTTCCGCCGCCTGACGGCCCCCGTTGTCGCCTTGGTCTCGCCCGACTCGATGATGGTGGACGAAGCTGCGTCGGAGGTTGGGATTGTCCAGCGCTGGGCTGGCCTGGGACTGGTCGCGCTTGCCAGCGTGGGGGCCGTCATCAGCATGGCGCTCGCGTTCACACAGCATCGGCTGCCAGGCTGGGACTTTGCCCTGGTTATCGTGGCATTTGCGGTTGGTTGGGTTGTGGCTGACACATCCTTCCCATTGGTGTGGGCGTGGCTGCGGCAGAATGCGGAGCGAGCCGCCGTGCTCACGGTGTTCCTGGTTGCGTTGAGCCTCTTCCTCGCCAGCACGACGACCTGGGGGCGCGGCGTCACCGGCATCTACCTCATCCTCTTGATTGGCGCGACGGCGCTGCTCGTCACGCGCTACCGCCCGCTTCCGTCGATTCTGCTGGTCATGGTCGCGGCGCTGGTGCTCTATACGCTCTACATTGACGGCTGGTGGACGGCCATCGTGGGGGATGAATATGCGTTCCTCGACTACGCGCGCGAGATTGTGGAGCGCCAGTCGCTGAGCGAGATTGGCAGCAAGCTGTTCAGCGGGACGGCGGTATACGGCACGCACCCGTACTTCTCATCTGTCATCATGGCGAGCACTATCAAGCTGTTCGGGCCGGACAACTTCGGCTGGCGCTTTATAAACCCACTCTTGTGTGCCGCTAGCGTCGGGCTATTCTACGCCTTCTTCAAACAATTCGTTCGCAAGGAAGCCGCGTTCGTCGTCGCCGTGCTTCTGGCCGGCTCCGAGTACATCATGAGCTTCGGCAAGATCGGCTACAACAACTTCCAGGCCCTGTTCATTATGGGGCTGGCGCTCTGGGCGGCCGCCTGGGTGGTGTGCAGCAGCAGGCTCCTGGCAATGGTGACGTTGGGTCTGATCCTTGGTCTCTGCTTCTACGTGTACCCGGCCGCGCTGTACGTTATCCCTGTCGCGCTGCTGCTGCTGCTTTTCTATCGCCCGCCCCTGAGCCGGCGCTGGGTCGGGAACTGGGCGCTGACGCTGCTGACGATGGTGCTGGTAATAGCGCCGCTCTTCCTCCAGCCGGCCTACTGGGCGACCAAAATCGCCGGCACGGCCCTCAACCGGCCGGAACTCGTCAACACGCCGGGCGCGAACATTTACCACACGTTGTCCAACTTCGTCTACACGATGGCCTCGCCGTTCTACATCATCGAGGAGAGCCACTACGTCGCCGTCTCGTATACCGACCCGGTGACCGCCGCGCTGTTCATGCTGGGGCTGGCGCTGCTCCTGGTTTGCTTCTGGCGCAAGCGCTTCTACTGGTACTTCATGGCCGCGTTCGCCGTTCTTATCTTCCTGGTCGGCATCTCCCATGACCGGGACTTCCCCTCGGCGACGCGAATGTTCCTCATGCTGCCCTGGTGGGCGTTCATGGCGGCGGTTGGCTTGCTGTGGATCGTTGACCGGGTGATGGCGCTGGGCGTCTCGGCGCGGCGCGTTCGCATCGCCCTGGCGGTGGCCCTGGTGGTGATCGTGGCCCTTAACGTGTACCAGGCGTATCCGCTGTCGCGGACGCGCGAGGCGGGCCGCTACCAGCAGCTTGATGTCGTCCTCATTCGCTTTGGGCAGCAGTTCTTTACCGACGACAATCCGGCGAAGACCGTGCTCTGGATCAACGACCCGCGCAACCTGTATGTGCCTGGGATGCGCAAACAACTTCTGCTCTACAATATTCCGGTCGGGCCGCAGCAGATCGTCGAGGCGCAGGTGAAGGACCCGAGTCTTCCACCGCTGGTCCAGCCCTACCTGAATGACCGCAACACGGTCATCATCATCAGCCCGCGCATCGACGCCGCCTGGTCTGCAACGTTCCAACGCATCGTGCGCGACTCCGGCCGCGTCGAGTGCAGCGTCAAGAACGAAGTTGACCACGAGGTCTTCAAGCTGTGGATTCCCAGGGAGTTTGCGGATAAGTGCGCGGTGTGGTCGTCTTAAGGGTCTGCGCGATTCGGTATCCCTTTCTGGCATCTGTTCCGAAGATTTGGAGCGCGGGTCGCTTTGGGGTAGAATTTCGGCGTTTTGCGAGTATCAGTGTTGCGGCTTTTCTGCAACTTGACTGAACAATTCCGCCGCTGGGCGCGTTAAAGATAGAGATATTGGCAGGTTCGTGGGACGGTAGGAGGTTTCGTGGACGACGCTATGCAAGGCTCGGCGCCCGCAGTAGAGACGGGGGCGCCGCCAGCGCCGCGTTCGTTGACTCAATCGAGCGTGTTCCCCCGGCTGGCGACGGCGCTCATCCTGGTCGGCATCCTCGTGCTGGGGGTGTACTTCCGCATGGTCGGGCGCAACTGGGATGAGGACCAGCATCTCCACCCGGATGAGCGCTTCCTGACGATGGTCACGACGGGCATCTCGCCCGTGCGGAGCATCGGCGAATACTTCGACACGGCCAACTCGCCGCTGAACCCTTACAACAAGGGCTTCGGCTCCTTCGTCTATGGCACACTGCCGCTGTTCATCGTGCGCTACGTGGGGGAGTGGGGCAACAACCAGCCCTGGCTCCAGGCGCTCGTCGGCGTCAAGAACACGCTCGTCGGGTACGGCGAGGTTACGCTGCTGGGGCGCTTCTTATCCAGCCTGTTCGACCTGTTAGCCCTCGTTGTGCTGTTCTTCATTGGGCGGCGCTTATTCGGGACAGGGGTCGGCTTGCTGGCGGCCGCCCTGGGCGCGTTCAGCGTGCTTAATATTCAGCAGGCCCACTACTACACCGCGGATACCTTCGCCAACTTCTTCGCCATTCTCTTGTTCTACTTCTGCGTGCGTACCCTCCAGGAGGGGCGCTGGTGGGATTACCTGGGGATGGGTCTCACCCTGGGCGCTGCCATCGGCAGCCGCATCAACCTGCTGACCCTGGCCGGAGTTGTGGTCGTCGTCATCGGCCTACGCTTTTGGGACGCCTACCGCGTTGCGCGTCGAGCGACGGCTGAGGGTGAGGCAGCGGTAGCGCCCGACTTCAGCCTGCCCCTCATTGGAGCCGCGATTGTCCTGCTGACGACGCTCGTGACGTTCCGCCTCATCATGCCTTATGCCTTCCAGACGCCGGGCGCGAGCCCGCTCTCATGGTGGAGCTTCAACCCGCAGTGGACGGCGGACATGTCGAACGCCTCGAAGATGAACCGAGGCGATGTGGACCTGCCGTTCGGCCACCAGTGGACGGACCGTTGGATCCTGTGGTTCCCCTTCTACAACATGGTCATGTTCGGCCTCGGCGTGCCGCTGGGGCTGGCGGCGTGGGTGGGCTGGCTCGTCAGCCTGGGGCAGATGCTCCTCGCGGCGCGGCGCGGCGTCGTTCAGGCGCTCGACAACCCGAAGGTGCGGGCGCTTCTGATCCCCGTGCTGTGGATTGGCATCACTTTCTTCTTCCACGGCACGCAGTGGGTCAAGTCCATCCGCTACTTCCTCCAGATGTACCCCATCATGGCGCTGATGGCGGCGTGGTTCCTGGTCGTCGTCTGGACCTGGGCGACGGCGCGAGCGCAGACCTCGTCGCGCGGGCGGCTGTGGCAGGGACTGGCGGCGCTGCTCGCCATCGTCGTCATCGGCGGCTCGTTCCTGTATGCCCTGGGTTTCACCAACATCTACACCCGGCCAGTGACCCGCGTTGCGGCGTCGCGCTGGATTTATGAGAATGTCCCGACCGGCGCGACCGTCAGCATCAGTACGCCGGAGGGCCAGCGCCTGGCGCAAGTGCCGCTGCCCAACCACTTCACGTGGGCCTCGACGGGGCAGCAGAACGTCACGCCGTTCAAGGCCCCGGCGGACGGCACGCTGTCGGGCGTGCGGATGAACTACCTGGCCGACCCGGCGAAGGACCCGCAGCCGGAGACCCTCCAGGTGACGATTGCCCGCGATCCAGGCGGGCAGCAGGTGATTGCGCAAGGAACGGCCACGGGCGATCTATCGCAGTACGGACCGAAGGGCGGGCCGCTAGACGTCACACTGCCGACAGGCGCGCCGCTGGAAGGCGGCAAAGACTACTACTTCATCACTCGCGCAACGGCGGGCGGGCCGATCACGTCGCGCAACTCGGCGCTGGCGAACGAGCACTGGGATGACGGCATCCCGCTGCGTATGGACGGCCGCGACGGCTTCAGCTTCTACGAGGGCGTCGAGATGACGAACTACGATGAAGATGAGCCGGCCAAGCTCGACAAGATGGTCGCCAAGCTCGACCAGGCCGACTACGTCTTCATGACCTCCGGCCGCCTGTACGAGTCGATCCCGCGCCTGCCGATGCGCTGGCCGATGACGACGCGCTACTACGACCTGATGCTGAACAACCCGGAAGAGCTGGGCTTCAAGCTCGCCGGTGAGTGGACGAGCTACCCGGCCATGGGGCCGCTCGTCATCAACGATGACACGTCCGAGGAGCAGTTCCGCGTCTACGACCACCCCAAGGTGCTCATCTTCCAGAAGCTGCCGACGTTCAACAAGGACGATGTGCGGCACAAGCTCGGCGATGGCATCGATTGGAACAACGTCCAGCGCCTGTGGGACAAGGAAGCGACGAACGTCTACAACAACGCGCGCTGGCGGAAGATCCCCGTCATCGGCCCGATTATTGGCGACCGCCTCGCGCCGCTGCCGGGCAAGACACACCAGGACGACATCGCCGCCAGCGTCGCCGCGCCCAAGACAGACTTGATGCTGCCCCGCGCCGACTGGGTCAACCAGCAGCTCAATGGGACGTGGTCGTCGTACTTCACCCTGGACTCGCCCCTATCGTGGGGCATCGTGTCGGTCATCATCTGGCTGGCCGCCATCGAGCTGCTCGGCCTCATCTTCTTCCCCATCGGATTCGCCATCTTCCGTGGCTTGGCTGACCGAGGCTGGTTCAGCAGCAAGATTGCCGGATTGCTCGTCGTGAGCTACGGCGCGTGGCTCGTCGCCAGCGTGCAGCGCATCATTCCCTTCGGGCGCGGCCTGGTCGCAGTAATGCTGGTGGTGATGCTCATCGCCTCAGCCCTGTTCGCGTGGCGGCTGCGGCCCGGCCTGCGCGAGTTCGTGCGCGAGCGGCGGTCGCATCTGCTGGCGGGCGAGGCGGTGTTCCTGGCGCTGTTCCTGGCTTTCCTGCTCATTCGCATGGGCAATCCCGACCTATGGCACCCGGTCATGGGCGGCGAGAAGCCGATGGACTTTGCCTACTTCAACGCCGTGATTCGCACCCAGTTCTTCCCGTCGTATGACCCGTGGTTCGCGGGCGGTGAGCTGAACTACTACTACTATGGCTTCGTGCTCGGCGCGGCCATGGTGCTCATGACCGGCATTGTCCCATCCACGGCCTACAACCTGATGATTCCGCTGTTCTTCGCCCTGACCGGCCTCGGCGCGTTCGCCGTCGCCTACAATCTCGTCGCGGGGGGCGGCTGGGGCAAGAGCGCCGTCGAGCGTCGGCCCGGTTGGGCGCCGGTCGTCTTTGGCGCGGTGGGCGCGGCGTTCGTCGTGGTCGTCGGCAACCTGGGTGAGGTGAAGCTCCTGACGGACGGCTTCACCCAGGTCAACGGCAGCGGCATGGAGAGCAACATCCCCGGCCTGGGGCTGATTGTCAACACCCTCGGCGGCCTGGGCAAGGTGCTGACCGGCCAAGGGTCCCTGGGATTCCGCCAGGAGTGGTGGTACTGGAACGCGAGCCGCGCCATTCCGCACCCCTCGACGGAGACCGTGCCCATCACTGAGTTTCCGTTCTTCACCTTCCTATATGGCGACCTGCACGCCCACATGCTGACGCTGCCCCTGACGCTCCTGGCCCTGGCGTTGTGTCTCAACGCCCTGTTCCGCAAGCCGGGCAAGTGGCGGCTGGGCGTGAGCGACCTGGGCTGGCCGACGGTCATTGCCACGTGGCTGTTCTTCGGCCTGACCATCGGCGTGCTGCGGCCCGCAAACGCCTGGGACTACCCGACCTACGTTGCCATCGCGACGGGCGTCTTCTTGCTGCACGCCTACCGGAGCTACGGCCTGACCCTGCGCGCGCTCGGCGAGGCATTGTGGCGGGCGGCGCTGCTGGTCCTGCTGAGCAACGTCCTGTGGCTGCCCTTCATCAACAACTTTGCGACGGGCTACACCGCCGTTGAGCCGTGGACAGGCTCGCGCACGGTGTGGTGGTCGTACCTCATCGTCCACGGCCTGTTCCTGTTCGTGTTGGCGACGTTCATCGCGCTCCAGGCGTGGCGCTGGTGGGAGAGGCACGCCGACGAACCTTCAGCGCGACAGCTCGCGTATGGCGTGGCTATCGTCCTGGCCTTCATGATGGTCGTCCTGGCCTTCGCCAATTACGGCGCGTTCGTCATCGGCCTGCCCATCCTCGTTGTCGGGGCGCTGCTCCTGTTGCGGCGCGACACCAGCCCGGCGACGGCGTTCATCTTGCTCATCACGGCGGCGGGCATCTCCCTGACGCTGATGGTCGATCTCATCGTCCTCAAGGGCGACATCAGCCGCATGAACACCGTCTTCAAGTTCTACCTGCAAGTGTGGGTGCTGTTCGGCGTCGCCGCCGCAGCCGCCCTGGCCTGGGTGTGGGACGCGCTCAAGCGCGTCAACCCGACGTCACGTCTGGTGTGGGAGACGGTGTTTGCCCTGCTCGTGTTTGGCGTTGCCCTGTACCCGATCTTTGCGACCTGGGGCCGCGTCAACGACCGCTTCGACAAGACAGTTGGCCCGACGCTCGACGGCATGGCGTACATGCTGAAGGCGGTCTACAACGATGGGCCGGACGGCCGCCCGCCGGCGAGCTATCCACTCAAGTGGGACTACGACGCCATCCGCTGGATGGAGCAGAACATCCAGGGGACGCCGGTCGTCCTGGAAGCGCAAACACCGGAGTATCGCTGGGGGTCGCGCGTCGCTATCTACACCGGCTTCCCGACGGTTGTCGGGTGGAGTTGGCATCAGCGCCAGCAGCGCTCGGCGCTGACGACGCCAATCGTGGAGCAGCGCGGTGACGACGTCAAGGCCATGTTCAACACGACCGACCCGCGTCAGGCCCTGGACGTGATGCGCCGCTACGGCGTGAACTATGTCTACATCGGCCTGACGGAGAAGGCATACTACCAGCCAGCCGGGATTGCGAAGTTCGCGGCGATGGCGCAACAGGGGCAGCTAGAGCAGGTCTACAGCAACCCCGAGGTGACAATCTACCGCGTCGTAGGATCCGGAGCCACTAGCTCATGACCCTGGTCTACTTCCTTCTCTGGTATCTCACCATCCAGGTCATCGGGTTGGCGGCGCTGCCCATCACCTTGCAGCTCTTCCGCAACCTACCAGACCGCGGCTATGCGTTCGCGCGCCCGCTGGGCCTGCTGCTCATGGGGTACTTCCTCTGGCTCAGCGTGTCCTTCGGTTTCCTGCGTAACCAGTGGGTGACGATTGCGGCGCTGCTGCTCGTCATGGCGGGCGTAAGCATCTGGCTGTGGCGGCGCGAGCCGCTGGGCGACTTCCTACGCGCCCGACGGCGCAGCATTCTCGTCGTCGAGGCGCTGTTCCTCGTCGGCCTGGTCGTCGCGGCCTTCGTGCGCTCGTATAGCCCGGAGATTGCAACGGCGGGCGGTGAGAAGTTCATGGAGTATGGCTTCATCAACTCCATCCTGCGCTCCGACACGTTCCCGCCGCCGGACCCATGGCTGTCGGGCTACATCATCTCCTACTACTACCTGGGCTACGTCATCCTGGCGATGGTCATCAAGTTGTCGGGCGTACCGGCGGCGATTGGTTTCAACCTGTCCCTGGCGACACTGTTCGCTCTCACCCTGACCGGCGCGTCCGGCGTCGTCTACAACCTGACAACGCGCAAGCCCGCTGAGGGCGAGCCGACGACAGGCTCGATTGGCTACGGCTTGCTGGGGGCGCTGTTCGTCCCTGTACTGGCGAACCTCGAGGGTTTCCTCGAAGTGCTGCACAGCGCGGGCATCGGCTCGCCGGAGTTCTGGGCCTGGCTCGACATCAAGGACATCAATGGGCCGGCGACGGGCGTCGGGTGGATGCCCGACCGCTTCATCTGGTGGTGGCGGGCCTCGCGCGTCATCACGGACCGCGTCGGCGGGGGCATCAACGAGGTCATCGACGAGTTCCCGTTCTTTAGCTTTCTGCTGGGCGACAACCACCCGCACGTCCTGGCGCTGCCGTTCGTCCTGCTGGCCGTCGCCCTGGCCGTGAATGTCCTGCGGTCGCCCAAGGTGGCGCAGCGTCTCTCGCCGCGCGAGGGACGCTTCTGGCTGCAACTGCTGCCGGCGGCGCTCATCCTCGGCGGGCTGGGCTTCCTGAACTCATGGGACTTCCCGACGTACTCCCTGGTCTTCGTCGGCGCTTTCGCCATCCAGCTCTGGCTGACCCAGGCGACGCGCGGCTGGCATTGGCTGCGGGATGTGGCGCTCGTCGGGCTGGGCGTCGGCATCATGGGCATCCTGCTCTACTCACCGTTCTGGATTGGCCTGCAATCCCAGGCGCGGGGTGTCGCGCCGCAGACACTCGTCAAGACCCACCTGGCCCAGTATCTCGTGATGTTCGGGCCGTTCGTTTTCGTCGCCGTCGTGTTCCTGGCGGCCCAAGTGGGGCGGCTGTGGGCGCGGCGTCGCGAGCTTGACCCTACGCCCGCGCTGTTTGTGGCGGTCGTCACCGTGCCGCCGCTGGCGGTGCTCGTGTGGCGCGGCTGGTGGACGGCGGCGTTCATCGCGGTGCTCGTCGCCACGGCCATCGCCGCGCTGCTGTTGACGATACGCAGCGCTGCGTCCGTGGACACGGACATCGAGCGGCAGACCGAAGAGAAACCAGCCCCACAGCCGCAGCGAAGGCGGGCGCCCGTGGCGCGCCTTCAGAACCCGACGCTGCACACGCTGTTTGTGCTGTTCCTGTTCGCCCTGGCGTTCTCCCTGACGTTCTTGACCGAGTTCGCCTTCATCCGCGACAACTTCAACAGCCGCATGAACTCGGTGTTCAAGTTCTATTTCCAGGCGTGGATTCTCCTGGCGCTGGCGTCCGCCTACGCAGCGTGGTGGCTGCTGGGCCGCGTTCGAGCGGCGGGCGGACTGCGCATCGGGCAGTACGTCTTCGGCGGCGCGCTCGCCGTCGTCGTGGCGCTGGGCCTGGTCTACCCCGTGCTCGCCTCCTACACCAAGTCCAACGGCTTCCGCGCCTCGGCGACGTTGGACGGCACGGCGTGGGTCGCGCAGCAGCGGCCCGACGACTACGCCGCCATCCAGTGGCTGAATGCGAACGTCAGCGGGCAGCCGACAATCCTGGAAGCGCCGGGCGACCAGGGCAAGTCCTACGTCTATGAGGGGCGCGTCGCGGCGTTCACCGGCTTGCCGACGGTGCTCGGCTGGGGCGGCCACGAATCCCAGTGGCGCGGTAACTACGACGAGCCGGGCAAGCGCGAGCCACTGCTGACGCAGTTCTACCAGACCACCGACACGCGGCAGGCGCAGCAGATTCTCGACCAGTTCGACGTGGATTACGTCATCGTCGGCAGCGCGGAGCGCGAGCGGTTCGGCGGGCGCGGCCCGCAGCTGACCAAATTCGACCGCTTCATGGACCCGGTCTTCAAGAGCGGCGACACAATCGTCTATCGCCGTCGGTAGCTCAGTTGTAAGGAATTGTTCATCGTGTTGTTCTTCGCCGGAAGGATTCTGGATGTTGACTGATACTGTGGCGAGCGAGACCACAGAGCGCACGCCGACCGTGGAGGTCGTCGCGGCCCCAGCGCGGTCCGTCGTGACGCTCGAGAAGGGGATTTACGCGGTTCTGGTGCTGATCGCCCTGGCGTTGCGCCTGGTCAACCTGGGCGCGGCGCCGCTGAATGCCCGCGAGGCCGGCGAGGCAGTCGCCGCCTACACGCTGGCGACGGGCGGCGGCCTGCCGTCGGGCGTCTACAACCCGCTCCTCTTCACGTTCAACTTCGTGACGTTCGTGTTTGGCGGGGCCAGCGATACCTGGGCGCGTCTGCTGCCTGCCCTGACCGGGGCGGCGCTGGTCGCGCTCCCCTACTGGATGCGGCGCTGGCTCGACCGGCCGGGCGCCATTGCAGCGGCTACACTGCTGGCCTTCTCGCCGTCGTTCGTGTTGTTCTCGCGGCTGCTGGATCCCGCGATTCTCGCGGCGTTCGGCATCGTGGCGACCCTCACGATGGGTCTGCGCGTGCTCGTGGCGCACCTGCCTCGGCGGTATATCCTCACAGGGGCATGGCTGGCTGTGGCGCTCGTCGCCGGGCGAGCGAGTTGGGTGTGGCTGCTTCTCACAATCGCGTTCGCCGTCGCCGTGCTCTACTACCCCCAGGACACCGTAACGCGCGAGGACATTCTCGCGGCGGGCCGCGCCCTGCGGAACGACCGCTCGACCCTCCTCACGACGCTGGCCGTCGCCCTTGTTGTGTTCGTGGTGCTGTCGACGGCAGTGTTCTTCAACCCGACCGGGTTCCAGGCAGTGCTGGATACGGCGGCCGGCTGGTGGCGCGCGAGCGGCGAGAGCATACCCGCGTGGCAGTATCTCGCTGGTCTCGCCGCGTATGAGACGCTGATCCTGGTCTTTGGGCTTGTGGGGCTTGTCTGGCTGATTGTGCGCCGCCAGGACCTGTTCGCCGTCTACCTGGGCCTGTGGTTCGCGGTCATGCTGATTGTCACGCTCATCAGCCCGGTGCGGCCGCCGTCGGGCATTGTCGCCCTTCTGCTGCCGCTGACCCTGCTGGCCGCGATGCTGCTCGGCCGATTGTTCGCGGACGTGACGGCCAACAGCGCGTGGGAGCGCGAAGGGCTGCTGCTGCTGATTGCGCTGCCATTCGTCTTCGGCCCGCTGTTCCGCTTGACAGAGTATCTCGCGCCGGCCACGCCGCCCACGCCTGGGGCGACGACGCCGCTGGTCTTGCTCGGCATCTTCGTGCTCGGCCTGGCGATTGTGTTCGCGGGCGGGTGGAGCCTGTTTGGTCGGGACGTGGCCTTGCGCACGGCCGGGCTGGTGGCGGTGTTCCTGCTGGGGCTGGTCATGGTGCGCTCCTCGATCAGCGTCGCGTACCCTGGCGACTTCATCCCCCAGGAGTTCCTGGGCGGGCCGCGAACGTCGACGGACGTGGTGCGCGTTGTGGGCGACTTGCAGGGCATCGCGCTAGACCGCTACGGCGCGGCGCAAACGCAGCCGGTCGCCGTGGACGCCTCGCTTACGCCGACGCTGTCATGGTATCTGCGCTACTTCCCGCGTGTTGACGTGCGCAACAACGCCGCCGGGTCTGGCGTGCCCCAGATACTCGCGGTCGCGCCGAACACGCCGCAGGTCCAGACGCCGACCGGCTACGTCGGGCAGCGGGCGCGGTTCGAGACCGACTGGACGCCGAGTGGGATGGGCATCCGGGATTGGCTGCGCTGGGTCCTCTACCGTAACGCGCCGGCCGCCCCGCCGAGTGTTGATTGGATGATTTGGTTTTCTAAAGTTTCGGCGCCGCCGCAACAGCCATAGGTGTCGTTTTGAGTCTGGATGGAGGCTGAACCCCTTATGGAACAAACAGTCCCTCGCTCCAAGCGCGTGCCAGGCGCGGACCGCCCGGCCAGCCTGGACACGCCCCTGCAGAGCCTGGTGCGATTGAACTGGGAGACCGTTACCTACGCCGTCTTCTTTGTGCTGGCCGTGGCGACCCGTTTCTGGGAGCTAGGCCAGCGGGCGATGAGCCACGACGAGAGCCTGCACGCGCTCTACTCGTGGAACCTGTACGCGGGCAAAGGCTACGAGCACAACCCCATGATGCACGGGCCGTTCCGCTTCCACATGGACGCGCTGGCCTACTTCCTGTTCGGCGTCAATGACTTCGTCGTGCGCCTGCCGGCCGCCGTGTTCGGCATCGCCACGGTCATCCTGATCCCGATCCTGTTGCGGCCGTACCTGGGGCGCATCGGCTCGCTGTTGATGTCGGGCATGCTGCTCATCTCGCCCATCGTGCTGTATTACCAACGCTACATCCGCGACGAGGTCTTCGTCGGCTTCTTCGCGCTGCTCATCATCGTGTCTATCTTCCGCTGGCTGGACACCGGACGGCCAGGGTGGCTGTACGTCATCGCCACGGCGATGGTGCTAATGATTACGGCGATGGAAGCCGGCTTCATCCAGATTGCTCTGATGGGCGTGTTCCTCGTCGCTGCGCTGATCTTGCAGCTCACCGACCGCCGCGAGGCGAGGGCGAACGCCGGCAAGGGGCAGGCAGCTCCGCGCCTCCCGTTCTTGGAGCGGCTGCGCCAGGACCCGCTGGTGGCGCCCATCATCATCCTGGGAACGCTGCCGATTCCGTTTGGCGCGGCATTCATCATCCGTGCCCTGGGCCGCAACCCGCAGGACTACGCCGCGCCAAACGTGTACTTCTCGATGGCCGTGTTCCTGGTGATGCTCGCCGTCGCCGCCGCCATCGGTATGTGGTGGAACTGGCGGCGCTGGCTGGTTGTGGCGGCGATATTCTTCAGCATCTCGCTACTGCTCTACACGACCTTCTTCACCAACCGCCAGGGTGTGTTCACCGGCTACATCGGCTCCCTCGGCTACTGGCTGGAGCAGCAGAGCGTCGAGCGCGGCAGCCAGCCGTGGTACTACTACGCCTTCCTCGCGCCCATCTATGAGTTCCTCCCGCTGTGGTTTGGCATCGCGGCCATGATTTACTACCCGTTCCGCATCGCGCGGATGACGGCGCGGGGCGGTTCGAGCCTGTCGCGGGCGTTGTTCGTCCCGTTCGCCATCTGGTGGTCCATCGGGTCGTTCATCGCCTTCAGCGTCGCCGGCGAGCGCATGCCCTGGCTGCTGTACTATATCGCCGTACCGCTTATCATGCTGGCGGCGCGCTTTGTCGGCGATATCTTCGAGAACACCGACTGGCGCGCCATTCGCGCCAACGGTGGTCTGCTGTTCGCCGTCTTGCTCGTGCCGACGATCATTGTCCTCCTCATCTGGCTGTTCCTGCGTCCGTTCCAGGGGCAGGACATCACGGCGGTGCAGCAGACGACGCTGTGGATCGGCGGCATCGTTGTTCTGGCGGCGTTGGTGTGGGGTCTGTACAGCATCGGGCGGCGGCTGGGCCGAACGGGCATCGGGCGCGTGACGTTCGCCACGCTGTTCGGCCTTCTCGCCTTGCTGACGATTCGCACGAGCTGGAACGCCAACTACGTCAACGACGAGCTGGCGACGGAGTTCATCGTCTACGCCCACGCCACGCCGGACGTCAAGATGATCGCCAACGAGCTTGACGACCTCTCGACACAGCTCGGCGGCGCGAAGGAAATGAAGATCGTCTACGACAACCTTGTCCCGTGGCCCTTCGAGTGGTATCTGAAGGACTACCCGAACAAGCAGTACGTCGGCGAGACGCCGCCTGGCCCCATCGATGCGCCGGTGGTCATCGTGGGCGAGGGCAACGACGCCAAGTTCAAGCCTTACCTGCGCAACGACTACGTGCGCCGCGAGTATAACATGATCTGGTGGCCGATGGAGGAGTACAAGAACCAGACGCCGGCCACCATTCTCGCCATCCTGCAGAACCCGGCCGAGCGCCAGAAGTGGTTCGACATCCTGATGTGGCGTAAGTACCCCAAGCCGCTGAGCGACTGGTATCACCACAACAAGTTCATTCTGTACGTCAAGAAGGATGTCGTCAGCAAGATCTGGCCCTACCAGGCGGCCGACCCGTCTCTCGCGGCGGCCGGAACGACGACGACGGCCAGCGCCCTGGACAAGGTGCAGAAGGATGTCACGGCGCAGGCAACCTTTGGCGGCGCCGGCCAGCTGGCCAACCCGCGCGGTGTAGCTGTGGACGACAAGGGCAACGTCTACGTTGTCGACACGAACAACAACCGCGTCGTGAAGTACGGCTCGAACGGCGGCCAGCCCATCAAGACCTTCGGCAGCGCGGGCAGCGGTCAAGGCCAGTTCAAGGACGGGCCGTGGGGCATCGCCGTAGACCCGCAGCGCGGCTTCGTCTACGTCGCCGACACGTGGAACCACCGCATCCAGAAGTTCACCCTGGACGGCGACTTCGTCTCCATGTGGGGTGTGTTCGACCAGGCGGCGTCCCCGACGGACAAGCCGCTGGCCTTCTACGGGCCGCGCTCCATTGCCATCGACAAGGACGGCAACCTGTACGTCACGGACACGGGCAACAAGCGCGTCTCGAAGTTTGATCCGGATGGCAAGCCCCTGGCCCAGTATGGTGGCGGCGGCTTCGATCCGGGGCAGTTCCAGGAGCCGGTGGGAATCGCCATTAGCCCCGTCGACGGTAGCATCTACGTGGCCGACACGTGGAACCGCCGCGTCCAGAAGTTCGATAAGGACATGAAGCCCGTGGCGCAGTGGCCGGTCGAGGCGTGGGACGGCCAGTCGGTGAACAACAAGCCGTACCTGGCGGTGGACACCAAGAATCGCGTCTACCTGACCGACCCCGAAGGCTTCCGCGTCATCGTCCTGGATGACAAGGGGACGCCGGTCGTGGTCATGGGCCTGCCGGGCAAAGACAACAAGGGCGTCGATCTTCCAACCGGCATCGCCGTCGGGAAGGACGGCAAGATTTACCTGGCTGACGCGAACAACAACCGCATCGTTCAGTGGCCCACATTGTAGCAACACAACATAAGCTAGGCTGAGAGCGCGAGGGACGCCCCTCGCGCTCTTTTTTGTCGTGCCGCTATCTGGCATGTAAGTTGCTTTCACTTGCCCAACGGTGTAAGAAACGTGGGGCTGATGATACAGGATAAAGGATTGGCACGCGCGTGCCGGAGGAGCATA
Organism: Anaerolineae bacterium; assembly: GCA_039810085.1. Classification (GTDB taxonomy): domain Bacteria; phylum Chloroflexota; class Anaerolineae; order Epilineales; family JAHCIE01; genus JBDHWG01. Next base: position 134,460 of record JBDHWG010000005.1, read on the forward strand.
GACAATGAAGTTGGGGAAAGCGTTGGTGAGCGGATTGATTGGCGCTGTGGCATTGACGGCGGTCCATGAGACGGCGCGCCGGGTTGCGCCGAAAGCGCCGCGCATGGATGTGCTGGGGATGCGGGCGATTGCCCAGACGATGCGCGCGGGCGGGGAGACGCCGCCCCAGCGCGACGATCTGCACACGCTGGCTCTCGCTGGTGATATCGTGGCGAATGCGGCGTACTACAGCCTGGTCGGCGTTGGCAACCCGAAGGGCGCATGGTGGCGTGGCGCAGCGCTGGGTGCTGTGGCCGGTGTGGGGGGCGTGGCGCTGCCGGGGCTGCTAGGCCTGGGGAGTGACGCCAGCGCTCGCAGCCGCCCGACCGAGGTGATGACGGTGGCGTGGTACACCATCGGCGGCCTGGCGGCCGGCGCGGCGTACGGCGCTCTGGCCGGACAGAGTGACGATTAAGAGCGTGTCCTCATCAGGCCCGACCCAGACCACGCCCCACCTGGGCCTTGTGTGCATTACGGCGTCCGAGCGCGTGCGCTACCGCACTGTGACTCGGACGCGCCTGCTCCAGTTTGACATCGAGAAGCAGCAGGATATCCTGCGCCCGCTCTACCAGGACAACATCGTGCGGCTGAACGCGGCCATCGACTTCTGCCACGAGTGGGATATCCGACTGTATCGGCTGACGAGCCGCCTGCTGCCCTTCGCCGACGACCCCGTGGGTCAGGCGGTTCTCCCGGAGTTCCACGCGCTCCTTGCCGAGACCGGGCAGCGCGCGACGGCGCTGGGCATCCGCGTTGTCGTGCATCCTGACCAGTTCGTCGTCCTCAACTCCGACTCGCCGGAGGTCGTCGCCAACAGCATCAAAATCCTCACCATGCACGCGCACATCCTGGACTTGCTGCGCCAGCCGCGTTCGGCGTGGGCGACGCTGGAGATTCATGGCGGGAAAGGCGACCGGGCGGCGAGACTGGTCGAGACCATCCAGGCGCTGCCGGACGGCGTGCGCTCGCGTTTGGCGCTCGAGAACGACGAGCGGGCGTATGGCGCTCAGGAGATCCTGGATGTCTGCCGAGCGGCGGGCGTGCCGATGGTCTTTGACGCCCACCACCATATCATTCACGAAGGATTGCTGGGGTATGACGACCCTAGCATTGCCGAGATGCTGGGGCTGGCGCGCGAGACCTGGCAGCCGCCAGAATGGCAGCTCGTCCACATCTCCAACGGGCGGGGCGCGCTGGCCGACATCGCCCACAGCGACCTGATCGCCGTCATGCCCGAGGCTTACCGTGACGCTCCCTGGATCGAGGTCGAGGCCAAGCAGAAGGAGTTGGCTATCGCGCGCCTACGTGAGGAGTGGCTGCCTGCGCCGGCTCAGAGAACGGGGGAAAGCGTCACGCCGAGGCGGACGAGTTGGGAATAACTGGAAAGGCCTCTCCACTTGCAGGAGAGGCCCTTCTCTAATCGTTGTGTACTCCAGGCAGGAACGTGGCGGCGCGAGACTACACCTCTTCGTCCGTCTCGCGCTGGCCCCGGGCGAAGTCTGGCTCTTCGTCGTCCTCGCCCAGCGTCCGCTCGCCGCGGGCGAAGTCGGGTCTTTCCTCGTCTGTCTTGGGCAGCGTCTCCATCCCGGCTGCGAAATCACCACCCTCATCTTCAGGCGGCGTGGCGATGTCTTCCTCACGCTGGCCGCGCGCGAAATCGGGGCCTTCCTCGGCGGGCGGCTGAGGGGCTGACTGGCTCGTTTCAGGCTCGTGGTTGTCTGCCATGTTGTTCTCCTGTGGGTTCCATACACTATATCTGGGGTGAAGACCTGTGTCAAAGCGTGGGGTCGCGCCACGTCTATATTGTATCGAACCGTGAAGGGATGGCAAACCCTTATGCTCTTCGTTTCTCCAGCGGCGTGTCCGACAGGAAGTGAAAGGTCGTCTCGCATAGCTCGACTGCCCGTTCCATCATGATCGCGTGCTTGGCGCGCTGGATGACGAACAGTTCCCCATGCCTGAAGAGCCGCGCCGCCATGCGCGCCTCGCTCACGCTGATGACCGGGTCGTGGTCGCCGATAATGATGGCCGTCGGATGGGCTATTCGTTGCGCCATGCTCCACACATCGATGTCGAACATGCTCAAGGTGTGGCTGAGGGACGTTTCTTCGTCGCACACCCTGGCCGACGGCAAGATGACCTCCTCGAAGAACCACGGATTGTACTCATAGAACGCCGTCTGCCGCGTGATCCAGTAGTTATACCAGCGCGTTTTGTGGGCGCGGGAGATAATGGACAGGAGGGGCCGGTGTTCGAGGGTGGTTCGGATGCTCCATCGCAGCAGGCGGCGGTTCGGGCCGTCGCGCAGGAGGGAGAACGGCGGCGAGACGAGCACGAGCTTGCCGACGCGCTGGGGGTAGCGGTCGGCGAAGAGCAGCGCAGAGACCGCGCCCATGGACTGTCCCATGAGGTGAATCGGTCCCTCGATGGCGAGTTCGTCCACGGCCTCCGCCAGCGCCACATTGAACGCCTCCAAAGTATTGCTGTTGTGCAGCGCCTCGCTGTGCTGCCAGCCCGGCATGTCGAAGGCATAGAGCCGAAAGCCGTGCGTTGTCTGAATCACGGATAGGATATGCTCCCAGAAGCCAGCCCAGCCGTGTATGAGCACGAGAGCCTGTCCCTCGCCGCATACCGTGTAGCTGAGCGTCGAGTCGCCGACGACAACCGTCTGGCGCTGCATCTCTGTCGAGGACATCGCAACTCCTTCAACCAACGGCTCCTGTGGCGGCGAGCTTGTCGATCTGGGCGCGCAGCGCCGCCGGGTTGTTGCTCATGATGGCGTCCACGCCCAGTTGCAGGTAGCGCGTGAGCCGCTTCTCCGGCCGCGGGTCCAGCGGACAGACCCATTGGCCGCGACGATGGGCGTGGGCCACATAGCCTGGATTGACATACAGAACGGGCCAGAACGGCCCAAGAATCTGCGCGTGCTTCACAGGCAGTAGCTCTAGAACCGAGATGTAGCCGATCGGGAACGACGGGCATACGCGAAGAACAGTGTCGAGCCGCCGCCGGTCGAAGGCGAGGGCTACAATCTGCTGGCGCTCAATGCGGTTTTCGACCTGCCGCACGAGCTTGACAGCCCACCCCTCCTGAGCGAAACGCGGGTCCTTGAGTTCCACGGCGAGCATGACAGTCATCGGTATCGCGTCCAGCGTCTGGGCCAGGGTCGGGATGCGCTGGTCGTGCCACTGCGCCCCGAGGCGCGAGCGGATGGGTAGCGAAGTTACATCTTGCACGGTCATCTGGTTGATACGGCCCGGTTGGCCCGTCATGCGCTTCACCGTCGCATCGTGGTGGCATACCAACTCGCCGTCGCCGGTGAACCACAGATCAGTCTCGATGATGTCGGCGCCGGCCTCGACGGCGGTTGTGAACGCCGCCAACGTGTTCTCCGGCGCTACGTCGGACGCGCCCCGGTGGGCGAGGATATATGGCTTTGGGCGGTCAAATAAAGGATGCATTCTTCCCCCCAGACGGCCTGTTGCGCCACATTCACAAGCCGGACGACATCATCGCGCGCAAAAAGCAGGCCAGCGTTGAAGAGAGCCAGGGCGCTATCCTTGGCTCTTTTCTGTTACTCAGGTTACAATTCGCACAGTGACCGTCCAAGTTCCTACAAGAGGATCATCCCGTCTATGTCCACCATTTTTGTCACCGGCGCGACCGGCAACGTCGGCTCGGAAGTCGTGCGCTTGCTTGCGCAGGACGGAGCGAGCGTTCGCGCCGCTATCTTTCCAACGCAGAAACCACGGGACATGTTCGACGGGAATGTCGAGACCGTCCCGTTCGACTTTGGGGATAAATCAACACACGTTCCGGCCCTCGACGGCGTCACCAAGCTGTTCCTCATGCGTCCGCCAGCCATCTCGGATACCGCCCGCTACATTGACCCGGTCATCGCGCAGGCGCGGGCGTCGGGCGTATCCCAGATCGTGTTCCTGTCGCTGCTGGGCGCGGAGAAGAACCCGGTCGTGCCCCACGCCGGCATCGAGAAGTCCATTCTGGCGTCCGGCATCCCCTACACCTTCCTTCGGCCATCGTTCTTCATGCAGAATCTCTCGACGACGCACTGCGCCGATATCAAGGAGTACGGGCAGATCTACGTGCCGGCCGGCAAGGGCAAGACGAGCTTCATTGACGTGCGCGACATCGCTGCCGTCGCCGCCAAGACACTGATTGAGGACGGACACGAGAACAAGGCGTACCCGTTGACGGGCGACGTCGCCCTGGATTACACCCAGGTCGCCGTCATCTTCAGCGCAGTGCTGGGCAGGCGCATCACCTACCCCAACCCGTCCATCCTGGCGTTTGTCCGACGGATGCGGCAGCGCGGCTTGAACTGGAGCTACATCGGCGTGATGATCGGCATCTACACCACGGCCAAGCTCGGCCTGGCCGCTAGCGTCACGCCGGACGCGCGTACCCTGCTCGGCCGCCCGACCATCACCATCCAGCAATTCGTGCAGGATTACCGCGACTGCTGGCTCTGAGGGAGGTGCGGAAGCTGTTATTTGTCGTCGGGCACGACGGTGATGACGACCTTGCCTCGAGCGTGCCCGGCGCCGAGGTAGCGCAGGGCATCAGGAACCTGGGCCAGAGGGAAGCGCTTGTCGATCACCGGCTTGACCTTGCCTGCTTCGATCAGCCCCTTGACGACGATAAGGTCCTGCTGGTTCGCCTTCGCCGATAGGCCGCCCATCTTCCTCTCACTGCCAATGGACATGAGAGGCCCCAGGAGCAGGGCCTGGAACATTTGGGACGGTTGGCCGCCGACCATGACGTAGGTGCCCTTCGGCGCTAGGGCACGGCGGTAGTCGGAAATCGAGCGATCACCGTTGGCGGCAAAGATCAGGTCGTACTGCTGCCCGCTCTTCGTGAAGTCTTCCTGTGTGTAGTCGATGACCTGGTCCGCGCCGAGGGAGCGCGCCTGCTCCACGTTCCGGCTGCTGCACACGGCAGTGACGTGCGCGCCGAATGCCTTGGCAATCTGCACCGCGAACGTCCCCACCCCGCCGGACGCCCCATTGATGAGAACCTTCCGCCCCGGCTGAATGTGCCCCTGGTCGCGCAGGCCCTGGAGCGCAGTCACGGCGGCTAGAGGAACAGCCGCGGCTTCCTCGAAAGAGAGATTGGCTGGCTTCAGCGCGACGGCGCGTTCTGGAACGGCGACATACTCGGCAAAGCTGCCGAAACCATAGAGCGCGATATCCCCGTACACCTCGTCGCCTGAGCGAAACTGCTTGACGCCCGCGCCAACAGCCTCGACCACCCCGGCAATATCGGCACCCAGGATGGGATGTTTGGGCTTGCGCAGGCCGCCGACCATCACGCGAACCAGGAATATGTCGGCGGTGAGGAGATGCCAGTCGGCCGCGTTGACGGAGGCCGCGTGGATTTTGACTAGAATTTCATCGTCCTTGGGGGTTGGCTTCTCCGCGTCTGTGAGTTGAAGGACATCTGGCGACCCGTACTGTGTATAGACGATAGCTTTCATGAGGATCCTCTCGGAGTGTCTTGTATTGCGCGTATCTAGACTTGTCTACAGACGCTCGCCTGTAAGGTTACATCGTCATCGGAAAGCGCGCAAGCGAGCCAATTTCGCCAAAGTGAGTACAATTGCTGCTACTCTGCTCCTATTATCCAGTCCATAGCTTTGAGGAACACCTATGCTCTTCGCGCCCCCTGACCGCCTCTTATTCGGCACATCCGGCGTGCCCGACTCTTCCCCTAAGCCCAGCTCCGAGGCCGGCATCATCCGCACCCGCGAGTTGGGCCTGGGCTGCATGGAGATGGCGATGGTCCAGAAGGTGACCATCACCGAGCCGACAGCGGCCAAGGTGCGCGCCACGGCTGAGCGCGAGGGCATCGCCCTGAGCATCCACGCGCCGTACTACATCAACCTCAACAGCAAGGACCCGCAGAAGCTCGCCGACAGCCAGGTTCGCGTCCTGGCGGCGGCGCGGGCGGGCGACTGGACCGGCGCGCGCAACATCGTCCTGCACATCGCCTTCTACCACGACAACACGCCCGCCGAGACAACGGCCATCATTCGCGACAACCTGGCGCCCGTGATGGCGACGCTCAAGGCCGAAGGCTCCCAGGTCGTGCTGCGCCCTGAGACGATGGGCAAGCTCAGCCAGTGGGGGGACCTGGACGAGACGCTCGATCTGTGCGCGGCCCTGCCTGGGCTACAGCCGTGCATCGACTTCGCCCATCTTCACGCTCGCCACGGGCGTGACAACACCTACGACGAGTTCCTGTCCATTCTCGACCGCGTCGGCGACCGCCTCGGCGAGCATGCCCTGCGCGACCTGCACATCCACATCTCCGGCATCGCCTATGGCCCCAAGGGCGAGCAGCACCACCTGACCTTCGCCGACGCCGACTTCAACTACCGCGACTGCCTGCGCGCCTTGCGCGACCGCAACTGCGCCGGACTGGTGGTGGGCGAAAGCCCGGCGCGCGAGCTGGATGTCATCTTCCTCAAGAACGTCTGGCAAGAGGTGCTCGACGAGCGCGACATGGGATGAAGAGTAAAGCAACGCAGAGACGCAAAGGCGCAGAGGATAAGATGTCTGTCTTGCTCTGCGTCTCTGCGCCTCTGCGTTGTTAATCGGGTCTTAGGGAGGAGGACGGCATGGCGACATCGGATGTGGTCATCATCGGCGGCGGGGTCATCGGCACGAGCGTGGCGTGGCACCTGGCGAAGCTCGGCTGCACCGACGTGACGCTGCTGGAGCGCGACGTCAGCCTGAGCGCCGGATCGACCGGGCGCTCGGTCGGCGGCATCCGCCACGGCTTCTCCACCGCCGTCAACGTCCGTCTCTCCCTGGCGAGCAGCGCCCAATTCCGCCGCTTCACTGAGGACACCGGTTCCCCGGCCCACTTCGTCTGGAACGGCTACCTGTTCCTCCTGGATAACGCGGATGATCTGCGCGTGTTCGAGCGCGAGGTGGCGATGCAGCAGAGCCTCGGCGTCCAGGGCGTGCGGCTGCTCACGCCCGGCGACATCAAGGCCATCGTTCCGCAGATCATCGTAGACGACCTCGTCGGGGGAACCATCTGTATGAGCGATGGCGTCGGCGACCCGTACTCCATCTGCCAGGGCTACGCTGCATCTGCGCGGGGGATGGGGGTGCGGGTGCGCACTGGCGTGGCCGTGACCGGCATCCGTGTCGAGGGCGGCAAAGTAGCGGCGGTGGACACCTCGGAGGGGCCAATCCTGTGTCGCTGGGTCGTCAACTGCGCCGGGCCGTGGTCCGCCGACATTGGACGCATGGCCGGCGTCGAGTTGCCCATCGTGCCGCTCAAGCGCCAGGTGTATATCACCGACCGCTTTGATGGCCTTGCCCCGGACGTGCCGATGACCATCGACTTCGGGCCGTCGTTCTACTTCCGGCGTGAGGGCGCGGGCATCGTTTTCGGCATGACCAACAAGGCCCAGCCGCCGGGGTTCGATCTCACAGTCGATTCCGGTTGGCTGGGCGTCACCATCGAGCAGGCGCTACGCCGCGTCCCCGTTCTAGCCGAGGCACGGGTGATGCGCGGCTGGGCAGGTCTCTACGACACTACGCCGGATGGCAACCCGATCCTCGGCGCGGCGCCGGATGTAAGTGGCTTCCTCGTCGCGGCGGGCTTCTCCGGCCACGGCTTCATGCACAGCCCGGCGACGGGACAGGTTATCGCCGAAATGATCGTCGGGCAGGAGCCGTTCATCGACGTGAGCGAGCTGTCCATCGGCCGCTTCAGCCAGGCAGTGCATGGCGAGCATAACGTCATCTGACCGCCCGTCTGGACGGTTGCGGAGTGGCTGGCTATAATTTCGCTGTGTGACATGCGCACCACGAACGTCTATGCCCCATTTGAGGTTTACATGCCCCATCCTTTCCTAGAGCGTCTCGCCGCCGGGCCGATTCTGTGCGATGGCGCGATGGGCACCCAGCTCTACGCGCGCGGTATCTCGTACGACCAGTGCTTTGACGAACTGGTTGTGTCGCGGCCAGAGCTTGTCGCAGCGGTCCACCACGACTATCTCGACGCGGGCGCTGAGATCCTGGAGACCAACACCTTCGGCGCGAACCGCGTCCGTCTGGCCGAGCACGGCCTGGCCGACTCGGTCGCCGCGTTCAATGCCGCTGGCGTCGCTGTGGCGCACAAGGCCATCGCCGACTATCGCGCCGCAACGGGCGAGACGCGGCCCCTCTTCGTCGCCGGCGCTGTCGGCCCGGTCGGCAAGGCGGTCGCACCCCTGGGGCAGATGCCGCGCATGGAAGCGCGCGCCGCGTTCGTGGAGCAGATAACGGCCCTGGTGGACGCGGGCGTGGACCTGCTCATCCTGGAAACGTTCTCGAACCTGGCCGAGATGACCGAGGCGGTACGTGCGGCGCGCGAGGTGGCGCCGGAGGTGCCCCTGGTGGCCCAGATGACGTTCAACGAAGACTGCGTGACCATGAGCGGCGACACACCGGGGGATGTCGTGGCGGCGCTGGAGCCGCTGCACGTGGACGTCATCGGCGCGAATTGCTCCGTCGGCTCCTCGCCCATGCTCGGCGTCATGGAGGCAATGGCGGCGGTTGCCGCGACGCCTCTCGCGGCGCAGCCCAACGCCGGCTTCCCGACTATCGTCGATGGCCGCTTCATGTACCTGTCGTCGCCGCAGTACATGGCCGAGTACGCCCGGCGCATGATCGAGACAGGGGTGACGCTCGTCGGCGGGTGCTGCGGTACGACGCCGGAGCACATCCGCGCCCTGGCCCAGGTCGTGCGCGAGACGAAGCCCGCGCGGCGAGAGCAGGGCCGAACCCCCGTCGGTAGTAACGCTGGTAGGTCGGCTCACCCGGAGCACCCGCCGACGGGCCTACAGCGCAAGCTCGCCGAGAAGTTTGTCATCACGTGCGAGGTCAGCCCGCCGCGTGGTTTCGACGTCGGCAAGCTCATGCCATCGCTGATGACGCTGCGCAAGTCGGGCCTCATCGACGCCATCAACGTGGACGACAATCCACGCGCAACGGCCAGCCTGAGCGCGCTGGCGATGTGCTCCCTCATCCAGACCCGCGTCGGCCTGGAAACCGTACTCCACCTGGCGTGCCGCACGCGGAACCTGCTGGCCCTGCACTCGGAGCTGATGGGGGCGCATGCCCTGGGCGTCCGCAACGTGTTCGTGGTTATGGGCGACTTGCCCCACGTCGGCGATTACCCCAACGCCTCGCCGGTCAGCGATGTCACCGCCTCTGGCCTGATGTCCCACATCAAGCATTTCAACGAGGGCTTGGACATGTCGGGCAAGCCCCTTGGCAGCCAGACATCGTTCTTCGTCGGCTGCGCGTTCAACCCCAACGCCGACAACCTGGACAAAGAGCTGCGGCTGCTGGACAAGAAGGTCGCAGCGGGCGCGGACTTCATTCTCACCCAGCCGGTGTTCGACCCTGACGTGGTACACAATCTGCTAAAGCGGCTCGGCGCGTTCCCGCTGCCGGTGTTGGTGGGCGTCATCCCGCTGTACGGCTACCGCAACGCCGAGTTCCTACATAACGAGGTACCCGGCATGCGCATCTCGGATGACATCCTGCGGCGGATGCGCCAAGCGGGCGACAAGGGGCGCGCCGAGGGCGTGCGTATCGCCCAAGAGCTTCTTGACGCCATCCACGGCGACGTGCAAGGCGCGTATTTCATCCCGCCCTTCGGCAAGTATGAGCGCGTCCTGGAGGTGCTGGACGGCCTGCCCTGGGCGCATCCGCCGGTCGCTGCCGTCGAGGCCGCGGGCCAGGGTGATTGAGGCGCGCATGGTGACTCTGCATATCTACTTTTTTGCGACACACCGCGAAGCCGTCGGCGCGCGGGAGATGACGCTCCAAGTTGCGGAGGGGACGACAGTCGGCGACGTGTGGGAGATGCTGCGCCAGCGCTACCCGAAGCTCCGCACGACGCGCCCCGCCGCCGCCATCAATCAGGAGTACGCCGAACCGGACACCCTCGTCCACGATGGCGACGAGATCGCCTTCATTCCGCCGGTCAGCGGCGGCGCGTAGAGGAGGTGCTTCATGTTCATCATCACTGACCAGCCGCTCAACACGGCGGAGGTCGAGGCAGCCATCGCGCGGCCTGACGCGGGCGCGATTGTTACGTTCCAGGGCGTCGTGCGCGACAACAACCTCGGCAAGCAGGTCAGCTACCTGGTCTACGAGGCGTACCCGCCCATGGCCGAGAAGGTGATGGCGCAGATCGGCGACGAGATTGCCGCGCGCTGGCCGGGCGCGCGAACGGCGATTGCCCATCGTACCGGCAAGCTGGAGATCGGCGAGGCGAGCGTCGTCATTGCCGTGTCTACAGCCCACCGCGCCGACGCCTTCGATGCCTGCCACTACGCCATCGACCGCCTCAAGGCCATTGTGCCAGTGTGGAAGAAGGAAGTCTGGGAGGGCGGCGAGTACTGGATTGAGGGCAGCGCCGCTGCGTCCGAGGACGAACAAGCTGCCTTAGACCGCCTTGAGACCCTGGACCCTGGCTCGTCCTGAAATTCTGCCTTGTGCTTTTGTATTTCCCCAATATACTCTAGTTCGGAGAAACGACCGTGCGAATTGACGTTCACGTTGGCTCTATCGATAAAATTCAGGCGGATGCCATCGTCCTGAATGCTTTCCAGGGGGCGACGACCCTCGGCGGCACGACCGGCTCGATTGACCGTGCTTTGAACGGTCTGCTCAGCGAGATTATCACGTCAGGCGACTTCAAGGGCAAGGTCGGCGAGACCAGCGTCATCTACACGCGCGGCGCGTTGGCATCGCCCCGCGTCATCCTGGTCGGCCTAGGCAAGCCGGAAGAATTCTCGGTCAACGTTGCCCGCCGCGCCTCAGCGGCTGCTTCGCGCAAGGCTCAGGAGATGGGTCTCCAGCATATCGCCAGCGTTGTCCACGGCGCTGGCGCGGGCGGCCTGGAGCCAGGTGACGCGGCGCAGGCCGTCGCAGAAGGGGCTGCCCTGGTCACCTATCGCTTCTCCGACTACAAATCCGGCAACAACAAACCATCCCTGGAGCAATTCACGCTCGTCGAGCTGGACCCGGACAAAGCTGAGGCGGAGCGCCGTGGCGCCCGTAGCGGTGAGGCCATCGCCAATGCCGTCTGCCTGGCGCGGGACCTGGTGAACCGCCCGCCGAACTACCTGACGCCAACCATGATGGCGGAGATGGCGCAGCAAATGGCGCAGAACCACGGCAAGCTGCAAGTCAAGGCGCTGGACCGCGACGCCATCACGCAGCTTGGCATGGGCGCGCTGCTGGGCGTAGCGCAGGGCAGCGCCGAGCCGCCGCGCTTCATCATCGTCGAGCACGGCCCACAGGACGCGCCGCCCGTCGTCATTGTCGGCAAGGGCATCACCTTCGATAGTGGGGGCATCTCGCTGAAGCCCGCCGTCGGCATGGACGAGATGAAGGGTGACATGGCGGGCGCGGCGGCCGTCCTCGGCGCGATGCAGGCCGTCGCCGACCTGGACCTGCCTCTGCACGTGATTGCGCTGGTTCCCTCCACGGAAAACCTGCCGGGCGGCAGCGCCGTCAAGCCGGCCGACGTGGTGCGGGCGATGAACGGCAAGACCATCGAGATCAACAACACCGACGCCGAGGGCCGCCTGGTCCTGGCCGATGCCCTGTCGTATGCGGCGACCCTGTCGCCCCGACCCCAGGCCGTCATCGACCTGGCGACGCTGACCGGCGCAATCTTCATCGCCCTCGGCCGCGCGGCGGCGGGCCTGTTCAGCAACAACGACGCCCTGGCCGACCGGCTCTACAAAGCGGGTGAGCACACCGGCGAGCGCGTCTGGCGGTTGCCCCTGTATCCGGAGTACCGCGAGATCATCGACTCGGATGTCGCCGACATGAAGAACTCGGCGGGCATAGCGCGCGGGCCAGCGGGCGCGGCGGTCGGCGCAATGTTCATCCAGGAGTTCGTCGACAACTTCCCGTGGGCGCACCTGGACATTGCCTCGATGACCTATCTCACCAAAGCGAGCGACCTCGGGCCGAAGGGCGGGACAGGCTACGGCGTGCGCCTACTGGTGGACCTGCTGCGCAACTGGCAACCTTTGTAACTCGAATCTGTAGCGCCGACTTCAGTCGGCCTTGAGTGAGGCATAAGATGGTCGAACGAGTCAGAGCCGCGAAGAGTACGACGACAGTCAACCAGGACATCCCCCTGCACACCCGCAAGCCGGAGTGGCTGAAGGTGCGCGCGCCGTGGGGCGAGAGCTACGGCTTCATCAAGCAGACGATGCGCGGCCAGGGGCTGCATACCGTGTGCGAGGAAGCCATGTGCCCTAACATCGGCGAGTGTTGGGGATCGGGCACGGCGACGTTCCTGCTCCTGGGTGACACGTGTACCCGCTCGTGCGGCTTCTGCAACATCAAGACCGGTCGGCCGCAGGTGCTCGACCTGATGGAGCCGGAGCGCGTGGCCCGCGCCATCCAGCGCATGAGCCTCAAGCACGCCGTCATCACCTCGGTCAACCGCGACGAGCTGCCCGACGGCGGCGCGGCGATCTTTGCGCGCACCATCATGCGTGCGCGCCAGCTTGTGCCCGACCTGTCCGTCGAGGTACTCATCCCCGACTTTAAGGGCGACGTGATGGCGCTCCAGACGGTGATGGACGCGCAGCCGGAGATCCTCAACCACAACACTGAGACCGTCCCGCGCCTGTATCTCACGGTGCGGCCGCAGGCCAACTACCGCCAGACGATGGAGGTGCTGCGCCGCGCTAAGGAGATGGACCCGACTGTCCTGACCAAGTCGGGCTTGATGGTCGGGCTGGGCGAGGAGAAAGAGGAGATGTTGCAGGTGTTCCGCGACCTGCGCGAGCAGGACGTGGACATCCTCACCGTCGGCCAATACCTGCGCCCGTCGCCCAAGCACCTGCCGGTGATTCGCTACTGGACGCCCGAAGAGTTCGCGGACTTGAAGGCTGAGGCCGAGGCGATGGGCTTCCGTTGGGTCGAGTGCGGGCCACTGGTGCGCAGCTCCTACCACGCTGAGAAGCAGGTCGAGCAGCTCAGCCGCCGCTCGCCGCGCCCGGCGTCTGCAAGCGATGAGACCATCAGGGGGTGTGCCGTCGCCCCATGAGCCGTATCGAGCTACACTGTCACAGCACGGCGTCGGACGGCATCCTCAAGCCCGCCGCTCTCGTGCAATACGCCGCCGAGTGCGGTGTGACCGTCCTGGCCCTCACCGACCACGACACGACAGACGGCGTCGCTGAGGCGCAGGCGGCCGCCGAGCGCGTCGGCATCGAGCTGATTCCCGGCATCGAAATAAACACTGAGCATCCCAACGGCAGCCTGGACATCCTGGGCTACTGGGTGCCCGTCACGCCTGGCCCGTTCCAGGACAAAATCGCCGAATTACGCGACGCGCGGGTCACGCGCGGCCAGCGCATGGTCCAGCGCCTCAACGACCTGGGAATGCCGGTGCGGTGGGAGCGGGTGCGGGAGTTGGCCGAAGGCGCTGTGGGGCGTCCCCACGTCGCCCGCGCGCTTGTGGAAGAGGGTTACGCCCACAACATCTCCGAGGCGTTCGACCTCTACATCGGCCACGGCCGGCCGGCGTACATCCCCCGCCCGCGCTTCACGGCGCAAGAGGCCGTCGAGTTCGTGCGCGCCCACGGGGGTGTGCCTATTATGGCCCATCCGGTGCCGGCCCGGGCACAGAACCTGGACCCCTTCCGCCTGTCGGAGCTGCTGCCGGAGCTGAAGCGGCATGGCCTGGCCGGGATCGAGTGCTACTACGGCGAATACGACGCCAACACTGTCCGCCACCTTGTGTCCTTGGCAAATCGGCTGAGCCTGATACCGGCCGGTGGGAGCGACTTCCACGGTCCGAACATGGGCGCGGGCCTTGGCAGCACCGGCCTGCCAACGCAGAGTCTCGCCCGCCTACGCGCCGCCAGAATTTGACCCTCTCCCCAACCAATCCTATACTTCTGTCATGGCCCGGCGTCGTGCGCGCGGGCCAAATTCTATTTGTACGGTTTGGTTTTTGTGCGTTCTCCGTTACCAAGAAAAAAGGTCACTTCCCGTACCCTGTTGAGTCCCCGCCAGGTTGGGCAGCGCATCATGCGCGCCGTGGTTCCTGGCGGCGTTCACTATTCCGAGAAACATCGCAGCCTCAATCTCTTCCTGCTCGACGGCGTTCTGTGGAACATCTCCGACTCCTTTGTCATCGCCTATCAGACGCTCTATATCCTGGCCCTCGGCGGCACGACGGCGCAGGTGGGCCAGATGACGGCGCTCATCAACCTGGCCGGGGCTGCGGCGCTCATGCCCGGCGCGTGGCTCAGCGAGATGTGGGGGCGGCGCAAGACGCTCATTGTCGTCTTCGGCGGCATCGTCTCGCGGCTTCCGCTGCTGCTGCTCGCCCTGCTGCCGTTGGCTTTCAGCGGCACGGCGGCTATCTACGCCGCCATCGCCCTCCTGGCGCTGCGCACGTTCGGCGACAACTTCGCCAAGCCCGCTTGGACGTCCTTCACCGCCGATCTCATTCCGCTGCGTCTGCGCGGTCGCTACTTCTCGTCGCGCAACTTCGGCATGGGTGTGGTTGCCTTCGCCAGCGTCCCGCTGTTTGGCGTCCTCATTCGCAACATGGACGGGCTGAGCGGCTACCAGGTATCGTGGTTCCTGGTGTTTCTGGCGGCGGCGGCCAGCGTCGTCTGCTTCGCCCTGATCCGGGATACGCCGACGACACCACCGCAGGCCTCGACGAGCTTGCGGGAGATCGTGGGCGACATGCTGGCCCAGCGGCCGTTCGTCGTGTTCACCGGCGTCACCCTGATCTGGAACCTGGCGCTTCAGCTCGCCGGCCCGTTCTTCAACGTCTACCTCGTCCAGGACATGGGCGCGAGTGCGGCGATGGTGGGCATCGTCACTGCCGTCAACAGCATGTCCGCCCTCGTCGGGCAGCGCTGGTTTGGGCGTCAGTATTCGCGGCTGGGCGACCTCGGCATCTTCCGCATCGCTGGCCTCGTCATCCCGTTCTTGCCGGTCATGTGGGCGGTGATTACCGCGCCCTGGCAGGTGGGCATCATCAACGGCATCGGCGGGTTCATGTGGGCGGGCTACAACCTGGCGCAGTTCAACCTGTTGCTCAGCATGACGCCGGAGAAGGGCCGCGAACGGTTCGCCGCCGTCTACCAGATCGCGGTGTTCCTGCCTGCCTTCTTTGCCCCACTTATCGGCGCGTGGATGGTGGACGCTATCGGCTTTCGCGCCGTGTTTGTGATCTCCGGCATCGGGCGCTTGATTGCCACGCTCATGTTCATCTACATGCTCGGCGCGAAATCGAGCGCCAAGAGGAGGGCAAGTGCAGCGGATACTAGCGATTGAGACATCCTGCGACGAGACCGCCGCCGCCGTCATTGGCGACGGCCGCCACGTCCTGTCCAACGTCGTCGCCTCGCAGGAGAGCTTGCACGCGGCGTTCGGCGGCGTCTTCCCCGAGCTGGCGTCGCGGCAGCACATTCTCGCCATCACGCCGGTGGTCGAGGAAGCCTTGGCGAAAGCGAGCGTCGATTGGACCGATTTAACAGCCATCGCCGTCACGTATGGCCCCGGCCTGGCCGGATCGCTGCTTGTCGGCGTCAACACGGCCAAGGCGCTTGCCCTGGCGCGCAACATCCCACTGGTTGGCGTCAACCACCTCGAAGGCCATATCTACGCCAACTGGCTGCGCGTCGCGCCCAACGCCGACAAGGGCGACCCCGAGTTCCCCATCGTCGCCCTTATCGTCTCTGGCGGCCACACCGACCTCGTGCTGATGACCGAGCACTGCCATTACACATCCCTGGGCAGCACGCTGGACGACGCAGCGGGCGAGGCGTTCGACAAGGTGGCGCGCATGCTGGGGCTAGGTTATCCCGGCGGTCCGGCGATCCAGCGCGCCGCCGAACAGGGCGACGCCGAAGCGATTGACCTGCCCCACGCCTGGCTGCCCGGGACATACGACTTTAGCTTCAGCGGCCTCAAGACGGCGGTGTTGCGCCTGACGCGGCAGTTCGAGGCCCAGGGCCAGGCCGTTCCCGCCGCCGATGTCGCCGCCGCGTTCCAGCGGGTGGTGGTGGATGTGCTGGTGGAGAAGACGATCCGTGCCGCCGACGAGTACGGGGCGACGGAGATCCTGCTGGCGGGTGGCGTCGCCGCCAACGCGGCGCTCCGGGCGCGCATCGCCGAGCAGTCCATCATATCGGTGCGCTACCCGGCCATCTGGCTCTGCACCGACAATGCGTCGATGATCGGGGCCGCGGGGCATTTCGCGTGGGAGGTTGGGCGGCGCAGCGGCTGGGACCTGGACGTTGTCCCCGGCCTGCCGCTCGTGGCTGTCTAGGAGAAACGAACCACGAAATACGCGGAACACACAGACGCGCCTTCATTACTGATCAAGGGAGAAGATATTATGGCGGTCAAGCAGGGGTGGCAGGGGCGAGTGTTCGAGGATTTCGAAGTGGGGGACGTATATCCCCACCCGCTGGGGCGAACGGTTACCCAAAACGATAACATCACCTTCACGTTAATGACCGTCAACCCAAACCCGATCCATTTCGATGCGTATTACTCGGCGCAGACGGAGTGGAAGCGCCCCCTAGTCGACTCGACTTTTACCCTGGCTCTTGTGACCGGTCTGTCGGTGACTGACCTTTCGATGAATGCAGTCAATCTAGGGTGGGATGAGGTGCGCATGCCAGCGCCCGTGTTCGAGGGCGACACGATCTATGCGCGCAGCGAAGTGTTGGAGAAACGCGAGTCGAAGTCGCGTCCCCACCAGGGGATTGTCAAGTTCAAGACGATTGGCTTCAATCAGGATGGCACAGTCGTTATTTCGTTCACGCGCACGATCATGGTCTACAAGCGGGGCCACGCGCCCCTGATGCGACAGCCGGAGCCGAAGACGTCGTAGACGCGGAACGGGAAGCGCCGAAAACAAAAGTGGCAGAATTTTGGCAGTCGCAGCGTTGATGATCGAGTATGCTACCTCTAGCGATCCGAACCGTTGGAGGAGCAGAAGATGGTCAACGCGCGTCAGACGTCGGCTCATCATGACGTCGTCCCATCGTCAGAGATGCCGGACTGGGACCTATACGAAAAGGCTTATCAGGGGATGCAGCGCGCCGGTATCAGTCACGATACCGCGAGTGACAAAGCTCTCTCCCTTGCCCTCATGAGGAAGCGCGTCGACCACCCCAACTATGGGTTCGTCGGTCGGCGCGCCGAAATAAACGTCAGTCGTCGCCGCGACAATTCGCGCTGTGACCCCTTCAGCACCCCTATGAGGGCTATGGGCGAGGGGGAGCCTTTGACGCTGGGGGATACCTTGCGGAGTGGGCCTGAGCACGATCCGGAGCAGGTTGTTTTGATGAAAGAGACCTTCCGTCTGATACCGGATGATATTATGCGCTTGTTCACGGAGCGTACCAAGCCACTTACTGGCTCGGAATCGAGCCGCCTTCACCGTTTCCGAGAGCGCGCTCGACAGAAGTTCCTTGGAAACTGGCCTGGATCGGCATCTACTGCGAAAGGGCGAACGCCTCGATCCAAATGACCTTTGAATGTGTTGCTGTCTAAAATAAACGGAGGGCGGCGATCCCGTAATTTCGCGGATCGCCGCCCTTTCTTGATGGTGTAATGGTTCGTCTACGCGTCCTCGCGGTTGGGGTTGTCGAAGCGGAAGAAGTTGCTGTCGCTGCCGTCGGCCTTGTGCTCTTGGAACAGGAACACAAGCTCGCGCTCGTCGAACACACTGAAGAAGTCATCCCAGCTAATTTCCTGGAGCCGGTCGTTGCCGTCGTCCGTGAAGATGAAGCGCAGCACGCCCGGCCGCCCGTCGTGCTCGGTGTCGGGAACGGTCGCGGGCCGGCCGTCGCGCTCCTCGACCCAGCGCTGGATGACTTCGTGATCCCGTGTCGCCAGCGACTGGCCGGGGCGGTCTTCGTGCTCGTCCTGCCCGTGGACCCACTTCGCGTACTTCACCGTGGTCTTGGATAGCTCGTCTTCGTGTTCCTTAATGAAGCGCGCTTCTTCCTTCGTTACATTCTTCGCGCCGACCTCGGGCGCGTCATCCTTCTTCGCCATTCTTTCACCTCACTTGATAGAAAGCTGTGTGTCCGTCTAGCGGCCGGAGAGCAAGAATCGTACCGAATAGGGCGTGACTGGGCCGGCGATGTGAATCGGCGAGCGCTCCCACCAGTGGGAGCGCTCGTTCGTGTTACTTAATCTCGCGGGTGTCTTTGTTCTTGAGACCGTCGTAGGTGTGCTGAACATCCAGTGTGACCGGCGGCTCCTGCCGCAAGTCCTTGTCGGCCTTCATCCCAACCATTCCCTTCGAGGTTGTGATGCCCCCGTCAACGCTCCACAGCGCGCCTGTGACGTAGCTCGCCTCGTCGGACGCGAGGAAGGCATAGACGTTGGCGATTTCCTCGACGGTCCCGCGCCGCCCCATGGGTGTTGCGCCGAGGAAGGTCATCTCCATCTCAGTGTCCATCGGGCTCATGCTCTTGTGCGTCCAGGCGGTATCGACGGGGCCGGGGCAGACACAGTTGGCGCGCACGCCGTGGTTTGCTTGCTCGACGGCAACGCCGCGCATGAAGGCGTGGATCCAGCCCTTCGTACCGCCGTAGACCGTGTTGTACGGCTCGCCCATGATGCCGGCCTCAGAACCGGCCGAGACGATGACGCCGTTGCTTTTCTGGAGGTGCGGCAAGGCGTACTTGGTCATCAGGAACACCGAGCGGATATTCATCCAGATGGTTTTGTCGAAAAGGTCAATCGGGTAGTCTGCGGTATCCGACGCGACGAGGAATACGCCCGCGTTGTTGATGAGGATGTCAAGCCCGCCCCACTGCTGGATCGCCGTCTCGACGCATTGCTGCGCGCCGATCTCTTCGGACACGTCGGCCTTGCAGCCAACCGCCTGCCCACCCTGCTGCTTGATGGCGCTGACTACGTCGTCGACAGGGTCATCCGCCAGACCGTTGACGACGACCTTTGCGCCCTCTTTGGCAAATTTGTGGGCAATCGCCTCGCCGATGCCGGTTGCCGCTCCCGTTACAATGGCTACTTTCCTTTCGAGTCTCCCAGCCATGCAATCCTCTCCTTTGCTAAACCGATACTGTGTACATTGGCTCGGAGAGGCGGAGCAATATCCATGCCCTTCGCGTCCTCAGGTGGAAACAAAAAAGTCCGGGCATGCGCGCCCGGACTTGGTGGCGAGGGTGGTTAGAACGGAGCCGCTAGCCGTCGAGTGGCGGCGGGTTGGCCTGATCCACGAAGCCCTGGCTGATCTCGACAATATTGCCTTCGGGGTCAGCCAGCCAGACAGTGCGCCAGCCGGGAATGAAGGCGTCGAAGTCGAGCGGGCCGAGGGTGATGTGGGCGTCGTCGCCCATCTCGGCCAGCTTCGCGTCCACGTTATCGACCTTGAACGCGATGTGGCGCCAGGCCGGGTAGCCGGGGCCGTCCTTGTCCGCCTTTGGGGCGGGCGGCTCGCCGTGGGCCTGGAAGAGCTCGAGGTAGGTGTCACCTGATCTGATGAAGACGAGCTGTTCCTCGCCGAGCGGGAAAACCGCTGCCCGCTGGAACCCGAAGTGCTTGGTGTAGAAGCGCTCGATAGCCAGTGGGTCGGCGCACGAGATAGCAATGTGGTGGAACATAGCGCCTACTTTTCCTGCGCGGCGAGCTTGTCGATGATGCGGCGTGCGAACGGCCCACAGTGGCCCGCCGAGCGCCCGGTCACCAGGTCGCCGTCCTCGACCACGTCCTCGTCGACATAGACCGCGCCCATGTTGCGCACGTCGCCCAGGAGGTTGATGTGGCTGACGACGCGGCGGCCGCGCACAAGCTCCGGCGCCAGGGAGATGAGCCACATCCCGTGGCAGTTGATGCCTTTGACGACGCCCGGCTCGGCGAAGGCGCGCTTCATGAACTCTGTCGCAGGGGGGAGCTTGTCCACGCTGTCGGTGTAGCGCAGGCGGTCGGAGACCATGCCACCGGGGATAATGATGGCGGCGTAGCTGCGCAGCTCGTCGTCGGACATGTTCTCGAACGTCTCGTTGACGTACAGCGGTGAGCCGTACTCGTGGCCTTTGAACGTCAGGCCAGGTTGACCCCACAGGCGCGAGAGGAAGTGCAGCTCCATCCCCTCTTCTGGAAAGCGGTGCTGATAGTAATGAATCTCGTAGTCGGCGAAGTCGCTCTCGACCAGGATGCCGACCTTCTTGCCCTTGAGCCTCATGATACTCCTCCAGGCGCGAACGCGGTGAACGGGACGGACTCGCGGCGCATCTCAAGCCAGCGAGCCATCGGGATACTGCACCATGCCGGCGAAGTGGATGGCAATCTTGCCATCGCGCAGCACCCAGCTATCCGCAAAGCGCATGTGGGCCTCGCCGTCGGCCGTCTTCATGGTGATCTGCTCGGTAATCATGAGCGTTTCAGGGTCCTCCGTCTCGCCCCAGAAGACGATGTCCGTGTCTAGACCCTGGATGCCCAGGATGCCCTGCATGTGCTCGCGCAGCTGCTCACGGCCCTTGTAGATGATGGGCTTCTTCATGAAGCTGCTGATGAGCAGCGCGTCGTCGGTGTACTGGTCCAGCAGGCTCTCGATGTCTTTGTCCAGGATGAACCCGATGTGCTCGCGGTACATCCGGCCTAGCTTGGTGTCTGGCACGTTCTTCATGGCTGGTATGTCTCCAACTTGTGTGTATAGAAACGCAACGGGACTCCCACGACGTTGATCGTGGGAGTCCCGAACATCTCAGTCCGGCTTGCCTTCGCCCGCGCGGTAGGCGAAGCTGTAGTGCGTGTCGATCATGCCGTCCGTCATGTGCCACGCGTCACCAACGACCCAGCGGCCGGTCTTCGACGTGAAGACGGCCTGGAAGAAAATCGAGTTCTCGGTCTCCGAGAAGTCGTACAGCTTCTCCACGTCGATCATGCCCTGGTAGGCGAGGTAGATCTTGAAGAATTCTTTCAAGGCCGCCCGGCCGCGCACGATGTGGGGTGGCGGCGTGTCTAGCACGTCGAAGGGCGAGATGAGGACGGCGTCTTCAGTGTACTGATTGTCGATCATGCCGTCAACATCGTTGGCGCCGATGTAGGCCATGTGCTCATCGAAGAACTTGCGGCCGAACGTCACGTCTGTCATGTGTTCCTCCAAAAGATGTCAGGCTGTTGATTACGCTTGCGCGAGAGCGCGTGTCAGCGCGCGCTGAGTGAGTACGCGGGTCAGGTGGGCGCGATAGTCCGCCGAAGCGAACAGGTCGCTACGGAACGACAGTCCCTCACCCGCGCCCTGCGCCGCTGCGGCAATCGCGTCTCCCGTCGGTGTCTTTCCGGTGAGCGCGCTTTCGACGCTCTTCAAGCGCGTCGGGTACTCCGCCGCGCCCGTCACGGCGACACTACACGCCTCGACCGCGCCGTTGGCGTCCAGGGAGACGCTCGCGGCGACGCCACAGATGGCGTACAGGGTTGCCGGGTGCTTCATCTTCTCGTAGGCGCTGCCGCTCCGACCGGTCGGGGCGGGCAGAGTCACTGCCGTAATCAGCTCTCCCGCTGCGAGGGCCGTCTGGCCGGGGCCGGTGAAGAAGTCACTGGCGGCGACGATGCGCTCTTCCCGCGCGCCTTGCACGTGGAGCAGACCGCCCAGGGCCAGAATCGCGGCGGGGAGGTCATTTCCGGCGTCGCTCTGCGCCAGGTTGCCGCCGAGGGTCGCCCGGTTGCGCACCTGCGCGTCACCGACGCTGGCCGCGGCCTCGGCGAGAGCCGCGTAGCTCTGCTGGACGGCGGACGCGGCGGCGATGGCGGCGAGGGGCGTCATCGCGCCGATGGTCACTTCGCCGCCCTGGCCTTGCGTCACACCCACAAGGTCACCGATGCGGCGCAGGTCGACGAGGGCGCCGCCGAGCTTGCTGCGCTGCGGCTCGATGAGCAGGCTGTAGCCGCCCGCGAGGGGCCGCGCGTCGGCGCTGCCGAGCAGGGTGATCGCTTCGGTCAGGCTATCCGGTGAATAGTAGCTCAGGCTGGTCATGGTGCTCACTCTCCCCTCGTCTGCATCGCGCGCCAAACTTTCTCTGCCGTCAGGGGGATGTCGAGGTGCCGCACGCCCAGGTCTGACAGGGCATCGACAACCGCGTTGACAATCGCCGGGGCCGGAGCTGGTTCGCTGACGTCGCCCGCGCCCTTCGCGCCAAGTCCGTTGAGCGGCGTCGGCGTGACGGTCCGGTCTAGCTCGAAGTTCGGCATGCCGCTGGCGCGCGGGATGGCATAGTCCTGGAAGGAGTTGGTCAGGAGCTGGCCGTCGGGGCTGTAGAATGCGCCTTCCATCAAGGCCGGGCCGAGGCCGAAGGCAATGTTGCCGTGCATCTGGCCCTCGACAATGCCCGGATTCCCGACGTTGCCCACGTCATCCACCGCGACATAGCGCACCAGGTCCACCGCGCCGGTCGCCTCGTCAACCTCGACCACCGCAATGTGCGTCCCGAACGGGAAGTTGAAGTCCGCCGGGTCCCAGTAGGTAGTCACTTCGAGGCCGGGTTCCAGGCCCTGCGGCAGGTTCCACGCGAACCAGGCCATGACCGCGATATCCGAAAGGCCCATTGCCTTCTCGGGTGCGCCCTTGACCTGCACCTTGCCGTTGACGTACTCGACGTCTTCCGGCGCGACTTCCATCAGGTGCGCGGCCACCTTGCACGCCTTGTCCTTCACGCGCTGCGCCGATTCATAGATGGACGCGCCTTCCACGCTGTACGTCCGGCTGCCGTAGCTGCCCTGGGCGTAGGGAACGCCCTTGGTATCCGAGTGGATGACCTCGATGCGCTCCATGTCCACGCCCAACTCCTGCGCCACGATCTGCGAGAAGGTCGTGACGTGACCCTGGCCGTGGGGCTGGCTGCCGGTGATGAGCGTGACATCGCCGGTCTGGTGGACGCGCAGGACGGTGTTGCCCCACGTGCTGCCGATGAGACCCTCGCGGCCCATGCGCCCTGACGGTCCGACACCGGCGACCGTGACATAGGATGCGAGGCCGACGCCCAGGCGTTTGCCGCGCTGGTGGGCCTCCGCCTTGCGCGCCGCGATGTCGCCGTAGCCGACCATCTCTAGAGCGCGGTTGAGGGCGCCCGCGTAGTTGCCGCTATCGTAGTTCCAGCCCAGGCCGTTGTCGTAGGGGAACTGGGTCACGAAGTTCTTGCGGCGAACCTCGGCCGGGTCCATGCCGATCTCGCGCGCGTACAGGTCGATCATGCGCTCGATGACCAGCATCGACTCCATGCGGCCCGCCCCGCGCGCCGGACCGACGAAGTTCGTGTTAGTGTAGGTCAGGAAGACCTCGTAGAACGGGTGCGGGATGGCGTAAGCGCCGGTCATGCTGCGGCCGGTCAGCGCCGTAGGCGCGCCTGGCCCGTTGTGGGAGGAGTACGCGCCGAGGGATGCATAGGCCGTGGACATGAACGCCGAAATCTTGCCGTCGCGGCTACCGGCGATAGTGGCATAGTGTGTCTGGCCGCGCGCGTGAACCGTCGTGCGGAACAACCCCTCGCGCGTGTCCACCCACTTCACGGGGCGGCCGACGAGGCGCGACAGGAGCAGGACCAGCGGCGCGTCGGGATAGAGGTAGCCTTTGGAGCCGTAGCCGCCGCCGATGTGCGGGGCGATGACGCGCACCTTGTTGTAGGGGACGCCCAGCACCAGACTGGCAATCATGTAGTGGTTGCCCGCCGGGATCTGGGTGTTCGTCCACAAGGTGTACTCACCGGTTTCGGGGTCGTAGTTCCCGACCGACGCCCGCGTCTCGACGGCGTTGTGGACCTGGCGCGGGATGACGATCTTTTGCTGGACGACGACCTCGGCCTCGGCGACGGCTTTCTCGGCGGCGTCGCGGTCGCCGATGGGGAAGTGCGTACACAGGTTGCCCGGCGCTTCGTCGTGCAGCAGCGGCGCGCCTTCCTTCAGCGACTCCTCGGCGTCCGCCACAGCGGGCAGTGGCTCGTAATCGACTTTGACGGCCGGCACAGCTGCGTATGCCTGCTCCCGCGTCTCGGCCGCCACGATGGCGACCCACTCGCCCACGTAGCGGGCGCGGTCGGTTGCCAATGCCGTCTGAGCGCCGGGTAGACCGTAGGGGTGGGGCGGGAAGTGGCTGTCGACGCCGGCCGGCTTCCAGATGACAGGCAGCCGCATCATCTTGTCGACAATGTCGGCCCCGGTGAAGACGCGGACGACGCCCGGCATCTTCTCAGCCTCGCTGGTGTCGATGCTCTTGATGCGGGCGTGCGCGTGCGGGCTATGCACGACGGCCAAGTGCAGCATTCCGGGCAGAGTCAGGTCCGCTGTGAACTTGGCATGGCCGTGGAGGAGTTCCGGGTCTTCGCGGCGCTTAACGGGTGCGCCGACAACAGCGCCACCTAGTAAATGGCCCATGACTATTCACCTCCCGCCGACTGGGTCTTCTCGGCCACCGAGCGCACGGCGCGCACGATGTTCTGGTAGCATCCACAGCGGCACATGTTTCCGTCCATCCAGGTGCGAATCTCGCCCTCGCTCGGATTGGGGTTGTGCTGGAGGAGGTCGGTCATCGAGACGAGCATACCGGGCGTACAGAAGCCGCACTGGACGGCGTGGTTATCCCAGAAGGCGGCCTGGAGTGGCGTCATGTCGCTGCCTTGCGCGAGCCCTTCCACCGTCGTGACCGCCGCGCCATTGGCCTGAACTGTGAGTACGGCACAACTCTTGACCGAGACACCGTCCAGCAGCACGAGGCAAGCGCCGCACTGGCCGGTCTCGCAGCCGACCTTGGTGCCTGTCAGGTTCAACGTATCGCGGATGAAACTCACGAGCGGCTGATCAACCGAGACCATTCGGCTGACGCGTTGCCCATTGACCGTCAGCGTAACGGGAACACCTGGCACAGCCTGGAGCGCAGACTGCCCTTCGAGAAGCGCCTGAGCCGCTTGCTCGCTCATTCCGTACCTCCTTCAAGGTTTTCTAACAATATGGTGGTGCGTCCACGGGCATAGTTGTGTAGGGTAGGCTAACGCCGTCCATTTGCCAGAGAAGGGGCTTCGCCGTAGGAGGTAAGTGCCTCCGGCGAAGCCCCTGTCATCTTACGCCGACGCGCCCGTCTCGATAGCGCTCTGAGCGCCCTGCTTGACCAGGTCCGCGCCCTTCTCGCCGATCATGATAATGGTCGCCATCAGGTTGGCGTTCACGATCTTGGGCATGATGGACGAGTCGATGACGCGCAGGTTGCCGACGCCGTGGACGCGGAGCTGGGGATCGACGACGGCCATGTTGTCGCGGCCCATCTTGCACGTACAGGATGGGTGCCACTCGGTGATGGCGGTGTTGCGGATGTACTCGCGGATCTGGTCGTCCGTCTGCACGTCTGGGCCGGGCAGCAGCTCCGGCCCGCGCAGGCCGTCGAAAGGCTTCTGCGCGATAAGCTCGCGCCCATGCTTGATGCCCCACACCAGCACTTCCAGGTCGGTGTCGGTCGTCAGGAAGTTGGGCTGGATGACGGGCGCATCCATGGGATTGCTGGAGCGCAGCTGCACGTAGCCGACGCTGGTCGGCTGCTCGATGCCCGGCACCATGGTGAAGCCGGGGCCGTCGTAGTAGGGGTTCGGGAAGATGAACGGGCTGAACAGGAATTGCATGTCCGGCGATGCCTCGCCCAACCCGCCACGGGTGTAGGTGAAGATGTTAGCCTCGGAGATGCAGATGGGCGCGGGCTGCGGCTTGAGACTGATCCAGGCCATGCGCGCCAGCAGGTGGTCCTGGAGGTTCTGCCCAACGCCGGGTAGGTCTGCGACGACGGAGATACCGTGGGAGCGCAGGTGCTCCGCCGGGCCAATACCCGACAGCATGAGCAGCTTCGGTGAGCCAAACGCGCCCGCCGACACGATAACCTCGCGGTCGGCGCGCGCCTGCTGGGTTTCGCCGTTCTGAACGTACTCGACGCCGACGGCCTTGCCGTTCTCAATGAGAACGCGGGTCGCCTGCGCCTGCGTCTCTACCTTGACATTGTTCTGTCCCATGATAGGGTGCAGGTAGGCGACGGCGGCGCTGGCGCGCTCCATGTTGCGCGTCGTCGTGGACTGCGTGAAGCCGGCGACGTTCTCCTGACGCGGGCCGTTCAGGTCGACCGGGCCTTCCGCGCCAAAGACTTCCTTGGCCGAGGCGACGAGCGCCTGCGAGACTTCGCTCGGGGCCGGTAGGGGCATGACCGGCACAGGACCACCGACGCCGTGATACTCGTTCGGCTCGCCCAGGAAGTCTTCGCTCTTTTTGAAGAAGGGCAGAACGTCTTTGTAGCTCCAGCCCTCATTACCGAGGTAGTTCCAGTAGTCGTAGTCGCGCCGGTTGCCGCGAATGTAGATGCGGCCGTTGTTCGAGCTGCCGCCGCCAAGGAGCTTGCCCTGGATGATGGGCATCGGCTGATCGTGCATGCCCGGCCCTGGCTCGGTCACGAAACCCCAGTCGGTCTCTGGTCCCCACAGCGCGAACAGAGCGCCCAGGTCCAACGACTTGGTCTTGACGAAGTCGGTGTCGGGCCGGCCTGCTTCGAGCAACAGAATCCGCGTGCTTCCATCAGCGCTCAGGCGATTAGCGAGAATACAACCCGCAGGTCCCGAACCGATGATGATGTAGTCATAAGACGCGGTACTCATGGCAAGTCTCCTTCTATTCCTGTTACTGTGGACGGATTACAGCCGAGCAAAACCGGGCGCGTAGGCGAACGGCTTCTCAGTCGCGTTATAGAACACAATCTCCAGCCCATACGCATTCTTGGAAGAGGGCCGCACAATCCAGCGCTGCGTAGCGTCCATCGAGACGCGCTTGCTCTTCGCCGCCGGCGGCTCCCACCAGCTCGCCTGCCAGCCAACGACGACGATGACTTCGGCCTCGTTGTCGTCGATGCGCACAGGCTCGACGCTCTGGACGTTGTGGTTCTCGTCGAAAAAGAGGTTGGTGACGCGGTCGTACCACTTCTTGAAGCTGTCGAAGTCGCGGATGTCGCCATCGGGGAACTGGACGTTGAGGCCGTCGTCGGCGAGGAGTTTGTAGGCGTTCTCGATGGGCACGTGCTGATCCAGGGCCAGATACCAGGCGGCGACGAAGGCTTTGACGTTATCCAGGGAAAGCGCGACTTTATCCACGGAAAGGGTGTTGCTCATTCGGGGCGTCTCCTGCGCCATGAGAGCCGACCGCAGCCGGCTCTCATAGGATTGATAGTTGGCTTACTGGCCGCACGTGTTGCCGACGCGGTCCGGGTGAGTGTCGCCTTCCAGGACCAGGTCGATGAGGAAGGGGCCTTTGGTGTCCAGCGCCTGGCTGACCGCCGGGCCAATGTCGCCCGGCCCCTCGACCCGTACACCCTGCACGCCCATGCCGCGCGCCATGTCGGCAAAGTGGAGCGCCGGGTACGACAGGTCGAAGCTCAGCGGGAAATCGTGCTTTGGGACACCCTGCTCTTTCCAGTACGCGTCGATGTTGAGCTGCAACAGGCGGTAGGAGCCGTTGTTGCAAACGACGAACTTGGCGTCCACGTTATGCCGCGCCGCCGACCAGAGCGCCTGGATGGTGTACATGGAGCCGCCATCGCCGCTGAAGCCAAAGACGGTGCTATCCGGGTTGGCGAGCTTCGCGCCGATGGCGCCGGGGAAGCCGACGCCCAGCGAGCCGCCGCGCGTGATGAAGTACTGCCCGGTGCGGGACGGCTGGAAGTAGCGCGAGACGGCCGGCGACGAGGTCAGCGCCTCGTCGAAGATAACGGTGTTGGACGGCAGGCGCGGCGCAAGCTCTTCCATGAACTGCGCCATGCGCAGCGGTGTCTTGCCCCGCGCTTCCTGGTCGGCGCGCAGCTCGGCCTGGCGCTTGGCTTCTTTGGCCTCCGCTAGCTCGCGCGAGCGGCCCTGGGCGGCGTCCTTCTGGGCGGCCGTCATGGTCGCTTCGAGGGCGTCGGCCAGCATCGCCAGACTGAGCTTCGGGTCGCCGAGCATGCCGAGATCGATCGGGTGGTTCTTGGCAATCTCATACACGTTCAGGTCGATGTGGATCGTCTTCGCGTCCGGCGCGAAGACGGTGTCCAGGTCGGGGAAGACTTCGGGCAGGACGTACGTGCCGACGATCAGGTTGACGTCGCCCTTTTCCATGAGCGGGCGGCTGGCGTAGCCAAACATGTGCCCCGTCATGCCCTTGTAGTGCGGGTCCCGATAGTCCAGGTTGACTTCGCCCGCGTCCGCCTCCCAAACCTCCGCGCCGAGCAGCGCCGCCACGCGGGCCAGCTCGTCCTGTGCGCTAGAGAAGGCGACGCCATCGCCGACGTAGATGATCGGCGTCTTGGCGGCGGCCAGGAGCGCGGCGGCCTCGCGGATGAGCGCCGGATCCGGCGTCACGCGCGTGGACGGAATAAGCGTCGGCATGACCTCGCCGACGGCTGGCGCGTCCAGGATGTCGGCGGGCAGGCAGACGTAGACCGGCCCCATGGGCGGGGTCGCAGCGATCTTGATGGCGCGGCGAACGACGCGCAGGAGCGACGCCGGGTCCAGCACCATCGTCGACCACTTGGTCACCGGCTCGGCAAAGGCGACCAGATCGCCCGCCATCTGAGCATCCATGTTCATGTACTTGATGCCCGCGTCGCCGCCGATGACGACCAGCGGCGAGTGGCCGCGCTTGGCCTGGTACAGCGCGCCGATGCCGTTGCCGACGCCTGGTGTGCTGTGGAGCTGCACTAGCGTCGGGCGCTGAGTGGCGCGGGCGTAGCCGTCGCCCACCAGCACCGCAACCGACTCCTGGAGCGTCAGGATGTACTTCAGCTCCGGGTAGTCCCACAGCGCATCCAGGAAGCCCTGCTCGACCGTGCCCGGGTTGCCGAACATGTAGCGCATGCCGTCAGCCAGGAACTGTTCGAGGATGGCGTGACGGCCGGTCCGCGGCGCCATCGAGCCAGTCTTCTTTTCGGAGCCGAGTGTTGTTGCTTCCACGGTGTATTCCCTACCAGCCGTAGCGCCGGAGACCGTTCTCCAGCACCTCGACCATCAGCTCGCCCACGAGGCGCGAGTCCTGGGTGGAGCGGCCGGTCAGGAAGGGGTAGTCCAGGATGGTGGAGATGGTGCGGCCCACGCCGCCGTGATACTTGCCTTCGGGACCGACGGCATCGCGCAGGATAAGCTCCAGGGGGTAGAAGGGCGGGCCGAAGTTGGCGTCGACGCCCAGGACCCCGGTGCCGTCCTTGTAGTCGTACTCCATGGCATGGCCGGTGACGTGCCTGCCCCAGATGATGCTCTTGCGATCGGTCCAGTCGCGCGCGAAAGCGAGGCAGGTGACGCAGTAGCACTCGGCAGCGATGAGCTTGTCCTGGGCCAGGAAGCCGAGGATGACGTCGTGCAGCCGCTGGTTGTTGACCATGTCGATCATCGGGCCGCTGCCGCCGGGCAGCAGCAGAGCGTCGTACTGCTTCAGGTCTTCCCAGCACTTGTCCCGGGCGTTGTAGTAGGCTTCCAACGCGTGGCCGAAGTTGGGCCGGTTGAAGTAGGGCCGCTCCGGGAACCACGCCGAGAGGTTGATGGGGTTGTCGAGGCGGTCCGACTCGTCCACCTTCTTGGTCAGCGCGGCGTAGTACTCATCGGTCACGCACTTGTCGAGGGGCGGGTCCCAGTAGCCTGGCTCGTAGCTCGGCGGCAGGGCGTGGGCGCGGTTACCCTTGGCCGTCATGAAGGTGGTCTCGTAGCCCTGAGCGTCGAGCACTTCGAGCGGGCCGACGAGCTCTTCGCCCCAATAGCCAAACTCCGAGATCATGCAGAGAATCTTGCGCTTCGGCTTATCGGTCATCGTCTTCTCCTTGGCTGAACAGAGTTATGGATTGAGAGAGTCGTGGAATCAGAGGTTGTCTCCGCGCGACGGTCTGGCCTCTTGCTCGGCAAGCAACTCGCAGGGCTGGATCGAGCGGAACTGTTCCCCATCGCTAAGCTCGCTACGGAGGTACGCCACAAGCGCCTCCAGGCTGGCGAAGCCTAGCGGGTGGCGCTCAGGCCCGACCTCTTCCAGGCTGAAACGCCATGTGAGCGGCGGGTCTGCGGATGGGGCTTGCGCCGACCAGCAGCGCAGCAAAAAAGCCCGATAGGTTGGCATGTGGCCTCTTTGCATTCTACGGAGATTGTGGTATAGTCTAAGTTACAAATCTTTGGAAAGTCTTTGGACGCTCCACGAACTCGATCGCACTTCTCAAACGTCCTGTTCCCCCGCCCCGTAACATCGCGGGCACCCAAACGTTAAAACTGCTTGGTATTCGAGCGCTTGCTACCCATAATTTCCCATACGCTAGAAGCCGCCGTCTGTTTTGGCTCGGTTCGCCGTCTGTTGTGAACGGCACACGCGTTCTGTAGCGATACATGCCTTGGGAGGGCGATATGTACCGCCTCCGCTTGTTGGGTCCCGTGGATGTCCTGGAGGACGAGCAGCGAGTTCGTGCATTCGAGTCCCGCAAGGCGCTTGCGTTGCTATGCTACCTCGCGGCGCGGCGGCAGCCCGTCTCGCGCGCCTACCTTGCTGAGCTGTTCTGGAGCGGCAAGACGGAAGCCCAGGGTCGGGCAAACCTCAGTTGGACGCTGCACAATATCCTCAGCCGTCTGCCCGGATCCTTCCAAACCAGCCGCCACGCGATTGAGTTTAAGCCCAAGACACCCTTCTGGCTCGACACGCTCGCTTTTGAAGAAGACGCGGAGCGGGGCGATCCAGCGGCTCTGGCGGCCGCAGTCGCTCTCTACCGCGACGACTTCATGGTGGACTTTTCCCTGGACGACGCGCCCGAGTTCGATATTTGGCTCTTGCATGAGCGCGAAATCTGGCGGCAACGCGTCATTCGCGCCCTCCAGACCCTCGTCGCGTACCACACCGACCGCCGCGAGTACACGCTCGGCATCGACTACGCAGTGCGCCTCTTGGAAATCGAGCCGTGGCGTGAAGAGAGCCACCGCTGCCTGATGACGCTGCTGGCGTGGAGCGGCCAGCGCAACTCCGCGCTGGCGCAGTACGAGATCTGCCGCCGCATTCTTGCGGAGGAACTGGGCGTTGAGCCGGAGGCGGAAACGACAGGGATCTATGAGCAGATTCGTAGCGGGATGCTCGCGGCGCGTATCGCGGCGCAACCCCGTCAGCCTAGCGCGTCGCCTTCTCCTCAACCTCGGCAATTGACGGTCATGGCCTGCGAGCTGGTCGGGTTGCTCGGACTGGCCGACGCTCTAAGTTTCGACAAACTGAATGAGATTCTGCGGGCGTGTCGTCAAGCGCTTGTGGACGTGATCCAGGGTGAGGACGGCTATGTGGCCCAATACCGCAGTAGCGGCCTGCTCGCCTACTTCGGTTTCCCCCAACCGCGCGACGACGCGCCCTACCACGCAATTCAGGCCGGGATGGATCTCGTGAAGGTCGTTCGTTACTATAACGACCGCTTGCGAGAGGAAATCCGGCGCGCCGCCGGCTCAGGTTCCGCGCAGCAGAACGGCTCGCAGCGGGCCGACCAGGGGCTGGCGATTCGCATTGGGATTCACACCGGGCCGGTCGTCGAAAGCGCGGGGGACACCTGGTTCGGCGCGCTCAACGTGATGGGCGAACCTCTGCTCCGCGCCGAGCGTTTGCAGGCTGTCGCGCCGACGAACTCCGTGGTTATCAACTGTGTCACGCACGCGCTTGTCGAAGACGTGTTCGACTGCATTCGGTTGGGGGTGCAGGCGTTGGAAGGTGTTGACAAACCTATGACGCTTTACACGGTTGCGGGCGTGAAGCCTGCCCGATTGCAGCGTATGGATTTGCGCCCGGAGCCAGCGGCCACCGCCGTTTAGCGCATCATCGAGTGACTTCTTGACAGAGAAGGTCGGTGCCTGATAGCTTGCTCTGTTCTGAAGGAGCCGTCCAAAGACTTTCCAAAGATTTGTAACATAGACTATAGCACAATCTCTCCCAGATGCAGTCGTTGTCGCGCTAACGAACCCTGTTTCGTTGGACAGTCGATCGTGTCTGGTTTGGCCCTTTCGCGAGTCCGCTGTTCTGCTCGGAAGGGGATGACACCAATTCCACTGGTTTCTTGAAGCAACATCATTGAGACCTGCCAGACCGAGTTGCTATGGCAGATTCCCCCGTCCTAACGGCCATCAAGGAGACTAGCCTATGAACGAGATTCGCTTCCCCTTCTCTGACACGATCGCGGGCTACGTGAACTACTACGACCGCAACCAGGATTGCTACACTGTAAAGACCAGCGATGGCCGTGAGTTCAATATCAGGCTCAAGAGCAACACCTATGCTCAGCTGGTCCGCAACCTGGGCGACCCGTACCAGGACGCGACCGGGTCGATGCGCGACATGCTGGTGCCGGGCCGGTACGTCTTCACCTACGGCACGTATTACCCTGAGGGGGGCGATGAGGTCTTCGAGGCGCAGTTTCTCGTGTTCGTCGGTCGGCGCGAGAGCGAGTTCGTCTTTGAGCGCAGCGACTGGTGGGTCCGGCAAATCATCGAGTTGGGCGACTTCTATCTGCGCGCCCAGTTCGGCGACCAGCCCGTCAACTACGACAACTACCGCACGACGATTAAGCTCAGCGGCGAAAAGCCGATGACGAACTATCGCCAGGAGACGGACACCATCTCTCGCCTCGTGTATGGTCTCGCCTCGGCCTACCTGCTGACGGGCGACGACCGCTACCTGGAAGGCGCGGAGAAAGGCACCGAGTACCTGCGCGACCACATGCGCTTCTACGACGCCGACGAGCAGATTGTCTACTGGTATCACGGCATCGACGTCTCTGGCCGCACGGAGTTCAAGGTCTTCGCGTCGGAGTTCGGCGACGACTTCGACGCCATTCCGGCTTACGAGCAAATCTACGCCCTGGCCGGGCCTATCCAAACGTACCGCATCACCGGCGACCCGCGCATCATGGCCGATGCCGAGATGACCGTCGATCTCTTCGACCGCTTCTTCGAGGATAAGGAGAAGGGCGGCTATTTCTCTCACCTCGATCCCATCACCCTCGACCCGCGCAGCGAGTCGCTGGGGCCGAACAAGGGCAAGAAGAACTGGAACTCCGTCGGCGACCACGCGCCTGCCTACCTGATTAACCTCTATCTTGCCACCGGCGACGAGCGCTACGGCACGTTTCTGGAGAAAACCTTCGACACCATCGCCGCCCACTTCCCGGACTACGATCACAGCCCGTTCGTCCAGGAGAAGTTCTTCGAGGACTGGTCCCACGACCAGACCCACATGTGGCAGCAGAACCGCGGCGTCGTCGGCCACAACCTGAAGATCGCCTGGAACCTGATGCGCATGTACAGCCTCAAGGCGAAGCCGGAGTACGAGGCGCTGGCGCGCGAGATCGCCAAGCGGATGCCCAACATCGGCGGCGACCGACAGCGCGGCGGCTGGTACGACGTGATGGAGCGCATGCTTCAGCCAGGCCAGGAATGGTATCGCTACGCCTTCCACGACCGGAAGGCGTGGTGGCAGCAGGAGCAGGGTATCCTGGCGTACCAGATTCTACGCGGCGTTCTGGGTGACGAGGAGTACCTGCGCATCGCCCGCGAGTCGGCGGCGTTCTACAACGCCTTCTTCCTCGACCACGACGACGGCGCGGTGTACTTCAACGTGCTGGCGAACGGCATTCCGTTCCTCGTCGGGACGGAGCGCTTCAAGGGCAGCCACTCGATGAGCATGTACCACTCGGGTGAGCTGTGCTACCTCTCCCAGACGTACATCAACCTGCTCATCACCAAGCAGCCGCTCGAGATGTACTTCAAGCCCTACCCGAACGGCTTCAAGGACCGCATCCTGCGCGTTTCCCCCGACATCCTGCCGCCGGGCAGCATCCGCCTGGACCAGGTCTGGGTCGACGACAAGCCGTATACCGACTTTGACGCGGCGGGGCTGACGGTCAAGCTGCCGGAGACCGACCAACAGGTGCGCGTCAAGGTGCGCATTGTCCCGACGTAGGCTGAGCTGATAGGCCTATTCATGTAGCGCCGACTTCAGTCGGTTCCCCAGCCAGGGCCGACTGAAGCGGCGTCTCCCTGTCACCATTATTCGAGTCAGAGAGGCAGTGCGCATATGGAAATAAACGTCAAACCTGGGGAGCAGGTCACCGTGGTCGAGTTGGTGGGCGACATCGACGGCTCCACGGCTCCTGCTGTCCAGGCGCAGATACTCCCCCTGGCGGCGCCCGGCGCACGCATTGTGCTGGACATGACCAGGGTTCCCTACATGTCTAGCGCAGGGTTGCGAATGCTCCTGGCGAGCTACCGCCAGATTACCTCTAAGGGGGGGCGCATCGTCCTGGTAGGGCTGTCGGAGGAGATCCAGGATACGATGTCCGTGACGGGCTTTCTGAACTTCTTCGTCCACTGCGCAACGCTGGACGAGGGCCTCAAGGCCGTGGAAGCGTAGGAGGGACGCGATGGAGCAATCAGAGAGCACCCTAACCGGCAGCTTCGCCGTTGACCGCATCGACGTCCACCCTACCCACACCTACAACGGCTACCGGCTGCGGCCCGGCAAGCCGTTCCCCTTCGGTGCGACATTCGTGCCGGGTGGCGTGAACTTCTCGGTCTTCTCGCGCAGCGCCACGAGCTGTACTCTGGTCCTGTTCGAGAAAGGCGCAAGCCAGCCCCTGGTCGAGATTCCCTTTCCGGATGAATTTCGCATTGGGAACGTGTTCACAATGGTTGTGTTCGACATCGGCTACGAGAACATCGAGTACGGGTACAAGATGGACGGCCCGTGGGACCCGCAGCGCGGCCACCGCTACAACAAGGACAAAGTCCTTCTCGACCCCTACGCCAAACTCGTGGCCGGGCGTGACGTCTGGGGCCGCGAGCCGGACTGGAACGACATTTACCAGTACCGTGGCCGCTTTGTCTACGATGACTTCGACTGGCAGGGCGACCGGCCACTGGAAATTCCCATCGAGGACCTGGTCATCTACGAGACTCACGTGCGCGGCTTCACCCACCACCCCGCTTCGGGCGTGAAGCACCCTGGGACGTACGCGGCGATTCGGGAGAAGATCCCCTATCTCAAGGACCTGGGCGTCAACGCCATCGAGCTGCTGCCCATCTTCGAGTTCGACGAGTTCGACGGCAGCCGTGTCCTACCGGAGACCGGCGAGCGCGTGTACAACTACTGGGGCTACAGCACCGTGGCCTACTTCGCGCCCAAGGCTGGCTTTGCGGCGACCGGCAAGTACGGCATGCAGGTGGACGAGCTGAAGACGCTCATTCTGGAATTGCACCGCAATGGCATCGAGGTCATCCTGGACGTGGTGTTCAACCACACCGCCGAGGGGAACGAGCACGGCCCCTACATCTCCTTCAAGGGCCTTGACAACCAGACGTACTACATGCTGACGCCGGAAGGTTACTACTTCAACTTCAGCGGCACGGGCAACACTCTGAACTGCAACAACCCCATTGTGCGCAACATGGTGCTGGATTGCCTGCGCTACTGGGCCGCCGAGTACCACATCGACGGCTTCCGCTTCGACCTTGCCGCTATCCTGGGGCGTGATCCTTCGGGCGCGCCGCTGCCGAACCCGCCGCTGCTGGAGACGCTGGCTTACGATCCTATTCTGGGGAAGTGCAAGCTAATCGCCGAGGCGTGGGACGCCGGCGGACTGTACCAGGTCGGCTCATTTCCGGCCTATGGCCGCTGGGCGGAGTGGAACGGTAAGTACCGCGACGACATGCGCAAGTTCTTGAAGGGCGAGGAGGGCGTTGTCGGTGCGGCTGCGCAGCGCCTCCAGGGATCGCCCGACCTCTACGAGTGGGGCGGGCGCGGCGCGACAGCGTCTATCAACTTCTTCACCGCCCACGACGGCTTCACACTGATGGACCTCGTGTCCTACAACGGCAAGCACAACGAGGCCAACGGCGAGCACAACAACGACGGCTCCAACGACAACGACAGCTGGAACTGCGGGTGGGAAGGCCAGACCGACGATTTCTGGATCAACGCCTTGCGCCGCCAGCAGATCAAGAACGCGATGCTCATGTTGATGGTGAGCCAGGGTGTGCCGATGTTCGTCATGGGCGACGAGATCGGCCGCACGCAGTACGGCAACAACAACGCCTACTGCCACGACACGGAGCTGAGCTGGCTGGACTGGACGCTGGTGCAAAAGAACCCAGACCTGTTCCGCTTCGTCAAGCAGTTGGTCGCCTTCCGCAAGGCCCACCCGGCGCTGCGCAACACCACCCACTTCCGTAACGCCGACTATCTCGGCACCGGCTACCCAGACATTAGCTGGCACGGGACGCAGGCGTGGAGCGCCGACTGGTCGGCGTCCAGCCGCGTGCTCGCTTTCTTGCTTGATGGTCGGCACGCGCGCGGCGGCGCGGCGCAGGACAACTTCATCTACGTCATCTTGAACATGCACTGGGACGGCCTCGACTTCGAGCTGCCTGGCCTGCCGCCCGGCTTGCAGTGGCACGTGTTTGCCAACACGGGCGCAAGCTCGCCAGACGACATCTGGGAGCCCGGTAGCGAGCCGCCCCTGGCCGATCAGCACAAGCTATACCTGTCCGGGCGGTCGTCGGCGATCCTGGTGGGCAGGTAACTCTTCACTACTTTTCCGAACACAAAAAGGAGCGTAACCATGGCTTTCAATTCCTCCCTCGACATGAGCGACGGCGTCGCCAAGATTACCCTGGACGGTGAGCTGGACGCAACGGCGGCGCCCGCGTTCCGCGACACCATCGAGCAGGCCGCTACCGGCCACCCCCAACGCCTCGTGCTTCTCATGCAGGGTCTCGAATACATGGCGAGCGCCGGCGTCCGCGTTCTCATCTTCGCCAAGCAGAAGATGGGCGCCAACGTCGATATCTATGCCATTGCGCCCACGGAGCAGGTTCTCAGCACGTTGCAGAAGACGGGCGTGGACCGCAGCATCATCGTGCAAGACAGCTATCAGGGATAGTCGTCGTGGCCACGAGCGCCTGAAGTCGAACCTGTTCCTTCTGCGGAGAGAGCGTCATGGAACCGTTGATCGTGGATGGCAAGCTAGAGACCTTGGGCGCAATCCGGCAATACGTCATGGCGGCCGCCGCTCAAGCCGGATTGAGTAAGCGGCGGAGCTACGACCTTGCCCTGGCCGTGGACGAAGTCGCGACGAATATCGTCACTCACGGCTATAACGAATCGGGGCTGGCCGGCAAGATCACCATCCGGGGCGACATCGACGAGCACGCGCTCATGGTGACCCTGGAGGATTCGGCGGTTGCCTACGATCCGACGAAGCGTCCGCCGCCCCAGGAGGAGGATTTCGACCGTCCGCTGGAGGAGCGCGACATCGGCGGTTGGGGTGTCTACCTGGCAATTCAGAGCGTCGACAACTTCATCTATCGCCGTGTGGACGGACTCAACCGCAACATCTTCGTCATGAACCGCGAGCCGCACGGCGACTTGCTGATCGTCGCGACGACGCACGAAACGCGGGACTCGCTGTCGCGTTTGCTGCGGGCCGAGGGCTATGAGGTGGAGGCGGTCGAGACCACGGCCGAGGCCCTGGACAAGTTGGCTTCCAGGCCCTTCGACCTGGTCTGCCTTGACGTGAATCTCCTGGACGGCGCTGGCCCTAGCCTTATCGAGACGATGAAGGCCGACAACGCGCTGCGCGGCATTCCGATCCTCGTCCTGACCAACCTGGACAGCATTCAGGCGGC
Source organism: Anaerolineae bacterium (assembly GCA_039810085.1). Classification (GTDB taxonomy): domain Bacteria; phylum Chloroflexota; class Anaerolineae; order Epilineales; family JAHCIE01; genus JBDHWG01. Next base: position 172,231 of record JBDHWG010000005.1, read on the forward strand.
GGAGCAGTCTATTCACGCGGGCGCGGACGACTACCTGCGGCATCCTTTCAGCCCGGTGGTTGTGCGCGCCCGCGTGGGGGCGAACCTGGAAAAGCAGCGCGTCCGCATTGCCGAGGCGGCGCTCAAAGAGAGCGAGAAGTACGAGCGCGACGTACAGATCGGGCATCAGATTCAGCTCAGCTTCCTGCCTGAGACACTGCCCCAGCCGCGCGGCTATGAGATCGCGGCGCGCTTCGCGCCAGCGCGCCAGGTAGCCGGCGACTTCTATGACTCTTTCCTGCTACCGAATCAGAGCAAAGTCGCCCTGGTGCTTGGGGATGTCTGCGACAAGGGCGTGGGTGCGGCGCTGTTCATGGCCCTCTTCCGCAGCATGCTGCGCGCCTTCTCGCAGCAGAACTATCCGATGAGCATGGTGATGGATGTGAGCGCGGAGGAGCGGCGCATGCTCCTCAAAGGCGGCAACATTGCGCTCAAGATGGCGGTCGAGCTGACCAACAACTACATCGTCACCAACCACGGCGCGACCAACATGTTCGCCACCCTGTTCTTCGGAATTGTCGATCCAGCCACCGGCGACTTATACTATGTGAACGCAGGACACGAAGCGCCCATCATTTTCAACGGCAGCGATGTGAAATCGCGTCTAGGCGTGACTGGCCCAGCCGTGGGCATCCTGCCCCAGATGAGTTACCCCGTCCACTACGCCCATCTAGAACCGGGCGAGACTCTGCTTATCTTTACGGATGGGGTGACCGAAGCCAAGGATCCAGGGGGCCACTTGTTTGGCGAGCCCCGATTGTTGAAGCTGATCGAGCAGCCGGCGACGTCCGCCGCCGTGCTGCTCGAGGACATCGAAGAGGGCCTGCGCGAGCACATTGCGACCGCAGCCCAGTTCGATGATATTACGATGCTTGCTGTGAGGAGAGAGCCCAGTGTCTAAAATCATCTCGATCCATTCCTTTCGAGGTGGTACTGGCAAGTCGAACACGACGGCCAACCTGACGACGATTTACGCCATGCAAGGCTACCGTGTTGGCGTCGTCGATACGGACATTCAATCGCCCGGCATCCACGTCCTCTTTGGCATCGAGGAAGAGGACATGGTGCGTTCGCTGAACGACTTTCTCTGGGGCCAGTGCGAGATCGAAGAGGCGGCGCTGGACGTGACCGAGCGCCTCGCCACGCCCATATCTGGTAAAATCTTCCTGATTCCCTCCAGCATCAAGGCTGGGGAGATTGCGCGCGTGCTGCGCGAGGGCTACGACGTCGGTTTGTTGAACGATGGCTTCAACCGCCTGCTGGATGCGCTGGAGCTTGACATTCTGCTGATCGACACGCACCCTGGCTTGAACGAGCAGACGCTCCTGTCCATCGCCGTCTCCGATGCCCTGGCCATCATCCTTCGCCCCGACCAGCAGGACTACCAGGGGACGGCAGTCACGGTCGAGGTGGCGCGCAAGCTGGAAGTGCCGAAGCTGGTTCTCATCCTGAACAAGGTTCCCATGTCCCTGGGGCTGGACACCGTCAAGAAGCGTGTCGAGGCCAGCTACAACTGTCCCGTGGCTGGCGTGCTCCCGCACTCGGATGAGCTGATGCTCCTCGCCAGTTCCGGTATCTTCTCGGTCCAGTACCCGACTCATCCGGTAACGACGACCTACAAGCAAATCGCTGCGATGCTCATCTCATAGTCGCAATTATGCGCTGTAGGGAGGTGTGCGTAATGACTCATTCAGTGGATGGCATGTCGTCGAGCTGTTCCTAGCTACGGTCTGAGATGACGTCCCTCGCTCGAATCGTTTCGCATCTCTTTAACATTGAAGATTCCGAATGGCCCCTCGTCCTCATCCTGTTCGCTCTGATTGGGGTGACGACATTGGGCGCCATTTGGGGGAGTACCGTTGCGTATGCCGGCCTCCTGAAAGTCGTCGGCATTGGCGCGCTGCCTTGGATTCTCGGTGGGGCTGCGGTCCTCTCGATTGTCGGAGCCGCCGTCTACTCAGCTTTCACCGATGTCTTCTCCGACGGCCGGTTGATGGTTGCGATCTATCTCATCGGCATCGTGGGCATCATCGTCGGGCTGGTCTTGCTACAGCAAGGTTCGCTCCTGGCGTACCCCATCCTCTATCTCCTCTACGTAGCCTGGCTACCCGTCTATAATCCCCATCTGGTGACATTCATTATCGGCTTCACCGATACCCAGGCGGCTAAGCGTGTCGTGCCCGTCGTGCTGGCGGGCATGCGCGTGGGGCTGATCGTGTCCGGGCTGACCATGGTGTTCCTCAACCGCTGGTTCTCGCCCGAGGGCATCATCATCATCTGGCTTCTCACGTATATGGCTTCCATCGGTTTGGTGTGGCTTGCGCCCCGCTTCGCCCCCGACCGCGCCGAGTTCGAGATGTCCTCTCAGCGGCGTGGCGGCCATGTCGCCTACCTCAAGAGCCTGAAGGAGGGCGCCGAATACGCCCGTCAATCGCCGTACCTGCGGTGGATGATGCTCGGCGGCTTCGTTCTGCTCATGTGTCTGACGCTCATGGAGTATCGTTCGAGCCAGCTATTGGCCGATGCTTTCCCGACACAGGCGACACTGTCGAGCGATCTGGCGCTACTCGGCGCGCTTGGCAACATTGTGGCGCTGCCCTTGTTGTTGTTTGGCCTGAGCCGCCTTGTGGCCCGGTTTGGTCTCAGTGGCACCGGATTGGTGTATCCCGTCATCAATCTCGCCGCCGCCATGTGGCTGTTTGCCGTCCCCGGAGCGGCCAGCGCCTCAGGGGCGTATCTCGACCGCTCAGCAGCGCGGGCGGCGTTCCAATTCCCGGTCGAGGGGCTGCTGTTCAACGCCATCCCCTTGAGAGTGCGCGCCCGCGCCCGCGCGCTGGGCGCCGGACTGATTGGCCCACTGGGCGCTTTCCTCGGCAGCCTCTTGCTGCTGCTGCCCCTGGCTGCGCACTCAGAATGGTTTGTGGCCTCGCTCGTCGTCGTGCTGGCGCTGGCGTTCCTGGCAATTGCACTCGTCATCCGGCGGGAGTATAGCCGCGCGGTGGTCAAGATGCTTCAGGAGGAAGATTACAACTCCCTTCTGTACCAGGATGCCTCGGCGGTCATGGTCGCCGATCCCCACACGCTCAGCATGCTCAAACAGCAGTTGGAGGCGAGCCAGAGCCGCGATCTGACCGTGTTTCTAGCGCAGCTCATGGCGAGTGTGGGGGGCCGCGATGCCATCCCGATCCTCGTGTCGCTGGCGCAAAATGCTCCTGATGGCGCAACTCGCTCGGCCATCCTCGATGCGCTTTCCATCTCAGGTGTGTCAGACAGCGCCGTCGAGAACATGTACCTGGATTGTCTGAGCAGCGCGGATGCTGACGTCAGGCTATCCGGCATCGTGGGCCTGGAGCGCCTCGCGCCCGCGACAATCTCCAAGCGTCTGCCGCGCCTGTTGACCATGGTCAACGACCCCGACCTGGACGTTCGCGTGGCGGTGCTCTCCAGCCTGGCCCGGGCCGGTGTCCTGGACGGCACTCCGGCGGCCACAGCCGCCCTCGCGGGTCTGCTGGCGGATTCGGACCCGGCGTTGCGCGAGGGTGGTGTGCGCGTTCTCTGCCAGGAAACTGCCCTGGACAAGATGAGCGCCTCCCTGATACCCTTCCTCGACGACCCGTCTGTGCTGGTGCGGCTCCAGGCGCTGCATAGCTTCGACAAGGTCGCCGTGTCCGATTTGTCGCCCCGCGTGGCGGCGCAGCTCTTCAGCGCTCTTGCGAGCCTGACCCATGACCGCGACGAACCGGTGCGGCAGCAGGCCATCATATTGCTGGGGCGAGCGCCAGAGTGGGCCGAGCGGGCCGCTCCCCTGATTGCCGAGTCTCTGGCAGACCTCAGCCCGGTGGTGCGTTCGACGGCGGTGGATACGCTTGCAGAGATGGGGCCGCCGGTGGTCGAGATTGTGACGCCGCGTTTGCGCTCAAGCGCGCCGCAAATGCGCCAGGGGGCTGCTATTGTCCTATGCCGGGTGGACCACCGCACGTATAAGCCTGTCGTGCAAGAGCAGATCCTGGATGGGCTGCGCGCTATCTACGAAACCCACGGCATGCTCCATTCTGTTGAGGGCCTGCCATCGACGCCAGGCGTGGCGGTCTTGCACGACGCGCTACGCGAGCGCATCGATGTCCTGCTCGAAGACGTGTTTCACTTGTTGACGGCGTTGGAATCGCCCCAGGCCGTCAATGTCATCCACCAGAACCTGTGCAGTACGCCGCATGCGCGCGCCAACGCGTGTGAGGCGCTCGAAGCGCTCACGACGCCCCAGATCGGCTCTCTTGTCGCAGCGTTATGCGACCCGCACCGCCAGGCTAGCCATCTCATCGCTCTGTGCGAGGAGACGTGGAGTATCCATCCCAACACGGCGGCTCAGACGCTTGAGCGGTTAGCGGCCCCACCTACGGATGCTCTGCTTCGCGCGGTGGCGCTATTTGCGATGGGTGAGGTTGGCGAGCTGGACAAGAACGTCTCGACGGTCGACTCGAACAGTGAGCCAACCCGGCGGGCCCCGCGCGCCACATTCCACTTTCGTGTGGGGCATCACCCGCGTGCCGAACATACGGATAATGAAGATGAAGACGAAGGCACGCCGACAAATCGCCTAGGTCGGGTGTCCTTCCGCCTTTTGTCGGGTCGTCGTTCCAGCGGTGAAGACAAGCCCGACATGAAGAGGCTGAGCGAAGCGGGCGCTGCCTCAGAATTGGCATTATCCCGCGAGCACATAGACTCGTTGCTGGATGCCGCGCAGACGGATGCTGATGTGGACGTGCGCCAGGCGGGGCGCGCTGCCCGTCGCAACTTGGGCGGGGAGGGCTTTGGACAGCCCCTATCCGAGGGAGGTGAGATGCTCTCGACCATTGAACGCGTAATCTTCCTCAAGCAGGTGCCTTTCTTCCAGGGAATGACGGTCGATCAGCTTCGCGTCCTGGCGAACGTCTGCGAGGAGCGAACGTACACGCCGGATAGCCTGATTTACCACCTGGGGGATCCGGGCGGTGTGCTGTACGTCATTGTGAATGGCAAGGTCGGTATCGAGCTTGAGAAGCGCGGCGGGTCCGTGGCGCGCCTGGCAACCATGGGTGCGAACTCATACTTTGGCGAGATGGACCTGTTTGACGACCATCCGCGCTCCACCTCGGCGGTTGCCGTTGAAGCCACGCACGTGCTCGAGCTGCGCCGCGAGCCTCTCGTAGCGCTCTCCCGCCAGTACCCTGACATGTCTCTGGAACTCATCAAGGTACTCAGTGCGCGCCTGCGCGAAGCCAATGACCGCATCGTGGAGTTGACGCGCAGCCGCCCACGGGAGTTGAACCGCCTGTACGACAAGCTGGATTGAATCGGGAGGGAGACCAACCGTGGCCCATGAGCCGGCGGAAGCGCGGCGCACTGCCATCGAAGCCGCCTACCCTCAGTCGCCCCTGCAGACGGGCATGCTGTTCCACCATCTCTATGGCGCTGCGTCAGGCGTCGATATCCAGCAAATCGTGGCCCACCTGCGCGAGCCTCTGTCCGTTCCCTTGTTCGAGCAAGCCTGGCAGCAAACAATTGCTCGTCACCCGGCCCTGCGCACCGCCTTCCGCTGGGATACCGCTGAAGGACTCCGCCAGGAAATACACCGCGAGGTGGCTTGCCCCCTGGCTTTCGAGGATTGGCGCGCGCTCTTGCCGGCCGAGCAAGATGCTCGATGGGCCGCCTTCTGCCGCGACGACCTGCGACGCGGCTTCGCCCTCGACCAGCCGCCGCTGATGCGCCTGAGTGTCTTTCAGTGCGCTGACGCCGATTTTCGGTTTGTCTGGACCTTTCACCACGCATTGATTGATGGCCGCTCCTACGACCTTCTGTTGCGTGAGGTCTTCACCATTTACGAAGCCTTGGGTCGGGGTGAAACCTACGAGCCGCCCATGTCGCGCCCCTATCGTGACTACATCCTCTGGCTGCAAGAACAAGACGTGGCGGCCTCTCAAAACTTCTGGCGCGAATTACTGGCTGGCGTCAGCGCCCCAACGCCACTCCCCGATGTTCCATCCACCGTTGCTCTCTCCGATGGGAACGACTACGGCATGCACGAATTGTGGCTGCCCGAAGAGCTGACGGCGGCGCTGGCCGAGATGACGCGCGCCTACGGTTTGTCGGTGAGCACCTTGATCCAGGGAGCCTGGGCATTGCTTCTGAGCCGGATGAGCGGCGAGGATGACGTGGTCGTCGGCGTGACGCGCACCGTCCGCCACTCGGCGCTCGGCGGCAACGGCGCAGACAGCATGATTGGTCTGCTCATCAACACCCTGCCCGCGCGCGCCAGGATGACCGGCCGCGAGTCGACAGTCGGCTGGTTGCAGGGGGTGCGCGCGCAGTCGATTGCCGTTCGGGCGCACGAACATTCGCCCCTCGCAAGTATCCACGAGTGGAGCCACCTTCCAGGCGGCATGGCGCTGTTCGATAGCATCGTCGTGTTCGAAAACTACCGCCTGGACACGCGGCTCAAAGCCCTTGGGGGCAGCTGGGCGAACCGCGACTTCGATGTCTTCGGCCGCACGAGCTACCCGCTCACCCTGCTGGCCTACCAGGATGAGCGCCTATTGCTGCGACTGAAGTACGAGCGCCCTCGCTTTGACGATAACGCGATCCGCCGCATGCTCGACCACCTGGCGTCGATTCTAACCCAGTTCGTCGCCGCACCCCACCAGCCCCTTGATGCGATCAGCCTGCTCACTCAGGCGGAAGCGCAGCAGATTCTCGTCGAGTGGAATGGGCCGCCGGGGGAGGCGGCTGAGGACACGTGCTTTCATGAAGCATTCGAGGCCCAGGTCGCGCGCACACCGGATGCGCCCGCCGTCGCCTACGAGGACACGCGCCTGTCATATCGCCAGCTGAATAGCCAGGCCAATCGTCTGGCCCGTTGCCTGCGCGCCCAGGGCGTCGGGGCGGAGACAGTCGTCGGCATCTACCTCGATCGATCAGTTGAGACGGTTGTGGCGCTGTTGGGTATCCTCAAAGCGAGTGGCGCGTATCTACCGCTCGACGCAGGCTTGCCGACGGAGCGGTTGGCTCTGATGATCGAGGAGGCGCATGCGGCTGCCCTTGTCACCACGCGCGCGATACTGGGCCAACTGCCCGATTTTGCAGGATCGGTGGTATGCCTAGATGAGATCGGCGACGCCGGTGAAGTGGCGAACCTACCGAACCTGGCGCGACCGGCGAATCTGGCTTACGTGCTTTTTACCTCTGGCTCAACGGGTCGTCCGAAAGGCGTCGCCATCGAGCACCGCCAGGTGATGAGCTACCTGAGCGGCATTCTCGCGCGCCTCGACCTGCCACCGGCCGCGAGCTACGCCCTGGTTTCGACGTTTGCCGCCGACCTGGGCAACACGATGATTTTCCCGTCCCTGACAACGGGTGGCTGTCTGCATGTGATTGCCGGCGAGCGCGCTGCTTCCCCAGACGCCCTGGCTGACTACTTCGCTCGCCACGCCATCGACTGCCTGAAGATTGTGCCCTCGCACCTGGCCGCGCTGCTGTCGGCGGACGAGCCGGCCCGTGTCCTGCCGCGCCAGCGGCTCATCCTCGGCGGCGAGGCTGCCACCCCCGCGCTGGTTACCCGCGTCCAGGCGCTCGCGCCCCAATGTCGGATTTTCAACCACTATGGCCCCACGGAAACCACCGTCGGCGTTTTGACGCATCCCATCGATGATATGGAGCGTATCATCCCCCTTGGCCGGCCCTTGCCGAACACCAGGGTCTACATCCTGGATACGGCCATGCAGCCCGCGCCAGTAGGCATCCCCGGCGAGCTATACATCGGCGGCGACCAGGTTGCCCGCGGCTACATCCACCGCCCAGACCTCACGGCCGAGCGCTTCGTTCCGAACCCGCACGCCGGGCCGGATCGACAAGCGGCGCGATTATACCGCACCGGCGACCGGGTGCGCTGGCGGGACGACGGCGCGGTCGAGTTTCTGGGCCGCACGGACGACCAGGTCAAGATTCGCGGCTATCGCGTCGAGCCGTCGGAGGTCGCGGTGACGCTGGCGCAGCATCCGGCGGTCACCGCAGCGGTGGCCCTCGCTGTGGAGGACGAGCGCGGCGAGAAGCGCCTCGCAGCCTACGTCGTTCCCTCCGACCTGAACTCCGCCGATGACCTTCTGCCGTCTTTGATGGCCTTTCTGCGTCAGAGCCTGCCGGAACACATGCTCCCGTCCGCCATCGTGCCCGTTGACGCTCTCCCGCTCACCGCTAACGGCAAGATCGACCGCCGCGCCCTGCCCGCCCCACGCTTCGTTCCAACTGGATCTGCAATAGGGTATGTCGCGCCGCGCACCGACGTTGAAGCAACTCTGGCCGCCATTTGGGAAGAGATTCTCGGCTTGGAGCGCGTCGGCGTCCACGACAACTTCTTCGAGCTAGGCGGCGACTCTATCGCCAGCATCCGCGTCCTGGCGCGCGCGCACCGCGCAGGGTTTCGCCTCACGCCACGCATCATCTTCGAGCACCCCACCATCGCCGAGCTTGCGGCGCGTATCGCGCCCCCGATAACGGGCGCGGAGGCTTTGGGGCGCTCTGTTCCGCTAACTCCTTATCAGCGTTTGCTGCTCCGTGCGTCGAGCGAAGGTGAGACGAAGTTGTGGTCGGGGCGCCTTCTGCGGGCGCGCGAGACGCTCGACCAGACGACCCTAGTCGCCGCCGTCCAGGGCCTCGTCGCGCACCACGACGCGTTACGGCTGCGCGTTCGCCGCGAGGGAAGCGGCTGGCAGGCGTGGGTGACAGACAGCGCCAACGCAGTCATGTTCACGCGCGAACGTCTCAATGACACTAGTCAGACGGTGGAGGAGGCGATTGACAGGCTTGCGCCGGATATCGTCCCCGCCAACGGTGACCTGTTCCGCGTTGGCCTCTTTGAAACCGAGGACCATGCGTCTGTTGTGGCTCTTGTCGCCCACACGCTCATCGCGGACGCGCCCTCGTGGCCGATTCTCATTGCGGACCTCGCCACGGCGTACCAGCAGGCGCAGCGCGGCGAGCCGATTCATCTGCCGCCGAGCCCGTCCTTCAGTCGTTGGGCAGAGAGGCTAAGCCGCTATGCCGAAACCGAGGCAGCGGCGCAGCGCAGTTACTGGCAGAGCCTGGCGTCCCCAGCCGCAGCCGTTCGCACCGAGAAACGCAACCGCCGGGATGATGTTCTGATATTTCTGTCGGAGGAGGACACGCGTACAGTCCTGGCGGAGTCTCAGGCAGCCTATCGCACGCAGCCGGAGGAGATGTTGCTCGCCGCCCTGACCCTCGCCCTCGCCCAGCGTGCGGAAGGGGATAGCTGCCTGGCTGAAATCGCGGTCGATGCGCGTACAGCTCTGCCGGATGTCGATGCGACACGGAGCGTGGGCGTCTTTTCGGCGGCGTTCCCCTTCCGCCTTGATCTCCACAGGGCACGCGGCCGGGGGCAGGACGATGTTGGCGCTGTACTCCTGGCGATTAAGGAGGAGCTGCGGCGCGTTCCCGATAGGGGTATCGGCTATGGCGCGTTGCAGGATGAACTGAACACGTCCATCGCCACAACAATAGGTTTCCGCTACCTGGGCGTTGTTGACAAGCCATTGGCGGAGAATAAGCTCTGGGAGACTGTGGCGCCTCTAGGTGAACTGGATGTGTTGGGTAAAGCGGCGTATGGCGACGAGACGGCGCGCGAGGTCAATGTTGTGGCGTGGGTAGAGGGGGAACGGCTGGCGCTGGCGGTCGGAGGCTCTGGCACATGGGATATGGCGCGGACGAGAAGTCTAGCCGATGCGCTGTTTCACGAATTGAAGACTCTGGCCTATTATTGTGTTTCTATTGGTGCGCATCACTATACCCCATCCGACTTCCCCGATGCAGGTCTTAGCCAGGACGACCTGGACGAGTTGTTGTCTTCACTGTAGCCAAGTCCTACGTAGGCTAGAAATCAGTATTCATCAGCATGACCAATAAAGGCGTACAGTTACAGCGGCCCGCGAAGGCGGACCAGAACATCGAAGCGATCTATCCTCTCACGTCGATGCAGGAGGGGATGCTCTATCACAGTCTGTCTGCGCTCCAGCCCAGTGTGTACTTCCAGCAGGCGATTCTACGTCTGCGCGGCCCCCTCGATCCGGCGTCACTACGACGCGCCTGGGAGACCATGCTGGCGCGGCATAGCATCCTACGCACCGTGTTTGTCTGGGAGCGGCTCGAGCGCCCGCTCCAGGTGGTGCGGCGCGAGGCGACACTTCCGTGGCAGTCGCTCGATTGGCGCGACAGCCCAGAAACGGAGCAGGAAGCGCGGCTGGACGACTTTCTCAATCAGGATCGTGCGGCTGGCTTCGAACTCTCCAAAGCGCCCCTGATGCGGATGGCGCTCATTCAGTTCGCCGACGACGACTACCGCCTGGTCTGGAGTCACCATCACCTGCTGCTCGATGGCTGGAGTACGGCGCTAGTTTTACAAGAGGTGTTCGACGCCTACGCCGCCTTTGTCGCCGGTCGCGCGCCGACCTTTGGCTTGGCCCGACCATTCCGCGATTACGTTGCCTGGCTCGAGCGCCAGCCGCTTGAGGAGGCGGAAGCCTATTGGCGTCAGACGCTCGCTGGTTTTGAGACACCCACATCTCTCCGCATTGAGCATCTTGTCGAGCGGGCTGTCGCGCCGGACGACAATGTGGAGGACGCGGCTGTTGGCGAGTTCCATGTGCGTCTGTCGGCGGAAACCACGTCCCGTTTTCGGGCACTGGCGCGCCGCGCCCAGGTGACGTTGAACACTCTCGTGCAGGGGGCCTGGGCGCTGCTTCTTAGCCGCTACAGCGGCGAGGACGACGTGGTATTCGGCGCGACGGTTGCCGGGCGGCCCGCCGACCTGGACGGTGTGGATGGGATGGTCGGCATTTTCATCAACACGCTGCCGGCGCGCGTCCATGTGCCGCCAGAGGCCGATCTGCTGGTCTGGCTGCGCTCGCTCCAGGCGCAGCAGGCTATTGCGCGACAGTACGAGTATACGCCCCTGGTCGCCGCCCAGGGCTGGAGCGACGTCCCGCGCAGCCAGCCGTTGTTCGAGACGATTGTCGTCTTCGAGAACTACCCGGGCGACAACCCGGGTGAGGGCAAGTGGGCCGGCGTGGACGTGAGCATGGCGCGCTACTTCTCGCGGACGAACTACCCACTGACGCTCACAGTGTATCCTGCCGCCGAGATGGGTCTCGAATTGACGTATGCGCGGGAGCGTTTCCAGCCCGATAGCATGGAGCGCCTGCTGGGGCATCTGACGGTGCTTTTGGAAGCAATGGCGGCCCAGACTGCCACCCGTCTTATGGACCTCCCGCTACTCACAGAGGATGAGAAGCGCCTCCTCCTGGTCGAGTGGAACGATACCGCCGCCGACTTCGGCGGGCCGTACGCCATCCATCAGCTCTTCGAGGAACAGGCGCGCAGAACACCCGACGCCATCGCCCTCGTCTCACCGACGGGCTTGCCAGATACGAATGGCGTGATACCGGCAACGCGCATGACCTACGGCGAGCTGAACGACCGCGCCAACCGGCTGGCCCATCGACTACACCACATGGGCGTTGGGCCGGAACGGGTCGTCGCGTTGTCCATGGGCCGCTCGATGGAGATGCTGGTGGCCGTGCTCGCCGTGCTCAAAGCGGGCGGCGCCTATCTGCCGCTGGACCCGACGTACCCGACAGAGCGCGTCGGCTACATGCTCTCGGACGCGGGGGCGCGCATCGTCATCACGCAGCAGTGCTTCGCCTCAAAGTTCGAGAACCTGGCAACTGTCATCGCCATCGATGATCCCCTCCCCGAAGTAGATGGTCCCCCGCTCGACCAGCCGGTCGCGCCGGACCACCTGGCGTATGTCGTCTACACATCCGGCTCGACGGGCAACGCCAAGGGCGTGATGGTGACGCATCGGAGCTACGTGAACGCCTACCGCGCCTGGGAGCAGGCGTACGGGTTGAAGACCGACGTGCGCAGCCACCTACAGATGGCAAACTTCTCGTTCGACGTGTTCTCGGGCGACTGGGCGCGCGCGCTGTGCTCTGGCGGCAAGCTCGTCCTGTGTCCGCTGGATTTCCTGCTCGCGCCCGACCGCCTGTACGCTCTGATGCGCCAGGAAGCGGTGGACTGCGCCGAGTTCGTCCCGGTGGTCATGCGCGCCTTGCTTCCCTACCTCGAAGAAACGGGGCAGCGGCTCGACTTCATGCGCCTCCTGGCAGTCGCCTCGGATGTGTGGTACGTCGGAGAGTACTGGCGGATCCATCGCCTCTGTGGCCCGGCCACGCGCCTCATCAACTCCTATGGGTTGACGGAGGCGACGGTGGATAGCTCCTACTACGGTGGGCTGCCGGATGCTCTCCGCGAAGACCGGAGCGTACCGATTGGCCGACCGTTCGCCAATACGCGCCTGTACATCCTCGATGCGTCGCTTCAGCCGACTCCCATCGGAACGCCGGGCGAGCTGCACGTCGGCGGCGCCGGTCTGGCGCGGGGCTATCTCAATGCGCCAGGGCTGACAGCGGAGAAGTTCATCCCTGACCCGTTTGCTCACCTTTACAGTGGGCTTCACGGCGCTCGCCTCTACAAAACGGGCGACCTGGCGCGCTACCTGCCGGACGGCAACATCGAATTGCTGGGGCGGCTGGACAGCCAGATCAAGCTGCGCGGCATGCGCGTCGAGCTGGGCGAGGTTGTCGTGACGCTGAGCCAACATCCGGCAGTGATGGAAGCCGAGGTGGTGGTGAAGCCTCTGCGCAGCGACCCGGCGCTCGTCGCCTACGTCGTGCCGCGCCTCCCAGGACATGATACGACCTCAACAGGGCGCGCCAATGGCGGTGGGCTAATCGCCGAGCTGCGGGCCTACTTGCAGCGCTCGCTCCCCGGCCACATGGTTCCGTCGCGCTTCGTCATTCTCGACAGCCTGCCGCTGACGTCGAGCGGCAAGGTGGACCGCCGCGCCTTGCCGGAGCCGGACAGCGCGCCGGGCGAGATTTCGCATACCTATGTCGCGCCGCGTGACGACGTGGAGCGACGCCTTGCCGCCATCTGGCAGAGCGTGCTCCACGTGGAGCCCGTGGGCATCCGCGACAGTTTCATCGATCTGGGCGGGCACTCGCTGCTCATCGTGCGCATGGTGGCCCAGGTGCAGAAAGCGTTTGGCACGCGCCTGCCCCTCGCCGCTGTGCTGCGCGCGCCAAGCATCGAACAGTTGGCGGTGCTCATCCGCCAGGCGGCGCCAGCCCAGGAAGGGGCTAACGGGCGATGAGCAGTGACAAGCTCCCATATGGCGTCGTTGTCAATGACGAGGGACAATACTCGCTGTGGCCGACGCATCGGCCCACGCCGGTCGGCTGGCAGCCTGAGGGCTTCCAGGGAACACGGGAAGAATGCCTGGCGCACATTCGCGCGGTCTGGGCTGACATGCGTCCGCTGAGCCTACGTCGCGCCATGAATGGTGGGGCGGATGAGTGAGACAATGCACCATTGCCGCGAAGCGCGCCCGTCTCTGGCGCCGGGAGAAGTTCATGTCTGGCGCACCCTGGTCGCTGACTTCGACGCTGCAAGCCCTGCACTGTTGGACACTCTCTCCGATGACGAGTGGGCACGAGCGGCGCGACTGCGAATTGCGGACGACCGCCGACGCTTTATTGTGACACGCGGTTTGTTGCGGCGTGTTCTCGGCGGCTACCTCAACATCGATGCAGCCGAGGTGGCTTTCGCCTATGGCCCAAACGGCAAGCCGATGCTTACACCGGCGTTCGATACGCGATTACAATTCAACGTCTCGCACGCAGGAGACATTGCGCTGATTGCTGTGAGTTATGAGCGGCCCGTGGGGGTGGATGTCGAGCAGATTCGCCCCCTGGACGATGTTGCGGCGTTGGCCGACATGGTTTTCACGCCGACGGAGCGCGCGGTGTGGCAGGCGCTACCGGGATCGGAAAGTCTCGAAGTCTTCTTCAAGCTGTGGACACGCAAAGAGGCGCTGTTGAAGGGGCTGGGCGCCGGCCTGTCGCGTCCCGCTCACGGGCTTGAGATCGGCGTTGGGGGGGACAGCGTTCTGTGGCGCGACTCAACAGCGCCGCACACGACATGGCGTTTGGCGGATATCGCTCCCTGGTGCGGTTACGTGGCCTGCATCGCCGTCGAGACAACCGGCCCGATGCCGACATTGTACGACTGGGACCTGTCGCAGAACTCGTGCGAGACGTTCCTTTGGGCCCATCACATGATAGACGTGGCAGCGCTTGCGGGCGCGCTGGCGAGTTTCCGAGGAGGTGCCCAGTGAGGTTTATAGCGTCAAGCCGACTCAGTGTTCGCCTCATTTTGTGGCTGGTGGTGGTTGGGGGGGGGGCCGTGGGCGTGGGGGGCTGCGGCGTGGGGAGCGCCCTGCGGCCTGCCTCGACCAGCGCCAGCTATCTACCGACGCCGACCCCGATCCCTACACCGAGCATGGCTGAGGCCGACGACACGCTGCGCATCTTCAACCCGCAAGCGCCCACAACGCTCAACCCGCACCGAACGCTGTCCATGAAGGACTTCGAGCCGGCGCGTATCACATACGAGCCGTTGGCGAGCTATGATCGTCAGGGCGGCCTGATCCCCTTCCTGGCGAAAGAGATTCCAACACTGGAGAATGGGGAGGTCGCGGCGGATGGGCTGTCTGTGACCTGGAAGCTCAAAGACGGTGTTCTCTGGTCAGACGGCCAGCCTTTCACGGCTGATGACGTTCTATTCACCTATCAGTACGTTACCAACCCTGCGACGGCCGCGAGCACTGCCCCCTCCTATGCCAATGTGGCGCGGGTCGAGGTCATCGATCCGCTGACTGTCAGGGTGGTGTTCAAGACCCCGACGAGCGCCTGGGCAGTCCCGTTCGTCGGCACCCAGGGGATGATGCTGCCCCGCCATGTCTTCGGCGGGTACAACGGCCCAAACGCGGGCGACGCGCCTGGCAACCTCATGCCCGTGGGAACCGGGCCATATCGGGTGATGAATCCGGGCATCAAGCCCCAGGAAGTGCTGCTGCTGGGCACCCAACTCATGCCGACGAACAAGGTGACGTTTGAGGCGAACCCTTACTACCGTAATAAAGCGAAGATTCCGTTCCGCCGCATCATCTACCAGGGCGGTGGGACGGCGCAGCAGGCAGCGCGGGCGGTGCTTCAGGAAGGCACGGTCGACTACGCCTATGAGCTAGGTCAGCTCTCGCCGCAAGACCTGGAGGCCCTCAAGTCGTCCACGAAAGGGCAGCTCGTCACGAACTTCGGCTCGCGTGTCGAGCGCATCATGCTGAACCAGAAGGATCCGAACCAGGTCACGCAAGATGGCGAACGCTCGAACGTGACGTTTCCGAACCCAATTTTCAGCGACATCCGTGTGCGCCAGGCGTTTGCGCATTCCATCAACCGCGACGCCATCGCCCAGCTCTATGGCATCACGGGTAAGCCAACGGGCAACAACCTCATCTCACCCCCGACGTTTCCCGCTGACCGCCGCGTCGCATATGACTATAATTTGGACAAGGCGCGGGCGCTGCTTGATGAGGCGGGTTGGATCGACACCAACGACGACGGCATCCGCGAGAAGGACGGTGTCAAGCTGCGCGTCGTGTTTGTCGGCAAGCCGAGTGGCATTGTCCAGGCGACACAGCAAATCATCCAGAAAGACCTTGCCTTGATCGGCGTGGATGTGAGTATCAGGATCGTCGACTCAGCCGTGCTCTTCGGAGCGGGCGCGGCGAACCCTGATAGCATGTACCGCTTCAACGCCGACATGATCGAAGCCGCGTATCGCAACCCCAGTCCCGACCCAAGCAACTACATGGGGCAGTGGACGTGCGATCAGATACCACAGAAAATCAACAACTGGGCGGCCGGCGTGAACGTCGAGCGCTGGTGCAATGCGGCTTACGATGCGCTCCTGCAGAAAGCGAAGACGGAGCAGGACCCAGAGAAGAGCCGCCAAATGTACATCCAGATGGAGGACATGCAGCTCAACGACGTGGTCATGATCCCGATTGTCTACCAGGCGGACGTGCTGGGCGCGAACAAGGGGCTGGCCGGTATTGACCTGACCCCGTGGGACGCGACGACGTGGAACATTAAGGACTGGAGGCGTGTTGCGCCATGACTTCGAAGGCTTTCGAGGGGCAGGGCGTTAGTACGGCGCCGACGCAGACTCGGCGGCGTGGCATCGTTGGCTTCTTCAACGACTTGAGTCTCGGCTCGAAGTTGATGCTAGGCTTCGGCATCCTCGTGTTCGTCACGCTCTTCGGCGCGCTGGCGAGCTTTCTCGGCGGCCGCGTTGCGACCGACAAGATCAAAATCACCGACGACGTGCGCGTGCCGGCGGCGCTAGGCGCGCTCGAAGCGCAGGCGAACTTGCTGCGCATGCTCGGCGACGTGCGCGGCTACCTGGCGTTGGGAGATCCGCTGGACCGCGCGTCTTACAAGAACTCGGCCGATGCATTCGCGGCGAACCTGACCAAGCTCGATCAGCTGGCGCCGGGGTTGGACCCCGATAGCCAGGCGCGCGTTCAACAGCTGCACACACTCTACAACCAGTGGGAAGCCTTGCCCGACAAGCTCTTCGCGCTGCGCGACGACCAGCTCGACCGCGAACCGGCCTACCGGCTTCTGGCGACGCAGGGCACGCAGCTGGCGGGAAGTGTGCTCATCGACATCAACCAGATGATCGAGCTCCAGGGTTCCCGCGAGCCAAGCCAGGACAACATGTTCGTGTTGCAGGACATGGCCCAGTTCCAGGGCAGCTTCGCGGCGATGTTGTCGGCGCTACGTGGCTACACAACCACGCGCAACCCGGCGTTCCGCGCTGAGTACGAGGCGAACCTGGCCTTGAATCTCGCGGCGCTCACCCGCTTGCAAGGTCGTCGCACCACACTGTCGCCCACTCAGCAGATCCTGCTCGACCGCATCACCCAGAACCACCAGGCCTTCCTGAAGCTGCCGGACCAGATCTTCGCCATTCTCGAAAGCGACGATTGGCGGCAGGACCTCAAGCTCTTTACCACGCAAGCCGTGCCGCTGGCCGACCAGATGAAGAATCTGCTCTACACCATGGTCACCGACCAGCAGTACCTGCTGACCCGCGACCTGGGCGATGGACGTCAGAACCTTGTCTTGACGAACGGAGTCACGGCGGCGGGCGGCTTATTCGGCCTCATCCTCGGCCTGTTGCTGGCGCTTGTCTTCCGCTCGGCCATCGCCGGGCCGGTCCGCCGCCTGACGGGCGTCGCGGAGCGTATCACAAGCGGTGATTTGGAGGCAGCGGCAAGTGTCGAGTCGCGGGATGAGATTGGCACGCTGGCGAACACGTTCAATACGATGACGTCGCAGTTGCGGCGGACGCTGCGCCAGGTGACACGGGAGAAGAAGCGCGCCGACGACCTGCTCAACGTGGTCATCCCTATCGGCGTCCAGCTCTCGGCAGAGAAGGACTTTGGCCGCCTGCTCGAGCGCATGGTGCTCGACGCCATGCAGTTCTGCCACGCCGACACCGGTATCCTGTATCTGCGCACCGAAGACAACTATCTGCGCTATGTTATCCTGCGCTGTGAGGTCAAGAGTATCGAGGCCGGTGGCAGCACCGGGACAGCCGTGCCCTATCCGCCGATCCCGCTGTATGACCCGACGACGGGGCAGCCCAACACCGACAGCATGCCGGTCGCCGTGGCGTTGAGCGGCACGCCGCTGAATATCCCCGATGCGCGGGTCACGCAGGGCAGCGAGCGCGCCGAGATATTGGACTTCCAGTCTAAGATGGGCTTCGAGCCAAAGTCAATGCTGACGATCCCATTGACCAATACCCAGCGCGAAGTCGTAGGGGTGCTGCAACTCGCCGACGCTCTCGACCCTGAGACAAACCAGATTGTGCCATTCGACCGTAACTTGCAGCAGATGATGGAGTCACTCTCGGCGCTGGCTGGTGTGGCCCTCGACTCGTACTTACGTGAGCAAGCCTTGCGGCAGGAAATCGAGCAGTTGCGCATCGAGATTGATGAGGCCAAGCGCCAGAAGCAGGTCAGCGAGATCGTCGATAGCGACTTCTTCCAGGATTTGCAGTCCAAGGCGCGCTCGCTGCGCAACCGTACGCGGCAGAGCAGTGGGACCTCCGGGGCCGGCACCGATTAGGAACAGGGTGTCACAATCGTGTAAGCTCGGCGTAATGTACCAGGGTAAGGTAAGAGGGGGCTTCGACCATCCAAAGGCATAGAAATATTAAGTGTTGGGAGAGGAGACAGAGACATGGCAGACTACAAGAAGCCGTCCGAGGCAGAGTTGAAGCAGCGCCTCACGCCGATGCAGTACCACGTGACCCAGGAGGAAGGCACCGAGCCGCCGTTTCGCAACGAGTATTGGAACAACAAGGCCAACGGCATCTACGTAGACATCGTCACGGGCGAGCCGCTGTTTAGCTCCCTGGACAAGTTCGACTCGGGTTGCGGCTGGCCGAGCTTCACCCAGCCGTTGAACCAGGACAGCATCACCGAGCGCAAGGACTATCGCTTCTTCATGGTGCGCGATGAGGTGCGCTCGAAGAACGGCGACTCACACCTGGGCCACGTCTTCGAGGATGGCCCCGCGCCGACCGGCCTGCGCTACTGCATCAATTCCGCGGCGCTGCGGTTCATCCCCGTCGAGAAGCTCGAGGCCGAGGGCTACGGCGAGTACGTGAAGCTGTTCCGGGACGAGGCAAGCGCAGAGACGAAGTAAACGCTCTGACGGGCGCGATTATGGCCGACGGAAGTCGGCGCTATAGTGTAGCCATCATAGCTATCGTAGCGCCGACCGCCGTCGGCCTTCTTGATTCTACTGCGGCCCCTTGCGCTGCTTCTCGCGTTGGCGCAGCTCGACGCGGCGAATCTTGCCGCTGATGGTCTTAGGCAGCTCCGTCACGAACTCGATCTCGCGCGGGTACTTGTACGGTGCGGTGACGTTCTTAACGTAATCTTGCAGCTCGGCGGCCAGCGCCTCAGACGGCTCATAGCCCGGCGCAAGAATCACGAACGCCTTGACGACCTCGCCGCGTATCTCATCTGGGCTGGCGACCACAGCCGCCTCCGCCACCGCCGGATGCTCGACCAGGGCGCTCTCGACCTCGAATGGCCCGATGCGATAGCCGGCGCTGAGAATGACGTCGTCAGCGCGGCCCACGAACCAGAAGTAGCCGTCTTCGTCCATGACGGCGCGGTCCCCGGTGATGTACCAATCCCCGCGCATCGCCGCCTGGGTCGCGCCCGGATTGCGCCAATACGCCTGGAACAACCCAACCGGCCGCGTAGGATGGACGCGCACGCCGATGTCGCCCTCCTTGCCCGGTGGCAGGATGTTCCCGTCGTGGTCGACAACCGCCACGTCGAAGCCGGGTGAGGGCTTGCCCATCGAGCCAGGCTTCACCGTCAAGGGTGGGAAGTTGCCGCATAGCAGGACGGTCTCGGTCTGGCCGTAGCCATCGCGGATGGTGAGGCCCGTCGCGGCCTGCCACTGCTCGATCACCTCCGGGTTCAGCGGCTCGCCCGCCCCAACACAGTGGCGCAGGCGGGGGAACTGGTATGCCCTGAGGTTCTCCAAGACGAGCATGCGGTACGCCGTGGGCGGGGCGCAAAAGGTGGTGATGCTGTATTTCTGCAGGAACTCCAGAGTCTCGCGGGCATTAAACTTGCCACGTCCATCGTGGATGAACAGCGAGGCCCCCATGTTCCACGGCCCGAACAGGTTGCTCCACGCCGCCTTGGCCCACCCCGTCTCCGATAGGTTCCAGTGGAGATCCGTCGGCTGCAAATCCAGCCAATATTTCCCGGTGATAATGTGTCCAATCGGGTAGGAGGCGTGGGTGTGCAGCACCATCTTGGGGTAGCCGACTGTTCCAGAGGTGAAGTAGACCATGCATGGATCGCTACTCGGCGTTGCCAGGCGCTCCCGCTGCTCGCTGGCCGCGTTCACCGCCGCCTCGTAGCTCACCCAGCCCTCGCGCTCGCCGCCGACGACAATCATGACCTCAAACGACGGGCATTGCCCGCGCACCTCGTCGAACTTGGCCGCGTTAGCGGCGTCGGTGATGACGACCTTGGTCTCAGCCGCTTGAGCGCGATAGGCGATGTCCTTAGGGGTGAGGAGGATCGTGCCGGGCATCGACACCGCCCCAACCTTCATGATGCCCAGGATGGCTTCCCACCACTCTGGGACGCGCGGAAGCATCAGGAAAACGCGGTCGCTCTGCCTCACGCCCAGGCTTTCGAGGGCGTTGGCGAGCCGATTGGAGCGTTGGCGGAAGTCGGCATAGGTGAAGCGCCGCTCTTGCTGTCCGTCATGGCTAACCCAGAGCATGGCTTCCTGGTCAAGATTCTCGGCCCAGCGGTCGACGACGTCGAAGGCCCAGTTGAAATCGGCCGGCACCTCCCACTTAAACTCGCGCCGTTCCGCCTCATAATCGGTCATATTGTGCTCACGCACACCCGCCTGCGACATAGCCGTGCCTCCTCATCGAACAGGTTTGGGCTTTAGAACAAGGTTAGCGCCATAATCGCGCTGGGCGTGAGTATAGTCCAAAGACGACGCGGCGGCAAGCAGTCCAATCGATAAATACCGAGAAGAAAGGATTGGAGCATGAACGCCAAAACTTTCCGTAGGAATCACACCGAGCATTCAGCATACGAAAACGGGCGGCTCACGGCTCGTCCAGGCCAGGTGAGTGGGAATGGCGAGCGCGGCCTACTGGCCCTCGGGCTTGACGGAAACCGCGACGGCTGGCTCTACGTGCCGGCCACATATCGACCTGATAGGCCGGCGCCGTTGGCGCTGATGCTGCACGGGGCAGGTGGTGGGGGGCAAGGGAATCTCTGGCCGCTGCGAGACCTGGCCGAAGCGGCGGGCTTGATTCTCGTCGGGCCGGACTCGCGGCAGGAAACGTGGGATGTTCTCTATGGCGCGTATGGCCCGGATGTCGTATTCATTGACGCGGCGCTCGCGCAGGTGTTCGGGCGTTATGCCGTGGACCCGAAACGTGTCGCCATCGAGGGATTCTCGGATGGGGCTTCGTATGCCCTGTCCCTGGGCATGACCAACGGCGACCTGTTCACCGACATCGTCGCCTTCTCGCCCGGCTTCATGGCGCCCGCCAGCCAGACGGGCGCGCCGCGCATCTACATCTCTCACGGCGTACGCGACGACGTGCTACCTATCGCCGCGTGCAGCCGCCGCCTGGTGCCGCTGCTGCGCCGCGCCGAGTACGAGGTGACATACCACGAGTTCGAGGACGGCCACACGATACCGCCGGCCATCGCCCAGGACGCCGTGCGCTGGTTCGCCTGGCACGGCGAGTGAGATGGAGGGCGTTGGGTTCCTGACGACGTCCTCCCCCACCAACCCCCGCCTCGCTTCGCTCAGCACCCCCTTCCTCCCCCACCTGTGGGGGAGGAAGGGGGCCAGGGGGATGGAGGAGGGACGTAGAGCGCCCACCTCGTGGTTACGGGAGGGGCTTGCCGCCGGTGATGCCGATGACCTCGCCAACGATATAGCTCGACTCCTGAGACGCCAGGAAGACGTAGGCCGGCGCAAGCTCGGCGGGCTGCGCCGGGCGGCCCATCGGCGAATCCTTACCGAACTGGGAGGACTGTTTCTCGGGCATGGTCGAGACGATGAGCGGTGTCCACACCGGACCGGGTGCGACGGCATTCACGCGGATGCCCTTTTCGATGAGCGCCTGCGCCAGCCCCTTGGTGAAGGTGACGATTGCGCCCTTGGTCGAGGCGTAGGGCAGCAGGGCAGGTGTCGGGTTGTATGCCTGAATGGACGCGGTGTTGATGATGGCGCTGCCTTCCTTCATGTGAGGCAGGGCCGCTTTGACCAGGTAGAACATCGCTAGGATGTTGGTGTTGAACGTGTGCTGGATCTCCTCGTCGGAGAACTCGTCGATGCTCTCACGCGACATCTGGTAGGCCGCATTGTTGACCAGGATGTCCACGCGTCCGAATTCCTTGACCGCGCGGTCCACGATTTGCTGACAGTGCTGCGGGTTGCCGATGTCGCCTGGCATGGCAATGGCCTTGCGGCCCGCCTCCTCGACGACGCGGCACGTCTCTTGCGCATCCTGGTCCTCGTTCAGATAGGATATGAGGACGTCGGCGCCCTCTCGCGCAAAAGCGAGAGCCACGGCGCGACCGATGCCGCTGTCACCGCCGGTGATGATGGCGGCGCGGCCGGTCAGCCTGCCGGTCCCCTTGTAAGACTGTTCGCCGTAGTCCGGCTTCGGCTCCATCTCGGACTCGCGGCCTGGGTATTGCTGTTGTTGCCGTGGGAAGGGCGGCTGCTGCGGTTCCTGTTGACGTGGGTCCTTTTGTTGTGTCTGCTGGCTACTCATTCTGTTCCCCTTATCGCATACGATGTTCACGCTTTGGTTTCCAACTCGCGACGTCCTATAGGCGTCGCTCCTGGCGGCAGGTTAGCAAGAAACGGTCCCTGCGCAGAACTGCCGGGTGACTGTTTGTTCGAAATCGCGTATCATAAACGGGAATTGAGACACGACACATTACGTTCAGAGGAGTGTAGAGGGTATGAGCGCTCTAATGCAAGAGAGTGGGCTTGCCACCGGCGAGCTGATGCTGGTCGATGATCCGTTGTGGTACAAGGATGCCGTCATTTATGAGCTGCACGTGCGGGCGTTCTACGACAGCAACGCCGATGGTATGGGCGACTTTCGTGGTCTGACGCAAAAGCTCGATTACCTGCAAAGCCTGGGGGTCACGGCGATCTGGCTGCTGCCATTCTTCCCTTCTCCCTGGCGCGACGACGGCTACGATATATCGGACTACAACGATGTTCACCCGGCCTATGGCACGTTGCGCGACGTCAAGCAGTTCGTGCGCGAGGCGCACCGGCGTGGCCTGCGCGTGATCGGTGAGCTTGTCTGCAACCACACCTCGGACCAGCACGCCTGGTTTCAACGCGCCCGCCGCGCTGAGCCGGGCAGCCCGCTCCGCGACTTCTACGTTTGGAGCGACGACCCAACGAAATACAAGGAAGCCCGCATCATCTTCACCGACTCGGAGCCGTCGAACTGGACCTGGGACCCCGTTGCTAAGGCTTACTACTGGCATCGCTTCTTCTACCACCAGCCCGACCTCAACTTCGACAACCCCCGCGTGCGCCAAGCCGTGATGGCGGCGATGGACTTCTGGCTCGACATTGGGCTGGACGGGCTGCGCCTGGACGCGATCCCCTACCTCTACGAACGCGAAGGCACCAATTGCGAGAATCTGCCGGAAACGCACACGTTCCTCAAGGAGCTGCGCCACCACGTCGACAGCAAGTACCGCAACCGCATCTTCCTCGCCGAGGCGAACCAGTGGCCGGAGGACACAATCCCATACTTCGGCGACGGTGACGAGTGCCAGATGGCGTTCAACTTTCCCATCATGCCGCGCCTGTACATGGCGCTGCGTACCGAGGACCGCTTCCCCATCCTCGACATTCTCGCCCAAACGCCCCCCATTCCAGAGACGGCCCAGTGGGCGACGTTCTTGCGCAACCACGACGAACTGACGCTGGAGATGGTCACGGAAGAGGAGCGCGACTACATGTGGCGTGTCTACGCCCGCGACCCGCGCATGCGTATCAACCTCGGTATTCGCCGCCGACTCGCGCCGCTGCTCGACAACGACCGCCGCCGCATCGAGCTGCTGAACGGGCTGCTGTTCGCCCTGCCTGGCACACCGGTGCTCTATTACGGCGACGAGCTTGGCATGGGCGACAACATCTACCTTGGCGACCGCGACGGCGTGCGCACGCCCATGCAGTGGAGCGCTGACCGCAACGCCGGCTTCTCCCAGGCGAGTAGCCAACGCCTCTATCTGCCCGTGATCAGCGACGGCGAGTACAGCTACGAAACGCTCAACGTCGAGGTGCAAAGCGGCAACCCGAACTCGTTGCTGTCCTGGATGCAGCGCCTCATCAGGGTCCGCAAGCGCCACCAGGCGTTCGGGCGGGGCACGATTCGCTTCCTCCACCCTGACAACCGCAAGGTGCTGGCCTTCCTGCGCTGTTACGAGGACGAGACGATCCTCGTCCTCGCAAACCTATCGCGCGACGCGCAGCCGGTCGAGCTGAACCTCGAGGACTACGCGGGCTGGGGCTTGACGGAGATGTTCGGCGGCGCCGTCTTCCCGCACGTGGGAACCGCGCCCTACCTGGTGACGCTCGCCCCCTACGCCTTCTACTGGTTTGCCTTGCAGTCGCCCGCCTCGGAAGACGCTACAGAGCCAGCGCCATTTTCGGCAATCACGCCGACATTGCCCGTCGCGGCCGCCGATGACTTGTTCCATGGCGCGGGGCGCGACGCGCTACTCGATGCAGTCCCCGGTTACCTTCAGCGTGTCGGGCTTCTACCTGTCGGCCAGCCGGTACGCTCCACCCGTCTGCTCGACATGATACCTCTCGTAGCCGGCGGCCGGGATTTCCATGTTGCTCTCGTCGAGGTGGAAGCAGGCGCGGGGGACACGACCATCTGGCTGTTGCCACTGGCGGTCCTCTCCGACGAGCAGGCAAGCCAACACGTCACGACCTTCGCCCGCAACATTGTCGCTCGACTGCACGCGCGCCGTGGCGAGAGCAAGCTCGTCGTCGACGCCTTTGCGGATCCAAACTTTGCAGCGGCTCTGGTTGATGTCGTCGCTGGACGGCGCACGGTGAAGGGTCGCCGGGGCAGCGTCACCGGCGAACTGACGCGGGGCAAAGTGCGCGGCTCGCACGGCCTCTCGACAGAGGCGGCCAGCGTCCAGGTTGATCCGGCGGGCGCGTCCGTGGCCTGGCCGAACGGGCGGCTGAGGATATTCCGCCAGCTCGCGTCGGGCGTCCGCCCAGGGCTAGAGGTGCAGGCGTTCCTGACCGAACACACCTTCCCTCACGTCTTGCCCCTGACCGGCGCTCTGCACTACGAGTCGGAACGCGGCGACAACATTGCCCTGGCAATGTTGCAAGGCCCAACGCCGGAGGGCGTGGATGGCTGGACCCTGGCGGTCAACGAAGTCAACAGCTACCTGGAGCGGGTTGTGAGCGCCCAAGCGCCTAGCCAGGTTCCAACACTCACGACCGTGGGGCTGCTGGCCCTCGCCGAGAGCGCGCCGAGCCAGGAAGCCGAAGCGATGCTGGGCGGCGACCTGGAAACTGCCCGCCTGCTTGGGCGGCGCACCGGCGAGCTGCACCGCGCCCTCGCCTCGGCCGCCGACAACCCGGCCTTCGCCCCAGAGGCGTTCACCGGCTTCTATCAGCGCTCGGTCTACCAGGCCACCCGCAGTCTCACGCTGCGGGTCGTGCAGGCGCTACGGCAGCGCGTGGATGGGCTGCCCCGCGAGGCGCGGCCGGCGGCCCAGGATGTGCTGGGTTCCGAGAGCGCATTCCTGGAGCACATTCACCGCATCCTCGATGGCAAGGTGGCGGCGATGCGTATTCGCTGCGACGGCGACTACGACCTGTCGGATGTCATCTACACTGGACACGAGTTCGTGACGCTGGACCTGGGCGGCGACGTGACGCGCCCGCTGAGCGAGCGGCGCATCAAGGTCTCGCCGCTGCGCGACGTGGCTGGCATGCTGGTGTCCTTCCACACTGCCGCGTATACCGCGCTGAGCGACCAGGTGCGGCGCGGCAGCATTGGGCCGAGCGCCTTTGCGTCGGCCGAGCCGTGGGTGCAGTTCTGGGTGGCGTGGGTCAGCGCCAGCTTCCTGCGCGCTTACCTGGAGGCCGTTGCGCCGGCGAACCTCCTGCCGCCGTCCCAGGCGCAGCTCGTCCAGCTCCTGGATGTCTTCCGTCTGCGCAAGGTGCTCCACGACCTCAGCATGGCGCTGGACACGGACGCCAACCGGGCGCTCACGTACCTGACGCATCTGCTTCAGACGCTCGAATAACGGCGACAGCGGAAGCACGAGGCTCTCTAGCTCGGATTTGTGCTAAAATTAAGGTATTCTGTACCCGATTTTCACAAACCGATTGAAGGAGAGCCTCGTGCGTGGCTCACGTGTACCTAATCGCCGCTTCAACCCTCTGAGCCTTGTGCTATATATCCTCGCCGCAGTCAGCGTGTTGTTCGGCGTGTTCGTGCTGCTGGCGATGCTCAGCTTATCCGCCAACATCAGCGGTTTCGTGCCCCTCATCTCCGGCTTCGGCGGCCCACTGGGTGACATGGTCGCCGGCTACGTGCAGTCGTTCGTCAACTTTATCGCCGCCATGATCTTTATGCTGCTGCTCGTGCTCGGAGTAACCCTGTTCATCCAGGCGCGCCTGGTCAACCGCTGGCAAGAGCTTTCGGCGCGCGTTGACGCGCTCGAGGCGCGCCTGGCGAGTGGGCCGACGGTCCCGACGCGGGCCGCCGTCGGTGGCAACACGACGGAGCAAACCCCTAGCCGCCGATGAAGGCACGACGAGTCGCCGGGCTGATCTTGCTGGCCGCCGCATTTGCTGCGGCGGCTGTCTTGACGTACCTCCTCTTTGTGCAGACATCCACAGGGCAGTGGCTCGATAACGCCATGCTCGGCGGCCGTCTGAGCAACTCCACTGACGCCATTGACGACAGCCTGGACCTGCTATCGACGGTCAACCTCAGCCGCCTGGGGCTGCTCGCGTTAGCCGCGATTGTGATTGCCGCCGTCCAGCGCCGCTTCGCCCTGGCCGTCGCCGCGGTCGTCATGCTCGCTGCCGCCAACATAACGACCCAGGTGCTCAAGCACTGGATTCTCGAGCGCCCGGCGCTGATGGGTATGACCGACCCCTTTGGCTACCGCAACAGCCTGCCGAGCGGCCACGCCACGGTGGTCATGTCCCTGGCGTTGGCGCTGGTCATGGTCGTGCCGCCGCGCTATCGAGGGCTGGTCGCCGTGTTCGGTGGCGCGTATGCCCTCTACAACGGCACGGCGACGATTACCGTTGGCTGGCATCGGCCCAGCGATGTCGTGACTGGCTATCTCGTGGTCGGTTTCTGGACGGCCTTTGTGGCCGCTATCTTGGTGCTCTGGCGTGGGTTCGACGTGGATGACGCGCGATGGGCTGTTGACGGTTGGCGCTGGCCCGTCTCAGTCGCCGGGATGTTTGGGGCGGCCGGGACGCTGGGGGTGATGGCGTCCATCGCGGGCATCGGTGTGACGGGGATCATGCTCGCTGGAAGTGGGCGCACGATTCGTGGCGGCGAGTTCGGCCCGGCGTACACGACGGGGTTGGTGGCAAGCATCGCGTTGGGGCTGCTGGTGCTGGCAGGTGTGCTCTACGCCCTGCGTGGCATGCGCCTGGACAGCGTGCGCCGCAAGCGGTCGCTCATCGTGACTCCGCGTCGATCACGATAACTGGTAGCAGAAAATGGCGTCATCGCGAGCACAGCGAATCGATCCCCCGGCGGGAGATTGCTTCGCTTATACTCGCAATGACTCTAGCTTAAGTCTTGTCATCGCGAGCGCAGCGAAGCGATCCCCCGGCGGGAGATTGCTTCGCTTACGCTCGCAATGACGCTAGCTTAAGTCTTGTCATCGCGAGCGCAGCGAAGCGATCCCTGGTGGGAGATTGCTTCGCTTACGCTCGCAATGACGCTAGCTTAAGTCTTGTCATCGCGAGCACAGCGAAGCGATCCCTGGTGGGAGATTGCTTCGCTCACGCTCGCAATGACGCTAACTTAGACGGGCTGGGGCGCGCCAGCGCCCTTGGGTGTGATGGCAGCGATCTGGGACTCTGCAATCAGGTGGTTCAGGGCGACGAGGTCCGCGTTCTTGAGCGCCTCGAACTCCACCAGAACGGCGTCAATCTCCTGCGTAAGCTCGTCAAACACCTGAGACGCCGCATCAGTGGGGCGGTAGTCGCCCAGGCCGACGGCGTTCGGTAGCTCCATGAGCTGGTTGAGCAGCCGCGCGCCGTAGTCGTGGTACTTCCAGGGCGCTTTGACGTCCGGCCACAGCAGCTTCTTCTCGACTTCCAGCACCTTGTCGCCCAGGCTGGCGGCGTTCGTCGCAATACTGTCACCGTTCGGTAGGCCGGCAGCGCGCTCCTTCCAGCCAGCGAGCTGCGCCCGCAGGTCGCGCATCTGGTTCAGAGCGGCGACGGTCTGGTTGAGCTTGTGGTAGATGCGCATCTGCAGGTCGAACTGCGCTTGCAAGTCCGCCTGGCTCGACGTGACGTTCGGCTCCTTGACAATCTCCACCGGCTGCGTCGCGCTAGCGTCACCGACGGTGAGTGTGACGCTGTACGACCCCGGCGCCACGAGAGGCCCGCTCATGGTTGACTCGGCCGCCAGATCGTTCCCTTCCACTTTCGTGATCGGCGTCACCCGCATGTCCCAGACAAATCGGTTCCAACCGGGATTCGCCGGCGCGCGCAGCTCCTTCGTCTTCCCCTCGGCGCGCTCCTTGGCGTCCATGCTCTTGAACTCGCGGATGACCTTGCCCTGGCTGTCCTTGAACGTCAGCGTCAGCGGCGTCTCGGGTGTGGCGCTTAGGCGGTAGGTCACGACGACGCCCACCGTCGGGTTGTCGCCAGCGTCTATGTAACGGCGGGTGGTTGCGCCTTCCGGCGTTTTCACCACGTTGTAAGCTGCGCCGACCGCGCCCAGGTAGTTCTTCGCGCCGACGTTCATGCTCGACCAGTCGATGCCCGCTGAGATGCGTAGCGCGGAGGCGGGCTTCAGCAGCTTGATAGCGCCCTGAGCATCGCCGTCAACCGCCTGGCGGAGCGCCGTCAGGTCGTCGAGGATCCAGAAGGCGCGGCCATGTGTGGCGGCGATGAGGTCGTTGTTCTTGATGAGCAGGTCATGCACCGGCGTCACCGGCAGGTTGAGCTGGAAGCGCTGCCAGTTCGCCCCATCGTCGAACGACACGTACAGCCCCGTCTCCGTGCCCAGGTAGAGCAGGCCGCGCCGGACCGGGTCCTCGCGGATCACACGCGGGAAGTCGTTGTCAGGCAAGCCACCCGTGATGCTCTGCCAGGTCTGACCATAGTCGTTGGTCTTGAAGACGTAGGGGCGGTAGTCGTCGAGCTTGTAGCGGTAGGCGGCGATGTAGGCCGTCGCCGGATCGTGGGGCGACAGTTCGAGGCCGCTGATAGTGCTCCACTCCGGCAGGTCGCGTGGCGTGATGTTGGTCCACCATGCTCCGTCGTCGCGAGTGATGTGGACGAGGCCATCGTCTGTCCCCGCCCAGAGGACGCCCTTCTCGTGGGGCGACTCAGCCAGCGCGAACACGATGGCGTACGTCTCCGCGCCGATGGAGTCGCGGTTGACCGGGCCGCCAGTTGGCTGGAGGGTATTGGGGTCGGCGCGGGACAGGTCGAGGCTGATGGGCTGCCACGACTGGCCCTCGTCGGTGGACTTGAACACGACGTTGCCGCCGATATAGAGCGTATTGGGGTCGTGGGGTGAGATGACAATCGGGTACGTCCAGTGGAAACGCCACTTGTCCTCGATAGCCCCGTAGCCGCCCATCTCACGCGGCCAGGTGGTGATGAGGCGAATCTGCCTGCTGCGGTGGTCGTAGCGCTGGAGGGCGTTGCCGCCGCCGGGCGAGCTGCCAATCGCGCCAACGTAGACGATGTTGTAGTCGTCGGGGCGGACGGCGATGTAACCGCTCTCGCCCGTGCCCGCGACGTAGCAGTCGCCCCAGACAATCGCGCCGTTGGCCGAGCGGCTGGGAACGGCGATGCTGGTGTTGTCCTGCTGCGTGCCGTAGACGTAGTACGGCTCGCGGTTGTCGGCGGCAACGTGGTAGAACTGGGCCGTCGGCTGGTTGTAGATGGTAGACCACGAGGCGGCCCCGTTGTAGGAGATATTCGCGCCGCCGTCGTTGCACTGAATCATGCGCTGCGTGTTCTTGGGGTCGATCCACAGGTCGTGGTTGTCGCCGTGGGGCGTGTCGATGTCGGTGAACGTCTTGCCGCCGTCCGTGGACTTCCAGAACTGCAGGTTGTTCACATAGACGGTGTCGCCGTCCTGCGGGTCGGCGGTGACGTGCATGTAATACCACGCCCGCGAGATCAGCCGGAAATCATCGTTCACCTGCTGCCAGGTGTCGCCGTAGTCGTCGGAGCGGTACAGCCCACCGGCATCCTTGTGCTGAATCAGCGCCCAGACCCGGCCGGAGCGCGCCGGCGACGCCGCGACGCCGATCTTGCCCTTGATGCCCTTGGGCAAGCCCGTGTTCTCGGAGATGTCCGTCCACGTCTCGCCACCGTCGGTGGAGCGCCACAAACCGCTGTCCGGGCCGCCGGACGAGATCATCCACGGGCTGCGATAGGCTTCCCAGACCGCGGCATACAGGATGCGTGGGTTCGTCTCGTCGATGCTCAGGTCCACCGCGCCCGCTTTGTCGCTCTTGTGCAGCGTCAGCCGCCACGTCTGGCCGCCGTCCGTCGACTTGTACACCCCGCGCTCAGCATTCTTGCCGAAGGCATGGCCGAAGGCCGCGACGTAGACGATGTCGGGGTTCTGGGGGTGGACGCGGATCTTGCCGATGTGGCGCGTGTCGGCGAGGCCCATGTGCTGCCACGTCTTGCCCGCGTTGGTGGACTTGTAGACGCCGTCGCCGTGGGAGACGTCGATGCGAATGGTCGTCTCACCCATGCCCGCATAGATGACGTTGGGGTCGGAGGGCGCGACGGCCAGTGCGCCGACGGACGACGTCTTCAAGAAGCCGTCCGAAACACACTGCCAGTACTGCCCGCCATCTTCAGTCTTCCAAATGCCGCCGGCAACAGCGCCGAAGTAGAAGACGGCCGGGTTCTGAGTGTCGCCGCAGACGGCGACGACGCGGCCGCCTCGGAATGGGCCAATGCAGCGCCATTCGAGCAGACCCTTGAAATCGGACTCGTTCGGCATGGGATTCTCTCTCCTGTGGTATCAATGGGTGCTGGCATTCTAGCCCGTGATGAGAAGATGGGCAAGTTTTCGGCGCTTCCCGTTTGCGGCGTGCTTGAGTATACTGAGGGACAGTTGACGCAAAAGGAGAGCTTATGTATCGACGTTACTGCAATATCATTGGCGATGGGGAGGTGGACAGCCCGTTGCACTTCCTGTCGCGCAATTCCTCCAATCTAGCGGACATTCTCGGCGAGTTCCCCGAGGCCACGCGGGACCAGGTCGCGGCAGCGTGCGACGCGGCCCGCGCTGCCTTTCCGGCCTGGCGCGCAACGCCCGCGCCCATTCGCGGCGAAATCATCGGGAGCATCGGCGCGGCCATCGCGCGGGAGAAGGAGGCTCTGAGCCACTTATTGACGCGCGAGATGGGCAAGACGCTGAAGGAGGCGCGCGGCGATGTCCAGGAGGCCATCGACACCTGCCACTTCTTCCAATCCGAAGGCCGCCGCCTCTACGGGCAAACCGTACCGTCCGAGATGTCGCGCAAGGAGTTGATGACCTACCGCCGCCCCCTTGGCGTCGTCGGCATTGTGACAGCCGGCAACTTCCCGGTTGCCGTCCCAAGTTGGAAGCTCATCCCGGCGCTCCTGACCGGCAACACGATTGTCTGGAAGCCGTCCGAGGATGCTCCTGCCACGGCGTATGCCCTGGCGCGGCTCATCCTCGAAGCAGGCGTGCCCGCCGGTGTTCTCAACATCGTGTTCGGCGGCGGGCGCGGCAGCGCCGGTGAGTACCTCGTCGAGATGATGGACGAGGGCCGCTTGAACAAGATCGCCTTCACCGGCAGCACCGCCGTCGGACGGCAAATCGGCGCTATCGCCGGCCGCAACCTCATCCACCCGACGCTGGAGCTGGGCGGCAAGAACCCGCTGGTCGTGATGGCCGACGCCGACCTAGACAACGCTGTGTCGGGCGCGCTGTGGGCAGCGTTCGGCACCGGCGGGCAGCGCTGCACGAGCGCCGGCAACATCATCCTCGACGCGCCCATCTACGAAGAGTTCAAGCGCCGCTTCCTGGACGCAGTGGGGGCGGTGCGCATCGGCGACCCGCTCCAGTACCCGGACGTGCTATACGGCCCGTTCATCAACGAGCGCTTCTTCCGTACCTGGCTGGAGCACTACAAGTGGGGTCAGGACGACGGCGCGACGCTCCTCTATGGCGCGGGCCGCATCACGCCAGACAGCCGACCAGAGGGCTTCCAGGGTGACCCGGACGCCGCCTTCTACGGTTGGCCAACGGTGTGGGAGGGCGTGCGGCCGGGGATGCGCCTGTTCCAGCAGGAGATCTTCGGGCCAACCATCAATCTGGTACGCGTCGACGGCATCGACGAGGCTAT
This sequence comes from Anaerolineae bacterium, assembly GCA_039810085.1. Lineage (GTDB taxonomy): Bacteria > Chloroflexota > Anaerolineae > Epilineales > JAHCIE01 > JBDHWG01. The sequence continues at coordinate 204,494 of JBDHWG010000005.1, forward strand.
TAGGGTGGCAAATAGCGTGGACTACGGCCTCAGTTCGGCCATCTACACCAATAACCGCGAGTGGGCGTTCCAGTTCAAGGATACCATCCAGGCGGGCATGACCAGCATCAACAACTCCACGACCGGTGCGGAGGCGCACCTGCCCTTCGGCGGCATCAAGGGGTCGGGCAACGGCGCGCGGGAGAGCGGTATCTGGGTGCTGGAGAGCTACACCTACTGGCAGGCGGTGAACGACGACGTTAGCGGCAAGCTCCAGCTCGCCCAGATGGACACGGGCTACATCGCCCCGCGCGAGCCGTTCAGCGTCGCGGCGCTGGAGTAGCGATGTTAGGCATCTGGTGTTGGCAGCTCATACCACACGTCGCGAGAACGGCTGTAAATTCAGCGTCCTTGCGAGGCGGGCTTTGCCGCCGAAGCAATCTCGCGATCGATGAAAGCGTCGCTATTCCTCGGGTAGACCGCCTGATGCAAGGGAGTGGGATTGCTTCGCTCACGCTCGCAATGACAACCTTTCCATTCACTGTTGATACCAGACTCGAAGTCCGAGCCTGAAATATCACAGCCTGCCGAGGCAGCCTGGAATGAGGACGATGCCCGTGAGCCAGCCTGCTTCGAGCAGGCTTTGTTCTATCAGCCGCCGACTTGAGTCGGTGGCGTCGGTCAGCGAATCAGTCGCCCTCAAGCTCCGTCCCCACAGAACTCGTTGCCGTGACTGCCTCGCTAGTGCCTGAGTGCCGGCCCGCCCAGGCGAAGACGCCGCTCTCCGGCAGGATGAGCAGGCCGGCCGCGAAGATGGCGCTACGCAGACCCCGGTTGTTGCCCAGCGCCCCGATGCCCGGTCCGCCGACCGTCTGGCCTACGGCGTTCGACAAGCTGTTCATCGAGAGCACCGTGGCCCGCACGCGCGCTGGGATATTCTGCACGAGCCAGGATTGCTGTAACGGTCCGGCCAGGCCGGAGAGGACGCTTTTCACCAGCAGCAGCGCGAAAGCAGCGGCGAACGTCGGCGCGAGCGCCAGGCCGAGGATTGCCAGCATCACCAGGGCTGTAAGACCGGCCAGGGCCGACGCCGCGCGGGACGGGACGAGCGTCAGCCGTTGCAGACGCGGTCGGACAGCCTCGACCACGATCAGGCCGAGAATGCTGCCTGCCGCGCTGAGGATGCCGAACCATACCACGGGCTGAAGATGGCCGAGGATGGGGAAGGTGAAGTCCCTTAGCAGCAGCGCTTCCCACAGCCTGTCGAAGCCCTCGCTCGCAACGCCTGAGAGCACGCTGCTCACGAGGAGAGCAACGAGTATCGTGTGTCCACGCACGGCTGTCGCCCCCTCGACAAAAGTGCGCCGCATCGCGTGCAGCGGGTTGCGGTCGACGCGGGGGGTGGGTGCGAAGCCGTGCTCGGGCATGAACAGCATGAGGAAAACGCCCAGCGTCAGATACACCATGCCCCCGAACAATACGCTGTAGTTGGGCTGGATGGTCGCCAACCCCACACCGATGCCGATGGCGGCCAGACCAACGACGCGGTTGATCTGGCCGCCGCGAATGTAGACTGCCCCGACGTTCTCCTCTCCAATCTCGTCGGCCAGCCACGCATCCAGCGCCCCACTCAGGAACGTCTCGCCGACGCCGCGAATCGCCTCGGCCAGCAGAATCGTGGCGAACAGGGCGATGGAGCCTTCCAGCAACCAGCCAAGTCCCAGTGTGAACATGCCCAGGACGACCGACAAGCGGCGGCTATACGTGTCGGCGACGATGCCGGTCGGCAGCTCGAACAACAGGATGGTCGCCTCCAGAACGGTTCCGACCAGGACGAGCTGGAGCGGGTTCATCCCGACGACGGTGACATAATACACGCTCAGGACGACGAACATCATCGCGTTGGCAAGAGTAATGCCGCCACTCAGGATGTAGTAGACACGGGTCGGATTCCACCGCCTCACGCATCATCCTCCTCTTGCTGGGACGCGAGCAGGTTGAGCGCTTCGAAGTTGTCCTCCGGCACGTAGCGCCGCCACAGCTTCGTCGCCAGGCGGCGCGGGTGCGGGGCGCCTCCGTAGCGATTGAAGTACTGGCACAGCCGCTCGACATCGCGCTGGAAGAGCATGAAGGCGTCCCGGTTGGCGGCCATGTCCACCGTCTGCGGGAAGTCGATAATCTTGATCTCGCCCTCCCAGTACAGCACGTTGAAGGCCGACAGGTCGCCGTGAACCAGGCCGTGTTGCAGCATCAGGTCGATGTTGTGCAGCAGGCGCTCGAACAGGTCGTGGGCTTCGTCACGGTCCAGGCGCGTCTCGTGCAGCGTCGGCGCGGGTATCCCTTCCTCGCCCATGTACTCCATAAGGATCGCATTCTCACCGATGGCCCAGGGGCGGGGTACATCCGCACCAGCCGCGTGGAGCGTTTGAAGGGTGCGGTACTCGTGGGCGAGCCACGAAGTGTGGGCCAACTGCTTGCCGAAGGCCGAGCCTTTGGCGACGGCGTGCAGCATGCGGTCGTCCTTGACGAGCTTGCCCTGGTCGTCCAGGACGCGGCGGCCCTGGCGGTACTGCGCGTCATTGCGCAGTTGGCGGAACTCGCGCGGGCGGTAGACCTTGGCCGCGATGAGGTCCACGCCCATGCTCGGGTGCGCCTCGCAGCAGTAGACCGTCGCCTCCTTGCCGCCTTTGACCTGGCGCAGCACATCCGAGATGATGTGCTCCTCGTAGAAGGGGCCCAGGTAGGTGATGATCCAGGCGCGCTCGTGCTTGGAGGAGGAGAAGGTCGGGTTGAAGCCGCCCTCGACGCTGTTCTCCTCTTCGACCATGTCGATTATCTCAGGCTTAGCGCGCTTCGCCTTCGTCTTCGGCTTGCGGCGCGGCCACATCTCGTCGTCGTCGTAGTCATCGATAAGGTGCGCGTAGGTACGCATCGCTAGAATCTTGCTCCTGTAGATATAGAAATGGGTTGGTCAAGGGCAGGAGCGCCCACGACCAACCCGAATCAAAGTCGGCCACGGGCGCACGCCGTGGCCGACCGATATGTCTCGCGCCAACGCGAATCAATCGGCCACGGGGCAGGAGCGCGCCGTGGCCGAGTCAGAGCTTACCCAGGATCGACGTTCACATACAGCGCCGCTGCCGTCACTGATGGGGCGCAGCACGACCAGGAATGACGAATTCACCCTGTCAGGGAACGTGGATCGATTAAGCTTTCGTCGTCGTTTACCGGACGCACTCCATAGAACAGACAGTGACCACAGTGACTCGCATAAATTGTCTCCTTTCTGGAACTACAGCGTCGGGTAGCCAGGAACCAGTATAGCGCGTAGACCTCCCAGGTGTCAAGGGGTTCGCATCATTCATTTGGCTGATTGGGGCATCCACCTATCGCTTCGCTGCTGCCAGCGCTGACCGGAGCCGTCCCCGGTGCGCGGCGAGGAGCTGATGCACGTTGTCGCCCTCAAGACCGGTGAGGAGCGCGAGAATGGCGGGCTTGACCGCGCCGTAAGTGGCGATGGCGCGCTCAGCCTCGGCGCGCGAGACGCCAGTCACTTCCTGTATGATGCGGGTGGCGCGCTCGACGAGCTTCTGGTTGGTGGCCTGAACGTCGACCATGAGGTTCTGATACACTTTGCCGAGGCGAATCATGGACGCCGTGGACAGCATGTTCAGGACGAGCTTCTGCGCCGTCCCGCTCTTCATCCGCGTCGATCCCGTCACAACCTCCGGCCCCACGACGACAACGATGGGGAAGTCGGCGGCGGCGGCCATGGGCGAGTCGGGCGAGTTGACGATACAGCCGACGGGCGCGCCGAGCGTTTTCGCTCGCCGCATCGCCGCCAGGGTATAGGGCGTGCGCCCGCTGGCGGCGATGCCGACCACCACGTCGCCGGCCAGCACCGCCAGGGCGTCCACATCGCGCGCCCCAAGCTCCTCGTCGTCCTCCGCGCCTTCCACGGAGTGGCGGAGGGCTGCGTCGCCGCCCGCAATCAGACCGACTACCATGTCGGGATCGACGCCATAAGTCGGCGGACACTCGACGGCGTCCAGAACGCCTAGACGACCGCTGGTGCCCGCGCCCACATAGATGAGACGCCCGCCCGCCTCGAACGCCGCGACGATGGCATCCACTAGCGCGGCGATAACCGGCAGAGCCGGACGGATAGCGTCCGCAACCAGGGCGTCCTCACGGTTAATCGTCGTCACGATCTCTAGCGAGCTCATGCCGTCGATGGTCATCGTGTTCGGGTTGCGGCGTTCGGTAGCAAGCTTACTCAGGTCCATCCGTTTGTCCTTACCGCGTTTCGGTCACTTTGTGGATGCCACGCGGCTGATCCAGGTCCAGGTCGCGGGCGTGGGCCAGATACATGGCGAAGAGCTGGCCGGGGATGATGGTGATGAGCGGCGATACCCACTCTGGAACCGTCACCGGCAGCCGCAACGGCGTGCGCGCCAGTGTCAGCACCTCCAGTACGTCGCTGACGGCGATGATTTCCGCCCCACGCCCGCGTAGCGTTTCGATGACTGTGCGCATCTCGGCGGCCATCGCGCCAGACGGCGCAACCACAATCGTCGGGAACGCCTCCTCGACCAGCGCCAGGGGACCATGCATGAAGTCGGCGCTACTGTACGGCTCGGCCATCACGTACGTCAGCTCTTTCACCTTGAGCGCCGTCTCGAACGCCGTGCAGTAGTTGTAGCCGCGCCCCAGGACGACACACAGGCGCATGTAGCGGTAGCGTTCGGCGTAACGCTCGATGTCTGACGCGAGAGCCAAGGTTTGGGCGACAACGTCGGGCACGCCGACCAGGGTGGCGAGCCTGTCGCGGTCATCGGCGACGGTCGCGCTGAGCAGGGCAATGGCGGCCAGCTCGCTGGTGTACGTCTTCGTGGCCGCGACGGCCTTCTCGACACCCGCGTGCAGGTCAATGACGTAGTCGGCGTCTTGCGCAAGATCAGAAGTCGGCTCGTTCGTGATAGCGACGGTCAGCGCGCCCTGCTGCCGCCCCTCCACAACCACCGAGACGATGTCCGGGCTTTTGCCGCTCTGACTGATGCCAATGACGAGCGCGTTCTCGTAGCGCGGCGGCGTGTGGTAGATAGTGTGCAGGCTTGGTGTGGCGAGAGCGACAGGCAGCCCGTTGACGGAGCCGAAGAGATACTGGGCGTAGCGGGCTGCGTTGTCGCTTGTGCCGCGCGCCGCGATGACGCCGTGAGTGATGCGGCGGCTGTGAATGTCCTGCGCCAACGCCGCAATCGTGGCGCGTTCAGTGTCGAGCAGGGTCGCCAGGACATGCGGCTGCTCGTGGATTTCTTGGTAGAGATGGGTTTGCTGAATCATGCGGCCTCTTTGGATATAGGCACTGACGCTATGCACATTGTATCAAAACACCGCTGCTCCTGTCCAAACTGAGGGGCGCAGCGCCGTCAGGTGATTTACCGATGCGAAGGCGTTGACGCTGTCATGCCGACGAAGGAGGCATCTGGGCTGCGGCAGTCCAGACCCCTCCTACGTCGGGGTGACATTCGGACGTTTCCCTGGTCGGCGCGCATGGCGTCAGAGACGTGCGCGGCGTCTGCCAATGCGCCCACACATCTACGCCAGGCTAGTCAGGCGCTCAGTGAGCTTCTGGTGGCGCTCCTGGGCCGCCGCAAGCTTGTCCCGCGCGCCCTGCACCACGTTGGCCGGCGCTTTGTCGGCGAAGCCTGGCTTGTTGAGCAACGCCGTCGTGCGCTCGATCTCAGCCTGAGTATCCGCCACCTCTTTCGTCAGGCGCTCGCGCTCCTTGTCCAAGTCGATGAGGCCGGCGAGGGGCAGGTAGGCCAGGATGCCCTCGCCGATCACCAGCGACACGGCCTGCGCGGGCGGCTCGGCCAGCGAGCGCGTGATGGTGAACTGCGCCCCATCCACGCGAGCCAGCATCTCGATGATGGGAGCCTGGGAGCGGATGAACGTCTCGTGGGCGTCGGCGCTCACGATAGCGGCGATGCGGCGCGACGGCTCCACATTGTACTCGCTGCGGGCGTTGCGGATGTCGCGGATGAGCTCGCGCACCAGGTTCATCTCCCGCTCCGCCGTCTCGTCCTGCCAGCCGGCCGGCGTCGGCCAGGGAGCGAGCATGATGGTCGCGCCCTCGTGGGGGAGGCGCTGCCACAGCGTCTCGGTAATGAACGGGGCGAACGGGTGTAGCAGGCGCAGGGCGCGCTCCAGCACCGTCGCCAGCACCGCCTGGGCCGTCGCCTTCGCCTCGGCGTCGCTGCCCTGGAGGCGGATCTTGCTCATCTCCACGTACCAGTCGGCAAACTCGTCCCACAGGAAGTCGCGGATCTGACGGCCCGCCTCGCCGAACTGGTAGGCTTCGAACAGCCGCGTCACACTCTCCGTGAGGTCGTCGGTGCGCGACAGGATCCAGCGGTCCGCCAGGGTGAATTGCTCCGGATCGACCGCAGGTATCTTGTCAGGCAGGCTGTTCAGGGTAAAGCGGCCGATGTTCCACAGCTTGTTCATGAAGTTGCGGCCCGCCACCAGCGCTTTCTCCGAGAGCTTGGTGTCCACGCCCGGCGTGCTCGACGTCATGAGCGTGAAGCGCAGGGCGTCGGTACCCACGTCCTCGATCACCTGCATCGGATCGAGGGCGTTGCCGAGGGACTTGGAGTACTTGCGCCCCAGCTCGTCGCGGATGAGGCCGTGGAGGTACACCGTGTGGAACGGAATGTCGCCCATCATCTCCAGGCCCATGAAAATCATGCGCGCCACCCAGAAGAAGATGATGTCGTAGCCCGTCTCCAGCACCGAGTTCGGGTAGAACGTGCGCAGGTCCTCCGTGTCGTCCGGCCAGCCCAGGATGGAGAAGGGCCAGAGGCCGGAGCTGAACCACGTATCCAGCACGTCCTCGTCCTGGCGCAGCTCCACCTCGTGGCCGTAGTGCTGCCTCGCCTGCTCGTGGGCTTCAGGCGCGTCGAAGGCGGCGAAGGGGTGACTGTCTGGGCCATACCACACCGGAATGCGGTGGCCCCACCAGAGCTGGCGTGAGATCACCCAGTCGCGCACGTTCTCCATCCAGTGGAAGTAAATCTTCTCGAAGTGCTCTGGCACGATGCGGATGCGCCCGTCGCGCACGGCGGCAATCGCTGGCTCGGCGAGCGGCTTCATCTTCACGAACCACTGGGTCGAGATGAGCGGCTCGATCACCGTACCGCAGCGATGGCAGTGCCCCACGCTCAGCGTGTGCTCTTGCTTCTTCACCAGCAGCCCCGCCTTCTCAAGATCGGCCACCAGCCGCTGCCGCGCCTCGTAGCGGTCAAGCCCGGCATAGGGGCCGCCCTCCTGGTTGATGGTCGCGTCGCGGTTCATGATGCTGATGATGGGCAGGCCGTGGCGTTGGCCGATGGCGTAGTCCGTCGGGTCGTGGCCCGGTGTCACCTTCACCGCGCCCGTCCCGAACTCCCGCTCCACCGCCGCATCGGCGATAATCGGAATGGGGCGGCTCACGCCGGGCAGAAGCGCCACCCGACCGATCAGGTGTGTGTAGCGCTCGTCGCCGGGGTGCACGGCCACCGCCGTGTCGCCTAGGATGGTCTCCGGGCGCGTCGTCGCCACGGTGATCCACTCCGTCGCGCCCTTGCCCCAGTCGGGCGAGCCCCACGGCGCGTCGCTCAGCTCACCGCCCTCGGGCACGAGCGGGTAGCGCACGTACCACAGCGCGCCCTGCTCTTCGTGGTGCTCCACCTCAAGGTCTGAGATCACCGACAGGCAGCGCGGGCACCAGTTCACCAGGTAGTCGTCACGGTAGATGAGGCCCTTGTTGTACAGGCGGATGAACGCCGTCAGCACGGCGCGGGACAGGCCCTCGTCCATGGTGAATCGCTCGCGCTCCCAGTCCACCGACACGCCGAGGCGGCGGTGCTGGTCGGTGATGCGGCGGTGGTAATGCTCCTTCCACTGCCACACGCGCTCCACGAACTTCTCGCGGCCCAGGTCGTGCCGCGTCAGGCCCTCGTCGGCTAGCCGCCGCTCCACAACTGCCTGCGTCGCGATGCCAGCGTGGTCGCTGCCCGGCACCCACAGCGTCAGGTCGCCGCGCATGCGGTGGTAGCGGGTCATGATGTCCTCGACCGTCGCCGTCATGGCATGGCCGATGTGGAGGGCGCCGGTGACGTTGGGCGGCGGCATGCCGATGGTGAAGGTCGGCGCCTCCCAGCTCGACTGCCCCATTGCAACCTGGGTCTCCGGCTTGAAGTAGCCGTTCTCCTCCCACCACTTGTAAAGCGGCTCTTCCACCGCATGGGGATCGTAGGTCTTGGGTAGCTCTTTAATCTGATCCATGCGTTCACCTCCTGGACAAACAAAAAACCCCCTCGTCTCAAGGACGAGAGGGAATGCCTCACGTGGTACCACCTTGCTTCCGCGCGTAACCTCTCAAGAAGAGAGCCGACGTCGCGGCGCTCGATGCGATAACGGGCATACCCGGGCTGGCTTACAGGGCGCATGCGACCCTCTCGGCCAACCAACTCCCAGGCGACGTTCGGCGGCGCGGGCTGCGGAAGGCTTCCAGCCGGTGACCTTCCTTCTCTATCAGGCCGCGAGCGCCTACTCCTCCTGATCAGTGTCATTCGGCGTAGGTTGAGTTGTGTTACCTGTCCTTAATTTTAGCCCAGCCCCGTCCACCTGTCAATCATTCGCGCGTCGTAACCCACATCACCTATTTGCATGATTATCTTTGGTCGCCTAAGATTTCTGTAGGCGTTTTGACGTGCCTCTAGAGGACGGTTATCGCATGGTGCAATTACTGATGACGTGGGATGTCCAGCCGGGCCAGGAGGACGCCCACATCGAGTTCATCGCCAAGACTTTCATCCCGCGCATGGTCCGCCTCGGCTTCCGTCTACGCGATGTCTGGTCAACGCTGTACGGTGACGCGCCCCAAATGTCCGTGGGCTGGCTCGCCGACGACCGTTCCCAGCTCCAGACGATGGTCCGCTCGAAGGAGTTCACCACGCTCCGTGAAGGGCTTGCGCCGTTCGTCACAGACTTTCATTTTCGTGTTGCCCCCCTTGACGCCATGTTCTGACCCCCGCTTGGGCGAGACAAAGCGCAGGCCCTCATGTGAGTAGCCTGCGCCTTTTGTTGGTCTGAGGGCGTGAAGTTAGTCGTCGCTGGTGGTAGAACTGGTTGATGGCTTGCTCTCGGTCGGCGTAGAGGAGCTGTCGGTCTTCTCCTCTTTCTTGCCATTTCCACCGCTAGCGCCGCCCGTAATGGCCTTAGACTGGGCAGAGCGGCTGTCCGTGCTGTACCAGCCGGTGCCTTTGAAGACGATAGGCGCGGGCGTGATGACGCGGCGAACGGGACTGCCGCACGTTGGGCACACGGTCAGGGGCGCATCCTTGAACGACTGCCACTGTTCAAACTGACCACAAGTTTCGCACTGATAAACATAGGTCGGCACGGTAACTCTCCCACAGCAAGCGTTACTCTCTCACCACATTTTGAGATTATTCGCGGCGCATATCTTACGTCGTCAGTATGCGCCGGTGCCCAGCAAGACGGTGGGGATGGTGCGCAGCAAGATCTTCAGATCGAGCAGCAGGGACCAGTGCTCGGCGTAGTACAGGTCCAACATGACCATCTCGTCGAAGGTGAGCTGGCTGCGCCCGCTGACCTGCCATAGCCCCGTCACGCCCGGCGCTACCTCCAGCCGGCGGCGGTGCCAGTCGTCGTACTGCTCGACCTCGCGTGGGATGGGCGGGCGCGGGCCGACCAGGCTCATGTCGCCGTTGAGGACGTTGAGAAGCTGCGGCAGCTCGTCGAGGCTCGCGCGACGGATGAAACGCCCAATGCGCGTCTGTCGGGGATCGTTGCGCATCTTGAAGATGGGGCCATCGGCCTCGTTCATGTCGGTGAGTTGGGTGAGCTGCTGCTCGGCGTCGACGCGCATCGAGCGGAACTTGTACAAGATAAAGGGCCGCCCGCCCAGCCCGATGCGTGTCTGACGGAACAAGATGGGGCCTGGCGAGTCGAGGCGGATGGCAAGAGCGACCAGCAGCGTGATGGGAGCCGTGATGACGAGCGTCAGGGCCGCAATCGCCACATCCAGACCGCGCTTCAGAGCGCGGTTCCAGCCGCGAATCGTCGACTCGCGCACACCGAGCAGCGGAATACCGCTGATGCTGTCGATCTGCACCTGGTTGAGCTGCAACTGGAACATGTCGGGCACGATGCGGACGCGCACGCCAGCATCCTCGCACGCGTCCACGACCGACGTGATAGCGTCCCGTGCCGTCATCGGTAGAGTAATGATGGCGTCGTTTACCCCCTGTGTTTCGATCACGCGGCGGATGTCAGAGACCGCGCCGAGCGCAGGGAATCGGCCAATCGCCCCCTCTTGCTTCTCCGGCGAGTCGTCGAGGTAGCCGATAATCTGGTAGCCCATTTCTGGCTGGGCGACGATGCTGCGCATGATCGCCATGCCGACCTCGCCTGCGCCGACAATGAGCAGGCGGTCGGTGCCGACGCCGCGCCGGTGCAGCCAGGAACGCAGCGAGCTTTCGATGAGGCGGCTGATGGAGAGTAGAACGACAATGACGACGGCGGCGTAGACGAGCATGAGGCGGGAGACGGCCAGGGGACGCGACGAGAAGAACCACACGATGAGCAACGCGATGCCGACGACCGTGCCACTGAATATCAGGTAGACGGAGTCCAGCCAGGACGCGCTGCGCCGCTGGTCGTACAGCCCTTCAATCTTATAGGCGAGGAGTAGAATACCTGTCAGAAGGACGGCCGAGCCGTAGTAGGCGTCGAACTCGACGTAGTTCATCTCGTCGACCGGCTCGATCCACTGGACGTTGTAGCGCAGCCAGTAGGCGATGGCGAACCCGACGAGGATCAGGATGGCATCGGTCATGACGAGGAGGACACGCCAGCGGCGTCGGAAGGGTGTAGTCATGCTGCCTGCCCCTCGATAACTTTATTCTGCGCCGCCGTAAGACGACGGCCAGCCAGCACATCACGGTAGACGGATGCAGTCGCTTCGGCGGTTCGCTGCCAGGTGAACTCGGCGGCGCGGGCGATCCCCCGCTGGCGAAGGTCTTCGCGCAACGTGGCATCAGTCAGCACACGCTGTAGCGCATCGGCAATAGCCCCATAATCGCGCGGCGGAACCAGTAGCCCCGCGTCGCCGATGACTTCTGGCAGTGATGAAGCTGACGAGGCGATAACCGCCGCGCCACATGCCATTGCTTCCAACGGCGGTAAGCCAAAGCCCTCGTACAGCGAGGGATAGACGAACACGTCGGCGGCGGCGTACCACAGCGGCAAGTCGGCTTGCGGGACGAAGCCGGGAAAGTGAACATGTTCCTTTAGCCCAAGCTCTTCGACAAGCCCGAACAGGGGTTGGAACCCCCAACCTGTGGCGCCGGCCAGCATGAGCGGCGGCGTGTCGGGCGCTTGCTGGCGGAGCAGGGCGTAGGCGCGCACGAGGCCGTCCAGGTTCTTGCGCGGTTCGAGCGTGCCGAGGCTAAGGATGAAACGGTCAGGAAGGTCCCGACGTTTCCGAAACGTAGCAACTTCCTCCAGCGCTGGCGGGGCGAGACCGGGGTCCACGCCGAGCGGGATGGCGGCGACTTTGTGCGCCGGAACCCCCAGGCGTTGAATGAGGTCGTTGCGCGTGTTGACAGAGTCGGCGATCACGGCATCCGCCCGTTGTACGCTCAAGCGGGTCATGGTGGATACATAGAGGCGATTGAGGTGGTTGAACGCCGCCGGGAACAGAAACACTGTCAAATCGTGGACCGTGACGACACCCCGCGCTCCCCCCAGAAGAGGTAATGCATACGCCATGCCATGTACCAGGCGCACCCCTTGCTCCCAAAGATCGACGGGCTGCGCCATCTGTTCCCAGGCGATGCGCCCGGCGCGGCTCTGGGTGGGCCAGCGTGTGTATGCAAGGCGCATCCCCGCTGGCTGCACAGTCGCTAACCGAGCATCGGCCACGTAGCCGACGTAATCCATGTCGGGAGCGACAGACGGCAAGTGCGTCAGCAAGCCGTAGATATAGCGGTTGATGCCCGCTCCGCGATAGTCAGCGGATAAGGACAACAAATGGGCGCTTAGGGCGACTATTGGTTTACGTCCGGTGCGGTTAGCCACGGCAGATACTTGTTTGCGTGTCATAACGTTTATTCATTATACCACACTCAGTTTAGCTTACAAGTTTTGTGACTTAGTCAACAAGAAAGACCCTGAAGGTTTGCTGAACCTTCAGGGTCAGTGTGGTTATTAAATTGTCTGGCGCGTTACTTGGCGGGCGTTACGCGACCTTGAGGCGCTGCGCCACTTGCCGGGACGCGATACCAGGGGGTACCCAGGAGGGGCAGGAGATAGCGGTCGAGGCCGTACCAACCCGCGACTTTCCACGCGCCCATGATGAGCAGAGCAATCACGAACAGAAGGCCGTTGGTGCTGGCCGAGCCAGCCATGATGAAGTTAAAGTTCAGCAAAGCGCCACCGAACGCGGCAATGCCGGTCAGAGCGCCGAGGATCAAGCCCAGGCCGACGGCGACTTCGCCAAACATAATCACCTTGGAGAACCAGGTGTAGGAACCTGTGTCCAACAGAAACTGGATGAAGGCGCGATACCAGTCATACGAGATGGGCGGCTTACCCTGGGCAGGAATAGCGACCGCGCCGGTCCAGAAGCCCTTGAGGGCGGATCCGTCCCACCAGCCGGGGCTGGTTAGCTTGCCATAGCCGGACTGAATCCACTGCCAACCGAGGAAAAGACGCAGAATCAGCCACAGCCATGAGAACTTGGTGGTGTTGAACAGAAGGTGGGCAAATGGTGGGTCAGGGACGACAATTTCGCCACCCCGACCGACGATTGCCTGAGGATTTGCTCGCGCTGCCATGTCCTTTTCTCCTTGCTCCTTAAGACTGAATGCGCCCATTTTCAGCGCATCCACTAACAACTGACACTTGAAATTGTAACACGACCGCCAAATTTCGGCGTGATTCCTTACAAAATCATGCAAGTCTAGGGCCACGATGACCAAGCCTCACGGTCGGGAGAGGAACCGCTGCGTCGCTGTCCCCAGAACTTGCCGATGGCCGCTCCCTCTAGTATACTACACGCCGCGCCTATCACTCATTGCACCCGAAGACTATACCGCAGGCTATCTATGGACGAGTCTGACCCACATCCTCATCTATTCCGCCGCTTTCCCCCTTTTCGATATCTTGTCGCCGCCCTGACGCTTGTGGCGCTGGGTGTGCTCTTTGTCCTTCTCCTTTCGCCACACCCGGCGCACGCAGCGGGTGGCAGCCGCATCCTGGTGGCGGGCGACTCGTTCGCCGGTCCGGTGTCGTTTGAGCTCAAGAAGTATTTCTACAACACGCCCGGCGTCACGTTGCAGACAGACTATCGCGTGGCGTCGGGGCTGGCGCACCCGGACTACTTTGACTGGCCCGCCGAGATGCAGTGGGCCTTGACGAACGACATGCCAGATGTGGTCGTTCTTCTGCTTGGGACAAATGACACGATGGAGATGCGGGTGGGTGCGCGTTTCTTCCCCAGGGGGACGGCCGCGTGGCGCGCGGAGTATGCTGCCCGCGTCGGTGCGATGATGGACATGGTCGGCCAGACGGGCGCCCAGCTCTACTGGGTCGCACCGCCGGCGATGCGCGATGACTGGCGGAACGACATGATCAACATCATCGACGACATCATCGCCGAGCAAGCGGTCGGGCGCCCTTGGGTACACTACATTGACACGCGCCCCCTGCTCTCCGATGCCGACGGCGCTTTCGCCCTCTATCTTCCCGACGTCAACGGCAACATGGTGCAGGTACGCAAGACGGACGGCATCCACCTGACCTGGGATGGGTCGAACTGGGTGGCCGGCCTGATCTACCGTGTGATGACGCAGAGCGCCGACGCGAGCGTAGTAGGCCAGACTGTGGCCGATAACGCTCCCCCACCAACAGCCACGCCAACACCCACACCACCGCCGCCACCGCCCGAGAAGCACCCCAAGAAGAAGTAAACGGCCAGGCGCACTATGCTGCGCCTGGCGCGAAGATCCCCGTATAGAGCTGGTATATCCCAAACAGCAGGAGCGCAATCGCGGCGACGCCGTTCAGGGCGCGGGTCACGCGCGGATCGACGCGTCCCGCCGCCGCGAACAGGACCACGAGCGCCGTCAGCGTGCCGAGCAGCGCCGCATAGAAGCCGACGACGAAGCCGGCCGCCTGCCACGGCGATTGCGCCCAGGCTTTGATGACAATCGGCCCAGCCAGGATGCTCCAGAAGAGCCACGGTCCCGGGCTGAGGGCGTTCGTCAGCACGGCCTTGAGCACGCTCTGGCTCGCCGAGTATGCCGGTGGCGGCGCGGCGTCTGCCGGCCGTCGGAAGGCGTCGAACGCGCCCTTGGCAAGATAGATCAGGAACACGCCGCCGCCGATTTGCAGGCCGCGCAGCAGCCAGGCCGGCGCCTGGGTCAGCACCAGCAGCACGATCAAGATGATCGGGCCGTCGGTGATGAGCGGCGCGGCCACCGTCGGCAGCGTCCGTCGCAGTCCGTGCTGTAGCGTGTGCGCCAGCAGGTATGCCTGGAACGGGCCAGGCGAGACGGCAGCGGAGAAGCCGATGGTGGCCGCTTGGACGAAGTAGAAAAGCAAGCGATCCGCGCTTCGCCAGGTTCTCGTTAGTTGACCCGGTGAACCTTCGTCGCGTGCCCGGCCGTGCCCAGCCGGTTGGTCACCTGGACGGTCACCGGGTACGAGCCGGCCGACCTGTACTGATGGAAGTATGCGTAGCACGTTGTGCCCGAAATCGAGCCATTCACCGTCGTTCCATCCCCAAAGTCCACCGTACACGTATAGGGGCCGCCTTGCGGGGTCGTGTCCGTGAACCGCGCGCTGACATTGACGAAGGCGAGCGCCCGGGATGGCTCCGGCGACACGGTCGGTGTATTGACCGTCACCGTGTAGGTCACGCCGCAGGTCAGCCCGGTCCCCGACACGGTGCGCACCGTGCGCAGCCAGTTCTGGAACGCGGCGCCCGCCGGTGCGCATAGTCCTGTTCCAGCATAGGAGAAGGTGGTGAGGGGAACGCTCGTGAGTGTCGATGGCAGCGATCCCGTCAGCCCAGCGTTGTTATTGAGGTAGAGCGTCTGCATCGACGTGAGATTGCCCAGTTCGGATGGCAGCGTTCCCTGAAGCCCGTTATTGGTCAGGGTCAGCCCCCTCACGTGCCCAAGGGAGCAGCTCACGCCGTACCACGTACACACGGTGTTCGCGGTCAGCCAGTTGGTCTTGGTCCGCCAACTACTTCCCCCGGTACTGGTATAGAGCGCGACGAGAGCCTGGCACTCCTGTAGCGTGACATCGCGCACCGCCGAGCAGTTGAACCCCGGCGGTGGGGGATTGCCACAGATGCGCCCGTTGCCGACAACCTTAGGAATGCTTTGCAGCCACGCCTGGAAGGCGGGATCACTAGGCGCGCAGACACCGGTGTTGTTGTAGGAGAAATAGTCCAGCTTGAGGTTTGTCAACGTCGAAGGGAGCGGCCCGCTGAGGTCCGGGTTGTTGTCCAGGCAGAGACGGCGCAGGCTGGTCAGGTTGCCCAGCGACGCCGGGACTGGCCCGCTGAGACGGTTGTACCCCAGGTCGAGACAGAAGAGATACACCAAGTTGCCCAACTCGCCTGGAATCTGGCCCGTCAGCTGGTTGTTGCTGAGATAGAGATAGTTGAGCTTGAGCAGTGAGCCAAGCTCCGGTGGGATGCTCCCACTCAACTGGTTGTTGTTGAGGGCCAGCAGCCGCAGCTCGTGGAGGTTCCCAAGCCCAGCGGGAATGCTGCCGCTCAGCGAGTTGAAGTCAAGGTACAGGGCTTGGAGATAGGGCAAATTCCCCAGGGTGCCCGGAATCGTGCCGACAAGGTTGTTGTGGGTAAGCTGGATAATGACCACGTGCTTCTGGCCGTCGGCCTCGATGTCGCAGCCCACGCCGCGCCACGTATCGCACACGGTCGGCCCGGTCAGCCAATTGGTGCGGTCTGTCCAGCCCAGGCCATTCGTGCTGTTAAACAGGTCTACCAGCGCGTTACACTCCCCCGTCGGAATGTCGGTCACGTCACCGCAGGTGAAGATACTCGTGACTGGCGCGGCGGCGACCATGAGTGGTCGCGCGCATACTCCCACGAGCGCCAGCACTATAGCCAGCACTACCCCCACAATCATCAAGCGCATTCGCATATGTCCCCCCTCTGTGCGGGCAGCCAAGCCCGCCTGACACGTGTTACTGACACGTGCGGCCAACAGTCAAAACGCCTCCCTATTGTATAGAACGGGTAGCGGGCCGCAATAGTTATGGGGCTGCTATGATGGCAGCATTTGCCTCCGCTGGATGCCGGATGAGCTTGCGGTACACGTCGTATGTGGCCGCTGCGACCTGGGCATGGGTGTAGTGCGCCAGGACGCGGACGCGACCCCGCTGGCCGAGATCGTCCGCTAAGGCCGGGTCGACCATGAGCCGTGCAAGCTGGACGCGCAGGGCATTGACATCGTCCTCCGGGAATACCAGGCCCGCGTCGCCGATGACATTGGGAATCTCACCGCTGGCTGAGCCAACGACAGGCACTTCGCACGCCATCGCTTCAATGAGAATGCGCCCGAATTGCTCCTTCCACGAGGGCATCGTCCGCGACGGCAGAACTAGGGCGCTCAGACGATTGAGATACGCCGGCACATCGACTGAGGAGACGTAGGGTGCAAACTCGACGCGGTCGGCGATACCGAGACTCTGCGCCAGGGCCACGAGCGACGCCTTGCTCTCGCCGTCGCCGCGAATCTCCATGCGCCACTCGCCTGCAAGCCCCTGGCCCGCCCGCAGGAGTGTATCCACGCCTTTCCCTGGCACGAGGCGGCCCATGTAGCCGATGCGGAAAGGCGGCGCTTTACTGTCATGCAATGGGTGGAAGGCAGTCGGGTCGATGCCGAACTGCGGGATAACCGCGACCGGACCGCCGTAGCCTTTCGCGCGCAGCACCTCAGCCGCTTCCTGGTTGCCGGCAATGGCAAAGCCCGCGTTACGATAGCTAAACAACTCGATCTGGCGGAAGGGCGGCGGGTAGTGCCGCAGGAGGTTTTGCCACGTAAAGAACAAGGCCGGGACGCCATGCTGCCGCGCCAGCCACAGCGCGTGGCCGGTCACGGCGTTGTACGGCTCCTCGTCGACGTGCAGAATGTCCGGGCGTGGGGTGAAACGCCGCGCCAGCTTAGGGTAGAGGTGCAGGTGGTGGCGGCCATTGAACAGAATGGGGTCCACGACCAGGCGATAACCGCGGGTGTAGGCATGCTCTAGGCGGTGGGTAGTCGAGCCTTCGCGCCACATCGGTGGGACGACGACCGTCAGTTCGACGCCGGGCAGAGCGGCTAGCTCCTCCAGCTTGCGCTGGTAAGCGCCAACCACAACCGCTTTAGACACCATCAGGACACGCATACGCATCCTCTTGCTGAGCAAGGAAGTCACGACGCAGTAACGACTTCAATCATTCTTAGGAGAAGTGATTGAAGTCGTTACGACAAGTCGAGACAATCTCTCAGGCTACGGAACTGCCTTATCCGTGGCGCTTGCGGTTCAGGAGGACGAGAGCGCCCAGCCCGGCCGCGCCCACGCCGACCGCCGGCAGAGCGTACTTGCGCATCGCCGAGCCGTTGGAGGCGCCGACGCCCTTCGCCATGACCGGAATCTCAGCCAGCTTGCGCTGGGCCTCGGCCTGGTACTGCGCAAAGTAGGCCGGGTTGTTGCGGAACTCGTCGGCCAGCGCGCGCTTGGCAGCCAGGTCGTCGTCGGTGATGTACTTGCCGAAGGAGCGCAGCCCCGCGAGCTGGAAGCCGTGCTTCTTGAACAGACGGTAAATCTCCTTGACCCGCTCCATCGTGATGTTGCGGCCCAGGGTGTAGTCCTCGAAGCGGCCTTCCATCGCCAGCAGCGCCGTCTCGCTCAGGCACGCATACGCTGTCCCAGGCGGCAGGCCGATGTCGTAGCCGAAGTCGATGTTGCCGGGGATGAGCACCTCACCGCTCTCGATGACCAGCACGTCGGGGCGTAGGGCGGCCTCGGCTGGGTTGATGTCGGGAGGGCGCGCCACGTCGCAGATAACGGCGCCCGGCTTGCACTTCGTGATGTCAATGACGCGCTGGCCGAAGGCCGACGTCGCCGTAATGATGAGGTCACAGTCCGCCGCGAGGTCCTGGGCGTGCGTCGAAATCGTCACCTCGGCGCCGGGCGTTTCCGCCTCGATGATGCGCTTCATGTCGATGAGGCGCTCTGGCTCAATGGACACCAGGACGACGTTGCCGATAGCCTGGGCGATGAGCCGAGCGCAGACCGAGCCGATGGAGCCGGTCGCGCCGACCACCATCGCCTTGCCCTTGGTCAGATCCGTCGCGCCCATCTTGATGACAGCTTGCTTGGCGGCTTCGAGGGTGGCGGCGACGGTCAGGCTGTTGCCGCTGGTGATGGCGATGTCCGATTCATGAGCGACGGTGATGCCGGCGTCGCCGACAACGCTGGTGAACGCGCCCAGGCCCATGATGCGCGCGCCCTTGCGCTCAGCAATGCGCGCCGCCTTGTTGAGGCGACTGTACGTGAAGCGCTCGTCGTGCTGCATCATTTCACGCGGCGTTGCGCCCAGGGAGATGAGGTGGCCCTCGATGCGCTGTCCCGTCGTAGGCGACTGGCCGCCCACAATGCGCGAAATGTACATCGGAGGGATGTAGGCGGCGACCTTCTCCACCAGCGCATCTGGCAGGTACTTCGTGAACCAGAACGCCTTATGGTTGTGGATGAACCGGATGTCTAACGGGTGGATGACGAACGCGAAGCGGTTGATGCCGGCCTCTTCAGGCTGCAAGTAGATGATGGCCGGGGTCCAGTCGATCTGCGCCATGAGGTCGAGGTAGGTATCTTCAGTCAGTGGCAGGTTGGGATCGGGGCGCACGGCGACGAGCACAGCCTCGATAGCCGCGGCGGAGTACTCGCCGAGGCTGCCCTTCTGGCCGAGGGACGGCATAAGAGTCACGAGAATGGACACGCCCCGCTTGCGCAGGTCGTCCACATCCTCCTGGGTTGCCGACTCGACCACGACCGTCTTGTGGGCTAGGCTGTCGGGGGCGTAGCGGCGGATGGCGCCGATGTCGCCCGCGATAACGTCAGCCCACCCAAACGCCTTGGCATCACGCTGCGTTTCCGGGTGGCCGGGCCGCGGGTACAGACGGCGGAACGGCGCGGTGCGCAGCTGGTCCAGGGTTGGGCCGGCAGCCTGCTCGAGCGTCTGCGTCGAGCCGACGCCCGGAACGGCCGGTAGGGCGAAGTAGATGATGGGGTCACCGTAGTGAAGCACCGAGGCGCGGCGGCTGAATGACTGGGACATGCCAGGGTGATTGAGGCCAGGCACCATCAGGATGCGCTTCTGGCTAAAGATGCCAGGCTGCGCCCGGTCCGCTAGGATAATTCCCCATCGCTCGATACCGGGCCGAATGCCGCCGCCGGCGACCACCGGCGTCAGCTTGGCCGACGACGCAAGGGTAGACCCGATGGCGTGGGGCCGATGCTCCGACCCCAGGGTTAGCTCAGCCGGCATTCCTTCGAGGCCGATGGCGTCGACTTTGCCGTCGTATTCCTCGATCAACGCCTTTGCTTTACTGGCGTCACCGGCGACGCCGATGCGGTGGATCTCAATCTCTTGACCGAGGAACGTCGCCCGGGTTGTAGAATCTCCCTCATCAATGTGGATCAGCAGGACTTTCTTCATATCGCAAGCACCTCTGGCTGGGGCTGACAGCTTTTCTGAGTGCGCCCATGCACGGTCAAAACCGCAACCCAAGGGGGGCGCGTACCCACGGAGACGCGGTTAAGGACTAGTATAACTCAAATTGGACCGCAGTGCGTATAAGATTCGTTGACCTAGCGGGATAGATACTTCACGCTTCTGGCTCGCTAAGTATGCGTTCGACAAGATGGCGCATGCGCTCGTAGTGCGAGCCTTGCCAGTATATCTGGCCGCAGCCTGGACAGATGCGGAAGTCGTCGTAGTAGAGCTTCGTCTTGGGAAGCAGGCGGTCCATGATGTCCGCCTTCGGTACCGGTTGGAGCGGCGTGTTGCACTGCAAGCAGCGGTGGAACGGTGTCGCGCTGCTGCGCAGGTTGTAACGCCGCACGATCTCTCGCAGCTGGCGCGCGGGCGCCGTCTCGCGTACGAAGTACCCGTACACGACCGCGTTGTACTTCAGCAGGCCGCGATCCCGCGTGAGCAGAATGCGGTTCTCGCGGCCGGCGATGCGCGCCAATTCGTCGTCGGCGTAGTCGTTGCGGTAGAGCGTGTCCAGGCCGAGCATGCGCAAATACACCGCGAGCTTGCCCAGGTGGATGTCAAGGACGAAGCGGTACTCCGTGAGCGGCGGGCGTAGCAGGTCGGGCGCGGGGTTGTCGAGAGCGCGCATGAGCGGGTAGACGGCGATGCGGTCGCCGTCCTGCAGCGGGTAGGCAAAGGACACGGGCGCGTCGTTCGCCAGGATGAGATTGACTTCTGGGTGGGGGACGCCCAAGCCCTCGATGGCGTCCTTCACGGTCGTGCGCGGCTCGACGTGGTGGGTGAACGCGCCTCGGCGACGAGCGGGCGCGAGGAAGTCGTTCAGCTCAGCGTAGAAGCGAAATGTCGCCGAGGGCATAGACGGCGTCTCACTCCTCCACCGGGGCGACGGTGTAGCCGTACTCGTTGCCAGGCTCCGTGCGCCTCACCTCGGCGCACAGCGGACAGTTGTCGCCGCGCACCAGCGCGTCCCACGCCTCACGCGGCATCCACTCCTGGGGTACACTAGACATGAATGTGCTCCTTGTAGACCGCTTGGGTTTCGCGGGCGACACGTTCCCAGGTAAACTTGGCCGCGCGCGCCAATCCTCTGATGCGCAGGTCGTCTTGCAGCTCGGCATCCCCCAGCAGCCGCCGCAGCGTGTCCACCAGCGCCTCAGCGTTGCCAGGCGGGAAGAGGAGCGCCGCGTCCCCGACGACCTCCGGCAGCGAGCTAGCGTCTGCCACTATGGTCGGCACACCGCATGCCATCGCTTCCAGCGGCGGCAGCCCGAAGCCCTCGTAGCGCGACGGAAACACGAACGCCTGCGCGCCACTTAGCAGGGCAGGCTGGTCCTCGTCGGCAATGAAGCCGGGAAAGTGAACCGACACACCCAGGAGTTCGGCCAGGCGGCGCGGGTCGGGCGTGACGGTGTTGTCCTGGCGCGGCAGCCCGCCGGCGCACACCAAGGCCACCTTGAACCCACTGCGTTGAAGCACTTTGTAGGCGGCCATGAGCGTCGCCACGTCCTTGCGAACATCGTAGCCACCCATGTACAGGATATACTCGTCGGGTAGGTTGTAGCAGGCGCGGGCGCGGTGGATGGCGTCGGGCGGGGCGGGGCGGAAACGCTCCGCCGCCGCCAGGCGCACGGTCGTCACGCGCTGCGGGGGTAGGCGGAAGCGGGCGAGAATGTCCTGGCGGCTGTGCTCCGAGTCGGCAATGACATGGCTCGCGCGCGGCAGGGCGGCCGCGACGAGGCGGAAGTAGAGCCGCGCCAGGCCGAAGCCGCGATAGGCGGGCAAGACCAGCGGGATGATGTCATGCACAGTGACGACGGTAGGGACAGACGGGCGCAGCGGCGGCGCGAAGTACGGGACATGGGCCAGATCGGCGTCGCGCGCCAGATGGGGGAAGACCACCTGCTCGAACCACGTTTTGGCGACATCGTCGTCCGGGCCGCGCCCGAACGGCGGACGCCAGAAGATGATCTTGGCCGGCGCGGTCTTACCTGGTGTGTCTCCAACGAGCGCGAGGGTGTATTCATCCTCGGGCGCCAGGCGGGCCAGGGCGGGCAGAAGCTCATGGAGATACTGGCCGCTGCCGACGTTGGGCAGCGGCCAGAATAGACCGTTGATCGCAATGCGCATGAGCCTGCGGCGCTAGAGCGCCAGGATGAACGTCAGGTCGTTGACGTTCGTGCGCGTTGGGCCGGTGATGAGCAGGTCCCCCAGGCGCTCGAAGAAGGTGTAGGCGTCGTTGTTGGCGAGAGAGTGTGCCACGTCCAGGCCGAGCGACGCGGCCCGCGCCACGGTCGATGGGTCCACAAATGCCCCCGCCGCATCCGTCGGGCCGTCCGTGCCATCCGTCGCCAACGTTAAAATCATCACGTTGTCGAGGCCGACGAGGCCCGGCGCCGCAGCCAGGGCAAGCTCCTGGTTACGCCCCCCCTTGCCGGAGCCGCGCACCGTCACTGTCGTCTCGCCGCCGAGAACGACGCAGGCCGGCCGTGCAATTGGCCGGCCAGAGGCGGCAATCTCGCGGGCGATGGCAACGCACACCCGCGCCACTTCTCGGGCTTCGCCTTCCACGTAGGTCGAGAGGAGCAGCGTGTTTAGTCCGTGTTCCTGCGCCACAGCCAGCGCGGCTTCGGCGGCCTGCCCGTTACTCCCAACAATGACGTTCTGCACCCGCTCGAAAGCCGGATCGCCCGCCTTCGGTGTATCGGGAATCTCGCCCGCCACGCCGGCCCGTAGATGTGCGGCGACGGACGCCGGTAGACGATCCCAAAGCCCCCGCTCGTCGAGGATGCGCGCCACGTCGGCGAACGTCGTCGTGTCCGGCACCGTCGGGCCGGACGAGATAACATCCAGCGGATTGCCGACGACGTCGCTCAGGATGAGGGCCACCAGCGTTGCCCCTCTTGCCAGCCGCGCCATCCCGCCACCTTTGAGGCGGTCGAGGTGTTTGCGCAGGCAGTTCAACTCGTTGATAGTGGCTCCGCTGCGCAGCATGACGTCCGTGGTGACCTGGAGGTCGGCCAGAGTCACGCCCGTGACGGGCAGCGGGGTCAGGGCCGAGCCGCCGCCTGAGATGGCGCAGAGCAGCAGGTCGCGCGGCCCCGCCTCTTCCACGATGCGGGCGATGGCTTCGCTGCCGTCCACGCCTGCCTGGTCCGGCACCGGATGGCCGGCCGGGTGGATGGTTACACCCGGCACGTCCAGCTCGTGCCCGTACTTCACGTTGACCCAACCACCCGTCAGGCGGTCGCCCAGGCTTTCGGCCAGGGCAGCCGCCATCGGGGCGCTGGCTTTGCCGGCGCCGACGATGAAGACGCGGTCGAAGGCGGTCAGGTCATAGCGTCGGTCGTCAATGAGCAGGACATCACTCTCGCGCCGAACGTGGGCGCGAATCGCTGCCGCCGGCTCGACGGCGGCGAGCGCGGCGTGGGCCAGGATGAGAGCTAACTCACGCGGGCTTGTCACTCGATTCCTCCACAGCGGGTGTCGATGTTGAGGCTGGCGCAGCTTCGGAGGCTTTGCCGGTGGGCGTCGAGCCGTTCGCGCCGCGAGCGCTCGACAGCAGCCGGGCGACCTGGTACTTGGACTCCTTCTCAGCCTGTTGCAGCCGCTCGATAATCGCGTAGCGCTCGGCGATGCCTTGCACGACATCCTTGGCCGCGCCATCACCTGTCTCGCCCGACTGAGCGAGCAGGCTGATGGTCGCGTGCAGCAGGGCGGCCCAGAGAAGCTGGCCGAACGCCTCCTGGTTGAACCACAGGATGCCCTGGTGGCGGTTCACGCCGAGATACTGCTGCACCTCGCTGTCGCGCAGCCACGAGTCGAGGACGCGGTACGCGCGCAGGTCAGTGGCCGCGCCCATGTTGAACCACTTGTCATGCTCACTGAACAGCTTGATGGCCGCGACGGCGCGCCAGGCAGTGGCGTCAGTCATTCCCAGGCCCTCCAGCGCGGGCGCGATGACGCTCCCCAGCCGCCACTCGTCGATGAGGGTGCGGCTCTGTCCGCTCGCGTCTGGCCCGCCAATCATCTCGCCCAGAGAGTGGGTGAACACCCAGGCGAGGGCGCCGCCCCACAGGGCGGGGTTCGCCTCGAAGCGCGCCATCAGGTAGTCGACGCCGGCGGTGAACTGGCGCGACACGTCGCCATCGGCCTGCTCTCTCAGCGAAGGCAGGGCCACGACCGCGTCCAGCTCGCGCCGGATCTTCTCGGCGACCGTCTCCGGGTCGATCTCAGACCGGCTGAACTCTTGGATGGCCCGCAGCAGCTCGTCCACGCGCTCGCCTACCTCGCGCAGTACCGTCTCTTTCTCGTCACCCGTCTCGGCGGCGCTTGCGTCTGGCGCGGCCGCGGCCGTCGTCTCAGCCGCCTTGCCGTCGGCGGCCGTGGGAACGATGCACGTGTCGATGACGCGGCGCAGTGTCTCGGTGTTAACGAGGGTGGCATACGGCGCGCGCACTGGCTCCAGCGTCAGCTCACGCAGCGCCTCATCGATACTCGGCACGCCGCGCCCGCTGAGCTGCGCTTCCAGGCGGCTATAGCGGCCGGTGACGTCGTCCTGGACTTCGCGGAAGTCGAGGAAGGTGTGGTAGCGGTATGCGCCCAGTTCCAGGTATAGCCCCTTCTTGAAGAGGTCCTGGTTGCGGCGGATATACTCAAGCTCACCGCTGTGGTCGCGGAAGATGATGAACCGGTCGGCGGCATTGGTAAGTTGCAGACCCTCGGCGAGCGTCTTGGTCACGATGATACGCTCGTCGTCCACGCCGGTCTTGACCGGATAGGGGAAGGCGACATTGATCCAGCCGCGTGTGTCACCGTACTTGTTGTGGTAGACGACGACAGTGTTCTCGTTGCCGTAGCGGTTGGAGTAGGCGTAGACGTTCTCGTCGACGCTGCCGCCCGGTGTGATGAAGTCGTAAAGCAGGAAGTTCTCGACCTCGGCGAACAGGTAGCGCTTGTGGAGCAAGGGGAAGATTTCGCGCTCATGCCGCGCAATCAGGTACGGGTCATCGCTCTCGTTCCACAGCGGCCGGCGGAACTCCATGCCATACTTCTCGGCGTAGCCCTCGACCTGGCCGTGGCCGAACATGGGCAGACCGGGCAGCGTCGCCATCACCGTAGCGATGCCGAAATACTTGTCGCCCTTGCCGAACTGCTCGACGGCGGTCTTCTCGTCGGGATTGTTCATGAAGTTAACGAAGCGCTTCATGACCTCGGGATCGAACTCGAGGGTGTTCTTCATGACGGTGCGGTACTTGGCGTTGTCCTCGTCCCGCAACAGGTTCATGAACGCGCTGTTGTAGACCCGGTGCATGCCGAGCGTGCGCACGAAGTAGCCTTCCATGAGCCAGAACGCCTCGGCGAGCAGCAAGGTATCCGGCGCTTCGGCGGCGACGCGGTCCACCACCTCGCGCCAGAATTCAATGGGTATCGCGGCGTCGAACTCGGCCTTGGTCATGGCGAACTCGGAGCGCGACGGGATCGCGCCGCCTGTGCCCGGCTCCGGGAACCAGAGGCGCTGGTAGTGGCGCTTCGCCAGGGTCATCGCCGCATCGAAGCGGATGATGGGGAACTGCCGCGCGACGTGAAGGATCGTCTGGATGACGACCTCGCGCACGTCCGGGTTGAGATAGTTGAGCTGCGCCGTGTCATTCCATGGCATCGACGTGCCGTCGTTGCCATGATAGATATAGACCTCCGAGCCGGTGTGGCGGTCAACGCGCTTGAACACAACCGCCGCGTCGGTGCGGCTGAAGTAGTGATCTTCAATGTAGATGCCGACGTTGGGGTCCCACGACAGGTCCGGCCCGCTGAAGCTATAGACGGGGTACGGGGTATCCGTCCGCTGGATGAACCACTCCGGGTGCTGCATGACCCAGGGCGAGTCGATGCCCATGTGGTTGGGCACCATGTCGCTGGCGAGGCGAATGCCGCGCTGCCAGGCCCGGTCGCGCAGGTTCTCGTAGGCCGGCGTACCGCCCAGGTCGTCGGCGATGCGGTAGTCGAACAGGGAATACGCCGACGCGACGGCGTCCTCGTTGCCCATGATGCGCTTGATCTCGCGCGACGCATTGCTGCGCTCCCACAGGCCGATCAGCCACAGGCCGGTGAAGCCTCGGCGGGCGAGCTTATCCAGTTCCTCATCGGGGATGTCGCTGAGGCGCGTAATGGCGCGCCCATACTGCCGCGAGAGCTGGTCCAGCCAAACGTAGGTATTCTTAGCGATCATGACGACGCGGGGCATCCAGGCCAGGTCGATGCTGAATGCCTCCGGCTCCGCTTCGATGTCCGCGTAGTCGGTGATTTCAACCGGCCCTGGCTCGGGACCACCCGGCGCAAAGCCAAAGATGAAGCGCTTGGCGTCCTCGCGGTACAGGTCGAGGCTAGTCAAGACACGGTAAATCTGGGGGCCGATGACAGCGCCCCACTTGCTGGAGAGAAATTCGAGCTGGCCGAAGAGGGAGTAGGGCGACGCGAGGGCCGGAGTGCGCAGGAGGTCGAGCAAGTTCAACCGCGCCAGGTCCGGCGCCGAGAGGTTATCCGCCGACTGCGCCCGCTGGCCGTCGAAGAACGTGCGCAGCGTGCTGAACAGCGTGGTGTAGCCGCGCTCCTGCTGGAGCGGGCTGTCGTCGAACAGCTCCCGATACGGCGCGTAGGCCGGGTTCAGGTTCGCGGCCCAATTCATCAGCATCTCTTCGAGGACGATCTCGCGGTTGGGCACGCCGTTGGTGGATCCGGCCAGGTATTCCTGGACCGTCGTCTGCTGCCGGTATACTTGGTTATTGGGATACTCGTCCACAAAGCGCGTCAGAATGCGGTCAACAGCCGTGTGACCGAGGTTCGCCTCCATTGTGTTGAGGGCATCCGTGAACAGGCGCGGGTTCACCTGCTTGCGGTACTCGGCGATCATGTAATGCAGGACTTCGTCGATGAGGCCCATCGCATTGATGTCGGCAGCGGCGACGGCGGTTTCTGGGAAATTGACGAGATCGCGCTTCTCGTTCATCCGCTGCGCCAGGACACGCGCCGCGTGGAAGTTCGCCAGGAGAACGCGGCCCGTCGTCGAGAACAGGGTATCTTCAAACTGATAACGGTCGCGGGCGCGGCGAGTAATGTGAAACTCCATCATGCTAACCTCCGGTCGGTCTCTTGTGTGAGAACCCATTCAAGAATAATGTCAGTAACGTCGGCCGGTGTCAATGCATCCGTTTCGACGATCAAGTCAGCCTCGGCATAGAATGCTCGGCGTTGCTCCAGAAGTGCAGTGATGCGCGCTAGTGGGTCAGCGCCCGCCAGCAGTGGCCTCGGCTCGATGCGGGCCGCTTCCGCTAGACGCGCGAGAACCGTCTCCGGCTGCGCGCTGAGGCACACGACCCACGCCCGCTCGCGCATCAGCGCACGATTGGCAGGCGATATCACAGCGCCGCCACCTGTCGCCACTACGTTGTCCCGCCCGGCTAGAGATGCCGCAAGGACGGCGCTTTCGAGGGCGCGAAACGTCGGCTCGCCATCGTCGCGGAAGATAACCTCAATCGGTTTGCCAGTCGTCACCGTAATGAGATCGTCGGTATCCACTCGATACCAACCCAGCGCCGCTGCGAGTCGGCGGCAGACGGTGGATTTGCCGGTCGTGCTGAAGCCGGTCAGCGCGATATTGGGCTTTCGCAAGGTAACCGGTTGGCGCTGCCGCATCACGACCGAATCCATGTCTGCGCGCTCTGTGTGCAAGACTCAGGCCCAGGGCATTGCCGTGGGCGACACGACGAAGCGCCATAAAGCCTCGCGCGCCTGAGTATCGCCCCCAACGCCCACACGCGGCGTTCGCGTCACGTAGGCGTCCGGTATGGTGGGCGCGTCCTCGATGAATAGCTCGCCTGGCTGTGTCATGTCTATCCCGTTCTGACCCAGGTCGATGCCCATCGCCTGGCATAGCTTGCCCGGCCCATCGGCGGTTTGCGCGAGCGGTCGGCCCCCGCGCCGGGCGCGCATCGTCGCAACGCCCTCTTGGGGCGCAATGGCGCGGATCAAGACGGCAGCCGGGAAACCTTCGCGCTCTGTGACGGCATTCAGAGAGTAGTGAACGCCATAGATGATGTAGACGTAGGCGAACCCCGGCGGCCCATACATCACGGCGTGGCGCTCACGCCAGCCGCGCGCCGCGTGGTTCGCTTTGTCTGCCTCACCAATGTATGCCTCGGTCTCTGTGATCCGCCCACTCAAGCGTTCGCCATCGAGAACGCGAACGAGAGACTTACCCAGCAAGTCGCGCGCAACGTCGAGCGTCGAGCGATGATAGAATGCTCGTTGTAGAATCTCTGCCATCAGCCGCCCGCAACTGGCAGGATGATGCGTAGCGTCTGGCCCTCGCTAATCCGCGTCTCCGTCGCGGCGGCCTCCGGAACGGCCTTGTCATCCACGAACAAGGCATAGGGTACGCCGACGCCCGCCGCGTGGGCCTCATACGCCCCGCGGAAGCCAGGCTGCTCGGCCAGCTTGACCAGCACGTCCGCCACAGTCGCCGCCGAATTATCCAGGGCAACGGTCATTTCGCGTTGCCCCACGGCGCGCCATAGCGGCTCGCTCATTTTAACTTTCACCTGGATCATGACCATGTCCTGCGAAACGACTCGTTTACTGCAACTCCTGCAAGGCGCGTTCCCAGGCGCGCAGGGCGGACTGCCCGAACAGCACAATTCGTACCTGCATCGGCTCTGTCTTAAGGAAATCGATGATCGCCGCCAGAGCCACCCGCGCGGCCTCAGCCGTGGGATAGCCATAGATGCCGGTGCTGATGGCGGGAAAGGAGACGCTGTGCAGCCCGTGCTGGGCGGCCAGCGCCAGACTGTTGCGGTAGGCGCTGGCGAGTAAATCTGCTTCGCCGCGCCCACCGTCGTGGTAAACCGGACCGACGGCATAGATGATGTAGCGCGCCTTCAGGTCTCCGCCCGGTCCAATGCGCGCCTCGCCCGTCTGGCAGCCGCCCAGCTTGCGGCGCTCGACCAGGGCGCTCGGACCGGCGGCGCGGGTAATCGCGCCATCCACACCACCGCCGGGCGCCAGGGCCTCGTTTGCAGCATTGACGATGGCGTCGGTTGTCTCCTGCGTAATGTCGCCCTCGACCAGTTCGACGCTTCCCTTGCCGATGTTGACTCGCACGGTGTCTCCTGAGTTTGCTTCTTTTGGAAGTATAGCACGGCGGGGAGGGCGGGTCAACGAGTGTGCCTATTTCCGGAAATATCCTCTCAAAGTACTTGACACAGACATTTGTTCTAGTGTATAATGTGTTCTGTAATCAGAACACCCGTTAGCACCTGCATGGTTGTGGGGCGGCGCTCCCGTTGAGACGCCGCCCTACGCCATTTGACGCCCCGTTTCCCCGCGTGCTATGCTTACCCCAACCGCCGGGCGCATGATGGAAACCACGGAATACACTTGATGAACAATAACGAGCCAACGTCATATTGGCTGGCAACAGCAGGCGACCTGGCGTTGACGGGCGCATTGCCGCGCCGCGCCCAGGTCGTTGTGGTCGGGGCGGGGGTGATGGGCGCTTCGATTGCGCTGTTCCTGGCGCGAGCGGGCGCTGACGTTCTCCTGGTCGAGCGGGGGACGCTGGCGGGCGGCGCGACGGGCCGCAATGCGGGCATCGTCTCGCCCGGTACGACGGAGAGCTACCTGAAGACCATCGAGACGCGCGGCCACACCGCAGCCCGGACTATCTGGCGGTACACCGAAGACAGCGCCGCGCTGCTGAAGCGAACGCTGGCCGAGGAGGGCATTGATGGCGACTACCGCCCCGAAGGGAGCTACGCCCTCGCCCTGTCGGAAGACGACGAGAGCCGCCAACAGGCGGTGATCGACGCGCTGGCGCGAGACGGCTTCGAAATGCAGTGGCTCAGCGCCGACGCCCTGCAAGCGCGCGTCGCCGTGGCGCTGCCGCCGGCGTTCCGTGGCGCGCGCTTCAACCCGCGCGGCGCAGTTGTTCACAGCGGACGGCTCGTGCGCGGTCTGGCCGCTGCCGCCGCTCGCCGTGGCGCCGCCGTGCGGACGGGCGTGACAGCCAAAGCAATCCGCCAGGGCGTCGTCGAGACGGACAAGGGCGACCTCATAGCGGATCACATCGTCCTGGCGACGAATGCCTGGACTGGCGGGCTTGCGCCGAGGCTGGCGCAGGTCATCGAGCCAGTTCGCGGGCAGATGCGGGCGACAGCCCCGCTGCCGCGCCGCGTCTTTCCAGGCGCGTGGTCCGCGAACGACGGCGGCGAGTACTGGCAGCAGACGACAGACGGCGCGTGGGTGCTGGGCGGGATGCGGCGCGTTGCCGCTGACGCCGACCGCCCGTACACCGAGAATCACCTGCGCCCCGAAATTCAGGCCGCGCTGGACGGCTTCGTCAGCGAGAACTTCCCGGAATTGGCGTCCGCGCCGGTCGCGTACCGCTGGGCGGGCATCATGGGCTTCACGCCAGACTCGTCGCCGCTCATCGGGCCGTTGTCGCCGGGTCTCTGGATTGCCGCCGGCTGTACCGGCCACGGTATGCCGTTCACAACGGAAACCGGGCGCGTGCTCGCCGAGTGGATTTGCCAGGGCCAGCCGGACCGCGACATGTCACCCTTCGACCCCAGGCGCTTCGGATGATGCACGACGAACAAGGGGTGGGGTACGCCAGCGCGTGGCGGCGAGAGATGGCCCGCGACTTCGCGCGGACTTACGACGACAGGCCCCAGGTACGCGCTGTGCTCGTGTCGGGGTCGGCAGCGACGGGGCGGGCGGATAACGCCTCCGATATCGAGATGACGGTGTTCTGGGATAGGGACCCCGACGCGGCGATGCGGCGCGACACCATCGAGCGGGGTGGCGGCGACGCAAGGCAGCTGTACGACTACGAGGAGGACAACGGCGACTGGCCGGACGATGCCGTGCTGCGAGGCGTGGAGCTACAGATTAGCAATCGCAGCGTGGCGGTTGTGGAGGGATGGCTGGCAGACGTGGTCGATGCCTACGCCACGTCGCTGGTGAAGCAGGACCTCATCGCCATCATCCAGAGCGGCATTCCCCTAAAAGGGGCCGAGGCTATCGAGGCGTGGCGAACGCGCGTCGCCGTGTATCCGCCTGGGCTGGCGCAAGCGATGATTGCCGAGCATCTGTGGTTCATGGCGGCGTGGAACCGCAACAAGCTGGCCCGACGCGGGGAGGTTGTGCTATTCTACGAGGACGCCGCAGCGTCGGCGAAACGCCTATACCTCCTGTGGCTGGCGCTGAGCGGCGTGTATCTGCCGCACCTGGGCTTCAAGTGGATGGAGCAGACACTTGCTACGCTGCCCGTCGCTCCGGCAGACGCGGCGCGGCGATTGCGTGCGGTGTTCGAAGCGCCCCTCGCCGAAGCGTCCTCGATGCTCAACGGGTTAATCGTCGATACGTTCGATCTCGTTGCCCGCTATTTGCCTGAAGCCGACATTGCCGAGGCGCGCGGTGACTTCTTCCGCGAGCGGCCGTCGCGGGACGCGCCGCCGTAAGGTCGCGGCACATCGCGCGTCGTATATCGAGGATTGACCCAGAAGGCATTTCGGGGTATAATTCTCGCTCGGATACGGAGAGGTCGCATAGCCCGGTCTAGTGCGCGCGACTGGAAATCGCGTAGGCAGTTATTCTGTCTCGCGGGTTCAAATCCCGCCCTCTCCGCCAACGTCGGCCCAGACCCTTATCCCGGTGGCACGGGCGGGGGCCCTGAGCGGCAGCGGACTGTGAATCCCGCCAGGACCGAGAGGTAGCAACGGTAAGCGGCCCCCGCTGGGTGACTCAGGTTGCCTTGGCTACGACCATCGGGGTAAGGATCTGGGCCGAACGATTCCCCTCACGAGGGTATGTGACCGACCGCGAGAGCATCCCCGCGTTACTCAAGCGCCACGGCCTGTGGGCCAAGAAGAGCCTCGGCCAGCACTTTCTGCTGGACGAGAGCGCCCTGGACAAGATCGTTGCAGCGGCCGAGTTATCGCCGGATGACACGGTGCTGGAGATCGGACCCGGCCCGGGGCCGCTCACACGCCGCCTCGGTACGCACGCCGGCCGCGTCATTGCTGTTGAGCTAGACGGGCGCATGGTCGAGCTTCTGCACACCGAGGTCGCCGTCGGGCTGCCGGTCGAGGTCGTCCAGGCGGACATCCTTGCCGTAGACCTTGGCGCCCTCATGGCCGCCCGAGACGTGGCGACTTACAAAGTCGTCGCCAACCTCCCGTACTACATCACCTCTGCCGTCCTGCGTCACATCCTGGAAGCGCCGTTGAAACCCACGCGCGTCGTCGTCCTCGTGCAGCGCGAAGTGGCCGAGCGCATCGTGGCGAAGCCGCCGGACATGAACCTGCTCGGCGTGAGTGTGCAGCTATTCGGCGCGCCGCGCGTCGTCGCCCGTGTCCCGGCCGGCGCCTTCTATCCCCCCCCCAAGGTCGACTCTGCCGTGGTGCGCATCGACGTCTACCCGCAGCCCGCCGAGGGCGTCACCGATACCGAGAGCTTCTTCCGCATCGTGCGCGCCGGCTTCGGCCAGAAGCGCAAGCAACTCCGCAACTCCCTGGCGCAGGGCCTCAATCTCCCCAGCGCCCAGGTTGACGCCGCGCTCATAGCAGCCGGCATCGACCCGACTCGCCGCGCCGAAACGCTCACCCTCGCCGAGTGGGCCAGGCTGCAAGCGACCCTCGCGCTGGGACATCCTATCGCGTAAAGTCACACGCGGTGCAGTATACCCGTGAGACACCCAATCGCGCCAGCGGCCTTCGCTAACTCGTCCACCTCCACGGTGTGGCACGTCACGCCCAACGCTTCCAGGAACGCCTGCGTGTTAGGGTTGCCCGCCGCCATGAGCACCCGACGCGGGCCGAGGGTGACGAAGTTGAGGGCGAAGCCGTCGCGCGCCTCGCTCTCGTCTGGGATGAAGGCAACGGTATAGCCGCGCGCCCGCAGCGCCTCGACGCCCCGGTGGACCAGGCGCGTCGGCCAGGCAATCGCCAGGTCGCGGTCCACGATGCGGATCATGCCCATCAGGTGCATCGTCCCAAATGGCAGGTCGATCTGCACCACCTCAACGCCCATCTCGCGCAGGATGCTCGTGATCTGCGCCGCGCCAATGTCGTTCGTGCGCAGGCCGCGGCCCAGGAGCGCCGTCTGCGGGTCGAGCCAGATGAGGTCCGCGCCCTCGAACGTGCCGAGGCCGCTAACGCTGCGAACGATGGGGATGCCCAGGTCGGCCAGTCGACGCGCGGCAATACGCTCCTCGCCGGCGCGGACTTCTGAGGCGGGACGCGCGAGGATAGCGCCCTCCGGCGTCATGGCGAACAAATCAGCCATGAACATCTGGTTCGGGGTAGGGGTCCGCTGAGGCTCGACATAATAAACCGACGCGCCAGCATCGCGGTAGGCTTGCGCCAGGGCGTCGTGCTGCGCCTGCGCCCGCGCTAAGTCGAGAGGCGCGAGCATGTTGACGGCATTGGGGTCGGCCGAGGCGAGCAGCTCGTCACCGGGGCGGTGGAGGAGAACGGCGCGTAATGGCTCCCACTCCGACGCGATGCCGCAGGACGCCCACAGGTCGCCCAATTCCTCACGCAGTGAGCGGGGACGCGGCTGCCAGCCGTCGCCGCCGTAGGCCGAGAGGGTGTGGGTTACAGAGCGATCGACAATCATCGAAGTCTCCTGAGAAACGAAAGGACTGGAGGACGCGCAAGGCGTGCCTCCAGTCCCCGGAAAGGCTGTCTCAGCACTGCGACTACTTCATGTAGCCCTTCATCGCCGCCGACCGCAGGTCTCGGTTGAGGTGGGCGATGGCGGTCATCGGGATGTGGGCCGGGCAGACGGCGGCGCACTCGCCGTGGTTGGTGCAGCTGCCGAAGCCTTCGGTGTCATGCTGCTCGAGCATGGCGACGACGCGTTGGTAACGCTCAGGCTGGCCCTGGGGCAGCTCCAACAGGTGCGCCACCTTCGCGCCCGTGAACAGCATCGCCGAGCCGTTGGGGCAGGCGGCGACGCACGCGCCGCAGCCGATGCACGCGGCGTAGACCATGGCGTCGTCGGCGTTCTGCTTCGGAACGAGCATGTCGTTGCCGTCGGGCGCGCTGCCGGTGTTGGCGCTGATGAAGCCGCCCGCCGAGATGATGCGGTCGAGGGCGCCGCGGTTCACGGCCAGGTCCTTGATGACCGGAAACGCCCGCGAGCGGAACGGCTCCAGGGTGATGGTCTGGCCGTTCTTGAAGTGGCGCATGTAGAGCTGACACGTCGTCGTGGCGAAGCCGCCGTGGGGGACGCCGTTGATGACGATGCCGCACATGCCGCAGATGCCCTCGCGGCAGTCGTGGTCGAAGGCAATTGGCTCGCCGCCATTGTCGATGATGCCCTGGTTCACGATGTCGAGCATCTCGAGGAAGGACATGTCTTCGCTGATATCGTTCGCCTGGTAGGTCTGGAAGCTACCAGGGCTGTTGGCATTCTTTTGCCGCCAGACGTTAAGTGTAATATTCATAGTCTCTCCACCGCTGCATGCTACTTGTAGCTGCGGACGGCCATGTGGACGTTCTCGTAGACCAGCGGTTCTTTGATGAGGACGGGCGGCTCGCTGCCGTTGTATTTCCACGCGCCAACGAAGGAGAAGTTCGCGTCGTCGCGCATGGCCTCGCCGTCCGGGTACTGGCTCTCCTCGCGGAAGTGGCCGCCGCATGACTCGGTGCGCATGAGGGCGTCCATCATCATCAGCTCGGCCAGTTCCAGGAAGTCGGCGACGCGGCTGGCCTTTTCGAGTTGCTGGTTGAACTCGCCGTTCTCGCCAGGGACGCGCACGTCTTTCCAGAACGCCTCACGAATCTCCGGAATACGCTGGAGGCCAGTCCGCAGGTCGGCGTCGTTGCGCGCCATGCCGCAGTATTCCCACATGGTCCGACCCAGCTCGCGGTACAGCGTGTCCACCGAGCGCTTGCCATTGACCGAGAGCAGGCGCTTGATTTTGCCGTTGACCTCGGACTCCGCCTCCTTGAACGCGGGGTCCTCGATGCTGACCGCGGTCGGCTTGGCTGTGGCGAGGTAGTTGGGAACCGTCACCGGCAGCACCCAGTAGCCGTCGGCCAGGCCCTGGAGCAGGGCGCTCGCGCCCAGGCGGTTCGCGCCGTGGTCCGAGAAGTTGGCCTCACCTCCGACGAACAGGCCCGGGATGTTGCTCATCAGGTTATAGTCCACCCACAGGCCGCCCATCGTGTAGTGGACGGCGGGGTAGATGCGCAGCGGCACTTTGTACGGGTCCTCGTCCGTAATCTGCTCGTACATTTCCATGAGGTTGCCGTAGCGGTCCGCGATGACCTTCTTGCCGAGGCGTTGGATCGCGTCGCGCAGGTCCAGGTAGACGCCCTGGCCGCCCGGCCCCACGCCGCGCCCCTCGTCGCATACGCGCTTGGCGGCGCGGGAAGCGATGTCGCGGGGGGCGAGGTTGCCGTAGCTGGGGTACATGCGCTCCAGGTAGTAGTCGCGCTCGTCCTCCGGGATCTCATTCGGCGGCCGGTTATCGCCCTGGCGCTTCGGCACCCAGCAGCGCCCGTCGTTGCGTACCGACTCGCTAATGAGCGTGAGCTTCGACTGGTAGTCGCCCTTGACGGGGATGCACGTCGGGTGAATCTGGGTGAAGGCCGGGTTGGCGAACAGCGCGCCGCGCTTGTACGCGCGCCAGGTGGCCGTCGCGTTGCTGCCGCGTCCATAGGTCGAGAGGTAGTAGACGTTGCCGTAGCCGCCAGTACACAGCACCACGGCGTCGGCGGCGAAGGACTGGATCTCGCCCGTCAGGAGGTTGCGCGTGACAATGCCGCGCGCGACGCCGTCGACCAGAACGAGGTCCATCATCTCGTGGCGTGGGAACAGCTTGACCGCGCCGCGCTCGACCTGGCGCATCAGCGACGAGTAGACGCCGAGCAGGAGCTGCTGGCCGGTCTGGCCGCGGGCGTAGAACGTTCGGGCCACCTGGGTACCGCCGAACGAGCGCGTGTCGAGATAGCCGCCATACTCGCGGGCGAACGGCACGCCGACGGCGACACACTGGTCGATGATGTCGACGCTCACCTGGGCGAGACGGTAGACGTTCGCCTCACGCGAGCGGTAGTCGCCGCCCTTGATGGTGTCGACGAAGAAGCGCCAGACGTTGTCGCCATCGTTGCGGTAGTTCTTGGCCGCGTTGATGCCACCCTGGGCAGCAACGCTGTGGGCGCGGCGCGGGCTGTCCTGGAAGCAGAAGTTGAGGACGTTGTAGCCCGCCTCGCCGAGCGTCGCAGCCGCTGCGCCACCGGCCAGGCCCGTACCGACGACGATAATGGTGTACTTGCGACGGTTCGAGGGCGCGACGAGCTTCATTTCCTGCTGGTAGCGACCCCACTTATCCGGTAGCGGCCCGTCGGGAACATGGGCGTCGAGCGTCTGGTTCCCTTCGGTCCAAAGGGGCCGCGTTGTTGGTGTCTTAACAGGGCTTGGAGCGACCTGTGTGCTCATAATAAATCCTTTCGGTATCTTCCCTGGCTCCAGCCTACTGTCGCACGTAGAAGCCGAGCACGACGGCGACCGGCACCAGAACGAAGCCGAGCGGCACGAGGATGGCGATGGCCTGACCGAGACGATGCCACAAGTTATTCTTGGGGTATGCGTCGAAGCCAAGACTCTGCAGGAGGCTCCACGTCCCGTGGTACAGGTGCAGGGCCAGGACGACCATCATGATGATGTAGAAGAGAGAGATGAGCGGATTGGCAAAGTTGGCAACCACATTGTGGTACACCTGCCCTTCCTCGAAGCCCGGCAGCAACGTGCCCGTGGTGAGCTGCAAAATGTGCACCAACAGGAAGACGCCGATGAAGACGCCGCCCCAACGCATCGAGCGCCCGCTCAAGTCGGCGGCGAGGAAGCGGCGGCGCGCCTTGTATTTCACGGGGCGGGCCGCCCAGCTCATTCGGGTCAACTGCCACGCCATCAAGATGTGGAGGGCGAGACTGACGATGAGCACAAGGCGGACGACCCACAGCACGCCGGAGTAGCCCAGAATGTCGGAGCCGAAAGTGCGCAGGAACGCGGCCCAGCTATTGATAGACTCCGGGCTGACGAAGAATTTGAGATTGCCAAACATGTGCAGAATGACGTAGAACACCCAGACAAGACCGGTGATCGCCATGATGACTTTCTTGCCGATCGTGGTCCGATAGAAGGTGATGGCAGCCGTCGTCATAGTCTTCCTTTCCTGTAAATGTAGCCTGCCACGAACGGTGTGGCAGGCAAACCGCGTGGCTTGAATGATGTTTGGCGAACGAGGGGATAGGTGAACAATTACCACTGCTCAAGTCGCTGGACACCCGGAGGCGTCCACGCGACGCGTCAATTCAACATTTTGATTATAAAACGCTGAATTGGCGTTGTCAACTTGCCGCGTCACGCGAAGGTGTTTGTTTTGGTCCAAATCGGAACCTTGGCATTACCCATCGGGCCTGGCTTAAGATTCATGCTGGGGGCATTGACAGCGGACAGCCCTGATGTATAATGGAATTTGAGAATTTGAGCAGACTCCCCGCAGACTTCACGGCCCTCTCTTAGGTCTAAACTCTGCATCTCGCCCCATCATTCCGGATCCCCCGGGGCGCACCTTTGCCCCCGGGGGTTCCCGTTCTATGTGAGGAGACATGACCGAGCCCTCGATTGCAGCCTCCGCATGGGAGCGTATTCGCAGCCACCGCCTGCCCCTGAGCAATGTTGACGAAGACGCCATCTTCCCCCACTACGATGGCCTCTCTATCGCCAACGTCGCGCCGACGTTCGCCGCGCTCCTGGGCGCCGATCTACAGGCGTCGCGCCCGCTGTGGGAGCCGCTGTGGCAGCCCTGGCAGGGCCGCGTGCGCCGCGTCGTCCTGGTCATCCTGGATGCCCTGGGCTACCTGGCGCTCACCGAGGCGATGGCGGCGGACGACACGCTCGCCTTCCACCGGGTTGCCCGCGCGGGCATGCTGGCGCCCCTCACCTCGGTATTTCCCTCCACGACGACGGCGGCGACAACAAGCTTCGCCACAGGCCGCGCTCCCGTCGAGCACGGCATGCTCGGCTACATGCTGTTCCTGCGGGAGTTCTCGCGTACCGCCAACATGATCCTCCTCAGCGCCCACCATTCGCATCGGCCCGGCGAGCTGGCGGCGCTCGGCCTGAACTACGACACGTTCGTTCCGGTGCCGAGCGTCGCTCAGCGTCTCGCCGACGAGGGCATCCCCACCCACGTGCTGCTGCCGAGCGACATCCGGGACAGCGGCCTGTCCCGCTTGCAGTATCGCGGCGCGACGATCCATCCCTACTTTACATCGGCCGACATGTGGGTTGGGCTGCGCCACCTCCTCATCAGCGGCCCGCGTGAGGCGTTCATCTCAGCCTACTGGCCTGGTGTCGATACGATTGACCATCTCCGTGGGCCGGATACCGAGATGCACGCGGCGGAGATTCGCAACCTGGCGTACTCCTTGGGACGCGAGTTCCTGGATGGGTTGCCCAACGGTGCGCGCTCGAAGACCTTGCTCGTCATCAGCGCCGACCACGGCCAGATGCGCTCGCGTCCCCAGGACATCGTGGACATCGCCAACCATCCGGGGATCGCGCAGCGGCTGCAATTCGACCCAACCGGCGAGGCGCGGATGGCTTACCTGTTCGCGCGTCAGGGGGAAAAAGCCGCTCTGCTCGGTTATCTACGGGAGACCCTGGCCGCGCAGTTCGCGGCGTGGGACAGCGACGAAGCATTCGCCACCGGTCTCTTCGGCACGGGTCAGCCGATGGCCGAGGCGCGAGCGCGGATCGGCGACATCGTGCTGGCGGCGCGCAAGACGTACTCACTGCATGCCAAGGGCGTGCACCGGCTGCCGGCGGACATGCCGGGGCGGCACGGCTCGTTCAGCCCGGTCGAGATGCTGACGCCCTGGCTGGCCGCCCACCTAGAGGACGTGAGTTAGTGCAGATGGCCGACTTTCTGGATTTGCGCGAGGACAAGATGGCAACGCAGAGGCGCAGAGGCGCAGAGAAAGAACAACTCTACGCTCTTTCCTTTGCGTCTCTGCGTCTCTGCGTTTCCTTCCTCTGACTGGCATGCGGGGGAGTATAGGAGACAAAAGTATGAACCAACAAGCGATGGCGGGGGATGTGCTCGACGTCAAGCGGGGGCGGCTGCGCATCAGCCGCCTGCCCTACTGGGCGATGGCAAAGTTCGGCCTCGCCCTGGGGGGCCTGGGCTGTCTCGCGCCGGCCGTCCTGCTTGCCATCGCCGGTTTTGCGGTCGTTCATAGCCTGCGCACCTGGCTAGAGGGCATGCAGAAGATCAACATCCAGCTACTAGGGCGCGACATCACGACCATTGATATCATCGCTGTGACGCGCACACAGGGGTTTCTGGCGACGTTACAAGCGATTGACAGTGCCAGCGCGTTCACGATGTTCAGCCTCATTGTCTTGATGGTCGTGGCGGGTGGCGTGACTATCGGCCTGCTGTGCGTGCTCATCGCGTTTGGCTACAACGTTCTCGCCCTGCTGACGGGAGGGCTGCCCATCGAGGTCGAAGGCAGCCTACCAGTTACACCCTCCCGACCGTCTGCGCCGCGTGTTCCCGCGCCCGACGCGCGACTAGCCGAGCTATCCGCGCCGCCCCCCGTTAGGCAGCCGTATCGCGCTCCAGGAGAATCGTCACCGGACCCTGGTTCACCAAGTGGACCGCCATGGACGCGCCGAAGCGGCCCGTCGCAGTAGGCACACCCGCCGCCTGAAGCTGCGCGACAAAGTGCTCGATGAGTGGCTCGGCCGTCTCCGGCCGGGCCGCCTTTGTGAAGTCGGGCCGGCGGCCCTTGCGCGCGTCGCCGTAGAGCGTGAACTGGCTGACCACCAGCGCCGCGCCGCCTATGTCGAGCACCGAGAGGTTGAAGCGGCCCTCGTCGTCGCTGAAGATGCGCAGTTGCGCCACTTTACTGGCGAGCCAATCGGCCTCCGCCTGCGTGTCGCCCTCGCGCACGCCGAGCAGCACAAGCACCCCGCGCTCGATGGCCCCGACCACTTCGTCGCCCACGGTCACGGATGCCTCGCTCACTCGCTGCACCACGGCGCGCATCGGGTTAGTGCCTATCCGAATAACGCAAGATAATGTATACTTGGGAGCATGAGTACAC
This sequence comes from Anaerolineae bacterium, assembly GCA_039810085.1. GTDB lineage: Bacteria > Chloroflexota > Anaerolineae > Epilineales > JAHCIE01 > JBDHWG01. The sequence continues at coordinate 244,529 of JBDHWG010000005.1, forward strand.
CATCGACGACTAAACGGACACGGGCGCGAACGCCCAACAATCGGACGACCACCGGGTTCCGCATCT
>JBDHWG010000006.1:0-241556 GCA_039810085.1 Anaerolineae bacterium
CCGCTTTCGGCGTATTCTGGTGCGCTGGGACAAGAAGCCTGAACACTACATCGCCTTTCTGCACTTCGCCTGCGCCCTCATCGCCCTGCGCGCCGCAGGGTTATTCGGATAGGCTCTTAGTGCAGGTGATCGGCCTTGGTTAAGACGCGTTGGCTCATCTATCGTTTCCCTGGGCTTGTGGCTATGTTCAGCGACTCGGAATAGGAAAGCGCTGCAGGGGCCGCGCTGAGAGCAAAAGGGGAAGAGAACAAAGCCATTATGCCCATAATCGAACAGCGATCTTCCTACGTTGCCTGGCGCAGTATCTCCACATTCTACGACATACCCAATACGAGGCGCTACCACGTCCGCAATTCCATATCCCACAGGTTGCTCAAATTGGGGATGAGGCTCGCCTTGGTCACGTAGCCAATTCCATGCCCACCACTTTAGTTCGCTGTGGCGTGCTCCGCCTGTACCGCTGAAAGAATAGGCCCAAGCTAACCGTTCCAAAGATGGTAGTGTTGTTACTGGCGGTTCGTCCACGCGCGTGTACTCTACCACCTCGACTGCGATTCTCCTCTGATTGAGATCTCTAGCGAGGGCTCGATATTCGTCGGGCATACCTCGTGGCGCCCAGCGAGCGCCGGTTGCGAACAAATCAAGAACAAGGTCCTGGTTCCAGACAGTAGGCAGCATACGGATCCCTTAATCCTCGTCCCCGTAGCTGATCAGATCCTCGGCAGGATTACTTGTACGGCTGATCTCGTGGTAATAGATAAGAGTTGTGTTCACATTCGAATGACGCGCCATGGCCTGGGCCTGCGTTGGTGTCGCCCCGTGCCGTATGGCATTGGAGATTGCTGAGTGTCGGAGGCTGTGCGTCGTCTTCGTCTCGCCTACAATACCTGCATCACTATATCGCTGCTTTATGGCTGCTCGAATGGCTGCGCGACTCATGCGCTCTCCATGATTGCGCGGCGAGAGGGAGACGAACAGCGGATCACTGGGACGGACTTTCCCACGATGTCGAAGCCAGGCGCGAAGCTCTCGCTCAGCTGGCTTAGGCAACACGACATAATCATCCTTTGTTTCGTGCCCCTTTCCCTGCACCCAGAGCACAAGGCGACCGTTTCGTGTTTTGAGATCACCAACATCTGCGCGATAGACTTCTACGGTTCGCAAGCCCGTATACGCCATCAGAGCGATTATCGCCCGGTCACGCGCCCCAATTGACTGATTGGGATTACAGTTCTCAAGGACAGCCAGAACCTCCTCTGCTGTGAGTTCATCGCGCTTATGACTCTTTGAGGTACCACGTCGTGTAGCTCCTTTAATACCTGCCGCCGGATTCATTGGCATTAGCCCCTGTTCGACGATCCACGCGAAGAAAGAGCGTACCGCGCTCAGGCGCAGATTGACCGAACTTGGGGACAAGTCGATACTATCGCGCCACGCTCTGATGGTGGCCGCATTGATCTCGGCTGCTCCTGTTTCCTGCAGCCAATCCATAAAGTGCATAAGCCCAATGCGGTACGTTGTCCGTGTATCCTCGCTGGCATCCACCTCAGCGAGCCACTGGTCAACGAGATCTCTGCGCCTCGACACTGATAACGCCGTCCCTACGGCAAGCTCGTCCGTCATCAATCCTCCCGATTTCTTAACCGTCTATAAGTTTGATTATAGGCGATACGCCGTCCCGTGTCAATAGCCCGACGAACTTTACATAGCCTGTCGCTATTTTTTTATCCCCTCCCTTGTTTGGCGAGAGGGGATTATGATGCTAGAATCCTAGCATCGCTGTGTATCGGGTGTGACGGGGCGATATCATGAACAGAGCGGAATCTGGGGTATGGGACGAAAACGTAACTGGATAGGAACGGGCCTCGTCACCGCGCTCGTCTTCCTGGCTATTACGAGCGCCTTCGCGGCGGGCTACCTGGCGCGGGGCCTGACCGGGTCGGCGAGCGAAGGCACGTCCATAGCCAGCCTCAAGTCGGGCTTCGATGCCTTGACGGGCCGAACCTCGGCCTCCTCCAAAGACCTGGGCGTCTTCTGGGAGGCGTGGGGCATTGTCCAGCACGAGTTCTACGGCCAGGTGCCTGACGACACCGCTGTGTCGCGCGGCGCCCTGCGGGGGGCGCTTTCGACGCTCAACGACCCCAACACCGTGTTCATCGAGCCGAAGGCGGCCGAGAAAGAGCGCAACGATCTGGCGGGGCAGTTCGAGGGTATCGGCGCGAACGTCGGCAGCAACGACAAGGGGCAGTTCGTCATTGTCAACGCGCTGACGGACCAGCCCGCCGACAAAGCGGGGCTGAAGGCTGGCGACATCATCCTCAAGGTGGACGGACGCGACATCGCGGGCATGAGCGTGGATGACGTCGTAGCCCTGATCCGTGGGCCGAAGGGCAGCAAGGTCGTGCTGACAATACAGCGCAGCGACGGCGCACCGTTCGACGTGAGCATCACCCGCGACGCGATTGAGACGCCCTCAGTGACGTGGCGCATGCTGGACGACATGGGTGCGCCAACCACGGGCTACGCGCGCATCTCGCTCTTCAGCGACCGCTCACCCAAGGAGCTAGAGCGGGCGATCCAGGAGCTGAAGCAGAAAGGCGCAACGTCTCTCATCCTGGACCTGCGCGGCAATCCCGGCGGCTACCTGAACGCGGCCATCGCCGTCGCCAGCCAGTTCATACCGGATGGCATCATCACCTACGAGCGCCACAGTGATGGCTCTGAGGAGGAGTTTCGCGCGAAAGGCGGCGGAGCAGGGCTTGATCTACCACTGGTTGTGCTCGTCAACGGCGGCAGCGCCAGCGCCTCGGAGATCGTGGCGGGCGCGATTAAGGACCGCGGACGGGGCACGCTGGTCGGGGTCAAGACCTTTGGCAAGGGGTCCGTGCAGAACGTCCATCAGCTCTCCGACGGCTCAACGCTGCACGTTACCATCGCCCACTGGCTGACGCCCAACCGCCAGGACATCTCGAAAGCGGGCATCGAGCCGAACATCGTCGTCGAAGGTGGCGACCCGGCGAAGGACAAGAGCGACCCGCAGCTTCAGCGCGCGATTGAGGCCGCCCGCGCCGCACACTAGCGACAGGAACACGCATGAGCACGACAGGCACAAAGGACCGCGTTCTCGCCGAGAACCGCAAGGCGCGCCACGATTACTTCATCGAGGAAACATACGAAGCGGGCATCGCGCTGCTGGGAACGGAAATCAAGTCCATGCGCGCCGGCCGCGCCAACCTGCGCGACAGCTACGCGCAAATCAAGGACGGCGAGATGTGGCTGATGAACGTCCACATTTCGCCCTACGACATGGCGGGCTACGCCAGCCACGACCCGCTGCGGCCCCGCAAGCTCTTGCTCCACCGCAAAGAGATCAACCGCCTCGCGGGCGCCATCACTGAGAAGGGCTACACCCTCGTCCCCCTGCGCATCTACCTCAAAGACAACCGCGCCAAGGTCGAGTTGGCCCTGGCGCGCGGCAAGAAGACGTATGACAAACGCGACGCCATCGCCGAGCGCGACAGCAAGCGCGAGATCGAGCGGGCGCTACGCGAGCGCGACCGCTAACCGTTACTCCTTCGCTTTCTTCTGCAACTGATACAGGGCGTTGATGGCTTCCAGCGGCGTGAGCTGATTTACGTCAAGTTCTTTCAGCGCCGTCACCGCCGGGTGCTCCGTCATCAGCAGCGCCAGCTGCATCGGTCGCGCGTCTCGCGGCGCGCCCGGCGCCCGCGCTTCCTGTTCCAAGTCGGCGAGAATCTCGGAGGCGCGATGGATCACGGCGCGCGGCAGGCCGGCAAGCTGGGCAACATGGATGCCGTAGGATCGGTCGGCGCCACCCGGCACTATCTTATGTAAAAACACGACGCCGTCGCCATCCTCCGCCACGGCGACGTTGTAGTTGCGCACACGCGGCAGACGCTCGGCCAGTTCGGTGAGCTCGTGATAGTGCGTGGCGAACAGGGTCTTGGCGCGCAGGTCGGGGTTGTTGTGCAGGTACTCGACCACGGCCCAGGCGATGGACAGACCGTCGTAGGTACTCGTCCCCCGTCCCACTTCATCCAGGACGACCAGGCTGCGCGGCGTGGCGTGGCGCAAGATGTTCGCCGTCTCGACCATCTCCACCATGAAGGTACTTTGCCCCTGGGCAATCTCGTCGTGCGCCCCGATACGGGTGAAGATGCGATCCACGACAGACAGCGTCGCGCTCTCCGCCGGGACGAACGAGCCAATCTGGGCCATGAGGACGACTAGCGCGATCTGACGGAGATAGGTCGAATTGTGGCTGATGAGGCCATTGGCGACGTAGGCGTGTTCCTCCGCCACCGACAGGTCGTAGACTTCCGCTTCGCCGGCTTCAGTGCTCGTGACAGGATCGTAGAAGTAGCGCGTGGTTTGTAGGGTGTCCAGTTCCGGGCATGGCACGTCATTCTGGCGGCAATAGGCAACAAGCTCGTCCAGCTTGCCGTGCGTGAGATTGCGTCCGGTCGGAATGTATGTGTAGAAGATGGAGTTGATGGACTTAACGCGCTTCAAGGCCACGGGCTTGTTCGGGGTTGAGACGATGCGCGCCTGGACCTCCTTCAAAGTATCAGCCAGGTAAGGAATACCACCTACGTTGGGCATGCGCAACGAAGAAGCCAGTCCTGCCCGCTCTTTCTTGCGCAGTAAGCGGAAGCCGACAAGCTGGTGGAACATGATAGCGTCGAGGCCCGTGATAGACACTTCGTAGCTCGGCCGGGCCGGTGTTTGCTTGACGCGTAGCGAAGCGATGATGCCCAAATTTAGCAGGAGAAGCTGCACTTCGTGCGCCAGGCGCTTCGACGCGGTTGCCAGGTGCGCGTTGCCGTAGCGATTATCGGCATAGCCATCGGTGTCAAACAGCCCCTGCAAGAAGGCGACGACGAGCGGTTTCGGCGCGCGCAGGATAGAGACCGGCACGTGCTTATCTTGAGCCTGGTTGTAGCCCATGTCCAGGTCCGCCAGGAACTTGCGAATCTGGTGGCTCGTGACGAAGAAGTCCTTGCCGTTCGCCTTGCGCCCCGGCGTGTAGCTGAACAGGCGTTGCATGATGCGTGTGAATTCGTCGGCGATGAAGGCGTCGGCGGTGGACAGCAGGAAGCTGTCATCGTAGGTCAGCGTGCCATCGCCGATGAGCAAGCCCATCAGGTAAGCCAGGTCCGGATCCAGTGTCTCTGGTAGTGGGTACTGTTTGACACGCTTCAGAGCGCGCGCCTGTGAGCTGTCAATAGCGATGTCGTGTCCCCACAGATCTATCCGCCGTTGGATTGCCGCCACATCGCCTTCGAGGACATCACCGAGCGCCTTCCAGCCTTCCGTGCCATCGGGATGGCGTACCCAGATGCGGTGCTTCGGCGTACCTTCGATCTGGTAGCCAAAGCGCGTCTTGATACGCACTGTTGCCTGTCGCCCGCCAACGTAGAAGTGCGTGACATCCTGACGCCCTTGCCTGCCTTGCGTGAGACAACTTACGCCTGTGAACTCGCCCTCCTGCGCATCAGGCGGCATCAGTGCTATGATGGGAAGCAGCCCCCGATTAGTAAAGACCAGCGTATCACCCCGAACACACTTGCCGGCCATATTCGGCCCGGTCAATATGACGATTTCGCCTTCTTCGAGGCGCAGGTCGTTGGCGACGAACTCGCCCTCCAATGAACGCTCGACGACGGGGTGACGGCCGTTGCGGATGTCCAGGCAGCCATCCGTGCTGATGACGGGACGGACATAGGTGTGGCGGCGCGCCACCTCGGCTAGACTCGTGACCACGTCCAGGTAGGCAATGGCGCGAGCCGTTCCCAGGAGGTTCTGCGCTTCGTCGGCGATCTGCGCGCAGATGTCGCGGAACAGCCGCGTCTCCAGCTCCACCACGCGTTCCTCGGCGTTGAGGATGAGCGTCTCATACTCCTTGAGCTCCGGCGTGATGTAGCGCTCGGCGTTGACGAGGGTTTGCTTGCGGATGTAGTCCGCAGGCACGGCGTCGGCGTTTGCCTTCGTCACTTCGAGATAGTAACCAAAGACCTTGTTGAAGCCGACCTTGAGCGATTTGATGCCGCTGCGCTCACGCTCGCGGGCTTCGAGGCTGGCGACCCAATCCTTCGCGTCGCGGGAGGCGTGGATGATGCCGTCTAGCTCGGCGGAGAAGCCCGGCGCGATGATGCCTGGGGTCCCAAGAGCGGCGGGCGGCTCCGGCACAATCGCTGAGCGGATCAGGCTCACAACCTGGACACACGGGGCGAGGGGCACGGGCAGAAACTGCGTCAGGTCCATGCTAGGAGCAACCTCACGAATCACTGCGCGCCGCCTGTGCTCGCGGTGGTGTTCCCGACGTGGCTGGGGCGCGTCAGCCGCGGGGGTGGCATCGCGATGCCCCAGGCTCTCCCAGATTTCCTCTGCCGTCTCCGATGATGGACTTGTTGCGGCTACCGTACTGCTGTCTGTCGTCAGCTCTTCCTCAGCCCGCGACGCGCTTTCCCCGCCTGCGCCCAACGCCTCCAGCAGCCCCGGCACGGCCTCCAGAGTCTTGCAGATGGCAAGGAGATCGCGCGGCGTGGCGATGCGCTGAATCACGCGGTTCGTGAGGCGTTCCAGGTCATTGAGACCCTTGAGCCGCTCGGCAATCGCTCCACGCGACAGGTTGTTGTCGTAGAAGGCGGCGACCGCGTCCAGGCGGGCGTTGATGGCGTCTGGCTCTAGCAAAGGCTGGCTGAGCCAGGCGCGCAGCAGACGGCTCCCCATCGGTGTCGCCGTCTGGTCGAGGACGCCGAGGAGCGAGCCGCTGGCGTTACCACTGCGCGTCCCCTGCGTGATTTCGAGGTTGCGCCGCGTGGCAGGGTCCAGGGCCATGTAGCGGGACGTGGTGTAAGCGGTCAGGTTGATGAGCTGGTCAATCGCGCCCAGGTGCGTCTCGTAGACGTAGGCCAGGATCGCGCCCGCCGCCCGAATCGCCAGTGGCGACTCACCCAGGCCGAAGCCGTCCAGGGAGCCAACCTTGAAGTGATCCAGGAGCGCCTGGCGCCCTGTGTCCAGGTCGAAGCGCCACGCGGGATAGGGCGAGAAAGGATAGGCAAGCTCGGCAAGGAGCGGGTCGGTCTGGGGCGCGCCGTGCCGCTGGACGCGCACAGGGCGGCGCGTCGGGCTGCGGTCGGCGACGAGAACCTCGGCGGGCTGGAGGCGCTCCATCTCGTAGCGCAGCTGGGTGAGGAGGTCTTTGCCGTGGAGCTGCGTGGCCGCGAACTCACCCGTTGTGACATCGCAGTACGCCAGGCCCGCCGCCTCCCCTTCGAGGACGAGGGCCGCTAGATAGTTGTTGCGGCGCGCGTCCAGCATGTTCGGCTCGACCAGCGTGCCCGGCGTCAGGACGCGGGTCACTGCCCGCTCGACGAGCTTGCCGTTCGGCTCCTCCATCTGCTCGACGATGGCGCACTTGTAGCCCGCCCGCACCATGCGCGTCAGGTAGGTATTGACGGCGTGGTGCGGGACGCCAGCCATCGGCCAGCGATCCTCCCCCGCCATCTTGCGGCTTGTCAGGGTTATGTTAAGTACCTGCGCCGCGACCTGGGCGTCTTCGTTGAACGTCTCGTAGAAGTCGCCGAGGCGGAAAAAGACAATGGCGTCGGGGAACTGGCGCTTGATCTGGAGGAACTGGCGCGCCATGGGGGCGCTGGCCTCGGCCTCCTCCCATGTGGTGCTGGTTGCCGAATGCTTAGACATGGCGTCTCAATCCAGGAACAGGATACACAAACAGATGTTCTATACGTAGAACACATTGTAGCCCGTATGCGTCGGGCTGTCAACCCAGGCTCAGCCCTAGCTGTGGTGGCGGTGGAGGCGCTGCGATTGCTTATAGGGGAAGATGTCCATGACCTCGCCCGCTGCGTGTCGCTGCTTCATCTCGTTCCAGAAGGCCGGGTCCAGTAGGTCGCGGTGGTGGGCCATGAATATTTTGCGCAGGGGCAGCGGCAGGCCGAGGAACTTCTCGAACTGCTCCGGGAAGATGTCGTGCTCGTCCACGTAGAACACCAGGTCCGCCCTGAACTCGTCGATCATGTCATCGGAGTCGGGCAGCGCGCGGAAGCGGCAGTCGGTCACCAGGCATAGCTCGTCGTAGTCGTAGAACACGATACGGCTGTGGCGGGTGACGCCGAAGTTCTTGAGCAGCAGGTCGCCGGGGAAGATGTTGGTGGCCGCCAGGTCCTTGATGGCGACGCCGTAGTCGACAATCGCGTCATACAGGGCATCGCCTGTCGCCTCCTTGATGAACAGGTTCAGCGGCGTCAGGCGGCGCTCTGTATAGAGATGCTTGATGGTAACCTTGTCCTCGGTGACGGTCACGGTGTTGGCGGCGACAGTCAATAGCTCCTGCACCAACTCGTCGGTGAAGCGCGCGCGGTCGAACTCCAGGTGCTCGAACTCCTGGGCATCCACCAACCGCCCCGCTTTGTCGTGCTTAAAGACGAGTTGGTAACGTTCCATCACGCTGTCGCGCGTCGTCTTCTTCGGGTAGGCGAAGCGGTCCTTGATAATCTTGAACACCACATCGAAGGACGGCATGGTGAAGACGACCATGACCATGCCCTTCTCGCCTCGCGCGATCTCGAACTTGTCGTCCGAGCGTTCTAGATGCGCGAGAAGCTCGCGGTACAGCTCAGTTTTGCCGTGCTTGTTGAAGCCGATGGAGGTGTATAGCTCCGACATCGGCTTGCGGGGCATGATCGACTTCAGGAACTTGATAAGCTCATACGGGCTTTCGACCTGGACGTGAAAGTAGGAGCGGGTGAAGCTGAAGAGGATGCTCACCTCGTCGGCGGTCAGGAGCACCGCGTCGATGGTGATGCCACCCTCATCATTGAGCAGGCATAGCGCCATCGGCATGCGCTTCTCGCCGCAGCATAGTCGACCGATGATATAGGCCGCCTTGTTGCGGTAGAAGATGTGTCGCACCACATCGGCAGCGTCAACGCGGATCAGACCTCGCTCGGCCAGAGACGTCTCAATGGCCTCCGCAGCCAGCCGTACGTCCCGTTCCAGGTCTTCATAAGGCGCATCGAACGGGTAGTCGGCGAGGATATTGCGAATCAGGTCGGCGACCGTGCCGACAGGATAGTGACGCAACAGCGGGGCATCGTGGCTGCGCCGCCCCTTGACCTCGGAGGCGACGTACTCGATCTGCGGGTCCACGCCGACCGTAGCGAAGATGCGCCGCGTCACTGAGTTGAAGAAGGTCTCCGCCGTCTCGATGTCGTCGCGGTGAGCGATGAACTCGGTGTAGCGCTCCTTCATGAGTCGCCAGACTGCCTTGTCGCGGCTATGCTCGCCCAGGATGGCGCGGATATCGGCGACGATCTGGCGGATGACCGTGGGGTAGAGGTCGAGGCGAGCCACGGCGTCGGCGTTCGCGCCCAGCCAATCCCGCGCTTCGAAGCGGCTCTTGGCGCGCCCAGTGATCGCCCTGTACTCCGACTGGTAGGTATCAAACGCATTTAGAATTGCTGTTGCGCCCTTGTCGGAGAGCGATGTCTCGATAGCCAGGCCCATCGTGTCGGTGGCGCTCACAGGCTCCTCCTATCCATCGGCTAACATCCGCCGCGTCACGGGCGCGTCAAGTCCTTGAGGATGTAGCGGTAGCCCTCGATATTGGCGACGGTGACCTTCAGCCAGCCGTTCTCGTCGCCGTAGACGCATAGCTCTGTCGAGAAGGGCAAGGTGCGCTCGATGTTGTCGCCCCGCTGCTCCGGCGACTTGCGCAGATTGACGCCTTGGCGGTCGACATAGCGCATGCCCATTGAGTTACCCTCGCCGTGGCACGACTGGGTCATGTCGGGTGGCGCCGGCGGGGCGGGGGTGTCCGTCGGCGCCGGCGTAGGTGTGGGCGTCGACGGGCGCGGGGTTGCCGTCGGTGCAGCGGCGCGCGTGGCAATCTCAGCCGCAGACTCGGTGGCCCGCGCCTGGGCCGTGGCCGTCGCCTGCGCCTGGGCGCGGAGCGTGATGCGCTGGTTCACCGCCTCGGTTGTGAAGTAGTTCGTCACCACGTATGTCCCGCCAGCGAGCGCCAGCATGATGAGCAGGGTGAATATCGCCGACGAGAGGCGGCCCGCAGCAGCTTCGCGCTCCAGCCCGAACATCGCCCGAGAGCGTTCTGTGCGGGCGCGGAGGATGGCGCGCAGGGCGATGAGGGCGCCGAGCAGCGCGAAGCCGTAGATCCACAGCCGGAACGTCGTGATGGCCTGGACGACCGTCTGGACGGCCGGGTTACGCAGGAGATCGTCGAGCATAAGCGCTAGTGTTTGAGGATAGAGTGGCCGACGCTACAAGACTGCGCATCACTCGTCGCCCACGACGAACATAGGCACGGCGGACCCGCCGCCGGCCGAGACGTTGAGCAGGGCGCTCCCCGATAGGCGCACCCCGCAACCCCGCGCCTCCTCACCCTGCCAGGTGTACGGGTCGAGGTCGAGGAAACGCGGCGAGAAGCGTATCTGCCCGTTCTCCAGGCTGGGAAAGTCCTCTTGCGGCACAGGCACGCGCTCTTGGAGCACATACACGCCTTGCGTGGCCTGCTGCAGAGCCGCTTCCCACTCGGCAGGCGACGTCTCCCACCCGAGGACAACGCCCTGCCCGCCGTATTCCCCGCTGGGTTTGAGCACGAGGTTCTCGCGGTGAGCAAGCGCATGGGGCAGCAGGTCGATGTGCTGATCGCTCCATTGGGTGTATCCCTCGGCCACGCGCCGCGTCCATGGGATGTGGGCGGCGATGGCGGCGCGCTGGTCGGCGGTGTAGAGGTGCGCGTACTGCGGGTCGCTCAGGAAGGCGAACAGGACTTTCTTCAACAGCAGATGCGCGCGAAAGCCGTTGACGATGCACACGGCGCGGTCGGCGACGGCGCGAACAAGCGGCGACTGCAAACCTTCGCGGCCCAGAAGCTCGGACGTCACGACACGTTTGTAGACAAGGTCAATCTCGAAGCCGTCGGCGCACAGCCGCCCACCTGAGTACTCCAGGTCGCGCGGGTCAACAATGCGCGTTGGGTAGCCGACCGCCTCGAAGGTCTCCTGGATGAGCAGAAACTCGTTGAAGGTACGCACCTCGCGCCAGTCCACGATGGCGATGTTGGGCCGCGCCTGCCCACCCCACTCGTGATAAGCGGCGAGCAGCGTCTCCAGGATCCATGCGCGAACAGGGAACGCCTTGACGGGATACCGCTGAGACACCTCGGCCATCACAGGGAAGGCGCGAAAGAGGTCGCTCAGGACTTCGCCGAACGCCAGGCCGCCGGGACTTTCGGCGTTGTACTCGATGAAGTTGAGACTTTGGGCAGGGACAAAGAAGGCGTCGAGGCGGCCCGACGAGTCGGCGTAGCGGAAGCCAGGGTCGATGGCGATGATAGCTTCCTCATCCGGCCGCAGCCCGACGAGACCCCGTAACGCCGCGTCCTCCATGACCGCGTCACTCACGCGCTCGAGCGCACCCAAGATGAGCGCCGCGGCTTGCGTGACCCTGCGATAGTCTTCGGCGCGGATGAAGTATGGCCGAAGGACGCTGCACACCAGGCGGTCGCCGAACGTCAGGCGCGCTTGGCGCATCTTCTCCAGCAACTCTTCACCCATTGCCGCGCCGTCGGCGCGCGCCATTCGCTCGTTGTACTCGGTCACCACAGGCAGGGTCATGGGCCGGCTGCCTCGCCCAGCACCTTGTCCCAGCGCATCAGTGGGCGCTCGCTTGGCCCCGCCTTGGCGCGCTCGATGACCAGGTCCGCCATCTTTTCCACCACCCACGGGAAGTATCGCTCGGTGAGGGAAGAGATGTCGAAGTCGGGCGCGGAGTTGGTGAAGTCGATGGCATACGGCACGCCGTCGCGGATGGCGAACTCGACCGTATTCATGTCGTAGCCCAGCGCGGTGTTCAGCTTGATGGCGTCCTCGCGGCAGCGCGCCTCAAGCTCGGGCGCCACGGGCGGCTGATCCACGCGATAACGATCGAAGTGGTTGAGGCGCGGGTCCCAGTTAGTGACCAGGACGCTCGTCTTGCCAATGACGATGCACCGCACGTACTGCTCCCACTCGATGAACTCCTGGAGGATGAACTGTCCACGTCCCGTCTGGTCGTAGCGCCAAAGAAGCTCGTTCAGGCTGTTGACCAGGAAGACTTGCTTCCACCCCCCGCCCGACGCCGGCTTGAGAACCGCTGGCAGGCCCACCTGAGCCAGAATGCCACCCCAATCCAGGGGGAAGGTCAGGTTGCGCAGGCTCTCCGACACCACGCCCGGTATATAGTCCTTGTTCGGCAAGGCGTACGTCATCGGCACGTGTACGCCAACGGCGTTGGCCAGGGAGTTGGCGAAGAACTTGTCGTCGGCCATGCGCCAGAACGGATTGTTGATGACGTCGACGCCCTGCAAGGCCGCGTTCTTGAGGTAGGACGCATAGGTCGGCACTTCATGGGAGATACGGTCGACAATGACGTCATACGGCGGGCGCTCACTCATGCGCGGCGCGCCGATCTTGGCATACTCGACGGTTACGCCGACATCCCGCCGCGCGACCTCGGCGATCAGCGCATCGGGAAAGGAACGCTCGCGCCCGACCAGCAATCCGACTCGATACATGGTATTCCCTCGCGGTGATGAAGTGCGGCTATTATAACACGGGGTGCGGCTGGGGCGCAACCATTCGCGGCGCGTCAACGCTCCCTGTGGGGGAGGAGCTGCGTTACAAGCCACTCCGCAGCCGTCGTTAGGGCCGCGCTCCCGTATAGAGCGCCCGCGTGGGCGGTCGGGACGACATGCAGCGTGGCGTTGCCGTGCGCCCGCTGATATGCCCGCCCCTGCCAAGGTGGCGCGAACGGGTCGTACTGGCCGCAGACGAGAAGCATGGGCCGGGTGGCGACGGCGCGGGCGCTCTGGAGAAGGTTTTCCTGCGCCAGGCTGTCGCGGAACGCCGCGAAGCGCGGGCGCGGCCCGGCGCGGCGAACACCCGTCCCCACGATGTGCTGGCCCTCCCATGCCGAGCGCAGGACGTGGGGGCTGAGCATCTGCCAGAAGGGTGACGTGTAGGGCGTGGCGAGAAGAGCAAGGCAGTCAATGTTAGGTTGCAGGGCGTCACCACGTGCTTTCGCCGCACGCATCTCCGCCGCGCGCAGGGCAACCACGCCGCCCAGACTTCCGCCCATAATAGCGGCTGACGAGGGCAACCCCAAGCTAGGGACAGCGTCCAACGCGGCCAGGGCCACCTCGGCGGCGCGGCTCACGGACGTGAACGGTCGGGTGTTGCTGCCGTGGCCGTCCAGGTCGGGGGCAATGCAGGCAAAGTGAGCGTTGTATAGCGGCTGCGCCCAGGACCAGATGCAGTGGCGGTCGGCCCCGCCAGCGTGCAACAGAATGATGACGCCCGATGGAACGCCCGTCGGGCGATAGACCGTCGCCTCGGTTTGCCCGTCCGAGAGGGAGAGAGTGATGGTCTCTGACGCAACGTTGGCGTCAAGTTCGATGAGTGGCGGGAGCGGCGGCGGCCAGCCGGCGGGACCCGCTACCACGCTCGCGGCCTTGAGGATATATTGACCTAGACCCATAGATGTCGGAATTGTGCCGCCGGGTGACGGCGTGAAATCTCCATGTTATACTTCGGCCAACATCGATGCTGGAGGCATGAATGGAGTCGGTTTACCTCGTCACGGGCGCGCTCGGCTGTATCGGCGCGTGGACGCTGCGGCATTTGCTCGACCAGGATAAGCGCGCGGTTGTCCTCGACCTGGGGAACGTACCGACGCGCCCGCGTCTCTTGCTATCGGAAGACGAGCTCGCGCGCCTCACGTTCATTCGCGGCGACGTCGGCGACCTCGACACGGTGGAGCGCGTCGTGGGCGACCACGGCGTGACCCACATCATTCACCTCGCCGCGCTCCAGGTTCCGTTTTGCAAGGCAGACCCCGCGCTCGGCGCGCGAGTCAACGTGGTCGGAACGGTGAACATCCTTGAGGCGGCGCGACGTAGTGCAGGCCAGGTGCGCGGAACGGTTTACGCCTCGTCCATCGCCGTCTTTGGCTCGCCCGAGGACTACCCTGCTGGGCCTCTGTCCGACGCTGCCATGCTGCGGCCGACGACGCTGTACGGCGTCTACAAGCAGGCCAATGAAGCGACGGCGCGCATCTACTGGCAAGACTGGCAGGCGCCCTCGATTGGCTTGCGCCCGGCGGTCATCTACGGTGTGGCGCGCGACCAGGGCCTCACGTCCAGCCCGACCAAGGCCATGCTGGCCGCTGCCCTCGGTCTGCCCTACCACATCCCCTTCGGCGGCGTTAACTGCATGCAGTGGGCCAGCGATGTGGCGCGCATCTTCATCCAGGCCGCTGACGCCCAGTGGCAGGGCGCGGGTGTCTTCAACCTGGGCGGCACAGTTGCGGACATGGCCCAGGTGGTCGCCGGGATTGAAGCAGCCGCCCCCGCAATACGTGGCGGTCTCACCCACGATGACAGCCAGCTTCCTTTCCCCTACGACTTCGACGACGCCGCCCTCGCCGCAGTCATCGGGCCAACACGCTACACCCAGCTCGCGGACGGAATCGCCGCGACGGTCGAACGTTTCCGCCAGCTTGCGAAAGCTGGACTCGTTAAGGCTTCTTATGTGAATTAGCACAGTCTCATGTGCGGCGTTTCCGCGTCAGGAGAAGTACGACGAAAAACATGATGACCGCTGTCAGGACAATCGCCGCGCCAGACGCTACGCCGAGCCAGAACGACAGGTACAGGCCGACGATAGCGGAGACGACGCCGAACACCACACTGAGCAGCATCATGTGCCACAGTTCGTCGGTGAGTTGATAGGCCGTCGCCGCCGGCGCGATGAGCATCGCGACGACCAGGATGTTCCCCACGACCTGCAAGCCTGTGACAATTGTCAGGCTTAGCAAAATCAGCAGTCCATTGTTGAGCCACGTGACGGGCAGGCCGGTCGTGGCGGCCATGATCGGGTCGAAGCTGACGAGCAGAAACTCCTTGTACAGCAGGAGCACGATGACCAGGATGGACACCCCCAGCGCGCTCATCATGGCTAAGTCCTGGAGCGACACGGCCAGGACATCGCCAAACAGGATGTGCGTCAGATCGACGCTGTAGCTGCGCATGCTGCTGATGAGGAGAATGCCGAGGGCGAAGGCGCCGACGAACATGATGCCGACGGCGCTATCCTCGCGCAGCCGTCCCTGCCGCTGCACCAGGCCAATCCCCAACGCCGTGATAATCGCCGCCAGGAATGCCCCGACGAGAATGTTGCGGCCAACGAGGAAAGCGACGGCGATGCCCGGCAGCACCGCGTGGGCGAGCGCGTCGCCCATGAACGCCAGGCCGCGCAGGACAACGTAGGAGCCGATAACCGCGCAGACCACACCCACAATGATCGCGGCCAGGAGGCCGCGCTGCATGAACGGGTATGTCAACGGCTCGACGAGCGGGTTAACCAAAATGTCCACAGCCATCCCCTAACACGACGGCGCTCCCGTCCGTGGCGCGCAGCATCGTCAGCTGGCCGCCATAGGTGCGCGTGAGAATGTCGGAGCAGAGCACGTCTTGCACCGAGCCATAGCCGATGATGCGGCGATTGAGGGCGATGGCGGTCTCGAAGTGATTCATGACCGTGTTGAGGTCGTGGGTCGCCACCAGGATCGTGCGCCCCTCACGCTGGAGGTCCGCCAGGATTCCGAAGATTGTCGCTTCCGCAACGGCATCGAGACCCGTGAACGGCTCGTCCAACAGCAGCAGCCGCGCTTCCTGCGCCAGCGCCCGGGCGAGAAAGACGCGCTGCTGCTGGCCGCCGGAGAGCTCGCCGATCTGCCGCTGCGCCAGGTCCGCCAAATCGACTCGCGCCAGCGCCTCGTGCGCTTTTTGGCGGTCCGCCGCCGACGGACGCCGCACCCAACCGATATGGGGGTAACGGCCCATCAACACCACGTCCTCGACGCGCACAGGAAAGCGCCAGTCGATCTCGTCCCGCTGCGCCACATAACTTACGTCGGCGGCGCGACGCTCGCGGCTGGGGCGGCCGAAAAGCTCAACCTCACCGCTCGTGACGGGCAACAGGCCGACGAGGGCATTGAACAGTGTCGACTTCCCTGCGCCATTTGGGCCGATGACGGCGACCATCTGGCCTGCCGGCATCGTAAAGTCGATATCCTCCAACACCCGCATGTCGCCGCGCTTGACGGTGACATGGCGGGCGCAAACGGCGGGCGGTGGACCGCCGTCGCCCGCGCCATTTCCATTGGCCCGGGTCAGATTCTCAATTCTTTCCCTGGCAGCGTCTACAAAGCCCATAAATCTCCAGATAGTGGCCGTGCGGCAGGAAACCCAGGCGGTTCGCAATCTGCGTCGTCAGCGCGGCCAGGCTCTCTTCTTCCACGTCCGTGATCTCGCCGCAAGCCTCGCAGACGAGGTGGTGGTGCTGGCGGTCGTGGTGCAGGGTAAAGCGTTGCGCTGCATCACCCAGGTACGTTGGCCGCACCAACCCCAGCGCCGTGAGGATGTCCAGCGTGCGATACACCGTGCTAAGACCCAGCTCCGGATATATCGCCCGACCCAGGTCGTAGACCTCGTTGGGGCTGGCGTGGCACGCGCCGGATTCGAGCACTGCCAGGACGGCGAGCCGAGGGTTCGTCAGCCGATACCCTGCCTGCTGCAAGGCGGATGCCAGCGGTCCACGGCGGACTTCTTCAGGCGCAAAGCCAGACACATTTCTCCCCGTTCTAACTGAGAAAATCTGTCACTAACAAAAAAGTATAGGCCGATTTGCCTCTCTAGTCAATCTCACCCTGGAACGCTGCGTTTCACTGAGAGTAGCCGAGAGGCTTGCTGTGTGGTATACTCCGCCTGCAAGAGAAACCAGTACGCAATGACGCGTACGTGTGCATTGGGAGGCCGTCTTGAGCAGTCAACGATCTGTCATCGGCGTCGACCTTGGTGGAACCCAGATCCGTGCGGCTCGCCTCGATCCGGGCGACTCCGCCTTGCGGGATCGCATCGGTCTTCTCACTCTGGCCGACGAAGGCCCCGACTGTGTGTTCGAGCGCATCGTGTCGGCGGTCGAGCAGGCCGCAGCCGCCGAGGGCTTGAAGAAGATAGAGACCATTGGTATTGGCGTCCCCGGCCCGTGTGACCCGAAAGCGGGCATCGTCTATGAGATGCCCAATATTCCCGGCTGGAACGACGTACCGCTACAGCTCATGCTGGAAGAACGGCTGCGCGTTCCGGTGCGGATTGGAAACGACGCGAACTTGGCGGCGCTGGGCGAGCACGCCTTTGGCGCTGGCCAAGGCATCGATGACCTGATTTATATTACCGTTAGTACGGGGATTGGGGGCGGGGTCATGACAGGCGGGCGGCTGCTGCTCGGCGTGAATGGCCTGGCGGCTGAGATCGGCCATATCGTCGTCGATCCCAATGGCCCTGTCTGCAACTGCGGTGGTGTCGGCCACATCGAAGCCCTGGCGTCGGGAACGGCGATTGCTCGCATCGCCCGCTCGCGCGTCGCCGCCGAGCAGCCAACCCTTCTTCGGGCGATGGTAGATGGCGAGCTAGATCGAATCACGGCGCGCCACGTCAACGAGGCGGCCCAGCGTGGCGACCCGCTGTCGCGGGCTGTGCTGCGCGAGGCGGGCCACTACCTGGGGCTGGCGTTCATCACGTTCATCCATATCTTCAACCCGGCGCTCATTCTGCTTGGCGGTGGCGTTGCGAATTGCGGCGAGTACATCATGGAGCCGATCTGGCAGACGGTCACCGAAGGCGTGATGAACCCGGCCTATCTGCGCGGCCTGCGTATCGAGCGCGCCGCCCTGGCGGGCGATGTCGGGCTATGGGGCGCTGTCGCCCTTGCCAGCCACACGTAGCCGATCCAGGACAAACAGCCATAGGGCGCGATGGATACGCCTCGCGGCCTTGAACGCTGCGGTTTGCTCTGCGGCGCTCGGCGCGTTAGCGGCGTAGACCGCCTGGTTATACGTCTTGCTCAAGTTCGCCAGAATAGTCGCGGCGGGTCCGCCGGTGAGCGACCACGGCCCGATCCGCGCGCTTCGCTGCGCTAACTCCCTGCCCAGCGTCTCGGCGTACTCCTGCGGCGTCTGGCCGGGTTCAGGGCCGTGACGCAAACGCGCCGCCTGGTCCACGACACCACGCCAGGCGGCATTGACGCGCTCCTCCGGCTTGATGCGGCTGTCCCGATAGCGCCCGTATAGCATAACACCCAGCATTGCGACAGCAGCCAGGCCCAGGACGCTCGCCAGGATAACCCCCAGCCCAGGACGCGCTGGCTGTGCCACCTCCCGCAATTCGGCATCCGATGGCAGCTCTGTTGGGTCGAAAGCGCGGCCAGGCAACGGCTGGCTGGGCGTCGGCTCAAACTCAACCCACCCGATGCCTGAGAAGTAGACCTCCGGCCAGGCGTGCCCCTGCTCCCCCGTAATCACATAGACATTCCGCTGATAGTCGAAGCTCCCGCCCGCGTAGCCCGTCGCCATCCGCGTCGGAACACCAGCGGCTCGGAGTAGGACGACCATCGCGGACGCGTCGTAGTCGCAGTAGCCGGCTTTCGAGTCGAACAGGAAGTAGTCCACGACGTCGCGCCCTGGCGGTGGCGCGGACACGTTCAGGTCATAGCGGAACGTGCGGATATAACGCTCGATGGCCGTGGCTTTATCGTAGTCGGTTGTTGCGCCCGCTGTGAGCGACTGCGCCAGGTCGCGCACGCGCTGGGGCAGATCGGGCGGTAGGGCCATATACTCCTCGCGGCGCTGCGGCGGCGCTTCCTTGAGTTGGTTGATGCTCACGAAGGGCAGCCGAGAGACGACACTATAGGTCTTGCTGGGCAGGCGGATGGCCGTCAGGTCGCCGTTGGGCTGCTCGACGCGGTCATAGGTCTGGTCGATGCCAATGAGCGAGTTGACGATGGGCGGCTCGGTGTCCCCAATAAGCGTATAGCGCTGGGTGAGGCGCGTGCCGTACGGCAGGTCAGTCATCGTCGTGTCCAGGTCGCTGCCAAGCGTCCGCTGGTCAGCCTCTGAGCTAACCGCCCAGCCCCGCCCCGTGTAGACATCCCAGGCGTGGGTGCGGTAATAGTGCCTCACCTCCTCGCGGAAGTCGGGAACGGGTGGCGGGTCGTTGGTCTGTACCGTGAAGACGACAGATGCGGCGAGCTGTGGAGGTCCGCTGAGGGTCCGGCTGAGCGGAAGGTCGGCTAGGTCAACGCGTTCCTCCTCGTCGCTCCCTGGACGTTTCACGTCGCCCAGCACGCGCTTGGCGACCGTTCCAATAGCCTCGCGCGGCGCCACCGTCGCTTCCCAGGCGGCGTGGGCGGGACCATAAAGAATAGGTAGCGGCGTCGCCCAGGCGAGCAGCGGGATGATGAGGATGAATGCAATCGTGGTGATGGTGACATCGATGTGAATCTCGTCTGAGTAGTCAGCGTGGGTGCGTGTCCAGCGCTGTGTCAGGCGGAGGAACCGCCCTTGCACCATCAAGGCCAGGGTCGCCGCCAGAAAGACGCCGTAATAGAAGCCGACATTTCGGGCAAAGACGAGGTGATTGGTGAGCAAAACGCCTAATGGGAGCAGCGCAATGCCCGCGTAGTGCCAGCGGCGGAACGACCAGCCGGCCCAGAGGGAGACGAGCCAGACGGTGGCATAGGTCAGCCACATGAGCGGTAGCGTATCCGACGTTGACGTGGCCGAAGAAGGCTCCTGTAAGACGCTCCCGAATACCGTGAGCCGTGTCTCGAAGTTCGTTATGCGTGTCACGACGTCGGTGGCGAACGCCCTGGCCGGCGACTCCCCTGCCGCGCCGTGCATGAGCCAGCCGACAGTATCTCCCACTGCGCCTATCGCTGAGCTTGGCGAAGGTATGACCTCGCCGATCAGCAGGCCGATGAGAATGCCCCCCACGATTGCGGTAAGCGCAGTTACCCACGCTCGCCGTTCCACCTCCCCTAGCCGCAGGCCGAGCGCCATTGCCAGGATAGAGAGGGGGAGTAGCCAGCCTGTACGCGGTAGCCAGCCGGCCGTGGCAATCGAGAGTGGCAGACAACCGATGGCGGTGGCGAGCAGGAGAGTAGGCCCCCAGCCTTCGCGGGGTCGTAGTTGGTGGACAAGATACAATATTATGTCGAGTGCCATAGGCTGGTTCGTTGCGTTTCTAGGTTTTACCAGATTTTCTGGTGTATAGTCTTCTATGACTATACGAAGGCAATCACACCCGATTTCTTATTGCCGTCGTGCCCCGAAGCCAGTTACTCGACTGGCCTTAGGATAGCGCGGCCGGTCGCGCCCACGATGTACTCCTGCTGCCCTTGCCGCCGCCCCTGCTGCACGAGATCGAAACGATAACTTCGGTCGATGCGCGTCACGCCCACGCCTAGCTCGGCGAGCTGCTGGCTTAAGATTGCCGCAGCGGTCGACGAGCCGGGACCGGCTGGCACGAAGGTCGAGCCATCCAAGAGGGCGACATGCACAGCCATCCCGCGCCGCCGAAAGCCCGCCACTCGCCCCAGCCACGCCTCGCTCACCGATGGCGTCACCAGCACGATGCTTAGCCCGCGCCCGAAGCTCGAACTGACACGACTCAGGAAGTCGTCGAGCGGCGCTCCCGGCGCCGCAGTTACCGTCGCCAGCTCACGCAGGATGCGCCAGAAATGCTCGCCCCCACGTCCCGGCGGGATCAGCGTCGGCCCCGCGCCCGACACGGCCAGCCCCACCGCTCGCCCGTCAGCCAGGAGCGTGTTCAACATGGACGAAGCGAACACAACCGCGTACTCCTCGGTCGACTCCGCTCCTGCGCCCGCCTGCACGGCCGCGTCCAAATCAACCACGATCCACACGTCGCCGGCTGGCTCACGATCGAATTCCTTGACGTAGAGCGCGTTGTGCTTGGCGCTCGTCGGCCAGTGGATGGTGCGCAGCTCGTCGCCTGGCGCGTAGTGGCGAACGCTCGCCACGTTGGTCGTCCACTCCAAGGCGCGGCGGCGCGTTCGGGCCGTCCCGGAAGCCGTCCCGCGCGGTAATTCGAGGCGGGGTAGGCGCGCGACAGGTGGATAAACGATGAACTGCTCGACGGCCGCGTCCTGGCACGTCGCCTCGAAAAACCCGAACGGGTCGCCCCAGCGCAAGGTCATGGGACCGAGTTGGTAAAGCCCGCGCCGCCGCGCGACGAGATCAATCGTCCAGCGTTTCATGTTGTGCGGCGGCAGCGCCTCGACGCGGCGCGCCGTGTAGCCCGGCAGCGTCGAGGCGTCGTCGATCTCGACCCACAGCAGCGGAAATGCGCTGTCATTCGTTAGCTCGAAGTATTCCTCGACGCGGTCCCCCACCGACGCCCAGCCGTACCGCCGCGTGCGTGTAATCGCCAACGTGCGGCCGATGGCCGAGGTATACCAGTAGGAGAGACCTATGACGGCGGCGAGGGTCAGCAAAAGCATCCGCCACGCCAGGCCCGGATCGAAAATCTCCATCACCAGCGCCAGGCCCAGCACGCCGAGAGCGAGCCAGGACATCGGGCGCGGTCGGGTCGGCACATTCATATTTGCTGCCCCATTGGTAGCCCACGAATCTCGAAATTGGCAACGCAGAGACGCGGCAGCGCAGAGAAAGACAACAGGATCGGTCTTTCCTCCTTTGCGCCTTTGCGCCTTTGCGTTACCTTTCTCTTCAAGGTGTTGCTTCCCTAAGAAACGCGGCAACCAGGCGCATTGATTGAGGCAGCATGTCAGCAGCCGCATCGAGCCAGTGGATGCGCGGGTCGGCCTTGCGGAACCACGCCGATTGGTGGCGGATGAAACGGCGGGTGTTGCGCTTCATGGCGCTCACAACGTCCTCGATGGTTGCCTGGCCGTGTAGGAGCGGTTCAAACTCGGCGTAGCCCAGCGCCGACATGGCCGGCAGGTCGAAGCCATAGCCTTGCGCGATAAGCCCTCGCACCTCCGCCTCCAGCCCCGCCGCAATCATTGCGTCGATCCGGGCATCCACCCGGGCGTAGAGCGTCGGACGGTCGAGAGCGAGGCCCAGGATGAGCGTGCGGTACGGCGGCGGGTTCTTGGTCTGGAGCGCGGAAATCGGGCGGCCGGTCGTGTAGTACACCTCCAACGCACGCACGACGCGGCGAACATTGCGCGGGTCGATACGCTCTGCCGCGAGGGGATCGACGGCGCGGAGCTTAGCGTGGAACGCCTCGACACCCTGAGCTTCCGCCTCGGCATACAGGCGCACCCGCAGCGCCTCATCTGGCGGCGCCTGCGGCACATCCCAGCCTTCCAAGAAGCCCCACACGTACTGCCCCGTCCCGCCGACGAGGAAGGGCAGACGGCCGCGCGCGTGAATGTCGTCAATGGCGGCAGTTGCCAGCGTCCGGAACTGCGCCAGCGAGATGCTTTCGTTCGGGTCCGCGATGTCGATGAGATGGTGCGGGACCAGCGCCTGCTCCTCCGACGAGGATTTCGCCGTGCCGATGTCCATGCCTCGGTAGAACTGGCGCGAGTCGGCCGACACAATCTCACCGTCGAAGCGCCGCGCCAGCGCGACGGCCAGGGCGGTTTTGCCGATTCCGGTTGCGCCAACAATGACGATGAGAGGTCGACTCGCAAGAAGTGTGCTCATCCTACGACCAAAATGAACGCGTGATGGGTGTATCGACGTCACCCATCACGCGTTGTGCATCACCATGTTGACCTTGTAGTGGAGCGCCAGCCAGGGCGCAACCCTAAGCGAAGGACAGCGAGCGCACGAGCTGGATCAGGCTGTAGTGCAGCACGATGTACGTTCGCTTCATTTCGTCCAAGTTGATGTCGTCGAGCCTGGCGACGTGCTGTGACTGCTTTACCACCGTCTTCTGCGCCCGCGCCAGCAGCCAGTTATAACGCGTGACGGCGATACCGGGCTGCAATGGCTCTCCAGGCATCACCTTGGCGATAGGCTCCCAGTCGGCGCGCATCTGGGCGCTGTAGGCGCGCAGGTGGTCCAGGTCGCTCAGCTTCTTGCCAAGCAGCCGAATCTGGGTCGCCGCCATGAGTTGCCCCGTTACCACCGCCAGATCGGACCACACCATGTCACCGGGGTCGCCCCCATCGGCGCGCGCTCCTTCAAGCCAGGCCATCTCCGGCCCGAGATCCGCCGAGGCCGTCTTCAGCCGCGTCTGGACGCCCTCGGCGACATCACTCCTCGCAACTTTTGCCGTTGGCGTTGCCATCGCCTGCTTCAACGTTGCAGTATGCAGCCCGGCCCATTGGCGCGCGACCGGCGCCAGCGGTGACTTCGGTATCGTCACGCCTTCCAGGTTTGTGGCGATGGCCCAGGGCCATGAAGCCGGAACGCTGAAGACCAGCGGCTCCAGAAAATTCTCAGCGTCTAGCTGATTGACATCGGGCACAGGTGTTGGGGCCGGCTGATCCGCCATACGGAGTTAGCTCCTTGTCGGGCATGTCGTGGTCGGCCCCATGATACACCTACTTGCCCGAAGATGCAAGGGGGAATCCGCTCAAGCCGCGTGCTCGTGGGCTGCGTGCCCCTCATGCCCATGCGGGTGGCTGTGTACCAGCTCACCGTGGCGGTGGGAGTGCTCGTGGATGAGGTTACACTGCAAGAGGAGCGCGTGGTTGGACAGAATCTCGGCCGGCGTTCCCTCGGCCACAATCTTGTGGGTTTCGTCGAACACGTAGACCCGGTCAGCGATGATGGACACGATATCCAGGTCGTGCGTCGCGGTGATGAACGTCTCGCCCACCGTCGAGCGCTCCAGGATGAAGTCAATGAGCCAGCTCTGGCTGCGCGGGTCCAGGCCCGTGGTCGGCTCGTCCAGCAACCAGACATCCGGCCCAAGCGACAGGACCGAGGCCAGGGCGACGCGCCGCTTCTCGCCGCCGCTCAAGCGGTGGGGCGTGCGCTCGGCCAAGTGCTCGATGCGTAGAGTCGCCAATGCCTTCGCCACGCGCGCGCGTACTTCATCGTCCGGAATATCGAGCTGCAGCGGGGCGAACGCGACTTCCTCCCAGACCGTCGGCGAGAACAACTGCACGTCGGTGTCCTGGAATACCAGGCTGACGGCGCGGCGAAAAGCGAAGGAGAAGTCGTCGCTGTTGAACACCGTCTCGGACAGCGGCGTGCCGCGATAGCGAACCGCGCCCGACGTGGGAAAGTACAGCCCGTCGAGCAGCTTGAGAAGGGTACTCTTGCCGCTGCCGTTGGAGCCAAGGATGGCGATTTTCTCACCGGCTGTGATGCGTAGCGAGACACCGTCCAGGGCTGGCTGCCGCCCGTCATAGCTGAAGTGAACGTTGTCCACCTCGAACAGCGCCGGCGCAGACCCGTTCTGCCGCATACCTACCATAGTCTCTCCTCCTTATCGCCCGCCGAGAATCACGGCGACAACGGCCAGGGTCACAAGACCAGCGGCCCACGCCCAATCGCGCGGCTTCATTTGGAACTGATCCAGCGTGCGCGGGCGGCCGCGATAGCCGCGCGACAGCATTGCAAAGTAGACTTCCTGGCTCATGTCATAGGACTTGCCCAGGAGGTTCCCCATCGTGTTTGTCACGACGCGCCGCTGGTCGGCCGCCTTCATGCGCCCCACCACACGGCTCTGGCGCGCCAGGAACATGTCGCTCGAGGTGCGCAGCAGCAGGTAGATGTAGCGGTAGGTCATGCCGAGCACAAGCAGGAACAGTGTCGGGACTTTGAGCACGTTCAAGGCGCGCAAAAGCGTGGCCCAGGGCGTCACCAGCACGAGCAGCACAGCCAGCGACACCGAGGTTCCCACACGCAAAATCAAGAACGCTGCCGCCCGCGCGCCCTGCTCCGTAATGGCGATGTAGGGTGAGTTGGACAGGACGAGCAGCGGGTTGCCCGGAGTGACGAAGTTGAACAGCACCGGAATCGCAACCATGCCGGTGAAGAACGGCAACGCCAGCCAGACGCGCTTGACGAAGCGATCCAACGGCACGCGCGAAATCCAGGCCAGAATCAAGGTCAGGCAGTATAGGCTGACGAGGACCCACAGATTGTGAACGAACGACACGGCCAGCAGAAGCGCCAGGAAGCCGATGAGCTTCACCCGCGGGTCGAGGGATTGCAGCGCGCCCGGCTCGCGGGCGATTTCCTCGGCGAAGAGCGACTGTTCCAGGGACTCGGTGACGCCGGCCAGCGTTCGCTCGACGACAGAACGCGCCATGTTAGCTCTTCCCCTGGGCTGTGCGCCGTGCCGTGATCTTGCCGATGCCCCAGACGATGCCGACGACCAGCAGGATGCCGAGGCCCGCCGAAAGGATGTAGCCGAAAGCGGGAGCCAACCCGCTCATGCCGTAGTCAGGTAGCGGAGCCGTCCAGCCCTGGGTGCTGGCGAGACCCTGGGGAACATAGCCCACAATGCCCTCGATCTCGTCCGCCGCCCACTCACCCCACGCCGAGCCGCCCGCGAGAAGACCGATGGGCGAGAGGACGACGAGCGCCGCCAGGCCAATCCACAACGGGCGAAGGTTGACGGCCCCTTGCGGCGTGGATGCGTCCTTGGCGTGCAGCAGGCCAGAATTGGTGCGCTGGACGAAGGCGAGGATCCCCGCCGTCACCAGGCCCTCAATCACCGACGCAACCAGCATGTGGGGAATAAGCATCGCCGGCACCGCGACGCCGAGCGGGAAAGGCGCGTAGAGCGGCGTCCCGTCCGCCGTGTGGAACAATAGCGGCTGCATGCCGAAAAAGACACCTGCCAGACCCGCAGCCAGGCTCAGCCCGGCCCAGCCCGCCACAGCGCCTGCGACGAGGCGGCGGCCGCTGGTCGCGGACGCATTGCCGGCGATGGCGCGATAGACAACCCAGGCCGCCCACGGCATCACAATCGCCATTAAGAAGACGTTCGCGCCGTAAGCCAGAATGCCGCCGTCGCCGAAGAAGAGCGCCTGGACGAGCAAGGCAATCGCGACGGCAATGGTTGCGCCCTCCGGGCCGAGAACGATGGCGGCAATGGTCGCGCCCACGGCGTGGCCCGTCGTGCCGCCGATAAGGGGGACGTTGAACATCATGATGACGAACGAGAACGCAGCAAACAGCGCCACCAGCGGGACCATGCGTTGACTCAAGCGGCGGCCGAAGCGCGAGATGGAGAGACCGAGGATCACCAGCGAGACAACCCACATCGCCATCGCAAACCACGGCCCAAGGTAGCCATCCGGGATGTGCATGGGCTGCCCGCTGACAACCCCGCTCACGAACGCGGGAACGCTAATCGACAACATGACGAGACCTCCTTCAGGGGCGAGTAACGGACTCTGGAATGACATGACTATTGTGTATGCCAGCCCACGATGTCTTACTTCGAGCTTGTTTCCTGTGTCGGATCTGCCGCCGACCGGCGGCACTGCTCGCATAGCCCGAACAAGACCAGGTGGTCCATGTCCACGGTGAACGAAGTCGCCTGCTCGACCTGGGCGAACCACTGCTGGACGATGTCGTGCCCGATGCTCTCCGTGTGCCCGCAGGTGCGGCAGATGAGGTGGTGGTGTGGCTCCTCCCCCGCCAACTCGTACACCATTGGGCCACTACCAACGTGGGCAGCGACGACCAGGCGCATCTCACACAGGAAATCCAGCGTGCGGTAGACGGTCGCGCGGTTGATGGCCGAGCTTTTCGCCTGCACGCGATTGTAGATTTCGTCGGCGGTTGTGTGACCGCCCGCTTCACAGATGGCGTCCAGAATGATCTGGCGCTGGGGCGTGACGCGGAAGCCGCGTCTGCGCATTTCGGCCGCGTAATCGTGTCGTGTATGAGACATTTCGCTATCGCATCCTTTTGCAATAGCAAGTATACTCTCTTGCTGTAAGAAGAAAAATCCCTCGGACTGGCGCCAGCCCGAGGGCCTCGAATTCTAGAGTATGCTAGTGATGCTATGCTTACTTGCTGGAATCGTCTTTCATCGGCGATTGGTCCCGCTGGGGCGTCGGGTCTACGGCTGTCTCTGTCGCGGCCCAGCGGCGGCCATAGGTGCGCCCCTTCCACGTGATGCCAACACCCAGCAGACCCCGTACCGCTGAATTGAGCGCGACGAGCCAGAAGAAAATGGCGCTTACAGGCTGGAGCAGGCTGTACCAGGCTGGGATACGGAAGATGCGGTCCCATGCCATCACGCCCAGGACGAGGAACGCATAGGAGTACGCCGAGATCAGGAGAATGCCATCATTGCCCGGCCGCAGGCCCAGGGCAATCAACGTCGGCGTCAGCGCCGCCAGCGCCGCGCTGACCAGCACGACCAGACCACGCCCACTGTCGAGCGTCATGAATTGGAAGCTGCTTCGCGTGAAGCTCGTCCACACGTCCGCGAGCTTGTGGTATAGACGGGCGAATACGAGGTGCTCGCCGCGCGCTACGCCATAGCGCAGACGATGGCGTTTGAAGAGATGAGCCAGACGAATGTCCTCGGCAATGCTGCTGCGCACAGCCTCGTGGCCGCCAACGCGGTCATAGGCGTCGCGGCGGATCAGGAAGTACTGGCCGTTCGCCAGCAGTGTTTCTTTGCGAGAGTTGTTCACCTGGTTGCCGGGGATACCGACGAAGAACTGCTGATAGGCGAACGGGAGGAGCAGGCGCTCCCAGAATGAGTGCGTGTCTTGCCCGACCAGCAGCGACAACCCATCGAGGCGGCGGTCCAGCACATAGCCGATGCAGGACGCCAGGGAGAGCACCCCGTGCTCGGTATCGGCGTCCGTGAACAGCAGCCACTCGCCGGTCGCCACCTGCGCGCCCCGATAGCAGGCGTAGTTTTTGCCCGTCCAGCCTGGCGGGAGCTTCGTGCTGCGCACTAAAATAGCGTCGAACTCCGAGGCAAGCAGAGCCGTCGCATCCGACGACCCGTCATCGACGACGATGACTTCGTAACTGGCATAGTCGAGATTGAGGAGAGAGGCCAGCAGACGGCCGAGGTGAGCCGCCTCGTTGCGCGCTGGAATGACGATCGACACGCGCGGCAATCCCGCGCGTCGCGGCACTGTCGGGACACGCGGCAATGCCCCATAGTGGCGGATAGACAACAGACCAAAAACCCCTTGCGTCACGACGACAGCCAGGCACAGCCAGAAAACCATCTGTCACCCCGCTCCTGGGTCAGGCGTCTTCGCCTCGCCTTACTTCCGAACCCTCCAACTCTGCGTCAGGCGTGACAGTGCGATGAGCACAGGATAGACGAGCAAACCGATAGACAGACCGACGAGAATGCCGCTGAGCGTTTGCACCCACGCAGGCGAGTCCCACCAGCCTTCGTACAACGCGCGAATATCCAGCTGCCATAGCGCCAGAATCGGCAGCGTCACCGCAAGCCGTCGCCCCCAACCCCACCGTCCCCACCATGCGTTCAACCGCTGTGGGCGGCCATACAGCAGCCGCACCATGACCAGACCCCCGATTGCGGCGATGCAGCGGGTACACACGATCTCAGGCATGCCGCCTACAGTGAAGAAATGATAGGACGGTTCGGGGCAAATACCCAAACCGAGCCAGTAGACGAACTGATCGATGGGGCCGAACAGTGGGCCGCCAATCACGGTGAATAGCGGCCCGACGGCGAGACCGAGGAGCATGAAGCCCAGGACGACGTCAGCGGGCCACCAGCGCCATGAGAGGCCCGTGGTGGCAGGAGCGGGGGATGGCTGAGACGACACGGGGCTTTGCGCGGCAAGACGTGTGCCAGGTCGGGCATCCAGGGGTGAGGGGGTCATGCGAGGCAGTCTATCACTTCATCTGGCGGCACTGCCACCACACGCCGGGCAGAACTGCTAGCTTGCCCGGTGTGCTGACATGGGCCCGCCGGGTGAACACGTCGTAGCCGTTGGCGCGGATGCGGCCCAGGATGCCGCGATACATCGTCAAAGCCGCCGCAATGGCAAATCGGCCATCCGACGAGAGCATTGGAATGCCCTGCGCGCCCTCGTTGTAGAGTTGCTCAGTACGTTGCATCTCGAAGTCGAGCAGGTTTCGCAACCGCGCGTCGATGACCTCGGCCATTAGGTCATGCTCTGAGTAGCCAAAGCGCTCCAGGTCTTCCAGGGGCAGATAGATGCGGCCGCGCTGCGCATCTTCGCCCACGTCCCGCAGAATATTTGTCATCTGCAAAGCGACGCCGGACTTGATGGCGTACGGAATGGCGTCCTCGGAGCTGAAGCCGACGATGTGCATGGACACCAGACCCACTGTCGCCGCGACACGATAGCAGTACAGCCACAGGTCGTCGAAGGTGGCGTAGCGGTTGACCGTCAGGTCCATGCGCACGCCCTCCAGCAACTCGTCGATGTAAACCTGCGGAATGGCATACCGCGCGCGCGTATCATTCCACGCCAGCAGCACGGGATCATCGTCGGGCACGTGGGCATGCCGCGCTGCCGCCGTCCACCCGTCCAGCGAGTAGCCGTGATCCACGCCCGTGACGTCCACGATATCATCGGAGCGGCGGCAGAAGGCGTAAAACGCCCTCACGGCGCGCCGCTTGTCCTTCGGCAGAAGCTCAGAGGCCAGGTAGAAGCTCTTCGAGTGGTGGGCCGTGATCTGTCGGCACGTCTCGTACGCCGCATTCAGACTCGCCGCGCGGTCGCTCGGCCAGACGCCAACGCGCACTGCTGTGGGATCGTGGGTCATGCTGCCCGCCTCCGTGTCCGCGCCGCAAGCAGAGCCGCTGCGGCGCGCCGGCCGCTGGAAACCGCGCCTTCCATGCTGTCGTAGAACCGCTGCTGGGTGTAGCCCCCAGCCAGGAACAGATTTGCCACCGGCGTTGTCTGGGTCGGGCGCAAGTGGTCGAGGCCGGGTTTGGGCCAGTAGACCGACTGCGGTATACGCACCACCGTCGACTTTTTGATGTTGACGCCGACCGTTGAGTCCGGGAAGACGCGCCGCACGTCGCCCCACACCTTGGCGACAATCGCATCGTCGCTCAGCTTCATGTAGTCGCGGGCCGGCGCGACGACGAACTCCAGTCGCGACGAGCCGCCGTTGCAGTAGTCGGGCGTCGTGTTCGCCATGTCAGCATACACCGGGATGACGCCATCCGGGCAGAAGAGAATGTTGTCGATGCCGGTGATCTGCTTGTCCAGCCAGAGCTGTACCGTCATGACGGGCACACCCTCGAACTGCTTGAGGTTGGCGAACACCGGGTAGCGCTGGCGCCAGACCTCCGGCACAAGGGCATTGAGCTTGTGGATGGGCAGCGCAAACAGGTAGTTGTCGGCGGTGACGACGCTGCCATCCTGGAGCCGCAGGCCGGCGATTGTCAGGTCCTCGTTCAGCAGCACCTCGCGCACCCCACAGCCCGTGTGGATGCTCGCGCCGCGCGTGCTCACGTAGTCGGCGAGCGGTCCGACCAGGTACTCTTGCGGCGAGCCTTTGAGGAAGCCCATCGTGGACGCCTTTTCTTGCCGTAGGAACAGCCCTGACACGTCCAGCACGATGCGCGCGCCAATCTCGCTTGGTGGAAGAAACTTGAGCGCCAGGGTCATGGGCAGGAACATCTTGGACAGCATGCGGTCGGCGATGCCCTGCTGGCGGTGCCAGTCCTGGTAGGTGATGCTGTCTTGTTTAGCATAGTAGTCATCCCCACCGAACAGGATCGGCTGGAGCGACTTCGCCAGGGTCAGCTTCTCGCCTAGCGTGAAGTAACGGTTGCCGAAAACCGCTGGTAGCAGGTGCAAGGGGCTGGGCGCGGGAATCGTGCGGAACTCGAAGCGCTCGCCGTCGTTCAGGGTGTACGTCAACACGTGCTCTTTCCAGAGAATGTTGTCGTAGATGCCTAGCTCGCGCATCAAGTCGTAGATCTCATCATACGCGCCAAAGAACACGTGCAGCCCGCTCTCGACCCAGTCGCCGTCGGCGTCCTTCCACGAGGACACCTTACCGCCCAGGATCGAGCGCTTCTCATACAAGTCCACTTTCAGGCCGACATCCACCAGCTGCTTCGTCGCCGCCAGCCCGGCCAAACCACCCCCTACCACGATGACGTCCACGTGCCCTTGCTCATTCATAACGTCTCCTCCTGCGAACTGATTACAGGGAGTATAGAACTTTTTCGCGCACTTGTCAAGGATTTATAGAGGGTTTGTCTAATATTGGTAGAATTTTCGTAAATGCTACCCGTCCCCACGCCGCCTGCGCAACCACCTGCCACCCTGCCTCCTCAAATAATCGCCGCGTCTCGGCCAGAGTGTAAAAGCGGATGCCCGACGAACGGGTTAGGCTGCGCTCTATTCGTCCCGCCTCGCCGTCGCCCTTGAGCAGACTCATGAACGCGGACGCTGACCCTCCCGCGGCGACGCGTTGCGCCTCCGCAAGAACCGCTCGTGGGTTGCGGAACTCATTGAGCGAGCCACCACAGGCAATACCCGCGACACTTCTGTTCGGGAACGGCAGTCTCTCCGCGTCTGCGCATACCAAATCAATCGTTTCCCAGCCCTCGCGGCGAATCAAGGCGGCCGCCTCCCGGAGCATCGGCATGGCGAAGTCGAGGGCCACGACGCGCGCGTTCGTCGAGTGGTCGCGCCAGTATGCGGCCAGGATGCGCGCCTGGAGCGCCGTGGAACAGCCAAGGTCAAGATAAAGGCCGGCAGGGTCCGGCATCATCATCTCTCGCACGACCGCGGCTTCGCGCTCCACGGGAAACGGCTCGCCTGACAAAAGAGTGAGCGCCCGACGCCGCCAGAATCGCTCATAGCCCCACGCCGTCAAAGGTAGGTGGTTCGTCCACTGCGCAAGAGTGATGCCTTGGCGCGACGGCTTGAGGTCAAGAATACCGCTCCGAATCGGGTAGCGGTGACCGCAAGGGCAGGCCACCACACCCCTATGGACCGTGTCCTTGTTTTGCCACGCCGTCGCTTCCATGAGCCGTAGCGCCCCCTGGCACTCTGGGCAGTACAGTCGCTCCAGGGTCGAGAGATTCAAGAATATCTCCTGTGCGTCGTCAGACCAACGGAACTATTTTCGGGAAACGATTGGGAAATTCAGTCTGAATGAGTCGCTGTCGGCAAGCCGTGAAACGGGAATATCTGGGCGCGCACCTGCTCCACCGTCGTCGCGACGCTGCGGCCAACGCTCGGGTCCTCCACTGGCGACGTCTCGTCGAGCAGGGCCGCAAACGGCTCGCGCGTCTCGTCAGTCAGCGCGCCCGACAGAACAGCCATGAGAATCGCCCAGCAGCGTGCGACAGAGGGAGGATTATACCCGCCGCCACCGAGGAAAAGCAAGCGCCCGCGGGCAAGCTCATGGCCGAGGGCATGGAGCCGACGCGCCAGGCCAGCATAAGCGCGCGTTGTGAGGGAGAGGCCGACCAGCGGGTCGCCCACGTGCGCATCCGTGCCGAACTGCACGATGATGAACTCAGGCCGATACGCGCTCAGCAGCGGCGGCACGATGGCATCGAACGCGCCCAGGTAGGTAGCGTCGCCGACGCGGCGCGAGAGTGGCACATTGACGCTGTAGCCCGCGCCCGCGCCACGCCCTATCTCCTCGACGCGGCCGGTGCCAGGGTAGAAGCGGCCATCATACTGGTGCAGCGAGATTGTCAGGATCGGCTCGTCGTACAGGAGCGCCTGCGTGCCGTCGCCGTGGTGCCCATCGATGTCTACAACGGCGATGCGCGTCAGGCCAAACTCGCGCTGCAACACGCGCACAGCGATGACGATATCGTTGAAGATGCAGAAGCCGCTGGCGCGGTCCAACTGGGCATGGTGCAGGCCACCGGCGGGGTTGAAGGCGTGGGCAATGTCACCCACCATGGTCCAGCGAGCGGCGAGGAGAGTTCCGCCCACCGCCGTCGCCGCGCGGCAATACATGCCTTGCCATGACGGCGTATCCGGTCCGTCAAGGAACCCGACGCCCGCCTCGTCGGCGACGCGAACACGGTGGACGTACTCGGCGGTGTGCGCCAGGAGCAGTTCATCCTGCGTGGCGGGGTCGGGCCGCACGACGCGCACGCGGTCGCCTAGCAGGCCAAGCGAAGCCATCAGGTCGTAGCCAACGCCATAGCGCAGCCACGACGCCTTCATCGGCGAGAAGCCGCGCCCACGGTAGACCTCATGAAAGATGAGGGCCACGTCACCCGCTGGGGACATCGTCCTCGTCGATGACGTACTCGCTGAGCCAGCCGTACGCACCGATGCGGTTGTACTGCTCTTCCGTGGCGCGGAAGTG
Organism: Anaerolineae bacterium; assembly: GCA_039810085.1. Classification (GTDB taxonomy): domain Bacteria; phylum Chloroflexota; class Anaerolineae; order Epilineales; family JAHCIE01; genus JBDHWG01. Next base: position 33,187 of record JBDHWG010000006.1, read on the forward strand.
AACGAGCACGCGGGCGCGGTCGTACTCCGGGTGGCGGTGGTAGAAGTCCCGGTCGGCCCAGCGCAACGCGCTCAGGGCCACGGGCAGCGCCGCCTCGAAGATCTGCGCGCGCCAGCCAGGCTCGGCAAAGGCCGGGTCCACTGTCACGCCACTGATATGGCAGAAGACATGCAGCTCGGGGCGGTTGTGCTCGTCGCAGCTCAACTCGGCCGTCAGCTCATCGCGGATCAGCTGGGTACGCGGGCTGAGGAGCGCCGAGTAATCGTAGACATCCCCGACGGCGACTGCCACCGCGCCTGCGCTGCCAGCCTGAGTCAGCGTGTAGCGCCGGGGCATGGCGTCAGGATCGCGCTGGGTAGCGCCGATGAAGGTCACAAACGTGCGCGGAAGGCCTTTCATGGCTGTTAGTATACCGTGTTTACCCTGGATGCGCAATGGCTCGCGTGGCTAGTTCGGCGTCGCCGGACCGGCGTCACCCGCCAGGCCACTCGTCCGCCCCATGTACTGGAGGATGCCTGTCTCCGTCTCCAACAGTCGGCGTTCCATCCTCAGCATCTCGCCGACCGTCGCCGCCGCCAACAGCGATTGCTTCACCGACGGCCCCACCTGGAGGACAGTCGCCACCATGTAGCCCAGGGCGTCCGTCTCCTCAGGCACGTCCGGCGTGGGTACGGGCTGGCCGACAACCGTTTTCAGCGCCGTGAGATACGCCGTGAAGGCTTGCTGGATGACCGGACGCAGCCGTAGCGCTTCCACAGCGGTCGCGCCCGGCATCTCGGCCTCGGCGACACGCCCGACGAGATAGGGCTGGTGAAAGCGAAGCCCCTGGATGGAAAAGCGCTCCTGCCCGATGACCACGATGTTGGAGCGCCCATCGGGCAGACCCTCGACGCGCACGATGTGCGCCGCCGTCCCAATGCGATGGGGCGTGCCGTCCTCCCGTGCGAACACCAGCCCAAACGGCTCGCCGTTATCGAGGCAGTCGGACAGCATTCGCCGATAGCGCGGCTCGAAGATATGTAGGGGCAGCACCATGTTGGGGAACAGCACCACATCCAACGGAAACAGAGGAATCTCAGCGGCGAGTGTCATGTGGCTCCCAAGGCAATCGCTCGGACGGTATCAAGGGTGTCTATCTCCGCGATGGGCTTGTCGTCGCGCACACGGAGAATGCGCGGGAAGCGCAGCGCGTAGCCGCTGACGTGGCGGTCCGACGGCTGAACATTGTCGAACGCGACTTCCAGCACGATCTTCGGCTCGACGCGGCGAAAACGCCCGTAGTCCTGGATGGTATGAGCTTTGAACCATTCAGTCAAGTCCGCAATCTCGGCGTCGGTTAGCCCGCTGTAGGCTTTGCCCACTTCAAGCAGACGGCCATCCTCGCCCTGCACGGCGAAGGTGTAGTCCGACAGAACGTTGCGCCGCTTGCCGTGGCCCCACTCGACACCCGTGACGACGACATCGAGGGTCGCCAGGGGCTGCTTGATTTTCTGCCAGTCCTTCCCGCGTCGCCCGGGCTTGTAGGCCGACGAGAGACTCTTGATCATCAGCCCCTCGTTGCCACGCGCCCGCGCTGCCGCGAATTCGTCCCGCAGGTGCGATACGTCGTGGGCGACATCGGCGCGCCCCAGGCGCACCGGCCCCATGTTGGGCAGCAGCGATTCCAGCCGCCGCCGCCGCTCCTGCAAAGGCAGCTCCAGCAGGACTTCGCCGTCCTGGTAGAGCAGGTCGAAGGCGAACAACGCCACGGGCAGCGAACGCACAAGCTCCTCGTCCACCGTCTTGCGGCCGAGGCGCGCCTGGAACTGGGTGAAGGGAATCGCCACCTCGTCGCGCAGACCGATAATCTCGCCGTCGAGGATGAACTCGCCCGGCAGCGCAAGCAAGTCGGCGTGCAGCTCTGGGAAGCGGTGGCTAATCTCGTCCAACGTGCGCGAGTAAATCGTCAGCCGCTCGCCCTGCTTATGCGCCTGCGCCCGGATGCCGTCGTACTTGTCTTCGACCGCGAAGCCATCCGGCATCTGGCGCGGCAGCGCCTCGATGTCGTCCACCGGCGACGCAAGCATGAACTTCAGTGGGTGGAACAGGCGCATCTGCGCCTCGCCCAGACGCCCGTGTCGCGCGAGCACTGCCGTTTCGCCCAGGTCGCCCAGCAGCATGTTGGCCCACTGTACGGCCTCGACAGGCTGACCGTAGGCGCGCGCGATAGCATCCTCGACCTGGCCCTCTTGCAGCCCGACGCGCAGCTCGCCCATGATAATCTTGACCAGGTAGCGCGTCTCGATGGCCGTCGCCCGCCGCAGCGCGTCGGCCACAAGCTGCGTCCGCGCTCGCGCTCCCCTCGCCGAGGCCAGCGCCTCGAATAAGGCGGCCACGTCGGCGAGGGTCAGCGTCGGCGGAGGGTCGGGGCGACGCGTCATGACGACGGCGGCTGCATCGCCTACGTCGCCGAATTCGAGCAAAAGCTTGTCGAAGTCGCTCATGGCCTCGGGCACGACGGTCAACTGCGCGTCGCGGACGTTGGCGAAGCCCGCGCTCAGCACGCGCTGATCCCACAAGGGAAAGGTGCGCCCGCTGAGGTAGAGCGCCGCCCGGTAAAGGTCGGCGTCGTCGAGCGAGCCGAAATACGCCTCCAGAATGGCGGCTTTCTTGAGGCGGCTGCGTGTCGCAGCAACGGCTTCGGCAGTCTGGGCGAAGGTCTGCATACGCACATTATCCCGGTTTTGAAGAGATTCACCAAACCGCCGAGCGCAGGTAAGAACGGCTGCGGGCAGCGACTCCTTATACTGTGTGAAACGCTTGGTATAGTTCTTGTACTGGTCAGTTTAGATTTGAGACGGTGAGTTTGTATCTTGAGCCAACCTGCACTTTGGAAGGAGCGTCAGCGCCAGCTTCGCGAAGAAGCGATACTCGAGTCCGCCCACGAGCTTCTGGTCGACCAGGGCTACTCTGACATGAGCATGGACGACCTGGCCGCTCGCGTGGGCGTCTCCAAGGCGACGCTCTACCAGCACTTCCCATCAAAAGAAGACGTGGCGATCCACGTGATTGCCCGAGCTGTGTCTCGTGCCAAAGCCCGCGTCCGCGCTCTCGACCCGCACCTGCCGGCCATCGTGCGCCTTGAGATGGCGACGCGCCAGGCGTTCGAGGAGCGCGCCTCCTTGTGGCAGGCGACGCTCCCCTTATCTCCTGCCTGGGTGCGCAGCCACCCGGTCTACACAACGCAAATGGCGGGCCTGGTGGATGCGTTTGCCTCACTGGTCGATGAGGCAAAGGCCGACGGCGATGTCGTGGCGGATGTACCCACGCTGGTCATCGTGCATATGCTATTCGGCCTATACCGCGCCGACTACAGCAATCTGCTGGCGAAAGAAGGCATCTCGCAAAGCGAGCTTGTCGATATGTTCGTGAAGATGATTTTCAATGGGATTCTGGCTCAGTCGGAGAAGTACGCACAGAAGACGGAACATCACACCAAGAGCATGAGGAGCAATTCATGAGTTATTCAATGGCGCAGCCAGCGCCGAGCAATGAAGGACGCCTCCCCTACAAGTGGCGGGTCCTGATCACGGTCATTTTCGGCATTTTCATGGTGATTCTCGACTCGACGGTCGTGAATGTCGCCTTTCAGACCCTCCGCCGCGAGTTTGGCGCATCCCTCAACGACTCGCAGTGGATCATCAGCGTCTACGTCCTCGCGCTGGGCATTGGTACGCCGCTGGCGGGCTACCTCGCCGACCGCTTCAGCATCAAGCGCGTCTACATCACGGGCCTGGGCCTATTCGTCCTGGGGTCGCTGCTGTGCGGCATCGCGCCCAATCTGTGGCTCCTGATTGCGGCGCGCATCTTGCAGGGCTTCGGCGGCGGTATCGCCACGCCCCTCGGGCCGGCCTTGCTGTTCAGCGCCTTCCCCGTCAACGAGCAGGGTAAGGCCCTGGGCTTCTTCGGCATTGCTCTTGTGGTCGCGCCCGCCCTCGGCCCCATCCTGGGCGGCTGGCTGGTCGACCACGATCTGTGGCGCTGGATTTTCTTCATCAATGTTCCCATCGGGCTGCTCGGCATCACATTGGCATCGCGCTGGCTCCGCCGCCGCGAGTCGGACCGTCGTCCCAAGCTGGATGTCGTCGGCCTTATCGTCGGCGTTATCGGCATCAGCTCGATTCTATATGCGTCCTCCATCGCCTCCGACCAGGGCTGGACGTCGCTGCCCGTGCTTGTCGGCTTTGGCGTCGGCGCTGTTGGCCTGGTTACGTTCGCTGTGGTCGAGCTATTCTTCGCCAAGGAGCCGCTCCTCGACCTGCGGCTCTTCCAGAATCGCATCTTCCTCAACGCCAGCTTCGTCGGCTACGTGAGTGTTCTCGCCCTGTTCGGCGCTGAGTTCTTGATGCCGATCTACCTCCAGGCGTTGCGCGGCTTGTCGGCGCTGCAGGCGGGCCTCATTCTGCTGCCCATGGCGATTGCCTCCGGCATTACCACACCCACCGCTGGCAACCTCTACGACAAGGTCGGACCGCGCCCGATCATCATCTTCGGCTTCAGCATCCTCGCCATCAACACCTGGCAGTTGGCCCAGATTCGGCCCGACACGCCGATCACGTGGATCATGTTCCTGCTCTTCCTGCGCGGCATTGCCGTCGGCTCGACTGTGCAGACGACGCTGGTCACGGCGCTCAGCCCGGTCGCGACGCCCAAGATTGCCCGCGCCTCGTCGCTGCTCAACTCGTCGCGCCAGATCGTGCAGGCGATTGGCGTCGCCGCCCTTGCTACGGTGCTTGCCAGCACCCTGTCGCCCCAGATTCAGGTCTTCCAGACCCAGATGCAGGATATGCCCCAGGTCGTGAACGGGCCGCAGATCGGCATCTGCCAGGCCGCCCCGGCGCAGATACCCGCCGCCATCGCCGGGCTGATGCAACAGGCGTGTACCCAAAGTATCGCTGGGTTCGAGCGCGCTTACACGGTGACGTTCATCTTCGCCCTGGCCGCGCTCGTCATCGGGGCGTTCCTGCCGGGCTGGCCGCTCAAGTGGGCCGGCCGGCGAGCAGCCGCCGGTGAGAGTCAACGGCCCCCTGTGACGGCCGGGCATTAACCCGACCTATCTAACATCAAAATGTCCCCTGGAGCGTGTGCTCCGGGGGACGTTTTGATAATTAGGCTGTACCAGTTGTATAGCCACAATGACTATGCGAAAGCACACAGCGCGGCGAGTGGGCACACCCAACATTTGGGCTGGTTCGGGCGGCAAATCTCGCGGCTCAGGCGGTGGAGGCTTGTGTGGAGAACGTAAACAGCGTGCGTGTCGTCGCCCAGCGCCCGTTCGAGCTGAGCGTGGGACGCCGTGGGCGTCAACCCCGACGCGACGAGACCCAGCCGGGTGACGCAGCGGTGGACGTGGTCGTCGACGGGCAAAACGGGTTGGCCGAGGCCGAAGAGGAGAACGCACGCCGCCGTCTTTGGTCCAACCCCAGGCACGCTCCTGAGCCAGCGCCGCGCCTCATCCGACGGCATGTCGCCGAGAAAGTCTAGCTCTAGACGCCCCCGCTCGTCCGTGATTGCCGCGAGCGCCAACTTGATGCGCCGCGCCTTCACCCGCGCGAGACCGCCCGACCGAATCGCTTCGACGATGGCCTCTTCCGACGCATCCCGCACCATCTCCCAGGTGGGGAAGCGGCGGCGGAGAGCCTGGTACACCGCCTCGCTGTCGCGCGTATGTTGGGACAAAATCGTCCCCACCAGATCACCGATGAGATCGTCAGCCCTGGATAGCGAACGTCCGTCCTCGAGCGTATCGAGGACGGACGCCAGGCGCTCTTCATCAACCGTGTAGATCATGCTGCTCGGTGGATGCTGAAGTCCGCCAGCGACTCCAGAGCTTGCCGCGCCGGAGCCTCTGGGAACCAGGCCAGGCATGAGACGGCCGCCGCCGCATACTGTCTGGCTTCGGCTTCCGCCAGCGCCAGCGCATCAGACGAACGCACCGCCTCAATGACGGTCTCGACCGCCCACGCTTCGCCCGCCAGCGCCTCGATAAGGGGAAGGCCGTCGTGGGCGCCGGCAAAGAGCACCGGCAACGTCACAATGCCCTGACGTATATCAGCGCCAGCCGGCTTGCCTAAAGTATCGGGGGCGCCCGCAAAGTCGAGCACATCATCGCTGATTTGGAACGCCAGGCCCAGGTTCTCGCCGTATTGCCGCAGCAGGGCGACCTGTTGCTCGGGCGCGCCGCCAAGTACGGCAGCCGAGCTGCTGGCCGTGGCAAACAAGATGGCCGTCTTGCTATAGATACGACGCAGGTATGCGTCTCGGGTCGGAACGATGCGCCGCTGCGACAGTTGTCCTAGCTCGCCCGCGCACATTTCCATCAGGCACTCGGAGAACGCACGCACCACGCGCGGATTGTGCGTGTCAGCGGCGAACGCGGCTGACCGGGCGAAGAGGTAGTCGCCGGCGAGAACCGTCGTCTCGGCGCTCAACACAGCGTTGAGCGTCGGGTGACCGCGACGGACGAGCGATTGATCGATGAGGTCATCGTGAACCAGCGAGGCGGCGTGCAGCGTCTCTACAGCCGCAGCGAGGGCCAGCGTAGGGTTCGTTGGCGCGTTCACGAGCTGCCCCACCAACAGAGCGACGGCCGGCCGCAACCGCTTGCCGCCACTCGCAAAAGCGCCTTGCACAACATCGGCGACCAATGGAAACTCGACGCCGGAAACGTCTTGAAGCAGAGCCTCAAGGTCGCGTAGGGATGGCAGGATTGGTTCCAGGTTTAGACTCTCTGGGAGTCGCGCAGGCGATTGTGTATACACCTGGGCCTCTTTCTTTAGCTAGAGTCAATGATCGTTTAGAATATTATAAACGAATTCAACGCCCGCATCACACAAAAAACACGATTAGGACTCGTTTTGGACCACATCTGCGGCTCACGAAGGTGGCTGCATCGCCGTCCGCGCGTCTTCCCGCGTGCGCTTCAGCCCGGCCTGCGGAATGCCGCCCAGGATACGGTCGGCCACGCGCATGGCGCCGATAGTCACACCGGCCGTGCTTTGGCCTGGGAAGATACTATCGCCGACGAGAAGAACGTTCTCGACATTGGTGCGCGGGCCACGCGCATGGAAGAGACTCGTCTGAGGGAAGCCCCCCACCATGCCCAGCGGGCGTCCTGTGTAGTATTGGAACGTCACCGGCGTGCCCGGCAGCACCAGGCGCACACGCTCTCGTAGGCCCGGCACAGCGCGCTCTGCTGCTCGGAGCAGCCGCTCGGTGTACTCGGCGCGGCGGTCCTCATATGCCACCCGGTCGTCTGCGATCTGCCACCACGGCCTGGGGTCCGTGTGGGTCGAGAGCGTGACGGCGCGCTGCCCAGACGGCGCTCGGCTACTATCCCAGGCGGGCGAGAGGGACATGAATACCGAGTTACCCTCGCCGAGGGGCCGCGTGTCATCCATCACGACCTGGTAGTGCTCCGGCCCATTCTCAGGTATAGCCTCAGCGTCTACGCCGAGGTAGAGCATGAAAGCGCCCCACATCGGCGTCGAGGGCTGCCCAGCGCCATGACTATACGAGTGGAGAGTTTCCCGTAAATCCTCGTCCTCGCCCAACAGCCCCCGCAAACTCCACGGCGTCACGTTAGCGACAACAATGTCGGCCCGGTACTCTTCGGCAGTGGCCGCGTGGCGCGCGCCCCTCAGCACCCGCACACCGACTGCGCGGCTGCCGCGCATAAGAATACTCTGCACGCGGCGTTTGAACAAAACTTGCCCGCCCAGCCGTTGAATGGCCGCCACCAGCGTGTCAGCGATCCCGCCCACGCCACGCGCTACATGATACACGCCCTGGCGCGCCAGGTCTAGGGCGACCGCCCCGTAGAGGGGCGTCACGCGCTCCGCCGTCGCCTGGGCGCTGATGAGAAGCTGAGCATCGACAAAGGTCTTAAACGCCTGGCCGTCCGCGCCCAGCCAGCGCGCCCACTCCGCGACACTGCCAAGTGCGCCCGGCGCAAGGGCTAGGAGGTCCGGACGCAGACGCGCCGCGAGGCCCGCCACGTCGTCGAGGCGCTGCGGCGGCCAGGGCGGAGCGCTCGCCGAGAAACGCCACAGTCGGTCCGCGACCCACTCCTGCGCCCGCCAGAAGCGCTCTGTGTCAGGGAAAGCCTGGCGACGTTCAGCCTGCCATCGCTCGGCATTACCCCAGCGGATAACGCGCTCATCCGGCAACACAACCTCCATGGCGGGATCGGAGCGCCGCACGGGCCACTGGATGCCAAGCGCCTGGCCGATCAGGTCGTGCGCGCCGCCGGGCTGGAACCCGCCCACCAAGGTCGCGCCAGCGTCGAAGCGGTAGCCCTGGTGGTAGAACGTGGCAGCGCAGCCGCCTGGGTCCACGTGCGCCTCCAAAACTGTCACGTCCATGCCGGCCTGCGCCAGAAGCGCCGCCGTCGTCAATCCGCCGATGCCAGCCCCAACCACTACAACGCGTTTATCCATGCCGTTCCTGTCTCCGACCAAATTATGACGGCCTGGGGAGCAAGCCCCAGGCCGTCGCCACAAGGAGGGGGGAAGATGTCAGCAATCAGACTAGAGGGCGCGGCGGCGAAGGACGAACCCAAGGCCAGCCAGGGCCACGCCGACCAGGGACAGCATGGCCGCCAGGTTCGTCGGCTCGTCGCCGGTCACGGGCATCGTCGTGGGCATGGGCGCAGCCGCCGGGTAGGCGACTGGCACGGCCTGCAGCTTCGGCTCGCCGCTCGCCAGGCCCATCGCAAAGACCGTCACGATGTCGCCGTCCTTCAGGGTCACGCCGGGCACGCTCAGCACCACGTCGGTCTTGCCGGCCGGGCGCACTTCCAGGTCATACGTCCCGGCGTTCACAGGTGTCCAGGCCGACGAGCCTTTGAAGGCCACGTTCGAGAACAGCACCGGGCCGCCCTTTACCGCAATGTCCACCGCCGGCGCGTCGGGTGACGCATGCACGAAGCGGACGTGGGCCTTGCCGGCGGCGGGCTTCGCCAGGTTATCCTGGAGGATCAACGGCTCAATGTTCGCCAGTTTGCCGACCGCGGCGATGGTGATGGGGCCGGCGGCGAGAGTTGGCTTGGCCTCGATCACGCCCTTGTCACTGCACGAGCCACCGGCCGGAATGACCTTGATGTCGTAGGCGCCCGGCTTGAGGTTCGCATAGTTGGTCGCCGCCTTGAACGGGGCGTTGGTGAATGCCTTGTTGCCGTTGACGCAGATGTCCACCGCCGGCGCATCCGGCGACGCATGAACCACGCGCACCATGGCGTCGCCGCCCTGGGCCGCCGCGGGCAGCGCCACGACGAGCAGCGCCAGCGCCAGTCCTGCAATCATCAAACCAATACCGAGTGTTTTCATGTTGTCGATCTCCTTGTCTTGTTACTGTGTCTGGTGTCTCAAGGTGCTTATGTTGAAAAGGATGGCGCAGACAGCGCGCCGTCCCGCCCTCCACTAAAGTTGGTGGCTCTCCGGCTGAAGAACCAGCTCATTGAGCACTGCGTGCGGCGGCTGACTGGCCGCATACACGATGGCTCGCGCCGCGTCGTCTACCGTCAGCATCTTGTCGCGCTGCACGCGCATGTCGATGTCATTCCAGAACGGGCTATCGACGCCGCCGAGGTAGACCAGCGTGAAAGAGATGCCTGACCGCTTCAGGTCGAGCGCCATCGCCTTCGTCATGCCGACGACGCCCCACTTCGAGGCGCAATACCCGGTGGCATTCGCCATCACCGCTCGTCCCATGCTCCCAGGCAGGTTGATCACCCGCCCCGACCGGCGCGTTGCCATGTGTCGCGCAACGGACTGCGTGACCGTGAACACGCCACTCAGGTTGACGGCGATCATGCAATCGAAATCGGACGGGGCCAGGTCCAGCGCCGGCTTGAGAACGCCCAGACCCGCCGCGTTGACCAAAATGTCAATCTGCCCACACTCCGCGATGGCCGTTTCCACGGCCCGTTCCACGTCGCGCGGCTGCGTCACATCCCCAACCACGGGCAGCACAAACTGCCCGGTCACCGCCCCGATAGTTTCGGCCGCCTCTCCCAATTGAACCGCTCGGCGCGCCATAACCACGACCGTTGCGCCCGCCTCAGCGAAAGCCTGGGCTGTCGCTCGGCCGATCCCACTGGACCCACCCGTCACAAACGCTACTTTTCCGCTCAGTCCGTTGCTCATCATGTTCCGTTCACCCTATCGTTCGCGCATGAGGCGCTCGACCGTTGCAACCGACTCCTCAGCGTCGCGGCCAAGAAAGACGCCGGGGATGAGAGCTTGCAGCGCCGGGTTGTTGTTGAATGCCTGGCCGCCAAAACCGAGCACGGGCCTGGGCACGGGCACACGCTCGATTTGCTGAGCGATCTCGACGATGTTGCGCGCAGCTTCCTCGTGTGTCGCCGACACCGCCATCACCGCTGGCCGCAGGTGCGCCAGCGTCTCCGCCAGGCCCTCCGCCGCCAGGTTTGGCCCCAGGTGGATAACCTCCCAGCCGGCTCGCTGCAAGAAGAGCGCGATGAAGAGAATGCCCAGCTCGTGGTGGTCCCCCGGCGCCGAGGCGGTGACGATGGGCCGTCCTGTGGAGCGGTGAGGCATGGCCGCCATCAGGGATAGGAGCTTCTGACGCACGTAGTGGCTGGCAAAGTGCTCCTGGGCAATGGATACATCCCCCCGCATCCAGCCGTCGCCCATCTCGACCATGATTGGGCCAAGAATGCGTAGACACACCATTTCGACCGGCCAGCGGCCAAAGGCTTCGCCTAGTATCGTGTTGGCCCGCGCCTCATTCATGTCGAGAAGCGCTTGCTGCAGGCGCGCTTTTGTGTCGTCAAGCGGTGATGCGTCGAGTAGCTGCAAGCCCGAGGTGGCCTTCTGCTCGGCGGTCAACTGCGCGCTCATCAACACAATCGCATGGCTGATCGTCATGCCCTGGTCGACCTGACGCTTCAACCAACGGATCAACGCAACATCGCGTTGCGAGTACAGGCGATAGCCACTCTCAGTACGCTTCGGTGCGAGGATGCCGTGGCGGCGCTCCCACGCCCGCAGGGTCGAGGTACGGACACCCGTGGCTTGTTCGACGGCTTTGATGTTGAAAACCGGCGCATCGGACAGCTTCGCAATCTCATCAAGATCGAGCGTCTGGCTTCGGTTCTCCGGCTGAATGTTGTCTTCTCGATTTACCATGTCCCTCACCTCTATGGCGTATAGTCTATAACAATCTCAAAGGTTTGTCAATAGTTTGAACAATGTTTTTTGAACAAAATTTGGACAAAAAAGGGCGGCGGTAGAATATCCACCGCCGCTCGCGCTCTCGCTGCTCCGTCTACCTTGAATCGAGCGTCACACTCCCGTTTCCACTGCGAATAAGAAGCGTTCCGCCCCCGCCGTTGAGGCTTGCCCGCAGGTTACGGCCATTCGGTGGATCGGATGATAAGTTGTTCGTGATCCGTCCCTGGCCGGTCTGTATATCCAGGTTCACCCGCTGGTCGCGGGGCAACACGACGCGCACCGCCCCATTGCCACTGCGTATCTCTGACGCGCCCTGGCCGAGTGAGCCGCTGAAGCTGACGTCGCCGTTCCCTGCCTGCAGCGTCATGGTCTCAAGGCGCGCGTCCTGGACATCAATGCTGCCATTGTTGGCCGTCACGTCAACTCGCCCTTCTGGCCGCGTCACGGCCACTTTCCCATTCCCAGCGTCGATGGTCACGCCACCGCGAATCCCCTCCACGACGACCGCGCCGTTCCCGCTACGCACGTCCACAGCAGTACCCGGCGGGACGGTAACCACATAATCGACGCTCACGCCACCCGACTCCAGCGGCCGTGGGGCCGCTACGCGGCGCTCATCCACCGCTACCGTGTCGCCATCCTGCGTCATGCTGACTTCGATATCCTGTAAGCGCGCCTGGGCATTCGGGCCGATGGCGCGCTTGGTCGCCTCGACCGCAATGGTGTTGCCCTCGGCCCCGCGCACAAGCGTCCGGCCGTTGGAGCTGCGGATGACCAGGCGCGGCGAACTGCCGACCTGGAACGTCTGCGAAATGGTCTGAGTGGCCGAGGCCAGGCTGCCGGACACGTCCAGCGGCGAGGCCATGCGCGTGATGCCAAACAACGCGCTGCCGACGGCCAGGGCAATGCTCAAGAGGGCGCACGCCAGCAGAATGAGCACCGCAATCAGGAGACAGCGGCCCCCTCCGCCACGGCGCGGCGTCTCGGTAGGGGGCGCGGGTGGCAGTGGCGCTTCGAGGGACGGGGGTGGGGGAGCGGGCGTCTCGACCGGTGTTTCGGGTGACGGCGTTTCCACAGCGGGCGCTTCGCCTTCACCCACCGCTGGCGCCTGTTCAGGATGCAAGTCGCGATTGAGATTGTCGGATGTACTCATGGTTCCCTCGGATGGTTCGGCAGTTCGTTAACTCCGCCGAACCTTGTACAAAACATGGATAAATGGTCTAGTCCTCACCGACCGGCCGCTGTCGTCGGCGTCCATGGATACGCGATGCACTTGGCCCAGGCGAAAAAAGATGCGTAATGCGAAGGTTCCCCAAACGCATTACGCATCAACCTTATGCCAGGTTCCAGAGCTTTGGTTAGCCCTCGGTCACGGGCGGCCCGGTATCGTTGGTATCGTCTGCTGTTGAGTCTTGGGACGCTCCTGCAAGGTGACGTTGATCTTCTGCTCTTGCCCGTTCCGCAGCACCGTCAGCTCGATGGTCTGCCCGACGCGCGCCCGCGTCGTAACATAGGCCAACAACTCATCGAACTTCTTGACCGGCACGCCGTTGACGGCCACGATGATGTCACCGCCTGTCGGCACCGGCTGATCCTGAATCCGCTGCTGGCCGGTGGAGCCTTTCAGCCCCGCCTTGTCCGACGGGCCGCCCGGCGTGACCTGATCGATGTAGGCGCCGGTCGCATTCTGGGCGTTGTTGTTCTGCGCCGTCAAGTCATCCAGCGTCCGGCCGGACACGCCGAGCCAGGGCCAGGTGTGCTTCCCACCAGCAATTAGATCCGGCACGACCAGCTTCACGATATTCACAGGGATGGCGAAGCCGACGCCGGAGTTCGCGCGCGTGTCCGAGCGAATCTGCGCATCCACGCCAAGGACACGGCCCGCCAGGTCCAACAGTGGCCCGCCGGAGTTGCCAGGGTTGATCGGCGCATCCGTCTGGATCGCGTTGGGAATCTGGAACTGCGTCAGGCCAGGAATGGTGCGGCCGATGGCGCTAATGATGCCCTGGGACATGCTTGTGCCCACCCCGAACGGGTTCCCCAGCGCCACGGCAATCTGCCCGACGCGCACCTGATCCGAGTCACCCATGTCGAGCGGGACCAGCTTGTCGGCCGGCACATCCACCTTGATGACGGCAAGGTCGGAATCCGGGTCAACACCAACGACCGTCGCCGGGACGCTCGTATCGTCCCACAGGGTCACGCGAACGGTGCGCGCGTCGGCGACCACGTGGCTGTTGGTCACGATATGGCCCTGCTTGTCCCAGACGAAGCCGGAGCCGCTCCCCGACGGCGCGGGCATACCACTGGTCGGATCGCCAGCGCCACCCGGCAGGTTCAGAACAATGTCCACGTTGACGACGCCCGGACGCACCTTGTTATAAAGCGCCGCGAGAGTCTGCTCCTCGGGCGACAAAGTCAGGGGCGCAACCGGCGGAAACGGCGTCGGCGTCGGGCCGAGGGTTGGCGCCGGACCAGGCGTCGCCGTCGGGAATGCCTGCGTGCCGCCTTGCATCGGAATGACGACGGTAATCTGCGGCGGAGGGCCACCTGGCGACGGGATGATCACCGTCACCTGCGGCTGGACACCTGGATTCGCGCCTTGCGGCCCCGACTGATTGCCGCGGGGCGCAGACGCGCGAGGCGTAGACGTCGCGGTGGGCAAAGCCAGGGGTGCAGTGTTCTGCTGAGCGACAGAAGGCGTGTTGCCGCGCACAACAGCCAGGACACGCGGCACAACAGCCACGACGCGGGGCAGCGCAACAGCCAAGATGGCCACGTTGCAGAGAAGCAGAATGACACCTAGAACGATAACAGTAATTAGGGCGGCCCGACGGCTCATGGGTGCGGAACTCCTCTCAAACGCATGACGCGAAAGCGCCAGACAAGGGGCGTGACGGTACGCAACGTGTGCAACTAGTACGGGGATACAACGGCCTGGCCTTGCCAGAAGATACGGCTAAAGTGTACGCGCATGGGCGCGTTCCGGTCAAGCTACGCGCCGCGTTCGCCAATCGCCTGCCAGGGTCTCAGTTTCGCGCCGACGTAGCGCGCCGCTGGACGGGCAAGACGGTTGTAACTGTGCTGTTCCAGGGCGTGCGCTGTCCACCCCGCCACTCGGCCAAGGGCAAAGACGGCTGATGCCAGATCAGCGTCGAAGCCAAGGTGCTCGAAGAGGACGACGGCGTAGAAGTCAACAGCGGGAGTAGCTCCAAGCCTGCGATGCGCTTCCTCGGCAACCGCGTCTGCTGCGGCGACGCGCGGCCCGGCGCCCAGGTCGAGAGCCAGTTGGCGAAAGAGACGTGCGCGGCCATCTGGCTCGCCTGCCTCGCGCTGCTCGAAGCCAGGCAAGCGCGCATCCAGGCGCAACTGTCCATCGACGGCCGATGGCGCATCCGTCGGCACGCCAACCCGCCCCAGCAGGCGAAAGATCGAGAAGGGCGCTTCGCCGTGCAAGGGGCCTTCCAGGGCCGAGAGCGCGGCGTTGACGGCGGAGAACACGTCGGAGCCGCTTGCCGCAATCACTCGGGCTGCAAAGGTAGACACAGTGAGGCCGTTCTCGGCATAGAGGGTCAAGGCCGTATCCAGGGCCTTGACCTCCTCCGGTGACGGCGCTTCCCCATAGATGGCCTGCAGAAAGCGCTCGGCCAGCGCGCCCGAGACGCGCGGCGCGTACAGCGGTCGGCCGAGCGCCACGTGATAGAACTGCGCGGCGATGGCCGGCAACGCGCCGACGAGCAAGACGGACGCTGTAGCATCCTGGCTATGGGCGAGGAGCGGCGGCATGCCCCCCGTCGGGATCGGCTTACCGCGCGTCACCAGCGCCAGCGCCGACACACCTTCACGCAACGCGGTGATCATTGGCGTGGACGATGGCAGACTGCGCACGCGAGCCACCACTTCTTTGGGCAACGACCATGCCGCCTCGAACTGGCCCTTCAGGGCGCTCAGTTCTGAAGCCGTCGGTAGCCGGCCCGCCCACAGCAAAAAGGCGGCCTCAGCGAACTCGCCTTGCTGTGCAACATCGTCCAGGGCGTAACCGCGGTAGGCGAGACGACCATCGTGAACTTGGCTGATAGCACTCTCAAGAACAATGACGCCATTCGACTCGAGGGCCTCCATTAACGCTCTCCTACCCAGGATGAAGCAAGCGGCAGATCTCCATCTCCACTGTATTCGAGCGCAGCGCCTGGCCGCACTGTGAGCAAGGCTTCCACGTCCGCCCGGCGATAGAGGCGCTGACGGCGGATGCCCTGCTTATAGCTCCGCAGGGTGCCGCGGCTGACGTAGGCGTAAAGTGTCGCGCGCTTGACGCCCAGCAACGAGCAGGCTTCCTCGACCGTGAGATAGTCTGACGGCTCCTCGGCCATCCTACCCTCCCTATTGAACGTCAACTGGTCATTGGGGGATACGCGCTTCGTATTATAGTCAACCGGCAAGATTGAGCAAAGAAGAACAATCGTGTTTCGTCAAGTTTCGTCGAGTACCATCATTGATGGGTTACAAGCGGGTAAAGAAGGACACGATGCGCGGGCGCAGGCTCTCGCCACGCCCCACTGACAGAGCGAGCGACTCAGCACGGAGGTCGATGGTCGCTTGGCCGAGCGCCAATCGGTCCACGCCACTCACCGGCCCACTGGCGCTCATTGCGCGGTGGACGGTGCTGTCCTCAGAGATCGACTTGTTGCGGGGAATGAACAGTCCAAAGGAGGGAGACGCTACGACGCGGGTCACACGCCAGGTCGCGGGAACTGAACCCGGCTGCTCACCGACCGGGCGGTCGGCCTTGCGCCAGCCAGGCTCCCAGAACACGAGAGCGAACGGCCAGGCATCGAGCCGAGCGATAGCGCGGGCCGTGGCCTCCAGCGACGCCCGAAACCGGCTGGCGAGGCGGTTGAGGTTGTCCAACGACGGATTGAGCTCAGCGCACGCTGGCTGGAGCCAACGCGCCGGCAGCAGTAAGGCAGACGCGCCTATGTCGCACAGATACTCTTCCTCGTCCACCGGCGGGTAGTGGCCTGTGTGATCGTCCAAGATGGGAGCAGGGCTGACCAGAAAGGACGGGAAAAAGGTGTGGGCGATCTCGTGGGCGATGGTGAAGTTCTGGCGGAATGGGCTTTCGCGGCTGTTCACCTGGACGATGCTGCCGCCTGCGCTTGTGATAAGCCGCCCGGACGACTCCATCTCCACGCGCTCGATGGTGCGTATCCCTTGGAACGACGCCAGGACGTGCAAGGGCACCGGCGGAGCCGTCACGCCGACATCGTCCAGGAGGTCATTCGCGCAGACTTCCATCGCTGTGACCGGGTCATCGGCGCCGGTTATCGCCATCAACGCGCGCGCCGCTTCACTTGTCCAGCGGCGTCGCGGCATTATTCATCGGCCTCCCCGCCACGAATGGTGCGGCGGATGGACTCGTACAGGTAGCTCCAGTCGGCCACGGACGTGGGCTGCTCACCGCGATAGCGGATGCCAGCGAGCATCTGCACGTCCGCGTCCGGGAGCTGTGCCACACGCGCGAACTCCACCAGCGACGGCGACATCTCGCGGGTCGTCGACTCTACCTCGCGGCCCAGCAGGTCGGCGACGGTGGTGCCCAGCGCCGTCGCCATCTTGAACAGCGTGTCGCCCGATGGTCGGGGCGCGGCATCGTTCTCGATCTGGCTCAGGTAGCCTTTGGATACCTTGCTTGCCCGCGCCAGGGCTGACAGACTCAGGCCCTTCTCCTCGCGCCGCTGGCGTACTCTTTGACCAAGGCTCATAGCACTCTCCTCATCTGACAACTTCTCATGACACTACAAGTTTAGCACACGTCGTTTCGATTCGTCAAGTACCCGTTTCCATTCAACGACAAATGACTGAGACGGAAGTGACGGCATGGCGAGGTGGCGAAGTGATATCCGCCGAATAAAAAGGAGGACGGAGTAACGAAGCGTCTCACTTCGTCACCCCGTCACCTCCTCACCTCCTCACCCCCTCACCCCCTCACTCCGTCACCCCGTCACTTTATCAAGCTACCTCACCACAAGCGGCAGGAATAGTCGCCGCGATAGGTTATACACCTGGCTGCCGCCGACGCTGACCTCGTCCAGCATTACCCGGGTGGGCCGATCCGCGCTGGACTGATAGACGTTGAAGATGAGCGTAATCGTGCGGCCACGCCACGGACTCAGGTCGACCCAGCGGTACGTCCAGCCGTTGGACGGATGCCACAAGTGATTGACGACGTCGGTCCGCTGGAAGCCGTCAATCACCAGCGTCTCGAAAAAGTCGTTGCCACTCGCCAACTCCGCGGTGTCCATCCGGTAAGCAAATGTCAGTCCGACCCCTGATGTATCCGGCACAGTGATCTGCTGGCTGGTGGTCGAGTTACCATCGGGGTGTCCCGGATCCGGCGTGAAGTGGTCGCCCAGCACGACAGCATGGCTACTCAGGCCACCTGTCATCGTCTGCGGTGGGGTTGCGCCGGATGGCTGCCAATTGTCGAGGCCACTCTCAAAGCCGCCGTTCGCCACCGCGTTGCTCGCCGGTGGCAAACGCATTTCCTGCGGAGCGCCGGGGACAGTCACGACCCGCAGAACGCCAGCGCCGTAGCCCGACGCAGCAGCATTCAAGCTCGCCGAGCCGGCCGGCACGTCGGCGAACTCAAACCGGCCATACGCATCCGTGGCGGCGCCAAGAGACGTCGCGCCTGCAACGAGACTCACGGCTGCCCCACCGATGGGCCAGCCAGCCATGTCGACCACCTGCCCACGCACGGGGGCACTCGTCAGCGCCTCTGGCGTATCGCACGCGGCGAGAAGGACGTCGTCCACGCGCATGTAGGCGTTGCCGGCTGTGGGCGCATTGCTGACGCTGAACTCTACTCGGATCGTCCGTCCCTGGATGGCGGCGAGATACGGTGCGAGCGAGACGCTATACGACTGCCATGCATTACTATCCACCGTCAGGGGAATGTCCACCACGGTTCCGCCGTTCGCATCGACAACGCGGGCACGAAAACTGTCGTTCGCGTCCGCGCCAGGCGCATGGCCGGTGTATGCCCAGAAGCTCAACCGAGCCGATGCGGCGTTTGCAGGAACCTGCACGCTCTGGCTGGCCGTCGCCATGTCTCCGCCCGGATTGGTAGCGGTGTCACTCGCCAATAGACCGAGGAACAGCCCTAGGCCTGTGTGGCCGCTGCCGGTGAGGACGGCGCGGCGGCCGCTCAGCGCCCACGGGCTGCTGCTCTGGTCGAAGCCCGAGTTGGCAATCAGGTTCACGCAACTCGGCACAGGCGTCGGCGTCATGGTTGGCGACGGTGTGGCCGTTGGCGGGATGGGGGTTGCCGTGGGCGGAACGCGCGTCGCCGTGGGCGTATTGGTCGGCACAGCGGTGGGCGCAAACGCGTTGCCCTCGACCAGCAGATACGTCGCGCCGCCGATCATGGCGTTGTTTGGGTCGCCGATCTGGTTGAAGTTCGTTGCGCCCGGCAAGGTCATCGAGTAGTTACCCCCCGACGGCGTGATAGTGGTGGTCCCGCCCGTGTGGTCCACGAGCAGCGCCGAGGACGCGGAAGCGCGCACGCTGATAGTTCGCGCCGCGCTGTTCCAGTTCCACATCACAGTGACTCGCGCGCCGTTGGGATGGCGAAACGACATGCGCTCGATGCCGTTGCGGGTATCCCGGCTCCCGCTAATAGGTGTTGCCCCGTCGAGGTAGCGCGCAACCGTCTGGAACGCGGCATAGGCGGGCCGAAGCGTGTCCGGCGCAGTCGGATGGTCCGGGTTGCGCACCAGGCCGAACGGCCCGAATGCGCCGGCGATGCCATCATCATACATCTGGAAATGGAACACGCGGTCCGTCGCGGAGGGCGCTTCGGCGCTCAGCCATCGAGCATAGGCAAAGTTCTGGATGATGAAGTTCGCCTGGTCGTCAATGGTGCCGAGCAAGGGCGTCGCCGGATCAGGCGGCCCAACGGCATCGCCTAAGATGGGTACGCCGGACTCGGTCAGCCAGATCGGTTTTCCCGCCATGCCGTTCTGCTGTAGCTTGTTGGCGAAGGCTTGCGACTGATAGAGCGCGTTGCGAGAGTTGCTGTACCAGTGTAGCGCCAGGGCATCGAAGTAGAAGTGGTTCTGGGACTGCCCGTTCTTGTCGGGGTCAGTAGCCAACGCCGCCAGGAAATCATCGAAAAACCCCTCGTGTCCCCAGTACGTCAGGCCGCCGAAGACAACCGTAGCGGACGGGTCGGCGAACTTGATAGCCTGGTACGCCACCTTGAGCATCGCGTAGTAGTCTTGCGGCGTGCCGCTGAAGAACACGCACGCGAAGTCCGGCTCATTCCAGATCTCCCACGACCGAATGCCCACGTCGGCCAGGCCCCGCGCCTGTGCCAGGTCGCCGCCGGGCTTATAGCGCTTCACGGCCTGGTAGACGAACCAGGCCCAGCGGTTGGCCGAATTCACCGCCCGCTGGCCGCCCTGCATCACGAACACCGGCTCGCCCAGGCTGGTGGGCGGGTACGTGTTGGCGGCGCAGTTTGTCGGCTGTTGCGCCGTCTTGTTCCCCGCCAAGGCGTTCGACAGCATGCGCAGATACGGCCCCTTGTCATCGACGCGCGGCACGTCTTTTCCGACGACACCCGCACGCGCGTAGAAGTCGGGCGTCGTCAGCAAAACGGCGTGTACGTTCAGACCAACACTGGCATCGGCCAGAAATGCCGCGTCCTGGCCGCTCCAGTCGAACCCGTCCTTGCTGCGTTCGATATTCGACCAGTAGAGCACCCAGCGGTCCCAGCCTGCCCCGCTGTCGGCGCCGCGCTGGAAACGCGCCGGCCGGGGCGCCATCTCCGCCGAGCCGATGAAATTGATGCCAAGCATGCTTTGGGGATTGGGGGTGGCGGGTGCGGCCCCCACGCCCGCGCCCGCGAGAACAAAGCCCACCCCCACCAGACACAACAATGCGAGTAGGAAGACAAGTCGACGTGTGATCACGGCACTCCTCATTTCCGTGGTTCCTCTGTCGAGTAGTATGAGAACTGCTCCGCGTATACGCTTTGACTACACGAAAGACAGGCAGCCCCAGCACGCCCGGATAGAGGCGGGCAGCAGCCCCGCTCCAGACTTGCTTGTCTATAGGGACGGCGAATTCGCCCGGAAGTAACGCACAAAAAAGTGGGGCAGTCTGATGACTACCCCACTCTATCTATCCGCCTGAAGTCGGCCGCAGTATTACTCCAACATGCTCCGCACCAGTGCGGCGTACTCGTCTGCCATGTCATCTGCCTGGCGTTCAGAGATACCTTCCGCGTACACCATCAGGTATGGCTCATCGGGGTTCGGCGTGATGAGAACCCACTCCTGCTCTGATACCGAAATCTGTATCGCCTCGCTATCCGGGTCGCGCACTGAGTAGAACTTCTCATTGAGGCGACGCATCAGTGTCCCGCGCTCCTCCCAGGGACAATTCACACGCCGGTCCTTGCGGTGGAATTCGGGCAGGCGGTCTACGACTTCTGAAAGCTTGACTTTCTCACACGCGAGGTATTCGAGAAGTTTGGCGACGGCGAACAAGCCGTCAATGGTGGGGTGGAACGACGGGAAAATGATGTTCCCCAAGCCATCCGCTGCCAGGAGCACATCCTTGTCCCGGGCACACTGCATCAGGTCGGCCTGGTCAATGCGCGTTCGCCAGATTCGCCCATTCGAGTCCGCCGCGATTCGCTCGAAGACGCGGGGCGCGTTCAGGGGAACAGCGATCACGCCGCCGGGATGTGCGCGCAGCGCTAACCAGGCAAAAGCGGCCGCCATGTGCATTTCTGTCACCTGGCGGCCCTGGTCGTCCACGACGAACAGGCGCTCGCCGCCCACGTCCAGGCGCACGCCGAGGTTGGCGTTGAGGGTCTGGGTAATCAAGCGGAGCTGCTCGCGCCCATTGTTGAACTCTTCGCGCAGGATGGACATGCGCTGCTCATCTAACTGGGCATTCAGCGCCACGACGCTGGCATGTAGGTCCGTCAGAGCACGCGGCAAGATAGTACTGCTGGGTGCGTTGGCGCAGTCAACCACGAGCTGAAACTCGGCGTTGCGGATCGCCGCGACGTTCAGCGCGCGCATATAGTCGGAGAGATACTGCTCGGCGACGCCAGGGGCATGATCGATGCTGCCGATATCGTCAAGATAGACGCGGCGATAGTCCTCGCGGAAGAACACGCGCTCAATGGTGCGCTCCATGCTTTTGCTGAGGTTCATGCCGTCGCCATCGAAGAAGCGTATGTCAACCACGCGGCTGTCATAGGGTGAGATGCGCACGTGGATCCCGCCAGCGGCGTGGCGTTTAGCAGTGTAGTACCGCGCGACCGGAATCGGTACGGCATCGGTGTCCAGCGGGCTGATCCCCGCCGAGGGCAGCCCCGAGATAATGCCGCGCTTCAGCATACGAGCGCTGCGCGACACATCGCGGTTAATGGTGACAGTAGCGCCTTTGGGAAGCACCGACCCATAGGCCGCTCCCAGCTTAGCGGCGAACTCAGGTGTCAGGTCGACGTTCACCAGGCCAGACACGCCGAAACGGGTGAACAATGTACGCCGCGCCTGGTTGCCCCAGATGATACTGCTGCGGATATTTGCGCCCGCGTCAACACTCTTGCTCGGCCATATCTTCACGCCCGCGTGAATCACAGCGTTCTCGCCGATATGAACGCGGTCGCCGATGACCGCCCCTTCGTACACCGCTGTCTTGCTCTTCAGATCGCAGCCCTGGCAAATGACGGCCCCACGCACCTCAGCCATCTCGCCAATGTAGCAGTTGCGCCAGATGATGCTGTTGCCGACGTAAGCCCGGTCATCAACAACGGAATACGAGCGGATCACGACTGGCCCTTGAATGATAACGCCGCCTTTGATTTTGACCCCGCGGCCTAGAAAGATTGGCCCATAGAGCTGGGCATCTGGCGCAATTTCAACATCGCCGTCGGTCCAAATGTCGCCCCCATAGGGCGTACCCAGGTTGATGCCCGACACCGCGCCCTTGAGAACGTCGGCGTTCGCCTGCATATACTCGCGCAGCGTGCCCACATCCGTCCAGTAGCCATCCGCAACATAGCCATACATCGGCTCTTCGGCAGCGAGAAGACGCGGGAAAAGGTCCTGGCTGAAGTCGAAGGGTGTATCCGCGGGAATCATGTCGAGCACAGAGGGTTCGAGGACGTAGATACCCGTGTTCACGGTATCCGACACGACTTCACTCCAGCTCGGCTTCTCCTGGAAACGCTGTACTCGACCATCCTGGTCCGTGACGACCACACCGTACTCCGGCGGCTCCTTGACCCGGGATAAGACAATCGTGGCCTTGGATTTCCGCTCTTTGTGCCAGCGCACCACGGCGCTAAGGTCAATATCCGTGAGCGCGTCGCCGCTAATAACGAGGAACGTATCGTCTAGCCGGCGCGCGACGTGCTTGACGCTGCCAGCCGTGCCAAGGGGTGAGTCTTCGATGGAGTACTCAATGGTGATATTCTGGTCGCCGTTATCGGCGAGATGACTCTGAACTTGCTCCGGCAGGTAGTGCAGAGTGACAATCAGGTGGTCAAAGCCGTGCCTGACCAGCAAATCGCGTATATGCCCAATGACTGGTTTGTTCACGATGGGAACCACCGGCTTAGGCCGCCCCACCGTTAGAGGACGCAGCCGGGAGCCTGCTCCGCCAGCCATAACGACAGCTTTCATCCCGTCTTCCCTTCACAAACACGATGGCGTATCATTGTTCATCCCGCGCAACTCGGCGCGTCCTCGACCGTATACAGTGTAGCTATCATAACCAGACGCTAATGGGAGGATATCAGTTCTATGGACAATCAGACCGATCCAAACGTAACCCCAGAGGAGACCCCGAAGGCCAGCCCGCAGACTGAAGAGTTGACTCAGGAGCTAAAGGCTTTTGCGAGCACCCTGGAAAAGGCGATTCGCAGCATCGCTTCGCCCGACCGCGCCAGGGAAATCGAAAGAGAGTTGCGGCAGACAGTGACGTCCTTGCGCCAGCAAACCGAAGCGACGTTGAAGGACACCAAGGTGACGGAGACGGCTCAGGAGTTGGGCCAGCAGGCCAAGAGTGCGATGAAGCAAGCGAAAGTGCCGGAAGCGGCGCAGGAGCTAGGCCAACAAGCCAAGAAGGTCGCGTCTACCGCAGCGCAGACACCGAGTGGTCAGAAGGCATTGACGATCATCACCCGTGGCCTGGCAGCAGTGAACCAGCAACTCGAGCGTCTCATCCAAACCGAGGAAGCAAAAGGCGAAGTACCGCCAGTCTCCCCCCAGGAAGGTCTCGGGGGCGAACCAGGCCAGACCCCTGGTGGCGAAACCTTCTAACCCCAACCCGATTCAATTGATAAGCAACTCTCCAGGGCGTGAACTCGCAACGAGCATCACGCCCTGCGCTT
The DNA here is from genome assembly GCA_039810085.1 of Anaerolineae bacterium. Taxonomy (GTDB): domain Bacteria; phylum Chloroflexota; class Anaerolineae; order Epilineales; family JAHCIE01; genus JBDHWG01. Next base: position 56,839 of record JBDHWG010000006.1, read on the forward strand.
TATGCAAAAATGGCGACGGAGTACCAGAGCACACCATCGCGGTCCTCCACGCACAAGCGCCCTTCGAGCTCCAGCAAGTCCAGATGGCCGACAATTTCCGAAATGCCTAAGAATAGCTCACCTGTCGCCAAGTCGGGGAACAGCGCCTGACTCATCTGATAGACAGTCTTGGGCCCATCGGCCATCAGGCTCGCGATTTTCTCCTTGCGGGCGTGGGTGTTCGCCAGCCGTTTCGAAATCAGCGCATGATGCCCGTACACCGGCGGCCCGTGTCCCGCCCAGGCGACCGACACATCCATCTCGGCCACCCGCTTTAAGGACGACATGTACTCGACGAGGCTGTGGCGGCGCTCTTCGCCGCGCTCTGGCGGCTCCAGCAACGGGTTGGAGCTGATGCGCAGGAGAAGATGGTCGCCCGACATCATCTGCTGGGAGTGCGGCTCATACAGGGCAATGTGGCTGGTAGAATGGCCGGGCGTGTAGAGTACGTGCCACTCTGCGCCACCGAGCAGCAGGCGCGCCCCCTCGTCGATTTCGTAAACCGTCATATCCGGCAGCAGAGCCTCGGCATATTGCGCGCCCATCGCCAGCCCGAATCGCATCTTGTTCAGGCGCTCTTCCGGCACCCCGCTCTGAACCCAGAGCGTATAGAAGAAGTCAGCGCGGTGCTCCCACTCATGCGGCGCATCTTGCAGCCACGACAGCGCCCGCGGGTGCGCATAGATCGGAGCGTCGGCCTCCTCGGCGACGCGGCGGAGCAGACCAAAGTGGTCCGTGTGCGCGTGGGTCAGAATGATACGCTCGATGTCCTTCAGACGGTATCCGTGCTCTGCCAGCCCCACCACGAGCGCCTGCCACGCCTCTTCCGTCTTCGGCCCTGCATCCACCAGCGTCAGCGGCTCACCATCAATCACATACGGATGAACTGGACCAACTTTGAACGGCGTCGGCACCGTCATGACCTTGACATGCGGAGCCAGGTCACTCACGGCTCGGACGCTCCGCTGCGGACGAGCATCACCCATACCCCGCGCTGGCACGTCTCGCCCTTCTGGTTCACGACGGCTAGCTCAAATGTCACCTGACCGCCGCCGAGGCGGGCGACCGCCTTGGTTTCCGTCACGCGCCCTTCGACGTGGATTGTGTCGCCAATGAAGATCGGGCGCGAGAACTTCCACTCGTCGATGGCGCGGAATGCAATCGCCGTCCCCTCGACAACGCCCAGGCGCGTCACCAATCCGGTGGCGATGCTCAACCCCAATGCTCCGTGGGCGATGCGCGCTTTGTAGGGTGTCTGCGCCGCGAACTCAGCATCGGTGTGGAGCTGATTCCAGTCGCCCGTTAGCCCGGCGAAGTTCACGACGTCCGTCTCGGTAATTGTGCGCGACGACGAGCGGATCGCGTCACCAACGGTGAACTCTTCGAAGTACAGCCCCCGCGTTCGGGCCGCCTGGGTGTCTGCCATTCTGCCTTCTCGCTTTACACTCATTTTGCACTTTGGGTGGCTCGCGCCCCCCGTTTGGCCGTACAATACTATACACCACGATTGTATTGGAGCCAACTTTGTGTCGAACACCCTGCGCTTTCTGATATGGGTCGTCACCCTGGCGTTCCTTGTCACCTCTTGCAGCGCCGAGACAACGCCGTCCGCCAACGCCACGCCGGCCCCGACGCTGGCGCGCACTGGCGCGCCTACCATCGCGGCCGCCTCGGCTGACCTTCCCCGGCCGATGCCCACGAACGACACTCCCCTTCCCGCAGGTACAATGGAAGCGCCAGGGAGCACGCTCCCGCAGGGTTGGCGCCGATTCACCACAGCCGACGGTCTGCCCTCCAACAACGCCCTCACCGTCGCCGTCGACGCCCTGGCGATTCCGACGAACGAGCGCGTCTGCGCCAACACCAGCTACCCGTTCGACGGCTCAATCTGGGTTGGGACAGACGCAGGCGCGGCGTGGTGGAACGGCAGCCACTGGAGCGCCATCACCCGCGCTAACAGCAGCAACAATCTCGTCAGCGATAGGGTGCAGGCGTTCACCTTTGGGCCGCGCCTCCGCGTCTTCTTTGGAACCAGCGGCGGGTTGAGCACCTTCTGCCCCGACGGGCACGACCCCAACGGGCAGCCCGCGCCCTGGAGCCTCGGCGTCCCGTGGACGCTGCCGACGGCCTCTATCCAGGCCGCCACGCGCGTCGGCAACACCCACTGGTTCGGCCTGCCGACCGGCGCGCTTGCCATGTACCAGGGCCGCAGCTACAACCACCTGTTTACCCCGGCCGATGGCCTCGGCGCAGCGGACGTGCGCGCCCTGGCCGGCGATCAGATTAGCAGCCGCCTGTGGGTGGGGACGTGGGGCGGCGGCCTGACGACCCTGATTGGCTCGACAACGGTGTGGAACGTGAGCGGGACGTTCAACACCTCGAACTCGGGCATCGGCAGCAATCGCGTCACATCCATTGCCGTGGTCCCGCGCCCCCAGCAAAGCGTCACCCTCTGGCTCGGCCTGGCTCCTGACACAGCCGCGGGCAAGCCCGGCGGCGTGAGTCGCTACGACGAGACGGCTCCGAGCGGCGCGCAGTGGACGACATTCACCGCAGAAAGCGGCACCCTGCCCTCAGACGATGTGCGCGCCGTCGCCGTCGATAAGGCGGGTGACATCTGGGTCGGAACGGCAAGTGGCTTAGCCCGCTGCCTTGCGCCATGCTCCGGCAACGGGACGTGGCTCACCTACACGTCGGCCACGACGGGCGGTGGCCTGGCGAGTGACGACGTCACGGGGATCGCCATTGCGCCGGACGGAACACGCTGGTTCAGCGCCAGCGGCGGTGTGTCCCGTCTCACCGGAGCGCCGCCACCACCTTTGGCAACCTCCACCATGACGCCGACCGCTTCCGCGACGCAACCGCCGGCGCGCACCAGCACACCGACCGCGACGCTTACCGCCACGATGTCGCCCACGCGGACAGCAACCCCAACGGCTCCACCGCCTCGCTACCCTCTTTACCTGCCCTATCTTACAAAAAGCGTTGCGCCTGGTCTCAGCCGGGGCCCAACAACAGCGTAGCCATCAAGCAAACAAATGATAAAGGCGCAGAGGCGCAGAGGACGGGGAATGCCCCGCTCTTCTGGCCTCTGCGCCTCCGCGTTGCCTATCTTACTTGAGGCGGTCTAGATATGCCCCGCCGCGTTCGCGCCGAGGGTCACAATCTCGCCGCCGCGCACCACGCGCACTGTCGGCGCTTGCTCGGCGGCGTAGAGCAGCCGCTGCAAGTCCTCGCCATCCGTAACTGGCGCGCCATCCAGGCCGACGATGATGTCGCCTACCAGCAGCCCCGAGTCTTCAGCCAGGCTCTCTGGGAGCACCTCACCCAGCATCACGCCCGTGGGCTGCCCAACCTGCTCCGCCCAGGCGGCGGGTAGCGGCACAGCCCAGCCGCGCACACCAAGCGCCGACTTGCGGGTGGACTCGCCGAGCCAGGCCCGCAGCGCAATCTGGGCGACGTGGGTTGGCACTGCCAAGGCGACGCCCGGCGTCAGGATCATGCTCGTCAGGCCCAGCACCCGCCCCTGGGCGTCGGCAAGCGGCCCGCCCGAGTTGCCCGGGTAGACGTCGATATCCGCCTCGACAAGCTCGCGTCCCCCCCGCATCGTCCGTCCGATGGCGCTGATGATGCCTAACGTCGTCGCGCCCTCGACGCCGAGGGGGTTACCGACGGCCACGACGAGCTGCCCGATTGCCATTCGCCGCGAGTCGCCAGCGGTCGCCGCCGGCAAGTTCGTCGCATCCACCTTCAGCGCCGCCAGGTCGAGCGTCTTGTCCCGCCCGATGACCCGCGCATCCAGCGTCCGCCCGTCGGCCAGGCTTACCCGCGCCCGGTCCCGCCGCGCCACATGGTCGTTGGTCAGAATGACGCCGTCCGGCCGCCAAATGACCCCTGAGCCGCTGCCGTTCCACTCTCCCCGCACCATGACAAGGCTCTGCCGCAGCCGAGCCGCCACCTGCGCAATTTCCGACGCCACGCCCGGCAGAGTCTCCAACATTGCGCTTCCCATGCTTCGCTCCTTAACACGCTTCAGACGCCACTCACTACTGCCGCTCGCCGACGGTCACATTGACCGTCCCCTTCTGCCCGCCGCGAATAATCTCTAGCGGCGTTGCCTGCCCGACGCGCTCCCCGCTGAGTTCACCCTGTAGCTCTTCCATGTCCGGCGTCGCGCGGCCTGCCACGCCAACGATGATGTCGCCCAGCATCAGGCTGCCCTTCTCGGCCGGGCTGTTCGGCTCGACACCCAGCACCAGCAGACCGGACGCCTGCTCGCGCCCCAAAACGCTCTGGAGCTGCGCCGGCAGCGGCACGGGCTGGAGGCCCACGCCGAGGTAGCCGCGCCGGACGCGCCCGGTCGTTGTCAGCGCCTCGACCACGCGACGCAGCGTCCCGACGCCGATGGCCGTGCTGATGCCCCGTGCTAGGTGCGAGCTATTCAAGCCGACGACCTGGCCCCGCGCATCCACGAGCGCGCCGCCGGAAAAGCCCGGGTACAGCGTCACGTCCGTTTGAATCACGTCAATCGACTGGCCGCGCCGCGATTGCGTCGGCGCGAACGCGCTCACAATGCCGATGGTTGCCATGGGCCGGTCGCTCGGCCGCGCCACGGCCAGCACCAGTTGCCCTACGCCGACCTCGGCCACCTGGCCCCACGTCGGCGGGGTCAGCGTCGCGCCCTGCACGCGCAAGAGCGCCAGATCGCTGTTCGGGTCACGCCCGACCAACTGCGCCTGGACGCTCGTGCCGTCCGGCAGCCCGACCTTGATGTTGTCCTCGCGCTGCACGACGTGGTCCGCCGTCACGATCAACCCATCCGCCGACCACACAATGCCAGACGCCGTCTGACGATCCCGCGCGTCCACCTGGACGACGGACTTCTCGGCCGCCGCGACGACGCTGACCAGATCATCCGACAGGCTGCTGAGTACACTCACACCTGTTCCTTGAGCAGACATTGCCTTCCTCCCACCTGTTCCTGAATATCGCGCGGCGCCCTCCGCCGCAGCTCGTTTGCCTGCTCATAGTCTAGCTCCTTTCCCTCCCCTGCACATCCCTCACTCTGGCAGTCGGCAGCCTAGAAAAACGGGTAGGCCGACGGCCTACCCGTTTGAATATTCCTATCAATTGTCGTGATGCGCTAAAGGGGGACGAGGCCCTGGCGGACGGCGATGCTCACGGCCTCGGTGCGGCTGCTCGCGCCGAGCTTACCCAGGATTGCGCCGATGTGGAACTTTACCGTGTGCTCGCTAATACCCAGCCGCACGGCGATGGCCTTGTTGGTCAGGCCCTCTACCATTAGACGCAGGACTTCCTGCTCGCGCGGCGTCAGCGTTTCCGGCGGGGGTGTCGGCTCAGGGCGGCGCTGCAACTGCTGCAAGAGGTTTGCCGCCGCGAGAGGGTGCAACACGACACCGCCCTGCTGCACGGTGCGAATCGCCTGCCCCAGCTCGGCCGCCGTCACGCGACGCGGGAGGTAGCCGCGCGCCCCTGCCTGTAGCGCCGCGACGACATCCTGGCCATCCTCCTGATCACTCAGGGCGATAACTGAGACCGAGGGCGCTTGCTGCCGCAGCCACCACAAAAGCTGGAGCGCCGTCTCACCCGCCATCTGTAGGTCGAGCAGCGCGACGTCCGGCTTGTCGCGGACGAGCGTCGCGCCCAGGCTGTCCAGGTCTTCGGCAAGACCGACCACGTCGCCCTCGCCGCTGGCCTCCACCAGCACGCGAGCGCCTTCCGCAATCATCGGCGCGTCGGTGATGATTACCAGCCGGGCCACGCGCCCACGCTTTCTAGACGACCCTTCCGCCGGCCGCCCAGGCCGGCGCAGGCGCTTCCGCCATGATGTTGGGCTGGAAGATGAACAGAGCCTCCCAGGGCTTGCCCGGCTCGCCGCGCACCTGCCACACGCCGCCAGTCGGGATGACATTCCCGCCTGAGAATTTGAACCGCGACAGGTCCACGCGGCCTTCAGTCACCCATTCGAGGAGTTCCTTGAGCGGGCTACCGTGGCTCACCAGCGCGATGATCGCTGGCCCCTCCATCACCTCGCGCTCCCACAGGGCGCGAACGCGGGCGCGGACCTCCTCGACAGGCTCGCCTCGACGATGCTCGGCCAGGCCGAGGTCCACGACAGGTGTCAGGCCCAGACGGTCGGCGAGGGCGCGCGCCGTCTCAGACGTGCGGTCAAACGGCGAATGCACGACGCGCCCGATGCCCCGTCCGGCCAGAAACTCCGCGACCTGCTGAGCCTCGCGCCGGCCGTCGGACGACAGCGGCGGACCGGGCGCGACGTCGTAGGCCATGCCGGTGCCCGTCTGCGGGGCGGCGTGGCGGATTAGGTAAAAAGTCTTCTCAGGCATTCTTCCTCTTGTGAACCCCTCCCCTGCTGGCGGGGAATAAACGGGGCGTCCCGATGTTTGGCAATCCTGCCAGCGGATACTATAATGTGCGCCTGTGGGTGGGCCGACCGGCCGACCCTGGAGTTCACATGCCACTCGGCCCGCGCGCCCATCCTTCCGATACCACTCGCCCCACCCCAGCCTCTGCCGCACAGCAACAGAGTCAATCCCGTGTGATAGGGTTGGGGTTGCTGGCGCTGCTGGGGCTGGTCGTCGTTGGGCTGGCCGCGCGGCTGTATCACCCCGTCGATCACCCATTCGCGCTCAATTTCGACGAAGGGCATGAAGCCCTGGATGCGCTCAGAATACTGGACGGCTGGCGGCCCGTGTTCTTACCAACCAACAATGGGCGCGAGCCGCTGTTCATGTATCTCATGGCCGGTGTCATGGCTCTCCTGGGTCCCACAGCTCTCGCCGTCCGCATAACAAGCATTCTCAGTGGCGTCGCCATGATCGGCGCGCAGTATCTTTGCGCCCAGGCGTTGCCGTTGCCGCGCCCGCGCCTGACGGCGCTGCTGAGCGCCGCCCTCATCGCCTTTGGCTTCTGGCCCCTGGCTCAGTCGCACCAGGCGCTCCGCGCGGTCCTGCTGCCGGTGTGGGTGGCCCTCATGCTGTGGGCATGGTGGCGCGCGCTTTCCTCTGTCCACGAGAGCGCTCTTACAACACGCGCCTGGTTGTGGTCCGTTGCCACTGGTGTGTTCCTCGCTGCGGGTCTCTACACCTACCTGTCGGCACGACTACTGCCTGTTGCCCTTGTCATTTCCGCCGCATTCACGGCGGTGAGCCGTCGACGGGCTGCCCCACTGCGGCATCTTGCCGTCGCCCTGGCTGTGGCGGGTGTTTTGTTCCTTCCTCAAGCTCTATACTTCCTGAACGACCCGGACATGCTCGCCCAGCGCGCCAGCCAGGTATCGCTGCTGAGTCCAGAGGTCAACCACGGTGACTTGCTTGACGCGCTCCTGCGCAGCGCCAGGAGCCTTGCGCTGGCCGCCAATGTTCGCGGCAGCCTGGAGTGGTCCGAGAACCTGCGCGGGCGGCCGATCTTCGATCCGCTCATGGGCATCGCATTCTTGGGCGGTGTCGGCCGGCTAATCTACGACCTGCTCGGTCGGCGGGGCCGCCTGGCGCAAGACGCGGCCGTTTTGCTCGCCGCGACGTTCCTCGTCGCCCTTATCCCCTCCTGGCTCAGCGAGGACGCGCCGAGCTACATCCGCCTCACCGCGACGTGGCCGGTGCTCTTCCTGCTGCCCGCCGAGGCGCTAGAGCGCGGCGGCGCGTGGCTCGATAGCCACATGCGCGCCCATGTCGGGGCGGTTGCTGTTGCTGCCGTCCTGGTCATCAGCAGCGCGTGGTCGATTTATGATTATTATGTCACTTATCCCGCCCGAATTACTGCGGCAGGTGTTTACGCCAACGCGAGTTTTGAACGCGGCGAGGAAGTCGCAACCTTGACGACGGAAGGCGCAACCTACGTCTCGCCCGCCGTGTGGAATCAGTCCCTCGTTCAGTTCCTCACCGTCGAGCGGCCGCCCGCCACCTTTGACCCACGCATCGGGCTTGTCCTACCGGCGGATGGCGACGCTCGCTATGCCTGGGAAGCCGCCGAGGCTCAGACGGCGGCGGATTTCGGCAAGCGCTGGCTTGGCGCGACGCGGACGGACGTGCGCAACAGCCACGGCGATTTGTCGCTCATCGTCTATCGCTTGGCGTCCTCCGCCATGCCGACCTTCCCCCAAAACGGGGCGTATAGCCCGGCCAGCGCCTTTGGCGACGCCATCAAGCTCGACGGCCACAGACTGAAGGGGCCAAGCGTTGCGCCAGGCGGCAAGCTCGCGCTGACGCTGGCCTGGCGCGCCCTTGCGCCAGCGCCGGGCAACCTGAGCTTCTTCGTCCACGTCGACGACGTGCAAGGCCGAACGATTGGGCAATTCGATGGCCCGCCTCTCGGCGGCAGCTACCCGCCGTCGCGCTGGCAGCCTGGCGAGCGTATCATCCAGACGGTGGACATCCCGCTCGCCAAAGACGCGCCGACAGGTCGGGCGACGCTGCGCGTGGGCTGGTACGACTGGCAGACCGGCGAGCGCTTGCTGCTGCCGGATGCGCCCGACAACGCCCTAGAGATCGACCGCATCGAGGTGGCGCCATGAAGCCCTCGTCGCGGCGGGTGTGGATCAGCGGCGCTACTCTGCTGGGCATCACGCTCCTTGGCCTGGCGCTGCGCCTGTACAAGCTCGGCGAGGTTCCGTTTGGGATGCACCCGGACGAGGCGCACTACGCCATGGACGCCGTCGCCATCCAGCATGGCTGGCGGCCGGTGTTCTTGCCCGCCAACAACGGGCGCGAGCCACTGTTCGTCTACTTCATGGCGCTGCTATTTACGCTGTTTGGCCCGACACTCTGGACGGCGCGCTTTGCCGGCGCGATTGTCGGCACGCTAATGATTCCGGCCCAATACCTGTTCGCCCGCAGCCTTCCGCTGCCGCGCCCGCGCATCATCGGCCTCGTCAGCGCCGCCCTCGTCGCCGTGACCTTCTGGACCGTGTCGCAGTCTCACCAGGCGCTACGCGCCGGGCTGCTGCCCGTGTGGGTCGTCCTCATGGCGTGGGCGTGGTGGAAGACGGCGGGCGACACCAATGAACGCAGCGTTACCCGGCGCGGCCTGCTGTGGTCCATTCTGACAGGCTTGATACTCGCCGCCGCCATTTACACTCACCTGTCAGCGCGGCTCATGCCGCCCATCCTGGTCGGCTCAGCGGTCTGGCTGGCGTGGCGGCGGCGCACGACAGCGCCGCTGGTCTACATGACCGTCGCGTTAGTATTGGCGGGCGCGCTGTCCATCCCGTTGCTGCTCTATTTTCGGGACAACCCGGCGATGGCAAGCCTGCGCACCGACGAGGTCTCGGTGCTCAACCCGGATGTCAACAAGGGCAACCTGCCCCTGACCTTGCTGCGCAACGCCTGGGGCATCCTGCTCATGACCAACGTTCGCGGCACAACGTCGTGGCTGGAGAACCTACGCGGCCGACCGGTGTTCGACCCGCTCATGGGCATCGCCTTCCTGGCGGGTGTCATCCTTCTCGTCCGCGATCTGCTCAACAAGCGCGGCGAGAAGCCGCAGTCTGCTGCCGTTCTGCTCGTCCTCGTCTACATCTTCCAGGTCATGCCATCCTGGTTTAGCGCCGGCGCACCCAGCTATGGCCGCCTCAACGGGGCGTGGGCGGTCCTGTTCCTCTTACCGGCGTGGGCATTGGAGCGCGGCGAGGACTGGCTTTCGCGCTGCGCCGGGCCGCGTCTGGCGACAACGGCTGTTGTCGTTCTGCTGGCTATCAGTGGCGTCTGGTCGATGGTCGATTTCTTCGGCCAGTATGCCAACGCGCCGGAGGTCTACGACGTCTTCTTCGGCCCATCGATGGAGCGGGCGCGGCAGATCATCGCCGCCGCCAAGGACACGCCGAGCTACATGTCGCCAACGCTGGGCAACCAGTCGGTCATCGTGTTCAACAACGTGCAGAACGAGCCGCAGGTCTTCGACTCCCGCTACGGGCTGGTGCTGCCCCCATCAGGCGACGCCCAATACCTGTTCGACCCCGCCGACGCCAAAGAGGCCGATGCCTTTGGGAAGCGCTGGCCGCAGATGACGCGAACGGATTTCAAGAACAGCCGCAATGAGCTATCCCTTGTCGTCTATCGGCTCCCTACCGACAGGCGTCCGCCCATCGCGTCCCCTGGCGCGACAGCGTACCCTGCTTTCGCCAACAACATGCGCCTGGTCAACAGCCGCAACGATACCCCGACTGTCGCGCCGGGCAAGACAGCGACCATCACACTTGTCTGGAACGCGCTTGCCCCCACCGAAACCGACCTCAACCTGTTCGTCCACGTCGTAGACGGCTCCGGCCGGACCATCGGCCAGGCCGACGGCCCGCCGCTCAACGGCAGCTTGCCGACGACGGATTGGCGGCCGGGCGAGATAGTCATTCAGCGCATCGACATACCGATGGCGAAAGACGCGGGCGCGGGTCCGGCGCATATCGAGATCGGCTGGTACGACTGGCGTACCGGCGAACGGCTCCCCCTCGACGGCGCTGACGGCAACTCCCTGACCATCGGCCAAATCAATATCCAGCCATAATCAAAGAGAATAATAGAGCTACATCATGAACAATTCTGCGGTAATTGCCGCGACCACTGAGTGGGTACGCGCACGCTTGTCGGCCGACTCCAGCGGCCATGACTGGTGGCACACGTATCGGGTCACGGCTCTAGCACGCCATCTAGCCGAGCGGGAGGGCGGCGATAGCGTCATCATCGAGCTGGCGGCGCTGCTCCACGACATCGCGGACTGGAAGTTCAGCGGCGACGAGCACGCCAGCAGCCGCCTCGCCGCCGAGTGGCTCGCAGCGCAGGGCGTCGCCGCCGAGACAATCGCCCACGTCACCGCCATCATTGACACCCTCTCTTTCAAGTCCGCCGACCAGCCGCGCATGGCGACGATGGAAGGGCAAATCGTCCAGGACGCCGACCGCCTGGATGCCATCGGCGCTATCGGCATTGCGCGCACGTTCGCCTACGGTGGCTGGAAGGGAACGCCGATGCACGACCCGACCCTGCCGCCCCGCGTAGGGATGTCAGCCGAGGAGTACCGCGCCCACCTCGGCACGACGGTCAACCACTTCTACGAGAAGCTGCTGCTCCTGCGTGACCTGATGAACACGGCCACGGCGCGTCAGATGGCCGACGAGCGCCACGCCTTCATGGAGACCTTCCTCGACCGCTTCCACCGCGAGTGGGAAGGCGAAGTCTGACACGCAGAAAAGCGAAATGGGCAAGAAATTGGCGGAGCGGACGTTAAGGTCTATGATTAGTTGTTACCAGAAGGTCAGGCTTGCTCTGATAGGAGTCTCAGGAGGACACAGATCATGGCAGAGAGAGAGACAGGCACGTTCCGACTGAAGGCCGGGCTGGCGCAGATGCTCAAGGGCGGCGTCATCATGGACGTGACGACGGCAGACCAGGCGCGCATCGCTGAGGAAGCCGGCGCGTGCGCCGTCATGGCGTTGGAGCGCGTGCCGGCCGACATCCGCGCCCAGGGCGGCGTCGCTCGCATGGCGGACCCGGATAAGATCAAGGAGATCCAGGATGCCGTCACTATTCCGGTGATGGCGAAGTGCCGCATCGGCCACTTCGTCGAGGCGCAGGTATTGGAGGCCCTCGGCGTGGACTACATCGACGAGTCCGAAGTGTTAACGCCGGCCGACGAGGAGAACCACGTCGACAAGACGCAGTTCAAGGTTCCGTTCGTGTGCGGCTGCCGCAACCTGGGCGAGGCGCTGCGGCGGATCGGCGAAGGCGCAGCCATGATGCGCACCAAGGGCGAGGCGGGCACCGGCGACGTGGTCGAGGCCGTGCGCCACGCGCGAACCGTGCTGGGCGACATCCGCCGCCTCCAGGCCGCGCGGCCCGAGGAACTGATGCGCATTGCGAAGGAGCTGGGCGCGCCCTATGAACTGGTGAAGGAAGTCGCAGAGACAGGCAAGCTGCCCGTGGTCAACTTCGCCGCTGGCGGTATCGCCACTCCTGCCGACGCCGCGCTTCTGATGCAGATTGGCGTCGACGGGGTGTTCGTCGGCAGCGGCATCTTCAAGTCGGGCGATCCGTACCGCCGCGCGCGCGCCATTGTCGAAGCGACGACCCACTACAACGACCCGGCCGTCATCGCCGAGGTCTCGCGCGGGCTGGGCGAGGCGATGGTCGGCATCCATGTCCAGGCCATTCCCGACCAGCAGCTCCTGGCGACGCGAGGGTGGTAGCCATGCAGCGTGTGGGTGTGCTCGCGCTCCAGGGCGCTTTCCGCGAGCACGTCGCCTTTCTCAATCGGCTCGGCGTCGAGACCGTGGAAGTCCGCCGTCCGACACAGCTCGATGGGCTGGATGGGCTGATCATGCCGGGTGGCGAGAGCACGACCGTCGGGAAGTTGGCGGTAAAGTACGACCTGATCGCGCCGCTGCGTGAGATGGCGCGTTCAGGCACGCCGATGTGGGGAACGTGCGCCGGCATGATCCTGCTGGCGAAGGACATCGGGCGCGCGCAGCCTCTATTAGAGGTCATGGACATCCAGGTGCAGCGCAACGCCTTCGGTCGCCAGGTGGACAGCTTCGAGGCCGACCTGAATGTGCCAGCCCTGGGCGGCGAGCCGTTCCGCGCCGTCTTCATTCGCGCCCCGCTCATCGAGGCCGTCGGGCCAGGGGTGGACGTGCTGGCGCGGCTGGACGACGGCGCGATTGTCGCGGCCCGCCAGGGTACCCTGCTGGCGACGGCGTTCCACCCGGAGCTGACGGACGACCTTCGCTTCCACAAACTCTTCCTCCATATGAACAACGGCGGGTGATTCGCGTCACCCGCCGTCCCCGCTTATGTCACCTATACTATTGTCACTCTGCGGACGCTGCGTCGTTACGAGGAGGACGACAGGACGACGAAGCAACCCCCCGGTCGGCGAAAGCGCGGCTAGTTCTCGGCTAGATCGCCTGATGCAAGGGTGGGAGATTGCTTCGCTCACGCTCGCAATGACAGCTTTGCGATGCTCTCTCGTCGGCGCAAGCTAACACCCGGCGTGGGATGCTCAGCGAGCCATTAGCTGATCAGCGCCGGGTTGATGCTCGTCGCCCGCGCGTTGACGACCTTCGTGCGTAGCTGGCCGCAGCCTGCCTGGACGTCGATGCCGCGTCGCATGCGCAGCGTCGTCGGGATGCCTCGCGCCGCCAGAATGTCCCGAAAGCGCAGCGAGCGCGCCGGCGTCGGCGTCTCGCCGTGGTAGCCCGGCGTCGGGTTGAGCGGGATGAGGTTGACGTGGACGAGCATGCCGGAGAGCAAGTCGGCCAACGCCTCGGCCTGCTCCGGCGTGTCGTTCACATTCTGGATGAGAACCCACTCCACCGTCAGCCGCCGCCCTGTCTTGGCAATGTAATCCGCCGCCGCCGCGATGACCTCCGCCAGCTTGAAGCGCTCGTTGATGGGCACGATGGCGTCACGTACCGCATCCGTCGCGCCATGGACTGACAGGGCCAGGTTCACCGGCAGCGTCTTCTGGGCCAGCTTGCGCATCCCAGGGACGAGACCGACCGTCGAGATGGTCATGCGCCGCGCGCCGAGGTTGAATCCCTGCGCGTCGTGGAGTGTCTCGACCGACTGCCAGACGTTCTCGAAGTTCGCCAGCGGCTCGCCCATGCCCATGTAGACGACGTTAGTCACCCGCTTGCCCGCGCCGCGCAGCACGCGCTCTGCCCAGAGCACCTGAGCCACAATCTCGCCCGGCGTCAGGTTGCGCACAAGCCCCATCTGCCCTGTCGCGCAGAAGACGCAGCCCATCGCGCAACCAACCTGGGACGAGATACAGACGGTGTGGCGCTCGCGCCCGACCGCCTCGGACTCGTTTGGGTCATCCTCGTCGGCGACGCGGGCCGCCTCATCCTCGTAGTGCATCAGCACGCTCTCGACGAGCTGGCCGTCGTCCAGGCGAAACAAAAACTTCTGCGCCATGCCGTCCGCCGACCACGTCTCCGCGACAGGCTCGAGCAGCGCCAGCGTCGCCGTCTGGGCCAGGCGCTCGCGGCAGGCGCGCGGCAGGTTCGTCATCGCATCGAAGTCCGTCGCAAGCTGGCGGTACATCCAGTCCCAGAGCTGGCGCGCCCGGAAGCGCGGCTCGCCCTGCGCCACGACAAACGCTTCTAGCTCCGGGTACGTCAGGTCATAGAGCACAATCCGTTTTTCAGCCATCGATTTTTCCATATACATTAAGCCTTAGAATCAAGCGCGCCACCGCATGGGCGGCAGCGCGCGCATCATCCATCAAACCGACACTAGCCTCGACGCCGGCCACCACCGCCCAGGATAATCGAGCCCCAGTAGAGCACCTGCAACAGCGATGCCGCCGCCGCCGCGACATAGGTCAGCGCAGCCGCGCGAAGCACCGAGCGAGCGCCACTCATCTCTTGCGAGGTCAGCAGCGACGTCTTCTCGATCTGGTTGAGGGCGCGGGTGCTGGCGTTGAACTCGACGGGCAGCGTAATCACGGTGAACAGGAAGGTGACGGCAAACAGCACCAGGCCGACCAGCGCCAGAGACTGCAAACCGACCAGGATGCCGCCGATCATGATCCAGATGCCGAGCTGCGAGCCAATCCCCGCGACTGGCACGATGGCCGAGCGCAGCCGGAGCGGGGCGTAGCTCGCCTGGTCTTGCAGCGCGTGCCCCGTCTCGTGGGCCGCGACAGCGACAGACGCGACTGAGGCGTTGCTATAGACGTCCGGCGACAGGCGCAGCACCTTCTGACTAGGGTCGTAGTGATCACTCAGGCCGCCCCCCTGCGACGGCTCGATGCGCACGTTCTGCAGGCCATTGGAGTCGAGAAGGTAGCGCGCTGCCTGCGCTCCGGTAACGCCGCGCGTATTAGGCACCTTGCGCCACTTCGCATACGCGCCCTGGACGAGGGCCTGCGCGCCAATGCTGAGCACCATGCCCACAATCAGAACCACGATATACATAGGATTCCCATAGAACCCCATGGGGTAGAACATAGGAGACCTCCTCCAAGCGTCTTCGAACCTTAACGCTACTCTCGCCAGAATTGCACTATCTACACTTACTTGATGAAACTATAGCGAGAATCGTACCCCGCCGCAACTCCATGCGCCGACTCTTATCCAACACTCAACCGACAGAGATTACCCACGCGCCGCGCGCCAGGCTTTGTCGAGGGCGGCGATGTCGTCCATGATGAGCGTCGGCTGGGCGACGGCGGTCGCCACATCAGCTTGGGTGTGTACGCCGCTCAACACCATGATAGTCGGCATCCCGGCCGTGCTCGCGCCCAGGATGTCCGTGTCCAGGCGGTCGCCAACCATGGCCGTCTGCTCCACGGGGGTTCCCATCTGCCACACGGTCGATTTGAAGATCTCGGGCTGGGGCTTGCCGATGATGGTCGGCGTCACATCCGTCGCCGCCTGGAGAAAAGCGAGCTGCGCGCCGTTACCAGGGATGATGCCGTCCGAGTGGGGGAAGGTCTTGTCGCCGTTGGTGCCGATGAACTGCGCGCCGCCGCGAATGCACAGCGCCGCCCACTTGAGCTTGTCGTAGGTCACACTCCAATCGATGCCGACGACGACGAAGTCGGCCGGCGGGCAGGCAACCACCTCGAAGCCCTGGTCTCGGATGGCCTCCTGGATGCCATCCCCACCGATGATGTAGACGCGCGCGCCATTGGGGGCAAGGTGCTTGACGTAGGCGGCCGTCGCCAGGGAACTGGTCATGATTTGTTCTGGCTCGGCGCGAATGTCCATGCTCGCCAGCTTTTCGACGTATTGCTCCGGTGTCGCCGAGGCGTTGTTCGTCAGCAGCCGCCACGGAATGCCGGCCGCCGTCAGGTCCTCAAGGAACTCGCGGGCGCCGGGAATGGCGACGTTGCCGTGGTAGAGCACGCCGTCCATGTCGAGGACAAATCCCCTGGCCTCGGCCAGGTTAAACGAAGTCGTCATTTCAGTATGCCTCTGCAAGAGCGGCGCTGGGCCGAATATCTTTGATGTTCATCTGGGCCTGGACAGAGCCGTTCCAGCGGTTCAATTCGAGTTGATACGCAATATCGATGATGGGCGGGAGGTTCGGCAGCCACTCGCCGCGGCGGAAGGCAATCGCCTCGCGCGTGTTGCCCGCGTTATCCGCGACAATGAGCTTGAGGTGGTTGACGCCGACAAGTTTCGCGTCGCACACGGTGACGCCGAGCGTCGCCAGCAGTGGTGAGCTGTTCTGCTGTCCAAAGGGCGCCAGGCGCTCGAACGCTGACCACACCGGCTCGGTCACATCCACCAGCGGGAGAACGGCGTCGATGCCGAGGGTCGGCGTCGGGGCTACCGGCAGCGCGGTGTCAACCAGGTCGCGCAGGCGGGTCTCGAGCTGCGGCAGGCGGTCGTTGCGCACAGTAAAGCCCGCTGCGGCGCGGTGGCCGCCGTGCCGTACCAGCAAGTCCTTGCACTGGTCCAGCATCTCGACAATGTTGATCTCCGGGACGCTGCGCCCCGACCCTCGGCTCTCCTCTGCCCCCATTTCCACGACCACGGCCGGCCGGTAGAACTCCTCCATGAGACGGTTCGCCACAAGGCCGACGACCCCCGACTTGTAGCTTCCGTCGGCCACGAAAATCAGGCGGCTATCGTCAAGCTGCCCAAGAGCGAAAGGACGCGCGGCGGCCAGAGCCTCCTCGGTCATGGATTGGCGCTGGCGGTTTTGCTCCTCCAGCTTCGCCGCAAGAGCCTCGGCGCGCTCAGCCTGTGGCGTCATGAGCAGGCTGTAGCTGGTCATGGCATGTTCGAGCCGCCCGGCGGCATTGAGGCGCGGCGCGATGATGTAGCTGAGCTGATCGATGCTGATGCGGCCCATCTCAAGGCGGGCGGCGCGGAATAGCGCCCGCAGCCCGGGCCGGCGCGTGGCGTTGAGCGTCTGGATGCCGCGCCGCACGAGACTGCGGTTCTCCAGCACCAGGGGCGCCATGTCTGCCACGGTTCCCAGGACCACCAGGTCCAGCAGGTCCTCCGGCGTCACGCCGCCGCGTCGCTTGCCTGTGGGCGTGCTCTGGTCGACCAGGTACATGGCCTGGGCCAGCTTGTACGCCAGGCCGACCCCGGCTAGACTCTTCGTAGCGTAGTTACAGCGAGCCTGACGTGGGCAGATGATGGCGACGGCCGCGCCGGGCATGGGATCGGCCGGCTCATGGTGGTCCGTCACGATGATGTCGAGGCCGAGCTTCCGTCCCAACGCCGTCTCCGCATGGGAGCGAATGCCGCAGTCCACCGTGACCACGACCTTGGCGCCGCTGCCGGCCAGCTTCTCCAGCGCGATGGCGTTGACCCCGTAACCCTCTTCAAAACGGTCGGGGATGTAGGGGCGCACGGTCGCGCCGAGCGAGTGCAGCATGTGGACCAGGAGAGCCGTCGCGGTGACGCCATCCACGTCATAGTCGCCATAGACGACAATCGGCTCGCCCTTGCGAATCGCGTCGCGAAGGCGGCGCACAGCGTCCTGCATGCCCCGCAGATTGAATGGGTTCTGGTCCGGCTCGACGCCATCGAGAAACGCCCGCGCTGCCGTCGGTTCCTGATACCCCCGGTTGTAGAGCGTCTGGGCCACCGGGCGGGGTAGGTCGGGGAACGCGGCAAAATAGCCGTCGGGCGCGGGATCGGCGAAGCGCCATTGTTTGCGTTTCAAGCCACTGCCTCCTGTCGCCGCGTCGATTATACGCGATTCGCGGCCCTCAGTCCAGGCATAGATGTGTCATTGTTCCAGGAGAGAACGATGCTGCGTGTAGCTTTCATGGGAACACCGGATTTTGCTGTGCCGAGCTTACGGCGGCTGCTGGACATGCCCGATGTCGAGGTTGTGGTCGTACTGACGCAGCCAGACCGACCGGCTGGCCGAGGCCGGGCCGTGGTCGAGTCGCCGGTCAAGGTCGTCGCCGACGCGGCGAACATCCCCATCCTCCAGCCACGAAGCCTACGCAAAGACCCGGCCAGTGTGGAACACCTGCGCGAGTTCGCGCCCGACCTCATCGTCGTGGCGGCCTACGGCTTGATCCTGCCGCCGAGTGTCCTCGCCATCCCGCGCCTCGGCAACATCAACGTCCACGCGTCGCTACTGCCGCGCTGGCGCGGCGCCGCGCCGATTACCTTTGCCATTCTGGCGGGCGATACGACGACCGGCGTGACCATTATGCTCATGGACGAGGGCATGGACACCGGCGCTATTCTCACCCAGGCGGAGGAGCCAATCCGCTCAGCGGACACAACGGGCAGCCTGAGCGAGCGCCTGTCCCAAATCGGTGCAGAATTGCTGGCCGCGACGCTACCGCGCTGGGTCGCTGGCGAGATCAAAGCGCAGCCGCAGCCATCCGAGGGCGTCACGGTCACGCGGCTTATCAAGAAAGAGGACGGGGCCATCGGCTGGCAGCGCCCCGCTGTCGAGATCGAGCGGGCAGTGCGCGCGTACCAGCCCTGGCCGACCGCCTACACCACCTGGAACGGCGCGCCCTTGAAAGTCCTACGCGCCTCGGTCGTTCCGGGTCGTGGCGAGCCGGGCGAGGTCATCCCCGTGGCCGGTGGGGTTGCTGTGGTCACGGGCGACGGCGCTTTGCGGCTGGACGAGGTGCAGCCGGCCGGCAAGCGCCCCATGCCGGGCAAGGCGTTCGTCAACGGGGCACCGGGTTTCATTGGTATGCGCCTGTCGGCTGTGCCGCAAGAAGGGTGAGGAGCGCGTGATGTCTGACGCAGCGGAGCGTACCGTCTGGGTGTTGAACCTGGGCGTCGAGGCGTACCGACCGGTGCTGGAGCTTCAACACCGCATCGTCGCGGCTAAAAAAGAAGGTTGGCCGTATGATGTCTTGCTGCTCCTGGAGCACGAGCCGGTGTATACCCTGGGCCGCCACGCTGACGAGAGCTACATCCTGGCGGACCGCGCGCTGCTGGCCGAGCAAGGCATCGATGTCATCCGCGTCGAGCGCGGCGGCGAGGTTACGTACCACGGCCCCGGCCAGATCGTCGGCTACCCTATCTTGGACTTGAGCCACTTCCGCAAAGACATCCGCTGGTACATCGGCGCGATGGGCGACGTCATCATTCGCACCCTGGCCGACTACGGCATCCACGGTGAGTTCGACCCCAAGTATCCGGGCGTGTGGACGTCCGGCGGTAAAATCTGCGCCGTCGGGGTCAAGAACGAGCGGTGGATCATGTACCACGGCTTCGCCATGAACATCGACCCGAACATGGAACACTGGAAGTGGATTGTGGCGTGCGGACTCGTCGGCAAGAGCGTGGCGACACTCAAAGGTGAGCTAGGCTGGCTCCCGCCCGCCGATGAGGTGCGCCAGCGCATCGTATCGCACTTTGAGGAGGTGTACACCTGCCGCGTCCTGCCGATTGACCAGGTCTCACTAGACGCCGCCCTCGTGTCGCGTGCTGCCCTCCCTATGTCCGTCTAGCCGTTTTTGTCGCCAGCCTCGGGTGCGGCAGGCGAGTCAAGCGCAGCTTCGAGCCAGATGTCGGCGAATGGGGCGGGTTGACGTGCGACAATGGCTCGCTGCTTGATGAGTTCGAGCAGCGCGAGAAAGGCGGCAATAACCTCGGTTCGACTGCGCGCCTCCATCAGCCAGGCGTGGAAGCCTAGCGGCCCACTGATGAGGCGCTCGCGGAGCTGCACCATCTTAGCTTCGATTGTAATCGCGTGGGGGGTTACAGGGACATTGGACGGGGGCGTGGCGGGGAGGCGAGCGAGCACACGGCGAAAAGCGGCCTCCAAATCCGCCATGCTCACCCCCTCAAGCCCCAGGCCAATCTCACATGTTGAGGTGGGTGTCTCGCGGCCAAACACGCGCAAGCCCGCCGTTTCCCGGCTTTGCAGCGACGCCGCGACGCGCTTGAACTGCTGATACTCCCGCAGCTGCCGCGCCAATGCCTCGCCCACGTCCTCTTCCTCGTCGTCATTTGAGGCAGATGGCGGCGGCTTAGGCAGGAGTGAGCGCGACTTGATGAGCACGAGCTTGGCCGCGACAGACAGGAACTCGGCCAGGACGCGCGGGTCCGGGTTCTCCATCTCACGCACATAGCGAAGAAAGCTATCGGTGACCTGCGCGAGAGCGATCACCGTGATGTCAAAATCCCGCTCCTCCACAAGGTGGAGAAGTAGGTCCAGCGGGCCATCGAATACCGGCAGGCGAACGCGGTATTCTTCCATCAGTTTAGCCAGCGCTTCTGGGTTCGCTGCTCCCAGCGCGGTGGGAAGGCTCCGCAGCCTCCGGCGGATCGGACGGACGCACAGCCGTATCGCTTGCAGGCGGCATGTCCATCGTTGGCGTTGGCTCGACCCCATCGGGTGTAGCGGACACCGGGGGCGGGGACGGGGTCACAATCGCGTTACTTGCCTCAGTCTCTGCGGCAATGTCTGGGGTTGGGTGCCCGTCGCCTTCATCCGCCGGATCCGTCCCAACCACCGGCTCAACGATCTCGGCTGGCGCTGCGACTTTAGGAATGGGTGCGCCCGCGAGCAGTTGCTGCACGCGGTCCATGAGGTCGAACTTCCAGCGCGCGCCTTCGATCCATTGATCCCCCGGGCAGACGACATTGACAAGCTCTTGGTGGCCCTTGATGGACTCGATGGGCAAAGATAATTCCCGGAGCAGCCACGCGCACAGGACGGCGGTCCCATCCAGCTGCTCATGGGATGGCGCGCTGTGCGCAAAGTTGCCAACCAGGGCAATACCGACGCCAGAGCCGTTATACTGCCGCGCGTGGTAGGAGATTGTCGCCAAAGCATTCGTCTGCGCGACGCGGCCATTCGTGTCGATGACGAAGTGGTAGCCGATGGCCGGCCAGCCAAGGGTCGTCACGTGATAGCCCGCGATCTGCTCTGCCCCGACAGTGGGAGCAGCGCCGGTGTGGTGGATTACAAGCTGGCGAATGTGGTCCAGGGGCCGCGATGGGTAACGCGCCGTCGTGTGGCGCGGCAGGCTGCCGACCTGGTTGACCAACTCGAACGGCGGAATGCCGAGAACGATACCCGACGGTTGCGGTAGCGGAGCCTGCTTCTCATTTCGGAGTTGCTCCCGCAGGTGGATCACTTCAGCGCCGATAGCCTTCAAGCGAATCTGGCCCGGCGACGGCTCTTCGAGGGCGAGACGCTGAAAGTACTGCGTCGGCACACCCGCATCAAGGAAGCTATCCGTGAGGGGCAGCCCGCAGAAGTCGATGCCATACTGTTGAAGAAAGTTGAGGAAAGCGCCCTCGACAGTACAGCCGGTCTCTGGAAAGTAGCGGCTCTGGATGTCGGGCACAGGCGAGTCAACCATGAACATTATCCTTAAGACGCGCGACAAACACGATTGATTATAGCTACATGCTTCGAGGGCAACAAATCTCGCCTGTCCGACATGACACGCGCTTCCCTCACACTTCCCCTGCGTCTTCCACACGCCCCCCCACGCCGGGTGCAACTTTAGTCCGCCACGCTGCGTAGAAAGGGATGAGAGAGGTTAACGACCAAGATATCTGGAAAGGACCGAGACATATCATGGAGACTCCGAACATCGAGTACCTCAACGGCCCCAGCCAGGAGCCAATGCCCCTGCCGGCGCCGTCTGCCAACCACCAATACACCCAACCCCTGACACAGAGCGACCGCATCCTCGCCGCCATTGCCCATGCCAGCCTGTGGCTCAACGTATTCACTGGCTTCCTTGGCCTCGCCGTCGCCGGCGGCATCTGGCTCGCCTATCGAACGCGGCAGCGTTGGGTCGCCGGTCAGGCGTTGCAAGCGCTGTTCCTGCAGGCCACGGCCCTGGGCCTGGGGCTTCTGACAGCGATTCTCTTCAAAATGGGCGTGCTCACATTTTGGACAATCGTCGGCCTGCTGTTCTTCCCCCTCGCCTGCATCACCGGGCTTGGCATGATCGCACTGTTCCTGTATAGTATCTTTGGTGCGGTCCAGGCCCTCGCCGGGAACGACTTCCGCTATCCCATCATCGGCGTCGTCGCCGATTGAGCTTTAGGAAACAGATAGCCAGCAGCACACTTGGCTGTCGGTAGCGAGAAGTTTGGTGACGCAGCAATAAGTGCCGCACTGACGCGGCAGCATCCTTCGGAGGGGTCTCATGACAGAGGCCCCTCCTTCGTCGGGAGATAGAAGGCTCAGCACACCAGGAGAAGACACACCCCATGTTCGAAGACGTCCAGCGCGCAATCGTCGTCGCAGCTCACCCCGACGACATGGAAACTGTTATGGGCGGCACAGTCGCCATGCTGACCGAGCGTGGCGTATTTGTCGTTGAAGTCCTGCTGACGAATGGCGACATCGGCGCAAGCGGCGACATCCCGCCCGACCTGACCCGCGCCAAACTCGCGGCGATTCGCCAGGCCGAGGCGCGCGCCGCTGCGGCCCAGCTGGGCGTGCATGACGTCGTGTTCCTGGACCGGCCTGACGGCGAGCTTGTGGCCGATCTGGCGCTGCGCAGCGAGGTGGCTCGCCTCTACCGCCACTACCAGCCCGACACCCTGTTCACCTTCGACCCGTCGTGGGTCGGCCAGGCCCACCCTGACCACACCGCCGCCGGGCGCGCGGCCATTGACGCCTATATGCCGTCCAAGATGCCGCTGTACCACCCGGAGCACCTGTTCGAGGGGCTGAAAGTCGCCGACTTGAAGCGGGTCTACCTGTTCGGCGGCAGCAGCAACCAGGACCTCGTGGTAGACGTAACGCCGTACTGGGAGCGCAAGCTGCAAGCGACGGTGAAGCACGTCTCGCAATTCCCGGAGCCAGAGAAGCCGATGGAGTGGCTCGAAAAGTGGGGCAGCGAGGTCGGCCAGCGCATCGGCGTCAAGTACGGCGAGGCGTTCAGCACGATGAACGTCTGGTAGCCTCAGCCGACGACGTGGCGAAAGAGACGCAGCCAGTTCTCGCCGAGAATGCCGCACACCTGGCTCTCACTGTAGCCGCGCGCCGATAGCCCTTCGGTGAGCGCCGGGAAGCGCGTCACGTCCTCTAGCCCGACCGGCGGGATCGGAATGCCGTCGAAGTCCGAGCCGATGGCGATGGCCGACGTGCCCACCAATCCGGCGATGTAGTCGATGTGGTCCAGGACATGCTCCAACCGGCCGTCCTCATCGTTGGGCCGAAGGAACGTGAATACAACGGCGACCAGCCCACCGGCGCTGGCGAGGGCCTTGATCTGGTCGTCCCACAGGTTGCGCGGCACGTCGAGAAGCGCTCGCGCGTTGGAGTGGGACGCCCAGACGGGCTGGCGGCTCGTCTCCAAGACGTCCCAGAAGCCCGGCTCATTGAGGTGCGAGACGTCGATGAGAATGCCAAGGTCGTTGCACGCGCCCACCAGGCGCTTGCCGAAAGCGCTCAACCCCTTCCCATCGTCGCCCGGCTCTGACACGCCGCACCCGGCGCGGTTCCGCCCGCCCCACACGAGACCCAGGTTGCGCAGGCCCAGGATGTAGGCGATGCGCAGGCGCATCAAGTCGGCGCCCAGCGGCTCAGCGCCTTCCATGCTCAGAATCGCCGCCAGGCGGCCGTCCACCCGCGCCCGCACGACATCGGCCGCACGCTCGACCAGCAGCATCTGATCTGAATAAGCGCGGAGCGCCTGGTGCAGGGCGTCGGCCATGCGCAAGAAGCGGTGCCAGGTATTGCGGCCATTCGCGCCCCCCGTGAAGCAGGCGAAGACCTGGGCGTTGACGCCGCCCTCGCGCAAGCGCGGCAAGTCCAGGTGGCCGGTCGCCTGCCGCTCGCCCAAGTCGATCTTGTCATCGACGACGCGACCCAGCGTGTCGCAGTGGCCGTCGACAACGAGCGCATCCCTATGGAGCGCGAGCGCAGCCTGGCGTGTGGAAGTAGCTGTCATTGAATGTCCTTCGCTTGCTAAAGGGGAGGTTGGGCGAGGCGACGAATCTTGTCGCCTGTGTCAGCCCAGGTAATCGTGGAGAGACCGAGCTTCTGGCGCAACGCATCCGGCGCCATGCCCGTCCGGTAGTCCCGCACAGCTGCCGTCATGCGCAGGATCTCGAAGGAAACATCCGGCGCCCCGGCGCGGTGTCCAAGGTCCGTCAGCACGTATTCGAGGTTGCGCGGCGTGCATTCGAACAGCCGCGATTGGGGCTGATACTGCTCCTGGTACGCCGCAAGCATGTCCGCAAAGTCGGGCGGCAGACGCAGTTTGCGTTCTTTGTGGTGGTAGCGCGGGTTGGCATAGCGGACATACAGCGTTGGGCCATCGCTTCCCTTTAGGTCCAGATGCTCCAGGGACAGAGCCATGCACTCGCTCTTCTTGATGCCCGTGGTTAAGAGAAGCTGCAAGAGCAGATAGGGACGGGTGTCACGTCCGTCCGTGCGGTCGTACATCGCGCGCGCTTCGGCCAGCAGCCTGTCCACCTGATCATCGTAGAGGACATCCGGTAAGCGCGACGGCGGCGGAACGTGAATGATCGATGCCGCCGGATCGTCCTTCAACACTTCCGTGTCGAATAGCCACTTGAAGAACACCTTGAGTGTCGTCACCCGCCGCGCGTATGACTTTGCGTTGCACGGGATACCTCGCTCGTTCACCAGCCAGTTCAGAAACTCTTCCAGCCGCTGCGTCTGTAGACGCCGCATAAGAACATTCGGCCCGACGTACTGCGTCAGCAAATGCAGGTCACTCTGAAATGACCGGACGGTGTGCGCGCTGAACCCCTGCGCGACCATGTGGGCCTGGAACGCGCCCATTGCAGCGCCCAGCGTCGCATCGCGGCCGAGCGTGGGCAGCGGCGACAACGGCGGCGCTGGCGCTGGTGGACGACCAGGCGGGGGAAACAGGGGGAGCTGTTGAGCTCGCGGCACGACACCTCCAACTCTACATGCTGTATTATGTCTGGAGGAGCGTACCATATTTAGTGGTAAATGTCAAGGGGTACATTGAACTTCGGGCTTGGGCTTGCTTTGCCGCTCGCACGGCGGTATAGTACAGGCAGCTTTTGAGGGAGACTGAGTATGGGGCTGTTCTCGCCAGCCTTTATCTACCGTGCCTACCAGGCCGTTCTGGACACCCTATTCCCGCCGCGCTGCGTCATCTGTAATGCGGCCGGCGCGTGGTTCTGCGCGATCTGCTGCCAGAGTATCATCCCGCTGACACAGCCCTGGTGCCCGCGCTGTTTGATTGCCACGCCTGACGGCAATCTATGCGAGCACTGCCGCGACGCCGATGTGGTTCTCACCGAGCTGTCGGCTGTCGGCGTGCACGACGGCGTGCTGCGGGCCGCGATCCTCGCCTACAAATACGGCAACCGGCAGCCCCTGGCCAGGCCCCTCGGCCAGCTCATCGTCGAGGCCATCGATCCGAACAGGCTCATCGCCACCCTGGTGATGCCGGTGCCAAGTCATCCCCGCCGCGTCGCGCAGCGAGGTTACGACCACGCCGACCTGCTCGCATCGCGGGTCGCGGCCGGCCTGAATCTGCCTTATGACAACTCGCGGTTGGCGCGCGTCCGCTTTACCCAGCCACAAGTACGGATGACAGCGCAGGAGCGGCACGCCAATGTCGCCGACGCTTTCAAAGCGTCGGCCCTTCCGGAGCATCCCGACGTTCTTCTTGTAGACGATGTCTACACGAGCGGCAGCACGATGCGCGCCTGCGCCAAGGCGCTTCTAGCGAACGGCGCCGCCAGCGTCACTGGAGCAGTCCTGGCTCGGGCTTAACCCCTTTGACAAGCTCCCCGCCGTGCCGTATAATGCAGCCACGATGAATGGCGAGCGGCCAGCGCCCTCCAATCTTCGCTGGCCGTCCCTTTGCCACTTGATTGCTTGCGCACATTCACATACCGGAGGCAGTATGGAACTGCGGGTTACCAGCCGTAACTTCGACGCTTCGGACGGGTTGAAGCAGTACATCGAAAAAAAGGTTACCCGAATCGAGCGCCACATGCCAGGCGTGCAAGATGTCTCGGTCGAGATGTCATCCCAGACGATGCGGACCCAGGGGGAGCAGTACGTCGCCCAGGTGACCGCGCGCGCCAGCGGCGCCGTCATGCGAGCGGAAGTCCGCGCCGCCGACTCATTCGAGGCGGTGGATGCCGTGTTCGACAAGCTGCAACGGCAGGTCGACCGCTACAAGGACAAGCGCAAGACCCGCTATCGGGGACGCGGCGCGAGCGCTGATACCCTTGTGGCATCCGCAGTGGAGACGGAAGTCGCCGTTGAAGAAGCGCCGGAAGAACAGCCGCCCATTATTCGCCGCAAGCGCTTCCCGATTCACCCGATGGACGACCAAGAGGCAGCCGAGCAGATGGAGCTCCTGGGCCACGACTTCTACCTCTTCCAGAACACAAAGACAGGGCAAGTCAACGTGGTTTATCGGCGCAAGGAGGGCGGCTACGGCATCCTCGAACCGAATATTGCGTGACATAGGAGAAAGGTTGGACTACCCTCATTCGTCGGGCAATCGGAGGCCAATCATTCTTGGCATCTAGCAGCGCGTGTGCTACAATTGGGTACGGCCGCAAGCGACGCATACACCCCACCGCGGCATGTCCTGATAGGCGCTAATTAGAGAGTCGCGCCTCGTCGAAGCGGATTCGGCGAGGCGCGCCATTCAAAGGACGCGGTGCCACTGTATGTCATTCTCCGTGGACGCGCCAGGCCTAATATACGCTGAGCCGTCAGAGGAGGCCGTCCCTCGGCTCGTCGGCGACCCAGAGTTTCGCGCGCTCCTCACCTCACTTGAAGACGCCCTGAGCATCCTCGAAGACAACATTGCTCTCACGGACCTGTCGTCGGCAGCCCTGGCGCGCGCCCGAGATGCGGCCTCGGAGATTCGCCGACGGCTGAAGCTGGAGCCGCGCCCCATGGGCCGCGTTCTCGTCTACGACAACGACGAGCAGCGCCTCGCTGACCTGTGGTCCGCCCTCACCGAAGTTGAGCTGGAAATGCGCGTCTCCGACGACGTGCCCGATCTCGTCAACCTTGCCCAGGCGTGGCGGCCCCAAGTTGTGCTCGTCGGGCTACAGCGCCTCACCCCGGACACGTCGCTCCTCGCCGATCTCAGTCAGGCGTCGGGCGCAAGTATCATCGTCTTCGTCGGCCGCTCCAAGCCGCGCGCCATCAACGAAATTCTCGCCCGTGGCGCCCACGACTACATCCTCGATCCATGGACCGGCCCAGAACTTGCGCGTCGCCTCACCGCCATTATAGGAACGCGGCGCGAGACCGAGCCGGTCATCGAGCACGGCCCCCTCCGCATCGATCAGACGAACAAGACCGTCACCTTGGAAGGGAAAGACGTGTCGCTCACGCCCACGGAATACCGCCTCCTATGCCAGCTCGCCCTTGAGTCCGGTCGGGTCCTCACGCACAAGCAACTTCTCCACCGCGTTTGGGGGCCCCAATACACCGAGAGCGACGACTACGTCTGGGTCCACCTCAGCCGCCTGCGCCAGAAGCTCGCCATCTCCGGCCAGCCCTCCCTCATCGTCACCGAGCGTGGCGTCGGCTACCGCCTCCGCCTTTTGTGACGCTCGTACCTCAGTTCGAGTAGGTTAGATGAGGACTTACAGCAACTTGACGAAGCCCGCTTGCTGGAAGTGTCTGTCGGATGTGAAGGCCGAGCCGATGTGCTCGTGCGTCATGATAACAAAGCTTGTGCAGTCGGTCAAGCCCCAGTCCTTATCGGGGCGTTGGCTGTACAACCGCCAGCCGTCAAGAAGAAGCTGATGGTCGGCGAGAATGATGTGCACCTGCGACCACCGCCGGAGCCACTCGATGTAAGCAACTGTTCGTGAACGAAGCTGTGACGCAGATAGTGCATCAGCAACTTCGAGAAGAACAAACTCGGTTGTGACCAACATGGTCTTGGATTGCTGGAGTGCGCCCATCAACTCAACCGCTCGACTATTGAGAGCGTCGGATGTGTTGACAAGAGCTATCCAGCCAGCCCTGTCAACAAAGACAAGGCGAGGGCCATCACTCATGCTTCGGCTTGCCATAAAGGTAGTGATCGTGCTGATCCGCCAGGTCTGCAATCCCCGTATCCATCCCGCACTCCTTAATCAGTTGGAAGAACGTATCCCATGATTCGTCCTCGTCAGCAGGCACTTCCTCAGTATCCGGCTCTTCCATGAATGTTATCAGTACTACCTGTCCCTCACGCCCCTCAACAGGCTCAACAGGACGTGCTACACCATCCTCGAATGTGCCTTTGACGGTCAGCATGTCTCCTCTCCTCGAATACCTACTCGCCCTTCAGGTCAGTTAACGATACCCAGCCCGCCTCGCTTCATGCCACGCGCCCCCTGCGCTCATGTCTCGCCTCGCTCTCTGTACCCCTACCGCTTCTTGCGGTAAAGTATACTACCCGAAATGCGTCATCGTCAACGGTCGTATCCCCGCCGACTTACTTCGTCCCGCGCTCCAACACCTCTCGCACCTCAGCCGGAAACGTCGTCACCCGGCCCGCCTTATCCGTCACAATGTGCGTCGTGAAGCCTGTCACGAGAACGATGTTGTCGGGTGGACGGACCACCTGGTAGCTGAACTGGAGCTTGCGCGAGCGTAGCTCGGTAATCCACGTCTGCACAATGACTTCCTCGTCGTACAGCGCCGGGAGGACGAAGCGCGCGCCAACCTCGGACAGCGGGAGCATGTAGCCGGCGCGCTCGAAGTCGGCGTAGGAGGAACCCTGCTGGCGCATCCAGTCGGAGCGGCCGGCTTCGAACCAGACGATGTAGGCCGTGTGGTGCGCGATCCCCATTTGATCGGTTTCTGCATAACGAACTCGGATAGGCGTGTGACTGACGAAGCCAGTAGGCGACATGAATGTCTTCTCTCCAGTGCATTGCATCAGATACAAGCTAGTCTACTCTATCCTCGGAGGGATGGCAAGAGCCTATAACACCAGTGGTACACTTCACACGTCTCTCCCCATAGGGTAAATGACGCGAGTTCTGAAACAGCGACTGAAAGATGCAAGAAATGGCGGAATCGAACGGTATAGAGTGTAGAGCACTCCAACTCGTCATACACGCTCCATAGCTCAAACCTTGCAAGTAAGGAGGCGAGGCAACTATTATGCACTGTCACGTCAGCCTCAGGATCACAGCAACCCTGGCAATTCTCATGCTGTTGCTAGGAAGTTGTGCATTGCAGCCAGCCGCGCCAGTCGCACAAGCACCCGTAGTGACTGTTGTGCCAGTTCAGTCAACCGCCACAGTCGCCCTACCTACGCCTATTCCACCAA
Source organism: Anaerolineae bacterium (assembly GCA_039810085.1). Taxonomy (GTDB): domain Bacteria; phylum Chloroflexota; class Anaerolineae; order Epilineales; family JAHCIE01; genus JBDHWG01. Next base: position 86,086 of record JBDHWG010000006.1, read on the forward strand.
CAGCCACATCTGTCACGCCGACAGCCACTGCCATTCTACCGACGGCCTCCCCTGTCCCAGCCACACCGACTTTGCCCTCTCCCACAACGACAGCGACCGACTCCGCCACAACCGCTTCGACCGAAGGCGGAGCGGTGTCTGATGTAGTAAGGATTGTCGGTCACATCAAGCAAGGCGATTTCAAAGACACAGCGCGCCCTATCAAAAACATTACGCTGACGCTCTCCTCTAAAGAAACTGAGCTTGAGGCGAAAAGTGATGATGAAGGCTACTTCGAGTTCGACCCCGTTCCGGCTGCAGAGGGCGTTATTTCAGTTGATGTGAGAGTGACGGGATCAGGGATGGTGTGTCGATTCATTGACGTCTTGGTTAACGTAACAAAAAACGGCAATGTAGTGACGCATGATGTACTTCTACCCGATACTCTATATGGGCAAGGTGAAATCGGCATGACAAACACCGGAATGATCTATCGTTGTGTTCGATAGTGAGAAAACTGTCGTTGAAACCAGACGACCGTTGGAACATAGCGAAACGCCCTGCGTGGGCAGTCGTTTCCTGCTGCATTCCATGACAATTAGCGGAATGTAACAAACAGGTTGAATTGGGCCGAATGTGGAGATATCTAAACGTTAACCTACGCAACCTGTGGTATACTACGGGCGCAAAACCCGCTCGCCGTCGCGTGAACGGTAAAGCTTCTTCTCGACGCTCGACCCGCATCTGCGCCTGAGCCTTCCGGCGAGGAGCATTCACTCTACTTACGCTCTTGCCCCATGCTCTCGCCCCGACCGCCGTGCCTACGAGAAGCCGCTGACACCGGGCTAGACAACGGTGAAATCACTATGGAGCGCGACAACGGGGCGGGCAAGCACAGGCGCAGCTAGGGCAAATGGGTATCCCACCCATCGCCTGGAAGGAGAAAAGCAAGTGCGTAGGTGGCATATGGTGACGTTGGCTGCCGTTCTCTTTGTCCTCAGCGGCAGCACGGTCATCGCAAGCGAGAGTCGGCCGACCGCCGCCAGCCTGGGGCATCCCCTGGCCGACCAAATCAATGTGTATCGGCAGAGCGTAGGGTTAGCGCCCCTGGCCTGGGATACACGCCTCTACGAAGCCGCTCGGAAGCACGACGACCTGATGGGTCAACGCAACACCGTCTCCCACCAACTACCCGGAGAACCGGATTTTTGGCATCGCATTGTCAACGAGGGCGTGGATCCGCTCTTTAGCGCGGGCGAGACAATTGCGGGCGGCAATTATGATGCCGTTAGAACCCGCCAGCAGTGGATCGACAGCCCGTCCCACGACGCGATCATGAAGGGAGACTTCACGAGCATCGGGTGCGAGTTGCAGGAGTACGCCGGCACAACTTATGGCGCTCTGGCGACGTGCGATTTTGCAAAGACGACCTCGACGCTCGCGCTACCCGCAATGCCGCCAGTCGTGGCGGGAACGATTTACCGCTACCTATTCTACATGCCGTCCGCCAGGGATGGTATCGTCGAACTGGCGCGTGAGATTTGCGCCAGTCAGCAACTCACGGGTGATGGCCGCTTTCAGGGGCAGGTCGGCGCCGGCTGCTACTTCTACGGCTCAACCCCCGACAACCAGCCGCCCGCCTCAAAGGTCGGCTGGGCATATATCGAGTTCCGCGACTTCACGTCGTACTACCGCACGCTGGACGCCCGCATGCAGTCGCTCATGCCGGCCGACGGGCGGCTGTTTAGGCGGACCGTGACCACTATCCCCGGTTTCTAGCCTGGGGCGCTTCAAGAAGAGAGGGGCGGCGAAAGCCGCCCCTCTTTCCTGTTTACAATGCGCCCCTAGTCGTCGCGCGCCTTGGAGTCTGGCGCGGCATCCTCCTCGGCCAGCGTCACATCAGGCGGATTCGGCATCGGAATATCTTCCGCCGTCTTCTCGACGCCTGCTTCCCCACCGGCGCGCTGCCAGTCGGCGTCGTTCGACTCGACGCTTTCTGCCATAGAGGCGGGCGAGTAACTCTCGAATTCCTGGGACAGCTCGTTCTTCTCTTCTTCAGCCATCTGTGATGATCCTTTCTTGTAATTATTTAGCACACGACTTGAAGGTCAGATTGTCCATCGCCCTCAATCGTTGCGCATGGCTATCGCGTCGCGACACCCGCCACATGCGGGCCGACAATCCAGGCGGGCACACTGAAGTGGTCAACGGCCAGGTCACGGAAGCCAGCGCGCTCGATGCTCGTCAATGTCTCGCGGTTAGGATGGCAGCCATCCGCCAGGAGCGTCACCATCGGCTGGGTCAGGTCCTGCATCCGACGGCGAGCGGAGCCAGGCGGCGAGGCGATGTGCTCGATGAACACGTACTGCCCGCCCGGTCGCAGCACGCGAGTCATTTCGCTGAGAACACGCTGCGGGTCATCGACTGAGCACAGCACCAGCGTCCCGATCACAGCGTCCACACTCTCATCCGGGACATCCAGCCTCTCGGCCGGCGTGGCGTGCAGGTCAATCACCCGGCCCAGCTCTTGAGCCCGGCGGCGAATGTACGGATGCATGTACTCGTTCGGCTCGATGCCGATCCACTCCACGTCCGGTGCAAGGTACGCCAGGTTCGTTCCAGCGCCCGGCCCGATCTCCAAAACGCGACCCCGCAAGGGCGCAAGGAGGCACTGGCGGCGAGCGCCGTAGACCTTGCGGTCGATGCCACCGCCTCGCGCGAGCATGTGGGCAAAGACGCGCTGGATAGGTCGTCGCAAAGGGTCACGGAAGATAGTAGTCATTCCTCGTCAACAACGGCGGCACGCCGCTTGCGGACACGCCGGAGGGTGATATAATAGGTCTACAACAGGTGGCGGCGATGCGCCATGTTTCACAGAGATGTGAAAGCAGCCGCCTCGACCTCAATTCTACACAAAAACAGGCGGTTTTCCTATGGCACACGCAGCCCCCGGCTCCCTTCTCAACGCCCCGCGTTCCAGCGGCATCCTGCTGCATCCAACATCTCTCCCCGGCGCTTATGGCATCGGCGAGCTAGGCAGCGCCGCTTTCTCGTTCATCGACTACCTGGCTGACACCGAGCAAAACCTCTGGCAAATCATGCCCCTCGGCCCGACGGGCTACGGCGACTCGCCCTACCAATCCTTCTCGGCCTTCGCGGGCAACCCCATGCTCATCAGTCTGGAGGTGCTCGCCAAGGAAGGGCGGCTCAGCCCAGATGAGCTGGCGAACTGCCCCAACTTCCCCGCAGCCCACGTGGACTTCGGTCCCGTCATTGAGTGGCGCAACGCCATGCTCCGCATCGCTTACCGCCACTTCGTCGACACAGCGACAGCCGAGGAACGCCAGGCCCTCGACGCCTACGCCGACAAGAATAAGAGCTGGCTGCCCGACTTCGCCCTGTTCATGGCGCTCAAGGAGAAGCTCTCCTCGGCGTGGAGCGACTGGCCCAAGGACATTCGGACGCGGCAGCCGGAAGCGCTGGCGCACTGGCGGCAAGAGCTTGGCGACGACATCGCCCGCCACGTGTACTACCAGTATGAGTTCGACCGCCAGTGGTCGGCGGTGCATGGCTATGCGAACGACAAGGGCATCCGAATCATAGGCGACATCCCGATCTTCGTCGCCTACGATAGCGCCGACGCATGGGCGCATCCGGAGATGTTCTACTTCAATGAGGAAGGCCACCCGACTGCCGTCGCCGGCGTTCCCCCCGACTACTTTAGCCCGACGGGCCAGCTGTGGGGCAACCCGCTCTACCGCTGGGATGAGATGGAGGCCGAGGGGTATACGTGGTGGATCGAGCGCTTTCGCCACACGTTCCAGGCAGTGGACATCGTGCGCCTGGACCACTTTCGCGGCTTCACGGCCTACTGGAGCGTGCCTGCTGACGAGGAAACCGCCATCAACGGGACGTGGGAGCCAGGCCCAGGCCCCAAGCTGTTCAGCGCCGTTCGCGCGGCCCTGGGCGCTCTGCCCATCATCGCCGAGGACCTGGGCGTCATCACGCCGGCGGTCGAGGCGCTGCGAGACGGCGAGGGATTCCCGGGCATGAAGGTGCTACAGTTCGCCTTCGGCAGCGACTCATCGAACCCGTATCTGCCCCACAACTACGAGCGCAACTGCGTTGTGTACACCGGCACCCACGACAACGACACGACGGTAGGCTGGTTCCTGTCGTCGCCCGCGAAAGAACAGGCCGCCGTTCTGGAGTACACCGAGGGGCACGGCCAGCCCATCAACTGGGTGTTCATCCGCCTGGCGCTGATGTCCGTCGCTCGCTGGGCCGTCTTCCCGATGCAGGACGTGATCGGCGCGGGCAGCGATAGCCGCATGAACACACCGGGCAAAGCGGCTGGCAACTGGAGCTGGCGTCTCAGTCGAATTCCCGATGGCACGTCGGAGCGCCTACGCCGCCTCACGCGTCTCTCTGGACGCGGGCCGCACAGCGAGAAGCTCGCCTTCGACGCCGCCAAAGCAGCTGCGGAAGGCATCGACATCGCGGCTGCCAGCAAGGCCAAGGCTCAGTAGCCCATCGGAGCGACAACTTTGTTACCGGGCTTGCGCGACGGCCTCTTGACGGGCTGCCGCCGGAGCCGGCGCCCCCGCCTGCCGGAAGCCGACATACATGAGCGCCGCCGCCAGCAGCTCGCCGACATAGAGGTACTCGCCGATGCCGAAGCGCGTCAGGGTGCTGGCCGAGCCGATGAGCAGCGCGCCCAGGGCGATCAGGACGTTGCCGACAACGCGGTTCGGGAGAACGCGCTTGCGCCAGAACAAATAGCCCGACCATATCGCGCCACCCGCCAGCGTCAGCAAACCGTAAATGTTGAAGACCGGCGTGAGCTTTCGCACGACTGCATCCGGCGGCATGACGTTGCGATACCAGTCGCTCACCGGCTGGCCGGCCACGGCGCGCGAGGCGTCGAGCGACATGCCGAACCAGACGGCGATCACGACGAGGCTACCGGCAATCAGCAGGCCGCTCGTCAGCCACCTTACCCAAGGACGGCGCGCCAGCAGCATCACGGTCCCCTGCCCAATCCATGCCGCATTCAAAGCTGCCCCGAAGACGTACCAGATGAAGAAAATGAAGGCGTTGAACGGCAGGACGGCCAGGTACGCCTCGGCAAATGAGCCAAGCCCAAACATGGCGAGGCCGATGCCCCAGAACAGGAAGAACGCCGAGCGGCGCGCCACGTAGCGGTGGAGAACGCCGACCACAAACACAGCCATGATGATTGTCGAGAAGAACGGCAGCACGAGATTGAGATTCATCGGGGATACCTTTCGCGCTAACGCCAGGGGGTTATGCCGAGGAGAATTGTCGCCGCGACAATAATGAGCAAAACTGTGAGCACGCCTAAGCCGATGAGCACTATCGGCACAACGCGCTCGTAGAACGTCGTGTGGGGCATGTGAACGGAGGCGCGGCGGGCCTCCAGGTCTGCCCGGCGCTTGTCATCCATAAGGTTTTCTGCCTTCTAGGGCGCACGAAGCGCGACCACAACGATTATCGGCTTCGTCGCCCGTTTGGTCAAGCCCCCACAAATCGAGGCGGTTTTCGATTTTCACGCAAATAAGCCGTATCTTTTGCTTGACAGGCCGCGTTATCTATGCTAGAATGGCGGGCAGACCGCTGCGACAATCGCAACTTTAACCAGGAAGAGTTCCTGATGCACTGTACCGGCTCCATCGCCCTCGTCCTTATTAGCAGCCTCCTCGTCATTGTAGTCGAGGAGGTTAAAGGCGCTGAGGGGCGGTAGGAGCCGCACACGGTCCACACGGACGCACTCAATGGTGACAAAACCCCTCAGCCTAGGCTGAGGGGTTTTTTGATGCATTGTCCTCGGCGCAAGCCCCAATCCAACTGAATATCGGCGATGACAGGATCGCCTGTGAGGTCAATGACGCCCTCGCCCCGAAGCCAGCTTTATCCCTTCGGGCAGCGCGGGCGTCGCTATTTTTCTTCCGTGACTCGGCCATCATGCGCCATGCACACCACCCAATGGAGGTACATATGCAGCGAACTGGCGGACAGATCGTTTGGGAAGTTCTGATGCAGGAAGGCGTTGACACCGTCTTCGGCTATCCGGGTGGCGCGATTCTCCCCACCTACGATGCGATGGTAGACTATCCCATCCATCACGTCCTGGTTCGCCACGAGCAGGGCGCTTCGCACATGGCCGACGGCTACGCCCGCGCGACCGGCAAGGTCGGCGTGTGCATCGCCACGTCTGGCCCCGGCGCGACGAACCTCATCACCGGCCTGGCGACGGCCATGCTCGATAGCTCGCCCGTCGTCGCTATTACCGGCCAGGTCGGCAGCAAGGCCATCGGCACCGACGCGTTCCAGGAAACCGACGTCACAGGCGTCTCGATGCCGGTGACCAAGCATAACTACCTCGTCACAGACGTGCGCGAGCTGGCCGGCGTCCTGCGCGAGGCGTTCCACATCGCGCGCAGCGGCCGCCCTGGACCTGTCCTGGTGGACATCTCCAAGGATTGCCAGCAGGCGACCACCGACTTCGTCTGGGACGACCGGCCCATCCGCCTGCGCGGCTACCGCCCCCGCCCCCGCGCGCTCTCGGAGAGCATGAACCAGGCGCTCGAGATGATCGCCAACGCCAAGCGCCCGGTCATCCTGGCGGGTCACGGCATCGTCCTCTCCGGCGCTTATGATGAGGTGCGCGAGTTCGCCGAGAAGACCAACACCCCCGTCTCCCTCACCTTGCTCGGCATCGGGGCCTTCCCCCGCTCTCACCCGCTGTGCATTGGCGTGATGGGCATGCATGGCGAGGCTTATGTCAACCGCGCCATTCAGGATGCCGACCTGCTCCTCGCCTTCGGCATGCGCTTCGACGACCGCGTCACGGGCACCATCAAGACCTACGCCCCCAACGCCAAGAAAATCCACATCGAGCTGGACCCGACTGAGGTCAACAAGAACGTGAAGGTGGACGTGCCCATCATCGGCGACCTCAAGAGCGTGCTGGAGGAGATGAACCCGCATGTTCAGCCGGCCGATCACAGCGAGTGGATCGCTACCATCAAGGAGTGGGCGCGCGACACCGAGTCCCGCGACATCCTCCACCAGTACCACAACGGCCACCTGTTCAGCGTCCACGTCATCCGCGACCTATGGGAAGCCACCGGCGGCGAGGCCGTGACGGTGACCGACGTCGGCCAGCACCAGATGTGGGAGATGCAGTACTACAACCACGACCGGCCGCGCACCCTCATCACTTCCGGCGGCCTCGGTACGATGGGCTTCGCCTTGCCCGCCGCCATCGGCGCTAAGATGGGCCTACCGGATGAGGAAGTGTGGGTTGTCGCCGGTGACGGCGGCTTCCAGATGACGATGGCTGAATTGGCGACCGCCGTCCAGGAGAAGGTGGACATCAAGATCGCCATCATCAACAACAACTTCCTGGGCATGGTGCGCCAGTGGCAGGAGTTCTTCTACGAGAAGCGCTACGCCGCCACGCCGCTGCTCAACCCCGACTTCACCAAGATTGCCGACGCCTACGGCATCCCAGCGTTCATGGTGAACCGCCGCGAAGACGTGGTCCCCACCATCCAGAAGGTGCGCGGAATGCGCGGGCCGGTGCTCATCGAGTTCCGGGTCGAGATGGAAGAGGTTGTGTACCCGATGGTGCCGGCAGGCGCATCGCTCTCTGAGATGATCCGCCGTCCCATTGAGGGCGACGCCACGGAAGTGACCGAAGAGATGAAGGCCGCCGGTATCGGCGCAGCCAGCGTGTAGAAGGAGCCTATCATGAAGCACACCCTCGTGGCCCTGGTGGAAAACAAGCCTGGCGTGCTGGCGCGCGTGGCCGGCCTGTTTCGCCGCCGCAACTTCAACATCGAGAGCCTGACGGTCGGCGAGACCGAAGACCCATCTGTGTCGCGTATGACCATCGTCGTCGACTCCAGCGTCGCCGACCACAGCCTGGTGGAGCGCAACCTGTACAAGCTGGTGAACGTCCTGTTCGTGCAGGACATCACCGACGCGCCGACGGTCCTGCGCGACCTCCTGCTCATCAAGGTCACGGCCGATGCCCAGCAGCGCGGCGAGATCATGCAACTCGTGGACATCTACCGCGCGCGCATCGTGGACGTGGGACAGCAGTCGTTGATCATCGAGATGACAGGCACGCCCGCCAAGGTTGATGCGTTCATCCAACTCTTGCAGCCTTTTGGCATCCGCGAGATGGTGCGCACGGGCCTCATCGCCATGACCCGCAGCGATGAGCCGCTGTTCCAGGAAGAGACCGACGAGCACGCCCGCGGCGAGTGGCGTGTCATCAGCAACTAATCCAATCCAAGGAGCCTTTGAATGGCTAACATTTACTACGACCGCCATGCCGACAAGAAGTATCTCGAAGGGAAAACCGTCGCCGTCATTGGCTACGGCTCCCAGGGGCACGCCCACGCGCTGAACCTCAAGGACAGCGGCATCGACGTGGTGGTCGGCTTGCACGAGGGCAGCAAGTCGCGCGCGAAGGCTGAGGCTGACGGCCTGCGCGTCTACTCAGTTGATGATGCGGCGGAGATGGCCGACATCATCATGATGCTGGTGCCGGACACATCGACGGCCCACGTCTACCGCGAGAACGTCGAGAAGCACCTGAAGCCGGGCAAGATGCTCATGTTCGCTCACGGCTTCGCCATCCGCTTCAAGACCGTCCAGCCACCGAAGGACGTAGACGTGACCATGATCGCCCCCAAAGCGCCCGGCCACCGCGTCCGCGAGGTCTACAAGGATGGCGGCGGCGTACCGTCCCTCATCGCCGTCGAGCAGGACGCGACGGGCCAGGCTTTCCAAGCGGCGCTGGCCTACGGTGTTGCCATCGGCTCCGGGCGCGCGGGCATTGTTGAGACGACGTTCACTGAGGAGACGGAGACGGACCTGTTCGGCGAGCAGGCCGTGCTGTGCGGCGGCGTCTCACACCTCGTCCAGGCGGGCTTCGAGACCCTGGTCGAGGCGGGCTACCAGCCGGAGATCGCCTACTTCGAGTGCCTGCACGAGTTGAAGCTCATCGTCGACCTGATGTACCAGGGCGGCCTGAGCTACATGCGCTACTCGGTGTCGGATACAGCGGAGTACGGCGACTACACCGGCGGGCCGCGCGTCATCAACGACCAGACCAAGGCCGAGATGCGCCGCATGCTGGATGACATCCAGAGCGGGCGCTTCGCCGAGAAGTGGCTGCGCGAGAACGCCGAGGACCGTCCTTTCTTCAATGCGGAACGCGCGCGCGAGGCGAACAGCCAGATCGAGCAGGTCGGCCTGGGGCTGCGGGCGATGATGCCCTGGCTGAACCCCAAGGTCAGCCCGTTGGTACAGCAGGGCCAGCCGGTCAAGGCTGGCGAGGCAGAGAATAGCTAGGCGTGGAAAGGTACACAGGCGCGACCGAGACAATCGGGGACGCCTGTGTACCTCGTTTTATCGGAAAGGGGTCGCCATGAGCGAAGATGGCCTTAGCTGGGGTAGCCGCTGCGGCTACCCGGAGACGCTGACCTTACCAACCGTACGCAGCACGCAGTGAGGAGCACGCGGGAGGGGACTCACGCCGTCAGCCCCTTGCCGCGTGCCCCTCACCCCCAAGGAGCATACCATGTCCGACTCACACGTACCCGACCGCGTCCTGATTTTTGACACGACCCTGCGTGACGGCGAGCAGTCGCCTGGCGCGACCATGAACGAGGATGAGAAAATCGAAGTCGCCAAGCAGCTCGTGCGGCTGGGCGTCGACATCATCGAAGCCGGGTTCCCCATCGCCTCGCCCGGCGACTACGAAGCCGTCAAGCGGATCGCCGTCGAAGTCGGGCCGCTTGGCGTTGAACGCCCCAACGGGCAGCCCATCATCGCGGGCCTGGCCCGCGCCGCTAAAGTGGACATCGACCGCTGCTACGACGCCGTGCGCCACGCCCCGCGCCACCGCATCCATACCTTCCTCGCCACCTCTGACATCCACCTGAAGCACAAGCTCCAGATTTCGCGCGAAGAGTGCCTGAAGCAAATCCGCGAGATGGTTGGCTACGCCAAGTCCCTGTGCGACGACGTTGAGTTCTCGCCGGAGGACGCCGGCCGCTCTGACCCTCAGTTCCTCTTCCAGGCAGTCGAGGCGGCGATCTCGGCAGGGGCGACCACGGTCAACATTCCCGACACCGTCGGCTACACCACACCGCAGGAGTTTGGCGGCTTGATCTGCGCGATCCGTGAGCGCGTCCCCTGCGCCGACCAGGTGGTCATCTCCGCCCACTGCCACGACGACCTGGGCCTGGCGACGGCCAACACACTGGCCGCGATCCAGAATGGGGCGCGACAAGTCGAGGTCACTATCAACGGCATCGGCGAGCGCGCGGGCAATACCTCTCTTGAAGAAGTGGTCATGGCACTGCACACGCGCCCCAACGTCTACGGCCTGAGCACCGCCATTGACACGACGCAGATTTACCGCGCCAGCCGCCTGGTCAGCCACTATACTGGTATCCCCGTCCAGCCCAACAAGGCCATCGTCGGCGCGAACGCCTTCGCCCACGAGGCGGGCATCCACCAGGACGGCATGCTCAAGCACCATCTGACCTATGAGATCATGCGGCCTGAGACGGTCGGCGTTGCCCAGAGCAAGCTCGTCCTGGGCAAGCACAGCGGCCGCCACGCCCTGGCTGAGCGCCTCAAGGAGCTAGGCTACAATCTGTCACGGGAAGAGGTCCAGAAGGCGTTCGAGCGTTTCAAGGACCTGTGCGACAAAAAGAAGGTCGTCACAGACCGTGACCTGGAAGCCCTGGTATTGGACGAGGTCTTCGCGCCGCCGCAGTACTGGCAGCTCGACCAGATTCACATCCACTCCGGCTTCCCCGGCATCCCCACGGCGACGGTGCGCATGACCGGCCCGAACGGCGAAGAGCGCACCGAGGCGACGATGGGCACCGGCCCAGTGGATGCCGCCTACAAGGCCATCGACCGCATCATCGGAGTGCCCAACCGCCTTCTCGAATTCAACATCAACGCCATCACCGCTGGCATCGACGCGATGGCCGAGGTGAGCGTGCGCGTCGAGGGCGAGGGCGCGGAGGGCAAGCGCATCCTCGTCAATGGGCACGGCGCTGACACGGATACGCTTGTGGCGTCGGCAAAGGCATACATCGCCGCCCTCAATCGCCTCGTCGGCGCGCGGGAACAGTCGGCCCAGCGCGTCGGCGCGGGCGTACCCGAAGGCGTGCTTACACCCTGAGACCTGTCCCTCACCCCCTGCCCCCTCTCCCAAAATGGGAGAGGGGGAACTTGCGAAAGGTACATATGTCTGCGAATCGCCCACGAACTCTGTTCGAGAAAGTCTGGGACAACCACGTGGTAAGCGCCGATCCGGGCGCGCCCACGGTCATCTATATCGACCTGCACCTGGTCCACGAAGTCACCTCGCCCCAGGCTTTCACCGGCCTGCGCGAGAAGGGACTGAAGGTGCGCCGCCCGGACCGCACGGTTGCCACCATCGACCACAGCGTGCCGACAACGCCGCGCTCGATCCCCATCATGGACGTGATGGCAGCGAAGCAGATCGAGCAGATGCGAACGAACGCCCGCGAGTTCGGCATCACGCTGTATGACATCGACAGCCGCGAGCAAGGCATCGTCCACGTCATCGGCCCACAGCTCGGCATTACACAGCCCGGCATGACCATTGTCTGCGGCGACAGCCACACCTCGACCCACGGCGCGTTCGGCGCGCTAGCCTTCGGCATCGGCACAAGCGAGGTCGAGATGGTCCTCGCTACGCAGTGCCTCCTCCAGCGCAAGCCGAAGACGATGGAAGTCCGCGTCAACGGCACGCTGCACCCTGGCGTCGCGGCCAAAGACATCATCCTGGCCGTCATCGCCAAGAACGGCGTCGGCGGTGGGACGGGGCACGTCTTCGAGTACACTGGCAGCGCCATCCGCGCCCTGAGCATGGAAGGGCGCATGACCGTGTGCAACATGAGCATCGAAGGCGGCGCCCGTGCGGGCATGATTGCCCCGGACGACACGACGTTCGAGTACCTGGCTGGGCGTCCCTTTGCGCCCAAGGGCGAGGCATGGGAGCAGTCCGTCGCCCACTGGCAGATGCTTCCCAGCGATAGCGGCGCTACCTACGACCGCAGCATCACCATCAACGCCGATGAGCTTGAGCCGATGATTACCTACGGCACGAACCCCGGCATGGGCATGCCCATCACCGGCCGCGTTCCCAACCCTGACGACTTCTCCGACTCGCTCCAACGCGCCTCCCTGGAGAAGGCGCTGGCATACATGGACCTGCGTCCCGGCGAGCCGCTCCTCGGCCACCCGGTCGACGTCGTGTTCATCGGGTCGTGCACCAACTCGCGCATCACCGACCTCCGACAGGCGGCGAGCTTGCTCAAGGGACGCACGGTCAGCCCGAACGTGCGTGTCATGGTCGTGCCCGGCTCGGCCGAGGTCAAGATGCAGGCAGAGAGCGAGGGCCTGGACCAGGTCTTCAAGGCGGCAGGCGCGGAGTGGCGCGAGGCCGGCTGCAGCATGTGCATCGCCATGAACGGCGACGAGCTGCGCCCCGGCCAGTACTGCGTCAGCACCAGCAACCGCAACTTCGAGGGCCGCCAGGGGCGCGGCGGGCGCACGTTCCTCGCCAGCCCGCTGACCGCTGCCGCCACTGCCCTCACCGGCGTCGTGACGGATGCGCGCACGATGTTGTAAACTTGGATCATCCCGCTGGATAACGAGATTGACCGGTGTTCAATTGTGGAGTATGATGTAGGCAATCATGAGGAGGAAAGTGTGTAGTATTATAAGGAGAGGAATATGGGCGCCAGGACCATTCAGATTACGATCGAAGACTCGATGTTGGAGAAAGTAGACCAGGCTGTGGAGCAGCTCAACATCTCGCGCTCCGCCGCCATCCGTGCTGCGCTGGCTCAGTGGCTGCACGAGCGTCGTATGGAGGAGCTCGACAGGCAGACGGAGGAGGGGTATAGGCGAATTCCTGCCCATCCCGACGAATTCTATATAGCTCCTAGCCAGCATGTCCAACTGGATGAGTGGCCAACGGAGGATGCGTGAGACGTGGCGAAGTCCGCTGGTACACCTTTGAAGCGCCCAACAAGCGTCGTCCTGTGGTTGTTCTGACAAGGACGCCCTCGATTGGCTATCTGTATGACGTTACGGTTGCGCAGATAACTTCCACTATCCGCAATGTGCCGGCCGAGGTCGTTCTGGATGAGGAAGATGGGATGAAACAGGCTTGTGCTGTCAACCTGTTTCAGATCACGACTGTTCCGAAGACCAAGATAGGGCCTCTAATTACAGTTCTGTCACCCGAGAAGATGCGCGAGATCGCCGAAGCCATTCGATATGCGCTGGACTTAGGTCTGCTCGCGTCATTGAGTTGAACTTTGCGTACGCCCATGAGGACACCGCTATGCCTGAACCGTTGAAACCGTTCCGTAGTAAGGTGGTTGTGATGTCGACGCCCAACATCGACACCGACCAGATTATCCCGGCCCGCTACCTCAAAGTCACTGACAAGCAGCAGCTCGGCCAGTATCTCTTCTCCGACTGGCGCTATCGGGACGGCGAGCCAATTCCGGACTTCATCCTCAACCAGCCGGAGATGAAAGGGCGGCAAGTCCTTCTCGCTGGCGACAACTTCGGCTGCGGCAGCTCCCGCGAGCACGCCCCCTGGGCGCTCGTGGACTACGGCTTCCGCGCCGTCATTAGCACATCGTTCGCCGACATCTTCCGCAACAACGCGCTGAAGAACGGCCTGCTGCCGGTCGCCGTCGGCTCCGAGGTGCATGAATCGCTCATGGCGCAGCTGGCGGCCCACCCTGATGCTGAGGTCGCCGTGGACCTCGAAGCGGAGAGCCTGACGCTGCCCAACGGCCAGACCGTGCGCTTCCCGATTGACCCCTTCGCCCGCACGTGCCTGCTCCAGGGCGTGGACGAACTGGGCTATCTGCTCAACCTTGGCAGCCAGATTGACGCTTTCGAGGCCGAGCACGAGGGCCGCGTCGAGGCGGCGGCCGGTTGATGCAAGTGCCTCATGCTGTGCTTCAGCACGACATGGCAACGGACAAGACGCAGGCTCTATGCTTGACGTCGGCGTCCGCACGCCCTTGCATTTCGATTATCATTATTGGCCAGGGGTGACAGTGCGCTGTCACCCCTGAGTGTGTGCGGGGGTGGCAGCGGCACAGGCGGCGCTCCTCCCCGCAAAGGCGCTTGCGGAGCCAGTCTTGACGGACGGCCCGAGGCCCTAACCGCCCTACACGGGGCAAGGAGAGAGCGAATGCGCATCCTCGTCTACGATACGACCCTCCGCGACGGCACCCAGCACGCCGGTGTGTCTCTATCCGTCGAAGACAAACTAAAGATTACCGCGCGCCTCGATGAATTCGGCGTCGACTACATCGAGGGCGGCTGGCCCGGCTCGAACCCCAAGGACATCGAGTATTTCCGCCGCGTCCGCAGCCTGCCCCTCCGCCACGCCCGCGTCACCGCCTTTGGCTCGACCCGCAAGGCCGACACGCCCGTCGCCGACGACCCTCAAGTGCAGCTCCTCATCGACGCGGAGACTCCCGCCATCGCCATCTTTGGCAAGTCGTCGGATCTGCACGTCGAGCACGTCCTGCGCACGACCCTCGCAGAGAACCTCGCCATGATCGGCGACACCGTCGCCTATCTCAAGTCCCACGGGCGCGAGGTCGTCTACGACGCCGAGCATTTCTTCGACGGCTACAAGCGCAACCCCGACTATGCCCTCGCGACGATCAAGGCGGCAGCCGACGCGGGCGCGGATGTCGTCGTGCTGTGCGACACCAACGGCGGGTGCATGCCGTGGGAGGTTGAAGAGATTGTGGACGCGGCCATCGCCGCCATCCCCCACACTCCCCTCGGCATCCATACCCACGATGACGCGGGGTGCGGCGTCATCAACACCCTGTCCGCCGTGCGCCACGGGGCCATTCACGTGCAGGGAACCGTCAACGGCTATGGCGAGCGCGTCGGCAACGCCAATCTTTGCACTATTCTTCCCAACCTGGCGCTCAAGATGGGCTACGATGTGCTGACGCCGGGCGCGCTGGCGCGGCTGACTGAGCTATCCCGCTACGTGGCTGAGTTGTCCAACATGGGCCTCGACCCGCGCCTGCCCTACGTCGGCTCGGCGGCGTTCACTCACAAGGGCGGCACCCACGTCGCCGCCATCCTGCGCGTCGAAGAGAGCTACCAGCACATCGACCCCACCCTCGTGGGCAACGAGAAGGTGGTCGTTATCTCGGAGTTGTCGGGCCAGGGGAACATTCGCTACAAGGCCGACGAGTTCGGCGTCGAGGTCAACGGCAACGACGGGGTGCGCCAGGTGCTTCAACGCGTAAAAGAGCTAGAAAACCAGGGCTTCTCCTTCGAGGGCGCCGAGGCGTCGGTGGACCTCATGCTGCGCCGGGTGCAGCCGGGCTACGTGGCGCCCTTTGAGTTAATCGACTTCCACGCCATCGTCGAGCACCGCCAGGGGCGCGGCCTACTCGCCGAAGCCTCGGTCAAGGTCAAGGTCGGCGACGAGATCGCCCACACCGTCGCCGATGGTAATGGTCCGGTCAACGCCCTCGACCAGGCGCTGCGGAAGGCGCTCCTGCCCCACTACCCGCACCTCGCCGAGATGCGCCTCGTGGACTACAAGGTGCGCATCCTGGACTCCCACGCCGCGACCGGCGCGATCACGCGCGTGCTGCTCGACTCAGCGAGCGGCGACATGACGTGGAGCACCGTCGGCGCATCGACCAACATCATCGAGGCGTCCTGGCAGGCACTGGCTGATTCCTTCGAATACGCCATCGTCGCCACGAGCGAGGCTGCGCCGGTAGCGGTGTGACACTACCGGATCGCGCATAAGGATAGCTGTCACCCTGAGCGCAGCGAAGGGTCTCCTGTCCGAGGGATGCTTCGCTACGCTCAGCATGACAAGTTGAGGCTACGTTCGGGTAGACACAGAGGACACAGAGGGTAATGACGTCCGCCTTCTCTGTGTCCTCTGTGCCTCCGCGGCAATCTTCTGTTCTATCGGCCGGCGAGTCCCCGTCTACTACACCGCGTTGGTCACGTCGGGTTCACGGCATCCTTCACAGCATCCACCACCGATGGCTCGATGGCCGTGCGGTTGCCATCCTCATGGGCGTCGCGTCCCACCGGCTCGCCGGTGACCTCGTCGCACAGCGCGATCCCCAGCACCTCGTCCATCGTCTCGACCAGGTGGAACGTCAGCTCGCTGCGCACCTGGTCCGACAGGTCATCCAGGTCGGGCTCGTTGCGGCTCGGCAGGATGACCTCCTTTAAACCTGCTCGGTGCGCCGCCAGCACTTTCTGCTTGATGCCACCAACCGGCAAGACGCGCCCGCGCAGGGTAATCTCGCCCGTCATCGCCAGGTCTGGCTTGACACAGCGCCCCGTCAGCAACGAAGCAATGGCGACGGCCATCGTGATGCCCGCTGAGGGGCCGTCCTTCGGCGTCGCGCCTTCGGGCACGTGGACGTGGATATCGTTGCGGGCGAAGAAGTCGTCCGGGATGCCGAGCGCCTTGACGCGCGAGCGCACGTAGCTCAGGGCGATGTGCGCCGACTCGCGCATCACCTCGCCGAGCTGGCCGGTGACCTGTAGCCCTTTGCCGCCCGGCATGCGTGTCGCCTCGATGAACAGAATGCCGCCGCCGACGCTGGTCACGAACAAGCCCGTGGCGACGCCCGGCACGCTGGTCGCTTCAGCGGCCTCGGCGAAGAAGCGCGGCTTGCCCAGGTAGGTGCGCACGTCTCCTTCGTCAATGTTGAAGTCATCGCCCTCGCCCGCCGCAATCTTCACCGCCACCTTGCGCACGACGGAACCTATCTCGCGCTCCAGGTTGCGCACGCCGGCCTCGCGCGTGTAGTCCTCCGCAATGCGGCGCAGCGCCCCATCGCTGAAAGTCACCTCGCCCTCGCGCAGACCGTTGGTCCTGAGCTGCCGCCCCACGAGGTAGTTGCGCGCGATGTGGACTTTCTCCTCGTCGGTGTAGCCGTCGAGGCGGATGATCTCCATGCGGTCGCGCAGCGGCTCCGGAATGGGGTCGAGCAGGTTGGCCGTGCAGACGAACAGCACCTGGCTCAGGTCGAAATCCACGTCGAGGTAGTGGTCGCGGAACGTGCTGTTTTGCGCCGGGTCGAGCACCTCTAGCAGCGCCGATGACGGATCGCCACGCCAGTCGGAGCCGATCTTGTCCACCTCGTCCAGCATGAACACGGGGTTGCGTGTCCCACCGCGCCGAATCGACTGGATGATGCGGCCGGGCATGGCGCCGACATAGGTGCGGCGGTGGCCGCGGATCTCGGCCTCGTCGCGCATGCCGCCCAATGACATGCGGATGAACTCGCGGCCCAGAGCGCGGGCAATGGACCGTCCCAGGGAGGTCTTACCGACGCCAGGTGGGCCGACGAAGCATAAGATGGCCCCAGTGCCTTGCGACGGCGCACCTGGCTCTGGCGTCGGCGATGGCTCGTCGTTGCCCTCGCCTACCTGGGCGGCAGCCTCAATCGGCGGCGTCTCTTGTCCAGTCGTCTGCGCCCGGTCAAGCTGAAGCTTGCGGACGGCCAGGAATTCGAGGATGCGCTCCTTGACTTCCTTGATGTCGTAGTGGTCCTCATCCAGGATTTCCCGCGCCCGAGGGATGTCCAGGCGGTCGGGCGTGAGCTTGATCCACGGCAGATTCACCAGCCAATCGAGGTAGTTCTTGATGACAGAATACTCAGCGGCGGCCGCAGGCAGCGCGCGGAGACGGTCTAGCTCGCGCGTGGCCTCGCGCTGCGCTTCCTCCGGCATGCCCGCCGCTTCGATCTTCTGGCGATACTCCTCGACCTCGCGTTCCTGCTCGCTTCCCTCGCCTAGCTCCTTTTGAATCGCCTTGAGCTGCTCGCGCAGATAATACTCACGCTGGAGCTTGTTCATCTCCGACTGGGCCTCAGTCTGAATCTTGCGCCCTAGCTCAAGTACCTCAAGCTCGCGGTTCAGCACGGTCATCAGCTTGCGAAACTTCGCATTGATGTCGTCCAGCTCCAGGATTTCCTGCGCATCCGGTACATCGATGCGCAGCGAGCTGGCGATGAGGTAGACCAGGTTAAGGGGGTCCTCGATGTTGGCGGCGGCCTGGCTCAGCTCATCGGGCAGGTTCGGCACAAGCTCCACGAGGCGGCGAAAGAGATCGACCGTCGAACGCATGAGCGCCTGAATCTCCAGCGTTGTCTCCGCCTCCTCAGCGATGACCGAGATTTTTGCCTTCAGGTACGGCTCGGTAGCTGTCCACTCGTCGATCCGAATGCGCTGTAGTCCCTGGATGAACAGGCGGATTGAGCCGTCGGGCGACTTGAACAGGCGGTGAATGACCGCCGCCGTCCCCACCGTGTACACCTCGTCCGGGCCTGGCTCAGGGATCGACGGGTCTTGCATCCCGACCAGGCCGATCATGCGGTCGCCCAGGGCCACGTCATCCACAAGCCGAATGGCGCGCGCCTGCTCGACGGCCAGCGGCGTCAGCACGGGGAAGGGGAAGACGATGGTGTTACGCAGCGGCAGGATGGGCAGCTCCGACGGAATCGCCGGGCTTTGTTCCTTCTCGTTCTTAGGCTCGTCCTCAACCTGGTCCTGGCCGTCTTTCTTAAAAATGGGTGACATAGATTCCATGCTCATTCTTTATGATATCTCCTCGGGTGGCGCCTGAACCGGGATGCGACGGCGGCCGGCTTTGGGTAATGTAATCGTCAGAAAACCGTCCTCGTATTGCGCCGCGATACCGTCCTCCCGGATGGGAATAGGTACAGCCACCTCGGTCTGGAACGGACCCCACGTAATCTCCATGCGGTGGTAGCCACGCTTGGGCGCTGTGTCCCGTCGGACGCCGGCCACAACCAGAGCGCCGTCGGCCAGAGCGACGCGGAAATCGTCCTCGCGCATGCCGGCAATCTCGACCAGGACAATCAGCGCGTCATCGGTCTCGTACACATCGGTAGGCGGTCGAAAAACGGATTGCCCATAGAGCGCCGACCAGGGCGACTGGAACACGGCCTGCCCCAGCAGCCTATCTATTTCATTTTGGAGCCTGCGAAGCTCTCCTGAGCCGGACCTCGTTCGATGCATAGTCGCGCCTTTCTGTGACTGATCTTCTCATGTAATTGTAGCCGTGCGCACGGTAATTTCAAACGAACGACGTGGGTAGAAACGGTTGTCAGCGTGGCGCGCGAACCGGCGCAAGGCTCTCAGCGCCCAGCACAGAAGCCGCATACCCTTCGACGCCGCGGCGGATGACGGCGAGACCGAGCGGGTACACCAGGGGCACGCGCGGACTATCGTCGCGCAGCATCTGTGCCACCTGCTGGTACACCTCGCGCCGACGATCCATGTCAGCGTTTGTTTCGCCCTGCCTGAGAGCGTCGAGCACGGCTGGCTTCGAGTAGCCGGTCTCCCCCACCGAAAGGGGACCAAACAGGGGGTTGAGGAACGCGAATGGGTCGTCCAATGCTTCGCTGCGCCCCGAGGGCGTCGGGTAGCTTAACAGGAACAGGGGAAACTGCCCCTGCTTGCGCTCGGCGAGGAAGCTGGCCCACTCATCCTCGCGCAGAACGGCCTTGATGCCCGCCGCTTCGAGCTGCGCCGCTATCGCTTTAGCCAGGGGCGCGGCGCTTGGCCCAAGGGGCGGACTGCTATACCACAGCTCCAGCCGCCGCAGCTTGCCATCTGGGCCGGCAACTTCGGACAGCCCGTTTTGAAATCCAGCCTGAGCCAGCAAGTCCCTGGCCTTGGCGCTGCTTGCTGAGCCTGGCGGACCGATGCGGCAGCACAACGACGGCGGAATAAACTGATCCGCTGGAATCGCCGACTGCGACGGAAGCGCCGCTACCAGCGCCGCACCATCCAGAGCATTGGCGATGGCCTGCCGCACGCGAGAGTCGTTGAGCGGGCGGTAGCGCTGGTTGATGCCCAGGTAACTCACGGCAAGCTGTGGGCGTGGGATAGGGACAAGACCGCGCGCTTGGGCTGCTGCTGCGCGGTCAACAGGGATATCCGGCGCGAGGTCGGCGCGCCCGTCAACCAGCGCGGCCAGCTGCGTGTCCGGATCGCCCAATGCCTGGAATGTGAGCGTGTCGGAGGCCGCCGCGCCGCCCCAGTAGTCGGCATACCGCTCGAGGCGAAGCATGCCCGGCTGCCACTCCTTCAGGCGAAACGGCCCTGTACCGACCGCGCCGCCGTCGGGCGCACCGTATCGCGCACCAACGCGTGCCACCGCGTCCGGGCTGCTGATGCCGAAGTACGGCAGCGCGAGGAATGCCGGAAAGTAGGCGGCGGGCCGCGAGAGATGGAACGTGACCTCGCCGTTGTCGCCCGCGATGACATCCGTCACAAGACTACCGGAGCCGCGATAGCCGCCGAAGATGTCCGACCAGACCTGGAACTGCTTGCCCTCGCTTCGAGCGCCAGCAGCGAAGTCCGGGTCGATCCAGCGGTCGAAGTTGAACTTAACGGCGGATGGTGTCAGCGACGTGCCGTCGTGGAAGCGCACCCCTTGACGCAGTGTAAATGCCCACTCGGTCGCATCACTGTTAGCGCGCCAGCCGGTCGCCAAGACCGGCGTAATTTCCCCATTAGGGCCGAGGCCGGTGAGCGTATCGAATATCTGCCGAAGAACGGGCAGTCCAGGGGCGTCGACAAGGTCGCCAGGGTCGAGACTGAGGGGATCACGTGTCATCGCCACGACAAGGGCGTCGCGCTGTTGCGGGACCGACGGCGCCTCTGCCTGCGTTGTGCGTGTCGGCGCGCCTGCGATTGGCGCGACAGTAGGGGCTGTCGGCATCGCGGCTGTCAGGGCAGGCGACGGCGTCGCGCGCGCACGGCAGGCGGCAGCAAACCCTGCCAGGGCAAGGCAGAGAAGGAGTGTCAGGAACCGGTTTCGCATGGTGCAAGTATACCACGTTGACACGTTAACGGCGATAGATTACAATGCGCAGAAATGGAGGTTTTCCTAATGTTCGGCGCTTTATCTGACCTGTTTATCCTGGACCTGACCCGCGTGCTTGCTGGCCCCTATGGCACTATGATTATGAGCGACTTTGGCGCGCGCGTTGTCAAGGTCGAGCAGCCGGGCATCGGCGATGATACGCGGCAGTGGGGGCCACCTTTTACACCCAGCGGCGAGAGCGCCTACTTCCTGTGCGTGAACCGCAACAAGGAGAGTCTGACGCTCGACCTCAAGACAGAGGCAGGGCGCGACATCCTGCGCCGCCTTGCGACCCAAGCCGACGTGCTCATCGAGAACTTCAAGGTCGGGACGATGGCGCGGATGGGCCTTGGCTACGACGACCTGCGCCAGCTCAACCCGGGTCTCATCTATTGCGCTATCACAGGCTACGGCCAGAACGGGCCGTACAAGGACCGCCCCGGCTACGATGTTGTCATCGAGGCACAGGGCGGCATCATGAGCCTGACCGGGCCGGCCGACGGCGAGCCGTTCAAGGTCGGCGTCGCGATCGTGGACATCACAGCGGGAATGTACGCTGTCACGTCTATTCTCGCGGCTTTGCACCACCGTGAGCGCACCGGCGAAGGGCAGTTCATCGATATCGCCCTGTTCGATACCCAGCTTGGCTGGCTGGCGAACGTCGCCAGCGCCTACCTTGTCTCCGGCCAGCCGCCGCGCCGCTGGGGCAATGCCCACGCCACCATTGTGCCGTATGAGACGTTCCCAACCGCCGACGGCTGGATGATGGTCGGCGTCGGCAACGACCACCAGTTTGCAGCCCTCAGCCGCGTCGTCGGCCAGCCCGATTGGGCATCGGACCCGCGTTTTGCCACCAACCCCGACCGCGTCGCCAACCGTATGGTCCTTATCGCCGACCTCCAGACCATCTTCCGTACCCGCCCGACGGCGTTCTGGATCCAGGCGCTGCTGGACGTGGGCATTCCGTGTGGGCCGGTGAACGACGTCCCTACGGCGCTGAATGACCCGCAGGCCCTCGCACGAGACATGGTGCAGACGGTGCATCACCCGCTTGACGGCGACCTGCGGGTCGTCGGGCCTGTGCCGAAGCTGAGCCGCACCCCTCCCGCCATTCGCGCCGCGCCTCCGCGTCTAGGTGAACACACGGAGGCCCTGCTGCGCGAGCTTCTCGGGTGCGATGAGGCCGACATCGCGCGGCTGCGCGAGCAGCGCGTGATTTAACCAGGATGGTGGCGGAGCGTAACTTTCGCGCCGCTCCACCGTCACGCCTAGTGTAAGGTGACGTTCTGCCGGGGGACTGCGGGCGCAGGGCAGAGGCGTCACCCATATTCGCAACGGCGCCCTTTCCCGCGCCGTAGAAAGGACGATACCGTGTCGATTTTCTCCCCCCGACGGGCCTTGGCGGCTGTGCTCCTTGGCCTGATTGCGGCCGTCATCGCGCTTGTCGGCGCTTCCGCCCAGGGAACGGCCGGCTGCTCGATGGAGGGCTACGTGCTCGACCCGCAAGGCCGAGGCGTCCCGCTGGCAGACATTGTGCTCAAGATTAGCGGCCGCGATGGGGATATCCGCGTTCAGAGTGACTTCTTCGGCCACTACCAGATTCAGCTGCCCGCCCTCATCGTGCAGGAGACGGGCTACATGTACGCGCGCCTCAGCAGCAACGATGTCATCATGGTCGGCGCGATTAACTTCAAGCGCTGCCGCGACCGCCGCGACATCTTCACTGGCAACCCATCGGGTGCGGGCTACACACCCGGCCCTACGCCGCCGGTTCCGCTGCCCGTTCCGCCGGCCTACCCGGCTCCCGACGCGCCGCTGCCGTCCCTGGCGAACGCGCTCGCCTTCTTCGACCTCACGGCCCTCTCGCGCGGCGGCGTCTCGCCCGGTGAGAGCTTCAGCCTGCCCATCTGTATCGCTGCCTTCACCAACTCGGTGCCCCAGGTCAGCAAAGTCACCTTTATCGCCGAGTATGATCCGACCAAGGTGCGCGTCACACGCATCACGCGGCTCCCGAGCGACCCCTTCACCGGCCAGCCCCAGGTCAGTTATGGCATCAGCCCCGAACCCGTCGGTGGCCGGGTGCGCGGACGCATCTACTACGTCGTCGACTCAGCCTCCCTGGTCGAGCTACCCGCCCTGCCGCGCTGTACGCGCCTGGCCTCAGTAGAGATGGAAGCTCTTGCGAATACGAACCAGCCGGGCGACACCCTGGGCTTTTCCACGGTTCAGGCCGCGCTGCCGGGCGGCATCAATCCAGTGAACACGTCCATGCGTATCGGCGGCGTCGAAGGTCCCATTGCGCGCACAACGACCTATGTGGACGTCCTGACGCCGGAAGAAACGCGCGACATCCTGAAGCACGCCTATCTACCGCTGCTCGAAGTCAACGGAAGACTTCAGCCAATCCCTTCCTCGCCCTGAGGGCGCCAACGCGATAAGCGAAAAACCACCGACAGGGGCGTGTGATTATTGACACACGCCCCTGTCGTGTTTTATACTTTTGCAGAGGATTATTCAGGTATCCGAATATGGAGATAGGTATTAGTCAATGCTCCCTGATTTGATTGAGGCAAGGCCCACACTCGCCGTCGAATTCAGCTTCTCCCTTCCCCACGACCTGTTCACGACATTGAACCTGGTCGTAAAGTCGTCGTGGCGCGAGGGGTTGAGCGAGTGGGTATACGAAACAGCGGCGGCGCTTAGCCACGACAAGCGCGTCGAGTTAGCGACGCTGACGCCGTTCTTCGGCGAAATCATCCAAGGGCCGCAAGCGCCCATCGCGGCTCTGCCGTGGGGTGACCTGGCCTGGGATGCTCTCGATGCGCTACAGAGCTACCTGGCCGCCCAGGACACTGCCTTCTTCGCCGCCCTGGGCCAGTCATTTCTGGAACGGGTGCGCGACTGCGAGATGAACCGTGGAACTGTCTCGGCGGCCACCTTGCCAGCCCGCGACCTGCTAGAGCTGCATGCGGAGTCGCGGCGTGCCCAACTTGGTCTCGCCCAGGTTGACTTCGACCCACAGTTGGCGGTGGAGCTTGTCGAAAAACCCGAGCGGCTACGCGACGCGCTGACGGGGCTGCTTGCCTGGTTCGGCGCAGGCATCTACCTCCCCTCGCTCCAGCAGGAGGACACGCTGCTGAGTCGCGCCCTGGCCTACCACCGCCGCCAGCGTTACGTCGGCGACATCGAAGACGTGTTCGCCGCCGTCACAGGACGTACGCTGCCGCCAGAATCGAGCACCTTGCTGTCGTCAGCGCAGAGCGTGCAGTTCGTCCCGTCGTCCCATATTGGCCCCTACTTCTTCATCATCACGACGGGCCAACGAGCCTATGTCAGCTTCAACGCGCGTACCGTGGGCGCTGGCTCGCCGATCAGCCGCGCCATTCCGGACATCGTTCAGCTGTTCCCACGCCTCAAGGCCCTTGCCGACGAGACGCGCCTGCACATCCTGGCGCATCTTCAAACCGGCGAGGCGACGCAGGAGATGATCGTCGCCGCACTCGGCATCTCCCAGCCCGCCGCGTCGCGCCACCTTGGTCTGATGGAACGCACCAATCTGGTCAACGTCCGGCGTGAGAACGGCATCAAGTACTACTCCATCCGCCGCGAGAGCGGCCGCGATCTCGTGGCCGCCCTGGATAGCTTTCTGGCCTGACGAGGGGGTCTTGTGTCCACAATCCTATCCATGGCGCGCAACCGCGCCCTCATGACCGTGGCGACGGGTCACTTCAGCGTCGACATGTTCTCCGGAATGCTGCCACTCATCCTCCTCGGCCTGACCGACCCACTCAGCCTCACGTATGCCCAGGTGGGCCTGGTATCCACAGCCTTCACCGTCACCTCCTCCCTCACCCAGCCGTTCTTCGGCTGGCTGGCGGACCGCCTCGGCGGTCGATGGCTGGCCGCCGGGGGGATTTTGCTGATTGCGGTGATGACGGCGGTCATGCGCGTCGCCCCCTCGTACTGGGCGCTGCTCCTGCTGGCGCCGGTCGCTGGCATCGGCTCGGCGGCGTTCCACCCGCAGGGCGCGGCGAACGCCTCGCTCGCGAGTGGCAAGCAGAAGGCCACCGGGATGTCGATCTTCATGCTCGGCGGCAACGTCGGCTACGCAGTCGGGCCGGTGGCTGCGCGGGTGCTCTTTGCGGCGATTGGGGGCATCGCCACACTCATTCTCGTTGGCGTCGGCGCGCTGTTGAGCGTCGCACAGATGGTGTTCGGCCCGCGCGTGCAGAAAGTTGCCAGCGTAAAAGGTCCCGCAACAGCAGGTCTCAACGACTATCGGCCGATGGCGCCGCTGGCCGTGGCCGCGCTCATCACCGTCATCTTCCTGCGCATGTGGGTCAACAGCGCCATCACGACGTACCTGCCCCAGCTCACGAAAGCCAGTGGCTTCGACATCGACTATTCCAGCAACTTGCAGTTCGCCATTTTGTTCCCGCTCGCGTTCGGTGGGCTGATTGGCGGGTCGATGTCAGACCGGATCGGGCGTCGCCCTATTATCGTCGGGTCACTGCTGCTCGCGGCGCCGCTGCTGCTTCTCGTCCTGATGACACTCGGCCCGCGCGCCTACCTGTTCGCGCCCTTGCTCGGCATCATGGTTGGCGCCTCGTTCCCCATCACCCTGGTCATGGCCCAGGAGTTGCTCCCGAAGGGCATCGGCTTCATGAGCGGGCTGGCGCTTGGCTTCACGTTCATTGCAGGCGGCATCGGTGTTGCCATCAGCGGCTGGCTGGCGGACCACTTCGGCCTCATGCCCATGCTCGTCGCGCTGGCGGGTTTGCTCCTCATCGCCGGATGCGCCGCTCTGCTCCTACCGGGCAAGGAGCATCAAACTGGCGATGCGTCCATCCCCCAAGCGGTGGATGCGCAGCCCGCCGAGGTATGATAAAGTAATGGCGGACGGATTGCTGGTAACAGGTAGACTGCGGCGTCCGCCTGCCGCGAAGGGATGTTATGCAGATACTTAAGCGACTACTGACTTACATTCGACCGTACCGAGGATGGGCGCTGTTGACTTACAGCGCCCTCTTCATCGCCACCTTCCTCAACCTCATTGTGCCCTGGATTCTCCGCTCTGTCATCGACCAGGGACTCGTCAAGCAGGACTTCCGCTTCCTGGTCCTGGCCGGCGCGACCATCGTCGGCGTTACGGCGGTGCGCGGGCTGTTCAGCTTTGTCCAGCTCTACGGCTCCGAGCGTCTGTCGCAGGACATTGCCTTCGACATGCGCAACCAGCTCTACGACAAGATTCAGCGCCTGGCGTTCTCCTTCCACGACCGGACGCAGACGGGTGAGCTGATCAGCCGGGGCACGAGTGACATCGAGCAAATCATGCGCTTCACCGGCCAGGGCGCGATGGACCTGACCGGCATCATCCTGCTGTTCGTTCTCTCGGCCGCCCTGATGTTCTCCGTCGAGCCAGGGCTGGCGGCCATCGCCTTGCTGCCCATGCCGATTCTCATGTTCATCAGCCTGCGCTTCGGGCTTCGCATGCGCGTTCTGTGGAAGCGCGCCCAGGAGCAGACGGCGGTCCTGAGCAGCATGCTCCAGGAGAACCTGACCGGCATCCGGGTGGTCAAGGCGTTCGCCCGCGAGCCTCACGAGACCGCCCGCTTCTACGAGAAGCACCAGGACTACAACCGGCAGCGGCAGGATATCGTCCGCACCTGGTCCAACAACTTCCCGACGATGACGCTCATCGTCGCGTCGAGCACGGCCCTCATCCTGTGGTTCGGCGGGCAGCGCGTTATCAACGGGACCCTCAGCGTGGGCACGCTTGTCGCTTTCAACGCCTACCTGCTCATGCTCGCCGCGCCGACCCAGCGCCTCGGCTTCGTCGTGGACCGCGTCGGCCAGGCGCTCGCCTCCGGCCAGCGCGTCTTCGACATCCTCGACACGCCCTCGGACATCGAGAACACGCCCAACGCCCGGCCTATCGGCCCCATTCAGGGTTATGTCGAATTCAAGAACGTGGCGTTCGCCTACCACGACGCGCCCGTTTTGCAGGACATCTCGTTCCGTGCTGAGCCGAACACCGTTGTGGCCTTGATGGGTCTGACCGGCTCCGGCAAGAGCAGCGTCATCAGTCTGATCCCGCGCTTCTACGACCCCACCGCTGGTCAGGTGCTCATCGACGGCCACGACATTCGCACCGTCACCCTGGAGTCGCTACGGCAGCAGATTGGCCTCGTGCTCCAAGACACGTTCCTGTTCTCCGCCACCATCCGTGAGAACATCGCCTACGGCCGACCGGACGCGACCGACGAGGAGATCATCGCCGCGGCGCGCGCCGCCGAAGCCTACAACTTCATCGCGCGCCTACCGGACGGCTTCGAGACCGAGATCGGCGAGCGCGGCGTGACTCTGTCCGGCGGCCAGCGGCAGCGCCTCGCCATCGCTCGTGCCCTGCTCACGGACCCGCGCATCCTCATCCTGGACGACGCCACGAGTAGCGTGGATCCGGCGACGGAGCACGAGATCCAGCAAGCCCTCGCCCGCCTCATGGAGGGCCGCACGACGTTCATCATCGCCCAGCGCCTGCTGACCCTCAAGCACGCCGATCAGATTCTCGTCCTCGACCACGGCCATATCGTTGAGCGCGGACGGCACGAGGAACTGCTGCAAAACGACGGTCTGTACCGCCACATCTACGACCTTCAACTACGCGACCAGGAAGAGACCGCGAAGGGCGCCGCGAGTGACGAAAGCCACGATCATGCGGCGGCCGGATTGGCGTCTGATTATGAGTTCATGGGTGGACGACGGCGGCAGAAAGAGGTAAGGCAGTGAGTAGTATTCCAACGGTCAGTAACGGCAATAGTCACACCCCCACCGCGAACGGGCATGGCCCAACAGGCAACGTCCTCAGCGAGTCAAAGGCGGAGCAGGCGCAGCGCCTCGCCCGCTTAAGTGACCGCGAGGACATGCTGGGGCAGGCGTACGACGCGCGGCTCGCTGGCCGCCTTTTGCAGTACCTACGCCCGTACAAGACCTTAGTCATCATCGCCCTCGTCGCCCAGGTGGTCCAGGTGGTCGCCAGTGTCTCCGGGCCGCCCATCGTGAGCTGGGCCATCGACCGGGGCATGGTGGCCGGCGACGTGCGCGCCCTGGCGCTCTTCGCCGGGCTGTTCATCTGCGCTGCCTTGGTAGAGTACGCGTCGTCGCGGGTTCGCGTGCGCACCATGGGCGAGGTCGGCAACGACGTCATCTTCGACCTGCGCACCCAACTCTTCGCGCACCTCCAGGAGATGACCCTCAGCTTCTACGACTACTTCATTGTCGGCCGCCTGATGTCGCGCATGATCTCGGATGTGGGGCAGATCCAGGACTTCATCACCTGGTCGTTCGTCGGCGTCTTCCGCTCCCTGGCGGTGCTGGTCGGCATCGTCATCGCCATGTTCCTTATGGATGCGCGCCTGGCCCTGCTGACCCTGACGGTCATCCCAGTCATGGTCATCGTCACCAACTTCTGGCGCCGCTTCATGCGTGACACCTTCCGCCAGGCCAAGCGCCGCCAGTCGCTTGTCACCGGCAACCTGGCCGAGAACATCGGCGGCGCACGCGTCGTCCAGTCGTTCAGCCGCGAGATGCGCAACCTGTCGCGCTTCAAGGAGCTGAACAAGGACCTGCGCGACGCCAACGTACACGCGGGCTGGCTTAGCGCCGTGTTCTTCCCCAGCGTCGATGTGCTCGGCTCCATCGCCACGGCCCTCGTCGTGGTCGTCGGCGGCGCGCAGGTGCTCGGCGGCACGGTATCGGCCGGCACCCTGGTTGCGTTCATCCTATTCGTGGACCGCTTCTTCGAGCCGATCCGCGACCTGGCGCTGCGCTACAACAACCTCCAGAACACGATGTCGTCCAGTGAGCGTCTGTTCGAGCTGCTGGACACGCCGCCCGCCTTCAAGGATGCGCCCGATGCCACGGACCTGCCGCGCATCGAGGGCCACGTCGAGTTGCGCCACGTGACGTTCAGCTACGACGGCATCACGCCGGTGCTCAAGGACATCAACCTCGATGTGCCGGCCGGGCAGACAGTCGCCTTCGTCGGCGAGACGGGCGCGGGCAAGAGTTCCACCATCGCCCTGCTCAGCCGCTTCTACGACATCGACGACGGCGCGATCCTCATCGACGGCCACGACGTGCGCAAAGTCACCATGGCGTCCCTGCGCCAGCAGATGGCCGTCGTGTTGCAGCAGCCGTTCCTGTTCTCCGGCACCGTCGCCGAGAACATCCGCTACGGGCGGCTGGATGCGACACAGGCGGAGATCGAGGATGCCGCGAAGGCGGTCGGCGCCCATGACTTCATCATCGCGCTGCCCGAGGGCTACGATACGCCCGTGGGCGAGAACGGCAGCAACCTGAGCGTTGGGCAGCGCCAGCTCGTCTCCTTCGCCCGCGCGCTGCTCACCGACCCGCGCATCCTCATCCTCGACGAGGCCACGTCGAGCGTGGACACGCAGACGGAACAGATTATCCAGGCGGCGCTCAAGCGCCTGCTGAGCGGGCGCACGTCGTTCGTCATCGCCCACCGCCTCAGCACCGTCGTCAACGCCGACCTCATCTGCGTCATCGACAAGGGCGAGATCGTCGAGCGCGGGACGCATCAGGCGCTACTCGACCGCCGCGGCCACTACTACCAGCTTTACACCATGCAGTGGCGCGCCCGCGAAGGCGTCCTGCCGGATTAGAAGATTTGCCACGGAGGCACAGAGGTCACAGAGAATAGAAGTTACAAGGTGTTCTCTGTGCCTCCGTGGCAGTCTTGTTCTGTCGCGGATTCGCGGAGTTGGGGTAAGAAGGTTTAGTGCGCCATCATCAAACTTGAGGTAATCCGGGGTCGTCTAATGGTAGGACAGCAGACTTTGGATCTGCGTATCGGGGTTCGAATCCCTGCCCCGGAGCCACCTGGCGCAACAAAGCCCGCTCTCGCGCTGAGAGCGGGCTTTCTCGTTAGAGCGTGTACGGCAGGGTGACACGGTGATTTGTCCGTGGCTTGTGGGCCTATTGACCTGAGCGTGTCAGGCAGCGATGGCTGGTGTGGGGTATATTAAGGCACATAAGATTGGCTCGCGAGCTGCGTCATACTGATTGTGCGTTACGTTAAGTACGACTTGTGAAGCTAACAGTCTGCCAGGCATGTGTTCGCAAGGAGGGCATCATGCTTGCGGTTTTAGGTGGTTTCTTTCTTGCGGTGGTGGCCCTTATCGTCCTCGCCATCATCTTCTCGGGCATCCGCTTCATTCCCAACAATCGAATAGGCATCGTGGAAAAGCGTTTCAGCAGCCGTGGGTCCGTCAAATCGGGCTTCATCGCCCTCAACGGCGAGGCCGGTTACCAGCCGCAAGTGCTGCGTGGTGGTATCCACTTCCTTCGGCCATTCATGTACAGTGTCCATATCGCGCCACTGGTGACCATTCCCCAGGGCAAGATCGGCTACGTGTTCGCCCGCGACGGTCAGCCGCTCCAGCCGGGCCAGGCTCTCGCCTCCAACATCCAGGCGTGGGACTTCCAGGACGTGACGGGCTTCCTCAACAACGGTGGGCAGCGCGGCCCGCAGCGCCGCATCCTGCGCGAAGGGACGTATGCCATCAACCTGGCCGAGTTCGTGGTCATTACCGAGGAGAAGGTCTACTACCTCCCGCTCAACCGCGACGAGGAGGGCGTCATCCAGCGCATGGCGCAGGTGATCTCCGACCGCGGCGGCTTCCGGCCGGTCGTCATCAAGGACACCGACGACACTGTTGGCATCGTCACCGTCCACGACGGCCCATCCCTGGGCGAGGGCGAGATTATCGCTCCGACAGTCGGCGATAACCCGGCGGGCGCCGACACCTACCACAACAACTTCCAGGACCCTGAGAAGTTCCTGCGCGCCGGTGGCCGACGTGGTCGTCAGCTACAAGTGCTCGTCGAAGGCACGTACTACATCAACCGCCTGTTCGCCACGGTCGAGATGATCTCGAAGACCATCGTCGAAGTCGGCAACGTCGGTGTGGTCGTGTCCTACGCGGGCCAGGCGGGTGAGGACATCTCGGGTGAGGAGTACAAGCACGGTGAGTTGGTCACGCGCGGCGAGCGCGGCGTGTGGAGCACACCATTGATGCCTGGCAAGTACGCGTTCAACACGTATGCCGGGAAGGTCATCATGGTGCCGACCACCAATATCATCCTGAAGTGGAACAGGAGCGAGACCGGCTCGCACCGCCTGGACGAGAACCTGTCGGAGGTCTCGCTCATCACCAAAGACGCCTTCGAGCCGTCGCTGCCCCTGTCCGTTGTCGTCCACATCGACTACCGCAAAGCGCCGCTGGTCATCCAGCGCTTCGGCGACGTCAAGCGCCTCGTCGAGCAGACACTTGACCCTATGGTGTCGGCGTATTTCAAGAACATCGGCCAGACCCGCACCCTGATTCAGCTCATCCAGGAGCGCAGTGACATTCAACGCCAGTCGAGCTTGGAGATGAAGGAGAAGTTCGCCCACTATAACCTGGAACTGGAGGAAGTCCTCATCGGCACCCCCGCTTCGTCGGCGGGCGACACCAAGATCGAGAACATCCTCACCCAGCTCCGCGACCGCCAGATCGCCGCTGAGCAGATCGAGACTTACGGCCAGCAGGAACGCGCCGCCGTCAAGGAGCGCGAGCTGCGCGAGGCTCAGGCCCGCGCCAAGCAGCAGCAGTTCATCACCGAGTCCGAGCTGAGCATCACTGTCCAGAGCAACCAGGGCAAGGCCGAGTACCAGCGTGCCCTGCAGCAAGCAGCCCAAATTCGCGCCCTGGCCGAGGCCGAGGCCGAGAAGGCGGCGCGCATCGGCATCGGTGAGGCCATCGGCATCGAGGAGAAGGTGCGGGCGTACGGTGGGCCGCAGTACCAGGTGACACAGCAGGTGATGAACCGCTTCGCCGAGGCTATCCAGCAGGCGGGGGTGGACGTGGTGCCGAAGATCGTCATCAGCGACGGGGCCGGGAATGGCAACGGCCACACCGGCGGGCAGGGCAGCACGTTGATGGAAGGCTTGTTGGCGATGCTTCTGTCGGAGCGGATGGGCCAGCCCATTGTCGGCGACGGAGCAGCGCGTCGGCCGGAGGTCGAGGCGCTCAGCGAGCAGATCCGCAAGGGCCTGCTGGCAAGCACACAGGCTGAAGCCGCTGCGCCACCGGCAGCGGCGACCACCAAGAATTAAGGTTTCAGACCCGATTACAAGGGGCGCACGATATCCGCGTGCGCCCCTTGCGTTCAAGACGGTGACGACGGCTCATTTCACCAAGAGTTGAGCAGCCCATGCTGCCTCAGCTTCAGTGAGAGGTGGCTCGACGGGGCGTTGATAGTCAAGGGCATAGTCATAGCCGCTCCGATCATACACCGTCGTAAATACTTGTTGAAGATCGAGAGCCACTTCTGGGTCATTCTCAGCCAACGGCACCGAGATGGTGGGCAGACGATGGCGCAGCGTCCAGGGGAACACCTCTGCATTCGGACGCTGCTGAACACGAGACACGAACACATAGAAGTGGGCCGGCGGCAAGGGGTCAATCGTGGGCAGCCGCTCGCCCACGCGTAGTAAGTCCAGCTCAACCAGATGGGTCGAACTCCCTAATATTGTGTCGCGCTTATTCAAGTATTCGCGTCGCCCGTCGCTTCCGAAGCGTTTGTTGCTGGGTGAAAGGACTTCGATCACTGTGATCACCTCGGCCTGGTCACGTGTCGATATGGTCAGGAAAGCTTCGCGCCTACGCTCAGGGACGGGCAACGCGAGAATGACCGGCTGTACCTCCGCAGCTGTGACGGCATGACTGGCGTCGCCAGCAAGCCCCATTCCTTCGGGTGGCTCAAGCAATGCCACATCAGGCTGAATCACCCGCGATTGGCCCCACGACGCATGCTCAAGATAGATACGAAGTTCAACCTTGACAACGTAGCGCGGGCGAAGGCGGGCGGTCAGCGTTTCGCGGAGGCCCGAAATGAATTCGTGGTGAAAGTCCTCCCACGCCTGACTTTCGATGAACGGGTCCATCCCAGGAAAGGGTGATGGCATGCTCAACCTCCTCCGTGCCAGGCTCTACTCGACTGAGCCGAGGAAGCCGAAGAATAGAGCACTCCAGCGCTCGGCGGCATCGACGATGGGGCCGTGGCCCGAACCTTCGAACATCTCCATCTGCACCCGACCGCCAGCGGCCTGGTAACGCTCAAGGATAGTGCGAATCTGCGTGACCATCGGCTGCGGCGGGAAGACGTCGTCGCCGGGCCATCCCGGTACGACGCCCATCTTGCCTAGCGTACCCATGTCCCAGGCCGACCCATCAGCCACCACGATGTCATTGGTGCCATGCGTCCACAGAATAGGCGGCTTCGGGTCAATATCAACGATGGCGGACCAGTTGCAGTACTTGCCCGACAGGGCGTTGAGGATACCCCGTGTGCCCGGCGCAACACCCGGCCAGTTCTGTGAGGCTACGAAATCCCCAGGATAGCCGTCCTCCCCCGTGACAGACTTCAGAATCTCATCCACGAGCATGTCCTCGCGGTCTGGTGGCTCTTCATGAGTGGGTGACCAATACGACGAGCGCATAACGTTGCGCGGCGACATGGGCGACTCGGCCGAGCGGTCCTTGCTCGCCAGCCGCTGGACAAATTCCGGCGCGCCAACGCCGCCGCCCGAACCGGCGTAGTCCGGAAAACAGGGGCTACCGTCGGCCTTGACGCCGCCAAAGCCATACGGCGAAACAGGATCGACAAACGTCAGCGACGCAACCGGCCGATCCATGGCATACGCGGCGATAGCAGCCCCACCCGTCGACCAGCCGACCAGGTGTACCGGGCGCTCGATGCCGAGGCGCCGAACAAGGGAGTAGGTATCGTCGGCCCAATCCCGCAGCCCGCGCGTCGCATCAATCGGCTTAGGCTCGCTGTCGCCAAACCCGCGCATATCTGGGGCGATGCAGCGATAGCGCGCCGGAGCGCCGGGGAAGAGGTGCTCGTAGAAACGGCCGGTCGCCAGGTTGCCGTGAATGAATACAATCGGGATGCCATCTTCAGGCCCCGACTCGATGTAGTGCATACGCAGACGCTCGGTGGTGACAATGTGCGAGCGCACGCCAGACGGCAGGTCCATGTGTAGCCTCCTGTAGAGAGTGTGCGGCGTATTATAGCTGTGGCGGTCTACAAAGTCATCCTGGCGTCCAAGACAGTCTATAATATGGTGTCTAGCTTTGAGACATCGGAGGACCTGAACACCTATGACAGCCCCTAGCCCTGACTCGCCCCGCTACCTCGACTTTCGCGCCCCCCTTGGCGTGCGCGTGAGCGACCTTCTCTCCCGCATGACCCTTGAGGAGAAGATTGCCCAGCTCAACAACGCGGCGCCGGCCATCCAACGCCTGGGCGTTCCGGCCTACAACTATTGGAGCGAGGCGCTGCATGGCGTGGCGCGCAACGGGCGGGCGACGGTATTTCCCCAGGCCATCGGCATGGCCGCGACGTGGGACCCGTCCCTCATCCTACGCGTCGCGTCGGCCATCGCTGAGGAAGGGCGGGCGAAGTACCATGCGGCGCTGCGGCAGAAGGGCAGCGCGGGTTGGTACCAGGGCCTTACGTTCTGGAGCCCCAACATCAACATCTTCCGCGACCCGCGCTGGGGGCGCGGTCAGGAGACGTGGGGCGAGGACCCGTTCCTGACGGGCACGTTGGGAACGGCTTTCGTGCGCGGCCTGCAAGGGGGCGATCCCAACTATCTCAAGGCCGCCGCGTGCGCCAAGCACTTCGCCGTCCATAGCGGCCCAGAGGCGCTACGCCACGGCTTCGACGCGCAAGTCTCGCCCCGCGACCTGCGCGACACCTACCTACCCGCCTTCGAGATGGTGGTGCGCGAGGGCCAGGTCGAGGCGGTCATGGGCGCATACAACCGCGTCAACGGCGAGCCGTGCTGCGCCAGTCAGCTCTTGCTGGTGGACATTCTGCGCGGCGAGTGGGGCTTCCAGGGCCACGTCGTCTCGGACTGCGGCGCGCTCGACGACATTCACCTCCACCACAAGGTCACGGCTGACGCCGTCGAGACCGTCGCCCTCGCCTTGAAGCGGGGCTGCGACCTGTGCTGCGGCACGACGTACGCCCACGCGAAGGAGGCCGTCGACCGCGGCCTTATCACTGAGGAGGACATCGACCGCGCCCTCGGCCGCCTGCTAACGACCCGTTTCAAGCTGGGCATGTTCGACCCGCCGCAGGAAGTCGAATGGGCCGACACCCCGATGAGCGTCGTCGGCAGCGAGGCCCACCGTCAACTTGCTTACGAGACGGCGCTCAAGTCGGTCGTCCTGCTCAAGAACCAGGACAACTTCCTGCCCCTGACGGACCGCATTCGGAGTCTCCACGTCGTAGGCCCGACGGCGACGAGTGTCGAGGTGCTATTGGGCAACTACTACGGCCTGAGCGACCACCTGACGACGCTGCTCGAGGGCGTGGTCGGTCGGCTGCCGGAGGGGACGGGCCTCGCCTACCGCATGGGCGCCAATCTGATCCACCCGAACGCCAACGCCCACGACTGGCTCTACCAGGAAGTCGCTAGCTCGGACGCTGTGATTGCCTGCGTCGGTCTGTCACCGCAGTTGGAGGGCGAAGAGGGTGACGCCATCGAGTCGGCGGCGAACGGCGACCGCGTGGATATCGGTCTGCCCGCCGTCCAGGTGGAGTTCGTCAAGCGGCTGGCCGCGACCGGCGCGAAGATCGTCCTCGTCGTAACAGGCGGCGGGCCGATTGCGCTCGGCGAGGTGGCCGACCTCGTCCAAGCTATCCTCTTTGTCTGGTATCCAGGCCAGGAAGGAGGCCGCGCCGCCGCCGACATCCTGTTTGGCGCCGCCTCACCGTCGGGCAAGCTGCCGGTGACGTTCCCGGAGTCCCTCGACCAGCTTCCGCCGTTCGAAGACTACAGCATGGCGGGCCGGACGTATCGCTACATGGACGCCGAACCGCTGTACCCGTTCGGCTTTGGCCTGAGCTACACCACCTTCGCCTATTCGGATCTCAAGCTATCCCACGCGACGATTAACGCGGGCCAGAGGCTCAGCTTCCTGTTCACCCTGACCAACACCGGCGCAGTCGAAGCCGAGGAGGTGGCCCAGGTCTACCTGAGCGACCTGGCGGCGTCCGTGGTCGTTCCTCACCACAAGCTCGTCGGCTTCCAGCGCCTGCGCCTCGCGCCGGGTGAGAGCCAGACAGTCTCGTTCACGCTGACGCCGGACATGATGATGCTGGTGGACGACGCGGGCAAGCGCAAACTGGAACCGGGCCGCTTCCGCGTGACAGTTGGCGGCTGCTCACCTGGCCCGCGCGGTCAGGTTCTCGGCGCACCTCAGCCGCTTCAGGCTGAATTCAGCGTCGTTTGAAACTTGTCTATGGTCGTTGATGGTTGAGGAGATCTAGCGATGGTTGAACACGTTGATGTATTAGTCGTCGGGGCGGGGCTATCGGGTGTCGCAGCGGGCTACTACTTGCAAACGCGCTGCCCGACGAAGAGTTATGTCATTCTCGAAGGCCGCGACCAGATGGGCGGAACGTGGGACCTGTTCCGCTATCCCGGCGTCCGCTCCGACTCCGAGATGTACACGCTCGGCTTCACGTTCCGCCCCTGGCGCGGCGAGAAGGCCATCGCCGACGGCCCGTCCATCCTCCAGTACATTCGTGAGACGGCACAGCACTACGGCATCGACCGCAAGATCCGCTACGGGCATCGCGTGCGGCGAGCGTCCTGGTCCTCAACCGACTCACTATGGACCGTCGAAGTGGAGCGCGGGCCGAATCAGGAACTCGTGCGCTTCACGTGCAATTTCCTGTTCATGTGTACCGGCTACTACAACTACGCCGAGGGCTACACGCCCGACTGGCCGGGTGTGGAGCGATTCAAGGGGCGCATCGTTCACCCGCAGCACTGGCCGATGGACTTGGACTATACAGGACAGAAGGTGGTTGTCATTGGTAGTGGGGCAACCGCTGTTACGCTCGTGCCGACCATGGCCGAGCAGGCCGCCCACGTGACGATGCTCCAGCGCTCGCCGACGTACATCGTCTCGCGGCCATCGCGGGACGAGGTCGCCAACTGGATGTATCAGCGCCTGCCCACGCGGCTTGCGTACGAAATCACGCGCTGGAAGTCGGTGCTGATTGGGATGTACTTCTACCTTCTGGCGCGCTGGAAGCCCGAACAGACCAAGCGGGCTATCGTCCGCATGGCGCGGGAGCAGCTCGGCCCACACTACGACGTGGAGACGCACTTCACCCCGCGCTACAACCCCTGGGATCAGCGGCTCTGCCTCGCCCCGGACGGCGACTTCTTCGCCGCCATCCGCTCTGGCAAGGTCTCGGTGGTCACGGACCAGATCGAGACGTTCACCGAGATGGGCATCCGCCTGCGCTCCGGCCAGGAGCTGCCCGCCGATCTGATCGTGACGGCGACGGGTCTGAAGATGGAGATCATGAGCGGCGTGCAGCTCGTCGTGGACGGTGTCCCTGTGGACTTCGGCAAGGAGTACACCTACAAGGGAATGATGTACAGCGACATCCCGAACCTGGCGTCGGTGATGGGCTACACGAATGCGTCGTGGACGTTGAAGTGTGAGCTGACGTGCGCCTACGTCTGCCGCCTGCTGAATTACATGGACGGCCACGGCTACACGCAGTGCATGCCGCGTTTGCATGACCCGTCGGTCACGCCGGAGCCACTGTTGAGCTTTACCTCCGGCTACGTGCTCCGCGCCAGCGACAGGCTCCCGCGCCAGGGGTCGAAGCGCCCGTGGAAGCTCCACCAGAACTACCTTCTCGATCTGATGACCCTGCGCATTGGCCGCCTCCGCGACAACGCGATGCAGTTCCAGAAGCGGGAACGGCAAGCGCCGCCGACACCGCAGGGCAGTGCCGCCTTACATACAGACGCACAAGCGCGTTGACGATAGAGCTTACGGGGTGGGCGAGTCGTTGGACCACAAAAAGCTCTGAAAGGATGCGAAAGACGCGAAAGGACTCGCCGCAGCGATACCCTCTCCTGAAAATACGCCTGGGCTGTCATGCCGACGAAGGAGGCATCTGGGCTGCCGCAGTCCAGACTCCTCGCTCCGCTCGGAGTGACAGCGATTTTCATTCGACCGCCGGTGAACGCAAGTTCATGGCTAACTTTCGCGTTTTTCGCGGGCTTTCGTGGCCTTCGCGGTCCGGAGGCCCATCCGGCGCGTAAGTCCTAATCCGTGAGAGGCTCCACGGCAAGGAGAACGGCGGCGGCGGGTGATGCGCATCACCCGCCGTTGCTCTTCCAAACAGTCCGAAGGACTTTGCTCCCTTAGCGCCACGGCTTTAGCCTGGCGCCCACTGCGGTTAGTCCGCTGCGACGCTCATGCCGATGGACGGCCACAGCTCGCTGATAGCGAAGTCGAGGCCCAGCTCGGCGAGCTTCTCCGGCTTCGGCCGCCCGGTCGCCCAGTCCCAGCCGCGAATGTCGTACCACTCCCTGAGCATGCTGTCGAAGTCGGGCACAACACCCGCCGCGCCGCCGTACTCCAGCGGCTCGCTGAAGATCTTCGGCAGCTTGTCGTGGCTTCGGGAGAGGCCGCGGCGGTTGTTGAAGATGCGCTTGAGGTTCCAGGCCCGCTCGCCCAGGTGGATCGCCTCGGCCAGGTTGACCTCGCGCCCAATCGCCGCTGAGAACATGGCAGCGACGCCGTCGGGGGCCGGGTTCGAGAACATGCACATGATGAGGCTGTTGTAGAAGCTGCGCCAGTCCTGGATGCGCGCCGTGGCGAACGCCTTGCCGTCCGAGGTCTGGCGGTCAAGGCCGCCCATCCCCAGCTCTTCCAGGGCGCGACCCAGCTCGACCCAGTACATGTCACCCTGGTTGTGGCACGCGCCGCGCGGCGACGTGGCGTAGACGAGGGCCATGCCGGTCATGGCGCGCGGGTCGTGCATCGCCACCTCGAGGCCGTTGACCTGGACGGCCAGGTCCTCGACGCCATAGCGGCGGCCGAGGGCGCGCGAGCCTTCGCCGAGCAGGACGCCGAAGCCCTGCTGGTGGGCGATCATGCCGACGAGCTGGATGGCCGTGTGGGTGTCACCCCAGCGCAGGACGAGACCGCCGGTGTCCGCCTCAGTGATGATGCCTTCGTTGTAAAGGTGGTAGGCGAAAGCGATGGTCGAGCCGACGGAGATGGTGTCCAGGCCGTAGGCGTTGCATAGGTGGTTGGCGTACGAGACTGCTTCGAGGTCGTCGCTCAGGATGAGCGAGCCAAACGCCGCAACGGTCTCGTACTCTGGTCCGTCGATGTGCGACTGCTTGTAGATTCCGCGCGTCTCGACGATACGCCAGCACGAGATCGGGCAGGTGTGGCACGCGCCGATGCCCGTCTGGATGGTCTCTTTCATGATGGAGCCGCTGAGCTTCTCAGCGCCGTCGTAGAAGCCCTGCCGCCAGTACTTGTTCGGCATGTCGCCGACCATCATTAGGTAGTCCACGCCGCCGGCGGTGCCGGTCTCGCGGAACATGCGGACGCTGAAGTCGTCCTTCAACTCCTTGTACGCGACCTTGACGGAGTCGCGCATCGCTGCCTCGCTGGGCAGCGGGATCTTGCCCGTCCCGCGCGCCACGATGGCCTTGAGCC
Organism: Anaerolineae bacterium; assembly: GCA_039810085.1. Lineage (GTDB taxonomy): Bacteria > Chloroflexota > Anaerolineae > Epilineales > JAHCIE01 > JBDHWG01. Next base: position 125,728 of record JBDHWG010000006.1, read on the forward strand.
GCTTCGCACCCATCACCGCCCCCAGGCCGCCGCGCGCAGCAATGCGGCCCTCGTCGTTGACGATGCCCGACATGGGCAGCATGTGCTCGCCGCCGGGGCCGATACAGGCGATGCTGGCGCGCGGCTCGCCAAGCTGCTCCTTGAGGAGCGCCTGGGTGACGTAGATGTCTTTGCCCCACAGGTGACGCGCATCGATTAGCTCCGCCTGGCCGTCGCGCACCACGAGCACGACCGGTCGCGGCGAGCGGCCAGTGACGATGATGCCGTCATAGCCGGCGTAGCGCATCTGCGCGCCGAAGCGGCCGCCGGAGTTCGCCTCGCCCCAGCGCCCCGTCGCCGGCGAGAGACCGACGACGACGTGGCGGCCGCAGGCGGGCGCAGCGGTGCCGACCAGGGGACCGGCCATGAAGATGAGCGGCGCTTCAGGGCTAAGCGGCCCTGTCGCGGCATCCGTCAGGTCCCACAGGTAGCGGCCGGCGAGACCGCTGCCGCCGACGAAGTCACGCGCGTACGCTTCGTTGAGCGGCTCGTCGCGCACAATCCCCGCACTCAAATCGACCCAGAGCAGTTTGCCGAGATAACCGTACATATTGGCCTTCTCTCTTTAACTCTGGCCTGGCTGGGCCAGTTTGGCGCGTTCCTCGTCCACCAGCACACGGCGCAGCACCTTGCCAACCTGGGTCTTGGGAAGCTCGGCGCGGAATTCGATGGTGGAAGGAACCTTGTAGGGCGCGAGATTTTCCTTGCAGAAATCGCGGATCTCATCCTCGGTGGCGACGGCGCTCGGCTTGAGCACAACGTACGCCTTCACCGTCTCGCCTCGGTAGGGGTGGGGGATACCGGCCACGACCGCCTCGGCCACCTTCGGATGGCGGAAGAGCACCTCCTCGACGTCGCGCGGGTAGATGTTGTAGCCGGAGGCGATAATCATGTCCTTCTTGCGGTCCACAATCGAGAAGTAGCCCTCGTCGTCCATGACGGCGATGTCGCCGGTCATCAGCCAGCCTTCCTCGGTGACGGTCTTGGCCGTCTCCTCCGGCTTGTTCCAGTAGCCCACCATCACCTGCGGCCCGCGCACCCACAGCTCGCCGGGCTGGCCGACCGGCGCGTCGGCCCGCGTGTCCAGGTCGACAATCTTGGCCTCAACGTCCGGGAAGGGGATGCCGATGCTGCCCGACTTGCGCTTGCCGTAGACAGGGTTGCAGTGCGTGACCGGCGCGGCTTCGGTCAGGCCGTAGCCCTCGACCAACCGCCCGCCCGTCACCTCGCCGAACTTCTCCTGCACCTCCATCGGTAGCGGGGCCGAGCCGGAGATGCACGCCTTCACGGTGCGCAGGTCGTACTTGTCGCGGTCCTTGTGGTTGAGAATGCCGATGTACATCGCCGGCACGCCGGGGAAGAGCGTTACGCCTTCCTTCTCGATAATCTGAAGCAGGAAGTCGAGGCGGCGCGGGTCGGGGACGACCAGGATCGTCGCGCCGATGTAGATGCCGTAGAGCATCGCAATCGTCATCCCGTACACGTGGAAGAACGGGATCGCGCCGAGCATGACTTCGCCGCCCGCAACCGACTTGGGCAGCCAGGCGTTGGTCTGCACAACGTTGGAGACGATGTTGCGGTGGCTCAGCATGGCCGCCTTCGGAACGCCAGTCGTGCCGCCCGTGTACTGGAACAACGCGACGTCGTCGGGCGCAATCTCCACTTCGGGCGCGCGCTTGCCGTCCTCGATGAGCTTCTTCATCGAGTAGACGCCTGGCCCAGTTGTAGGCTCCTGCCAGCCGCGCTCCTTCTTCTGGGTGCGCTTGACCAGGATGTGGTAGGGGAAGTCAGCGCCCTCGTGAATGTAGGTCACGATGGCGCGCTTGGTGGGCGTCTCGCTCTGGATGGCTTTGAAACGCTCGTAGATCATGTTGTAGAGCACGAGCGTCTCGGCGCCGGAGTCGTTGAGCTGGTGCTTCAGCTCCGGTGACGTGTATGTGGGGTTGACGTTGACGACAATCGCCCCGATTTTCATTGCACCCAGGAAGGCGATGATGAATTGGGGCGAGTTGGGCAGCATGACGGCAACGCGGTCGCCCTTCCGAACCCCCAGCTCGTATAGCCCACCGGCGAACGCATCCACGGCTTCCTGCAACTCGCGGTAGCTCATCTTGCCACCGATGGTCAGCCGGTTGCCCGCCGCATAGCGCAGCAAGAACTTTACCGCCGTCTTGTCGCTATACTTGCGCGCGCTCTCGCGGAACATCGCGTACAGCGACTCGGAGGGATAGGTCAATGTCGCGGGCACACCAGGCTCGTAACTCTTGATCCACGGTTTATCCATCATCAGTCTCCTTCGACGGGCGGGCAGGCAAGGCTGCTGAATGATCAGGGTGTCTAGACCTTGTTCGCGTGGGGATACGCATAGGGTACGCTAGACTCATTATAACATTAACAACGCACTGCGTCAAGAGAATGAGGCCCAATTGGTAAGGAATTATGACGCAGTGCATCAAAAAGTATAGCAAGGGCTTGACATTCGAGTCTTGCGGTGTTATAATGACGGTGACGCGATGCGTTATAGGACGCGCAAAGTCTAAACCAAATCGGGGCCGCAGTGGCGGCAAGGAGATACCATGGAAGCGAAAGTAACGACCAAAAAAGTCAAGGCCCCCGAGGTCGAGGTGCCCGTGAAGGCTGAGGTGAAGGTGGACGCCGAGAAGGTGGCCGACGTCGCCGAGACTGTGACGGAGCAGGCCGAGGGCGTCGTGAAGACGGTGCGCCAGCGCGTGCCACAGGAGGTTCGCCGCGTCTATCTCGCCTCCATCGGCGCGCTGTCGATGGCGTGGGACGAGACAGAAGAGATGTTCAACAAGCTCGTGGACGAGGGTGAGACCGCTGAGAAGAACGGCCGCCAGTGGTTCAAGCGCGTCGCCAAGGAGAGCCGAGAGACCCAGGACAAGGTGACTCATCCGGTCGAAGAGCGATTTGAGAAGGGTCAGGATCGCGTCGAGCAGACCGTCGAGAAGGTTCTCACCCGCCTCAACGTGCCCACCAAGGCCGACATCGATCGCCTGTCCCGCCAGATCGCTGAGCTGTCCCAGAAAGTGGAAGAGCTGAAGGCTAAGTAGTCTTACCAGCCGACGACGGCCTCGACAAGCCAACGACCCAGGCGTGCATGGCGCAGATTGCGCCCCACGTGTGCCTGGGTCGTTTCGCTCATCCACTCCGGCTTGACGCAACACGTCAAGAGTCTATAATCAGACGTGAGTATATCCGGATCGATCCAGTTAAGGGCGCTCGCCATGCACGTTATCAAGCGTTACCCCAACCGAAAGTTGTATGACACCGAAGCGAAGGCCTACGTGACCCTGGAGGGCATTGCCGAACTGATCCGCGTCGGCGACGATGTCCAGGTCGTAGACCACGAGACGGGTGAAGACCTGACAACGGTGACCCTGTCCCAGATAATTCTGGAGCAGGAGAAGCGTCAGGTGGGCGCTTTACCGAAGGCGGTGCTGACGTCACTGATTCAGACTGGCGGCGACACGCTGGACATGTTCAAGCGCTCGTTCTACTCGTCCCTTGGCGCTGTCCGCCTCATCGAAGAAGGCATCGAGAAGCGCATTGACACCATGGTCCGCCGCGGCCAGATGCCCGAGGCCGAGGCGCAGTCCTTGCGCGAAAAGCTCCTTCGATACACCCACGATCTTAATTCAGACGAAGACTCCAGCGGCAGCCCTATCGACGCCGCCTTCGACCGGCTGAACATTCCAACCCGCGCCGACGTCAAGCGTTTGAGTGCGCAGCTCGAGGAGTTGGCATCGAAGCTGGATGCGCTGTTGGAGGCCGAAGTCGCCAGGTCTGAGAATCACGAGACCGAGACCGAGAGTCCGTCCGACCATATGACGTCCCAGTAACCTTCGACTAAACCAGAGGCCGACGGGAGACACAGGTGTCGCAGAAGTTCGCAACCTCGCGGAGAGACAAGACCGCCCTTGTACTGGCTGGTGGCGGTTTGACCGGAGCGGTGTATGAGATGGGAGCCTTGCGCGCTATCGACGACCTACTGGTCGAGCTGGATACCACCCAGTTCGACATCTACGTCGGCACAAGCGCGGGTGCTCTCGTCTGTTCCTTCCTTGCCAACGGCGTCTCACCGGCCGAGATGATTCGTGGCATTGAGGGTCAGCATCCGTATTTCCGTGGGCCGCGGCCGGCCGAGCTGTTCAACCTCAACCTTGGGGAGATGTGGTCGCGGGGCAGGCGGCTACCCCTTGTCGCATGGCGGGCCATGCGCTACTACTTGCAGCATGTCCGCGACACAAGTCCCATCGATGTCCTGCTCAGCATGGATGAGGTGTTGCCGTCTGGCATCTATGACAACTCCACCCTGGGGCGTTACCTGCATGACACGCTCATCGCGGCCGGTGGGACAGACAAGTTCAACGAGCTAGAGCGCGAGCTGTACATCATCGCCACGGATGTGGACACGGGCAAGCGAGTCGTTTTCAGCCGCGAGAACCCTGAAGCCAGTATCTCCACAACCGTCGCCGCCTCGAGCGCCGTGCCGATCCTCTATAAGCCGGTGCGTATCGGCAACAAAGACTACATGGATGGGGGCGTGCGCGGTACGGCAAGCCTTGATGTGGCTATCGAGAACGGCGCGACGCTTGTCGTCGTGGTTAACCCGGCGGTGCCGCTGGACAATACGCAGCGTTCGGGTATCCCGTTCTACATCTCCGACAACAATCGCATTAGCCACAAGGGGGTGTCGGCTATCAGCGCGCAGGTTTACCGCACGCTGTTCCATGCCAGCTTGACCTATCACCTGAAGCAAGTGCAGCGGCAGCACCCGGAAGTCACGTTCATCCTCATCGAGCCGTCGCCGACGGACACAACGATGTTCTTCTTCAACGCCATGCGCTACTCTGCGCGCATGACCATCGCCCAGCACGGCTACGAGTCGGTCACAGTCAGTCTCGCCAAGGACTACCACCGCTACAAGCAAGCCCTCTCGCGCTACGGCATCACCATCTCGCCGCGCCTGGTCAATGAGGAGCTTGAGTTCATTGCGCAGGCCGGCGGCCACCCGGATGCGATTCGCTCGGTCATGGAGCGCATCGCAAGCCAGCCGCGCCCCGTGCCGGCGCTGACACATCGGCTGCAGGAGACCTTGAACAACCTGGAGGCGGTGCTGGCCGAGCATCACGGCAATGGCAGCCGTCCTACGGTTGAGCCGACAGGCGAGGAGCTTGAGGCTCGTCAGCGCGCTTGAAGCTATCGACGCGACGCTGAAACGTGACAATGACAGCGGGCGAAGGAAGCATCTCCTTCGCCCGCTGCTTCTATTCTGGCTGGCCTTCGGGTAGCCCATTCGCGGCGATCACATCCCGATACCAGAACGCGCTATCCTTGGGAGTGCGCTCCAGCGTCTCATAATCCACGTAGACCAACCCGAAGCGCTGACTGTAGCCCAGGGACCACTCGAAGTTATCCAGGAACGACCACACGAAGTAGCCGCGCAACGGAACCCCTGACTCGAGCGCCCCATGCGCCGCCCGCAGGTAGGCATCCAGATAGGCGATGCGACGCCCATCGTGGACGTGCCCGTCGGTCGGCGCGTCGGCAAAGGCCGCGCCGTTTTCGGCGACGTAGAGCGCGCCCGGCGCATAGTCCTTGTGCAGCCGTTCCAGCAGCATCCGCATCCCGTCTGGAACAACGGCCCAGCCCATCGTCGTGACCTCGTAGCCACGCGCTGCCAGATCCTCCGGCGTTAAACTGCCAAGGCCAAGCTCAGCGTTGGGATCGGCGCGAACGAACGCGGGGGAGTAGGTGTTAACGCCGAGAAAGTCCGTTGGAACCGCGATGGTTTCCATGTCCCCCGTGTGGACAGTCGGGGCGCTCGACCCGAACAAGGCGAGCATGTCGGCCGGGTAGCCACGACCATACAGCGGGTCCAGGAACCAGCGGTTCATGAAGCCGTCGAAGTGCTGCGCCGCCAGCGCGTCCTCCGGCGAGTCGCTGGCCGGAATGACGACGTGCGGGTTGAGGACGATGCCCACCTGCGCCCCCTGGCTGGCCGCGCGGATGACAGGCACGGCGCGCCCGTGGGACACCAGCACATTGTGCGCAACCGTGAGCGACAGCGCCAGGTCCTTCAGGCCGGGTGCGTGAATGCCCATCAGATTGCCCAGAAAGGCGACAACCCACGGCTCGTTGTGGGTCATCCAGTGCTTGACGCGGTCGCCGAGGCGCTTGGCGACGATGTCGGTGTAGGTGACAAACGCGTCGATGGTATCGCGGCTGCCCCAGCCGCCCCTATCCTGTAAGGCCTGGGGTAAGTCCCAATGGTAGAGCGTGACGAAGGGCGTGATGCCCTCGGCAAGCAGGCGGTCGACCAGGCGGTCGTAGAAGTCTAGGCCCGCCGGGTTGATACGGCCGACGCCGTCCGGCAGGATGCGCGGCCAGGCGACGGAGAAGCGATAGGCGCGCACACCCATCTCGCGCAGCAGCGCCACGTCACTCTCCCAGCGGTGATAGTGGTCGTCAGCCACATCGCCCGTGTCGCCATTGAGAATCTTGCCCGGCGTGTGGCTAAACGTATCCCAGATGGACACACCGCGCCCATCGGCGTTGACCGCGCCTTCGACCTGATACGACGCCGTCGCCGTGCCCCACACGAAATCTTTTGGAAACGTTACGGTCATTTGAGCCTCATCTATACGCACACAGTTATGTTAGCGGAAGTGGGGGAGCACCTTCACTGCTAGGGTCTCCAAGCCGGTCATGTCATCCAGGTCCAACCACTGCAACATCAGCCGCTGCACGCCCACATCGGCCAGGCGGCCAAGCTGTTCGACCACGGCTTCGGGCGTGCCGACGATGATGCCGCGCTCACGCAGCTCCGCCGCCGAGCGCCCTTCAAGCCGCTGCGCCACCTCCGCATCCGTTGCGCCAAAGACGCTCCCCGTCATGAGCGAGCGGCGAATCGAAGACGGGACGCGGCCCTGCGCCTCGGCCAGCTCGTCCAAGCGCTTCGTCAATTCGGCGAACTTCTCGGCGGTGATGAAGACGCCGTTCCACTCGTCGGCATACTGCGCCGCCAGCGGCAGGGTGCGCTTCGGCCCGTTGCCGCCGATGAGGAGAGACGGGCCGCCAGGCCGCTGGGGGCGTGGCAGCAGGATGGCGTCGCGCAGGTGGTAATACTCGCCATCGAAGGATACCGGCGTCTCGCTGTGCAGCAACCGGCTGATGACCTCAACGCCCTCCTGGAAGCGGCGCATACGCTCTGGGATTTCCAGTAGGTCGAAGCCGAAGGTGTTATGCTCGCGCACCTGCCAGCCTGCCCCGACGCCTAGCGTCAGCCGCCCGCCCGACAAGTCATCCACGTCCTTGCCAATGCGCGCCGTGAACACCGGGTGGCGGAAAGACACCGGCGTGACGATAGGCCCAAACTCGATGCGCTGCGTGTGGCTCGCCAGCCACGTCAGCGATGTCCACAGCTCCAGCGAGTCGATGTCTGGGCCACTCGCATTCGTGAAGTGGTCGGAGCGATACAGGCCCGCGAAGCCCAGGTCCTCCACAGCGCGGGCGATGCGCTGCCACTTCGGCCACGTCAACCCGTTCTGCCCCTCGAGCATGATTGCCAGATCCATCGGGGTTTACCAACCTTCCTTGTGAATATAGACGCTGTCGGGGGTGCGTCCCCGGCGTAGCGATGGTGACGGCTGATCCTGTGCGCCGTGGCCGATGGCGATGACGCCGACAGGCGTGACCTGGGGTGGTATTCCCAACAACTCTCGCAGCGCCGTCAGGTCGTGGGCGCCGGCGAACGCGGCCACCAGCCCTTCGTCAACCACGGCGAGCAACAGCACCATGACGGCGCAGCCGACATCCATGAACCAGTAGGGTACGGGCCACTCGATTTCCGATCCGTCGCCTTGCACCTTGTCGGCCTCCTGATAGCGCCGATGGTAGGCCGTCTCGCTCGTGCAAGGGATAACCAGAACGGGCGCCTCAGAGATGAACGGGTCGAAGCCCTTCTCGACGTATGACTCTTCTCCGCATAACTTCGCAATCGCGGCGCGCGTCTCCGGCCGCGTGACAATCACAAACGACTGGCCCTGCGTGAAACCCGCGCTGGGAGCATGGCGGGCCAACTGCACCAGCCGCTCCACGACCTCGGGCGCGACCGGCTCAGATGTAAAGTGCCGCACCATCCGCCGCTTCTTCACGACGTCTTCGAACTCCATCGTCCCTCCAATTAGCCGCGAGCGATAGTCGCCACGATGTCCATGAGAGCCGCCCGCTCGCCCTGTGCATCCGACACCGGCACCACGCTCACCATCAATTCGTCGAGGCCCGCCGCCAGAAGCTCCCGCAGCCGCGCCTCGACGGCCTCGCTCGTCCCGCTCACGACCAAGGCATCGATTAGCGCCTCTGGCAGCGTCCCGTTGCCCGGCACAGGGAAGCCGGCGTCGGCGAACATGCGCATGTAGTGCGGCAGGTTGGCATAGAAGCCGAGCGTCTTCTGCGCCGCCGCCAGGACGGCGTCGCGGCGCGTGTCGAGGGCCACTGGCACGTGGGCAATCAGCGGCGGCGTCGGGCGGCCTGCCCGGTCTGCTCCTTCCCGCAGCGCGGGCAACGCCACGTCGAGCAGATAGGCGGGCGGCGTCACCCAGGAAATCGCGCCGTCGGCGACCTCCCCCGCCACCCGATACGACGGCGGACGCAGCGCAGAGATCGGCACGCGCGTCCCTGGCGGCGTGATGCCGGGCGGTAGCGCGGCGTGGACGTGGTAGAACTCGCCGTCGAAGTCCGCCTTGCCGTTATGCAACAACGAGCGCGCCACGGTTACATACTCCTTCAAGCGCGAGAGGGGCCTGGTGGAGTCGATGCCGTAGACGCTGCCCATGACACGCTCCGCGCTGGGGCCAATTCCAAGACGGAACCGACCGGGGGCAAAGCTCTCCAGGGCGAGGGCCTGCATCGCTAGGGCGACGGGATGACGCGGGAAAGCCTGAATGATGGCTGTCCCGACTGTGATGCGCTGGGTACGCGCCGTCGCGACGGTGAGGACCGAGATCGGGTCATGTGTCACGCCCGCCGTAATGGTCCAGATCATCGGCACGCCGCGCGCCTCGGCGTCGGCCACCGCTTGAACAGTTGTGTCGGGCGACCCCGGGACAAGCACAAGCCCAATCTTGAAGTTAGCCATCGTCACCCTCCTGGGTTTCTTGCGTCGATTTGAGCAACGCCCACCACTGCTCCGCGAATGCCACCTCCTCAGCGCGTCGGTCGTACTCGGCAGACGCCGTGCCACGATACTCGTTCCGATACCAGAGCGTCGTCCGCGTCAACCAGTCGCGGAACGGTGTCGTCGTGTAGCCCAGCTCGGTCTGCGCCCGATGAATCGACGGGACGAAGTTCACCATGTGGCTGTACGGCCCGCCACTCAATCCGCGAGACGCCAACACCTTCGGCGGCGCCTCCGCCGTGACGAGCGGAGTGTTAAGCGCCTCGGCCACGACCTCTAGCATCTGGCGCAGCGTCACGATCTCCGACTGGCAGATGTTATAGGCGTGCCCGGCCGCCTGCGGAGTATCCAACGCGAGCAGATAGGCGTGGGCCAGATCCTCCGAATAAGCCAGGCGAAACGACGCCACACCCCCGTTCGATAGGAGCAGCGGGCCACCATCCATGAGCCGCTGAAAGTAGTAGTAGCCGCGCAAGGTCGGGTCAAACGGCCCAAGCACAATTGGCGGACGCAGAATTGTCCACGGCGCGTCGCCCTGCATCAGTGTCCACTCGGCCGCCACTTTCCCCGCCGCGTACTGCCAGCCGCCATCCGACGGATCATAACCAGGTGGAGTCAGTTGATGGTTCACCGTCTCCTCCAGCAGCGGCGCGCCTGGCGGCGCGTAGCGATAGACAGAGCCGGTGCTTGTCAGAATGTAGCGGCCCATCCGCCCGCGGAATGCGTCCAGGGCAACGGCCACGTCCTCGCCTGTGTAGGCAATATTGTCGATGACGGCATCGAACGTTTCCGAAGCGAATCGGTCGCGGAAAGCCGCGTAATCCTGTCGGTCGCCCACGATGTGCTCTACACGATCCCAAAAGTCCGGCCGCTGCGCGCCACGAGTAAAGATGGTGACGTTGTGCCCCACCGCCAGCAGTTGGCGCACAACATCCGCGCCGAAGAATGTCGTACCGCCGAGAACAAGAATCCGCATCATGAACCTCGCCAATACTCTCTTACTGTTGCAGCTCTGTTGCCCGCAACGCCAATGCCCTTTAACGTCGCAGCAGTGGGAAGTAGACGTGTTTGACCGAGGGCGTAGCCGTCGGCGTTATCGTACGTGTCGCGGTTACGGTGGCGGTCGCCGTTGCCGTCGCCGTTGCTGTGGCGGTCGCCCCTTCCGAAGCGGGTGGGGTGGCGGTCGGCGTCGCGGTCACTGTGGCCGTGGGTGGCGCTTTCGTCGGAGTCGCCGTCCGCGTCGGCGTCGCTGTGGCTGTGGCGGTTGCCGTCGGTGTTGGAGTGGGCGGGACCACCGGGTCCCCCTGTAGCACTAAGCTGTGGCTGTACCCCGCGCCAATAAGGGAGACGTGGGTCAGCCCCGGCACAGCCACGGGCGCCGAAGGCTCCGATACCTGGCCCGTGCCCAACTGACCGACGTCGTTCGCCCCCCACGCCCACAACGTACGGTCCGACTTTACGGCAAGGTTGTAGGCATAACCCGCGACAATGCGGGTGACGTTTTGCAGGCCCGGCACTTGGACCGGCGTCTCGCTGCTGCCGGTCGTGGTGGCAATCCCCAACTGGCGGAAGGTGTTGTCACCCCACGCCCAGACTGTCCCATCGGCGGCAAGAGCGATACTATGCTGATAGCCCGCCGCGAGCGCCGAGGCCGGCGCACTAAGATGAACAAAGACAGGCGTCAGGCTCATGGCGGTCGAGGCGTTGCCCAACTGCCCCTTGTCGTTCAGACCCCACGCGAGAACCGTGCCGTCGGCCTTCAAGGCCAGACTGTGGCGTCCGCCGCCCGCCACCGCCACGATATTGGATAATCCGGGCACAGGCTCGGGCTGCAAGCGGTCATACGTATCGCCCAGGCCAAGCTGTCCAAACCCGTTGTTGCCCCATACCCACACCGTGCCGTCCGACTTCAACGCCAAATTGTGATGGTAGCCGGCGCTGATTGCCGTGATATGCTCCAGGCCCACGACACGAACCGGAACCGCGCGGTTGGTGGTCGAGTTGTTGCCGAGTTGCCCCAATGAGTTGTCGCCCCACGCCCAAACTGTTCCATCCGATGCCAGAGCCAGACTATGGCTCGCGCCCGCCGAAACCTCGATGACATTCGCCAGGCCCGTCACCATCGCCGGCTCGGGGTGGCGGTTGTCATCAGCCGGCAAACCAAGCTGGCCGAAATCGTTGCGGCCCCACGCCCACACATGGCCGTCCGCGTCAACCGCTAGGCTGTGGAGACCGCCTGCGCCCAGCCTGTACACCTGCGCTAGACCACTCCGCAAGGGATTCGGCTGGTCGAGGACATCCCCACCGCCCACCTGGCCGTAGTCGTTCCATCCCCAGATCCACAATCCCGGATCCAATTCTGCGGGCGCGGTTGCGCCTGCTCCTCCCACGTATCCAAGAAGCACCAGCGCCGTGAGCGCCACAAGCATTCCACTAACCAATCGCGACACGAAGCCCCTCCCTGTCACAATCACCAGCCAGAACTTTGGCTGGCATGCCCCCCCGATCCATAGGTTCGTTGCCTGCCGAGGCAAGCCGCTGGGGATTGTACGTTGTCGCGGCGTATCTGTCAACAGATTCGTGACGCCGCTTCATTTCTGCCCTTGCGTCCGCCTCCTCTCAAAGTGTATAATACGGGCCACTCTTTCCAACCGTTCAATAGAGTTTTCACCATGTCTGCATCTGTGCTGCCAATACGCGGTTTCTTCACCTTTCCCTGGGACCTGCTTGCCGAGCCTGTCGAGGCGACGCTCAAGGTTATGCAGGAGACGTATCTATCTAACGCTATCGTGATCGCCGGAAGCTATCACCAGGCCCGCCTGTTTGCCCCACGCGGCGAACAGAGCTACTACATGGAGCGGCCCGCCTCGACCCTGGCCTTCCACCCGACCCTATCGTTCTATCCCCCTGAAGGCCCCTGGCCTGTCGTCGACCTGTCGATTGCGGACCCGGCCATTATTGCGCAGGCGCGCGATGTCGCCGCAACCCTCGACATGCAGTTCTTGGTCTGGCTTGTCACGCTGCACAGCTCGACCCTGGGCCAGGCCCACCCTGACTTGTGCGTGCAAAATCTCGCCGGCGACCGCTATAGCTTCAACCTGTGCCCATCTCAACCCCGCGTGCGAAGCTATGCGATGGGCCTGGTGCGCGACGTGTGCAAGCAGGCCCATCCCCACTCACTCATCCTCGAAAGCCCATCCTTCATGTCGGCGAGCCACGAGAGCTACCACATGGGCGTCTCGACCCCCATCGGCGAGGCAGCGGGTTGGCTACTGGGCCTGTGCTTCTGCTCGAGATGCCTGGCCCGTGCACAGGCACAGGACATCGACGCGCTCGGCGCGCTCTATGACGCGCGGAGCTTGCTGCCCGCGCTGCTGCAAGACAACGCCGATAGTCTGCCAGATGCCCACGGCCCATCGCCGCTGACAGCCATTCTCCTGGGGTGGCCGCGTCTACGAGCGTATGCGGAGATGCGGATGGACGTTGTGATGTCTCTCTTAACGGAGATGACGCATGTCGCCCACGATGCGAATGCCCGCGTTCAGGTGATCATCAACGCCGACGTCGGCCACGTAAGCCGGGCGTGGATGCTGGGGCTGGATGTGGGCAAGCTCGGAGCGGCCGTCGACGGAGCCGTCGTGTTGGCGAATCCCTCGGACACAATCGGCCTTCAACGCGAGATGAGCATGCTGCGCGCGCTGGCCCCCAGCTTGCCCATGAACGTTTCGCTGGACGCTGGCTATCCCGCGACACTAGACCGGGATGCGCTAGTGCATGCCGCAATCGCCTCGACCGAGGCATCGGCCGAGGGTGTCCTGTACCGTAATTGGGGGCTGCTCACCTCACAGCGTCTTGACTGGGTTCGCGCCGCGAACGTGGCTGTCCTCGGCCTCCCCTAGTCGGCCATCCTATCCACTTCCTTGGCTACCGCTTCGACGATGCCTTCGGCTCTAAGTTGGGTCGCCGGGAAGTAGTGGCCGCCCAGCGCATCGGCCAGGGCATGCGCGGCCCCATCCAATCCACCGCTTTCCGCGTCGATGACGACCGAATGCACCCCCGCCTGCCGCAGCAGATACGCCAGGCGGGCGATCTCCTCTTCGGGTTCCATGTCCTCGGTCAGTGGGACGTTGCCGACACCGTCGGTCAACAGGATCAACAGGGGAAGAGCACGGGCGTCAACCTGGCGCGCGCGCTGAAACGTGTGGTAAGCCAGCAGGAGCGCGTGGGCCAGCGGCGTTTTGCCGCCGATGGGCAACCCCGTCAGCGCACGCTGGGCGCGTTCGACGCTGCTCGTGAACGGCAGGACAAGGCGCGCCTCGTCCCGCCGGAACACGACAACGGCGACCCGGTCACGCCGCTGGTAGGCGTCGCGCAGCAGCGAAAGCACCGCGCCCCTGGTCGCCGCGATGCGCTCCCCCGCCGCCATGCTCCAGCTCGCATCCACGGCGAACAGGATCATGTTGCCGACGCGCCGCGTTCGTATCTTGCGCCGATAGTCACTCGGCTCTATGATGAGCGCGCGAGGATCGTCATCGCCCTGTCTTGCGCGGCGCTCACGCTGAAACGGCGCGGCAGCGCGAAACGTCGCATCGAGCGCCAGGTCTGAGGCGGCGTCCTCGCCCGGCCGGCTGGCGACGTAGTGGCCGCGCTTGCGCTCGGTGAGGGAGTAGCTGCGGCGGCCGCTGGTGTGGCGCGTGATGCGGTCGAGGGTCGTGGTCAGGCGACGAGTCCGGAACTCCGCGCCGGTCTGCGCAACGCGGTCGGCGACCGTGGGCGGGGCAGGGCCGGGTGGGTTATGCGCGCCGCTGGCGTCGGTCGCCTCGGCGTCGCCGGTCTCGTCAGCCTCCGCCGTCTCCCCCTCTCGGCCGCCGCTAATCGCCGCGACGGTCACCTCGCCGCTCTCTGAGGGCATGCTTATGGACGCGGCGCGACGCGCCTTATCCAGCCGCGACTCGATATCCGCGACGCCGACCGGCGTTTCTTGCAACCCTTCGCGGCGCATGCGGTGTGGCAGCGCCAGTTCCGCCGCGAGCGCCACGTCCACATCCTTCAGCTGTGTCCGCCCGGCAAACGCGGCGTGAGCAAGCGCCGCCTTGAGAATCGCCAGGTCCGCCCGGTGTCCGGCGACATCGTAGCCCGCCGTCAACTCAGCGATGGCGCGCAGGTCTGTAGGCGCAAAGCGCACTCGCGGGAGCAACTTCTGCGCGGCCGCGATCTGCTCGGCGAGGGCGCGCTCCTCTTCTTCCCACTGCGCGTAGAACGCCGCCGGATTGTGCTCGAAGCGGAGCCGCCGCGCCAACACCTCGGCTCGCGCCGCAGGGTCGGTGATGCCGTGGATAGTGACCAGCAGCGCGAAGCGGTCGAGGAGCTGCGGCCGCAGCTCGCCTTCCTCCGGGTTCATCGTCCCGATCAGGATGAAGCGCGCCGGATGGCTGAACGAGATGCCCTCACGCTCGACCACGTTGACCCCCATCGCCGCCACGTCGAGTAGCAAATCGACGACGTGGTCGTCCAGCAGATTGACCTCGTCGATGTAGAGGATGCCCCGGTTCGCGGCGGCGAGGACGCCCGGCTCGAAGCGACGCTCCCCCGTCTGTAGGGCCTGCCCGATATCCAGCGTGCCGACAACGCGGTCCTCCGTCGCACTGACGGGCAACTCGACGAAGCGGACACGCCGCGTGGCCCTCGGCAGCGTCTCGCCGCGCGCCACCCGCTCCTGACACAAACTGCATAGGCTGGCGGGGTCGGCTGGGTCGCAGCTGAAGGGGCAGTCGGCGACGACCTCGATGTCCGGCAGGAGCATCGCCAGCGCCCTGGCCGCTGTGCTCTTGGCCGTCCCGCGCTCGCCCCGAATGAGGACGCCGCCGATGGCCGGGCTGATGGCGTTCAGGATAAGGGCGCGCTTGAGCTGGTCTTGGCGGACAATGGCCGTGAAGGGGAAGATGATGGGCATAAAGTAGAAGGACCTCTTTCGCAGGTGTCACCAGCAATTATACGCCGGTGCAAAAGTCTTTGACTCATCCCCAATTCCGCGCATAATTTGCTTTACTCCGGTGCGCAGACGATATACACAACACGCTGGCGGCCGGCAACGACAGTCTCACCGCCGAGGCGCAGAGCGCATGGAGCGCCCTTCTAATCGCTCCCGCGCCTGCGCTTTTGTAATGGGCCGCGCCGTCGGCTCGGGTATCGATCCCAGGATGTTAACCGCTTGCTGAAGCCAATGACTCTCCGTGGGCAGCTGCCGCGTGGCGTGCAGGACTGGTTCCTCGCCGACGCTGCTCGGCGCGCTGACATCGAGGCGCGTATCGCCCAGGTGTTTCGCGCCTGGGGCTACGGCCAGATCATCCC
Source organism: Anaerolineae bacterium (assembly GCA_039810085.1). Taxonomy (GTDB): domain Bacteria; phylum Chloroflexota; class Anaerolineae; order Epilineales; family JAHCIE01; genus JBDHWG01. Next base: position 141,317 of record JBDHWG010000006.1, read on the forward strand.
CCCCACCTTCGAATACTACGAGAATCTCGCCCTTGGCCTCAGCGCAAGCGTTCAGGAGGCGACCTACCGCTTCCTGGACCATCGCGGCCACACCCTCGCCCTCCGTCCCGATCTCACCATCCAGACGGCGCGCATCGTCGGCACCAAGCTCTACGACCAGCCGATGCCGCTGCGCTTCTTTTATGTCGAGCCGGTATTCCGCTACATCGAAGTGCAGGCGGGCCGCCAGCGTGAGTTTACCCAAGCGGGCATCGAGCTGATTGGCGCCTCAACACCGGCGGCGGATGCCGAAGTCGTCGCCCTAGCGGTCGAGGCGCTGCGAGCGGCTGGGCTGACCGACTTTCGCGTCTCCATCGGCCACATCAACTTCTTCCGCGCCCTGCTTGCCGAAGCCGGCCTGTCCCCTGACGCGGCTGAGACCGTGCAGGAAGCCATCGACCGCAAGAGTCGGACCTCGGTACGCGCAGCTTTGAACGGCAACCACGCCCCCGCCATGCGTGCGCTGGAAGAGCTACCAACGCTGGTCGGCGGGCCGGAGATTCTCGACCGCGCCCGAGACCTAGCGCCGTGGCCTGCCGCGCAAGCTGCGCTCGATAACCTGGCCGCCATCTACGATTGGCTAGGCCGGGCGGGCCTGGCCGAGCCGATTATCATCGACCTGGCCGAAGTGCGCGGCATGAACTACTACACCGGCCTCACCTTCGAGGCATTCGCCAGCGGCATGGGCTTCGCCCTCCTCAACGGCGGCCGCTACGATCACCTCGTCGGCCAGTTCGGGCCGGAGTGCCCCTCCGTCGGCTTTGCCCTTGGGGTGGATCGCCTGATGATGGCGCTCGGTGAAAGTCAGTGGGCCGAACACCTCCCTGACGTCCTTGTCGCGTATAGCGACGACCCGACCTGCCTGGCGGCCCTCGCCCACCTGCGCGCCTCGGGACGACGCGTCGAGATGGACGTCCTCTGCCGTGACACGTCAGCCCTACTCGACTATGCCCAGGCGCGCGGCATTCCGGCGGTGCTCGTGTGGAACGGCGAGCGACTCGTGGCGTTGCGCGAGGGGGACGTGCGATGACTACGCCGGCTCTCATCGTCGCCCTCGCCAAGGGCCGCATCTTCGACTCGGCGCTGGCGCGTCTCGCGGCGGCGGGCTATGCCATCCCGCCCGGCCTCTCCGATGGCTCGCGCCGCCTGATGGTCGATACCCTGGATGGCGCGCTGCGGCTGCTCCTCGTGAAGAGCGGCGACGTGCCGACGTACGTCGAGTACGGGGCAGCTGATTGCGGCATTGCCGGGCGCGACGTCGTCGCCGAGTCGGGGCGGGATGTACTGGAGCCGTTGCCGCTCGGTTTTGCCCGCTGCAGTTTGGTCGTGGCCGCGCCGACGGACCACGCAAGGGCGCCGCTCCACCGGCTGACATCGGTGCGCGTCGCCACCAAGTACCCGCGCCTGACGCGCGCCTACTTCGAGGCGCAGGGCCTGTCGGTGGACATCATCCCGCTCAGCGGCTCAGTCGAGTTGGCCCCCGCGGCGGGCCTGGCGGACTTCATCGTGGACATGGTCGAGACGGGCACGACACTGCGCGAGAACAACCTGACACCCGTCGATGTTGTTCTCGACTCGGAAGCGCTGCTCATCCTCAACCGCGCCAGCCACAAGCTGAAGATGGATGCTATTGGCGAGCTGATTCGGCGGCTGGAGAGCGTGAGCGAGACATTTTCAGAGAGCGCCAGATAAAGAGATGTTGGTAGGATTGATTCTATGCTAGAGACCGAGATCGCCATTCGCATCCTGAGCGTCGCCGAGGCGCAGAACACCATCCTCCGCCGCGAGGCCATCGACCACACCGCCGTCAGTCCGGCGATGGCGGCGGGCATTCGCCGCGTGTTCGGCGAGGACCTCTCGGCCACTGCTGTCGTTGACCGCATCCTGGCTGATGTGCGCGCGCGGGGCGACGCTGCCGTGCGCGACTACACGTGCCGCATCGACGGGGTAGACCTGACGTCGGCCCAGGTGGACGACGAGGAGATGGACGCAGCGTGGGCTGAGACGCCGGAGAGTCTGCGCGCCGCCATCGCCCGTGCCATCGAGCGCATCCAGGCATTCCACGAGCGCGAGCCACGCGGCTCCTGGATCGACTGGCGCGACAACGAGGCGATGGGCCAGATTGTGCGCCCCATCGAGCGCGTTGGGCTGTATGTCCCCGCCGGCGCCGCGCCCCTGCCGTCATCCCTGCTCATGGCAGCCGTTCCGGCGCGCGTCGCAGGCGTCGAGGAGATTATCCTATGTACGCCGCCGGACGCGACGGGCCGCGCGAATGCGACGACGCTGGCTGCGGCGCGCCTGGTGGGTATCATGCGTGTCTTCAAGATCGGTGGCGCCCAAGCCATCGCTGCCCTCGCCTATGGCACGCAGACCGTGCCGCGCGTCGACAAGATCGTCGGCCCGGGCAACCCGTTCGTCGTCCTGGCGCAGAAGGCCGTCTTCGGTACGGTCGGCATCGCCAATCTGCCCGGCCCGACCGAGACCCTGCTCATCGCCGACGACAGCGCCAACCCGGCCTGGACCGCCGCCGACCTTCTGGCGCAGAGCGAGCACGTCATGGGCACGGCCATCCTGCTCACGCCGTCACAAACGCTGGCCGAAGCCGTGCAGCGCGAGATCGCGATCCAGGTCGCCGATCTGCGGTGGCGCGATGGCATTCTGGCTTCCCTCGCGACGAACGGCGGCATCGTCATCACCGAGAGCATCGACCAGGCGGTCGAGATGGCGAACGCTTTCGCGCCCGAGCACCTGTGCCTGCTGACCCGCGACCCGTGGAGTCTGGTGGGCCGGGTGAGGCACGCCGGCGGCATCTTCGTCGGCGAGGCCTCGTCAGAGGCTCTCGGCGACTACATCTACGGCCCCAGCCACATCATGCCGACGAGCCGCACGGCGCGCTTCACGTCGCCCATCCACGTGCGCGACTTCTTGAAGGTCATCTCGGTCTTTGGCGCGAGCCTGCCCGTCCACAATGAGCTTGCCCCGGCTGCTATCCAGTTAGCCGAGGCGGAGGGCCTGACGGCGCACGCGGCGGCGCTGCGACAGCGGCTAGCGGGCCAGGGGCAAACCGGAGTAGATGGACGTCATGAGTGAGATGTCGGCGCAGCCCAACACGCCGTCCGACGCTGCGTCCGTGCTCGCGCCCGCGTCTTCACCTGAGGCCGACCGCGCCATCGGAGCAATGCTCGGCCTGGCGATTGGCGACGCGCTGGGCGCGCCGGTCGAGGGCTGGCCGCCGCAGCGCATCGTCGAGCGGCTGGGCGCCGTGGACAGCTACGTAGACCTGGACCGGCTGCCGGGCCTCTACACGTCGCGGACGCAGCAGGCGCTGTGTCTGCTCGACACGCTGCTGGCCGAGGACGGCTTCAAGCCGGAGTCGCTGGGGTTGAGCTTCGTCACGATGAGCAAGGCGCTGCACCAGAAGTGGCCCATCTACGGCGCGTTCCGCGCGACAAACCGGGGCTTTCGTGACGCCGTGGACCGGCTGGCCGACGGCGTGTCGTGGCGAGAAAGCGGAACGCTGAGCGCGAGCAATGACCCGGCGCTCCGCGTCGTCCCGCTGGCCGTTTGGGCGCGGGAGTACCGCGTGGTCCAGTTTCGGGAAGACGTGATCGAGTCGGCCTGGATCACTCACCGCGACCCGCGCGCCCTGGCCGGCGCCCTGGCGTTTGCCTTTGCCGTGGTGCATGTCGTGAACCTGTCCAATGCCGCGCAGTTCGACGCCCGTGGCTTCCTTCGCGCCATCGCCGAGTTCACCCGCGACGCCGAGGCGGTCATCGCCAAGCGCTGGTGGGCCGCTGACCTGAAGCTGCCCCACGATGCAGTCCACGACGTGAGCAACGTCTTGCGTCGCAGTGAAGGCTGGCTGGGGCAATCATCGGCCAGGCTGGTAGAGCAGGTGACACGCTTTGCGCGCCCGCTGGGCGAGCGAGATGTGCGCGGCACGTCGGCTTTCGTTGTCGCGTCGCTCACAACGGCGCTGGTCACGTTCGCGTGTCTCGCCGCCGCACCCCAGGACGCGCTCATTGAAGCGGTCAACCTGGGTGGCGATACATCGGGCATCGGCGGGATGGTGGGCGCGCTCGCAGGCGGTCTGCATGGCCTGCAAGCGTTTCGAGAAGCGTGGGTGACAGGCTTGCAAAATGCAGCCGTGATCCGCCAGCGGGCTGAGAGTCTTGCATCGGGCGAGGGATTGCCAGAGGGCGCGCTGCGCTTGGTACGCGTGGAAGCCGCGCTGACCGAGGCCGAGATACCACGCCTCAAAGCCCGCCATACTGGACCACACACCGAGGAAGACCGAGGGCAGGATGACCACTGAGACTGTTACCGCGATGGCGGCCCGCTTCGCCAAGCCCGAGGTACGCGCCCTGAGCGCCTACCATCTCGACCCGCACACGGTCAGCATCAAGCTCAATCAGAACGAAAACGCTGCGGGCTTCCCCGATGAGCTGAAAGAGGAAGTCTGGCGGCGCATCCGCAGCCTGGATTGGGCGCGCTACCCGGACTTCCACCTGACGGCCATCACCGCCCGCCTGGCTGCCCATGCGGGCGTTCCGCCGGAGTGGATCCTGGTCGGCAACGGCTCGAACGAAGTCTTGCAGATGACGCTCCTGACCACCGTCGGGCGCGGCGACAGCGTCGTCATTCCGGCGCCGACGTTCACGCTCTACAAGCTCCAGGCGACGGCGGTGGGCGCAGCGGCGCATGCCTTGCAACTCGAGCCGGCCGAGAATTTCGCCCTCTCTGCGTCGGCGGTCATCGACCTGGCGCGGCGTCATGCGGCGAAGGTCGTCGTCGTCTGCTCGCCCAACAATCCCACGGGCACGCAGTACGCCGAGGACACGCTGCGCGAAATTTGCGAGAACGTGGACGGGCTGGTTTTGCTCGACGAAGCCTACCGCGAGTTCTGCGACCAGGACCTCGTACCGCTGCTCGACCAGTACGACAACATCGTTCTCTTCCGCACCTTCTCCAAGGCGCTGGCAATGGCCGGGCTGCGCGTTGGCTACTGTATCACCCGGCCCGACCTGGCGCGGGAGATTGGCAAGGTCAAGCTGCCCTACGCCCTCAACATCGTCTCGGAGGCCGTGACCCTGGCCGCCCTGGACCGCCCCGACCTCTTCGCGCCAACGATTGAGATGGCGCGCCGCGAGCGGCGGCGGATGAGCGATGCGCTCGCAGCGATGCCCGGCGTACATGTGTACCCGTCGGCGGCGAACTTCGTCCTGGCGCGCTTCGACGCGGGCGCGGCCAACGTCTTCGACCGTCTGCTGGCGCACAGCATCCTGGTGCGGGATGTCAGCCACTATCCGGGCCTGGCAAACCATCTGCGCATCAGCATCGGGACACCGGCCGAGAATGACGCGCTCCTCGCAGCGCTGCGCGATACCCACGGGAGTTAGGTTTTTCTGTGATCGAATTATGTCGCGCGTAGCGCGCCCAAGGAGCGAGAATGATTCCAGCTCAGCCAATCAATATACGCTGCCCGCAATGCGGCCAATCCTTTACCGCCAATGTTCAAAGCATCGTGGATGTTGGCGAGACTCCGGCGCTCAAAGAGGCGCTGCTGGCCGGGACACTGAACGTCTTTACCTGCCCGAACTGCGGCGCGCGCGGTCGCCTCGGCACGCCCCTGCTGTACCACGACCCGAGCAAGGAGCTGGCTATCGCGTACATCCCGATGGAGTTGAACCTCGCCGGACCCGACCAGGAGAAACTCATCGGCAGCTTGAGCAACGCCCTCATCGACGCGCTGCCGCCCGAGAAGCGCAAGTTCTATATTCTCAGCCCACGCACGGCTCTGACGTGGCAAGGGCTGATCGAGACTATCCTGGAGACCGACGGCATCACGCGAGAGATGATCGAGGAGCAAGCCAGCCGCGTGCGCATGTTAACGGAGATGATCGACGCGGTTGGGCGCGATGAGAGCTTGAACAAGCTCATCGAGGACAACCGGGACCTCATCGACTACGATTTCTTCCTGCTGATTGCGGGCGCGCTCGAGGACGCCCAGGTGAGCGGGGATGAGCTGCGGGCCCGACGCCTGACAAAGCTGCGCGACCGACTGCTGGCTGAGGTCGGCGAAGAGGAAGCGCCGCTGCCCAAGCCGCTGGGCGAGAACGTGTCGCCGAGCGAGGCCGTGGACATGTTCCTCGCGCTGCCGGAAGAAGAGATCCTTCCCAACGTCGCCGCCAACCGGCCGCTGCTGGATTACGCCTTCTTCCAGACGCTCACCGGACGGATAGAAGCCACCGAGGGCACGGGCGATACTGAGGAAGCAGCGCGCCTGAAGACCCTGCGCCAGCGCATCCTGGACGCCGCCGAAACGGTGGACCGCGAGATGGAGGCCAGCCTGCGCCAGGGCGCCAATCTGCTCCAGAAGATCCTGGAGAGCGAGGACCCGCAGCAGATAGTTCAGGAACACCTGGACGAGATTGACGATGCGTTCCTCCTCGTGCTAGGCGCCAACATCAATCAGGCGCACCAGGACGGCAAGGCGGAAATCGCCCAGGCGCTGGAAGGGCTGTATGCCTACATCCTCTCGCGCCTCGAAGCCAACCTGCCGCCTGAGCTTCAGTTGGTCAATCGCCTGTTGCGTCTCAACGATGCCGAGCAACGCGCCGAAGTTCTCGACAGCGAGCCTAGCCTCGTCTCCCCCGAACTCGCGGACCTGTTCGACCGCATCGCCGAGGACAGCCTGGCGCGCAGCCGGCCGGACGTGGCCGAGCAGGCGCGGGCCGTCGCGGGAGAGATACGCGCTCGGCTGGCTAGCGGGGCCGCGACGCCGAGTGGGGCGAAGCCAGAGGCATGACCATGAGCGTGCAGAATGCGACAGACATCCGTTCGGCCCATGTGGAGCGGACCACGGTCGAGACAAGCGTCAACGTGACAGTGGTCCTGGACGGCGACGGACACGCCGATGTCAGCACGGGCGTTGGCTTCTTCGACCACATGCTCGTCCTGCTGGCGCACCACAGCCTGATGGACCTGACCGTCCGCGCCCAGGGCGACACGCACGTCGACGACCACCACACCGTCGAGGATGTCGGCATCGCCCTCGGCCAGGCCATCCTACAGGCCCTTGGGGGGCGCACCGGTATCCGACGCTACGGCCACGCTCTCACGCCGATGGATGAGGCGCTGGCGATGGTTGCGATTGACCTGTCAGGCCGCCCGTTCCTGGCGTTCGACGCGGCGTTCCCATCGGCCAAGATCGGGACGTTCGACACCGAGCTAGTGCGCGAGTTCTTCAACGCCCTGGCGGTCAACAGCCGCATGACGCTCCACGTTCGCGCGCTGGCGGGGCTGAACAGCCACCACATCGCCGAAGCCATCTTCAAGGGGTTCGGCCACGCCGTGCGGGAGGCAGTCGCAGCGGACCCGCGCCGTAGCGGTATCCCCAGCACAAAAGGCTCGCTGGAGGGCTAACATGCTTGCCATTGTCGACTATGGAGGCTCCAATCTCCGGTCCGTGCAGAAAGCGTTCGAGCACGAGACGCAGGACGTCATCGTCACGGGCGATCCGCGCTTGATTGCCCAGGCCGACGCCATCGTGTTTCCCGGCCAGGGCGCATTCGGCGACGCCATGCGTAACCTGCACGAGCATGGCCTGGTCGAGCCGCTGCGCGACGCCGTGGACAGCGGCAAGCCGTTCTTCGGCATCTGCCTCGGCCTCCAGATGCTCTTCGAGGAGAGCGACGAGATGGGCCGCCACAAAGGGCTAGGCGTGCTGCCGGGCCGCGTCGAGCGCTTGCAGACGAGGGAGAAGATTCCCCACATTGGGTGGAACCAGATTCACCCGGCGCGGGAGCATCCGCTGCTCGCCGGTATCGCGCCTGGCGCGTATGCCTACTTCGACCACTCGTACGCCGTCTGTCCCGCGGACCCGAGCCTGACCCTGGCGACGACGGACTACGGCGGCGACATCGTCTGCGCCGTGGCGCGGGACAACATCATGGCGGTGCAGTTCCATCCTGAGAAAAGCCAGGCCGTTGGGCTGCGGATTGTCCGCAACTTCGTGGCCCTCGTCCACGCGTCGCGCGAGGCTGCTCATGCCTGAGTCGTCCGAGCGCGGGAACGGCAAGGGCTGGGACACGCTCTCAAGGCGTCTCGTCTACGACAGCGCGCCCTGGCTCACCCTCTGGGAAGAGCACGTGCGCTTACCCAATGGCGCGGAGATTCCCAACTTCCTCGTCTGGAAGGACCGCGACGTCGCTATGGTGTTTGGGGTGACAGCGGACGGCAAGGTTCCCCTTGTGAGCCAGTACCGTCACGGCATCGGCCAAACCAGCCTCGACCTACCCGCAGGCTACCTGGACGAGGGCGAGGACCCGTTGACTGCGGCGCAGCGCGAGCTTGAGGAAGAGACGGGCTACATCGGCGGGACGTGGCGCTACCTGGGCGCGCTGTGGCGCAACAGCACGCGCGGCAACCAGCGCCTGTTCGTCTATCTCGCCCAGGACGTTCATCCGGGCGCGACGCCGCACCTGGACGAGACCGAGGACATCGACGTACACGTCGTGAGCCTGGATGAGTTGGAACGGCTGGCAACTTCGGCGCAACTGGGCGGCATCAGCTCGACCGCCGTCGCGCTGTGGGGCCTGCGCATGCTGGGCAAGCCATGATTATCTACCCGGCCATCGATCTCCGCCAGGGGAAAGCCGTTCGCTTGCGCCAGGGCGACCCAAACCAGGCGACTGTGTACGACGCCAATCCCGTCAAGGCCGCCGAGCGCTGGGTCGAGCAGGGCGCCGAGTGGCTGCACGTCGTCAACCTGGACGGCGCGTTTGGTGTCGCCTCGCCCAATTTCAAGGTGCTACAACGCATCGCCGACGCGGTGGACGTGCCGATCCAGTTCGGCGGCGGGCTGCGGAGCCTGGAAGCCGTCGAGGATGCGTTCGACACGGGCATCGCCCGCGCCGTCCTGGGAACGGCGGCCATCAACGATCCGGACCTCCTGAAGCTCGTCCTGGCGAAGTACGGGCCGGAGAGCGTGGCGGTTGGGCTGGACGCCCGCGACGGCAAGGTCGCCACCCACGGTTGGCAGAAGGTCAGCGACGTATCGGCGCTGGACCTGGCGCGGCGCGTGGCAAAATTGGGCGCGATCCTGGCTGTCTACACCGACATCTCGCGGGATGGGATGCTCCAGGGCGTCGACGCGGAGGGGACGGCGGCTCTGGCTGAGGGCAGCGGGCTGAGCGTCATCGCGTCGGGCGGCGTCGCGAGCCTGGACGATATTCGCCGCTTGCTGGCCCTGGCCGGCCGGGGCATCGAGGGCGTCATCATCGGCCAGGCGCTCTACACCGGCGCGATTGCTCTGCCCGACGCCCTCGCCCTCACCTCAGGAGAGGAGGCATAGTTGCTTGCCAAGCGCATCATTCCATGCCTAGACGTGTACCAGGGGCGCGTCGTCAAGGGCATCAACTTTATCAATCTCAGGGACGCGGGCGACCCCGTCGAGCAGGCCGCCGTCTACGACGCCGAGGGCGCGGACGAGCTGGTTTTCCTCGACATCACCGCCTCCCACGAGAGCCGCGACATCATCCTGGACGTTGTGCGCGGCGTCGCCGAGAGCGTGTTCATCCCGTTCACGGTCGGCGGGGGTGTGCGCACCGTGGAGGACATGCGCGGCTTGCTCCAGGCGGGCGCGGACAAGGTCGCCGTCAACACTGCCGCTGTTGAGACCCCGGATGTCATCAACAGGGGCGCGGAGCGGTTCGGCGCGCAAGCCATCGTCGTCGCCATTGATGCGCGGCGTCGCGCGGACGGCAGCGGCTGGGAAGTCGTGACCCACGGCGGGCGCAAGCCGCGTGGGCTGGATGCTGTGGCCTGGGCCGTCGAGATGGCCGAGCGGGGGGCGGGCGAGATTCTGCTGACCAGTATGGATTGCGACGGCACGCAGGATGGCTACGACATGGCGCTGACGCGGGCCGTCGCCGACGCCATCTCTATCTCAGTTATCGCGTCCGGCGGGGCAGGCGCGCTGCCGCACTTCGCCGATATTCTCACCGCCGGCCACGCCGACGCCGCCCTGGCCGCGTCCCTGTTCCACTACCGTCAGCTAAGCATCGGCGACGTGAAGACCTATCTAGCCGAGCGCGGCGTCGGCGTGCGCCGCGATTTGGTGACGCTGGCATGATCAAACGTCGTCATGAGGCCGGAGCCGAATTGTTGTCACACATCCACAGGAGGCTTGTCGCTCGCCGACGCCACCTCAAGTCGGTGGCTGAGGAAACGAAGCCTGCTTCAGCAGGCTCGGCAGCCCACTTCGGTGGGCTTCGCCCTGTCAGCCTAGCGCTGAAGCGCCAGGCGTGGCCGGACGAAAAGCGCAAGTGCAGCCCTAGACTTGGACGGGTCGCTGAGCATGCCTAGCGACTCGCTTGCCGCACGGGTCACGGCGTACCTCCAGGCGCACAGCCGCGTAGACCTGGTATCCGGCACTCACGCATCCGCTACACACGCCGAGCACATAGCGCAGGGGGTGGGCATGTCCACGGAGCAGGCGCAAGATGCAGTGTGGCTGACGGCCCTGGGCCATACTATTCCCGAATCCGAGCGCGTTGCTCTTGCCGAAGAAGAGGACATCGTCCTGACACCGGCGGACCGCGAATCCTCCGAGGTCGTCGCCGCGCGCCTCTCGGCGCATGTGGCGCAGCGCGACTTTGGTGTCAATGAGCCGGTGGTCCTGGACGCGGTTCGCTATGCGCCGACGCTGCGCTACGGCGCGACGGATCTAGAGAAAGTTGTCTTCGTCGCGTTGGGTGGAGCAAACACAGCCGCGTTGCCACTGGACGAAGCCGTCTTTTATGCCCTTGACCAAATATTGGAAGAGCACAGGCAGGCGAGGACACGCCCTCACCCGGATATCGCTGCCGCGTGGATGGACATCGCCCAGCATCTCGGACACCTGCCCGCCGCGTGGCTCGCGCTGGAAGACAGCGTGAAGTGGGACAACCAGGGCCTATTGGTAGCGGTGGTCCAGGATGCCGACAGCCGCGCCGTCCTGACCGTCGCCTACATGAACCGCGAGGCGCTTCGCCTGTGCCTGGCAACCGGCGAGACACACTTCTGGAGCCGGAGCCGCCGCGAGATCTGGCACAAGGGGCGCACCAGCGGGCACACGCAACGTATCGTGGCGATGCGCCTTGACTGTGACCGCGACGCCATCTTGGTAGAGGTACACCCGCACGGTCCCGCCTGCCATACAGGCGCGACCTCGTGCTTTTTCACGCCGGTTCCATCGGACGAGAGTTCATCACCCGAAAAGTTAAGCACCGGAGCCTAAATGACCAGCCAGATTCTTGATGAGCTATACGCCGTCATCGAGCAGCGCCGCCAAAACCCGACGCCCGACTCGTACACGGCGCGCCTGTTTGCCGCCGGACAGAATGAAATTGTGAAAAAAGTCGGCGAAGAAGCCGTCGAGGTTGTCCTCGCCGCCAAAGACGGCGACCACAACCATACCGTGTACGAGATTGGCGACCTGTTTTACCACCTGCTGGTGCTGATGGTCGACAGCGGCATTCGCCTGGACGAGGTGTGGGACGAGCTAGCGCGCCGCCGACGCTAATTCGCTTTCGGCCAACAAAATCGAACGCGGGAGGAAATCATGATTCGACGAGCATTGCTAAGCGTCTCCGACAAAACGGGTCTGATCGACCTGGCCCGCGGCCTCAATGACCTGGGCGTCGCGCTCATTGCCTCCGGCGGTACGGCTGCCGCGATTCGCCAAGCCGGCCTGCCTGTAACCGATGTCGCCGAAGTCACCGGCTTTCCCGAGGTCCTGGGCGGGCGGGTGAAGACCCTGCACCCGGCGGTCCACGCTGGCCTGCTGGCGCCGCGTACCGACGAGGGCTTCGCCGAGCTGGCGGGCCTGGGCATCGAGGCGATTGACCTGGTCGCCGTCAACCTGTACCCGTTCGCCGAGACCGTGCGCGGTGGCGCGACGCTGGACGAGGCCATCGAGCAGATTGACATTGGCGGCGTCACGCTGATACGGGCGGCGGCCAAGAACAACGCCAGCGTCACTGTCCTGTGCGACCCCGCCGAGTACGGCGACGCGCTGGCCGAGATCAAGGCCAACGGCGACACGACGTCGGAAACGCGGCTGCGCCTGGCGTTCAAAGCGTTCGAGCACACCACGCGCTACGACGCCGCCATCACCCGCTACCTTGCCGCCCAGATGGGATCGATGGAACTGGGGCGCGCGGCGGCGACGACCTCGGAGCGTGGCCTGACGCGCCCGGTCGAGGAACAGGCGGACGGGAGCATGGCGCCGATGGCGCTGCCGATGGTGCTGACCAAGGTTGCCGACCTGCGCTACGGCGAGAACCCGCACCAGCGCGCCGCGTTCTACCGCTACGCGCCGAGCGGCGAGGGCATCCCCGGCATCGCCGATGCCCGTCAGATGCACGGCCCGGGCCTGAGCTACACCAACCTGTTGGACCTGGACACAGCGTGGAGCCTGGCCTACGGCTTCTCCAACCCGACCGTCGCCATCATCAAGCACGCGACGCCGTGCGGCGTGGCGAGCGCCAAGCGCCTCGTCGACGCGTATACGCAGGCGTTCGAGTGCGACCCCGTGTCGGCGTTCGGCGGCGTTGTCGCCCTGAACCGGCCTGTGGACGTGCAAACGGCCGAGGCGATGGCGGTCAAGACCGACGCGATTATCGCGCCGGCGTACCACCCCGACGCCCTGGCCCTGCTGACAAAGAAGAAGAGCCTGCGCGTCTTGCAGCTCTCCGCCGCGCCGGAGTCAACCTTTATGGCCCACGGCGTGCGCGGCGGCCTGCTCGTGCAAGAGAGCGACGACCTGGACATCGACTGGCTGACCGAGAAAACGCAACGTCCCCCGACCGAGGCGGAGTGGGAGGGTCTAGTCTTCGCCTGGCGTGTGTGCCGCGCGGTGAAGTCCAATGCCATCGTCCTGGCGCAAGGGACGAAGACTGTCGGCATCGGCCCCGGCCAGCCCAACCGCGTCGACTCCGTGCGCATCGCGTGCGAGCGCGCCGGCGAGCGGGCCAAGGGCGCCGTCCTGGCCTCCGACGCCTTCTTCCCGTTCCCGGACGGCGTCGAGGCCGCCTGCGCGGCGGGCGTCACGGCGTTCATCCAGCCCGGCGGCTCCATCCGCGATAAGGAAGCCATCGCGGCGGCGGAAGCGTGCGGCGCGGCGATGGTCTTTACCGGCATGCGCCACTTCCGCCACTAGACCGCTGGAGAAGGCACATGGACTGGACGCCGCCCGCCGACTGGACGCGCATCACCACCATCGACGCTCACGCCGAGGGCGAGCCGCTGCGCGTCATCCTGTCGGGCCTGCCGCCTATCCCCGGCGACACCATCCTGGCGAAGCGGCGCTTCGCCCGCGAGCACATGGACGGCTTGCGGCGCACGCTCATGTTCGAGCCGCGCGGCCACGCCGACATGTACGGCTGTATCCTGACCGAGCCGGTCACGCCGGACGGCGACATGGGCGTGCTGTTCCTCCACAACGAGGGCTTCAGCACGATGTGCGGCCACGGCGTCATTGGCCTGGTGACGGTGGTCTTTGAAACAGGGCTGCGGCCAGCGGAGAGCGACGGCCCTATCCTGCGGCTGGACACGCCAGCGGGGCGCGTGACGGCGCGCGCCGAGTGGGATGCGGCCGCGCGGAGTGTGCGCAGCGTATCCTTCGAGAATGTTCCGTCCTTCGTCTACGCCTTGGATCAGTTCATCGAGGTCGAGGGCATCGGCCGCGTGCGCTACGACGTGGCCTTTGGCGGCGCCTTCTACGCCTACTGCGAGGCCGCTGACCTGGGTGTTTCCGTGACGCCCGATGACTTTCGGCGGCTCATCGACGTAGGGATGCGCGTCAAACGCGCGGTGATGGCTTCGCTCCCGTTGCAGCATCCCTTCGAGCCTGACCTGGGCTTTCTCTACGGCACGATTATCGTCGGGCCGCCAGAGGGCCAAGACGCTGACAGCCGCAACGTGTGCATCTTCGCTGATGGGGAGGTCGACCGTTCCCCTACCGGCACCGGCGTCAGCGGGCGCGTCGCCCTGGCCCACGCGCGCGGCCATCTCCCAGTCGGCCAGCCGTTCGTCATCGAGAGCCTCATCGGAACGCGCTTCACCGGCCGCGTCGCGCGTGAGACACAGTACGGCCCGTTCCCAGCCGTTGTGCCAGAGGTCACGGGCCGCGCCTGGATCACCGGCCGCCACGAGTTTCTGGTCGCGCCGGACGACCCACTTCGGGAGGGATTCATTCTTCGGTGAGCCAAGACTGTGCAGCGGAGTGACGGTGTGACAATGTGAGGCGAGGTGCGCCAGGATATCGGGGTGGCCCTCGGAGAACTGGACGTTCTCACTTCGTCACTCCGTCACCTCGTCACCGACTCTCACGCCCGTCAGCTTTTCCAGCGCCTGGATGAGCGCCTGCGTCCCCAACTCCGATAATCCCTCGCTCTCCAGGACGCGGAACAGGTTGTGCGCCGTCGTCGTGCTGAACAGCGGCAAGTGCATCGCATCGGCCGCCTCGATGGCCAGTCGCAGGTCCTTCTGCTGGTTGGCGATGCTGAAGCCCGGCGCGAAGTCACGCTTCAGAACGCGCGGCCCCAGGTTACTGAGTTGCCACGACCCCGCTGCGCCCCCGCTGACCGCCTCGACCACCCTGCCCACATCGACGCCGGCCGCCTGAGCAAAGACGAGCGCCTCGGCCATCGCCAGGTTGTTGCCGACGACGAGAATCTGGTTGACGAGCTTGCACGTCTGCCCCGCGCCATTCGGGCCGATGTGGGTGATCTTCTTGCCCATCGCCTCGAACACGGGCCGCACCCGCTCGACAACCTCCGCCTCGCCGCCCACCATGATCGAGAGCGTCGCGTTGCGCGCCCCCACGTCACCCCCGCTGACCGGCGCGTCGAGCATGTGGATGCCCTTGGCGGCGAGGGCGGCGGCAATCTCCCGCGTGACCTGCGGCGAGATGGTGCTCATGTCGACGACGACCGCGCCGGGCTTCGCGCCGTGAATGATGCCGTTCTCGTCCAGCACGACCTGGCGCACATCCTCCGACGCCGTCACCATCGTGACGATGATGTCCGCCGCCGCGCCGACGGCCTGAGGTGACTCGGCAACGGTCGCCCCCGCCGCTGCCAACGGTTCAGCGCGCTGAGGTGTGCGATTCCACACCGTGAGCGGGAAACCCGCCTTGAGAATATTCTGGGCCATCGGCCCGCCCATGATGCCCAGGCCGACAAAACCAACTCGCTCTGTCACAGGACGCTCCTTCGCTGAACCATGCTGACTGGTCAATGGTGTATGCTGCAATTGTGCTATAATCGGTATAGCCTAATCAAGAATCGAACGAGGAACTGTGGACGCAGAAATTATCACCATCGGCACCGAGCTTTTGCTGGGCCACATCATCGACACCAACGCCGCCTGGCTGGCGCAGCAACTGGCGGCGATTGGCCTGAACCTCTACCGCAAGACAACCGTCGGCGACAATGAGGCCCGCATCGCCGCCGCCATCAGCGAGGCCCTGGACCGCTCCGACGTCATCATCACCTCCGGTGGCCTTGGCCCAACCGTAGACGACAAGACGCGCGAGGCCGTCGCCCAGGCGTGTGGGCGCGGGCTGGTGCTGCACCCGGAGCTATTGGAAAGCATCAAGCGCATCTTCGACCGGCGCGGCTTCACCCTGACGGACAACAATTTGCGCCAGGCGTATTGCCCCGCCAACTCCATTCCCATCCTGAACCCGGTGGGCACTGCGCCCTGCTTCGCCGTCCCCGTTCAGCGGGGCGGCAAGACGCGCTACGTCATCTGCCTCCCAGGCGTCCCGCGCGAGCTTAAATACCAGATGGAGCACGCGGTCATTCCGCTGCTGCGGGAGAAACTGGGCCTGTCGGCGGTCATCAAGAGCCGCATTCTGCGCGTGGCAGGCATGACTGAGAGCCGCGTGGACCAGATTATCGGCGACCTGGAGGAAGCCACGAACCCGACCGTCGGGCTTGCCGCGCATCCCGGTCAGATCGACGTGCGCATCACCGCCCGCGCCGAGAGCGAGGCCGACGCTGACGCCATGATCGCCGACGTTGAGCGCCAAATCCGGGGGCGCATCGACAAGTACATTTTCGGCATCGACAACGAAACCTTGGAAGACGCCGTGGCGCGGCTGCTCGCCGAGCGTGGCCTGAGCCTCGCGACGGTCGAGACCAACACGGGCGGCCGCGTCGCCCAGCGTCTCGGTCAAGCGGCCAGCCGGACCCAGGCGCAGGTGCTCAAGGAAAGCATCGTCGCCATCAGCCCCGACGTTCTGCTGCGCGTCACCGGGGCAGCCAGCGACGCCGATCTCATCACTCCCGCCTCGGCCCAACAGGCGGCCGAGCACGCCCGCGAGGCGAGCGGCGCCGACCTGGGCCTCGCCATCATCAGCCCCAACGAAGGTCTAGACCCGTACAGCGAACGGCCCGGCGCGACATATGTCACGCTGGCTTCCAGCGACGGAGGGGTGAGCCGCAGCCTGCGTTTCGGCGGTACGGGCGAGATGTCCGTCTCCTGGGCATCTACCGCCGCTCTGGACCTCACCCGCCGCTATCTCCTTGGCATACCAGAGGATTAATCGTCCGTTATCGCGGGAGATACGTAGTAACGACTTCAATCCGTCTCCACGCGTAAAGGACGATTGAAGTCGTTACGATACTCAAGCCAGGAGCGCGCAATTACTCGCCCAACTCAGCGGTTCGCCCTAGGAACATGCGCAGCACCACGTCGATAGCTTTCTCGTAGCCTCGATGGAAGGCATCGGCCTCGGAGGGCGGCACATCCGGCGACTGGCGCGCAATCGCCCAGCCCACGTCCTTGGCAATTTGCAGCTTGCGGCGCACGTCGCTCTCGAAGAAGAGGCTTTCCAGCGGGCCTTCGTCGATATCGTAGCCGCCGTCATTGTCAGACTGCGATTTCACCCCACCTCCTCGGTCGGAAAAGATAGGCGCAAGTATAGAGACAGTCGCCAGGGGCGTCAAGCGGTATGCGCACCTATAGCCGCCTGATTGTCCCTAGCATTTTCCCTGCAATTTGACACACGCAGTAAATCAGAGCATGATTTCAAGTGAGGGCGTCTGCACACTGCGCCATTCAAAACCTGGCCTGCGGGCCACTTGTCGGTCTCTGCCCTATCGCTCTAGCGGGCATGCGGGCAGAGTTATTCATGTAGTGCGCCGTCCTGCGCAAGTCAGGCAGGACGGAAGGAGCCTCACCAAAATGCGATTTGTCCCTCGCAAGCTGTTTCTGACTCGGGGCGTGGGAATCCACAAAGAGAAGCTTACGAGTTTCGAGATGGCATTGCGCGATGCCGGTATAGCCCATTTCAATCTTGTTCGTGTGTCCTCGATTTTCCCACCTGGCTGTCGCATTATCCCACGCGAGCAGGGTCTCCAGGCCATCGAGCCAGGCGAGGTCGTCTTCGTCGTCCTTTCGGAAAACTCGACCAATGAGCCGCGTCGCGTTGTCACGGCATCCATCGGCGTATCCATTCCCGCCGACTCCAGCATGTACGGCTATCTGTCAGAGCACCACTCCTACGGCCAGACGGAGAAGGAAGCCGGAGACTACGCCGAAGACCTCGCGGCCACCATGCTCGCTACCGTGTTGGGTGTGCCGTTCGACCTCGACCGCGACTGGCTGGAACGGCGCGAGCAGTACCGCGTCGGCGGCCACATCGTCGACACGACCTCGATTGCCGCCTCCGCGTTGGGGGACGAGGCCGGCCGATGGACGACGGTTGTTACCGCTGCTGTCCTGCTCTAATTCACACAAACACTGACGCGCCTGGCAATAAGAAGGTCATTTAGCCCCTTCATTGTCAGGCGGCTGTATTTTTAGGAGGTTTCATGTCCTACGGACGCAAGCTCGATCCGCGCCCGATTGGGCGGAATACCAGTGTCGTAGACCTGGTTGACGATTTCTTCTTCGCCTACAACGCCGGCCGCCTCCGCGAAGCGGCGCAAATCCTGGCCGACAAAATCCTCCAGCCGGATGTGACGGTGGGCTTGACCCTCTCAGGCGCTATCACACCGACGGGCCTAGGCACGGCCGCCCTTGTGCCGCTCATCCGCGCGGGCTTCATCGACTGGATGGTCTCCACAGGCGCAAATCTCTACCACGACATGCACCGCAGCCTCGGCTTCGAGCTGTTCCAGACCAGCCCGTTTGTCGACGACGTTCAGCTCCGTGAGGAAAAGATTATCCGCATCTACGATGTCGTGTTCGACCAGGATGTGCTGCTCAAGTCCGACGCCTTCCTGCGCACCGTCATCGCCGGACCGGAGTTCCAGCACAGCATGGGCACGGCTGAGCTGCACTACCTGCTCGGCAAATACACCAAAGAGCGCGAGCGCGCCCTCGGCACGCCCTACGTCTCTGTGCTGACTGCTGCTTACGAAGCGGGTGTGCCAATCTATACCTCCAGCCCCGGCGACTCAACCATCGGCATGAACGTCGCAGCGCTCGCCCTCGCGGGCAACAAGCTCGCCTTCGACGTCGAGCGCGACGTGAACGAGTCCACGTCCATCGTCTTCGACGCCAAGCGGCGCGGTGGCAAGAGCGCCGTCATCATCCTGGGCGGCGGCAGCCCCAAGAACTTCATCCTCCAGACGGAGCCGCAGATTCAAGAGATCATGGGCATCCCGGAGAAGGGCCACGACTACTTCATCCAGGTCACGGACGCGCGCCCTGACACGGGCGGGCTGTCGGGAGCGACGCCGAGCGAGGCCGTGACCTGGGGCAAGGTGGACCCGGACCAGCTGCCCGACTCCGTCGTGTGCTACGCCGACTCGACCATCGTCTTCCCCATCCTGGCCGCGTATGCCCTCGCCAAGTGCGAGCCGCGCCCGCTCAAGCGCCTCTACGACCGGCGCGACGAGATGATGGCCGCGCTGCAGGAGTCCTACGCGCAGTATCGTCCTGAGGATGAAGAGGCATGACCTACGCCTTTCGTCCTCCGGAGAATTTCCTCGGCCTGCCGCCACAGGATAGCCGCTTCGAAGACGCCGAGGCCGTTATCCTGCCTATCCCCTACGAAGGAACGGTCAGCTACGGGCGCGGCACATCGATGGGGCCAGCCGCTATCCTGCGCGCGTCAACCCAGGTCGAGCTGTATGACCGCGAATTCGGCGGCGAGCCTGTCTTCGATTACGGCGTCCACACAATGCCGTTTCTCGCGCCTGACCTGAGCGGGCCGGAGGCCACGGTGAACGTCATCGCCGAGGCCGTGGCTGAGATGGCTGCGACCGGCAAGCTGGTTGTCGGCCTCGGCGGTGAGCACACCGTCTCGGTCGGGTTCGGGCGCGGCCTGCGCCAGGCCCTCGGCGAGTTTACCGTCGTCCAGATCGATGCGCACGCTGACCTGCGCGACGACTACGAAGGGACGCCGTACTCCCACGCCTGCGTCGCGCGGCGCCTCGCCAATATCGCGCCGATTGTTCAGCTAGGCATTCGCTCCATCAGCCAGGAAGAAGCCGACTTCATCGCCGCCAATCCCGACCGCATCACAATCTTCTACGCCGACGACATCCACACTGACGCCAAGTATCTATCGCGGTTGGCCGAGGCCGTCCGGGGCCAGCGCGTCTACCTGACGCTGGACGTAGACGGCCTCGACCCGTCGATCATCCCGGCGACAGGCACGCCGGAGCCGGACGGCCTGACGTGGCGGCAAGTACTGGATATCGTGCGCGTCGTCGTCCGCGAGGCCACCGTGATCGCGTTCGATGTCGTCGAGCTAGCGCCGTCGCCGGCCTTGCACAACGCGGAGTTCATTACAGCGAAGTTGGTCTACAAGATATTGAATCTTGTGATGGGCAAACGACTGTCATCGCGAGCGTAGCGAAGCGCTCTCCCAGCGTGGGATTGCTTCGCTGCGCCGCTCAGAACACACAGGACATGCCGTCATTGCGAGGAGGAACGACGAAGCAATCCCCCGGCGGGTGATAGCCATGCTATAGCCGCTTAGACCGTCTGCCGCAAGGGCGGGGGATTGCTTCGCTCACGCTCGCAATGACGCTGAAGGCTCAGTAGCGCTCGTACCAGCCGTCGTAGAAGACGACGCGGCCTAGCTTGTGCGTCCAGTACATTGCGCCACCCTGGAAGTCCTCCCAGGATGCAGAGAGACTTCGCGGCGGCTCGGTCGGCCAGCCGAGTGTCCAGCGCACCCAGGGCTGCGAGTCGTAGAGAGCGCCGATGGAGTCGCAGCCGGTGAACGGGTACACGCGCCCATCGCTTGTCAAGACGAAGATGGTGTGTGTGTCGGAGAACCAGACGGCCGCGCCGTTCTGGAAGCGCTGCTCCTGGACACCAACTGCGTACTCCTGGGAAGTCGGGCAGCCGAGGGCGTGGGCAATGCGCTGACCTGTAAACCACAGCTTGCCAAACCCGGAGATGGGATAGAAGCTGCACTGCGGCCAGGGGCCTGACGATGCCTGCGCATGACCAGCGAGGACCAAAACAGAGACAAAGACGACAATAACGAGAGCGACCCTGCGCATGAACGTCCTCCTATAAGTAATACGCGCGTGGGATACTTGTCCTCATTGTATCACACTTTTCCGATTATGTCATCACAAATTCCTGCTTTGGCCGTACTTTATGTTTGCGTTTCACGGACGACTGCCCGTCGCTGGCTTCTAGACGGCATACCGGCTGATGTCGCGTCCGGCCCGCACAAGGATGATTGTGTGCAGGCATGGCCCTTGCTGTGCCCCTCGCCGACTCCAGTGGAGGATGTCGTGTGGTTGGTGGCATCCGTTCCGGCAGACAACGTTACCATCGCCGACTGGGACTTAGCCGCTGCATTGGACATGGCGGCCTCCCACGACCGCGACGGCCTTCAAGCTGCGTTCGAGGCGTCATGCGTCCCCTTTGCCGCTTATCGAATGGGCCAATACCGACGGCCAGAGGCGTTGGTCACAGGCGGTATTGCACCTGACCGGCTCGCCCTCCTCGCAACCGACGATCCAGCTGATTGCAGCGACAACGAGCGCGTCTACGGACGGCAGCTCCACCGGCTGCTGCGGGCGATGATTGGCGCGCCGCCCGCCGCGCCCCTCGCGGCACTCGTAGGCGCGGCTATCGCACGGGGCCGCGCCACACTCGTGGCAGCACACACTGATAATGAGCGACGAATAAAGATGTACCGTATCGACAACGGCTCAGGCTACTTCGCCTTCGATGCCGTTCTGGCCGCGCTATTGGGCAGCGACGCCGTAGAAGCAGGGCCAGGCTAGAAACGACTTGACAACAGGCTTGATAGGGCTACAATCACTTTATACTATGTATAGTTCGAATAGAGGATGAAGCTAACGAAAGTAACAGGAGTATAGGATGGCTCAGTTTAGGGCATTGTCTCAGCAAGAAGTGGACGAGATGCAGAAGCCTCGCACCAAGGGCGTCTCGGACCAGCGCAGGGCGCTGGCGGAAGTGTATCGGAATGAGTTAGCTCAGTATAAGTCGGGCGATTGGGTCGAGGTTTCCCTGGATCCGGGCGAGAAGCGCGATACGGTGAAGAACCGCCTCAAGCGGGCGGCGCGTGCTCGGGGCCTGGACATCGAATTCAAGCGCACGCGGGGCGACCGTCTCCGCTTTCAGATAAAGTAGCAGTTTGACAAGCATCATGGCAGTCATCATTTACGAGGTTGGCACGTATGGAGTCCATGGTTCCCCCCGAAAGCGAGTGGAGCGTCGTCGACCAGGACTTTGAAGTTTGGGACCTGGGTGACACAGCAAGTCCGTCCTACGCGATGATTGTCCCGGGCTGGGTCCGCCTTGCCGTGCACAGTATCGACTCGGCAGCAATGCCTGATTGGGATACAGCGAAGGAGCGGCTCGAGGACGTTCTCAGCCACGAAACACCGCCGCCAGGCGGCTGGACGGTCGTCCCCGTCTTGGAGCACGAGACCGAGGTGGTCGAGATTGGGCCGAATGCGCCGCCTGTGGGGAGCGAAGCCAGTGGCGGCCAGCGCGATGCCCAGGTTTGGCGCGTGAACTGCCAGGGCGACATGGCCGCCTGGTTGATCGCCTACAAAGACACCTACGACGCGACGCTTGTGCTGCCAGGCTCTCGCGCCGCCAACTCGGCGTGGCGCTCCGTGGCGCGGCAGGTCGCGTCGCAGACCCTGCTGAGGGAACTCACGGCCCGCTCACGATGGCGGCTGACCATCGTTGGCGAGGAGCGCCAGGCGGAATATCACATTGACCCGCAAGCTGCGCCGGCCGGTGCGACGAACAGCGAACCTGCGCCGGTTGCAGCGCCTGCAAATCGTGGACGGTCACCGATTATGGGCTACGCGCAACGACGACCTTTGGCGATCGTTCTTCTCATTCTCGTTCTTTGCGTTGCGATTTCGTTCGTCGTCGGCCGGCTGCGCCAGTCTGCGGCGATCATCCCGGCGCTTTCCGTTCCCGCCGCCGCCAACCCATCCATCAAGACCGGCGCGCGCGCCGTGGTTGTCGCGCCGTCGCCGCAGATGGTCCAGGTGCGCACAACTCCCGGCAACAAGGGCGAAGTGCTCATGCTCACGGCGTCGGGTCAAAGTGTGGATGTGGTCGGCGGACCGGAGTCGGCCGACAACCAGATCTGGCGGCAGGTGAAGATTGGCAATAACACCGGCTGGCTCCCTGAGAAGCTCCAGGACGGCACACCGGTTCTGGCCGCCGTTCCATAGTCATGACCGTACGGCGGCCGCTCGAACGCGGGATGGCCGCTCACACGCATAATTGAACTCGCACGAGCCTTGATGCCCGGTTCCCCCTGGACCGGGCGTTTTGTTCTGTGTTTGCTGCAAGAGGTTCTGATGTCTATAATCAAGAGACGAAAAAGTGTTCGACCAGCATAGGCGCGGGTCGCCTTGCCCCTGTCGTATTACCCTCCCGCCATTGCGTTCGCCCCTTATGTTAAGGAGTCTTCATGTTTGATTCGGTAGAGGATGTCAAGAATCGTCTTTTTCATGCGCGCTACCTATGCGACGATGACATGGCAACGGTGGTATTCCTGGCCGACCGACTGGGCAAGCCGTTGTTGGTAGAAGGACCGGCCGGCGTCGGCAAGACCGAGCTGTCGAAGGCGCTGGCCGAGGCCCTGGATACCGAGCTGATCCGCCTCCAGTGCTATGAGGGCCTGGACGAAGCGAAAGCGCTCTACGAGTGGCAGTATGCCAAGCAGATGCTGTACGCCCAGGTGCTGCGCGACCGGGTCAGCCAGGCCCTCGCGGACAGCGATACCCTGCGCGATGCGTTCCATCGCATCGCCGACGAGGAAGACCTGTTCTTCAACGAACGCTTCCTGCTGCCGCGGCCCCTGCTGCGCGCTCTCCTCGCCGAGCGCCAACCCGTGCTCCTCATCGACGAAGTCGACAAGAGCGATCCGGAGTTCGAAGCGTTCCTGCTTGAAGTGCTGAGCGACTTCCAAGTCAGCGTCCCCGAGCTAGGAACCGTCAAGGCCAAGCAGCAGCCCTGGGTCGTCCTGACCTCGAACCAGGCGCGCGACCTTTCAGACGCGCTCAAGCGGCGCTGCCTGCACCTGTTCATCAACTTCCCATCCCTGGAGTCTGAGCTAAACGTTGTGCGTGTCCGCGTGCCGGAAGCCTCGCAGCAGCTCGCGGCGCAGGTCGTCGCCTTCGTGCATGAGGCCCGCCGCCTGGCGCTCAAGAAGGTGCCCGGCGTCAGCGAGACCATCGACTGGGCGCGCTCCCTGGCCCTGCTGAACGTGACGACGCTGGGGCCGGAAGAAGTCGAGCGAACAATGGGCGTGCTGGTGAAGTACGAGGACGACGCCACGCGCCTGCAGAACAGCACACCCGACCTGCTGCGCCGCATCCAGCGGCGGCTGGCCGGTGGCGGCAACGAGAACGCCGCCTGGCGACGCCCGTAAAGCGAGGGGCAGCTATGGATGAAGTGTTGATCCAGTTCGTTCAACTGATGCGTGCGGCGGGTCTGCGCGTCTCCAGCAGTGAGGCGTTAGACGCCATGCGCGGGGCCTCACTCCTCGGCCTGGACAGCCGTCCGACTCTCAAGTCCACGCTGCGCACGGCCCTCATCAAGGATTCGGACGACATCGCCACCTTCGACTCCCTGTTCGACTACTTCTTCAGCGGCGCTGAAGGCCAGCAGCAGCAGGGCCAGGGGCAGGGCGGCAAAGGGCAGCAGGGCAACCCGCTGTGGCAGCGCCAGATGGACATCGAGACGGCGCTGCGCATGGCGCTGGAAGAGATGGCGCGGCGCGGCCAGCGCCCCGGCCAACTCTCGCGGGGTGTTCTGCGCGGCGACATGTCGGCGATCCTCGAGCTGATGGCGCAGCTTGGACTGCTGGGCGATCCGGGCGACCAGAACGGGCAGCCCGGCGACCAGGAAGGCCAGGACGGTCAGCAGCCAGGGCAGCAAGGCCGCCAGCCGGGACAGCGCCCCGGCCCAATGCAGGGCCGGGGGCAGCGCGGCGCCTCGGGCTATCAGAGCGCCTGGGACATGCTGGATCAGATGGGCTGGGACCAGGCGCGGCGTGAGATGATGCAGATGCTCGACGCGCTGGAGCGGATGGGCGAGAAGGAGCTGGCGCGTCTGCTGCGCCAGCGCATCCGCGAGGTCGAGGAACTCTTCCCGCGCTGGGTTGCGGCGGAGGCCCAGGAAGCGCGCCAGCAGCAGATGGAAGAGCAGCGGCAGCAGAACGAAGGCGGCGAAGGCGGCGAAGGCCCTAACCTCCAGGGTGTCCCACCGAGCAGCCAGGCCCTCGCCAAGAAAGACTTCTCGCAGTTCACGCCGGACGAGATCCGCGCCATGCAGCAGCAGGTGCAGCAGCTCGCCAAGAAGCTCAGCCAGGACCTGTCCCGGCGACGCCAGGAAGGCGGGCGGAAGCGGCTGGACTTCAGCCGCACGATGCGCGCGAGCATGAGCACGAACGGCGTTCCGATGGAGCTGTGGTTCAAGCAGCCGAAGCGGAACCGCCTGCGGCTGACCGTCCTGTGCGACGTGTCATCCTCGGTGCGCAACGCCTCGCGCTTCATGCTCCAGCTTCTCTACAGCCTCCAGGAGCAGCGCGGGCGCGTGCGCTCCTTCGTGTTCATCAGCGACTTGAGCGAGATCACGACCTACTTCCAAACACACTCACTGGATGAAGCGGTGCAGATGGCAACGTCGGAGGCCGACATCCGCTATTGGGCGCACAGTGACTTCGGACGCGCCTTCCGCATCTTCTTGGACCGCTATCCGGACGCCGTCACGTCGCGCACCACGGTTATCATCCTGGGCGACGGGCGAAGCAACTTCTACGACCCGCAGCTCGAGGCCCTCTCGACAATCCACCGCCAGGCGAAGCGGGTGCTGTGGCTGAACCCCGAGTCGCGCTGGGGTTGGGGATCCGGCGACAGCATCGTCGACCTCTACGCGACCGAATGCGACGTCATGGAGGAGTGCCGCAACCTTGAACAGCTCACCACCATCATGAAGATGCTGACCGCCGAGGCTTAGAACAAGAGCGCCTGCCAGGCATTCCGCACGTCGATTGTCTGGACACCGCCAACCACAACGACCGTGTCTCACTTCACCGTCATGAGCTACAACGTAGGCAACGGCCTAGCGCGTCCAGACCGACTGGCCGACGCGCTAGGCCGTTGCGGCGCTGACATCATTGGCTTGCAGGAGCTAACCGTCACCCAGGCTGAAGCCATTGCGGCTCGGCTGCGCGACTGTTACCCCTACCAGAGCCTTCACGGCGCGGGGATTCCCGGCAAGGGCATTCTGAGCCGCTATCCGATTCGCATCTCCATGCTCCTGGAGGTTTACCCGAACCGACCAGACCTTCTCGCCTTGCTGGACGTAGGCCACACCGAGCTTCAGATCATCGTCGCGCATCCACCGCCGCCACGCCCCCACGTGCGCGGCATTCGACATACGCCGGCCGCCAGGCGGCAGTTCGACAAGTTCGTGGAGCTCGTAGAAGCCGGCCAGCCGACCATCCTGCTGGGCGACTTCAACATGCGCGACTCCCACGAGGAGTACGGCCTTCTCATCCGCGCCGGGTTGCAGGATGCGTTTCGCGGGGCTAACCAGCACCACCTGCTGACCTATCCCCTACGACGGGGCCGATTCCCGCTGCGGCCGGTCTTTCGCCTCGACTACATCTGGCACACGCCGAACCTACGCGTGACACACGCGCGCGTGGGCGAGGACGCCGGCTCGGACCATCTACCCGTTCTGGCCGACATGAGCTGGTGAGCCAGCCCTCACGCAATCACGGTTACACCACCGGCCAGAATCTCGATATCCAGGCGCTGGATGTCCACACCCAAAATCTCGCCGTCGGCATGCACGGGTATACCTGACGGCGCTTCGATGGTGACCCAGGGTGTACGCCGCAGCATCACCGCGGCATCACTCAGGTGCGTCCCCCGCGCCACCTTAGGCAGCAACCGCCCGATCCTGAGGCGACTCAAGGCCCCGGCGAACACAAGGTCGAACAGCCCATCCGCTATGTTCGAGGTCGGCGCGATGAGGAACTGCCCGCCGGTGCGCCGCCCATTGGCTATAGACGCCATCAGCAGGTTATCCTGGACCTCGCCGCCCTCCCAGCGCAGGTGCATGCGCGGCGAAGGGTACTTAATCATCGCCCGACTCAGCCCGACAAGGTAGACAAACTGCCCAAGGGCGAGTTTCACTTTTTGTGATTCGATGGTTGCCAGGGCGGCGAAGCCGACGGCGACCTCATTGACGAAGTAGCGCCCGTTCACCCGACCCACATCAACCGCCCGCTGCCTGTTCTCCGCCAGACGCTTGACGGCCTCCTCGACGGCGTGGCGCTTGAAACCCAAGGCGTAGGTGAAGTCGTCGCCGCTGCCGATGGGCACGATACCAAGCGTCGGGGGACGCGCGCCGCCCGCGGCTTGCATGAGGCCATTGACGACTTCTTGCACTGTCCCGTCGCCTCCCGCCGCGACGATGACATCGTGCGTGTCTGCAGCCCGCCGCGCTATCTCCGTCGCATCGCCGGGTCGGTCTGTGAGCGCCAGGTCATACGTCAGGCCGTGCTCGGCCAGCGCAGCTTCAATACGCGCTTTGTCCCGCCTGCCAGCGCCCCGACCAGCCCACGGGTTGAGGATGATGATGAACTTCGGCATACCGACCCGCCCTCTTAGTCGGAGGTTGACGACCCAGAGTGAATGCGCCGCAACACTAGGCGCTCCAGGGGACGTTTGACGCGCACGTTCCACGGTTCATCCGTGTTGATGGGCGTCACGAGGATGGTATACAGACCCAGGCGCGATCCAGCCCAAACGTCGGTGAATATCTGGTCGCCGATCATCGCCGCCTGTTTCGGTTCCAGCGAGAGCGCGGCGAGCGCCTGACGCAAGCCGCGTCCGCCGGGCTTGCCGGAGTGATAGACGGCGGGCAGGCCGACCTTCTCGGCCAGGCGGAGCGTGCGTGTCGGGGGCCCATTGGAGATGATGTACAAGCGAAAGCCCTCGCCGGCCGCGTGCTGGAGCCAGTCGATGACGTTGGCCTCGAATTCGTCGCCCCGATGCGCGAGAAGGGTGTTGTCAAGGTCGAAAAGCAAACCGCGTATACCCCTGCCGGCTAGCTCCGGCAGGGGTATGTCACACACCGATGGAACAATGAGGTCCGGGGTAAACGTGGCAAGCATGGAAGTAGTTGAGATTATGTCAGCTCGACGTCGTGTGGCCCGCTCTCCTTGACGCCCGCCTGTGTAATGCGGACGAAGCGCGCGTTGGCCTGTAGCTCCTCAATCGTCGTCGCGCCGGCGTAGCTCAAGCCGGAGCGCAGTCCGCCGACAAGCTGGCCGAGCACCTCGCCCACGTCGCCGCGATATGGGACAACGGCCTCGACGCCTTCGGCCACCACTGCCTGCCAATCGACCTCGCCCGGCGCTTTGTCGCCCGGCTCTGTGCCCTGGCGGCTCATGTTCGCGGCCAGCGACGCCATGCCGCGGCTGACCTTGTACTTGCGGCCGCGGCGCATGACCGTTAGGCCAGGGCTTTCCGTCGTGCCCGCCAGCAAGCTGCCAATCATGACCGTCTGCCCGCCCGCCGCGAGCGCCTTGACGATGTCGCCCGATGTGCGGATACCGCCGTCGGCAATGATCGGAACGCCGACACGCCGCGCCGCCTCGGCGCACTCCATGATGGCCGAGAGCTGCGGGACACCAAAGCCGGTGACAATGCGGGTGACGCAGATCGAGCCGGGGCCAACGCCCACCTTGACGGCGTCCGCGCCAGCCTCCGCGAGGTCCACGACGCCCTCAGCCGTCGCCACGTTACCAGCAATGATGTCGATGTCGCCAAACGTCCGCCGCAGGGCGCGCACCGCGTCGATGGCGTTGTCGGAGTGGCCGTGGGCAATATCGATGACAATCGTATCTGCGCCAGCGTTGAGCAACAATTCCGCCCGATCCAGGAAGCCGTGCCGCACGCCGACGGCCGCGCCAACCCGCAGCCGGCCCTTGCTGTCCTTCGTCGCCTGCGGGAACTGCTTGCGCTTGACGATGTCTTTCGAGGTAATAACGCCGCGCACCCGGCCTTCGGCATCCAGCAGAGGCAGCTTCTCGATCTTGTTCTTGTGAAGAATGGCCCGCGCCTCGTCCACCGACGTATTGGGCGACGCGGTGATCAGGCGCTCGCGCGGCGTCATAAGCTCGCGCACCGGGCGCTGGGGGTTCTCCTCGAAAAGAATATCGCGCTCGGTCAGGATGCCCACGAGCGTCTCGCCATCCATCACCAGCAGCCCGCCAGTATCCAGCGTATCCATCAGACGCCGCCCCTCGCCCATCGTTGCGGTGACGGGAATGGTGTACGGACGCTCGACGACGTAGCTCTCGGCGCGCTTGACCTTGGCGACCTCGGCGGCCTGGCGCTGAGGCGTGTTGAAGCGGTGGATGATGCCGATGCCGCCAGCCCGCGCCAGGGCAATCGCCATGGCCGACTCGGTGACAGTGTCCATGTTGGCGCTGACGATGGGAATGCTCAAGGTGATGTGGCGCGAAAGTTGCGTAGCCGTGCTTACATCCGAGCGAGAACGGATCGCCGAGCGGCGCGGGACCAACAGCACATCATCGAACGTCAGGCCAAGCGGAAAATCGGGGCCATTCGCTAAATCGCGGTCGAGCGAATGAGGCTCCGAGAGAATTGACGAGGTCATGTATACGTCCTTCCATCCATACCCACAGCACACCCCGGTCAACCGGAGGTGCATTCTGTCACAAGGCGGACTAGAATTATAGCATGAGAGTTTCCGCACTTCATAGCTTGCAACACGGCAGCCTGCTCTCCGTATACTTTTTGGGTACACAAATTCGGGTACTATGAGTTCGCCTTGTGCCGTGAAGTTGACACGGGCGCTGGATTGGCGAGAAAAAGTGTATGCTTAAGACTTTTCACCTCCCACGCTGGTTGACAGTGGTGTTTCTAGCGGGCCTCCTCGCTCTCCTCACGACATCCGGGCTTCAAGCCCAGGGGTTACAGGTCTCCTACCCGCGCTTTGACGTGGACATGGCTATACAGCCGGATGGCTCGTTCCTGGTCACCGAGACGCAGACCGTCAACTTCAGCGGCGGCACGTCGCGTTTCGGCTTCACCGAGATTCCCCTGCGGCGCGTTGACAGGATCACCGACGTCAGTGTCGGCGAGCCAAATCAATCCTACCGCAACTCGACGTCGCAGCAACCTGGCACGTACAAGGCCGCGCAGCAAACCGCGAGTGACGGCAGCGGCGAGGACGTCGTCCGCATCGACTGGTACTACCTGCCCGCTTCGGGCAACAAGACGTTTGTCATCAAGTACCGCGTCATCGGCGGGCTGTGGATCCTGCAAGGCGGCGATCAGCTCTACTGGACGGCCATCCGCGCCAATCGCCCTGGCCCCGTGGCGGCAAGCACGGTGACCGTTCATCTGCCCCAGGCCGCGCCAGCGGATCAGATCAAGGCGCAGGCGGCGGTGAGCGCACGCACGGAGACGGACGGCAAGATTCTTGACGGCCAGACGATCCAATTCACGCCGCCGGTTCTGCCCCTCGGCCGCAACGACTTCTTCGAGGCGCGCGTTCAGTTCCCTCACGGCATGGTGTCGGCGGCGCCGCCCGCGTGGCAGGCCCAGGCGGAGCAGCAGGACTACTTCGACCAGAACATCAAGCCCGTCTTGAACCTCGCGGCGCTGGCCCTCGCCGTGTTCATCGCGCTGGGTGGCGCGCTGGCCGTGATGATTGCCTTCCTCACCAACGGGCGTGATCCGGCGGCGCAACTTCGGGACACATCTGTGGTCGTGCGCGAGCCGCCAACGGAGCTACCGCCGGCCGTCGTGGGCGTCTTGATGGACGAGCGCGCCGACGAGCGCGATGTGGTATCAACGCTGGTGGACCTGGCAAACCGGGGCATCATCAGCATCAAGGAAGAGAAGAACGAGAAGCTCGTCGGCTCTCAAACCGACTTTCGCTTCACACTCAACCAGGCAACCGGCCAAACCGCCCTCTCACCCTACGAACAAACGCTGCTGCGCAGCCTATTCGGCGACAGCCAAGAGTTTCTGCTGTCGGACATCAAGAGCCGCTTCTATGCCAGTATGCCGCAGTGGGAGCAAGAGCTTTACGCCGATGTGGCGCAGCGGCGGCTGTTTACAGGCAACCCGGACCAGACGCGCCGGCGCTGGCGGCGGCTTGGCGTCGCAATTGCTGTATTGGGGGCGCTGGGCACAGTCCTCGGAGTGTGCATGGCGATGTCCATAGTGCCACTCGCCATCCTGCCGGGGCTGGCCCTGGTCTTCGTAGGCATCCTGCTTCTGATTGTCGGCCCGCATATGCCGAAGCGAACGGCCGAGGGCGTCCGCCAGGCAGGTCAGTGGGCGGCGTTCAAGCGCTACCTGTCGCGGATACGCGAGTACGAAACGGAGGCCCAGGCCAAGACGCTGTTCAACCGCTACTTGCCGTACGCCGTCGCTTTCGGCATCGACCAGTCGTGGGTGCAGAAGTTCGCCGGGGTTGGCGTGCCCGCGCCACCCTGGTTCAACGGTGAGATGTTCGGCCCGTTCGGTGGCCCGCAAACGCGCGGCGGTGGGCCGGTAATTATCATGCCGGGACCTTGGATTGGCGGCTATGGTCACGGGCATCATCGTGGCGGCTATGTCGGTGGGGGCGGCATAGGTGGCGCCGGCGGCACGGGCGGCGGAATGGGCGGACCACCCAACCTTGACGATGTGAGCGGCAGCCTGGCCGACATGCTTAACCGCGCCGCTGAGACCCTGGCGCGAGGCGGCGGGAGCGGCTGGAGCGGTGGTGGCGGCGGCTGGGGTGGCGGCGGTGGCGGTGGCTTCGGCGGTTTCGGCGGCGGTGGCGGTGGTGGTGGCGGTAGTAGCGGTTTCGGATGATCGGTAAGGAGAGCGGATGAGCAATTCCACAAGTACAATCGGGCGCGTTCTCATCATCGGCGCCGGCGTCCTCGCCATCTTCACCGTGATCTGGCTCCTGGTCGCGGGGACGACGGCCGGCGGCCGGGTGCTGTGCCTGGGATTGGCCGCGCCCGTGTTTCTGGTGATGGTCGCCGGCGGCCTGTATCTCAACCGGCAAGGAGCGGCGCAACAGGTGGAGCAGAAATCTCTTGAGCAGCAGTGGGCCTGGCGCGATGACGAGCGGCGCGCGCGCCTCTACGTGGCCGAGCGCCTGGAGCAAGCCGCAGCGCGACTGGCGGCCAGCGGCAAAGCGCCAGCGCCATTTATCGCCGAGCTGCGGGGTCTGGCGGACCGACTGCGCCGGCCCGGCTACGAGCAGGGCGTGCCGCCCAACATCAGCGCAGACGCTTACCAGGCGCTCAAGAGCCTGGACGCAAGTCTCATGGCCGAGGCGGACAAGCTCGACCAGGCGACGGACGCCTGGCTGAACGGCAACGAGAGCGCCTTGCGCGACTCGGACGTGCGCCTGCGCCAGATGGTAGACCGCCGGACGGAGATTCTGCTCGGGCCGGCGAACCTCAAGACAGCGCGCGAGATTCTCGCGGGTGGCCCGACTTCGGTTGTGGATCGGGGCGCCGTTACGTCGCTGGGTGTCAACGGCGCGGTCTCGGCGGGGGGAGAGGATTATTCGGTCACCGGTCGGCTGCTGTTCAACGACCGGGGCGTACAGTGGAGCCGCTTGCAGCTTCGCGCGGGTGACAAGGAGCGATGGCTGCTCACCCTGAACGGCGGCCTGGACACCTACTGGCTCACGCCCATCCAGCCGCCCGCCGACGTGTTCACGGCTTCGACGGTGGCCCTCTCAGGTGGGCAGTATACGCTACGCGGCCAGGGCACGGCGGAGGTGGCGCTGGAGGGTCTGGGCGGCGAGCGGCGCGGCCTATTGATAGACTACCGACGCTTTACAAGCGGCGATGATTTGTTGTGGGCGGAGCGGTGGGGCGACGGGCAAACGTTCGCGTTCACCGGCCAACGCGTCGGCCAGTACGAGCTTGACGTATTTCAGCAGCGCAAAACGAGCTAAGGAGACTTGACCTATGTCCATCCTCGACCGCATCTCGACGATCCTGCGCACCAACATCAACGACATGCTGAGCCGCGCAGAAGACCCCGAGAAGATGCTGAACCAGATTCTTCTCGACATGCAGTCGGCGATCACTGAGGCGCGTAGCCAGGTTGCCGAGATGATCGCGCAGCAGCGCCTCATCGAGGCTGATCTCCAGCGCGCCCAGGCCATGTCGGACCAGTGGGAGGCGAAAGCGAGAGACGCCGTCCGCCAGAACCGCGACGACGTGGCGCGCGACGCCCTCAAACGCCGCGCCGATTACCAGGAGCAGGTCACGTCGTTGCAGCAGCAGCTTGACGCGCAGAAGGCGCTGGTGCAGCAGCTCAAGGACAACCTGGGCCAGCTCGAAGTCAAGTACGCCGACGCGCAGCACACGCGGGACCAACTCATTGCGCGCCAACGTCGGGCCGTGGCGCAGCAGGAGTTCCAGAAGCAAGCGCAGAAGATGAACACCCTCGACCCAACCTCGCCCCTCTCCCAAATCCAGGATAAGGTCGAGGCGGAGGAGGCGCGGGCGAGCGCAATGGAGGAAGTCCAGAAGAGCAGCCTCGACGCCCAGTTCGAGGAGCTGGAGCGCGGCGACAAGATCGACGATGAACTGGCGAAGCTCAAGCGGGAAATGGAGCAGTCCGGGGACAAGCCCGGCGCGTCAGGTTCCAGCGGCGCTGCTGCCTACCCGTCGTAACGCGGTTTCTATCGTAGTGTAACAAGTTGCACCCCCAACAGGGACAGCCCAGGAGTAGCCATTTTGGCGCAAGCGCAGCTTGATGTGACGTTGTCAACTCCGCTGACGGGCCTGAGCGAAAGCGACGCGCAGGCCCGTCGCGCGCAGGGTCTCGGCAATTCCGCGCCGCCGCCGACTAGCCGGACCTACGGCCAGATCCTCCGCCAGAACGTCTTCACGCTCATCAACATCAGCCTGTTCACGCTGGCGATGGGTCTAGCGCTGCTCGGCCGCCTAGGCGACGCGCTCATTTCCACGGGCATCATCTCACTGAACATCATCGTCAGCGTCGTGCAGGAAGTGCGGGCGAAGCGCGCCTTGGACCGCATCGCCCTGCTAACACGCCCAACGGCCACGGTTGTGCGGGACGGCCAGGAACGCGACGTGTCGCCAGATGAGGTCGTTGTCGGCGACATCCTGAAGGTCGATCCGGGCGACCAGATAATCGTCGATGGGCGGATAGTCGGCGACGGGCGAATCATGGTGGACGAGTCCCAGCTCACCGGCGAGTCGAACCTCATCCCGAAGAAAAGCGGCGACCAGGTGTTTTCCGGCAGCTTCTGCATCACCGGTAGAGGCTACTACGAAGCTGAGAAGGTGGGCGAGCAGAGCCTGAGCAACCAGATTACCACAGGCGCTCGGGCCTTCCGCCGCGTGCTCACCCCCCTGCAGAGCGAGATCAACCTGGTTGTCAAAATCACGCTCATCGTCGTTGTCTATTTCGAGTTCATCCTGTTTCTGAACGCCCTCGTCAACGAGAAAAGTCTGGCCGACAGCGTGGAGAACGCCACGATCCTGGCGGGCCTCGTCCCCAACGGCCTGTTCCTGTCCATTTCTGTGGCGTATGCCCTGGGCGCGGTGCGCCTCATCCAGTTCGGTGCGCTCGTGCAGCAGGCAAACTCCATCGAGTCCCTCAGCCATGTCAATGTGTTGTGCCTCGACAAGACCGGCACGCTGACGGCCAATCGCCTACAACTCAAGGAAACCCACGCCCTCACCATTGACCAGGCAGACTTCGACGCCATCCTCGCCGACATGGTCGCCAGCGCCGCCACCGGCAACAAGACCAGCGAGGCCATTGCCGCTGCCCGGCCCGGTGTTGCGCGCCCCATTGCCGTGGAAGTCCCGTTCTCGTCGGCCCGCAAGTGGAGCGCCATTGCCGTCACCCAGCAGGAATACGTCTCGCCCCTTCGCCCCGGCCTCTACGCGATGGGCGCACCGGAGATCCTTCAGCGGTCCATGGAGCCATCCTATACCCCTGGCTCGCCCGGCTGGGACAGGGTCGCGGACTGGATACGTCAGCGCACTGACCAGGGCCTTCGCGTCCTCCTCATCGCTTACTTCCCTGATTCTACTCGGCTCGCGGACGATGGCGACGCCTCCACGCTGCCGCCTGACATGACACCGTTGGGCCTGGTGAGTCTCAGTGATGAACTGCGTCCGGATGTGGACCAGGCGCTCAAGGCGTTCCAAGAGGCGGGCGTTGCCACCAAGATTATTTCTGGCGATAGCCCCGAGACTGTTGCGGCGCTGGCGCGACAGGTTGGCCTGGGGCCGGATATCGCTCTCCTGTCTGGCCCGCAGATCGATGAGATGACGAACGAGCAGCTGCGCGCCCTCGTCGGCTCGACCACGATTTTCGGCCGCATTACACCACAGCAGAAGAAGCGCATCGTCGAGGCCCTGCGAGCGGACGGCAGTTATGTCGCCATGATCGGCGATGGCGTCAACGACGCGCTGTCCCTCAAGCAAGCCAACCTGGGTGTGGCGATGCAGAGTGGCAGCCAGGTCACGCGCAGTGTCGCCGACATCATCCTGATGGGCGACTCATTCTCCGCGCTCTTGCCGGCCGTCAGAGAAGGGCAGCGCATCCTCAACGGCATGCAAGCCATCCTGAAGCTCTTTCTGGCGCGCATCGGCACTGTCGGCCTTGTGATTCTGTCGTCCATGCTCATCGGCGTCTTTCCGCTCCAGCTCCGCCAGGGGTCGATTGTGACACTCTTGTCCGTCGGCATCCCGACGGTCGTCATCGCCGTCATTGCGCGGCCGGGTGTGTTCCCACGGGGCAGCCTCATCCGCCGCCTCTTCACCTTCGTCGCCACATCGGTGCTCAGCGGCAGCGTCTTCGCCATCCTCATCTTCTACGGTGTGTACCTCTATTTGAGCATCCTGGTGAACAACGACGCCGGCGCTCTATCGGCAGATCAGGCGCGCCGCCTCGCCGAGGCCACCCTGCCCCGCGCCGAGACGACCCTGGCCTGGTTCCTGGTCTTCTACGGCCTGTTCCTGGTTATCTTCGTTCAACCGCCGACAAAGTGGTGGGCCGTTGGATCGGACCTCATCAACGATTGGCGGCCGACGATCTTGTCCGTGTCGCTGATGTTCCTGTTCTTGCTCATCAATCAAGTGCCTCGGCTGCGGCGCTTCTTCGCGCTCTCGCCCCTTGGCCCCGTCGAGATTGGTGTCGTCGTCGTCGGCGTCATCGCGTGGGTACTGCTCATCCGCTTCATCTGGCGCCACAGCCTCCTGGACCGTTTTCTGTCTACGTGATCCCATTCATGCCGCGACTTGACTCCCGAATCACGCCCGTCGTAAACTTGCAACCAGCCTGCCAAAGGGAGGGACGATGGCGGATTTGCTTGACTACATGACGCGCCACCGCGACGAGATGGTGACACTGTTGCAGGGGCTTGTGGAGCACGAGTCGCCGACAGCCCACACGCCAGAAGAAAAAGCCTACAGCGACCGCCTGGCTGAGTACCTGGCCGGCATTATCGCAGGCTACGGCGCGGAGGTCGAGCGCATTCCCCAGGCTACGCGCGGCGACCACCTCATCGCC
Source organism: Anaerolineae bacterium (assembly GCA_039810085.1). Lineage (GTDB taxonomy): Bacteria > Chloroflexota > Anaerolineae > Epilineales > JAHCIE01 > JBDHWG01. Next base: position 177,451 of record JBDHWG010000006.1, read on the forward strand.
CGCTGGGGACGTGGCGAGCGCCCGGTTCTCATCCTCGCCCACTACGACACTGTCTGGCCGCTTGGCACGCTGCGCGAGATGCCGTTCTCGCAGGCGCAGGGACGGCTGCGTGGCCCAGGCGTATTTGACATGAAGGGCGGCCTCGTTCTGGCCCTGTTCGCCATGCGTGCCTTGCGCGAGATGGACCGGCTCGGCGGCCCCGTCACTCTGCTCATCAACAGCGACGAGGAAGTCGGCAGCCTGACGAGCCGCGACCTCATCGAAGCCGAAGCCCGGCGGTCGCGCGCCACGCTCGTGGTCGAGCCAGCTCAGCCGCCGAACGCCGCGCTCAAGACCAGCCGCAAGGGTGTCGGGCGCTTCACCCTGCGCGTCGTCGGCAAGCCCGCCCACAGCGGGTGGGTGGCGGAGCAGGGTGTTAGCGCCGTCGAGGAGCTGGCGCGGCAAATTGTGGAGTTATACCGGCTGGCGGACATTCCGAAGGGGACCACGGTGAACGTAGGAGTTGTCCGGGGCGGCACACGCGCCAATGTCGTGGCAGCCGAGGCGATGGCCGACATCGACGTGCGGGTGACCAACCACGATGAGGCCCGCCGCATCACGGACGCTATCCTGGGGCTGCGCTCCGTCAATCCCGACGCGAAGCTAATCATCGAAGGCGGCCTCAACCGCCCGCCGATGGAGCGCACGCCCGGTACAGTCGCCCTCCTGGAGATTGCCCGCCGCGTCGGCGCTGAGATGGGCCTGAGCGTGGCCGAGAGCAGCAGCGGCGGGGGCAGCGACGGCAATTTCACCTCGGCATTGGGTGTGCCGACGCTCGACGGGCTAGGCGTCGTGGGCAGCGGAGCGCATGCCCACGACGAGCACGCGCTTCTCGACCACCTTGCCCCACGCGCCGCCTTGCTGGCCGGCGTCATCGAGGCTGTGACGCGCGGAGAGGGCGCGCCGCTATGAGTTGGCTGGGGCGGCTTTTCGGACGGCAGACACGCGAGCCAGGCGCGCTGGCGCAGCAGACGCTCGACGAAATCGGGCGCTGGCTGGAAACGCCAACCGTCGGGCACGAGAAGCGCGTCACGCAAATGCTCGATGAGCTGGCGAAAAGCTGGCATGTGCCGGTGCGGGAGGAGTCGGCGCGCGGCGTCCTGCGGTTCTTCGAGACGCGGCTCGCCGAGATGGAGCGAACTACAACCGGCTTGACCGTCGAGATCGACACGCAAACCGGCTGGTGGGAGACGCCGCCCGGCCATATCCTGAGCCTGCAAGCGCGCTTCGACCGCCGTCAGGAAGGCGACAACCTCATCAGCGGCCGCCTCTACCAGGTCGGCCGCGTTGGGGCCAACCGCTACCTCATCGTGGGACGGTGATCGTCCGGCTAATCCACCGGGGCAAGGTAGAGCGCAGCCACCCAGCCGATAATGCCGGAGCCTTGAACACGCCACCACTCCAGCCCATCCGCCATCTGACTGGTCCCTGCAATGGTAACGGCTGCGCCATCCGGTAAGCGGCCAACCTCGGCCATCGATAGGCCAGGGCGTGCTCGCACCCGTAGCCCAGTCTCCCCCGTGTTGACCACAATCGCTCGCCCACCAACGTGCAAGACCGGCTCGTCGGTCGTGATAGGGCGTGCCGCGGCCGTCGGTGCAAGAAACGGCGCGTAGTAGCGCAGCGGCGGCATCAGCCCCTGCTCCATGCCCCAGGCCCACGCCATGCCGCCAAGCGCGCCGGCCAGCAGCGCGACCAGGGCTGCTGCGATCACCCCACTACGCGCCGTCAGCCGGAAGAGCTGCCAGAGCGTGAGCAGTCCGACAGCCAGCGCGACGGGCAGAGCCAGCCAGCGCACCCACGGCGGCCCCAGCAGGGCCAGGACCAGCGGCCCCAGGATAAGGACGAGCGCCAACAACAAGGTTCCGAGGAAAACGAGCAGAAGCGCGCCGAAGGGGAAGCGCCGTGAAGGCGACGCGATTTGCGGCGCTGCCCCATAGGGTACAGCTGGGAGGGGCGTTTGGACGGGTAGAGGCGCGGCCGGCTGGAGCAGCGGGGGATTCGGGGCCTGGCGAACGATCAGCGACCGGGCGAGCTGCGCCGCCTGGCTCGCATCCAGCGGGTCAACCACCTCGCCCATCACCGCTCGCTGGGCAACGTTCGAAAGGCGGACGACTTGAGCCGCCTCCGTCTTGCCCAAATCCGGCCCCTGGCTGAGCACAGCCAGTGTTGCGAGAGATTGGCCGTCTGGCGGGGCGCCTCGGCGGAGCAGTATCTCAATCGCAGACAGTGAGCCGGCGAGCATCTGCTGCGGCGTCGGCGCGGCTTGAGCCAGATCGAGCTGACGCCGGGCTTCTGTCACCCACGGGGCTTCCACTTAGTTCGTAAACTCCTGGCTGATCATCAAGCCCAGATCGCCGCCGTCGATGACACCGATTCCGACGCGGCCGAAGGCCGGCGACAGGATGTTGGCGCGGTGGCCGGGGCTATTCATCAATCCGCGATGGGCCATGCTCAGCGTTGGGGCCTCGGCGAGATTTTCGCCGGCCGCTTCAAATGGGATACGGGCAGCGCGCATGCGATCAAAAGGAGACAGGCCATCAGGTGTATAGTGCGAAAAATAGGCGCGGCGCAGCATGTCCTGGGAGTGCTGGCGGGCAACGTCGCGCAGCCGTTGATCCATCACCAGGGGCGGCAGTCCGGCAGCACGCCGCTCATCATTGACCCACGCGAGCATCTGCTCCTCGTCGCTGGGGCGAACCGTGGCCCCTGACGCGGCGTGGGGCAGACGAATCATCGCATCGGATTCTGGCTCGACCGTGAAGAAACTCAGGGTATCGGCCAGCGCTGGGCCAAAGATAGGTTCGAGGCGTTGCGAGACCTGCTGTCCGGCGCTCGTCAGCACCGAGCCGAGGGGCGACGCGTCGATGGTATCGCCGACTTCTCGCTCTAGCGGCGAGGCGCGCACGACCGTCACCAGCACCGTCGCGGCGAGCACTCCTGCAATCAACCCGGGTAGGAGGCCCAACAGGCGATTGAACCAGCTCCGATGGACAGCCCAGGGTACACCCGAGAGAACCAGCCCCGCGATGAACCAGAAAAGCGCGGTGGCGACGATGCCGGCGATCAGGAAGCCGAGGGCCAGGCCGTACGAGGCTGGGATGCCCCACTGTGTCTCGAGCCAGGCCCCCACGGGACCATAGAAGCGCATGCCAGCCCAGACAATCAGCACGAGGCCAATGAGGTCCACCGCCGAGCGGAGAAAGCCGTCGCGCCAGCCGCGCACAACATAGAGACCGATGATGATGAGAACGGCAACATCAATCCAATTGAACATAGGCTAACTTCACCGTGGCAATACTAGCATGGAGACCTACTATCGTCAAAACAATGCACTTCCCATACCAGGCCCACGCTCTTCTCACTGGGGGTGGCGCTTTTGTCTCTTGCTCCACGCAGTGCTACAATTACGTTAACAAGCGCATGCCCGGATATCGTCCCCCGGCGCGCTGTACTCACACTCATGCCTGACAATGCACAGACAGTCGGTTCGATCCGACTTCCATTCGAGCTTGGCCCCTGGCGGTCGCCCCACGCGCGCGAATGGCAGGCCGCCTATGACGACGCAATCTACACGCTCCGCCGCGCCGGCGTTCCCATCTACGGCGTCCTGGAGCCTGGACTGGCGCATGGGCAGGTAGGGAGCGCCCCATGGCGGGCGCAGTTTGCGAGCTACGCCGCCGCCGTTGTCGCCCGCTATGCCGCGTTGATCCCCGCCTTCGAGGTCCTGCCCGCGCCCAACCGCCCTGTCGCTGATGGCGCCCCCCTGGTGCCGCCCGCTCTGTTTGCACGCACCCTCGGCCAGGTGTACGGCGCTGTCAAGCATGCGCCGGGGCGGCGTGATACGCTGCTCGTGGCGGGGGCTATCGTGCTCGCATTCGACGGCGCGAAGTACCTGGCGCATGTTCTCGGGCGTGGCTCCTCCCTCCAATCCTGGCGTCTTGTCCAGGCTTCCCTGGACGCCCCCCTACCCTTTGACGCTGTTGCTATCTGGCCGACGCTCAATGACGCCTCTACCGTGACGGCGGCGTCCCAGGTCAACGCTGAGGTGGCCGCGACCCTTGAGAATCTGCGTGGTATGGTAGGCATGGCCGACAAACCTCTGTTCGTCTCCGGCGCGTACTGGGCGAGCAAGACAGACCCGGCTGATCCCAACGCTGTGGTGACCGGAGCTGTTGTGGAGCCTATGGCCCAACGCACTGATATCCGGCTGGCAATTCAAACGCCAGCGTTTCTTGGGCCGATCTGCGACATTCGAGCCGATGCGCCGGCGCCGGTCATCGGCCAGCCAGCCGTGTTCACCCTGCCGCCCGAGGCCATCGCCAGCCGCGAGGACCCGCCCGTCACCGACGCTTTCGACTTTCCAGTAGGTCCGCGTGGTCTGCCTGAGCCGCCGCCAGGCTTTCACACGGCCGTCGTCCTCGCCGATCCCGCGTATCATGCCGACCCGCGCTTTCAGAGCGCGTGGCACACGGGTGAGGACTGGAATGGGCCTGGCGCCTGCGACGAAGACCTGGGAACGCCGGTGTACGCGACCGCCAACGGCGTAGTCACGGCCTCTGGCTACTACGTACCGGCCTGGGGCCGCATCATCGTCATCCAACACACGCTGCCTGGCGGGGCCAAGGTCTGGACGCAGTACGCCCATCTGAAAGAGCGGTCGGTGGATGTGGGCGCGGTGGTCACGCGAGGACAACAGATCGGCTCGATGGGCAAAGGGGCGAACGACAACACGTTTTGCGCCCACCTGCACTTCGAGGTGCGCTCGTCGGACTTGCAGCCCGACATCTGGTTCCCTTACGTGCGCGATCGCGGCTGGGTGCTTGCCCACTATCTCTCGCCCACTCAGTTCATTCGCGCTCACCGCTCCAAACGGCGCGAAGACGAACCGGGCATCATCATTGCCCCGGGCGGCACGCCGGCCGACCACGGCGCTTTCACGCGCTCCCAGACCCCGAACTGGCTCAACTCCCTGTACGGCTGGAACGGCGCATCGCTGTACACCTACGCCAGCACAACCGAGGAGGAGTGGGGCGAGTGGGCGCCACATCTGCCCGCTGCCGGGCAGTATGAGGTACAAGCCTGGGTGCCCGGCTTCCACGCCACCACACAAAACGCACGCTACACAGTGACTCACGCAGGCGGCGAGACGGAGGTCGCCGTGAACCAGAACAACGTCTTCGATGCCTGGGTCTCGTTGGGTACGTTCGGTTTCGAGATAGACAGCGCGCGCGTCCGCCTCTCCGACAACACGGGTGAGGCAGACTCCGCGCGGCTGGAAGTTGCTTTCGACGCGATGCGCTGGCTCTCAGCGCCCGCCGGCCATTGATGCCTCGTTGCCTCGTCACAGCACGGGGCATCCAGGAGACCAGGAGATGCTTGGGCTAGCGCCTGCTAACGGCCATAAGCCTGTCGTCGTCATCAGCGACACCCATTTCGGTGAACCGCAGGCGACGCTCGGCTCGGTCTCGCCCGATCCGTCCCACCGACACGCCTCGGCGCGGCGGCTCGACGTGCTCATCGAGGCGTTGGTGGCGCTCGGCCCCCTGGATGAGATCGTCCTCCTCGGTGATATCTGGGAGATGTGGGGGACATCGTTCCGCCTGGCTCAGCAAGATGCGGCCATGTTCGTCGAGCGCCTCTGCGCGCTGCCCGCTGAGCGGCTCGTCTATTTGCCGGGCAACCATGATTACCACTTGTTAGTGCAGCACGTAGAGTTCGAGCAAATGGTGCGCCTGAGCCGAGGGGAGCCGCTCTCCAGCCGCTATCGTCCCCAGCACGTATTCACCGACTCCTTTCTGCGCGGCGTCCTGCCCCACGATGCGCGGGAGCGCTTCGTCGTCAAGTACCCCGACCATCACCGCGTCATCGCCGGCCGCCACGTCGTCTTCCACCACGGCCACCACCTGGCGACGCTACGCGGCGGCGACCTCTTCGCCACCTTCCCGATGTTCATTCTCAAACGCCTCGAAGGGGTTGGCATGCCGACGCTGACACGGGAGGAGCTGGAGCGCGGCGTCAGCATCTTCTACGAGATGGTCTACGCCGGCTCGCTGGGCGACCGGACAGCGCCACGCCTCCAGGAATACTGGGCGCAGGTTCAGACCTGGAAGCGCTGGTGGCTGTGGAGCCTGCTCGGCTGGATGCGCGCCCGTCTGCGCCAGGCCAGCTCGCTGCGCGACCGAGGCACACCGTACATGGACGTGGAGCGCTTCCGCGAGGCGGCGCGCTGGCTCATCCGGCTCATGGCGGCCGAGGCGGGCGACGGCTTCTTCCCGCCAGACATCTACGTCTTCGGCCACACGCATCGCTCCGGCCTGACTGCCGTCCCACTCGACAATGGACGCACTATGATGCACCTGGTCAACTCGGGCTGCTGGCTTGTGGAGCCGCACAAGCGCAACACCGACCACGTCAACACCCTCGTCATCCTCGACAGCGATCACGTCGGCGTGTACAAGCTGACGCAGTCGGGGCTGCGGCTGCGAGAAGCCATCCAGCTTCCGCAGCGGGAAACACAACGCGCATGGGCATGATTGTTGGCGCCTGCACCCTGGAACTGCGCTTGCATGGCGTCGGCTCGCTCAAGGACAAGCGCAGCATCATCAAGCCGATCATGACACGCCTGCGCCAGGAGTTCAACGTGTCCGTCGCCGAGGTTGACCTGCAAGATGATTGGGAGACGGCGGTCCTGGGACTCGCTGTCGTCTCTAATGAGGCGGGCCATGCCCACGCGCAAATTGAGAAATGTATCGACTGGATCGAACGACAGCGCCTCGACGCCGACATTGCGACGTATGAGATCGAGATGCTGTGACAGGGAGAGATGAGCATGCCTGTGGTGCAGCAAGACGCTAGTAACCTGGTTGTGAGAGCGGACGCTTATCGGTTGCAGCTTGACACAAATGACGGGACGTGGGCGGAGCTTGCGCGCGGCAATGCGCCGGCTGGACGCTTCTATCTGCCTGGTGCTGTAGACGCCGTCGGCACACGGGACGTTACGCTAGGTGTGGCGGCTCCGACGGTCAAAGTCACGGACGATTGTGTTCGCCTGACTGTGCGCTGTCAATCAAGCCTATGGGGGACGCGCGTCGTCAAACTGCGCTGCTACGATGAAGTCATCCACATTGACATTCGCGTTCAGGGCGAGGGTGATATCGACACTGTACGCCTGTTCAGCGGGTGGACGCCCAACGGCCCGGCCCACTCATCCCTTACCGCTGACCTCGTGTTCACGCCCGCGCCGACGGGCCGCTACTCCCAGTACCTCCCGTCCGACGCCAGCGCCGTCATCAGTGCCTCAAAGAACGTGGGCGATCTCGAGGCGGCGCCTTTCTTCGCGCCAGCCCCGCTGTGTTTCTGTATTCGCGCCTCAGAAGCCCTCTGGCTCGGCTTCGCCGCCTGCCCCGAACCGGGCGACCTCACCTTCGAGGACTATGTCTTTGAAGGTCACGGCGGCTTCGAACTGAGCCTGCGGTACGCCGGGCACACGGGGGTTCAGGGCGAGTGGACCAGCCCGGCGATTGCCGTGGTCAGTGGCGCGGACGAGTATGATGCTCTGGAAGCGAGCTGCGTGTGGCGCAATGCGTGCGGCACAACCCCCTGCCACAACAACGGTTCGGCGCTCTGGTGGCACTCGCCCATCTTCTCGGGTTGGGGCGAGCAGATGGCGCTGGCCGCCATGGCGCGCCAGCCGGGCCGCGCCGCCGACTTGAGTACCCAAAGCAACTACGAGGACTGGCTCGCGGTTCTCGAACGGAACGGGCTTAACCCGGGCATTGTCGTCATCGAACATAAGTGGCAGGCCGACTACGGTGACCCGTGGCCGGATCCGGCGAAATGGCCGGACATGGCTGGCTTCATCCGCGACCAGCACACCGCCGGCCGTCACGTCGTCCTGGCGTGGAAAGCCTGGGACACAGAGGGCGTGCCGCCACAGGAGCATCTTCAGAGCATAAACGGTCCGGCGGCGGTTGACCCCACCCACCCCCGCTACTGGCAGCGCCTCCACACGACCGCCGAGCGCCTGATGGGGGAGTTGGATGCCGACGGCCTCAAGATCGATGCCGCCCACCTTACGCCGCGTGCCACGACGGCCCACGCCTACAATCACTCCTGGGGCATCGAGCTGTTGCGCGACTTGGTTGCACATCTGTCGGACGCGGCGAAGTCGATCAAGGAAGACGCCCTCATCATGGCTCAAACCGCCGACCCCTACTTTGCCAACATCGTTGACATGATCTCGCTCAACGGCTTGACGCCGCTTGAACCCAGCAATGTCGCCAGCGCCCACGCCGTCCTGACGCAGATGACCCACCGCGCGAGGGTCGTGCGTGCCGCGTGCCGCGATTGGCTCATCAACACTGACAACTGGCCCAACATAGACCGTGCTCAGTGGCTCAGCTACATCCAGCGCCAGCCCTATCTTGGCATCCCCAGCCTCTCCTATGCCACTCAGATCGACAGCACCGGCGAGCCGCTACGGCCAGAAGATTACGCAGCCGTGGCTCAGGCCTGGAAAGTATTTCGCCGCTCACGTCGTCTGATGAGTACAGGCGAACGGTTGCTGCGCTAAGTAGGGCACAGGGCCTTCAACATGGCAACTGCGCGGAAAAATGTCGGTGTCCTGTGGCGGTAGTGTAGGAATTTTGTAAGCTATTTGTCTAGACTGTGTAGAATCTTGGGTTATAATGAGGAGCGTGGCACGATTACTGCTTTTAGGATAACGAACGCGCCAGGCCCTACAGGGCCAGGTATCGCGTCTAGTATCCTTAGTCATGTGAGGAGAGTGTACAGATGGCAGTTAGCTCTATGATGGAAACGACAGTCCTGGACGAGCTCAATGCGGCAATCGATCGCAGCATCCAGGCCTCCCTTCGCAAAGCGCCGTTTGTGTATGAGCAGAACGATTGTGTCGTTGTCGAGATCCCTGCGCCGGCTGCGTTAATGGACGAGCTAGAGATGAGCCTGGACGGGCTGCGCACCTTGAACATTACCGACACTTCGGGCCTCTTCGCCGCTCGCGTGACTCTGCCAGCAGATGTTTCGGTGGAGGACTGTGTCGCTTACGTCGTTGGCGGCGTCCTGTCGATCACGTTCCTCAAGGCCGATGCCATCGACGATCTAGAGGTCATGGATGAGGAGGACTGCGCACTGGTGCTGGCTGCCTGCTAGAACGCGGCCCACTTCTCTGCCAAGAACGATGTGACTGAGCAAGACTATACCGGGCGAGTCGCCGATGCGGCTCGCCCGTTTTCGTTGGCCGCGCTTGCCCAAACCCTTGCTTACGGGGTATAATCCAGGACGAAGCGCATCGAAGGAGCCGACCGTGGAGACGCTAGACTTCTGGTATACAGTAGCCGTCGCCGTGCTGACCGTCGAAATGTTCGTCATCATGCTCGTCTTGCTGGCGATGGTTTTCGGCATGAACTACGGCGCTCGTTACGTCAACATCAACATCAAAAACTGGATGCCAATGTTGCGCGGCTACCTAACCCAGGCGCAGACTATTTCCCACAAGGTCGCCGTCAAGGTGACGCGGCCGCCCATCCTGTTCCGTAGTGGCCTGGTCGGCGTTCGAGACAGCCTGGCGGCGCTCGTGGGCCTGGATCGAAAAAGGTAAGGAGCCGACGCCCGCTACGGTTGTTGTTTGCGGCCCTCAGTCAGCCGACCTAGAATGGATACTTCGCCGCCCGTACCTGGCTCGCTGGCGGCGTTCTTGACCTATGCGCGACTATAGCCACTACTCTCCGCCGCCCGGACGGTGGGATAAATGGCGGCGACTTCTCCCTATAGGCACAACCCTGGCCCTCCTCCTGCCCCTGCTTCTCTTCCGCGACCCCGGCTTCATTCCCACTGAGCTTGGCCCCCAGCAAGTCGTCCACACCTCCCTACCCAAGCTCGCCGTCCACACGCGCCTGACCGACGAAGTCGAGCCGTGGAAGATCAAACAGAGCCTCGTCATGGTGCGGCAGATGGGCGCGGGCACAGTTGTCGAGTACTTCCCGTGGGCCTACATCGAGCCGGCGCAAGGGCATTTCAACTGGACCCACGCCGACCTCGTCGTCGACCATGCCCTGCGCCAGGGGCTACACGTCATCGCCCGCCTGGACTACGTGCCCGATTGGGCCCGCGCCGACGGCACGACCCCGCATCTACTGGAAGAGGACCACTTCGCCGACTACGCGGCTTTTGTTGGCGCGTTCGTCGCCCACTACCAGGGCCGCATTGACGCCGTCGTCATCTGGAACGAGCCGAACCTGTCCTTTGAGTGGGGCGGGCGCACGCCCGACGCCGCCGCCTACACGCGCCTCCTGGCGGCCGCTTACGCCGCCGCCAAGCGCGCCGACCCCAACGTCCAGGTCCTGGCCGGGGCGCTTGCGCCCGTGCTAGCCGAGGCCGACGATACAGCGGGGCAAAGCGACCTGGAGTATCTTGAAGCCATGTACGCGGCGGGCGCTGCCCCGTACTTTGATGGGCTGGCGATGCACGCCTACGGCTGGAGCTTCCCGCCGGATGATCCACCCGCGCCGGAGATCGTCAACTTCCGCCGCGTCGAATTGCTGCGGGCGATCATGGAGCGCCACGGCGACGGCCACAAGCCCTCGCCCATCACCGAAGCCGGCTGGAACGACCACCCGCGCTGGACCAAGTCCGTGCGTCCCGCCGCCCGCATCGAAGACACCTTGCGTGCGCTGGAAATCGCAAACGGTTGGGATTGGTGCCCGACCCTCGCCATCTGGGCGTTCCGCTTTCCCTGGCGCAGCCAGACGTACCAGGATAACTGGGCGCTGGTGGACGAAGATTTCAGCCCTCGCCCGATCTACCAGGCGCTCGCCGACCGAGCCGAGAGCGGTCCGCAGGTCACGCTGCCGCCGGTCGCAGGCGCGCTGTCATTAAATGGGGCGCCATGAGCCGGTTGTCACGTATCACGCGCCTCCTGTCGCCGCATCGCCGCGCGCTGTGGGCCTTACTGCTCCTATGGACGCTCCTGGCGGTGTCGGCTTCGCCCCATACGGGAGGAACGGAGACTCTCAGCAGCGGGCCGCTGCTCCTGCGCGTCGGCGTCGATCCCAGTTTCGTGCCGTTCGAGTTCTACACCGGGCCGAATACGCCCGCTATGGGCTATGACATTGACCTGGCTAATACATTGGCAAAGCGCCTTGGCCGCGAGCCGGTCATCGTGCCCATCGCCTACGACGGCCTTGTCGACGCCCTACGTACCGGGATGGTAGACTGCGTCATCTCGGCGTTCCCGCCTGACCCACGCCTCACCCAAGACCTGCACTTCTCCGGCGCGTACTTCAATGCTGGCCCGACACTTATCACCCGCGGAGGTGAGCCGCCGCCGAACCGTCCGCTGACGCTCGCCGTCGAGCTTGGCTCCGCCGCTGACCTGTCCGCCCGCCGCCTGAAGCCGCCGCCCGCCGTCGTGCGCCGCCTCAGCAGCGCCGACGCCGTGGTGGAAGCGGTTCGTTCTGGGCAGGTGGACGCCGGTTTGCTGGACATGGTGAGCGCGCTACAGGCCGACAAGTCGATTGAGCCTGTGGGATACCCCGTCGAGAATGAGTTCTATACCGTCGCCGTTCGCCTCGACCAGCACGGCTTAGCGCAGGAAATTGACGCGGCGCTGGAACTGCTGCGCGCGGAAGGCTACCTGGATGCGCTGGCGACGAAGTGGATGGGCCGCGCCGCCCCTCACCCGTGAGGTTTGCGCGTGGGAGCGGAAGTAAGGTACAATGTCGGCCAATGACACGCTGAGAGGGAGTTATGCCAGCCGCTGACGCACTCTATCACCTCCAGGCCCGCGACCTACGCGCCGATGGCTTACGCCGCCGCCAGCGCGACATCCAAAGCGGTCTCGTCGAGCCGGCCTCCGTGCTTGCCGCCCGCGCCGCTGCGCAAGAGGCTAGTGGGCGCGTCGAGGCGCTGCAGCGGGAGCTGCGTACCGCCGAAATGGACCGCCAAAACCTGACCGGAAAGATCAAGGGCGAGGAGACGCGGCTCTACAGCGGCCGAGTAACCAACGTCAAAGAGATGACGGGCATCGAGAACGAAATTGTGTCGCTGCGCCGCCGCCTCGCCCAGCTTGACGACCAGACCTTGGAAACCATGTTTAGCCTTGAGACGGCGCAGGCGGAGCAGAAGGCAGCGGCTGAACGTCTCGCCCACATCGAGGAGCGCTGGCGAGCGCACCAGGAGCGCCTGCGGGGTGAACTGGGGGCCGTCGAGACAGAACTGGCAAGCCTGACGGCTGAGATCGAGGCGGCGCGAACTGGGCTACGGACGAGTGAGTTGGGGGTATACGATGATCTGCGGCGGCGTAAGGGCGGGCGCGCCGTCGCGCGAGTCATCAGCGGGCGGTGCGAGGGCTGTCAGGTCACGCTGCCCAGGGCCGATATCGAGCGGGCGCGGCAGCTCGCCCTGACGTATTGCAGCCAGTGCGGGCGCATCCTGCTCGTGGACTAGCAATGACACCGACGATTATCGCCCTGGGGCCTATCCGCGTCGACCGCGTGAGCGCGACGGTCAACGTCGACGGGGTAGAGATTCACCTGACACCGAAGGAAGCTCTGCTACTGTGGACCTTGATGCAGCAGCCGAATGTAGTCCTCAGCCGCGCCCAGCTGATGCAGAGCGTGTGGGATACGACCTTCACGGGCGACACGCGCACGCTAGAGGTACACGTTAACTGGCTGCGCAAGAAAATCGAACGCGACCCGCGTCGCCCCGTCTTCCTGCGCACAGTCCGCCGCCAGGGCTATGTCTTCACCTGGCCGCCGTCACCCACAACGCCTTGAAGCCGCGCTGACACCTCCTGCGGCGACATCCCTTCAACCTCAATTGTCTTCGTTCGCCCTGTCGCGCCGCTCACGATAGAGATGCGCGATTTCGGCGTGCCAAGTTGTGTGGCGAGTAATGCGACAAGAGCTTCGTTCGCGCGGCCGTCCACCGGCGGAGCCGTGAGGCGCACACGTAGCGCGTCGCCGTGCAAGCCAGTGATCTCGGCGCGGCTGGCGCGCGGTTGAACGTAGACCTGGAAGCGGCAGCCACGCGGCGCGGCAGTCACGACAAGGGGCATGGCAAGACAGCCTGGAATTCCTGGGCTAGAAATAGCCTCCACCGCGGCAGCCGATGAGTTGGAGGATCACCTGGGAGACCAGCTGGAACACGATTAACGCCACGAGAAAGCTGACGTCGAACATGCCCACAGGCGGGATAAGGCGCCGGAAAGGCGCTAGCAGCGGCTCCGTGGCTTGATTGATGAAGCTAACGATCGGGTTGTAGGGATCGGGTCTGATCCAGGACAACAGCGCCCGCCCCAAGAGCAAGAAAAAGTAGACCGTAAACAACAATTGTAAGACATTGCAGATGGCGAGCATAATTCGTGTTTCCTCACTTCCCCACGTCGCTGTCGATGTCGTTGTAGCGTTCCTCGCTCAAGTCCCCCAACTGCTTCGACCGCTGGTAGGCCGCCCAGATCGCCCGCGACAGCACCGTCCGCAACGCGCCCTTCTCAAGCTGGTAGATGGCAGCAGCCGAGGTGCCGCCAGGCGAAGTGACCTGGTTGCGCAGCTCAGCCGGATGCAGGCCGCTCTCCCGCGCAAAGTCGACCGACCCGCGCATGGTCTGCAACACAAGCTTCTCCGCCACGTACCGCGAGAAGCCCATGTGTACGCCGGCGTCGATCATCGCTTCCATGACGAGGAAGATATACGCCGGGCCAGTCCCACTCAGCGCCGTCGCCATATCGAGGTAGCTCTCGTCGTCGACGTAAATTTCCTCACCCAGCGCTTCGAGTATCGCGCGGGCCTGAAGCCGCTGGTGATCGGTGACTTCCTTAGTCGCAATCCACACCGTGATGCCTTCGCCGATTCGCGCCGGGGTGTTGGGCATGGCCCGCACGAGCGCCTTGTGCTGCAAGCCTACGGCGAGGCTCCGCAGCCGAGCGCCAGCAATGATGCTCAGGACCAGGGCATCGGGGCGGATGTGGCTGCGCAGGTCCGGTTCTACGTGCGGCAGCGCCTGCGGCTTGACGCTGAGGATGACGATATCGGCCGCCTCGACGGCTTCGCGGTTGTGCGTCGTAAACCCAATCCCGAATCTGTCGCGCAGCTCGTCACCTCGCTCCTGCCGCGGGTCGCTGGCGCAGATATGCCCCGGCGTAATCACATCCCGGTTGAGCAATCCCTTGATCATGGCTTCGGCCATCTGGCCGCTGCCGATCACCCCCATATGCAGATCGTGAAGCATAGACGTCTCTTCTTTCGTCAGATAGTTAGGCGCAGGCACATTCTAGCACGATTCCACCCTGTGCCCCAAAGACGGCGCGTATCAATCCTTAGGCGCTGTGGTCCGCTCGCCGAAGATAGCGCGGCCCACGCGCACCAGGGTTGCGCCCTCCTCCACCGCCACCTCGAAATCATCGGTCATGCCCATGGAGAGATGCCGCCAGTCAACGGACGGCACGCTGCGAGCGAGCGCATCGCGCAACTCGCGCAAGCCCCGAAACACAGGTCGCGCCTCCGCCGGGTCGGTCACGACTGGGGCCATGGTCATCAGCCCCTGGAGCTTCAGGTGGCTCATGCCGGCGATAACCGCCGCTGCCGCCGCAACCTCGTCCGGCGCAAAGCCATACTTTTGCGGCTCGCGCGCCATGTTCACCTCCATCAGAACAGCCACTTCGACACCGGCCGCCTCGGCGCGACGCTGGAACGCCTCTGCTAAATGCAGACTGTCGATGGAGTGGACAAGGCTGAAGTGGCCGACGACATCACGCACCTTGCGGCTTTGGACGTGGCCGATCATGTGCCACACGATATCGTTCGGCAACCCTGCCTGCTTCGGCACGCCTTCCTCGACCCGATTCTCGCCGAAGTTACGCACACCGTTCAAATAGGCTGCGTACACGCGCGGCGCGTCCACCGTCTTGCTGACGGCGACGAGCGTGACCGACTGCGGGTCGCGGCCAGCGCGAGCGGCAGCGCTCGCAATCCGCGCCTCGACGGCGCGCAGGGCATCGGCAATCATCAGGGCGTCCTGGTTGCCGGAAGTACGTGGTCGCTGCATGGGCTGGCTCCTGGTCAGGCCCGGAATCCAATGACGGCGGCAAAGCGCCCGGTGCGCCCGGCCTCGGCGCGGTGCGAGTAGTAGTCGCGGACCTGGCAGGCGGTGCAAACGCCAGACACGGCTACGCGCCGCACACCCAGGGCGGCCACCTGCCGCCGGTTGGCGTCCCAAAGGTCCAGGGTTGTGCGCCCACCACGTCTATGCAAGAGTTCACCCGCGCTCTCCCCGAATGCTCCGCGCGTCGCCGCTATCACGTCCTCACCCACTGTGTAGCAGCATGGTCCGATGGACGGTCCAATGCCTACGTGCAGGTCGGCTGGGTCGCTGCCGAACGTCTCAATCAGCGTGCGCGTCATCTTCTGGGCAATGAAGGCCAGTGTCCCGCGCCAACCGGCGTGAGCCGCACCGACAATACGGCGCACGGGATCGACGATGAGCACCGGGACGCAGTCGGCGCAGCGGACGAGTAGGTACACGTCTGAGTCAGCCGTGACAAGGGCATCGGTCTGCGGCACGAGCGCCCCACGCTCCTGAACCGTGACGACGGCCACTCTGTCGCCGTGTACCAAGCGGCTCGATACGAGCGCCGCGCGAGGCACATCCAGGGCAGCACATAGGCGCTCGTGATTCTCACTCACGGCCTCCGGCACATCGCCGACGCTGCCGCCGAGGTTGAGGCTCGCCCACGGCGCCTGACTCACGCCGCCGTGGCGCTGGCTGATGCCATGCGCCAGGCCGTCTACCGCATCGAAATCCTCGAAATGATACAATTTCACGCTGCCATTGCCCGTCAAGCGTCTCACCCTGCCTTCAGATAATCTACAACAAGAATAAGGACGAAGGGCGGGAGCGCCAACTTCGTCCTTGTTCGTTAACAACCACAAACGCGTTACTGCGACTTGACCTTCTTGACCTCCTCAGTCAGCAGCGGCAGCACGGTGAACACGTCGCCCACGATTCCGTAGTCGGCCACCTTGAAGATGGGCGCCTCGGGATCCTTGTTGATGGCGACGATGTACTTCGACGTGCGCATACCGACGAGGTGCTGGATCGCGCCGCTGATGCCGCAGGCGATGTACAGGTTCGGGTTGACGGTCTTGCCCGTCTGCCCAACCTGCTCGCCCCAAGGCCGCCAGCCAGCGTCCACGACAGCGCGCGACGCGCCGACCGCCGCCCCCAGCAGGTCCGCCAGCTCTTCGATCATGGCAAAGTTCTCGGCCGAACCCATGCCGCGTCCGCCAGAGACGACGACCGACGCCTCGCTCAGATCGGGGCGCTCGCTCTTGACCTCCTGGAACTCGACCACCTTCGCGCCGGGCGCATACTCGATGTTCACCGAGAACGTCGTCTGCTTGCCGGCCGATGTGCCCGCCTGGCGCGGGGCAACCGGATAAGCGCCGGGGCGCACCGTGACGATAGACGGCTGGGAGTCGAGGGCGACGCTGGCGATGGCGTTGCCTGAGTAGACCGGCCGAGTGACCACCACCTGTCCATCCAAGACATCAATCCGCGTGACGTCAGCCGCGTAGGCAATGCCAAGGCGGGCAGCCACGCGCGGCGCGACATCGCGGCCATGCGGTGTCGCCGAGAGGAGAACGACGGCCGGCGAATTGGCATCCGTAAGCTGCTGGATAGCGTCGGTGTACGACTCGGCAGAGTACTGCGCCAGGTCCGGCGACTCGGCGACGATAATCTCGTCTACGCCCGTCTCGCCTAGAGGCCCGGCTGCGGCGGCAACGCCAGGGCCGCCGACGAGCGCTACCTGAACCGGGCCGCCGAGAGCCTGCGCCACGGAACGGGCCGCGCCGATGGTTTCAAACGTGACTCGCTTTGGGGTGCTGCCGCGCAAATCGGCAATGACAAGGACTCCGTTGGCCATCTTAGATCACCTTTGCTTCTTCCTGAAGGGCGCGGACAAGCTCCTTGACGGCCTCGTCCGGCGCTCCGGGGATAATCCGCCCGGCGGCTCGCTCAGGCGGCGGAACCAATGATTTCAGTTGCGTTTGGACGGTGTTGGGGCCAACCTGGCCGGGGTCAATGCCGAGATCCGCTGCACCCCAGACCGGGATTTGCTTGCGCTTCACGGCCATGATGTTCTTGAGCGATGCATAGCGCGGCACGTTGAGGTTCTGCATCGACGTCAGAACCGCCGGGAGGTCAACCTCCTGAATCTCGCGCCCACCGTCCACCTCGGTCGTCACCCGGGCCGTCTGGCCGTTCACTTCGACGCCGACGACGTACGCGACATGGGGAATTGCCAGCGCTTCGGCCACCGCCGGGCCGACCACACCCTGGTTCCAATCGACGCCGGTCAGGCCGGCGAAGATGAGGTCGTACGGGCCTTGCTTCTCGATGGCTGCCGCCAGAATGCGCGCCACCGCCAGCTCGTCGCTGCCGTCGAACGCGGGGTCGCTCACCAGGATGCCCTCATCGGCCCCCAGGGCGAGCTGCTTCTTCAGCGTCTCCTCAGCGCGCTTTGGTCCCAACGTGATAAGCGTTACCTTGCCGCCGAACTTCTCCTTAAGGCGAATAGCCTCCTCGGTGGAGTTCTCGTCGTACGGGTTCGGCTCCCAGGCCAGACCGTCCTCCACAATCTGATTGTTTTTGACCGTAACCTTTACCGCTGGGTCCGGTACGGACTTCACCAGCACGATTATGTTCACACAACCCTCCTTTGCACTCGCAAGAACGACGTTGGCAGCACTGTGCCGCGTCGTGTCATCGCAATTCTACCTGTGACTGAAATGGTAGTCAAGAGTCAAGTCAACGCGATCAGAGGCTCGCGGCAAGGGCGTCCAGCCCCGCCTCCACGAGCGCCCTGTCCGCCTGGGACCCCATGTGTCCAATGCGGAAAACGTGGCCGCTCAGCTCGTCCCACGAGCCGCCGACCACGACCCCGCGTTCACGCAGCCTGGCGTCCAGCGCCTCCCACGTGATACCCTCTGGCACGCGCACCGCCGTGACCGTTGGCGACGCCAGGCTCTCGTCCCGCTGATACAGCGCCAGCCCCATGCGCCGCAGACGCTCGCGGCAGTAGGCGGCCACGTCGGCGTGGCGGCGCAGCACATTGTCCAGCCCTTCGTCCTGGATAAGCTGACACGAGACATGCAGCGCCGCTATGCTGGCCCAGGACAACGTATACGGCGTGTACCGCCGCTCCAGAAAGCCGTCCCACGGCGCGAGGCCGTCGTAGCCCTGGTATTGGTAGCGGCGCACCACATCCCACGCGCGAGGACTCACCATGATGATGGCGACATCCGGCGGCGCTGAGAAGCACTTCTGCGAGCCGACCAGCGCCAGGTCGATGTTCCAGGCGTCCACGTCGAGGGGCGCGCCCGCCGCCGCCGAGACGGTGTCCACGTAGAACAACGGAACGTCGTACTGCCGCACGAGTCGGCCGATTTCGCCGATCGGGTTCAAGTTGCCAACGGGCGTGTCGCAATGCACCGCCGTGACCAGGTGTGGGCGATACTCGGCAATGGCCGCCTCGACCTGCGCCATGTCGATGGGACCATCGAAGTCGAAGCTGAGGATGCGCGCCTGGCCGGTGACGCCCTCGGCCAGCTTGCCGATGCCAACGCCATATGGCCCATTGCCGACGGCCAGCACGCGGTCGCCTGGCTTCAGGCAGCTCTTCAGTGCGCCCCACAGAGCAACCATGCCTTCGCCGGTCATGATGGCCGCGTCGCTGTTCGTCTTCAGGATTTGCTGTAGCGCCGCCTGGGTGTTGCGGTACAGGTCGAAGAACTCCGGCTCCAGGTCCGCCGAGCCGTAGTCCACCAGGTAAGCGTCCCGAACAGCCTGGGGGACGCGCGTCGGCCCGGGCACAAGGGGAATGCGGTAGGTTTTCACGACAGCCTCCTCCGAAGACCATCCATGTCACGCGAGAGCACGCGGCCAGCGCACTGCCCACTCGACCAGGAACGCGCCGAACGTCCCTTCGAGCAACTGCTGCCGCATTTGCTGCACGAGGGAGATGAGAAAGCGCAGATTGTGCAGCGTTAGCAAGCGCAGGCCCAGGATCTCGTTCGCCATGACCAGGTGCCGCAGATAAGCGCGCCCGAACGTGCGACAGGTGTAGCAGTCGCAGGTCGGGTCGAGAGGCCCCGAGTCGTCGGCGAAACGGGCGTTCTTCATGTTCAGCCGCCCCTCCCACGTCCACGCGCTGCCGTGACGCGCCTCGCGTGTGGGCAGCACGCAGTCGAACGTATCGATCCCGCGCGCCACGCCGGCGACCAGGTCTTCCGGCGCACCCACGCCTAACAAGTGGCGCGGCTTGTCGTCGGGCAGCGCCGGTATCTGCGCCTCCAACATCGCCAGCATCAGTTCCTTCGGCTCGCCCACGCTCAACCCGCCGATGCCGAAGCCGGCGAAGCCAAGTGCCGCAATCTCCTTGGCGGCGGCGCGGCGTAGGTCCGCATAGACGCCACCCTGCACAATGCCGTACAACGCCTGGTCTGCGCGGGTGTGCGCCTCCTGGCAGCGTTTGGCCCACGCCGTCGTCAGCCGCAGGGCCTCCTCGTTCTCCTCGCGGCCGCTGGGGTACGGGGGACACACATCCAGCGGCATGATAATGTCCGCGCCGAGGGCCATCTCGATCTCCATCACTCGCTCCGGCGTGAACATGTGCTCGCTGCCATCGAGGTGCGACTTGAAGCGCACACCATCATCCGTCACCTTACAGCGCTCGGTCAGGCTAAAGACCTGGAAACCGCCGGAGTCAGTCAGAATCGGCCCATCCCAGCCCATGAAGCGGTGCAGCCCACCCTGCCCCGCGACGGTCTCAGGGCCGGGCCGCAACGCCAGGTGATACGTGTTCGACAGGATAAGCGTCGCGCCAATCTCGTGCAGCTCGCGGGGCGAGATGCCCTTGACAGTGGCGGCAGTTCCGACGGGCGCGAAACACGGCGTTGGGATGGGACCATGCGGCGTGCGAATCTCCCCGACCCGCGCCAGTGTTCCGGCGTCGCGGCCGAGAACCGTAAACTCGATGGCGAAAGACATGGGCGCAATTATACCACGGGTCGCGCGCAGGGGCACATCATCCGCAAGCCCTACGACCGCCTCTATTTGGAGTCAGACGTACAATTGTGCTACTATCACGTACAGTTTATTGCTCACAAGCGAGGCTTACATGAACATGGAAACCGAATTGCGCCTACTCGTGGAATTCGATGGTGTGTACGGCGGTTCCCAGTCGAAGGACCGGCTGATTCGCACGCTGCGTGACGCGATTGCCCTCCTGGAAAACACCCAGTCGCAGGATGTCTTCTGCACGCCCTTCCGTATTGAAGTGATGGGCGAGGAAGACGAGTCGTGAGCCAGGGTGCGAAGCGGTTCATCGCCATTGCCGGCAACATCGGCGTCGGCAAATCCACGTTAACTGGCCTGCTGGCGCAGCGACTTGGCTGGCAGCCGTTCTATGAGGCCGTGGACGACAACCCCTACCTGGCCGACTTCTACGCGGACATGTCGGCCTGGTCGTTCCACTCCCAGGTGTTCTTCCTCTCGCGCCGCCTGTACCACCACCGCCAGATTCTCGACTTCCCGCAGAGCGCCGTGCAGGACCGCTCGGTCTACGAGGACGCCGAGATCTTCGCCACCAACCTCTACCACCAGGGCCACATGGCAAAGCGCGACTATGCCACCTACCAGGCGCTCTACGACAGCATCAACCGCTTCCTGCCGCCCCCCGACCTGCTCGTCTACCTACGCGCCTCCGTGGCAACACTCCAGAAGCGTATCACGATGCGTGGCCGTTCGTATGAGCAGGCGCTCGCCCCGGCGTACCTGGCGCAACTCAACGCGCTGTACGAAGGCTGGATCGAGCGTTTCACCCTCTGCCCCGTGCTGACCGTCCCGGCCGACGAGCTGGACTTCGTCTGGCACAGCCCACACCTGGAGCTGATTATCCAGAAGATCGAGGAGCGGCTCAGCGGCAAGGAAACCGTGCGCTTCGACACCAGGCAGCTACACCAGTGAAACAGGGTGGCCTTGGCTCGCTGAGCGCGCCAGCGCGTCGATGACGCGCATGTTGGCGACGGCGTCGCTGGGCGGTAGCGGAACGGAGCTTTTGCTCAACACTGCGTCGCCGAATTCCTCGACCATGAGGCGGTACTGATCGACACCCGAAAACGTCATCACGTCGCGGTATTCGTTGGCCCGCTCGACAATCAGCGTCGACTCGGCCAGCCCTGGTATCCAAGTCACTGGCGCTTCGATGGCGCCGTGGACACCGGCGATTTCGATTGACCGCCGTGTGACGATCTCGAATGAGCAATCCACCTCGGCCAGTCGCCCGTTGTCGAACTGGAGCAGCCCCACGAGCGTCTGGTCGACGCCCGTATCGCCAATGCGCTGGTAGGCGAATACTTGCGTCGGCTCGGCGCCCATCACGTAACGCGAAAAGTTCACGCCATAGCATCCCACGTCCATGAGCGCGCCGCCGCCCATCGTCGGCTCTAGCCGAATGTTCGGGCGGCGCGTGAACTGGAAGGTGAAGCTGGCGCGGACCAGCCGCACCGGACCGATAGTGTCGGCGTCGATGATGCGTCGGATGTGGCGGATGCGCGGCTGGAAGCGATACATGAACGCCTCCATCAGCAGAACACCGTGGCGCTGGCACTCATCCACCATGCCCTGGGCCTCGTTGGCGTTGAGCGCCAGCGGCTTCTCGCACAGGACGTGCTTACCCGCCGCAGCCGCCTTCTTCGTCCACGGCGCGTGGAGATGGTTGGGCAGGGGAATGTAGATAGCGTCGACGTTGGGGTCCGCGAGAAGCTCCTCATACGTGCCATAGGCGCGGGGAATGCCGAACTGCGCAGCGACGTTGCGGCTCTTGTCAAGCTCGCGGCTCGCAATCGCAACCATTTTCCCATTTCGCGCGCCTTGGAGCGCCGGCATCACTGCCCGAATCGCAATATTGGCTGCGCCGAGAATGCCCCAGCGCACCATTGTTTGACCATCGCTCATGTCTCTATCCTTGTACTCAGGTTTGTCGAGCGCACCGCTCGCACCAGCGTTCCAACAGAAGCGCCAATGCGCGGAGATTGTAGCATACCGCCACGGGTGAGCGCAAACAAGGGCCTTTGACCGGCTCGCCGCCGGTGACTATCATAGTGGTGTTGATCTCGTGCAGCCGGGAGCGCCTACCAGGGACGCTCGACAAGATACGCGCATGGGCAATTTACTTGGCAACCTGACATCCATCATACACGCGCTTGGCCCCAACACCGACCTCATCATCACCCTACTCGTCCTCCTCGGCGCTATCATCCTCTTCCTGACCAACCGCATTCGGAGCGACCTGGTGGCGATGCTTATCATCATCGTCCTCGCCGCCACTGCCGTGTTGACGCCGACCGAAGCCTTCTCTGGACTGAGCCGCAACGCCGTCATCACCATGTTCGCCATTTTCATTCTCGCCGAGGGCCTGCAACGCACTGGCGTCACGGAGAAGATCGGCGAACTGCTCCTGCGCGTCGGCGGGACGGGCGAGGCGCGACTCGTCGCGATTGTGATGCTCGGCGGCGCGTTCCTGTCCCTCTTGATGAACAACATCGCTGCCGCCGCCGTCCTCCTGCCGGCCGTTGCCGGCGCGGCGCGCAAGTCGCGTGTCAGCGGCTCGCGCCTGCTCATGCCCCTCGCCTTCTCGACACTCCTGGGCGGCATGGCGACTCTGTTCACAACGGGCAACATCGTCGTGAGCAATGTGCTCCGCGACCAGGGCTACGAAGGGTTCGGCGTCCTCGACTTCGCGGGGGTTGGCATTCCCGTCGTCGTCGCCGGCATTGCCTACCTCGCGCTTTGGGGCCGTCGTCGTCTCCCGACGGCCTCGCCCGTCGAACAGATGGAGGCAATCAAGCAGGCCGAGGGCGACCTTGTCAGCCTATACCGTCTCGGCGAGCGCCTGTTCCGGGCGCGCGTCCCAAAGGGGTCCGTCCTGGTTGGGCGCCCTCTAGCGGAGGCGCCGTTGCGCGAAATCTATGGTGTCAACGTCGTGGCCGTGGAGCATAATGGGCAGACGGTGCTCGCGCCCGCGCCAGCGACGATCTGCACCGCTGGCGACGTGCTGACGCTCCAGGGCGATATTGAGGACTTCCGCAAGCGGGATACCGAGCCGTACTTAGAGATTCTTCCGGCGCGTAGCTGGAAAGAGGTCGATCTTGAGTCGCCGACCATCGTCGTGGTCGAAGCCGTTCTCACGCCGCGCTCGCGCCTCATCGGGCAGAGTCTCAAGGACATTCACTTTCGGGAAAGATATGGGATGACGGCGCTTGCCATCTGGCGTGCGGGGCGGCCCATCCGGCGCAACCTGGCGAACCGGCCGCTGGAGTTCGGCGACGCTCTGCTCCTGCAGGGGCCGCGCAGCCGCCTGAAGACGCTGCAAAGCGACCCCGACCTGATCGTCCTGCAAGAGCCAGCAACCGAGGCGCCGCCCACCTCGACCAAGGGCTGGCTGGCTGTCGCCATCATGGCGGTGAGCCTTGTCATCGCCACCGTCGGCGTGCTGCCGACCGCCGAAGCGATGCTCGCTGGCGCCCTGGTGATGGTGCTGGTCGGCATCCTGAGCATGGAGGACGTCTACCACGCTGTCGATTGGCGGAGCATTTTCATCGTCGCGGGCATTCTTCCGCTCAGCCTCGCCTTGAGCAAGACAGGCGCGGCCGAGATCCTGGCGAACGCACTGGTCGCGGCGTTCGGACCGCTGGGCAACCTGGCGCTTCTCGCGGGTGTGCTGTTGCTCACGGTCCTCCTCACTCAAGTGATGAGCGGCCAGGCCGTCGGCGCAATTCTCGCGCCGATTGCCATTGAAGCGGCGGTACAAACTCATCTGGACCCACGTGCGCTGGCGATGGCCGTCGCTCTTGGCACCGGCATGGCATTCCTGACGCCACTCGGCCACCCTGTCAATCTCCTTGTCATGGGCGCGGGCGGCTACGAGTTCAAGGATTACTGGCGCGTCGGCTGGCTGCTCACGGCCCTTGTGTTCCTGGTCATCATGGTCTGCCTGCCCATCTTCTGGCCGCTGACGGGCCGATGAGCCGACTTCGATAGACTTAGCCTCTCTTAATGGCCGTCTCATGCCCTCTTAATGTGCCTCGCATAGACTAAACAGCATGGTGGAAACGCCATATACCCCCCTTTGATAAAAGCCTGAGTTAAGCCTGCGGCGGGCACGCCTCAGGCTTTTATCATTTTCATCCACCTGGTCCACGCGTTTAGGCCATCTCTCGGCACAGCGCACCGACAACTTTTAGCCACCCTTAATCCTCGTCTCATGCCCGCTTAATGCGCCTGATGGATACTATCATCACAACATGATACCCCCAAGAAAAAAAGCCTGGAGTGAGCAGCGGCGGTCTCACTCCAGGCTTTTTTTGTTCAACCGGCAGATCCTCAAGGCGCACGCGATACACCCGATTCAATCTCGAACACCCATGCCGCGCCATTCGTGTAAAGCAGACGGAATCCGGGCTTGTTCAGGAACATCTCGGGCTTGAGCGAGCCGCCTTTTGCGCCAATGTAGATGTGGGTCGCGCCTTCGGCGCTAATCGCCGGCCCAAGCGCGTCCGCGCTCGTCGCCTCGGATACTGCCTTCTGCGTGCGGGTCACACGGTCGAGCAGCGACACCGACGACGAGTAGGCATACGAGACAGGCGGCAAGGTCGTCGCGCGGTCGGCGAGAATCGACAGCCAACCGCCACCGTCGGTCGCCGCATACGCGCCTTCCTGCCACGGGCGGCTGTTCACAAGGAAGCGCGCCGTGGGCGGCGTGTTGTCGCGGATCCAGGCCGCCGCCGCCACGTCATCTTGCGTGGCGAGAACGGTGACGGGGTTGACCACTGTGAGCATGCCGTCGGCTGTCCAAAGCGCCACAGCAAGAAGGAGCGCCGCCAGCCCAAGCCTCACCGGCCACTGCTGGCGCTCTGATAGATGCGCCGTGGGAAAGCTGAACACCGCCGATACCGCGTAGCCCGTCAGTATTGCCAGGGGCAAAAACGCCGTGATGATGAGCGAGTCGTTGCTGAAGATCCAGGAGTTCGAGAGGCCAATCGCCGATGGGTTCGTCACCAGCACCGTCAACGCCGTACTGGTCAGGACAACAGCCACGAACTTGGGCCGGAACCAGAACCCAATCAGGGCCCCAACCAGGCTAAGGAAGAGCAGCTCGCGCTGGTAGCCGAGCGCCAGGAGGCCCCAATGAGGTGTGTTGAACGTCGACGGCGCGTTCAGCCACGCCGCGAGCGAGCCGCTCTGCAGCAGCGTGAGCGCCAGTCGGACAACCCAGGGCAACGCGAAGACCACCGCGACAGCGGCCACGACTCCGATTCGCATCCAGAGCGGGGCGAACCAGCGGCGCCGCACAACCGCCGCCACCGTTTCGACGACGAGATAGGCGGCGACGAGCGCAGCATACATGAGAAGAACGCGATAGTGCGTCACAAACAACGCGCCGGCGGCGAAGCCGCCCAGCACAATGCGGCGTCCGACGGGCGGCCGCGCATCAATCGCATCGAACGCGAGCACGGCCGCCGCCGGCAGGAGCGCCAGGCCGGTGAGTTGCGTGTAGCGGCCCCAGGTCAGGTAGTACGCAGGCATCAGTGACACCGTCCCAACGACCGTCATGGCGACAAGCCCCGCGCTGCGTCGTCCCGTGAGCCGCGCCGTGAGCAGATAGACCCCCACGGCCACTAGGGTGTTCATCACCTGCCCCGCGATCAGCATGGCGGTTGGAATATCCAATCCAGTGAGCCAGGTGAAGACCGCCGTCACGCTGTGGAAGCCAAAGTGATAGATGAACGGCGCATCATAGATGCTTGGCCCCCACGTCGTTGGCAAGCGGCCACTCTCGGCAAACAGACGCACACCAAGCGCGTGCTGGATCGAGTCCACCCAGGGCGAGACGGCAAGGCCAAAAACGTGCAAGGCGCGCAGCGAGCCGACAATGACAAGGAGCGCAAAGAACGTGGCCGTGACGAGCCAGTCCTCCCGCGTCAGGTGCGGAAGGAAAGCATGCGGCTGGTCGCTCGCGTTATCCCGTCGCCAACGGCGCACGTGAACCACGCCGATGATGGCCGCCACGACGATGATCAGCGCCCACACAAACGCGCCGTTCAACCGAATCGGGGTGACACTCAGCAGCAGGAACAGCAGCGGCCACACCGCCAGGCTCAGCCCGATGCTGAGGGCAAAGCGCCCTGGCACGTCCTGCAACATCCGAAATTCCTTCGATGCGCCATTACGGTTTTGCCGGTCAAGCCAGAGAGTGAGCGCATACCCCGGCATGAAGAACACGGCGACGATGGGAACGACAATCGCCAGCCCGTTCACCAGATCACGCGCTAATACGCCCAGCAGGTCAACATAGCCCAGGTGAACGTAGGTCTTGAAGTCGATGTCGCCCGGCTGCGGCTGCCCATCGACCAGCATCGCGCCCTGCTTGTAGACATCATCTTTGCTAGCCCACACTGTGACCGGGCTTTTCGGCGGCCCAGAGAGTGTGAATGCGTATTGCCGCCCAGCGGAGTCAGGGAGAGGCGCGAAGTCGAAGCGGATCGGGTCGTTGTGCCGCAGCGTTGCGAGAGAAACGGAGGCGGTGCGAATCTCGTGGTTCTGCTCGTCGAAAAGCCCAAGCTTGAACTCGCCGAGCGGCATCGGGTCAGGGTAAACGGCAAGTATCATCTCAATGCCGCTCAAACCCGGCTGAGATGCGACGAACGTCTGACCGACGGCATCAGGGTGATCAATCTTTGGCGCTGGCGTATCCAGGCGCGGCTGCTCAACGTCCACTCCCGAGATGCCGCCGCTACAACCAGAAAGGGTCAGGGCGACCAGGAAAAGAGCCGCCCTGACCCAGCGCGGAAACTGTCTCACGCCGAGAACCTCACTATTCGGCTGCGGGCGTCCCCCCGAACTTCGCCGGAACCTGCAGCCTGTGACGAACAATCAGGATGATGGCGGAGACAGCCGCGATGATGACCGATATCCACTGCGCCGTGGGCAGACCAGCGACAGTCCACGCATCGGGCCGCTGGAACTCGATGATGAAGCGCACCATCGGATAGAGGATGAGGTAGCAGAGAAGGATGTCGCCCGGCAGCAGCCGCTCGCGGAAGCGCCGCGAAATCCAGACCAGCAGCGCCGCGACCCCGAAGTCCAGCAGCGCTTCGTACAAGAAGGTGGGCTGGAAGCGTGTCTCCGGTGGGAGGTCGGCAAACATCGGCAGGCGGTGCTGCATGTCAATAGGAATGCCCCAGGGCAAGGTCGTCGGATACCCGTACAACTCCTGGTTGAAGTAGTTGCCGAAGCGGCCAATGCCTTGGGCCAGGGCCAGGCCCGGCGCGGCGAAGTCGAGCAACTGCCAGAACGTGATATCCTTCGCAAATCGGGAGTACAGCCAAAGCCCAAAGACACCGCCAACAATCGCACCGTAAATCCCTAGCCCGCGCAGTCCCCCGTTCCAAAACGCGACGATGTCGATGGGATTCTGCCGATAGTAATCCCAGCCAATCCCACCCGCAGGCGAGGAGAACACGTGGTATAAGCGGGCGCCGATGAGGCCAAAGATGAGGGCGGGAATGAGAGCATTCCACAGGTGGTCCGGGTTCACACCGGCGCGCTTGGCTAGCCAACTCGCGAGCCACGTCCCTGCAATTGCGCCGATGGTAATTAGGAAACCGTACCAGTAGAGCGTGAGAGGGCCTATCTTCAAGAGTTCAGGAGACGGCATCACATGGCCTTTCCGTAATCGCTGAATCAAACAACGCAATATTATAACGTCGCGTAGAAGACGGGTCAAACAATTTCGATGCTTGTGTGATGCTATCGGAGTATCCTAGAATTTAGACAATCTTGGGACAGAATTTCCGGCTCCCTGTAACGCTGCTGGGGGCAGACGAGACGATGCAATAGACAGTTGTTCAGGAGGCCATATGCCTAATTTTTGGGATCCCCTGCAGCGGGTACAGCGTCTGCGCCGTGCCGACGCAACCCGCGAACACGACGAAGGAACCGACCGCCTCCCACCGGGACAGGCTCTCACCCTCAAGTTCCCCGTCCTCACCTATGGCTCGACACCCAATATCCGAGCTGAGGATTGGACGTTTGAGGTGTGGGGTCTCGTCCAGGAGCCAAAGCAGTGGACATGGGACGA
This sequence comes from Anaerolineae bacterium, assembly GCA_039810085.1. Lineage (GTDB taxonomy): Bacteria > Chloroflexota > Anaerolineae > Epilineales > JAHCIE01 > JBDHWG01. The sequence continues at coordinate 205,715 of JBDHWG010000006.1, forward strand.
GTTCCTGGCGCTAGGCGAGAAGACGATGGTCACCGACATTCACTGCGTAACGCGGTGGAGTAAGTTCGATACGATGTGGAAGGGTGTCCCATTCAAGGCCGTCTACGAGCAGCTCAAGCCCAGGCCCGGCGCGGATTATGTCATGCTGCACTCATACGGCGGCTACACGACGAACATGCGCGTCGATGAGATGCTCGACGACAGCGTCATGTTCGCGTATGAATACGAGGGCAAGCCACTCGAGCGCGACCACGGCGGCCCGATGCGCGCCCTTGTCCCGAAGCTCTACTTTTGGAAAAGCGCCAAGTGGGTGCGCGGCCTGGAGTTCATGAACACCAACCGCCCTGGCTTTTGGGAGATGTATGGCTACCACCTCCACGGGGATCCGTGGTTCTCCGAAAGATTTTCGTAGCCTTCGGCTTTCTTCAGGGCATCGGGTAGATCAATCCCTGATTGGAGGACAAAAGCCTCAAAGCGGGGATCGAGGGTGAACTTCGTAATGCGTGCGTTGCATTCCGGAAGTTCGCCCTTCTTCTTGCCACTTCGCCAATTCATCCCCGGGCGGTCGATTTCGATCACAAGCATCGAGAAGAACAGCCTCACAAACATGTTGAAGCGCAAGCGATCTTCCATGAGGTTTGCGAGAACGTCGCCAAGATTGTTGCCAAAGATATCCAGGATAGCCCGCAGATCATCTTCAACTCGATTTGCATTCTGAGCGTCATGGAGCCGCTTCTCCAGCCGCCGCTTCGCCGCCTGAAGGTCCGCGTTCTCCTCGCGAATCTGATCCATAGTGAGTGCATCTGCTTTGACGGCGTCGAGCAGATTCTTCATGCTTTGACTCACCTTCGCCAATTCTGCCTTGATCTCCCCTTCGAGCGACGCCAGGAGCGGATCACTCGTAGCCACAAACACCTCCGTACCCCTGAAGAGCCGAAGCTCTCCAAAGCTTATGTAACCCATGATGGTCAGTTCCTTCCGATGGGCTAGCTTCGACTTGATTCCATCAAGTGATGGCGGCCCATTTTCGCGTGGTCAACCTCCTCGCTACCCTGCGCCGGCGTTCGTACCAGAGGAAGGCCGCAGGTGTCCGCCATTGATGACCAGCGGCATGGCATCCTCTGCTCCCTCGGTAGGAGCCGAAGGCCCCTTTCAGGTAAGCAGCCTTTCATGTCTTTTTCATACCCCGCCCAGGCTCTTCTATGAGTCCTTGGGCGGGGTCGTGATATGCTATAGATGTTCATTATGAGAACGGGCCGGAGTTAGGGGAATCTCGACGCGCTGAAAGAGGATCTAGCGATATATGGATGATACTTCATCGACTTCACCATGCATCGACCTAAGGGCGTTTCCGCTATCGGATGCGGTCAGCGTTGCAGATACACTACTGGAACAGACATTGACACTCTGTGCCGAGCAGATGAGTCTCCAAGACGCGGACATCATGGTTGACCTGTTGCGGCGCGGTGATCCCGTTGCTCACCACGCCTACGAGCCGGCGCTCGCCCGCAACGTTGCCGAGTATCTCAGCCATCTCGATAGCGGCATACAGGCGGTATACAGGTATGAGTGTCCGGGTGGAGGCAAGAGCAGGGGTCACGATGAGATCGGGGCACGGCCAGCAATCCATCTCGTTGTGCTGGCGAGACAGCGCACAGCAGCTCTGATCTCCGTCCTGGCGGCACTCAATCGAGCGCTCACTCAGACATTTGCGGACCGCTGGGGTGCAAAAGAGGTTACCCACGTGCTGAACGTGTGCGTGATTGAAGATGCCGATACCCGAAATGAAGCAAGTTATACAAGTCTGGTCTTCCCACCACATCTGGAGCCTGTTCCGGTCTGGCAGCGGTGACAGTCCTGCCGCGACGTGAGGGCGCCGGCGCTTCTCAGTGTCAGCGGCAAGTAGGTAAGGAGAACAATCATGGCGGCGACATTGACGGCAGCCCTTGAGCCATCGGTCATTGGAAGTTATCTCTTGGCGGAGATCGAACGCCTGACGCAAGAGATCGAGCAGCAGCAACATCCACAGGCGAATGTGAGTTACGAGGGAAACGACGATCACGACTTAACGATGATACACCTCGAGCAGACCACGAACCAGGCCGTCATAGAACAGCGGCTGCGATTGCTGCTGCAAATGCAAGCTGCGTACAAGCAAGTGGAAGCTGGAACGTATGGCGTGTGCGAGGCTTGCCGTGAGCCGATCCTCCCGGAACGCCTGGAAGCGATTCCGTGGGCTACGCTGTGCGTCACGTGTCAGGGACGTCGCGAGCGGGCCAATGGCAGAGGTAGGGTGTAAGATCTTCGGGCTGCAAGAGCGAGACCGACGCCGCGCTAAGGCGGCGTCCTTTTATTTAGTCAAAAGTCTACAACACGTGACGACCCAGGTCGAACGACATTTCGTGATATAAGGAGCACAACAATGCGTTTCTATCCGGCTGAGAAAGCCTATCCGAACTTCAATGACAAACCGCACGAGCGTCCTATCCTGACACATACCGGCGAGAAGTATGCTGTTGCTATCCTGGCGGGTCTACTTACCATCCTCGCCATCGTGTTGCTGATCCTATCCCAGATGCCATAGGGCACCCTGTCTCTCGTGTTCGAGCAGTTTGCCCCCGCCGCTGCCCTGGTGTAGAAGCGCCCCTCACGCTCGTGTCAACGGGACGAGCGTGAGGGGCGCTTGAAGGTGGACGCGAGCTACGCTCGCTGCATGCTATACGGCAACCGGTTGGCGGCGCTCGTGGACGAGATCTTCCGGGGTTCGTTTCGGATACGGCGCCACTTCACGGGATTGGAGATGTCGCTCGATTGGCACCGCCTCAAGTGGCAATGCTGGGACGACGGCGCGGCCGCCTTCAAGTAGCACGTCGTGACCGCGATAAGGGAATGGTGGCTGCCAGTCGTCTACCGGCGTCAGCGAGGCGACTGTATGAAGGTCGGCTTCGCCGGCCGCTTCCAGGGCCGTCAGTCTCAGGAATGTACCGCCGTCCGTCGCCCTCGAAATATGTTGCGCTGGGATCACAACCGTACGCCGCTGCTTCGGCCACTGATCTGGAAACGAGACGGGCTTCGACCCCTGAGGGTCGGGGAACGCCCCCTGAACGATGACCGCGGTGAGCCGACGAGAGTGAGGGCTTAGCACGACCCGATCCACCGTCCCAAGCTGAACGTTGTCTAGACTGTACACAGGACTGCCAATAGCGACCCGAAGGAGGCGTGGCGGTTTCGGGACGAAGCGGTAACCACGCAGCCGAGTGACGTTCACAATGCCCCGGACCTCTGATACGCTTGCTGCTACCTCTTCGGCGGCGAGCCGCACGCGTTCATCAGCGACTGTACCGCTTAAGTGGACGTGACCCAGTGAGCTAGTGACTGAGATAATCTCAGGGCGCGTGCGCGGGTCGTGCGCCAGCGCCTGGGCCACCTGCCTCTCGAGCCAGTCGTCGGTAACAATGCGGTTGTCGACGCGCTGGAGATCTGGGATGCTTCGGGCAATATGCTCAACGCGCTGACCGTGGGCCCTCGTTGGCGCGTGGCCACGGAGGATCGCGACGTTCTCTTGAACCTCGATAGAAATCCGCCTGTACGTAAGCAGGTAACGCAGCAGCCGGTCCGCGAGCACGGCCTCCTTGATCGCCCGCTCCAGTTCCTTATCTGAATAATTCCTATATGACATGTATATTTCCTTTCTACACATAGTGGAGTAATTGTCTATAGAGGCGCGTCAGCTGAAGTAGGTTTCAGAACGATAGCGTTGTCGCAGCAAGTTACTCTAGTTAGAATTTACCTGTTGATGCTCCCTTCCAGTATATCAACAAAACGGTAGGAACCTCATAAAAAGATGCCCAGCCCTCCTGAAAAAGGTATGAAAGACAATCTATGGGACGCGCTTCTGGCCGTTGCCCGCGTCGTGGCGACCGAGGATCATCTGGAGCCTCTGCTGCGCGACGCCCTGGCCGGCCTGCTCGAGGCGCTGGATACAATCAATGCCGCCATGGTCCTTCTTCGCGATCCGACAGCAGGCCGGTTAGGACTTTCGGCTGTACAGGGCAACGTTGACGATCCTCTACGACCGGCATCAGCAGAGATTATCGCATTCCTGGATAACAACCTTGTGGAGGGAACCACGCCACTACCGGGCGTGGTTCCTCTCCCTCTTGGAGTCGGTGAAATAAACCTAGGGTATCTTGTGTTGACGAGTGATCCGTCTCGCACTGCTCTTCCACAGACCGAGATCCTCTTTCTCCAGGACGTCGCCTCCCTGCTGGCGCAGGCGATTTGCACCCTTCGCGAGCGGGAGGCGATTCGAGTGGCACAGGAGCAGACTGAGGCCCAACAACGGAAGGCGGAGATGATCTCGGTCCTGGCCCACGAGATGCGTACCCCCCTGACATCGATCAAGGGCTACTCGACTGCCCTGCTGATGGAGGAAGGCACGTTCGACCCCCAAACGCAGCGGGAGTTCTTGCAGATCATTGACGAGGAATGTGACGTCCTCCAGAACCTCATCCGCGACCTGCTAGAGTCATCGAACATCGACGCCGGACTCTTGAAGATCGAGCGACAGCCCACGCGCCTGAATCGCCTGACGACGAGCCTGGTAGAGGACATGGCCCGCCAGCCGCCAGACCACCGCTTCCTGGTGGATTTCCCCCGGGACTTCCCTATCGTCGACGCCGACCCGGATCGCATCACGCAGGTCTTGCGCAACCTACTGGACAACGCTGTCAAGTACTCCTCTCTAGGCGGGTTAGTCGTCGTGCGCGGTGAAGTCCAGGCCGATGAGGTGGTTATCAGTGTCGCCGACCAGGGTATCGGCATCGCGCCCGAGCATCTGAATCGACTGTTTGAGAAGTACTTTCGGGTCAAGGCGCGGCAGAGTCGGGGGGTGGCGGGGTCGGGGTTGGGGCTGCCCATCGCGCGAGCCATTGTTGAGGCACACGGCGGTCGCATCTGGGCGGAGAGCCGGCTAGGTCACGGCAGTATCTTCACCTTCACCCTGCCCCTCAACGATCAGAGGGTAGGCCCCAGGGACAACGAGGAGTAAGGGAATGGCCGGGCGGATACTGGTTGTGGAAGATGAAGCGCGCGTGGTGCGGCTGGTCCGGGAAGTCCTCAGGGCCGTCGGCTACGAGGTCACGGCGACCGCCAGCGGGGAGACCGCCGTCGAGCGCGTCGCCCTGGAGGCGCCCGACCTGGTGTTGCTGGACATCATGCTCCCCGATGGCCCGGACGGCTACGAGGTGTGCCGCCGCCTGCGCGAGTTCTCCGAAGTGCCCGTCATCATGCTCACGGCGAAAGCAATGGACGCGGATGTGTTGCGCGGCTTCGACGTTGGCGCCGACGACTACCTGACCAAGCCCTTCAATGCGCAAGAGCTTGTGGCGCGCGTCAAGGCCGTCCTGCGCCGCAGCCATCGGCCAGAGGAGACGGTCACGGCGCCACGAGTGTGTGGCGAGCTAGCGATCGACTTCGCTCGACGCGCGGTCAAAGCCCGAGGCGAGGCCGTCGCGCTCACCCGCACGGAGTTCGCCCTGCTGCGTGAGCTGGCGTTGAATGCCAACCGGGTGATGACGCATCAGGACTTGCTAACGCGTGTGTGGGGACCAGAGTACCGCGACGATGTGGACTACCTGCGGGCGTATGTTCGTTATCTACGCCGCAAGCTGGAGGCCGATCCATCCAATCCCAAGTACATTCTCACCTCGTTAGGGGTGGGGTACATGCTAGCTTGCCCCGCAGAGGGTGAAGCAACAGGTGAGAGTTAGAAGGGCAGGCCGGTGTGACTGGAAGCTGGGCAGCCGTCGACGTCTTTCACGGCTTTTTCATCCTCTCGTCTACTGTTTTTATGAGACTGCGACGCTCTGAGTGCTACACTAGGAATGGTCGCTCTCACTCAGCGACCACGTGTCAGATATTGTTAACTACAGAAGGGCTGTGACGAGATGTTGAGAAGGCAAGTGTTTGTGGTTGTGCTGGCGCTGGCGCTGGCGGCGTGCGCTGGGCAAACGGGAACACCGGCGCCAGCCCCGGCCGCGGCCTCGGCCCCTGTGGCGGCCCAGCCGACGCTGGCGGTGGCAGCCCCAACGGCTCCGAGTGCCCCGACCGTGGGTGCGCCGGCATTCCCACCCGCGCCGTCCGCGAACGTCCCGAGCACCTGGAAGCAGTACAAAGCGAGCGTCAGGCCCGGCGAAGGCTACATAATCGCGGTTCCCACAACGTGGCGGATCGAGCATACGCCGGGAACGCCAGAGACGCAGGTATCTCTGTACTCCTTCGTAGCGGGAACTGCAAACCCGGGCGCCCCGGTGTCCTCGGACCAGACAAAGATCGACATCGTGCCGCTCCCGGAGTTGGCCGGCAAGACGCTGGCGGACATTGTCGCGGCAAGCACGAGCGGGCCAGGGGGCAAGGTCCTCGACCAGCGGCAAGTCAGCCTGAACGGTATCCCGGCCGAGCGGGTCGATCTGGACACACCACAGGGCAAGAGCATCGCGCTGTTCTTCCTCCTGGGGAGCCAGCCGATGGTGATCCAGGGTTACGGCGACCTCTCGACCTTTGAGCCTATCGTGAGCACCTTAAGGGAGACGAAGGGGTGAGAGGGCCAATCCGGCGGCTCTCACCCTTTCGCCGGTCGCTTCTCATACGAAATGTGAAGCGAGATACCTGTTGAAAGGCGCCGACATAGGGCGCGAACCTGTCAAAGACTATCAGCAGCGCCCGATACAAGGCGGCGTGAACTTGGCGAGCCAGGGCCTCGCCAGGGTGCTATCCCGCTCTTCCACGCCAGACTGTGGAGCTACGCAGTGGGCGATTAGCGGCATATTTCTTGCTTACTCCCCGCACGACACCCCGCTGTACGAGCGAAGCCCTGCTTGCACTAAAGCCCCGCACCAGTTGCCAATCCCCACGTTGCTTAAGAGCAGCGACCGTGTCGAAGCCACCATCGTCGACAGTAGTACCCAGCTAGGTAGCCAGCCTATACGTCTGTAACGAGGATAGGCGCTTAAGGGCACTTCAGTCGATCAATGCTACTCTCAAGATAGGGGTATACGTATGAGGAGGATGACATGCGCGATCTTGCACGGCTCATTCTGCCCTTGCGCCTTCCCAGATATGCTACACGATACGGGTGATGAAGGAGCATGCATATGGACGACAATAGGACGAGGAAGAATGTCCCCCGGACGTTTGGTGTCTTCTACCCAACCGGACATGTGGTCCTCGCTTTTGCCACTCACGCCGACGCAAAGCAGGCACGCGATGCGCTGTTGACGGGGGATACGAAGACGACGAGGTTCTGGAATTCAGTAGCGATGAAGTCATCGCCGATGCTGAGCAGACGCGCGATCATCTGAGTGTGCTTGGAAGCATCGTGATCGAATGGCACGCGCTCGAGCAATATCTCGAACTGGCAAAGCAAGGCGCTGCGTTCCTCGTCGTCTACGCTCCTAGCGAAGCCGAAACTACCCGCGTCATGAATGTGGCACGACGGTTCGATCTACGTCTAGCGGCGAAATACGGTCGCATCACCGTTGAACGACTGCTGTGAAACTGGGCAGGTAGGCCGTTACACCCGTTCGACTTGGAACAGGATATGAGTGGAACCAATGCTCAAATGAGCGTCGCGTTTCCCCGCCTCAGCGACACTGAGATTGCAGTCCTGGCTCCGCTTGGCACACGGTGGCACTTGCGGGATGGGGAGCCGCTGTTTCAAGCCGGGGAGCATCGCGGCGGCTTCTTTATCGTGCTCTCAGGCGCGGTCGAGATCCTTGACCGCGCCGGTGATCAGCGCCGCGTCGTTGCCGTGCATCAGCCGGGGGAGTTCACCGGCGACATCGACATCCTCAGCCGCCGACGCCCTATCGTCAGCGCAGTCGCGCGAGGCGATACAGACGTGCTGCATATCGCCTCGCGTGACATCCGCCGGATTATCGTCGAGCACCCCACACTGGGCGAGATCATCCTCAAGGCGTTCATCGCCCGACGTGAACGGCTGGTGGCCGAGGGCTTCCAGGGCCTGCGGGTGATCGGGTCGGAAGGGTCGCGCCACGCCTTCCTCATCCGTGAGTTCCTGGCCCGCAACCACGTCCCCTTCACCTGGATTGCGGTGGAAGCCGAACCGGCGGTCGGCGAGCTACTTCAGGACTTCGGGGTCACGGAGGAGCAGATGCCGGTGGTAGCTTATGCCGCTCGCCTCCTGCGCAACCCATCGCTCCAGGATCTCGCTGAGGAGATCGGGCTGAGGCAGCGGCTGGGTGGGCGAGGATACGACGTGGTCGTGGTTGGGGCAGGCCCAGCCGGTCTGGCGGCGGCTGTCTATGCATCGTCAGAGGGGCTGAGCACGCTGGTGCTCGACGGCGTGGCGCCGGGCGGCCAGGCCAGTGCTTCCATGAGCATCGAGAACTATCTCGGCTTCCCGACGGGCATCACCGGCGCGGAGTTGATGGGGCGTGCCGTTCTTCAGGTGCAGAAGTTCGGCGCTGAATTCTCGATACCCTCGCTTGTAACGGCGCTAGACCTGGGCGGCGCCCTGCCCATCGTGTGCGTTGAAGGGGATGAGCGCGTGGAGGCCCGCTGCGTCCTGATCGCTACTGGCGCCGACTACCGCAAGCTTGATGTCCCGGGCCGCGAGCAGTTCGATGGGCTGGGTGTCTATTACGCGGCAACGCAGACCGAGTTGGTGTCGTGCCGGGGCGCCAAGGTCGTCGTGGTCGGCGGAGGCAACTCGGCGGGGCAGGCGGTGATGTTCCTGGCGCCGAACACCCAGCGCGTGCTGCTCCTCCTGCGCGGCGGTGACCTCCGCAAGGGCATGTCCAGCTATCTGGCGTCGCGCGTTGAGACGGCGCCCAACGTCGAGATCCTCTACCACACCCAGGTACGGCGGATGCATGGGGACGAGCGGCTCGCCGCGGTAGAGATCGAGAACACCGAGACGGGCGAGCGCCGTACGGTCGCCACGCCGGCCCTTTTCTCCTTCATCGGCGCTGTTCCGCGCACCGGCTGGCTCCCACCTGAGATTGAGACCGACGCCAAAGGGTTCGTCCGGACCGGCCGAGGGGTGGCAGGGTCCCGCTACTGGACGCAGGAGCGCGAACCGTTCCTGTTGGAGACCAGCCACCCGGGTGTGTTCGCTGCTGGCGACGTACGGCTCGGCTCGATCAAGCGCGTATCGTCGGCAGTCGGGGAGGGCGCGATGACCGTCAAGTACATCCACGAGTACCTCGCTGAGCAAGAACCGTGAGGAAGGCCCATGCGCGACGTTGGACTTGGAACGGCCCATAAGCACATGGTCTGGATTCCCGGCGGCACGTTCCTGATGGGATCGAACGACTTCTACCCTGAGGAGCGGCCCGTCCACCGCGTCACGGTTGATGGTTTCTGGATGGACGAACACCCCGTCACCAACGTCGAGTTTCGCCGCTTCGTCAAGGCCACAGGCTACATCACTGTTGCCGAGCGCCCGCCCAACCCCGATGACTACCCAAACGTCGACCGCCGGCTGCTGGTACCCGGCTCGCTCGTCTTCCGCCGGCCAGCGCAACGTGTCCCATTGAACGATTACCGCGCCTGGTGGGCGTATGTGCCGGACGCGTGCTGGAAGCATCCAGAGGGACCAGGGAGTACGCTCAACGGACGCGAGCGCCACCCCGTCGTGCATATCGCGTACGCTGACGCCGAAGCGTACGCTACGTGGGCCGGAAAGATGCTGCCGACCGAAGCGGAGTGGGAGTTCGCGGCACGCGGCGGGCTGGAGGGCACAGTCTTTGTGTGGGGAGACGAGTTTGCACCACGTGGCCGCATGATGGCCAACACCTGGCAGGGCGAGTTTCCCTGGCAGAACCTCAGAACCGATGGGTACGAGGGCACCTCCCCGGTCGGCGCGTTTCCTCCGAACGGCTATGGCCTGGTCGACATGGCGGGCAACGTGTGGGAGTGGACGAGTGACTTCTTCACGCCGCGCCATCCGGACGAAGTCGCCAAAGCCTGCTGTATCCCGCGCAATCCGCGCGTGGAGTCGGCGGAGCGGAGCTACGTCCCCAACCAGCCGAGCGCGCACATCCCCCGCAAGGTACTCAAAGGCGGCTCCCACCTGTGCGCGCCGAACTACTGTTTGCGTTATCGTCCGGCGGCGCGGCAGGGCGAGACGGTGGAGACCTCCACCTGCCACATCGGCTTCCGCTGCATTATACGGGTATAAGCAGCGGCTCAGGAATTGCTCGGGGGCCTCGCTTACTGCAATAATACGGAGGGTAGCATGGATACGAACGGGGCAAACCAGGGACGCGCAAGCCGACCGAACATCCTGATTCTGTGCATAGACCAGTGGGACACCCACATGCGGCTGCCCGAGGACGTTCACTTCCCCGCCTTGGAACGCTTAGAGGCTCAGGGGGTAAGCTTCGACCATCAGTACTGTACGGAGCCGATCTGCACACCGTCGCGAGCTACGATGTGGACGGGAGTGCATGCAGCTCAGACCGGCGCTTACGAGAACACCAACTTTGCCTGGATTGAAGGATTGTCCCACGACATCCCAACTATCGGGCACATGCTCCGCGACCAGGGCTACTACACCGCCTTCAAGGGCAAGTGGCACCTGTCGTGGCTCGAGCACACGGAGGACGCGCTCGAGTCGTACGGCTTCTCCGACTTCCAGCAGTGGGGCGAGATGTACGGCGCGCCCCTCGAAGGCGCCAAGCTTGACGGCACCGTCGCGTTCGAGACAGTGGACTGGTTGGAGACGAAGGCTCCCACGCTCGACCAGCCCTGGCTGCTCGTGTGTAGCCTCGTCAACCCGCACGACATCATGTTCTATCTCTCGGATCCGGTCGAGATGCCGCCACCGGGCGGCTCGATGGGTCCGCTCAAGACGCCGCAGCAGCGGCTGGGTTGGTTCGACAAGGAATGGGACGTCGGCTTGCCAGACAACCTGGACGATGACCTGGCCATGCAGCCGTACGGCGTTCACGCCTACAAGGAGAGCACCGACTTCAACTACGGCCGCGTCCCCGACGACCGCCCCGACCTGTGGGTCAGGCGCCGCAACTACCTCGTCAACTGCATGCGCCTAGTGGACGCGCAGTTCATGAAGGTGCTCGAGGCCCTGGACCGTCAGAACCTGTGGGACAACACGATCGTTATCTTCACCGGCGACCATGGGGAGATGAACGGGGCGCACCGCATGCACCAGAAAGGGAACATCCACTACGATGAGGGGGCCATCGTCAACCTGACTATGTGTGTCCCCGGCGGCCCAAGAGGCAAGCGCACCGCCGCCGTCGGCTCGCACCTCGACCTCGCGCCCACGCTGCTCGAGTTCGCGGGCCTCAGTGAACAGGGAATACAGGAGCGCTACCCACACCTCAAGGGGCGTAGTCTCAAGAGCGTGATACTCGACCCGACGCAGAATGGGCCGCGTGGCAGTGTGAATACGCCGGGCGACGGCGCGCTCTTCTGCTGGGATGGGTTAGGCTCCCTCGACCTGGAGTGGGCGCAGACGGGCGCCTTCAGGGGGCTGAGCACCATGGACCTGAATCCGGCGAACAAGTTCAGTGACGCGGACGCGCGGCTCAAAGCGGCGGGAGAGCAATACGGTGCACCCGACTTCGGCAAGCGGACGTTCTTCCGCACGGTCGTGGACGGTCAGTACAAGCTGGTGCGCTGGTTCAGCCCGAACGAGTATGGCAACCCCGCGACGCTCGAAGAGCTGTACGCCACGGGGGACGTCACCTTGCACGACCTGGTGAACGACTCCGGCGAGCTGGAGAACCTCGGCCACCCGGACCACCCGAAGCACGACCCAGCGGTGGTCGAGCGGATGCTCAAGAAGCTCCACGTACTGGTGGAGCGGGAGATTGGCGAGGACCGGCCACCGTTCGATCTCGACATGTTCGGCACGCGCGAGGTGAAGTACCGCTAGAGCAGGAAGGAGCAGCGGCATGCTGCAGGTCGTATGGGAGCAGATCCAGGCACTATTCGGGCTTGGACTGGATGCCGGGGATATGAACCCCGTCCAGATCGTGCTGCGCACGGTCCTCGTCTATGTCTCGACCCTGATCATTGTGCGCCTGGGCAGCAAGCGCTTTCTCGCCGAGGCTACGGCGTTCGATGTCATCGTCGGCATCATGCTGGGGTCGGTCATGAGTCGTGCCATCAGCGGATCGGCGCCGTTCTTCCCGACGTTGCTGGCAGGCATCGCGCTGCTTGGGCTGCACTGGCTCTTTGGCGTAGTAGCATACCATACGAGCTGGTTCGGCGCCTGGATAAAGGGAGAGCGCGTCTTGTTGATCAAGGACGGGGAAATCCAGCGCGACGGGATGCGGCGAAGTAGCATCACCTCTGACGACCTCAAGCAGGCCCTGCGTCAGAAGACTAACCAGACGGACCCCTCGAAGATCGAGCTTGCGTACTTGGAGCGCAACGGCCAAATCAGCGTAATTCCCTACGAGCGTGAACCACGCGTCATCGATGTGTCGGTCAAGGATGGCGTGCAGACTGTTCGCATCCAGCTTGACTGAGGGTGGCAAGGGGCATGTGCGAAGGAGGCGCTAGACCATGGATCAAATTATCAGTAGCTTAACTAACGCCTTTACCCTGGCGTTTGTCGTCACGAGCATGTTCTCGCTAGGTCTTGGCCTGACCGTCCAGGATATCATCGAGCCGCTGAAGAACGTGCGCCTCGTGCTTATGTCACTTCTGGCGAACTTCGTCATCGTGCCGGCGGTGGCCTTCGCGCTCACGCGTATCCTCTCGCTCCAGCAGGACCTCCAGATTGGGGTTCTGCTTATGGGGGCGGTCGCCGGTGCTCCCATCGCTATCAAAGCAGCCCAGATCGCCCGCGGTGACATCCGGTTCGCTGCCAGTCTCGTCACGCTCCAGGTCGTGGCGACCGTCATCTACCTACCCCTCGTGCTGCCCAGGCTGATTCCGGGGGTCACGGTGGATGCTGTCGCTATCGCCCTACCGCTGGTCCTCCAGATTCTGCTGCCCCTCGCCTTCGGCCTGCTCATGAACGTGCGCTACGACGAGGAGGCCGAGATGACCCGCCCGATCATGGGCGAAATCGCCAACATCAGCCTGGCCTTGATGCTTGTCTTGAACCTGACGAACATCGGCAGCGTGCTCGGGCTTCTCGGCACGGGCGCGATCCTGTCTGCGCTGCTCGTGTACGCGACGGGACTCGGAACTGGCTATCTCCTGGGTGGTCCCGAGGTGAAGACGCGGCGAGTGTTAGCACTTGGGACGGGGCACCGCAACTTCGCAGCGGCGTTTGCGATTGTAGCGGGCAACTTCGCCAGCCAGCCGACCGTGTTCCTATTGCTGCTGGCCGCTTCGCTGATCAGCATGATCATCACCATGCTAGCCGCTGGCGAGTTCGGCAGGCGCGCCAAGGCGGCGGGCGAGACCAGCTTTGTGAACGACACGCCTGTGGTGACAGATGGCGCCCTGGCGGCGCCTGACCGGCGCGGGACAGCTTGAACACCGGAGGAGGAATAGTGGCTGATGGACACAACACAGACAGCCGACCAGACACCCGACGCCCAGCCCGAGATTGACCAGCCGGGCCTGAGCAGGCTGCGCGAGGCGGTCGCCAACTACGCCGCGCGCCAGTTGCCGAGCGGCGCCGCGCTCCGCCAAGATGTGCTAGCCGGGTTGAATAGCGCCATCGGGAGCGCACCGGACGGGATGGCGAACGGCATCCTGGCGGGAGTCAACCCGGTATACGGCCTGTACGGCTCGGCCGTTGGGCCAATCGTGGGCGGCCTCTTCTCCAGCACTCAGTTGATGATCATCAACGCCACCAGTGCCGGAGCACTCACCGCGAACCAGACCCTTGCTGGTCTGCCACACGAGAGGCGCGACAACGCCCTCTTCGTCATGGTCCTGCTGGTGGGCGTCTTTCAGCTTGTGCTCGGTCTGCTTGGGTTGGGGCGGCTGATCCGTTTCGTCTCCTACTCGGTGATGACAGGCTTCCTGACGGGCATTGCGGTGCTCATGGTACTCAGCCAGGTGCCGACGGTGACCGGCTATGCGGCGACGGGCAGCAACAAGGTCACCCAGACGCTGGACGTGTTCGCCCACGTGGGCGAGATCAACCCCCTCTCGCTTGCCCTGGCGGCCCTCACCCTGGTCCTCGTCGTCACGCTGCCCCGCACGCGGCTAGGTAACTTTGGCAGCCTGGTCGCCATTATCATCCCCTCAGTGCTCGTGGCGGTCTTTCGACTGCAGAGTGTGCAGATTGTCCGGAACGTCGGGGAGATTCCCGGCGGCATCCCGGCGCTTTACTGGCCGTCGCTCTCGCACATCACGCCCGGCGTGCTCACCGGGGCTCTGGCTGTCACCATCATCACCCTGGTGCAAGGCTCGGGGGTCAGCCAGAGCGTCCCCAACCCCGACGGCTCGCCCAGGCGTCTGTCGCGCGACTTCATCGCCCAGGGGGCGGCCAACCTCGCCGCAGGGGTTTTCCGCGGCCTCCCGGTTGGCGGCTCACTCAGCGGGACGGCGCTGAGTGTGGCCGCCAACCCCCAGACGCGCTGGTCAGTGATCATGGCGGGCGTATGGATGGCAGCTTTCGTGCTCGTCTTCCCCGGCCTCATCTCGCTTGTTGCCATGCCGGCGCTCGGGGCGCTGCTCATCTATGCCGGTGTCAACATGATCAAGCTGTCGGAGGTGCTCGCCATCTGGCAGACGGGCTGGCCCTCCCGCCTAGTGATCGTCACCACCTTTGTGGCAACGCTCTTCCTGCCCATTCAGGTGGCGGTGGGCATCGGGGTGGTGCTGTCTGCCCTACTTTACCTGAACAGGTCCTCGTCCGATATCTCGATGGTGCGGCTGGTCAAGCGGCCTGACGGGCGCATCGAAGAACGCCAGCCGCCGAAGTACCTACCCGCCAATGAAGTGACGGTGCTCCACGTGTACGGCCACCTCTTTTACGCCGGCGCTCGGACGTTGGAGCGGATGCTGCCCAAGCCCCAGGACACTCAGAACCCGGTGGTCGTCCTGCGGCTGCGAGGACGTACCACCGTCGGCGCGACGCTGATCGATGTGCTGGCCAACTACGCGAACAAGCTGCGGGCTGTGAACGGGCGGCTGTACCTGACGGGCTTGAGCGAGGGCGTGTACGACCAGTTGGCGCACAGCGGTAAGCTCCACCTGAGCGGGCCGGTTCGGGCTTACGAGGCCACTCCCACGCTCGGTCAATCCACCGAGGAGGCCGTCGCCGAAGGCCGGGCGTGGCTTGTCAGCCTCGAGGAAGATGCAGCCTCAGACCTGGGGCGTTAGCGATGAGGGCATCCGTTCCACCACCCCGCACTGCACAGCCAAACGAGGCGCGGGGGAGCGTGCTGCGGCAAGACCTGGTCGCCGGGCTGATCAATGCCGTCGTGAGTGTGCCAGATGGCTTGGCGTCGGCCGCGCTGGCCGGCGTCAATCCCGTCTACGGCCTCTACACCAGTATCGCGGCGCCGATTGGCGGTAGCCTATTGGTAAGCGCACAGTTGATGCAGATTGCCACCACCAGCGCCTCGGCCCTCGCCGCCCGCCAGGCCATCGCGAGCTATCCTGAAGCCCAGCGTGACCAGGCGCTCTTCTTGCTGGTCGTCCTGGTCGGCGTGTCCCTCGCTCTCTTCGGCTTACTACGCCTGGGGCGGCTGCTCCGCTTCGTCTCGCACGCCGTCATGACCGGCTTCTTGATCGGCGTGGCGACCGTGCTCATTCTCGACCAGCTCGCCCCCCTGGTCGGCGTCAGCCCCGAGGGACGAAACGAGGTTGTACAGTTCATTGACTTACTCGCCCATGTCGGGCAATTCAACGCGCCGACAGTTCTCACCGGGCTGCTGACGCTTGGCATCGCCTTTGGGCTGGCGCGCACCCGCCTCGCCGCGCTGTCCTCGCTGTTCGCGCTCGTCGTGCCCACACTCCTGGTCGCGCTGCTGAGGTGGGAGAGCGTGCAGCGGGTTGTGGATGTCAGCCCCATCCCACGCGGCATTCCCACCCCTTCTCTTCCAAACCTCGCGCTGCTTACGCCCGGGCTGATTTTGTCGGCGCTCGCCATCGCTGTCGTAATTGCCGTTCAAGGGGCTGGGGTGAGCCAAAGCGTAGAGAACCCTGACGACAGTCCAGTCAATGCTTCGCGGGACATGGTCGCCCAAGGTGTGGCGAACGTCGCGAGTGGGTTGTTGTCCGGCATCCCGGCAGGCGGTTCGGTGGGCCAGACGGCGCTGAATGTGAGCGTCGGGGCGCGCAGCCGCTGGGCAGGTGTGTTGGGTGGTGTGGATGCTGGTGATCGTGCTGCTGGTACCGGGGTTGGTCGGGCAGGTGCCCATGGCCGTACTCGCAGCGCTGATGATTCTGGCTGGCATCGGCGCCATAGACGTTCAGGAAGCCCGTTCGATCTGGAACACAGGCGGTGCAGCCCGCTTGTCGATCCTGGCGACTTTCTTGGCGACGCTCGTACTGTCGGTTCCAGTGGCAGTCGCTGCCGGGGTCGCGCTGACTGTGGTGCTTTATCTCGCCTCCTCGGCGAGCGATGTGACCGTGCGGATGCTTAGCCAAAGGGACGATGGGCGCGTCTACGAGAGCGCAGCGCCCGAGCGCCTGCCAAGCAATACAGTAACTGTCCTCAACGTCTACGGCAGCCTGTTCTTCGCCGGGGCACGTACACTGGCCGAGAGGCTGCCCAGCCCAGCCGGCGCCGTCCGCCCCACCGTGGTCTTGCGCCTACGGGGGTACACGCAGGTGGGCGCTACGCTGGTTGAGGTACTTGACGACTACGCCGACGAATTGGCCGAGGCAGGTGGGCGACTGTACCTGAGTGGCGTGGATGAGGACGTGAGCGAGCATCTGCGGCGCGCGGGTAAGCTCGACCTGGAGGGCGCTGTGCGGCTGGTCCCCGCTGTCGACGACCTGGGCGCCTCGACCCGGCACGCCGTCGCCGACGCTAGAGCCTGGCTTGGCGTTGCACACCGCGGCGTGCCACAGGTGGAGAAGGAGTAAGACGACGATGGCGTCAGCGCTCTCGTTTGTTGCGTCGCCCTGAGAGGCATTCGTGAGTGAATGAAAGGCGAAAGGCGGAAATATGACCACGTTTGTTAATGGTCTTGCGGGTCGCATCGAGCAAGTCTTGCCGGCGATCGAAGACATCTACAAGGATATTCACCGTAACCCTGAGCTGTCCATGCAGGAGGTGCGCACCGCGGGGATTGTCGCCCAGAAGCTGCGTGAAGCCGGTTATGAAGTCACAGAACAGGTGGGGCGAACTGGGGTCGTCGGTCTCTTGAGAAACGGCGACGGCCCCACGGTGATGCTGCGCGCCGACATGGATGCCTTGCCGATGGCCGAGGAGACCGGAGTGCCCTATGCCAGCACCGCGCAGGCCACCAACCAGAAGGGCGAAACCGTGCCGGTGGCCCATTCCTGCGGCCATGATATTCACACGTCCTGGTTGTTAGGCGCGGCCACGGTGCTGGCGCAAGCCCGCGACGCGTGGCACGGGACGATCATGGCGGTATTCCAGCCGGGCGAAGAAACCGCCCAAGGCGCGCAGGCCATGCTCGATGACGGCATGCTGGAGCGCTTCCCTCGACCCGATGTGATTCTGGCTCAGCACTTGATGCAAGATCCGGCCGGCGCTGTGCGCATTCGCACCGGGCAAACCCTGACGGCGGGTGACAGCCTGTTGGTGCGCTTTTTCGGCAAGGGTGCGCACGGCGCCATGCCGCAGAACGGCATCGACCCGATCGTCATGGCTGCTGCGGCGGTCTTGCGCCTGCAGACCATCGTCGCGCGCGAGATCGCGCCAAGTTCGCAGGCGGTGGTGACGGTGGGCGAATTCCACGGCGGCATGGCGGAGAACGTCATCCCCGCCGAAGCCTACATCAAGCTCAACGTGCGCACAACCGATGAGGCGGTGCGCAACCACGTGATGGCCGCCATCAAGCGGATCTGCATCGCCGAGGCCCGGGCCTCCGACGCGCCCAAAGACCCTGCGTTCGAGGTCATCAACAGCTACCCGCTGACGGTCAACGATCCTGAAGTGACGAAACGCATCGCCCAGGCCTTCCGAAAGCAGTTCGGCAAGCGGGTGAGCGAGGCCGCGCCGGTAGGGGCCAGCGAGGACTTTAGCCGTTTCGGCCGCGCCTGGAAAGTCCCCTATGCGATGTGGTTCGTGGGCGGTACGGCAGAGGAGAAGTATGATCAGGCTGTCGCGGAGGGGACGGTTGAGAAACTACCCGGCCCGCATTCGCCCTTCTGGGCCCCGGTTCTGCACCCCACGTTGGAGACCGGGATCGAGACCCTACTGACGGCGGCCGGCGCGTGGATGGCTAGCCCAAGATGAACAGCGCGCTGATCATCACCGCATGGAGTTGGGTGGATGCAAATACCGATTAGTCCGCTTCTGACGGCGCTTGATCTGATCGGGACCTTCGCCTTTGCGCTGAGCGGCGCCGCAGCAGGCATCAAGCACCGGGCGGACCTCTTTGGGATCCTGGTGCTGGCGTTTGTGGCTGCGACGGCGGGCGGTCTGACACGCGACCTGCTGATTGGCGCTGTCCCGCCCGCTGCTATCAGTAACCTGAACTATACGTTCGTAGCAATCGCCGCCGGGCTGATCCTGTTTGCACTGCCGAAGGTGGTCCACCAGGTGGGGCCGCTGGTGGCGCTGCTCGATGCGGCTGGGCTGGCCGTTTTTGCCGTCACCGGTACGGACAAGGCACTCGCCTATGGCATCAACCCTGTGAGCGCGGCAATGCTCGGGATGCTCACGGGGATCGGCGGCGGCATCGTGCGCGACATCCTGGTCAACGAAGTTCCCATCGTTTTGCGCCGCGACCTGTACGCCGTTGCTGCCCTGGCGGCCGCCGCGTTGATTTCAGTCGGCCACGAGTTGCACTTGCCGGCCGCCCCCACAGCCGTGGCCGCAATGCTGCTGTGCTTTGTGCTGCGCGTGCTGGCGATCCGACGTCGTTGGCGTCTTCCTGTCGCTCCACCCAACGTCGATGAGGGTACGGGGGGAGATCGCTCTCGGTCCGATCGATTGGAGAAATGAGCCGTTCCGCGACTATACCCCAGCAGACACGGAGCCAGGGCAGGGGACCAGAAAATACATGACGGGCCGCTAGCTGAAATCGACCGGGTTGGTGATATCGACAACGATCTTGCCCGCAAGTTGGTCGGCATATTGCTGGACGACGGAGGCCACCGCATCATATGGCACCGCCAGGATGACCACCTCGCCGCCGATGCCCCCACTTCCAGAAGTCGCCCGTACAGAGGCGCCGCTACGCGCCGCGCCCCGCAGTTCGCCGACCAGCTCCTCGGCAGCGCCTGGCTGCTGGCCAATCAGGGTAACGCTGTTGCCGCCCGCGAGCAGTCGGGTGCCGATGCCGCGAGCCATGTTGCCTGTACCAATGATGGTGATGTTCATACTCTACTCCTTACAAGCCCCGACTGTGTATTGTTCACTGATGACAGCGTAGGCATCTTCGTTCGTATGTCACATCCGCTTCTCCTTCTTAAGAGCCTGTCATGTACCTTGCGTCGGCTCGCTCGGTGGAGCTGTACGAAAGCCAATCTTGCGGTGTGTGCCGTCGCAGAATGGCTTGTTGGCTGATTGTCCACAGCGACATAGAGCGACTCGGGTTTCCTCGCGCACGGACCCGTCCTGGCGGCGGATTTTCAGCCGCCCGCGCACAAACAGCGGCCCATTGGGTCGCTCGGTGATGGTGGTCTCCTCGGGCACTGCCTCCTGAGCTCCGCCATCCAGGCGCTCGAAGTGCAGCGCGCCGGTCGGACAACGCATCACGGTGGCTGCAATCTCCTCAGCGGAGGCGGCATCTACATCAACCCAGGGCCTTTCCAACGGCTTGAACACATGGGGCAGGCCGCGAAAACAGTAGCCCGCATGGATGCACAGCTTAGGCTCCCAGTAGACGGCAATGTCATCGTTGCGGTAGATGCGCTCGGCGCCCGGCCGATTGCGCTCCTCCTGGACATCGTCGGCCGGGGTTACTTCGGGGAGGTCATCATCTTGCATCGCACGCTCTCCTTACCCTGGGTTCATTGGTCTCCGAAGCGGCGGAAGCACGCTCTCAAGGTCTTTGCGCGCGTCTTCTAGCCACGGCGGCAGCTTCAAGTGAGTACCCAGTTCATCCACAGGCTCGTCCACGGCAAAGCCCGGCGGGTCGGTGGAGATTTCAAATAACACCACGGCTGGCGAGAGGATAATACCGATGGGCGCCAGGATGCCCGCGGCCAGCGGCAGGGCAACCACGTTGTAGCCCGTCGCCCAGACGAGGTTCTGGATCATCTTGCGGTAGGTGGCGCGGCTCAACTCGATGATGTTGACCACATCCAGCGGGTCGCTCTTGACCAGGATGATGTCGGCCGACTCCACCGCGACGTCCGTCCCACTCCCGATGGCGATTCCGATGTCCGCGCGGGTTAGCGCCGGGGCGTCGTTCACGCCATCGCCGACCATCGCCACGCGTTTACCCTGCTTCTGCAACTGGAGCACCTTCTCGTCCTTGTGCTCTGGCAGCACCTCGGCGAAGTACGTCTGGATGCCCAGCTCCTCGGCCACAGCCTTTGCCACCGCCTCGCTGTCGCCCGTCAGCATCGCGACCTCGACGCCCATCTCGCGCAGCCGTTCCACAGCCCGCTTGCTCTCCGAGCGGATGACATCGGCCAGGGCAAAGCCCGCCACGACCTTGTTCTCCACAACCAGGTTCACCACCGTCTGGCCCTTGGCGCTCGCCTGCTCTTCGAAGCGCGCAATCCTCTCGGGTAGCGTCAGGTTCAGCATCTCCAGCAGCCGTGGCCCGCCCATGTACGCCAGCTGGCCGTTTACCTCCGCCCGCACGCCGCGCCCCTTGATGGCCTCGAAAGCCCCTATCTCGGGCAGGTCCAGTTGGCGTTCCGTCGCCGCGTCGCGGATGGCGCGGGCGATGGTGTGCTCCGAGTCCCCCTCGATGGCCGCCGCAAACGCCAGTGCCCGCGGCTCGTCCCAGCCCTCGGCCGTTGCCAACCCGACCACGCCGAACTCGCCCTTGGTCAGTGTCCCCGTCTTGTCGAATATCACGGTGTCGAGGTCGCGCGCCCGCTCCATCGCCAGCCTGTCACGCACCAGGATGCCGTTCTTGGCGCCCAGGGACGTCGTAATCGCCACGACGAGCGGGATCGCTAGACCGAGGGCGTGCGGACAGGCGATCACCAGCACCGTCGCCACACGCTCGACGACCTGGACGTTGAAGCCGACAGCTAGCGTCCAGGCGACAGCGGTCAGGAGGGCGACGCCGAGTGAGATGTGGAACAGCCAGCCGGCCGCCTTGTCGGCCAACACCTGCGTCCGCGACTGGCTGCTCTGAGCGTCCGCGACCAGGCGCATGATGCCCGCCAGTGCCGTTTCATCCCCAGTCGCCGTCACACGTACCCGCAGACTCCCGTCGCCGTTGATCGTGCCGGCGATGACGCGCCCACCTGGCGCTTTGCGCACTGGCCGCGACTCGCCGGTGACCATCGCCTCGTTGACACTCGACTCGCCCTGTTCAACCTCGCCGTCGGCGGGCACACTCGCGCCTGGCCGCACCAGCACCACATCGCCGGTGCGCAGGTCGCTCGACGGGACCGTCTCGGTCCCGCCATTCGTCACTCGCTCGGCCGTATCCGGCATGAGCTTCGCCAGCTCCTGCAGCGCACCCGACGCCTGGCGCACGCTACGCATCTCGAGCCAGTGACCCAGTAACATGATGTCAATCAGAGTGACCAACTCCCAGAAGAAGCTCATCGCACCGTTCATGAATAGGGTCGCCAGGCTGTAGAAGAACGCCACGCTGATGGCCAGCGAGATGAGGGTCATCATCCCGGGCTGGCGGTTGCGCAGCTCGGGGACGGCCATCTGGAGGAAGGGTACCCCGCCGTACAGGAAGATCGCGATGGCGAAGACAGGCGCGACCCACTGACTTCCCGGGAATGTGGGCATGCTGAGGCGCAGCCACGCCTGAAGGGTGGGGCTGTAGAGCAGCACCGGGACGCTCAGGACGAGACATACCCAGAAGCGGCGGCGGAACATCTGCTCGTGCCCCGTATGGTCGACGTGACCACTCCCGTGGCCGTGGTGCCCCTCATGTGATCCGGCGTTCACATTCCGCCCGTGGACCGCGTGATCCATCGCTTGGTGGTGAAGTGTCTCATTCCGTAATCCGGCTGTGCCATGCTGGTACGAGTGGTCGTACACGGCCTGATCAGCCGCCAAGTCATGGCCGCTGTGGTGGACTGCGCTGTGTCCGACCTCTGGTGTACTACCACCAGCACCCGCCCTCATCGTATGATCCACGCCCTCAGGAGGGGCATGTTGAGATAATGCCGTAGGCCCGGCGGAGTGGGTTCTTGCTCCCTCGTCAGCGTGCTCACGATCAGGGTGCCTGTGAGGGTAGTCCTGGTGCTGTGACTTACTATCCATACTCATCACCTATTTTCCCTCTCACTTACCGGCCCGCTCAGGCGGCACTCCGTCTCTCCCTTACGAGATGGCGCCCACTTTCTCCTAGCAAAGGATAGGCCATCGGGTTACACTAGGCCTCCCGCGTTTTGGTGGACAGGCACAGAACGGATCGCGAAGTTGCGCTCGAAGTCTTCAAGGCTCAGGCAGCTCTGTGCCGATAGTCATCAGAGTCGGAGAGCCACGACCAAGAGAATACCATCAAGTGCATCAGTGTGTAGGCAGAAGCGCACATTGAGAGTATCCATGGTCGCGAGGATATTCACCCTGCAACGCAAATGTGCCTGGAAAGAATCTGGAAAGGGACCGAAAAGGGACCATGCCCAGCTATAATGTCAGTGGGTGTTGTCCAAAGTCCAGTCTCAAACAGTCCAGGTCGTTCTATTGAGAGTTATGTAGAGAGAGTATGAGAAAAGCGGCCGCTAAGCGGCGATGTGCTGGAGAAATGCACCGAGAGCCTCGATGAACACCAAACCGCGGCCGGAGGACACCCCGATGACACCTCGTGAGTTTGAGCACGTGGTTTGCCTACAACCTGAGTCGGGGGTCGAGAGCGTCGCGAAGGCCGTCGCCCAGGAGGTTGAACGACAGCACGGTGAGCATGATCGCGAGGCCGGGGAAAAAGACAAGATGGGGGGCGTTGAAGATGCTGTTGCGCTCCTCGCCGAGCATCAGGCCCCACTCGGGCTTGGGTACTTCGGCGCCTAGCCCGAGGAACGACAGTGCCGCTGCTTCGAGGATGGCGGCGGCAATGCCCAGTGTGCCCTGGACGATGATGGGCGTGAGCGAGTTGGGCAGGATGTGGACAAACAGCAGACGCCTTGGCCCCGCACCGACGAGGCGGGCGGCGCTCACGTACTCCTGGTCTTTGACCGCCAGCACACTGGCGCGTGAGATGCGCGCGTAGACCGGGATCGACACGATGCTGATCGCCAACAGGGCGTTGATCAAGCCGGGGCCGAGGACGCTGACGATGGCGATAGCGAGCAGCAGGCTCGGGAATGCCAGGAGCACGTCCATCACGCGCATGATGCTGTTGTCGACGATGCCGCCCCCGAAGCCAGCGAGCGCACCCAGCAGCGTGCCGAGCAGGATAGCGAATATCGTGGTGGCGAAGCCGATCTGGAGTGAGAGCCGCGAGCCGTAGACGATGCGCGAGAACAGGTCGCGGCTGTTGCCGTCAATGCCGAGGATGTGCTGCGGCTGATCGGCCGGGCAGCCAAGCAGGTGGATGCAGGGGCCGGCGCGCCTCGTCACGCCGCGCAGCACATCGAGCGGGTCGTAGGGGGCGATGACGGGCGCGAAGATGGCGGTCAGGACGAGAATGACCAGCAGCACGAAGCCGACCTGGGCCGACCGGTGCCGGCGCAGCCGGCGCAGCGCCTCGAGCGTGGGGGAACGGTGCGGGATGCGCGCTTCGAGCTCAGGGGAAACGGCGGACGCCGGTGGCGCAGGCAGGTTACTTGATTTGGATAGAGGGGTCGACATAGGCGTAGGATAGGTCCACAAGGATATTGACTAACGCGAAGATCACCGCGACTGCCACGGTGAACCCCTGCACGACCGGGTAATCGCGCGCCAGGATCGCCGACACGATCTGCGTTCCCATGCCGGGCAGGGCGAACACCGTCTCCGTCAGCACAGCACCGGAAAGCAGGATGCCGGTCTGCAATCCGACAATGGTGATAATGGGAATGAGCGCGTTGCGCATCGCATGGCGCATCAACACCGTCCCGCTCGCCAGGCCCTTCGCGCGCGCAGTGCGGATGTAGTCCTGGCCGAGCGTGTCCAGCAGGCTGGAGCGCGTCATGCGAGCGATAATGGCCAGTGGGATCGTGCCGACCGCGAGCGCGGGCAGAATCAGGTGCCACAGCGCATCCTTGAGCACCGGGAAGTTGAACGTCAGGAGGCTGTGGAGGATGACGGAATTCGACAGGAACGAGACGATGAACTTGGGCGCACCGTTTAGTGCCTCCAGGCCCCACTGTTGCGCCAGCGGCGTCATGGCGAGGCCCGCGCTGAGCCGCCCGGAGGGTGGGATGAAGAACGGGGTACCACGCAGCAGGAGCGCGAAGACATACGCCAGCATCAGCCCGACCCAGAAGACTGGCATCGACACGCCCATGTTGGCGATGATCATCGTACCGACGTCCACCGCGCTGTTGTGGCGGATGGCCGAGAGGATGCCGAGCGAGACGCCGACGAGGGTGGCGAAGATCATGGCGGCGATGGCAAGCTCAAGCGTCATCGGGAGGCGCTCGGCCAGGATGTCGGTCACCGGGCGCTTGTCGCGGATGGACGCGCCGAAGTCGCCGTGGAGGACGTGGTCCACGTAGCGGGTGAACTGGATGGGGAGGCTATCGTTGAGGCCAAAGCGCTCGCGGAACTCCTGGCACTGGCCCGGCGTGGCCCGCTCGCCCAGCATGACGTAGCAGGGGTCGCCCGGAATCAGCCGCGCGAGGGCGAAGGTCACCACCAGGATGCCGACGAGAACCGGCACCATCAGAATGAGTCGTCGAGCGATAAAGCGCCACATAAAGGTGATAAGGGGGTGTCGGCTGCTGTGCGGCCGACACCCTCTTGCTCCAGGCTATTTCGCCGGCTTGTTGAGGAAGTCGCCGAAGAAGCCGCCGAAGTACTCGAACACGCCGGTGTTCCCCTTGTGGTTGGAGTTCTTGGCGTCCCACTGCGCCGCGTAGCTTGCCACCACGTCCTGCGCCGTGAGGTCGGTGCCGTCCGAGAACTTGACGCCCTTGCGCAGGTTGAAAGTCCACTGGGTCAGGTCGCTGTTAGGCGTGTACTTCTCGGCCAACGCCGGCTCGATCTCGACGCCGCCGACCTTGTAGTTGAGCAGCGGCTCGAAGATCTGGAGGCAGGCGCGCAGCGTCTCGCCATCCGTCTCGTCGCCGCAGTACAGGCTGATCGGCTCCGCGTTTTGCATCCAGACAAGCTGGTCCTTGCCGCTGCTCATGACGGAGAAGCGCTCGTTGCCGATGGGGCTGGTATGAGCGCCCTGAACGCTGGCCTTGAAGGCCACGGCCGAGTTGCCGTTGGCGACGGGAATCATCGGGACGTGCTGCTTGACCAGCGCGTTGACTTTGTCGTAGTGCTGCTGGCGCTGCGCCGGGTCTGCGACCTGGCCCGCGGCCTTGATCTCGGCGACGAGATCGGGATAGGGCGTGCCGAAGTTCTTGGACGCGCCCGTGAAGTGGAAGTCGTAGAAGTCGGTTGGGTCGGGGTAGTCAGCGCCCCAGCCCAGCATGAACATCCCCTGCTCGCCGGCAGCGACGGACTGGAGGAACGCGCCCGACTCCATGACGTTGATCTTGACGTTGATGCCCACGTCCTTGAGTTGGGCCTGGATGTCCTGGGCGACCTTCCCCGGCAGGGGCAGGTAGCCGCGCACGACGTCGCGGTAGGAGATGGTAGTATCGAAGCCGTTGGGGAAACCCGCGTCGGCCAGGAGTTTCTTGGCCGCCGCCGGATCATAGGTATACCACTTCGCGCCCTCGCCGGTGGTGCTATAGCCGGGCTTCATGGCGTCGGGGACGAACTGCTCGGCGACGGTCGAGCCGGCTGGGTAGAAGTTGTCGACAAGGCGCTTCTTGTCAATGGCCATCGCCACGGCCTGGCGCACCTTCTCATTGTCGAACGGCTTGATCTGGTTGTTCATCCCCAGATAGAAGACGTTGAGCGCCGGGCGTGGGTAGAGCTTGAGGTTGGTATCCTTCTGGATATTGGCAAAGTCTTCCGGCGCCGGGTTGTCGATGCCGTCCACGGTGCCGGACTGGAGCTCGAGCAGCCGCTGCGCCGCTTCCTTCGACCAGCGGAAGATGACCGTCTGGGTCTTGGGCTTGTCACCCCAGTAGTTCGGGTTGGCGGTGAGGGTGAGGTGGTCGCCGCGCACCCACTCCTTGACCATGTAGGGTCCGGTGCCGACGGGGTTGGCGCTGATCTTGGCCGAGTCACCACCCGCCGCGTCGAGCTGCTTCTTCGAGAGGATTTCGAAGCTGGCGAACGCGACCTTTGAGGGGAAGGCCGGGTCGGGGTTGCAGAGGGTGAACACGACGGTCGACGGGTCTACAGCTTCGATGGAGCGGAACTCACCTCCGTACTTACAGTCGCCCGCGTCCACCTTGTTGGCGGTTGACGAATACGCCGTAGTTGCGGGCGCGCCGCTCGTCGCGGCGGCCGTTGGGGCCGTCGTCGGGGCTGTGGTGGCCGCGGCCTTGGCCGCCGCCGTGGGAGCGGTGGTAGGCGCCGTGGTTGGGGCGGGCGCTGTCGTCGGTTGGGTCTGCACCGCTTGAGCAGCGGCTGTGGGGACCACGGTGGCTGGCGCGGCGGGGGCCTGCTGCTGGGCGCAAGCAGAGGCAAGACTGACCACCAGCAGCACGGCCAAGACGGTCAAGAACCGATGTTTCTGCATGGAGCTTCTCCTTCTCCTGTCAAGAATCACGCAGCGTACGAGCGCGGGCACGGGCGAGGGTGGCGCTAAGTATAACAATGGGGTGAGAGGATGTCAAAACAATGGGAGTGTATGAACGGTAGGTCCTGGTCACCGAAGTGGCGGCGGAAGAATATCACAACCGAGGCTTCGCTGGCGCACATGCCAGAATACCCTCTTCTCCTAGTTATGTAGACATTTCGGGATTACGTCTTCTTGGCGGACGAGCTTCGACCAATTGCGTCAAAGTTCGCCCGTTTCTGCAACATCTGGCCTCCTTTCCTTTCCAAAGTCCCCACATTTCAGCGTCGTGATGCCGAAACGCTTCGTGATATGCTCCAGGTGCAGCATAACCGACGACCTAGCCGTGGCCGATCCATGCGTGATATGTTTTCCGTCTAGGGGAAAAATGGTTTTGACGTAAACGTTTGCTCAGGTGTGAGACGGTTGACACGCTTTCGGAAACTCGTATAGTCAGGGCACACGTCGCAGCCCCTGGACCCGCTCCACGAGGAGGATGGACATGGCCGAGGGACTCAACGGCAGCCGCCTGAAGCCAGGTGACCGGCAACTCGAGGTCAACAGCATCGGCCTGAACTTCGGCGGCGTCGCTGCGCTCAGCGGCGTGAGCCTCGTGGCCCACCAGGGCGAAATCCTCGCTGTGATTGGCCCGAACGGCGCTGGCAAGACCAGCCTCCTCAACTGCATTAGCGGCCTCTATCACCCCCAGACCGGCAACATTTTGTTCCACAACGGAACGACATACGACCTGACCAAAATGCATCCCAACCAGATTGCAACGGTCGGCATCGCTCGTTCATTCCAGAACATCGAGCTATTCCACGCCATGACCGTTCTCGACAATCTCATGCTTGGCGGCCACGTCCACATGAAGTCTAACGTGCTAACCGACATGCTTTACTGGGGGCTGGCGCAGCGGGAAGAGGTACGCTACCGCCGCTTCGTCGAGGATATCATTGACCTGCTCGAAATCGAGCCGATCCGGCGCAAGCCCGTCGGCGCGTTGTCGTATGGCCTCCAAAAGCGCGTCGAGCTGGGCCGCGCCCTGACGCTGCGCCCGGCGCTCCTGCTCCTCGACGAACCGATGGCCGGGATGAACGCCGAGGAGAAGGAGGACATGGCGCGGTTCATCCTCGACGTGAACGAGGAGCACGGCGTGACCATGATTCTCATCGAGCACGACATGGGCGTTGTCATGGACGTGTCCGACCGCGTTGTCGTCCTCGATTTCGGCATCAAGATTGCCGATGGAATGCCCGACGAGGTGCGGGCCGATCCGTCCGTCGTCAAGGCCTATCTGGGACAGGAACGGTAGTCCGATGGGTGAAACGTTTCCACAATTGCTACTCGAAAACGCTGCCCGTTGGGGCGACAGACGGGTGGCTCTGCGCGAGAAGGAATTTGGCATCTGGCAGAGCGTGACGTGGGCAGAGTACCTGCGCCGCGTCCGCCACTTCTGCCAGGGCCTCGCCCGCCTGGGGTTCCGTCGTGGCGACACCGTCGCCATCATCGGCGACAACCGGCCGGAGTGGGTCTACGCCGAGCTAGCAGCCCACGCGGCGGGTGGCAAGAGCGTTGGCATCTACCAGGACTCCGTCACACGTGAAGTCGCCTATATCCTGACCCACAGCGACGCTCGGTTCATCGTCGTCGAGGACCAGGAGCAGGTAGACAAGATTCTGGAAATCTGGCCTGACCTCCACGGCATCGAGGCCGTCATCTACTATGACCCGAAAGGGCTGCGCGGCTACAGCGAGACGTTCCTGATGGACTTTCGCAGCGTCGAGGCGCTGGGGCAGGCGTGGGAGGCTGAGCATCCCGGTTGGTTCGAGGCGAGCGTCGCCGAAGGCAAGGCGGACGACGTCTGCATCCTCTCGACCACGTCAGGGACGACGGCGGAGCCGAAGCTGGCTATGCTCACGTTCCGCAACCTCCTCAGCGAAGGGCGCAACCTCCTTGCCATTGATCCCATGTCGCCCGGCGACAACTTCGTGAGCTTCCTGCCCCTGGCGTGGATGGGTGAGCAGATGATCGCGATGGCCTGCGGTCTCAACGTCGGCTTTACCATCAACTTCCCCGAGTCGCCGGAGACGGTCCAGGATAACATCCGCGAGATTGGCCCGCAGGTGATGTTCAGCCCGCCGCGTATCTGGGAGAACATGGTCAGCCAGGTGCAGGTGAAAATTGCCGACACGACGCCGGAGAAGCGCCGCCTCTATGAGTGGGCGCTCAACGTCGGCTACCAGATGGCCGACGCCCGCTTCGCCGGCCGCAAGCCCTCGGCTGGCCTGGCCGCCCAGTACCGTATCGCTGACGCGGCCGTGTTCGCCATGCTCCGCGACAAGCTCGGCCTGAGCCGCGTTCGCCGCTGCTACACGGGCGGCGCGGCCCTCGGCCCGGACGTGTTTCGCTTCTACCACGCCATCGGCGTCAACCTGAAGCAGATTTACGGCCAGACGGAGATTAGCGGCATTGCTGTCGTGCACCGCGACGGCGACGTGAAGTTCCAGACTGTCGGTGTGCCAATTCCGGAGACCGAGATGCGCATCGCCGACAACGGCGAGATTCTCCTCAAGTCGCCCGCCGTGTTCGTCGGCTACTACAAGCGGCCTGACCTGACGGGGGAGGCGCTGGAGGACGGTTGGCTGCACACCGGCGACGCCGGCTACCTGGACGAGAGCGGCCAGCTCATCGTCATCGACCGCGCCAAGGACGTGATGACCCTGCCCGACGGCACGAAGTTCAGCCCGCAGTTCATCGAGAACAAGCTCAAGTTCAGCCCGCACATTAAGGAGGCGGTGGTCTTTGGCGGCGACTGGCCGTTCGTGACGGCCATGATCAACATCGACATGCAGAATGTCGGCAAGTGGGCGGAGCAGCGCCAGATCGCCTACACGACGTACACCGATTTGTCGCAGAAGCCACAGGTCTACGCTTTGGTGCGCGAGGCGGTCGAGCGCGCCAACGCCGATCTGCCGCACGCCGCCCGCATCCGCCGTTTCCTCCTGCTGCACAAGGAGCTGGACGCCGACGACGCGGAGCTGACGCGCACGCGCAAGGTGCGGCGTGGCTACGTGGCCAAGCGCTACGCCGACATCGTCGCCGCGCTCTACGGGAACGACAACTACCTGGACGTGGACACGACGATTACCTATCAAGACGGCCGCACGGCGCAGATCAAGACGCGCCTCAGGGTCGAGAGCGTGGCTGGTTCAGAGGAGCGTGTGCCGGCGGCGATGGGGTAGTCATTCGGAGGCTCGCATGTCTCTGTTTCTGCAACTGACTCTGACAGGGCTGACCAACGGCGCAATCTACGCCCTTATTGCCCTGGGCGTGGTCATCATCTACAAGTCCAGCGGCGTCATCAACTTCGCCCAGGGAGCGTTCCTCCTGGTCGGGGCGTATGTGACGTACTGGGTCGTGGGGCAGGTAGGCGCGCCATGGCCGGTCGGCGTCCTCGCGACGGTCGTGGTCGCCGCCCTGCTGGGCATTCTGGTCGAGCGCCTGGCGCTACGCCCGCTCATCGGCGAGCCGATCATCTCGGTCATCATGGTGACCATCGGCCTGAGCTCGCTCATCGCGGCCATCATCAGCCTCATCTGGGGCACGCAGTCGCAGCCCTTCCCCTCCTTCATTCCCAACCAGAACATCACCATCTTTGGCGCAGTCACACCCGCCGACCGCCTCTACGCCCTCGTCCTATGCGGCGTCTTCCTGCTGGGCTTCATCCTCTTCTTCCGCTTCACGAGTGAGGGCATCGCCATGCGCGCTGTGGCCGACGACCAGCAGGCCGCGATGAGCATGGGCATCAGCATCCAACGCATCTTCGCCGTCGCCTGGGCCATCGCCGCCGTCGTCGCCGCCGTCGCCGGCATCCTGGTCGCCAACATCGTCGGCGTCAGCAGCGATGTCAGCCGCATCGGGTTACAGGTCTTTCCAGTCGTCATCCTGGGCGGCCTGGATTCCATTCCGGGCGCCATCGTCGGCGGCGCGGTGATCGGCTTGCTGCAGGCGTACACTGGCGGCTACATCGGCGGCGGGACGGAGCAGGTCATCCCGTTCATCATCCTGGTCATCGTGCTGATGGTCAAGCCCTACGGGCTGTTCGGGCAGACGCGCATCGAACGCGTGTAGGGGGGCGCATGGAAAGCGGTATCTTTCAGACCACCTATCAGAAGGACATGGCGCTGCGGCGCACGCCGGCGCAGTTCATCCGCCTCGGCGTGCTGCTGGCGTTCGTCCTCGTCTTCCCGTTCTTCGCCGACAACTACTGGCTGACCCTCGCCAACCAGATTGGCATCGCCGCCGTTGGCGCGATTGGCCTCAACATCCTGGTCGGCTACACGGGGCAAATTAGCCTCGGGCAAGGGGCATTCCTGGGCGTTGGCGCGTACGCCACGGGCATCCTGGTTAAGCAGATGGGCGCGCCGTGGCCGCTGGCCGTTGTCGCCGCGTGCTTCATCACAGCCCTGGTCGGCATGCTGTTCGGCATCCCGGCGCTGCGGCTGAAAGGGCTATACCTGGCGATTGCCACCCTGGCTGCCCAGGAGATCATCGAGTGGGTCATCATCCACAGCCCCGACCTGACCGGCGGCGTCGAGGCGATGGTCATTCCCGCGCCGACACTGTTCGGCCAGCGCATCAACAGCGACTTCCGCTTCTACTGGGTCATCCTGGTGTGCCTGATTCTCACCATCATCCTGACGACGAACCTGTTCCGCACGCGCACCGGCCGCGCCTTCATCGCCATCCGCGACCAGGACATCGCCGCGTCGGTCATGGGCGTCAATCTATTCCGCTACAAGCTCCTGGCGTTTGCTGTATCGTCGTTCTTCGTGGGCCTGGCCGGTGCGCTCACCGCTGAGTACCGCACCATTATCTCCTGGGAGCGCTTCACCCTGGACACGTCCATCCTGTACCTGGCGATGATTATCATCGGCGGCCTCGGCTCCGTCACCGGCGCGGTGATGGGCGCGGCGTTCATGACCCTGCTGCCGGCCATGCTTCAGCTTCTCGGGCGCACGGCGGGCGGCTTCATGCCCAACATCCTGCAACAGATTCCGTTCTTGCAGCAGGCGTTCTTTGGCCTCGTCATCATTCTGTTCCTCGTCTTCGAGCCCGAAGGCTTAGCGCGCATGTGGCGCAACATCAAAGACTACTTCCGCCTGTGGCCGTTCAGCTATTAACCATCTGTTCCATCAACAAGAAGAGGAGGAGACCATGTTTCGTAGATTAACAGTCTGGTGGATCGTCGCAGTGGCCCTGGCTCTGCTGACGGCGGCGTGCAGTAGCGCGCCCGCAACACCGGCCGCGCCCGCTCAAGCCCCGGCGGCCCAGCAGCCGACCCAGGCGCCCGCCGCTCAGCAGACCGCCGCGCCCAAGACCGAGGCGGCGAAGGCGACCGAGCCGGCCAAAGCTGCCGCAGCCGCGCCTGCCGCGGGTAAGGCGACCGGCGAGCCCATCAAGATCGGCGGCATCTTCGACCTGACCGGCGCGACGGGCGACGTGGGCACGCCATACGCCAAGGGCGTGCAGCACTATGTCGAGTGGAAGAACAACAACGGCGGCATCAACGGCCGCCCCATCCAGCTCATCGGCCAGGACTATGGCTACAAGGTGCCCAACGCCGAGCAGCTTTACAGCCAGTACACGACCCAGGACAAGGTGCTGGCGATCCAGGGCTGGGGCACGGCCGACACCGAGGCGCTGCGCCCGAAGATCAGCGAGGACAAGATACCCTACATGTCGGCCTCCTACTCCATCAACCTCGCCAATCCGAAGGAGACGCCGTACAACTTCCTTGTCGGTACGACGTACTCAGAGCAGCTCCAGGCGGCGATGCAGTGGATGCTCCAGGACTGGAAGGCGAAGGGCAAGACCGGCGTCCCCAAGATCGCCTACCTGCACAGCAACAGCGGCTTTGGCCTCTCGCCCCTGGACGACGGCGACAAGTTCGCCACGTCAAACGGCATGGAGAAGGGCTTGCGCATCCCGATGCTGGCGGCAACCGCCGACATGACGGCGCAGCTCACCCAGGCGCAGCAGTACGGCGCCGACTACATCTTCATCCAGAACACCTCCGGTGCGGGCGCCACGGCGTTGAAGGCGGCCAAGTCTCTCGGCATGCTGCCCAAGGTGCAGGTCGTGTGCCTCAACTGGTGTACCGACGACCTGACGGTCAAACTCGCTGGCGAGGCGGCCGAGGGATTGGTAGGGGCGTCGCCGTTCGCCTTCCCAGACTCGAGCGCAGCCGGAATGAAGGACATGGCCGAGTTCGCCAAGTCGAAGGGCACGACCATCGAGGCCGAGGGCCTGCACTACGCCCAGGGCTGGACGACGATGGCTGTGATGGCCGAGGGCTTGAAGCGCGCTCTGGACGCCGGTAAACCGTTGTCGGGTGAGAACCTCAAGACGGCGCTAGAGACGATGAAGGACTTCGACACCGGCGGCGTGACAACCAAGCTCACCTTCACCCCGGACGACCATCGCGGTAGCAAGGCGCTGCGTCTGTACCAAGTGAAGGGTGGCAAGTGGACGCCCATGACCGACTATATCCAGACCAACCTGAGTATCGCCAAGTAGGAGTCGATGCTCACGCTCAATAACGTGGAAGTGATCTATAGCGACGTGATCCTCGTCCTCAAGGGCATGTCCCTCAAGGTCGATGAGGGGCAGATTGTGGCGCTGCTCGGCTCCAACGGCGCTGGCAAGTCCACTACGCTCAAGGCCATCTCTGGCCTGCTCAAGCCGGAGGACGGCGAGGTCACCGACGGCGAAATCCTCTTCCTCGATCAGCGCATCCACCACATGGACGCGGCACAGATCGTGCGTAAGGGCGTGTTCCAGGTGATGGAGGGGCGGCGCGTCTTCGAGCACCTGACCGTGGAGGAGAACCTGCGGGCCGGCACCTACAGCCGGCGCGACGGCAAGGCCGTCAATAGCGACCTGGACCTGGTGTACGGCTACTTCCCGCGCCTCAAGGAGCGCCAGAACCAGAGCGCGGGCTATCTGTCCGGTGGCGAGCAGCAGATGCTCGCCATCGGCCGCGCCCTGATGGCCCACCCGCGCCTGATGATGCTGGACGAGCCGTCCCTCGGCCTCGCGCCGCTGCTCGTCGCCGAGATTTTCGACATCATCCAGCGCATCAACCGCGAGCAGGGGACGACAATTCTGCTGGTGGAGCAGAACGCGCGCCTGGCCCTGTCCGTCGCCCACTACGCCTATATCATGGAAAGCGGGCGCATCGTGCTCGAGGGCGAGCCGACGGCCCTGGCGAACAACGCCGACGTGCGCGAGTTTTACCTGGGTCTGACAGACGTCGGGACACGGAAAAGCTACCGCGATGTGAAGCACTATAAGCGCCGCAAACGCTGGCTGTCGTAAGCGACGCTGAGGGGCCGACTGCGCTAAGGAACGTGGCAATGACCATCAACCTGACTGACTTCTACGCCAGCTTCGATGACCGGGTACACGAGAGCGTGGCGCACGCTTACGACCACGCGCCCGCTTTCCGGCGGCGCATGGACGCGGCGGGGCTGGCGCCGAACGACGTGCGGCGCGCCGCCGACCTCGACCACCTCCCGATTCTGCGCAAGGACGACCTGCTTGCCCTCCAGCAAGCCGACCCGCCCTTCGGCGGCCTGCTCACTGTCCCCGTCGGCAGTTTGCGCCGGGTATTCCAGTCCCCCGGCCCACTCTATGAGCCGGAGCCTGATGTCCCCGATCCCTGGCGCTGGGCTGACGCTCTGAAAGCCGCGGGCTTCCGAGCGGGCGATATAGTGCTCGTCGCCTTCGGCTACCACCTCACGCCGGCGGGGGCGATGTTCGAGGAGGGCGCGCGTGCCCTGGGCTGCGCCGTCGTCCCCGGCGGCATTGGCAACGGGGAGCAGCAGGTACAGGCGATGGTGGCCTTAGGCGTCAACGGCTACATCGGCCTGCCGAGCTATCTCAAGGCGCTGCTAGAGAAGGCCGAAGGGCTGGGGCTGCCGCTGACCTCCTCGCTGAAGACGGCGTTCGTCTCGGCCGAGCCTCTGCCGCCGTCGCTGCGCACCCTCCTCCAGGGGTACAATGTGTCAGTGTTGCAAGGATACGGGACGGCGGAGGCGGGCAACCTGGGATACGAATTAGCCCCCGACGCCGGCTGGACCCTCCCCTCGGATGCGCTAGTTCAGGTCGTGGACATCAATACCGGGCAGCCGTTGCCACCGGGCGAAACGGGCGAAGTCGTTGCGACATTGTTCGAGCCAGCCTACCCGCTGATCCGCTTCGGCACGGGCGACCTGTCCGCCATTATGTCGGAGCCATGTCCGGTGACAGGTCGGCCGAGACTTGTGGGTTGGCAGGGGCGCAGCGGGGATGCCGTCAAGGTGCGTGGGATGTTCCTGCACCCACGCCAGGCTGGCGCTGTGTTAACCCGCGTCCCAGGTGTGGCGGGCTATCAATTCGTTATCACTCGCGTCGAGCACGTGGACCATCTGACATGTCGCGTCGTTCCGACGCGCGACATTGACCACGACAGGCTCGTGAGCGAGGTCGCCGCCGCCATCCGCGACGGCCTCAAATTCCGCGCCGATGTGGAGTTGGTGGATGCGCTGCCAGAGGGTGCGCCACCTCTCGTGGACGAACGGACGTGGGATTAGCGCCAGACGCTGGCATATAACAAACCCTGCCCCTCCACACTGCCTGTAAGACACGAACAGCGCCTAAGCCAAGACCTGGCTCGTGGCTCCTTATCTGCCCCCTCAACCCGCTGACTTAGTGCCTATCCGAATAACGCAAGATAATGTATACTTGGGAGCATGAGTACACCATCGACGACTAAACGGACACGGGCGCGAACGCCCAACAATCGGACGACCACCGGGTTCCGCATC
>JBDHWG010000007.1:0-226824 GCA_039810085.1 Anaerolineae bacterium
AACCGCTTTCGGCGTATTCTGGTGCGCTGGGACAAGAAGCCTGAACACTACATCGCCTTTCTGCACTTCGCCTGCGCCCTCATCGCCCTGCGCGCCGCAGGGTTATTCGGATAGGCTCTTAAAGCCCGTCTCCACGCACGCCCACTGCGAAATCCAAATGCTTATCGGGTCCGTAATAAAGGTCATAGCTGTCGCTTCTCCTACACGTTGCCACACCACCCCATCACTCCTCCTTGCGGTGCGCGACGTGACCCGGCTTGTATGGGGAGGTCGCTTTGACATGGCCATCCGAGGGCAAGGCGCCGCTGCGCGTGGCAATCCTGAAGACCCTGCTATACGCCGACATCTTCGACTTTCCTTTGAATGAGACCGAAATCGCGCACTATCTCATCGAGGAGCGCGCCAGCGTCGAGGCGGTGCATGCGGGGCTGACCGAGGATCAGTGGTTAGCCGAGCGCATCGCGTCCCAAGATGGCTTCTACTACCTCAAGGGCCGGGAGGAGATTGTCGAGCAGCGCCGCGAGCACGACCGGGCTGCGACGGCGCTGTGGCCCGCAGCGCGGCGATGGGGCAAAGTGCTCGCATCTCTCCCCTTCATCCGGTCCGTCATCATTACCGGCGCTCTCGCGGCCGGCAATCCTACCCGGAACGACGACATTGACTATCTCATTGTGACGGCGCCAGGCCGTCTCTGGCTAGCACGCGCCCTGTGTACCACGGTCGTGCGCCTGGCGGGCTTAACCCACCAGCGCCTCTGCCCGAACTACCTTCTGGCCGAAACACGATTGGCGCTCGACGAGCGTAACCTGTTCACGGCGCGCGAGCTGGCGCAGATGACGCCGGTGTATGGCAGCGGCGTCCACGGGCGAATGCGCGACGAGAACTCCTGGGCCGACGCCTATCTGCCCCAGGCGCGATACCCGCAGGCTCACGCCTCCAGCGACAGCCTTGGGCCTGTCAGAGAACCGCTCAAGTCGGTAGGGGAGCGCCTCCTGGGTGGTGGATTGGGCGTGTATGCCGAACGCTGGATCCAGCGCCGCAAGATTGCGCAGCTGAAACGCGAAGCCCCCGCCCACGCCGACACGGTGGTGTTGTCGCCCGACTGCTGCAAAGGCCACTTCGACGGCCACGGCCGCCGCATCCTCGCCGCCTATAATGCCCGCCTGGCGCGTCATGACTTGCCGAACGACGGCATCCTCCCTGAAGTCGAGATGGAGGGAGCGCTCCGCAGCATACCCCCGCACCACGCGAATAACGCCATGCAGAGGCAAGGCCGGCCGCGCCCCATCATCGGCTTTGATGCGACAGCGTTGCGAGGAGCAAAGTCGGGCGTCGGGTACTACACGAGTAACCTGCTCGCACATCTGGTGGAGGAAGACGCCGAGCATGACTACCTCCTCCTCTCGAATCGGATGGTTGAAGGGGAGACCGTCGGGCGCTGCCTCTCCCCGCGCTATGCCTTCCCCAACCGCAGCATCTGGATGCAGATGGTTCTGCCGGCCGCCTTGCGCGCGGAGCAGCCCATTCTGTGCCACTTCACGAACTTTACCGCCCCGCTGTCGTGTCAGACGCCGTTCGTCGTCACCATCCACGACATGACGCTGTCGCTGTTCCCGCGCCTCCACCCCATGCGGCAGCACCTCGTGATGCGCCCGTTCGTGCCCATGATCGCGCAGCGGGCGGCGGCCATCATCGCGGTGTCCCAGAGTGCCAAGGTAGACATCGTGCGCCTGCTGGGCGTTCCTGAGAGCAAAGTACACGTCATCTACGAGGCGGCCGCGGCGCATTTTCAGCCAGTGTCATCCGCACAGATCGCGGCGACGCGCCATAGCTACGGGCTGCACGGGCGTTACATCCTGTATGTCGGCACGATTGAGCCGCGCAAGAACCTCGTCCGTCTCGTCGAAGCCTACGCGCGCATGAAGGCGGCGGGTCTGCCGCATCAGTTGCTGCTCGTCGGCAAGCTAGGCTGGGACTACAAGCCACTGTACGGGCGCATCGAGGAACTCGGCCTCCGCGACGACGTGCTCTTCCTCGGCTACGTGCCATCGGATGACCTGGTAAGCCTCTTCAACATGGCCGAGGTATTCGCGTTCCCGTCGCTGTACGAGGGCTTCGGCCTCCCGGTCATTGAAGCAATGGCGTGCGGGACACCGGTCGTCACGACACGGGCCGGGTCGCTGAGCGAAGTAGCCGGCGACGCGGCTCTCACCGTAGACCCACTCTCGGTGGGTGAACTGACCGACGCCCTGATAGCCGTGGTCAGCGACGCGACGCTGGCCGAGACACTGCGGGAGCGCGGCCTGGCCCGCGCAAGTCAAATGTCGTGGCGCGAGACGGCGCGGCAGACGCTGGCCGTCTATCGTCAGGCGATTGCCGCGCACAGCTATAGTTATTGAGGTGAGCATGGCAGACATTTTGTTGGGACAGAGCTACTACTTGCGGTTCGATCCGAAGCTATGGGACGCGATGCAGCCCTACCCGCCGCTGGGCACGCTGTACGCCGCGTCCCTGCTGCGCCAGCACGGCTACGAAGTCGCCCTGTTCGACGCGATGCTCGCTGAGTCCGAGGACGAGTGGACGGCGGCGCTCGACGCGCACCGGCCGCGTTTCGCCGTGCTGTTCGAAGACAACTTTAACTATCTCAGCAAGATGTGCCTGCTGCGGATGCGCGAGGCCGCGTTCCGCATGACCGAGATGGCGAAGAGGCGCGGCTGCACCGTCATCGTCGCCGGAGCAGACGCGACGGATCATAGTCCACTGTACTTCGCGCACGGCGCGGACTATGCTCTGCTTGGCGAAGGCGAGATGACGCTGCTAGAGCTGCTGGATGCGCTGGCGGGACGTAGCGAAGGTGATCTATCTGCTGTCGCCGGATTGGCGCGGCCGGGTGGGGCGGGCGGGGCGCAGCATGGGCCGCCCCGCCCCCTCATCCGCAACCTGGACAACCTGCCGTTTCCGGCGTGGGATCTCGTGGACGTGCCGCGCTACCGCCGCTTGTGGCAGGCGCGCCACGGTTACTTCTCCATGAACATGGTCACAACGCGGGGCTGCCCGTATCACTGCAACTGGTGCGCCAAGCCCATCTGGGGCCAGCGCTACACCGTCCGTAGCCCGCAGAATGTCATCGCTGAGCTACAGTGGCTCAAGACGACCTACGCGCCCGACCACATCTGGTTCGTGGACGACATCCTGGGCCTCAAGCCCGGCTGGCTCGAGGAGTTTGGGCGGCTGGCGCGAGCGACGGACACGGTCATGCCCTTCAAGTGCCTGCTGCGCGTCGATCTCGTCAAGGACAGCGTCGTCGAGGCGCTGGCAATGGCGGGCTGCGACACGGTCTGGGTCGGCGCAGAGTCCGGCTCGCAAAAGATTCTGGACGCCATGGACAAGGGCACGACCGTCGAGCAAATCTACACCGCGACCGAGAAGCTGCACCGGGCTGGCATCGCCGTCGGCTTCTTCCTCCAGTTCGGCTATCCTGGCGAGGACCGCGCCGATATCGAGGCGACCCTGCGCATGGTGCGCGACTGCGCGCCAGACGACATCGGCATGTCGGTCTCGTATCCGCTGCCTGGCACCAAGTTCTACGACAGCATTCGCCTCCAGCTTGGCGACAAGCAGAACTGGCAGGACAGCGCCGACCTGGCGATGCTCTACCGCGGCCCGTACTCCACCGACTTCTACCGCCAGTTGCACACGGTGTTGCACAAGGAGTTCCGCGCGCGGCGTGCGTGGCGCGCGCTGCGCGGGCTGCCCGTGGGCGCTGTGGACCACGCGGTGCGCTCTCGCGGCGCACGGCGACACCCCTTGCGACAGGCGGCCACTGCCGTCTACCACACCGCGACGCTGCCGCTCGCCCGTCAGCGGTTGGAGAGGCTGGCGCGGCAGTCGGGGCAAGGTATTGGCGCTCTATCCCAGGTGATGAGCGCCGAGGCCGCGGCGACCCCGTCGGCGCAGCCAGAGTAAGGGGAGAGCACATGGCACGCCACAAGATTGTTCTCTACAACCCCCACGCCGTCTTCTGGACGATACCTCTCGGCCTTCTCGCCGTCGGCTCGGCCCTCGACCCGGCGCGCTTCGACGTCAGGATCATAGATGCGCGGCTGGAGAGGGATGCGCTGGCGACCGTCCTGGCGGAGACGCACGATGCGCTGTGTCTGGGCGTAACCGTCTTGACCGGCGCGCCTATCCGCGATGCCTTGACGGTGACACGAGCGGCCAAAGCGGCGCGGCCTAACCTACCCGTCGTGTGGGGCGGCTGGCACCCGTCGCTGTTTCCTCGCGAGTGCCTCGCCGAGCCGACGGTGGACGCTGTGGTGAACGGCCAGGGCGAAGACACGTTCGCTGCGATGGTCGAGCGATACCTCGCGGGGCGCGACCTGGCCGGTGTCACTGGCGTCACGTGGCGTGATGCCAGCAGCGCTATTGTCCAGAACATGCCGCGCCCACTGCGCGACGTGAACACGCTGCCCGCCCTGAATTACGACCTGATCCCTGTCGAGGCGTACTTCGCCCGCAAGGGCAAGCGCCAGTTCGACTATATCTCCTCCATTGGCTGCCGCTTCCGCTGCGCCTTCTGCGCCGACCCGTTCGTCTACCGCCGCGGCTGGTTCGGTCTTGCACCCGAGCGCATGGCGAACGAGCTAGGCGCGCTCTGGCAGCGCTACCGCTTCACCGAGATCGCTTTCCAGGACGAGACGTTCTTCACGAGCGCGCCGCGCGTCGCCGACATCAGCCGCGCCTTCCTCGACGCTGGCATCGACGCGAGTTGGACGGCGACGATGCGCGCGGACCAGGGCGCGCGGCTGCCGGGCGAGTCGCTGGCGCTGGCGCAACAGGCCGGGCTGCGGCGAGTTATGGTCGGCGTCGAGGCGGGCACAGACGAGATGCTCAAGCGCATCAAGAAGGACATCACCATCGCCCAGGTCTTCGCCACGGCGGAGAAGCTGGCGCGAAGCGATATCGGCGCCATCTGGAACTTCATCGTCGGCTTCCCCGACGAGCCGGATGAGAGCTTCGCGGCCGGGCTTCAGGTCGCCCGGCGATTGCGCGAGATGAGCGATGACTTCGAGGTTGCCATCTTCTTCTACCGCCCCTACCCCGGCAACGACATCGCCGACGGCCTCGTCGGGACGTACCCGTTCCCGACGACGCTGGAGCAATGGGCCGACTTCGACTACGTTGGCTCGACCGGGCCGTGGGTCTCAGCCCAGAAGCAGGCGCGCGTCGAGCGCTTCAAGTTCTACCAGAAGTACGCCTACGGCCGCCACTCGCACCCGTTGGCGCGCCCTCTACAAACCGTTGCCCGCTGGCGCGTGCGACGCGATTTCTACCGCTGGCCGGTCGAGCAGCGCCTTGTCGAGGCGTTGTACCCGGCTCCAAAGTTGGCTTGAGACCTATGGATATTTCGCTGGCCCACGGCTACTACCTATCCGAGGACCCCCACGAGCGGAAGGTGATGAAGCCCTACCCGACGCTCGGGCTGCTGTACATCTCGTCGTACCTCAAGGCGCGCGGCTTCGCGGTCGGCGTTTTCGACGCGACGTTCAGCCAGCCGCACGACTTCGCCGCGATGCTCCAACGCGAGCGACCGGCCGTCGTCGGGCTGTACTGCAACCTGATGACCAAGCGCTGGATCCTGCCCATGATTCAGCAGGCAAAGGCGGCTGGCGCCCTCGTCGTCCTGGGCGGGCCGGAGCCGCCCCACTACGCCGAGGACTACCTGGCGCGCGGCGCGGACGTTGTGGTTGTCGGTGAGGGGGAGGAGACACTGGCCGAGTTGCTGCCGCACCTGGCGCGGTACGGTCCGCGTGACATGCGCGCCATCGCGGGCATCGTGTACCGCGACGAAGACGGCGTAATCGTGCG
The DNA here is from genome assembly GCA_039810085.1 of Anaerolineae bacterium. GTDB lineage: Bacteria > Chloroflexota > Anaerolineae > Epilineales > JAHCIE01 > JBDHWG01. The sequence continues at coordinate 5,869 of JBDHWG010000007.1, forward strand.
GACTATGCCGCGCCCCTACCTCCAGCGTCTGGACGACCTTCCCTTCCCGGACCGCGAGGCCATTCGCATGGCGGATTATGTCGAGACCTGGCGCACGCACCACGGCATGGGCTCGGCGTCGCTCATCACGGCGCGCGGCTGCCCGTACACGTGCAAGTGGTGCAGCCATACTGTGTTCGGGCACACCCACCGACGACGCTCCCCGGAGAACGTCGTCGCCGAGGTCGAGCAGCTTGTCGAGCGCTACCGACCGGACATGCTGTGGTACGCTGACGACGTGCTGACCATCCACCCGCGCTGGTTCCTGGCCTACGCCGACCTGCTCAAGCGGCGCGGGCTGCGCCTCCCGTTCGAGTGCATCTCGCGCGCCGACCGCCTGAATGAGCAGATCATTGATACGTTGGCCGAGATGGGCTGCTTCCGCCTGTGGATTGGCTCGGAGAGCGGCTCGCAGACGGTCCTGGACGCGATGTCGCGGCGCACGAACGTCGAGGAGGTGCAGCGCATGACGCGCCAGCTCCAGAAGCGCGGCATTCAGGCGGGAATGTTCATCATGCTTGGCTACGAGGGCGAGGAGGTGCCACAGCTCGAAGAGACGGTCGAGCATCTCAAGAGATCCAATCCGGACATCTTCTTGACGACTGTCGCCTACCCCATCAAGGGGACGGCTTACTACGCGGAGGTCGAGAGCCGCGTGCTGAGCGACAGGCCGTGGGACGAGCGTACCGATCGTGACCTGACCGTCGCCGGGCGGCACTCGAAGCGCTTCTACTCGTTCGCGACGCGTTGGATGGTCAACGAGGTCGCGCTGCACAAGCAGCTTAACAACGGCCACAAGGACCCGCTGCGCATCGCCAAAACGTTTCTCAATGCCCGCGTCGGGCGGCTGGGCATGGCGCTCACGGCGGGAGAAGTCGAGAGAGGCGGCGCCCAATGAGCCAGGCGCTTGGCGTTGCGCCCTTCGACGGCGCCGCCGCGACGTACGACGCGACGTTCACCGCGACGCGCCTGGGGCGCTGGCTGCGCGACGCCGTCCACGCCCGCCTCGCCGCGCTGTTCCCACCCGGCAGCCGCGTCCTAGAGCTGGGCTGCGGCACCGGCGAGGACGCCGTGTGGCTGGCGCAGCGCGGGGTGCGTGTCGTCGCCACAGATGCGTCGCCGCGGATGGTAGAGATGGCGCGACAGAAGGTGGCGCGGGACGGTGTTGCGGCCCATGTGAGCGCGCACGTGCTGCGCATCGAGGACCTGGCCGGGGCAACTGCGGTGGAAGCAGCGCGAGCGACCCCTGCAAGCGTGCCTGTCATTGCGAGCGAAGCGAAGCAATCCCGCGCCGTGGTAATAGACGGTTTAGACCACCATGACGCGACTCTCACTCCCCGCGAGACTGCTTCGTCGGCAGGCGCAGAGTACCGCCCCCGCACCCCCAATCGTCCTCCTCGCAGTGACAGTGCCGATTGCGTTATGAGCAGGACGAACTTTCTTCGACCCGCGTCGTTCGATGGGGCGCTGTCGAATTTCGGCGCTCTCAACTGTGTCGCCGACTTGCGACCAGTGGCGCGGGCGCTGGCGCGGCTCATCCGGCCCGGCGGTCACGTGGCCCTCGTCATCATGGGGCCGTGGTGCCCGTGGGAGATGCTCTGGCATGGGGCGCACGGCGACGTGGCGACGGCGGGCCGCCGGCTGCGCCGAGATGGGGCGGTCGCGCGAATCGGCGGGGAGGGCGTGCGGGTGTTCTACCCGTCGCCCGGCCAGGTGGCGGCGGCTTTCGCGCCGTGCTTCGCGCCGGTCGGGCTGCGCGGCATCGGCGTGCTCCTGCCGCCCACCTATCTGGACGGCCTCGTCGAGCGTCACCCTAACCTGTTCGAGCGCCTCGCGCGCTGGGAGGCGCGCATGGCGGACACGCGCTTGGCGGGCCTGTTCAACGACCATTATCTGATTGAGCTAAGACGGTCGGAGATGGAGTATCAACTTACGAATTAAGAGGCGGGAGGGTGATGACGCAATCTGTAACATTCCAGGGCGAAGCGCGGGGGGAGCAGGGTCCAACGCCGGCTGCCATCCCTGGGCCGCTCGCTCACGACGGTCTGTGGCCGCCGATAGTTCGCCGTCTCTGGAAACGGGCGCAGGCGGTGCGGCGACCGTTCGTCATGCACCGCCACCGTCGTCTCGTGATCGAGACCGTCTGCAACGAGCCGATGATCGTCCTGCCCGACGTGTTCAACCCGACGCTCTTCCGCAGTGGCGAAATCCTGGTGCGGGCGCTGAACGGCGTGCCCGTGCCCCTGGGCAACGTCCTGGACATGGGCGCGGGGGCGGGAGCGGCGGCGGTGTTCGCAGCGCGGCGCGGCGGGCGCGTTGTTGCGGTGGACATCAACCCGGCCGCGGTGCGTTGCGTGCGCCTGAACGCCCTGGCCCACGGCGTCGAAGAGCGCGTCGAGACGCGGTTGGGCGACCTGTTCGCACCGGTGGCGGGCGAGCGATTCGACCTCGTGCTGTTCAACCCGCCCTACTTTGACGGCGAGCCGGCCGACATGTACGACCACGCCTGGCGCGCGACCGATGTCGTACCGCGTTTCCTGGCCGGTCTCGCCGCTGTTCTCACGCCAGGGGGCGCCGCGCTCGTCGTGCTGTCCAGTGATGCCGACGAGCGCGGCTTTCTTTCTACTGCAACGGCCAACAATCTCAGCGTGCATGTCGTCTCGCGGCGTGACTTCATCCACGAGATAATCACGGTATACCGTCTCACGTACGGGGATCAGCATGATCGTTCTGTATAACCCGCGCAGCAACGCCTCCGGCAAGCGCATCCTGCCCATGTCGCTCCTGGCTCTTGGGGCGTTGCTGGAGGGAGACCGCGACTACGCCATCGTGGACGGCAATATCGAGGCGGACTCACTTGCACGCCTCGATCAACTTGCGCGTGAGGGCGCGAAGGTGCTGGGCGTGACGGTCATGCCCGGCCCGCAGCTTGCCGAGGCCGTGCCGCTGTGCCGCGAGCTGAAGCGCCGCCACCCCGGCTTGACCATCGTCTGGGGCGGCTACTTCCCGACGCAGCACTGGGACACGTGCCTGCGCGCCGAGTACGTGGACTACGTTGTGCGCGGGCATGGCGAGGTGGTGTTCCTGCAATTGCTCGACCGCTTGGACAGAGGTGGCGCCCTTGCCGACGTGCCTGGGCTGGCCTACCTGGATGGCGACGAGCCGCACTCCAACCCGCTCGCGCCCATCCCCCACCCCGACCACCTGCCCGACTTCCCCTACCACCGCGTTTCGATGGAGCACTACGCGCGGTCGTGCTACCTGGGCCGGCGCACGCTGCCACACCACTCCTCCTACGGCTGCCCGTTCTTCTGCAACTTCTGCGCGGTCGTCAACATGGTCAACGGGCGCTGGTTGGCGCAAAACGCAGCGCGCACGGCAAACACCGTGCGCCTGCTGCACGACCGCTACGGGGCCGACGCCGTCGAGTTCTTCGACAACAACTTTTTCGTCCACGAGGCGCGCACGGCCGAGTTCGCCGAGCGCATCATGGACCTGCGCATCGGCTGGTGGGGCGAGGCGCGCATTGACACGCTGCTTAAGATGAGCGAGCGCACCTGGCGGCTAATGGCCGACAGCGGGCTGAAGATGGTCTACCTGGGCGCGGAGTCCGGCTCCGACGAGACGCTCAAGCGCATGAACAAGGGCGGGACGGCCAGCGCCGCCAAGACGCTCGAGATCGCGCGCATCATGAAGGGCTACGGCATCATCCCGGAGTTCTCGTTCGTCATGGGCAACCCGCCGGACCCGGCTGCCGACATCCGCGACACCATCGAGTTCATCCGGCGCGTCAAGGCCGTCCATCCCCAGGCCGAGATTGTCATGTACATGTACACGCCCGTGCCCCTGGCCGGCGAGCTGTACGACCAGGCCAAAGCCAACGGCTTCCGCTTCCCGGAGACGCTCGACGAGTGGGTAGGGCCGGAGTGGACGAGCTTCTCGCTGCGCCGCAGCACGACGATGCCGTGGCTGCGCGGCGATTTGCGCGACCTCACCCACGACTTCGAGCGCGTCCTGAACGCCTACTATCCGACGGCGACCGATCCCAAGCTGACGCGCGGCTGGCGGGCGGTCCTGCGCGCCGCGAGCGCCTGGCGCTACCACCTGCGCGTCTACGACTACCCGCTGGAGCTGCGGGCGCTGCACAAGGTTATCGCCTACCAACGGCCTGAAACCACGGGCTTCTGAATCGAGGGAGTATTAATATGTGTTCGTCGCGCGTTCCAAAGAGGATAGCAACGCAGAGGCGCAGAGGCGCAGAGAGGATTGTTCGGTCTTTCCCCTTTGCGTCTTTGCGCCTTTGCGTTGGCAACTTGTCTGAGGTCCCATGGCGACGGTGATCAAGGCGGCGCGGCGGGTGATGACACGGGCAACGCACCGGATCTACAGCCTGCCGGTGCTGGTGCTGATGCCGCATAGCTCGTGCAACTGCCGCTGCGTGATGTGCGACATCTGGAAGGCCAACGCCCACAGCGTCGAGTTGAGCGTTGCGGACCTGGAGCCGCACGTATCCGCCATGCGGCGGCTTGGCGTGGAGTGGGTGGTGCTGTCGGGCGGCGAGGCGCTCATGCACTCGAACCTCTGGACGCTGTGCGACATGCTCGCCAACCTGCCCGCGCGTGTCACGCTTCTCAGCACCGGCCTGCTGCTCCAACGGCACGCGGCCGCGGTAGTGCGCACCACGTCGGACGTCATCGTGTCGCTCGACGGTAGCCAGCCAGTCCACGACCGCATCCGCAACATCCCGCGCGCCTATGCCCGGCTGGCCCAGGGCGTCGCGGCGCTCAAGGCCGAACGGCCTGACTTTCCAGTGACGGCCCGCTGTACCCTCCAGCGTCTCAACTACGCCGATCTGCCCAACATCGTCGCGGCGGCGCACGACCTGGGCCTGGACGGTATCAGCTTCCTGGCCGCCGACGTGTCGAGCAGCGCCTTCAACCGCCCGACAGCCTGGGACGCCGGGCGCGTGGCGGATGTGGCGCTGTCGGATGACGAGGTGGCCCACTTCCGCGATGTGGTCGAGGAGACCATTGCCTCCTGTCCCGCCGACTTTGGCAGCGGCTTCATCGCGGAGTCGCCGGACAAGCTGCGCCGGCTGCCCCAATACTTCGCAGCGCTCGTGGGCCAGGCGAACTTCCCGGCCGTGCGCTGCAACGCGCCATGGGTGTCGGTAGTGGTGGAGAGCGACGGCGCGGTGAAGCCATGCTTCTTCCATCCCGCCATCGGCCACCTGGGCGACGGGCCGCTCGACGCCGTGCTCAACGCGCCGACGGGGCGGCAATTCCGCCAGTCGCTGGATGTCGCCCACAACCCCATCTGCCAGCGCTGCACGTGCAGCCTCTACCTCAGCCCGACGCGGGACTTGCAGCCAGGGAAACATGCCTGACGTCGTCGCCTCCGCCTACGACAGCATCGCCGCCGACTACGACACCCAGGTGCAGGGCGACGCCTGGATGCGCGACATCCTCTGGCGGCACTTTCTCGCCGTCTTCACGCCGGGTGACCACATCCTGGATGTGACGTGCGGCACGGGCCAGGATGCGATCTTCCTGGCCGCGCATGGTATGCGGGTCACGGCCCTGGACATCTCGTCGAGCATGGTGCAGCGATTGCGCGACAGGGCTACTCGAGCGGGGGTGAACGACCGGGTGCAGGCGCTCGTCTGCAATGCGGCGGCGCCGGCGTTGCGGGCCGCCGCATGCTTCGACAGCATCATCTCGACGTTCGCCGGTCTCAACACGCTGCCGGATCTGGGCGCATTGGCGTGCGCTGCCGCCCAATTGTTGCGGCCGGGTGGGCATCTCATCGTCCACATGCTGAGCCGGTGCAGCGCGTGGGAGTGGTTCGGCCTCGCGGCGCGGGGGCGGTGGCGGGACGCGCAGGGGCTACGCCGACAAACTCACCGTGTGTACACGATTGGCGGCCAACCTGTCCCGCATCACCTGTACCTGCCGCGCGAAGCGTTCGAGGTCTATTTCGCCCCGCACTTCTGCCTTCAGCGGACCTACAGCTTCGGGGCGCTGCGGCCGCCGCATACGATACGTCGCGTGCCGCCCGCGGTTGCGGAGGCGCTTGGCACGCTGGAGCGCCCGATCGCCGCTCACCCGCCGCTGCTCGACTATGGGCGCTTCTTCGTGCTGGACATGGTGCGGCGATGAGGGTGTGCTACGCCGTCCTTCATTATGACGAGCGCGTTGCCGAGCGTGACGTGACCGCATACTTGCGACAGGTCCCGATCCACCGCGCTCTGCCGCGCGAGATGGCCGCGTTGGGGCATGACGTCCACGTGGTACACCTGTACCCGACGAATGCCTATCACGTCGAAGGGGGCGTCACACATCACTTCGTTGCGTCAGGGAGCATGGCGCGCGGTGTCGCTCGAATGGCGGGACGCGTCCGTCGGCGCGAGGCGGCGGTCTATGAGCCGGCCGTTCACGCCATCGAGACGCTTCGGGCGCTTCGGCCGGACATCGTCCACGTCCACGGCATCGACCTGAACCTCAACCTCTTTCTGCTCAATTTCGCGCTCGGCCGTCGCCGCCCGCCGCCGGTCATCCTCCACTCCCACGGCGGCTACCCGGCCGCCTCGCGCGTTGGGCGCGCCGTCCAACGGGCCAACTTCCGCCGCGCCGCGCGGCTTCTCTTCACCACGCACGCCCACGCGGAGCCATTCATCAACGCCGGTGTGCTAGACGGCGACGAGCGCGTGGTCGAGGTGATGGAAACATCCAGCGACTTCGCGCCGATGCCTCATGCCGGGGCGCGCCGACGCACCGGCATGGTGGGTAAACCGGTGTTCCTGTGGGCGGGCCGCCTCGACCCCATCAAGGACCCGCTGACCGCGCTCCAGGGGTTCGAGCGCATCCTGGCGGCCTGGCCCCACGCCGAGCTGTATCTGCACTACCGAACCGACGAGCTTCTGCCGCGACTGGGCGCTTTCTGCGCGGCGAGGCCGCGCCTGGCGCAGCACGTCCACTTCTGCGGCGCTGCGCCGTATGAGCGCATGCCGGACATCTACAGTAGCGCCGACTTTCTGCTGCAAGCCAGCCGCCGTGAGTTCAGCGGCTGCGCGGTGCTTGAGGCGATGGCGTGCGGCGTCATCCCGGTGGTGACGGACATTCCGTCCTTCCGCGCCATGACCGACAATGGCTGCTACGGCGTGCTGTTCCCGCCCGGCTGCCCCGACGCCCTCGCCGAGGCCGTGCAACGTATCTTACTGGCCGACCTTCCCGCTCGGTCGGCAGCCGTCCTCCAGCATTTCGAGACGGCGTTGAGCTTCCCGGCGCTGGCGCGGCGGCTCGTGGGAGTGTATGAGAGTGTGGCGTGACGAGGCTGCGTGTGGGGATTATCATCCCCGGCTTCAGCGCAAGCGCGAGCGACTGGTGCATCCCGGTGCAGCTCGACCTGGCGCAGCGGCTGTCGGATGAAGCCGACGTCACGATCTTCCCGCTGCGCTACCCGCATCATCAGCGGCCCTATACTATTGGCAACATCCAGGTGCGTCCGCAAGGAGGCGCGCTGGCGGCTGGGGCTGCGCGCCTAAACCCCCTGCGCCGCGCCGTCGCCGCCGTCACCGCCGAACATCGCCGCCAGCCCTTCGACGTGTTGCACGCCATGTGGGCCGACGAGCCAGGGTTTGTCGCCGTTGCCGCCGGTCGGCTGCTTGAAGTTCCCGCCGTCGCCTCATTGTTGGGTGGTGAGTTGGTCGGGCTGCGCGACATCCGCTATGGCGCGCAGCTCAGCCGCATCAACCGCGCCCTCATCGGCGTCACACTACATGCTGCGCGACGTGTCACGGCCGGTTCGTCCTATCTGCGACAGCTCGCTGCCCCGCTCGTGCCGCCGCATCGCCTCGTCCCGCTCACCCTGGGCGTGAATACCGACCTCTTTCAACCCTGCGACGGATGCGACCGGCCTGCGCTGACCCTTGACGGCTATCCCAGCCTCCTGCACGTTGCGTCCTTAGTACCCGTGAAAGACCAGGCGACGTTATTGCGCGCCGTCGCCCGTGTGCGGCGCGACGTTCCCGACGTCCACCTGCACATTGTAGGTGACGGGCCGCTTCGGGCGGTGCTCGGACAATGCGCGGCAGGTCTGGGCATGAGGGACTGTGTGACGTTTCACGGCGCGGTTCGCCACGAAATGCTGCCGGCGTGGTATCATGCCGCTGACCTGTGTGTGCTTTCGTCGCGGCACGAGGGCCAGGAGCTTGTGACGCTGGAAGCGGCGGCATGCCGTCGAGCGACGGTCGGAACCGCTGTAGGCATTCTGCCCGACCTGATGCCGCCTCAGTACGTTGCCCGGCCTGGCAACGCCGAGCGCCTGGCGGCCGCCATTCGCGCGGCTCTCGACAATACATCGTCTTGCGTGACCGAGGCCGCGGTGGACGCTGTTCGTACCCGCTACAACCTGGAGCGAAGTACGGCCAGCCTGACAGAGATGTACGCGAGCCTGACAGGCTAGGGTCGGCGCTCGAAGCGCAGGGTTCCCCGCCGATAGCGAACGGCCAGGACCGCCAGAACGAGCGCCGCGCCGATGAATCGGGCACTCAAGCGCGCGAGCGCCGCACCGTTCACGCCGTAGACCGGGATGAGCCACGCACTGACAGCCACCAGGACAACGACGCGCACGCTATCGGCGGCAGCCAGCAGCCGCGGCTCATTGAAGGGGAAGGCCAGAAGCAGCAATGGCGCGGTGAGGATGTCGAAGAGGACGACGCCCAGCAAGAGGCCAAAGGTGCTCGCTGCCGGAAGATAGCTGATACCGTAGAAGAGGCCGATGAACGGCGCCGCCAGCCAGAACAGGGGCAGCAGGACAACACTTATGACAGCGCTGCGCGAGAGGCTGCGGCAAACGTAGCTCCACAGGGCGTCTGCCTGAAACACGCTCGCAGCCGCCGGTAGGGTGACGGCGTGGAGGCTCTGATTCACGACGTCTACCTTGTTCGCCAGGTTCAGCGCCAGCCCATAGAAGGCCGCGCTTGCTGCGCCGCTCCACCAGCCCACGAGGAGCACGTCGAGATAGGCGGCCAGCATGGCGAGGCTGTTGGCGACGCCGATCCAGCCACCAAACCGGAACAGCCCGTCAGCCTCGGTACGGGCGCGCGGCAGCGACGGTCGCCGAAGCGGCCAGGCAGGCGGCAGGAGACGCTGTCCGACGGCGAAGCTGAGCAGTGACGCTACGATACCGAGTATCACGAGCGCCGTCATGAGGTTCAGCCAGCCGAAGTACGCCAGCACGAGCGCCGCTAGAGCCGTCGCCCCGGAGTTCACCAGCATCACCGCCGACAGCCGCCCAAAGCGCCCAATCGCTTGCAGCATGGCGCTGACCGCTCCGCTCAGCGCAGCCGCCACGACACCGACGAGGGTCAAGACAACCAATGCAGCGGGCAGCGCGTCGCCGGGACGGACGAGCGCCAGGGCGAGGAAGAGGAAGCCAGCCGCGACAACAACCACGATGGCTGCCGCCAGCCGCACCCAGAAAAACGCTCGCCCCCGCTCCTGCGCTTCTACTATATTGCCGTTCCAGACCTCGGCGATGCGCTTGACGGCGGCTTCGGTCAACCCAAAGTCAGCCACGGCCCCCACGATGCTCGCCATGGCTCCCAAGCTCACATAGACGCCGAAGTCGGCGACACCCAGTGTACGGGCAATCAAGACGCTTGCCACGAACCCCAGCCCCAGTCGCGCCACACTTCCCGCTGTGACAACCGCCCAGCTCACGGTGATCGGGTCGGCGGCAGCACGACGTGCGGCGGCGAGCGGCCTGCTAAGGGTGAACATCGGGATTTGTGCTCAGGCTCGCCGCCAGGCCAACGAGCGCCCACAGCAGCAGGTAGATGCCGCTGGTCTCGAACGCAACATCGGTCAACCCGTGGGTCAGCCACGCTGCCAGCGCAGCAAGCACGGCGACGGCAAACGGCCACTGTTCCCTTACGCTGCGGCTGCGCCACGTGTACGTGCCCACACTAATGAACAGCCAGCTCCAGGCAAGAAAACCTACCGCGCCCATGTCGGCGAGGATTTCCAGGTACAGGTTGTTTGCCAGAATGCGGTCATCCCATGTCGTCATGCCGAGATACGTACCATAGAGGTGACGAAAGTTGCCCGGACCAACACCCAGGAGAGGGCGCTCGCGGACCATCTTAAGCGCGGCGCGCCACAACAGTGTACGGTCGGGCGGCGGCGACGGCGCTTCCCCAGTGCTGGTTGGCGGGAAGGGGATCCCACCTGTGCCCGTGGTGACGACGGTGGTCCAGCCGGGCATGGCCGTGCGCGCGCCGAGCCACTCATCTGGCGCGTGAACCACGTCCCACGCCAGGGCATAGCGGCCCGCTATCGGCGCAACCAGCGGGGCTTCCAGCGTCACGGTTCCCCCTGGCGGCACGTCGGCCGGCAGCGCCAGCCGCGCGTTGTCCCACTCCGCCACGCCGCGCTTATCCTGGGTGAGCCAGTGGTAGCTTAAGGCGACACGACCAGGACCGTCGGCTTGCCATTTGAGACGGCCTGTGTTCGTGACAGTCACCGAGACGGGCAGCACGCTTCCCGCCTCTACCATCAACGCTTGCGGCGCGGCGACGACCGCGCCATCCAGTGGGCGTGCGTCCCAGACGGCAAGGCGGGCAGGGAGGACAGCATTGAGGGCAAGAACGACAGCGACAACAGCCCCCGGTGCTAAAATGGTCAAACTGAGCCGACGCCCATCCAGTTGTTCGAGATAAGGTAGCGACAGGAGGGCTGCGACAATCAGCCCCACGACGGCGGCAGCGATGCCGCCGCGGCTGTAGGTCAGCGCGAGCGCCGCCGCGAGCACAGCCAGACAGGCGGCGCATGCGACTTGCGCCGTGCGCCGGCGTCGGTAGGCGGCGTCGAGGGCCAGGCCGACGGCCAGGCACAGCGCGATCTCGAACAGCATCGCCGCCGCGTTGGCGGAGCCAAAGGTGGCGCTTAGACGCGCCGTTGGGCCAAGTTGTGCGGGCGCATCCTTAAATAGAGCAAGGAATTCGGCGGCCCAGGGAACACCACCGATCTCCAGCAGGCCGAGCGCCGCGGCAGCGACAGCGCCGAGGACGATGGCCGCGAAGTCGGGCCGGTGGGCGCGCGTCCGAACCACGCTGTCGGCGAGAGCGACCGCAAACACGACGCCGAGGCTCCAGCGTGTCGCCACCTTGAGAGCGCCGACCTGAAAAGACGGTACAGCCAGCGCGGAGAGGAAGACGGCGAGAACAATGACTGCGGCGGGCCAGATAAAGAAAGGCGGTTGAAATGACCGCCGCCACAGCACGCCGCACAGCCAGACGGTGAGCGTAAGCAGCAGCACGGCTTCCAGGTTGGTGACGACAGTACCCGCGAGCGCCACCAAAGGCAAGGGGCGCTCGAAGGGGAGGAGGAACAACGTCGCGCAGAGGAGGACGAGCGCGCCAAGGTCGAAAACCTGCTCGCCGCGCTTGCTAGGCATGGGCAGCGGGTGGCACGGCGGCATCAGACGTGTCGGGGTCGTGCGACGCGACCGAAGCCGCAACTATGGCTTCGCCTGCCTCATCGAGCGCATGAACGGCGCTGCTCGCGGCCAACCCCACGATGATCCAGTAAACGAAAACGACAGGTAGAAATTCGTAGAAGTAATCCACGAGGCCGTGGATGGCCCAGGCGATGAGGCTGGCCCCTGCTGCGGAGGCGAGGGCAAAAGCTGCATCGCGGCGAACGTCTGGGGCTTGCAGTGTGAAAAGACTGTCTTCGGCAGCTCCCGCTTGTCCCACGACCCGCAAGCCTTGGATGGCCGTCCAGACGACGGCGACGTTGAACAGCACGAACAGGATGCCGCCAAACACACCCGTGTCCGCGAACATCTCGATGTACATGTTGTTGGTGTGCAGCCCGGTGTCCCAGACAGTTTGCCCTGTGTAACGCCCATAGGCGAAGCGGAAGTTATCCGGACCTACGCCGAGCAGGGGGCGATCGCGCAGCATCGTCAGCGCCACGCCCCACAGGGTGCGCCGATTGGGGGACAGGTCAACGGCGCTGGCGCGTGGCATCGGCGCGAGGCGAATCGGCGCTGGCTGCGCGACAGGCTGCGTTCGGCGCGGTCCGATGTCGACCGGGACGATCCCCATCGGAACAGCCTTCGCGCTGAACCACGTCACGTTGTCCTGGACCATGTCGTATGCTAGGCGGAACGGCCCGGATTGGCGCGGCGCCACGATAGGGAGTGTGACCGTCACCGCCTGCCCCGGTTCCACAATCTGGGCGATTGGCGCGCGCGCGCCGTCCCACTCCGCAACCGAGTCCTCGTTGTGGGCCAGCCAGTGATAGGACACACTGATAGGGCGCCTAGGTGTTGGCTCCCATGCCATCTCGCCGGTGTTGACGACACGGACGTTCACACTGGTCTGCTCGCCCGCCGCCAGTGGTGGCAAGGGGTCGGGGATGTACTGAGCGCCATACCAGGCGCGGTCGTTCTCGGTTCGCAGGCGCAACGCGAGAGCGGGCGTCGCAAGGGTGGTCGCGCCAAGCAGAACAGCGACAACGGTTCCGGCCGCTGCAATCTGCCGCATGCCAACGCGGCGCTCGTACCACCACCTGGCCGCGGCCATGAAGATCACGATGACGGCTGTCGAGAGCAGGCCACTCCGGGTGAAGGTGATAATGATGACCTCGGCTGTGAGCGCAAAGACGATCATCAGAATGATTGAAGTCAGCAACCACCGCGCACGCATGGCGAGCCAACTTCCAGCGAGTATGAACGGTAGGACCATCTCCAAGTACATCGAGGTGATGGTCGGGTAGATGAAGGTGGAACTGACACGGACCACATCACCCACGTGGGAGGACGATGGGCGGAACTGCGTCAAGAAGCGCACGACAGGCTCGATTCCGACGTATTCCCCCAATCCCAACACGGCGACAATAGTTGCGCCGGCAATGATCGCCACGGCAAGCTGCACGCGGCGCTTCAAATCAGCCGCCAGATCGGCGACTACAGCGCACACCGCCCCGCCTAGGACCAGGCCAACCGCGAACTTCGCCGCATCCAGTCGATTGGTCGGCGCTAACAGGGTGGATAGGTCCGCCACAACAAGGAACGCGCTGAACAAAAGAGCGAGGGGAATGGACAGGCGGGGGAGGCGGCGCGCCAGAGCCAGGTGGATCAGCCATACAGCGACGACCAGCAAGGCCAGCGCACCCGTGGTGTGCAGATCAGAGTAGCTGGTGCGGATCAGGGCTTTGGTGGGCTGGAATGGGGCGAGGACGGCGAGAGCGATGACAGCCAACCAGGCGAGACGGCCGGTAAGGTTCGCAAGCTGACGAGTCATTCGCTCCTTCGCCCTCCCATCCGAGGCAGTCATACAACGTGGCGCGTACTCTGACTATAGTACGATACCTATTGCATGAATGGATTGGATTTCCGCCAGAATCCGCTAACCGTGGAACTTGCCCCAGCGCACATCAGTGAAACTCAATGCTTGCTGGACAAGGCCTGGCGGTATAACGCCTGGGTTTGGGGCATCGGCTCCAGGCCGAGGTCACGAGCGAGAATCGCCGCGCATAGCTCGTACTGCCGCAGCGCCTCCGGACGCCTCCCCATGTCTAGATAGCAACGCATGAGCTGGCCGTGGGCATCCTCGCGGTAGTTGTCCCGCTCGAGCAGGAGGCGATAGCACTGGGCAGCAGCCTCATTCCGCCCTTCACGCATGTAGAGGCGGCCCAGGTGGTCCAGGACACTGAGATACTTCACCAACAACCGCTCCCGCTCTGCCATCGCCCAGGCCAGGTTCAGGTCCTCAACCTCGTAGTCGCCGTGATACAATGCCAGCGCGGCGGCATACGCATCGCGCGCCCGCTCCGGCTCACCAGCGCGGCGCAGACGGTCCCCTTCCTCGACGCGCCGCGCGAACTCCCCGGCATCATCCTCAATGGGCGCTTCTGGCTCGATCACGTAGCGGCCAACCTCGAAGCGGACATAGCTTCGGCCGGTCGGATCGAGGTAGCGCCGCAGGGCGCTGATGGCAACGTGCAGGCTGTGGGCGGCTTCGCGCGGCGCGACATCCTGCCAGAAAATCTCCATCAGTTCTTCCTTGTCGGCTGCGTGGTGGCGTGTTGTGAGCAGATAGCGGAAGACGGCCAGCGCCTTGCGCGATTTGCACACCGGCAGAGCCGCACCATTGCGCGTAATCTGAAACCGGCCAAGGCTGTAGATGTTGAGGGAAGGGAGTGGCAGTGTGGGTGTGGGGGTGGTAGGATGCCCGGCGGCCAAGGGGGGGCCGGGCGGCCAGTGCACAGTAAAGATCCCTTTCGCGGCGGTGTGGCAAAGCCCCGCCAGCCGGTCTTGGACTGTCGGCCAATCGGCGTGGTCGATAGGGGGCGGCCCAGCCATGCGCTCAAACCACATGGCTGCCTTCGCATAGTCGCCGTTCTCAACGCAACGCCAGGCCATCTCCCAGGCGGCGCGGTCGGCGAGCGATGGGTCTACCTCGCGGGCTATGCTCCAGGCCTGGGTGAGCAAGAGCAAGCCCTGCTCGCGTAGCCCGACCTGGGCGCAGCGCTGTCCCTGCTGGAAAAGGGCAGCGGCTACCTCACGGACATCGGCTTGAGGAACGGCAGTCATGCGGTCCGTCATAGAGACCTCCGTGGTATGCTCTTCCCCCGCCCCGAGTCTTCATTATATCTCGTAATCGCCGCTCAAACCTTAAAGTTATATGAAAATCAGGCAAGCGGGGCTGGCTATCATCGAGATTGAGTACCAATTGAGTGACGTTTGACCCTGGCTTGACCTTTCCGTGCTATAGTCCTCCCTACATTCTGCGAGCATTCTCACCCTCACGCGCAGCCCACACCGCATGAGTGATTGCCAATGCAGAGCGTCGTGTCCATCATGTCTCACGTCCTAGTTCCGAGGGAGCGTGACACAATTCGGCCCAGCATCCGAAGCGGACCAAGAGACTGGCGATGAGTATGTCGCGCTCGTGCTGCGCATGGCGCCGGACCGCGATGGAGCCTGGTTCGTTCACCTCGACGGCACCGATACGAGTTGGACAGTTCCACTCGCGCCGCTTACCCTCATCGTGCGCCTATGGCGCATTCGCTCCCGCGGACTCCTACGCGGGCGTATCCAGAGTCCGGGCGATGAGCGTTGGATCCCAATTCAGAGTAACACCGATTTGGAAGAATTCGTGCGTCTCTGGCTGCTCAGCGGGGACGCGCCAACGGAGCATGCATAGGGCGCAAGCCGAAGGGAGCAGCACATGCCGGTGACACCAACTTTTCCGGGCGTCTACATCGAGGAAATCCCCAGTGGGGTACGCACGATTACAGGCGTCGCGACCTCCATCACCGCCTTCATCGGCCGCACCCTGCGCGGCCCGGTGAACGAGCCGACGCTGGTCAACAGCTTTGCCGACTTCGACCGCACCTTCGGCGGCCTGGACGCCAGCAGCCCCATGACCTACGCCGTGCGCGATTTCTATAACAACGGCGGCAGCCAGGCGCTCATCATTCGCCTGTACCACCCCTTCTTCGCCAGCGACGCGGACCGCCAGACGGCCCTCACCGCCGCCACAACTCAGGCGCAGACGGCGGCCAACGCTGTCCGAACGGCGGCGGCCAATGCGGCCGGTCAGGGTGGCGCAACGCCAGACAGCGTGGCGACGGCAGCGGAGGGCGCGGTGGCGGCCGCCGGCGCGCCGGGGCCGGCTGCCCTTGCGGCGGCGACGGCGGTGGCCCGGGCAGCGCGGGCAGCGGTCGCCGGCGCGGCGTCGCCCAACGACGTTGCAAGCGCGGCGCAAGCGGCGGTCGCCGGCGCAGTCACAGCCGCCGCAGCGGCGGCAGCGCCCCTCGGCCGCGCCCAGCTTACCGTCGGCGGTCTGAGCCTGGAGGCGGCGAACGACGGCGCGTGGGGAAACCAGCTCCGGGCGCGTGTGGACTATGACACGCGGCCGCTGGCAAACGGCCAGCCGGACGACACCCTGTTCAATCTCTCGGTCAAGGACATGGCGACTGGGACGGTCGAGGTCATCCGCAATGTCTCGGTACTTGCCGACCACCCACGCCGCGTCGATCGCGTCTTGCAGCAGGAGTCCAACCTGGTACGCACGCTAGGAACCTTGCCCACATCGCGGCCCACCGCCAGCAGTGCTATATCGCCAGGCCAGGACCCCTTCTCCAATGCAACTTCGACTGGTGTCACGAGCGGTGTGAGCGCCGACAGCCAGGCCCTCGCCAACGGGGACTACGCCCCCACCAACACCGCGAGCAAGCAGGGCATCTACGCTTTGGACAAGGCCGACCTGTTCAACTTGTTCTGCATCCCGCCGGACTTGCGCAACGGCACAACGGACCCGAGCGTCTACCAGGCGGCCATGACCTACTGCGTGGGCCGGCGAGCGATGCTCATCGTCGACTCGCCGGCGGCGTGGAGTGCGAACGCGGCAGGGGCGGCGGCCGCCGCGCGCAGCGGCCTCAGCGCCTTGGGGCTGACGGGCACTGACGCCCGCAATGCCGCGCTCTACTTCCCCCGCGTAAAGGAGGCGGACCCACTGCGCAGCGGCCAGGTGGACACGTTCGTGCCATCCGGCATCGTCGCTGGCGTCTTCGCCCGGACCGACGTCACGCGCGGCGTGTGGAAAGCGCCGGCCGGCCTCGACGCGACGCTCAACGGCGTCGTCGGGCTGGACGTCAACCTGACGGACGCCGAGAACGGTACCCTGAATCCGCTGGGCATCAACTGCCTGCGCTCCTTCCCCGTCGCGGGCCAGGTCGTGTGGGGCGCGCGGACACTGCGTGGGGCCGACCAATTCGCAGACGAGTACAAGTACGTACCCGTGCGGCGGCTGGCCCTGTTCCTTGAAGAGAGCCTGTACCGGGGGACGCAGTGGGTCGTGTTCGAGCCGAACGACGAGCCGCTCTGGGCGCAGATTCGCCTCAACATCGGCGCGTTCATGCAGAACCTGTTCCGCCAGGGTGCGTTCCAGGGCAGGACGCCCCGCGAGGCGTACCTCGTGAAGGTCGACAGCGAGACGACGACTCAGAACGACATCAACCTGGGCATCGTCAACATCATCGTCGGCTTCGCGCCCCTCAAGCCGGCCGAGTTCGTCATCATCAAGATTCAACAGCTAGCCGGGCAAATCCAGGTCTAGGGAGGATGACATGGCGCAGTTCAGCGTGAACCCGCAGCGGTTCGACCCGTACAAGAACTTCAAGTTTCGCGTGAAGTGGGACGGCCGCTTCGTCGCCGGCATCAGCAAGGTCGGCATGCTCAAGCGCACCACGACGCCAATTACCCACCGCGAGGGCGGCGACCCCAGCACCAGCCGCAAGTCGCCGGGCCGCACCGAATACGACGCCATCACCCTGGAACGCGGCGTCACCCACGACGTCGAGTTCGAGCAGTGGGCCAACAAGGTGTGGAACTTCGGCGCGGGCCTGGGCGCAGAGGTATCCCTCAAGGATTTCCGCAAGGACATCCAGATCGAGGTGTACAACGAAGCCGGCCAGCTTGCCATCCGCTACAACGTTTTCCGCTGTTGGGTGTCGGAGTATCAGGCCCTCCCTGACCTTGACGCCAGCGCCAACGCCGTCGCGATTCAGCACATCAAGTTAGAGAACGAAGGCTGGGAGCGCGACACCGCCGTCACCGAGCCGTCCGAGCCGACGTTCACTGAGCCGCCAGTATGAGCCTTCGCCCGTTGACGTCGGCCGAGTTGCTGAGCGCCTGGGAACGCGGCCAGGGACAGCCGCCGGTAAGGCAAGCGCTTGCCCTGCTGACTGCCGCTCAGCCGGATGCCTCGCTGGATGACCTGGCGCGGCTCAGCATAGGCCGCCGCGATGCCGCCCTCCTGGCGCTGCGCAGCCAGGTCTTCGGCTCGCGGTTGACCAGCGTCGTCGCCTGTCCCACCTGTAGTGAGCAGCTGGAGCTGACGTTCGACGCCGCCGAAATCGGCGGCGAGAGCCTGGCTCTGTCGGCCGAGAGCCTTGCGCTGACGGTCGGCGAGTACAGTGTGCGCTTCCGCCTGCCCAACAGCCTGGACGTGGCGGCAGCGCAAGGTTCCGATGCAGGTGCGGTGCGCGCGGCACTGCTCGACCGCTGCATTCTGGAAGCCCGATGCGGGGATGAGCCAGTGGCGGCGGGCGAGTTGCCGGCCGAGGTCATCAGCGCCGTGGCGGGGCAGATGGCGGAGGCCGACCCCATGGCCGACATCCAGATTTCCCTGACCTGTCCGGCGTGTAGGCACGCGTGGCAGGCGACGCTCGATATCGTCTCGTACTTCTGGGCCGAGCTTCAGGCCTGGGCTTACCGCCTCCTGGCCGAAGTCCACACCCTGGCCTTCGCCTATGGCTGGGGCGAAGCGGACATCCTGGCGCTGAGTCCCTGGCGCCGCCAGTTCTACCTGGGAATGGTGGCCGGATGAGCGACTACCTGAGCCGACTGGCTGCGCGCCTCGTCGATCCCGCCGCGACTCTCAAGCCGCGTCTGCCGGGCCGCTTCGAGAGTCTGCCGGTCTCCCGCCCTGCCCTTGACCTGGAAGGCGCGGACGTGGCGCGGATGGATGCAGTCAGTGCAACGCCACCAGCTCCACAAGGCTCGCCACCAACATCGCTCAATCGCGCGCCTGCCGGCGACGAGCCGCCGCCTGGGGAGACCTTTGCAGATGTAGCTCTCCCGCATAGACGCGATGTCGGCCCATCGCCGCAGCCGCCCCAAACCACCGTCGACCGGCCCGCCCCACGCCTCGCGTCCGGCCCGACGCAGGCTGCCGAGACGCCTCCGAAGCGCGGCCCGGCGCCCGTCCCGCGTCCACCAGAACCACCGCTGCCGACAGCGCCTTATCGCGCCGTCGAAGTTGCACCGCCTGAGCCGCCACCCGCGCTGACGCAATCAGTCACACCACGCTCGATCCAAGAGATAGCGGAGGCTGACGCAGCGCCGCTCGCGCCGTCCGTCTCCATCGCCCCGCGCCTCCACCCGGCGGACTCAGATGTGTTGCTGGACAGGCAGGCGCGCCAGCCAACCGCAACTGAGGCAGCGGTTGTGGCAGATGTTGTAGTGCGGCTGGCTCAGTCAGCGCCGACGCCGACGACTCCTGTGTATCTCAAGCCGGCCGCGCCGCCTCCGCCGCCGAGCGCACCGGGGCTGCCGCGCGCGCCTCAACCGACGGTCATCCGCGTCACCATCGGGCGCATCGAGGTGCGCGCCGTGACCCTGCCGCCCGTTGCGCCCCCCGCGCCCCGCCCGGCGCCGCGCGCGCCGAGCCTGTCGCTGGACGACTATCTCAAGGAACGCCGCGGAGGCAAGCGATGAGCAATGCCCTGGCCGTCGCCGGCGTCACGGCGGTCCTGAAGGACCTGCTCGACAACGCCCTGATCGATCACTCGGTCAATGCGACCGTCGGCAGCCCGGTCACGGTAAGCGCCATGTCGCCCGACCGAGTGACGGTTGGCGCCGACGAGAAGCCGCAGCTCAACCTGTTCATGTACCACGTGCAGCCGAACCCGGCCTGGCGCAACGCGGGGCTGCCGTCGCGCGACGGCCAGGGTCAGCGTCTCACCAACCCGCCGCTCGCGCTGGACCTGTACTACCTCCTCTCGGCGTACGGCGCGCACGATTTCGAGGCCGAGGTTCTGCTTGGCTACGCCATGCAGATGCTCCACGAGACGCCGGTGCTGACGCGCGACGCCATCCGCCGCGCGCTCAACCCATCCGGCCCGCTGGCCTCGCCGGTCACGGCAGGCGGCTTGCTGCCACCCCTCGTCGCCGCCATTGCGGCGTCCGACCTAGCAGACCAGGTCGAGATGATCAAGCTCACACCGCAGTCTCTGGACAACGAGGACATGTCGCACATGTGGACGGCCATCGGCGCGAACTACCGCCCCTCGGTCGTCTACCAGGTGTCAGTGGTCCTCATTCAGAGCCGCCGCCCGGAGCGCTCCGCCCTGCCGGTACTGACACGCACCATCGTCGCCCTACCTTTCAGCCCGCCCCAGATTACGGCGGTCGATCCCCAGATGCCCGTCGTCGCGCCCAACCTCCAGATAACCCTGCGCGGCGTCAACCTGCGCTCCGAGGACATGGTGGTGCGCGTGGGTGGCTTCGAGGTCGCGCCCGACCCTGATGCCTCGTCGGATCGCCAGGTGGTGTTCACAGCGCCCACCGGCCTGCGCGCCGGACTCAACGAGGCGCAAGTTGTCCACCGCGTCGTCCTGAACACGCCGCCATCGCGCGACATCTTCGAGTCGAACCCGGGCGTGTTCCTGCTGCGGCCGCTCATCGGGAAGAACGCTGGCAACAACTACGACATCAGTTTCGGCGACCGCGTGGTCAATGCCGACGGCACGCGCAGCGGGACGGTCACGGTGAACCTCATCCAGCCAGCCATCGATCCGACGCAGCAGGTGCGGCTGTTACTGAGCCAGCTCAACCCGCCGCCTGGGCAGCCGCCGCGCACGTTCAGAGTTGACGCGCCGCACCGCACCGCCGACGCCACATCGCTGGCGATCCCGGTGCGCAACATCGCCGTAGCGACGTACCTGGTCCGGCTCCAGGTGGACGGCGCCGAAAGCCCGCTAGACGTGGATGGGACAGGCAAGTTCAGCGGCCCGACGGTGGACATTCCGTGAGCGCCGTCGCTGTGTCCCAGGATTGGGCAGCAGCGAACCAGCGCTACCTCATGGCGGCGCTGGGCGTCGTCAAGGCCGCGCTCGCGCCCGCTGAGACTAGCGAAGAGGACCGGGCGCGTTGGAAGGCAGCTGCGGCCGAGGCCCATGCGGGACTGTCGGCCGCCGCCGAGGCGCTGCCAGCGCCTGCCGCCCTGGACCAGGTGACGGCCATCTTCGGCCTGTCCGATTTCGAGCGCGATATTTTAACGCTGTGCGCTGGCGTCGAACTGGACTCCGCGGTCGGCCCGCTGTGCGCAACCCTATCCGGCGACCCGCGCGCCACCTACCCGACGTTCAGCCTGGCGCTGGCGGTCCTGCCCGGCGCCCACTGGAGCGCGCTCAGCCCGACGGCCCCGCTGCGCCGCTGGCGCCTCATCGAAGTCACACCGGGCGATAGCCTGACGGCCAGCCCGCTACGCATCGACGAGCGCATCCTGCACTATCTCGCCGGCACCCCGCACATGGACGAGCGGCTGGCGGGCTTTGTCACGCCAGTGCGTCCACCAGACAGCCTGCCGGACAGCCACCGCGCCCTGGCCGACCGCGTGGCGGCGGTGTGGGCTGGCGCGACGTCATCGTCGGCGCTGCCCGCCATCCAACTCGCTGGCGCGGAGACGGCAGCCAAGCGCCCCGTTGCAGCGGCGGCGTGCACCCGGCTGGGCCTGGGCTTGAGCGAGATGTCTTCCCACGCGCTCCCCCAGGCGCCGGCCGATTTGGAGAGTCTGGTCCGCTTGTGGGAGCGCGAAGCGGCCCTGAGTAGCAGCGCCCTCCTGTTAGACTGCGATGACATCGAGATGGCCGATGCGGCGCGCGTCGGCACAGCCACCCGGCTGATCGAGCGATTGAACACGCCGCTGCTGCTGGCGAGCCGCGAGCGGCTGACAGTGCCCGGCCGTCTCCTGGCAACTTTCACCGTCGAGAGACCGACGTTGGACGAGCAGCGAGTCATCTGGCGTCAAGCCCTCGGGCCGCTGGCAGCGCAGCTGAACGGCCACGTCGTGGCTCTGACGGCCCAGTTCAACCTGAGCGCGCCGGCCATCGAGGCGGCGTGCCTCGAAGCTGGCGCCGCCAAGTCCGATGCCGAAGGTGACGGGCAACCGAACGATGCCTCGGCCGAGGTGGCCCGCGTCCTGTGGGATGCCTGCCGCAGCCAGGCTCGCCCGCGCCTGGACGACCTGGCGCAGCGCATCGAGCCGGCTGCCACGTGGGATGACCTGGTTCTCCCCGAGGCGCAGCGTCTCATCCTGCGCGAGATTGCCGCTCACGTCCGCCAGCGCGAGCAGGTGTACGGGACATGGGGCTTTGCCGCTAAGAGCAGCCGCGGCCTGGGCATCAGCGCGCTATTCGCCGGCGCCAGCGGGACGGGGAAAACGACGGCGGCGGAGGTGCTGGCGGACGAACTGCGCCTCGACCTGTACCGCATTGACTTAAGCCAGGTGGTCAGCAAGTACATCGGCGAGACGGAGAAGAACCTGCGGCGGGTGTTCGACGCGGCCGAGGCCGGCGGCGCAATCCTGCTGTTCGACGAGGCCGACGCTCTGTTTGGCAAGCGCAGCGAGGTCAAGGATAGCCACGACCGCTACGCCAACATTGAGGTGAGCTATCTCTTGCAGCGCATGGAGTCGTACCGCGGGCTGGCGATCCTGACGACGAACATGAAGAATGCGCTGGACCCAGCATTCCTGCGCCGCATCCGGTTCATCGTTCACTTCCCGTTCCCCGACGCCGCGCAGCGCGCCGAGATCTGGCGACGCATCTTTCCGGCGGCGACACCGACGGAAGGGCTGGACGTGGCGCAGCTGGCGCAGCTCAACGTGCCAGGCGGCAACATCCGCAACATCGCCCTCCTGGCGGCGTTCCTGGCCGCCGACGACGGCGAGCCGGTGCGCATGACGCACCTGCTGCGGGCCGCGCAGAGCGAGTACACCAAGCTGGAAAAGGCGCTGACGGATGCCGAAGTGAGAGGCTGGGCGTGATGGGTAGACAACAGCCACTGCAAGCGATTGAGCTGCACATCGAGGAATTAATCCTCGACGGTTTTGCGTCCCCAGATAGGGCCGCTATCGCGGAGGCCGTGCAGCGCGAGCTGACTCGGCTGCTTATGGAGGATGGCCTGGCATCGTGGATGGATGGCAGCGCGGCGCCGGTGGTTAACGTTGGATCGTTCGAGATAGCGCCCGGCGCGGCGCTGGACATCGTCGGCCGACAGGTGGCGCAAGCGGTGTACGGCGGTCCAACGAACAGGCCGGGGAGGGAGTAAGGGGATGTTTGCGCGAACGCACGCCGCCAGGCGACCGTCAAATTTCACCGCCGTCACGGTGCGACCACTGGTTCCCCAGCGGCAGCGGTCGGCTACGTCAGTGGCGCATGCGCGCCTGGGTCATGACTTCGGTCAGGTGAATGCTACGCGCCCGACCTTGAAAGGCGCGCATCGCGAGGACGACACACCCGAAGGCCCGGATAAGCCCACAACAGGGCCAGGCGATGTCGGGACGCTGACGCCGGCTCAGTCGCCTAGTGGCAGTGGGAGCGGGAGTGGCAGTGGAAGCGCCGCGCCCAAGACGCCTACCCTTAGCCTGTCCGGTGTCGACTCATATAGCGGCACAACAGCGAGCCACGAGAAGATTACGTACACCGTCGATGTGCCCTCCGGCGCGAATGCGAAGGATTACTGCCTAGTCCAGTGGACCAAAGGCTATGCGAAGGCCGGCGACGGCACATATTTCAAGTCGACGGTCTACGGCAAAGAAAAGGACTGGAACGATTCGGATTGGGTCATCGATTCGGTCGACGAGGATCCCATCTACTGGAGTGACAGCTCGGCGCGCTGGAACTACAACCTGTCGGGCAACAAGTTCACCGCGACCGATGACCCTGGCCCGGCGCTGTCGTCGGAGAAGGGCGCGGTGTACGCGGCGCAGTTCAAGGTCGCCGTCTATGAGACGGCCAAAGTCCCGACGACGACCACGGGCACGATCTCGACGACACCCCTGACCGGCTTCCAGTTCTGGAACTACTCCGTCGTGGTGGACAAGGACGGCAAGTTCACCCATCCAAAGCTGTAGGGAGGCGGGCGTGGAGCGCGAAGCGAGAGTGCGGGACCTGCTGGCGCAACTCAACGAGTGGGCCAAGATAGCGAAGACCAGCCACAGCGGCGACCAGCTCGCCAAGGACAAGGGCGAAGCCAACGCGCGCATCGCCGACCTGAAGGCGAAGCTGGGGGAGATGGGCGCAGCGGTGCGCTGGAACGGGACGAAATACGTCCTGGAGAGCGCGCCCGGTTCAGGGTCAGGTCAGTCACATGGCAAACGGTGAAAGTACGCGACGTGGAGGCGAGCATGGAACACGCAGTGGTTGATCGGGCGAACCAGGCGAAACAGACCCAGCGCCGTCCTGACAACACGGCTAGCCAGACGAGCGTCCCGTCCATCGTGCACCAGGTGACGGCCTCGCCCGGCCAGCCCCTCGATCACGCCACCCGTTCGTTCATGGAGCCGCGTTTCGGCCACGACTTCGGCCACGTCCGCGTCCACATTGATGCCCAGGCTGCTCAGTCAGCTCAAGCCGTCGGCGCGCTCGCCTACACAAGCGGCAGCCATCTTGTGTTCGGCGCGCAGCAATACGCGCCGACGACCCACGCTGGCCAACGCCTCATCGCTCACGAGCTGGCCCATGTGGTTCAGCAGCGTCGCGGCTCTTCCTCCGTTCAGCGGGCAACGATTGCGCCGGCCGGCGGGCGGCTAGAGCAGGAAGCGCGTCAGGCAGCCAACGCTGTCCTCGCCAACCAGCCGACGCCTGCTCTCTCCGCTGCCGACGCACTTCAGCGCCAGGACGCTGGGCCGGATGCCAGCGCGGGGACGGGCGCGCCACCCGATGCGGGGACCACACCCGATGCCGGCACGATTCCCGCGCCGGATGCCGGCACGCCGTCCAGTCCTCCGGACGCCGGCGTGCCAGGAGGAACTGCGCCAGGCGCACCAGGCGGGACGGGGGGCGGAGCGCCGCCCGTAGCGCCGCCGGTCACACTCACAAGCCTCGAGGTCGAGAACCAGAGAACGTCCATTACCTACCCAACGCCGAGCGTGCTGGGCGCGGCAGGCCGCGATCACTATGTCACGGCAGCAAGCCTGAGCGGGCCGGAAGCAGTTGTGCGTGCCAATGTGACGCCCGCCGTCGCCGCCTCCGACCCGAGTGTCGCGGGCATTAGCTGGACATTGAACGGTACGGCGCTGGCCCCCGGCTCCGACCCGCTGCACGTCTCCATCTCACGCGGCGCGGGCAAGAAGGTCATCCGCGCCACGCTCGGTGGAACCAGCCGCGAGATCATCATCTGGGCGGTGTTTGCCTCACTCGCCGCGACAGGCCCGGCGGCTGCGGCAGCCGATATCGGGACAGGCTTGCGGGCACATGCGCGGATCGATTTTACTGCGACCATCATCCCCAGCTCCATCATCACGGACGCGGACCGGCCGGCCCTGGAAGGCGCGAACACGGTCAATCCGCCAGGTGGGACGAACTCATGCGGCAATGCGCTAACCGGCGGCGTCGATCACCGTTGGGACATGAGCCGCCAGATACGGATGCGCAATATCGACCCGGCAGCCCACCTGCCCCAGAGCTGTCTCGATACCGTCGGCGGCGCTTATCCGACTAACATCACCGAGGGCAACGACGATGCGGGGGTGGCTGACGAGAACGATGACCCCTACGCTAACGGTGGTCGGATAACTAGTTTCGACGACCCAAGTCGAGTGTTCGCCCACTCGATGGGTGCGGACGGCGATACCATCGAGCAGCACCTTCACTTCCGCGAGTTCGCCCGGCTCGAGTATCACGGCACGTGGTGGAATCTCTCGCAATTCGCGCCGTGGCGCTTCCATATTCGCATTCGCAAGGCTGCCGGGCGCTGGGTTGACGACGGCACGGACGGCGCGCAGGACAATGCGGGCTTCTAGGCACGGAGAATAGAGAGGAGCGCGATGGGCGCGTTTGTGACGGGGAGCGCCGAAGCCGTGATCGACGCGGCGATTGAGGAGAACATCGTGTACGCTCGCATTGTGTCACTCTATGTGACGAACGTGCAGATGCTCGACATATGGGACGACTACCCGCCTCTCAGCGGGGAGATGGCCGTCGGTCAGAGCTACGAAGTCGTCGTCGTGATGACACGAGGCAGTGCAAGTGTTGTCGATGCGCAGTCGGTCGCGCCGCCAGGTGGTGGTCATTGGCAGGGCATGGTCGTCCGCCCGAACTGGCGAGCCGCGCGTGGCGTGTACCGCCACGCGCGACCGGAGTTGTTCGCCCATGAGTGGGCGCTGATCGAGACCCCCGTCGGCCAGATGCTGATGCGGCCAGCCGATTTACCGGCACACGCCGACGAAGGCACGCGCATCCGCACGCCTAGCGCCCGGCTCGATCTCTACGCTATCGTGTGACGCTGCAAGCACCCAAGGAAACAGGACTATGACCTCATTTCCCGGCTCACCCAAAGTGCTCAAGGGCGCGATCATTGGCATTGACCCGTTCAACCCGCTCGCCAGCGTCATCGTCTTCCAGTACAACCCGGAGTCGTTGACGCGGACGCTCCAGCCGCAGACGGGCAGCGGGGCGGGCGGCGACCGGACGGAGGCGCTGCGGCTGAAGGGTGCGCCGGTCGAGAGCATCACCGCCAATATCGAAATTGATGCCACGGACCAGCTCGAGACAGCCGACCCTCTGGCAACATCGCTCGGCATCTACCCGCAGCTCTCGGCGCTGGAGCTGCTCGTCTATCCGAAGAGCGCCCTCGTCATCGCCAACACCGTCCTGCTCGCCGTCGGCACCATCGAAATCATCCCGCCCGCCGCGCCCATCACCCTGTTCATCTGGGGGCCGAAGCGCATCCTGCCGGTACGCCTGACGCAGTTCAGCATCACCGAGGAAGCCTACGACACGAGCCTCAACCCCATCCGGGCGAAGGTCACGCTGGGCATGCAGGTGCTGAGCTACAACGATCTCCCGATTACCCATCCCGGCTACGCGCTGTTCCTGGCGCACCAGGTGGTTAAGGAGACGATGGCGACGCTCAACAGCGCCGGCAATCTGCCCTCGGTGAGCGGGTCGTTCAGCGCGAGCTTCGGAGGCTAAGGTCATGTTTGATCCGACGAGCCGCTACGCCAACCTTCCGACCGCCACGATGACCACCACCGACGGCCGCGTCGTCGCTTACGTCCGCCGCCGCTTTGCCCCGGCGGGCGACTTGCTGCCGCTACTAGTCGAGGTGACAGTCATCCAGGGCGACCGCCTGGACAACATCACCGCGCGGACGCTGGGCGACCCTGAGCAGTTCTGGCGCGTGTGTGACGCCAACGACGCCCTCAACCCGCCGGACCTGACCGATGAGCCAGGCCGCCTCCTGCGCGTCCCAATTCCGCAACCGTAACGGGGACTGACTATGCTGCTTGGCGTTCATCTGACCTTGCTCATCGGCCCGACAGTGGCCGTGCCCGCGCCTGTCATGCTGACCGAGGCGCTACAGCGGGTCGAAGTGACTCACAGTGACGAGGGCCAGTCGGGATTCCAGGTCACGTTCCAGGTCGGCCGCGCCGGTCCGACAGACCTGCTCGACTACGCCCTGTTGAGCAACCCGCTGCTCAAGACGTTCAACCGCGTCATCCTCGTCGTGACGTTCAGCGCCACGCCGCGCGTCCTCATTGACGGCATCATCACCCACGTCCAGTTCAACCCGAGCAACCAGCCCGGCGCGTCCACCCTGACCATCACCGGCGAGGACGTGAGCGTGATGATGGACCGCGAGGAGGTGTCGGCGCAGCACCCGGCCCAGGACGAGACGCTAATCGCGCTCAAGATTATCGCCAGCTACGCCCAGTTCGGCCTCATCCCGATGGTCATTCCGCCAACGGTCGTGGACCCGCCGATTCCCATCGAGCGCATTCCGGTGCAGCAGGCGACCGACCTGCAATACCTGAAGCAGATGGCCGACCGTTACGGCTACGTCTTCTACATTACGCCTGGCCCCGTCCCCTTCACCAACACGGCGTACTGGGGGCCACCGGTGCGGATAGGGGTTCCCCAATCGGCGCTGACGATGAACATGGGGCCAGAGACCAACATCGAGACGTTCAACGTCACCAACAACGCCATGCAGCCGACGCTCGTCGAGGGCCAGGTGCAGGACCGCCTGACCAACCAATCCATGCCGGTGCAGACGTTCGCCAGTCTGCGCCCGCCCCTGGCCGCCTTCCCGGCGTGGCTGGTGAACATGCAAAACATACGCCGCCAGCAGTTCCGGCAGAGTGGCGTCAACGTCACCCAGGCCTACGCCCGCGCCCAGGGCACGACCGACGCCTCCGTGGACGCCGTCAGCGCCCAGGGCACGCTGGACGCCCTGCGCTACGGCAACCTGCTTCAGCCGCGCGCCCTGGTCGGCGTGCGCGGCGCGGGCTACCTGCACGACGGCTTCTGGTACGTCAAGCGGGTGCGGCACGTGATTGAGAAGGGCAAGTACAGCCAGGAGTTCATCCTCACCCGCGAGGGACTCGGCTCAACGACACCAGTGGTGATTCCATGACGCAATTCTTCGGCAAGTACCGTGGCAAAGTGGAGAACAACATCGACCCGATGATGCTCGGCCGCGTGCAAGTCAGCGTCCCGGCGGTGCTGGGCAGCGGGCAATTGAGCTGGGCGATGCCCTGCGCGCCCTTCGCCGGGCCGGGCGTCGGGCTGTTCACCGTGCCGCCGGTCGGCGCCAACGTGTGGGTCGAGTTCGAGGCCGGTGACCCCGACTACCCGATTTGGAGCGGGTGCTTCTGGGGCGTCGGTGAAGTTCCCGCGACACCGGCGCTGCCGCAGATGAAGGTGTTCAAGACCGACGGCATCACCCTGACGCTGAGCGACCTGCCCGGCATCGGCGGCTTCACCCTGGAGGTCGGTCCGCCGGCCGTCCCGATTCCGCTGAAGCTCGTGTTCGACGCGTCGGGCATCGCCCTGACCAACAGCGCCGCCAGCGTGAAGCTGACGCCGGTGAGCGTCTCCCTCAACGACGGCGCCCTGGAGGTGATATAAGATGCCCGGATTCTTGCTGCATCTCGGCGCGACGGTGATGTGCGCCCACGGCGGGCAGGCGCAGCCGACGGCCCCGTTTCCACGGGTGCTGGTGAGCGGCCAGCCCGTTGTCACCCAGGCCGCGCCCTACATCGTTGCCGGCTGTCCCTTCGTGCCACCGGGTGGCAACGGGCCGTGCGTCACCGGGCAGTGGGTTACGGCGGCGGTGCGCGTGCTGGCGGGCGGCGTGCCGGTTCTCCTGCAAGACAGCCAGGCTATCTGCGCGCCGACCGGTACACCGCTAATGGCGCTGGTAACGCAGGTGCGCGCAAAGGGGATGTGATGCAAATCGATTACCCTTACCACGTGGATAGCCGGGGTCGAACAGCGGCTACGGACCAGGATGACCACATCCGCGACATGATCGAGCAGGTGCTCTTCACGTCGCCGGGCGAGCGGGTCAACCGGCCGACGTTCGGCGCGGGCCTGGCGCAGCTCGTCTTCGCCCCCAATAGCGACGAGCTGGCGACGGCGACGCAGTTCCTTGTCCAGGGCGCGCTCCAGCAATGGCTCGGCGACCTCATCCAGGTCGAAGCGGTGGTGGTGCGCAGCGTCGACTCGACGCTGAACGTCATGGTCCAGTACGTCGTCCGGCGCGACAACAGCCGACGCGTGACGACGTTCACCCGCGAGGTTTGAGATGGCGACCCAATACCGCTGCAAGAACCTGGCGCGGCAGGCGGCCGTCCGCAACACCCGCGCCGCCGACAACTCGCCGCTGCGCAATGGCATCGACTTCCTAGAGGTGGCTTCCGACGACCAGCGGACGCTGCAAGTCACCTTCATCCACGACCTGCCGGCCGCGCCGACCCTCGCCCCGACCAACATCGTCATCGAGGGCGGCGTGCGTATCCGCGACGTCCGCGTGCAGATGGTCAGCCAGGCGGGGAAGGTCGTCACCGTCACCGTGGACAAGGCCGGCGACTTCTCGGCGTACACGCTGCGCATCGTCGCGACCCAGGCCAACCCGCTGAGCGGCTTCCACCCCCAGTTCGATACGCAGTTGTCCGAGGTCGAGTTCACGTTCAAGGCCGACTGCCCCAGCGAGTTCGACTGCGCGCCCGCGCCGGTCTGCCCGCCGGAGACGACCCCCGCGCCGACCATCGACTATCTCGCCAAGGACTATAGCAGCTTCCGCCGCCTCATGCTCGACCGGCTGGCCGTCATCATGCCCGACTGGCGCGAGCGTAACCCGTCGGACCTGGGCATCGCGCTGGTCGAGGTCATGGCCTACGTCGGCGACCACCTGAGCTACTACCAGGACAGCGTCGCGACGGAGGCGTACCTCGGCACGGCGCGGCAGCGGCCCTCGGTCCACCACCACGCGCGCCTGCTCGACTACCCGATGCACGATGGGGCCAACGCTCGTGCCTGGGTGCATATCCAGGTGGGCGCCAACCACGTCGCGCTGCCGAAGGGCGCGCCACTGCTGACGCAGGTTGCCGCGCCACGTGGCGCGCTGCGCCTCGACGACGCCGGCCTGAACACGGCCCTAAGCGGCGGCGCCCTGGTGTTCGAGACCCTGGCCGACGCGGCGCTGTCGAGCGCCTTCAACGAGATGACGTTCTACACCTGGGGCGACGACGAGTGCTGCCTGCCGCGCGGCGCGACTCGCGCCACCCTGCGCGACACGGGCGGCGTCCTCGCACAGATGAAGGCGGGCGACGTGTTGCTGTTCGAGGAAGTGCGCAGCCCGACGACCGGCCTGGAGGCGGACGCCGACCCGACGCATCGCCACGTCGTGCGCCTGACTCGCGCCGAGCATGGGACGGACGATCTGTTCCCGGAGAACGCGGCCAATCCCCTGGACCCGCAGCGCCTGCGTATCGTCGATATCGAGTGGGACGTGGCGGACGCCCTGCCGTTCCCGCTGTGCCTCTGGCACGTCAAGGCGCCCGACACGCCCGGCCCGAAGCAGCCGGTGGCCGTCGCTCGCGGCAACATGGCGCTCGCCGACCACGGCCGCACCGTCCACGACCCGAAGCTTCCCGCGCCGACCGACGGCGAGGACTACCGTCCGACGCTGGCGAACGGGCCGGTGACGCAGCAGGGCCGGGCCCGCAACCGACGCGGACGGCTCGTGCGCGCCCAGAGTACCGGGCAGCCCTTGCCCTTCGACCCGTCGTCGCCGGCCAGCGCGGCCCTGGTGTGGGAGATGCGCGACGTCCTGCCGGATGCTTTGCTCAGGGAGAGCGGCATGGATGACGTCTGGCTACCCGAGCGCGACCTGCTCAGCAGCGGTCGGTTCGCCCGCGACTTCGTAGTCGACGTCGGCAATGACGGCAGCGCCACGCTCCGCTTCGGCGACGGCATCCTGGGCGCGCCGCCGGTGGCGGGCCTCATCCCCACTTACCGCGTCGGCAACGGCAGCGTCGGTAACGTCGGCGCGGAGGCCATCGCCCACGCGCTGACGCGGGAGAGCGCCATTACGGACGTGCGCAACCCGTTGCCGGCCCTCGGCGGGACGGACCCGGAGGCGCTGGAGGCGGTGCGCCTGTACGCGCCGCAGGCGTTCCGGGTGCAGGAGCGCGCCGTCACCGCCGACGACTACGCCGCCGTTGCGGAGCGCCACCCCGAGATTCAGAAGGCCGCGGCGACGCTGCGCTGGACCGGAAGCTGGTACACCGTGTTCGTCACCGTCGACCGGCTGGGCGGGCGGGCGATTGACCCGACCTTCACTGACGACCTGCGCGCGTTCATCGACTCGTTTCGGCTGGCGGGCCACGACCTGGAGATCGACGGCCCGACTCCCGTGCCGCTGGACATGGCCCTCGACGTGTGCGTGGCGCCGGGCTACTTCCGCAGTGACGTGAAGCTGGCGCTGCTCGAGACGCTGAGCAGCGTAGACCTGCCGGATGGGCGGCGGGGCTTCTTCCACCCCGACAACTTCACCTTCGGCCAGCCCGTCTACCTCAGCCGCGTCATCGCCGCAGCGATGGGCGTGCCCGGCGTCGCCTGGGTGCAGCCGACGCGCTTCCAGCGCTGGGGCCGCGCCGCCAATAATGAGATCGCCAACGGCCTCCTCACGACGGGGCGGCTGGAGATTGCACGCCTGGACAACGACCCCAACCGGCCGGAGAACGGCAAGCTGGAGCTAGACATGCAGGGTGGGCTATGACGACGCCAATGGACCAGACGCTAGACACGTGCGGCTGCTGCGAAGGCGTGCAGGAGTTGACGCCGGTGGCGCTCGACAACCGGCCCGGCCTGTCGGCCATCGCCTACCGCATCGGCGTCCACAGCACGTTCAAGACGACGATGATCGCCGCGCTGTCGCGCCAGGCGGCGCTGCGCGGCCTGACGACGCGCGCCGACGACGACACGTCCATCGCGCTGATCGACGCCTGGGCGACCGTCGCCGACGTGCTGACCTTCTACCAGGAGCGCATCGCCAACGAGGGCTACCTGCGCACGGCGACCGAGCGCCGCTCCGTGCTGGAGCTGGCGCGCGAAATCGGCTACGAGCTAAGCCCGGGTGTGGCGGCCAGCACGTTCCTGGCGTTTACCGTCGAGGACGCGCCGGGCCAGCTCGCCGCGGCCACCGCCGCCCAGACCGGCTCGCCCCAGGCGGCCAGCAGCGTCGAGGACGACAGCGCCGCACCAACGACGGTTACTATCCCCATCGGGACGAAGGTGCAGAGCATCCCGGCCCAGGGCAAGCTGCCGCAGACGTTCGAGACCGTCGAGGCCATCGAGGCCCGCGCCGAGTGGAACGTTCTGCGCCCGCGCCTGACCCAGCCCCAGACTCTCGCCATCCAGGATGGACGCCTGCAGCTTATCGGCGTCGACGGCGCGCACGTGCCGGGAAACCAGCTCTACCTGATCGGGACGAGCGCCAACCTGAAAGTCGGCGACCTGCTCCTGGTCGTCGTCGGCAGCAAGACGCTGCCGGTCACCGTTCGGCGGGTCACTGCCGAGCCGAACAAGAACCGCACGCGCATCGACCTGGTCGCCAACCCGAGCGTCAATCCGTCCCTGCCGCCGTTTGCCCCGCCCCACTGGCCGCCGGTCTACGACCCGCCGCCGGCCGTGGCGCCGGCGACCTTGCCGCTGACCGACGCCAACCTGAAAGCCTACATCCTCCAGCGCGCCTGGCGGGAGGCCGACCTGAGCGCCTTCCTGACGATGCAGGGATGGAGCCCTCGCCGCGTCGCGCGCTCTGTCAACAGCCTGCTGCAAGGAACGACCCACGGCTTGGTACACGCCTTCCGCGCCCGGCTCGGCTTCTTCGGCCACAACGCGCCGGCCTACAACAGTCTGCCTAGCGCCGACACCGGCCAGCTTCGCGGCGACGCGTACCCTAACGACTGGGACGGCCCCGGCGGCTGGGAAATCTGGAAAGACCCGAACAAGATCAACTTTATTATCTTCAGGCAGCCCCGCTTCACCGTCGCGGCTAATGAAATGGCGGCCACAGCCTTCACCGGCTCCGCCGTCAGCGGCATCAACCGCGCCGCCATCGGCGACATAGTGCGCACCAGCCCCGGCATCTTTTACTTCAACCCCTACTGGGACGACGCCGACGTGTACCTGGAGCGCTCGGTGCAGGGGCTGTTGAGCGGCGGGTGGGGCGTGTTCGAGCTGCCGACCGCTGACTACAGCATTTACCGCGTCGCGGCCGTCAACGAGACGTCGCTGTCGGCGTTCAGCATGAGCGGCAAGGCCAACGGCCTGCGCCTGACGAACCCCGACGGCTCCGACCCGAACCGCCGTTCGGACCTGACCGTCCGCCGCGCGACCGCCCACGTCCAGAGCGAGTCGCTGCCCCTGGCCGAGCTGCCGATTCTGGACACCGTCGAGCCGACCGACCGCGGCATCATGCTCGACCGGCTGGCGCTGGGCCTGCGCGTCGGCCAGACGCTCCTCCTGAGTGGCGAGCGCGCCGACCTGCCGGGCGTCACGACGAGCGAGAGCGTGACTTTGTCGGAGATCGTCCACCAGCGCGGCTACACGACGCTCTACTTCCAGGCGCAGCTCCAGAATCGCTATGTGCGCAAGACCGTCGCCTTCGCCGCCAACGTCGCCCGCGCTACCCACGGCGAGACGGTGCGCGAAGCGCTGGGCAGCGGCGACGGCTCGCAGCCCAACCAGCGCTTCACCCTGCGCCGCCCGCCGCTGACATACGTCAGCGCGCCGACGGCCAGCGGCGGGAAAAGCACGCTCGAGGTCCGCGTCAACGGCCTGCTGTGGCAGGAAGTCGCCTCGCTCTACGGCCTATCGCCGCGCAGCGAGAGCTACATCGTGCGCCTCGACGACGACGCCAAGGCGACCGTCATCTTCGGCGACGGCAAGAGCGGCGCCCGGCTGCCGACCGGCGCCGAGAATGTGGCGGCGACGTACCGAACCGGCATTGGACCGGACGGCGAGGTGAAAGCGGGCAGCCTGACCCTGCTCCAGACGCGGCCCCTCGGCGTGCGCGGCGTCACGAACCCGCTCGCTGCGTCGGGCGCGCAGGCCCCCGAGCAGCTCGCCGACGCCCGCGCCAACGCCCCACGCACCGCCCTGACGCTGGACCGCATCGTCTCGGTGCGCGACTTCGAGAACTTCGCCCGCGCCTTCGCCGGCATCGGCAAGGCCCAGGCGGTCGTGCTGTGGGACGGGCAGACGCAGCTTGTGAACGTCACGGTCGCCAGCGCCAGCGGCGGGCCGGTCGATCCCCAGTCCGATCTGTACAAGAACCTCGTCAAGGCCATGAACAACGCCCGAGACCCGTACCAGCGCCTTGACGTGCATAGCTTCATCCCGCGCACGTTCAGCCTGGACGCGGGTCTCCTGGTGGACGCGCGGGCGGTCTCCGCGGACGTGTTCGCCGCCGCGAATGCAATTTTAGCTGCGTTCGCCTTCAGCCAGCGCAGCTTCGGGCAGCCGGTCACGGCGGCCGAGATTACGGCGACGCTCCAGGGCGTGCCAGGCGTCGTCGCGGTGGACCTGAACAGCCTGACCCTCGACAACGCCGCGAACGTGGGGCCGCAACCCGCGCCCATCCTGCGCGCGGCCCCGTCCCGGGTCGGCGCAGGCGCGGAGCTGCTGCTCGTCAACCCCAACGGCGTGCGCCTCAAGGAGATGACCTCATGAGCGGACAGGACGCCGACCGCCTGTACAACCTGCTGCCGGCCGTCTATCGTCTCGCCGATAGCGACGAGGACGAGAGCCTGCGCGCGCTGCTGCGAGTCATCGCGGCGGAGGCGGGGAAGATCGAGCGCGACATCGCCGGGCTGTACGACAACTGGTTCATCGAGACGTGCGACGAGTGGGTCGTGCCCTACATCGGCGACCTGCTGGGCGTCCAGGGGCTGCACGCCTTCGACGCCAGCGCCTTCAGCCAGCGCGCTTACGTCGCCAACACCCTGGCCTACCGGCGGCGCAAGGGGACGGCGGCGGTGCTGGAGCAGCTGGCGCGGGACGTGACCAACTGGCCC
Organism: Anaerolineae bacterium; assembly: GCA_039810085.1. Taxonomy (GTDB): domain Bacteria; phylum Chloroflexota; class Anaerolineae; order Epilineales; family JAHCIE01; genus JBDHWG01. Next base: position 41,081 of record JBDHWG010000007.1, read on the forward strand.
GCGCGCGCCGTGGAGTTCTTCCAGCTCCTTGGGACGACCCAGAACGTGAACCACGTCCGCCTCCAAAACGTGCGCACACCTGACCTGCGTGACATCAACCGCCTGGGACTGCTGGACACGCCGTTTGATACTATCGCCCACACCGGCGAGGTGCGGCGCATCGCGTCGCGGCGGGGCCGCTACAACATCCCCAACGTCGGGCTGTTCCTGTGGCGTCTGCAAGCCTACCCCATCGAGAGCGCCGCGCCCCACCCAGCCGCCGACCCGCCGGACGGGCGCTACACGTTCACGTCCCTCGGCTATGACAGCGCGCCGTTCACCCGCTTCGTCACGGAGACGGAGATCGGCCAGCTCGCCGACGAAACTAACGTGCCCGGCCCGATCCGCGTGGCCGCGTTCTACTTCGACCTCCAGGACTACGGGCGCAAGTACGCCTCGGTCTTGCCCAAGGACCGCCCGACCGACACGGCCACCTACGGCCCGAACCGCAGCATCAACATCGCCACGAGCGCGGGTGGCAGCGCGCCTTTCGTAGACGTGCCGCCCATCGCTATCGTGTGCATGGACTTGCGAAATTGGGACCGCCCGCCGGCCGGCCACGTCGGCGTTGACGTGCGCCTGGGGCGGCTGGCGTTTGCCACCGGCGAGACGCCGGCCGCGATCCGCGTCAACACGACGTACGGCTTCAGCGCCGATATCGGCGGTGGGCCGTATGAGCGCCGCCGCCCGCGCGTCTTGCCGCCCACTGGCGCGGTGGCCCCGCCGCCGGACACGGTGGCCGCGCCGTCGGCCCTGGGCTTCCTCATCCGCGTGCCGTCGCAAGGCATCGCCACGCTCACCGACGCCCTGAACGCCTGGGACCGCAGTGCTCACCCACGAGCGGTGATTCAGATTGACGACAACCGGACCTACGTGGAGGACGTCACCGTCGCCATGCCGTCGGCGGACGACGGCGAGCTGGTCATCCAGGCGGCCAACGAGATGCGGCCGACGCTGATCGGCGACGTGACGGTGACCGGCGGCTCAGGGACGCAGGCCCTTACCATCAACGGGTTGCTCGTCGCGGGCGTCGTCACGGTGCAGGGCAATCTCGCGGCGCTGAGCCTCGTCCACACGACCCTCGTGCCGGGGCGGCGCCTCGACGCCGAGGGCCAGCCCGTCGAGCCAGCGCGGCCGAGCCTGGTCGTCGCCGCGGATGACGGCGGGTGGCCCATCAACGACGGCCTGAGCGTGACCATCGACCACTGCATCGTCGGGCCGTTGCGGGCGCCGGCCAAGCTGCCCGCCCTGATCGTGCGCGACACCATCATCGACGCCCCAGCGCGGCGGCTGTCCGCCCTCGTCTCCGGTGTCCTCAGCCCCTTCCCCGACCTGTCGCTGCCGACGCCGGGCGCCCAGCCGACCGTCCAGGTGACCATCGGCTCGCAGGGGCCGTTCCCAGCCGTGTTCTCATCCGTCCCGACCGGCCTGGCCCAGGCGCGCGACGCCCTCCAGGCCGCCATTCGCGCCGCCCACCCTACGCCCGCCTTTACCGAGGCGCGGGTACTGAGCGTCGCCAACCGGCTGGTCATCCTGCCGGGCGCGGCCGGCGACATACATATCACGCCGCAGCCGGGCGACCCGACGGCCGAGCGGCTGCGCCTGGACCCAACCTCGGCGCGGCTCGTCTTCCCGCTCATCGTGCCGGCCTCGGCGAGTGACGCGAGCCGAACGTTGATGATGCGCCTGGACAGCGGCGAGACGCACGCTGCCGACCTGCCCGATCAGGAACCGCCGCGCACGCCGGCCCAGGCGCGAACGGCCCTCCAGGCCGCGATTCGCGGCGCGCATTCAGCGCCCGCCTTCGCCCAAGCCCTCGTCGCGACGTTGGACGACCGGCTGGTCATCCTGCCTGGCGCCGCCGGGGCTGCCGCCGACGTCCGCCCGGCTGACATTGACGAGAGCGTCTTAACGGCGCTCGCCCTGGCCGACGAGCGACCGGCCCTCGCGTCGAGCGTGGCTAACGAGCCGGGGCCGCCAACGACCCTGGAGCGTGTTACCGTGTTCGGCGTCGTGCGGGTCAAGGAGCTCACCCTGGTGTCCGAGACCATCTTTACCGCGCCGGCCATCGCCGAGCGCCGCCAGGCGGGCTGCGTGCGCTTCAGCTATGTCGCGCCCGGCTCGCAGACGCCGCAGCGCTTCCGCTGCCAGCCGGACCTGGAAATCGCGACGGAGACGGACGCGGCGGGAAAGCGCGCACAGGCGGCCGGCGTCCCCCTGACAGAGAGTGACAAGGCCGCCCTCCGTGCCCACATCCTCGCCTGGCTGACGCCGTCGTTTACCGACACGCGCTACGGCCAGCCGGCCTACGCCCAGCTCAGTCAGGTCTGCCCGGTGCAGATCGCCGAAGGCGCTGAAGATGCCTCCGAGATGGGCGCCTTCGCCAGCCTCAAGCAGCCGCAGCGTGTCGCCAACCTCCGCGCCGCCCTCGACGAATACCTCCGCTTCGGGCTTGAGGCGGGCATCCTTTTTGTGACGTAAGGAGAGAACTCATGCAGGGTGACATTACTCGCTCCACCTTTAAGCGAACGAAGCACTACGACAGCGTGCGGATGCAGCAAGGCCGCGTGCAGATGGACGCCGACTGGAACGAGCAGATGGACATCCAGGCGTACCGGACGCGCACCACGGACGCCGACATCATCGGCGCGCAGGGCAGCCCGCGCTACGACTCGGGCTTCGCCGTCGATCTGCGCGCCGGCGACCTATGGCTGACCAAGGGCCGCATGTATGTCGCAGGCATCCTGTGTGAGAACGAGGCGGACGTACCGCTCTCGGGGCAGGAGGACGCGCCGGGTGTTACCCTGCCCACCGACCTCGGCCTCTACCTGGCGTACCTCGACGTCTGGCAGCGCGGCGTCACGGCCCTGGATGACCCAGAGATTCGTGAGGTGGCGCTGGGTGGACCGGACACGGCGACGCGCACCCGCGTCGTGTGGCAGGCGCGCTTCCTCAGCGTAGGCGCCGAGGGAGACACTGCTAACTGCCGCACCGCGTTTCCAGCCTGGGACAACCTGACAGGCGCGACGAGCGGTCAGTTGACGGCTCGCGTCAGCCCGGAGACGCCGACGGACAACCCCTGCCTTATCCCGGCCGGCGCCGGCTACCGCCGCACCGAGAACCAGCTCTACCGCGTCGAGGTCCATCAGGGCGGCGCGACGGGCACGGCGACGTTCAAATGGTCGCGGGACAACGGCTCGATTGTGGCGGCGTGGACCGGCCAGGACGTAAACGACCTGACCGTCAGCAGCCTGGGCCGGGACGCCATCCTGGGTTTCGCGCCCAACGAGTGGGTCGAGCTGACTGACGACACCCACGAGCTGGCCGGGCAGCCCGGCACCTTGGTCAAGATCGTCAAGGCCGAGGGGTTGACCGTCACCATCGACCCATCGACGGCCAGCGGCTCGGTGAACCTGGCGGACTTCCCGCGCCACGCCCGCATCCGCCGCTGGGACATGGACCCCGGCTCGGCGGGTGCGGCAGTGACGGGGGACACGTTCACGCCTCTCGAAGACGGCGTAGAAGTCGCTTTCCAGACCGGCGCAACTTATCGCACCGGCGACTACTGGCTCATCCCGGCGCGCACCATCACCGGCGACATCGAGTGGCCGCGGGTGCTTAACGCCATATTGCCTCTACCCGGCGGCGTTGGCGGCCCGAAGTACTTGCCGCAGCCGCCCAACGGCGTCGAGCACCACTTTGCCCGGCTGGCCGTGCTGCGGCGGCGCGCGACGGGCTGGGAACTTGTCGACGACTGTCGCCAGCTCTTCCCACCGCTGACCCACATCTGCGCCGACGACGTTTGCTACAACAACGACGCGTGCAACCTGCCCAACGTCGTCACCGTCCAGGATGCCCTGGATCGGCTGTGCGGCGAGAACGACCTGCGCTTCCATAATAAGCACCTGCACGGCTGGGGCATCGTGTGCGGGCTGGAGGTGGTGTGCGGGCCGGACGAGCGCGAGGGCAAGCGGCGGCGCGTGACGGTGCGCTCCGGCTACGCCATCGACTGCCAGGGCAACGACCGGCGCTTCAACCAGGACGCGCCGCTGGATATCATGTCGATGATCGACGACCTCACCCAGCGCAACCCGAACGCGCCAGTTCTCGACAAGTCGGGCAACGGTGAGGTGTGCCTGCTGCTGGGTCCGGTGGGCAGCGAGGGTAACCCATTCATCATCGAGCGGTTCGATCCGGCCCAGGACCCGTGGGACGCCATCTTCCGCGCGCTCCGCACCGGCAATTTGAAGGGCGTGACACTAGCCCAATGGCAGAGCGCCCTGGGCGGCACGCTGTTCATGGATTTCTACAATGAGTGCCTGCTGAGCATTCAGCACTTCCTCCAGCAGCAGCTCCAGCCCGGCAACGACAAGAGCCTGGCCGGGCCGGGCCACCAGCGCGTCTCGGCCCTTACAAATGTCCTGGCGCAGACGGTGAATCCGAAGGTCGGTCAGAACATCTTCGTGTCGGCGCGCGAGGACGCCATTCTGCGCCAGTTCTACAATGACCTGCGCGCGGTCCTCCAGAGCGAGACGTTCTGCGCCATGTTCGACAACGCGCGCCCGTTCCCGGCCCAGTACCCCTTCACCAACCTGGGCATGGACACCATCTTCTCGGTTGGGCAACACACCCGCCTCCACCTGCGGCCGGCCGCGACCGAGCTGTACTCCCTGGGCGCGGGCCTGAACCCGACCAAGCCCTCGACGATTATCAACCGCTTCGACCTCAAGCAGAACATTCTCATCGCCCAGATCGACCCCATCGCCGGAACGAGTACGACGCAGCCGGCCGGCGACACGGGCACCGGCGCGCTCCAGGACATCGCCTTCTCGCCTAACGGGCAGCGCATCCACATCGCCGCGTCCACCAAGAACGACGACAACACCCTGTTCCGCAGCGGAACGTTCGACCGACAGGGGAACATCACCTGGGGGCCTATCGTCACCATCTGCGGCGTCAAGCTCGTGACGCTGGCGACGACGGCGGCCGACCCCAACAACGTCTACGCCATCGGCCTTAAGAAAGTGACGGTGCAGAGCGGCAACACGACGCGCACCGAGATGCGCGGGGCCGGGCTGTACCGCATCAACCCGGACAACGTGGACCCCAACATGGCGCCAATCGCGGCCTTCAACGCCGTCGGCCACCTGGAGATCGCCGCAGACGGGCGGGCCGTCGCGACGGCGGCGGCCGAGAACACGTCTATCGCCAGCTACACGCGCCTGCTGCGCTTCCAGCTCCCGGCGGCGACGGCGCTGCCGGAGATTGGGCTGCCATCGGCCGGGCAGGACGACATCGCCATCCTCGCCAAGGGGGAAGGGGCGCGGCGCGAGGCCATCTACGTCGTCCTCGGCACGGGCGTGCGGAGCCTCATGGCGTATGACCTGGGCAGCGGCCAGCCGATTCTACAGCAGCCTGTCACCCTGGAGAACACGGCGATCCGCCTGGAGCCGTTCCCGGCGACGCAGATGCTGCTTATGACGTCGGAGGACGGCTACTACCTGCGCGGCTTCAGTATGGTCGACAACGTTCTGTTGCCGGACTATGTTCTGCCGGTGCAGGTCGGGCCTATCGCCATCACGTCCGACCGCGCCGCCGGCCGCGCCTACGTCCTGAACTACGCCAGCAACACCATCACTGTCGCGCCGCGCGAGGTCCTGACACCCGGCTTCCGCTTCGACTTCGCGGCGCTGGCCGACTACCGCAAGGCCGTCGTCGAGGCGTACGTCGATCTGCTGGCTGGCTTCCTCCAGTACCTCAAGGACTGCCTGTGCGAGCATTTCCTCGTTCGCTGCCCGCCGACGGAGTGCAACGAGAAGATCTACCTGGGCTGCGTCAGTATTCGCGGCGAGCAGGTCTACAAGGTGTGCAACTTCTCGAAGCGCAAGTACGTGAAGAGCTTCCCGACGGTGGGCTACTGGCTGTCCCTCGTGCCTATCATGCCGTTCCTGGACCACATCGTCGAGGTGTTCTGTTGCAGCGTGCTGCCCGACCTGCTGGGGCGCTACACCGTCCCGGCCTTCGATCCCCAGGCGCCCCACGAGCCATCGGCGCGGTTGAAGGGGGCTACGCTCCGCCAGGGGTTCACCGTCGTCCAGAACGCGAATCTACGCGGGGCGCTGGGGCAGATCGTCAGCCGCTTCGGCACGGCGCGCAGCGTCGCAAGCGACGCCGTGACCCAGCCGCAGCGGCAGTTCATCGTCCCCAGCCGCTCGCAGTTCACCAACGCCGATCTTGTGAACCAGCCGGCTGACCAGGTCGAGGAACGACTGAAGGCCGAGGGCGTGACGGTGGAACGCCAGCCGTATGACCCGGCGACGCAGCCGAACCTGGCGGCCAACCTCGTCGGCCTGTTCCGCGAGCCTACCGCCGGCCGCCACGTGACGCTGTACGAGGAAAACGGCCAGGTGCGCTACTACAGCGTGACTGAGCCGGACCCGACGACGCGGGCGCTAAGCGCCGAGGTCGGCAACTTGTCGGAGGCAGTCACCAGCCGCGCGACGGAGGTCGTGCAGTTGCGGAGCGAGATGGACGCCCAGAAGGCGTCCCTGGCGGAGACGCTCACCCAGCGCGAGGCCGAGGTGGCGGACTTGAAGGGGCAGCTCGACGCGCAGAAGGCGTCCCTGGCCGAAACGCTCGCCGCCCGCGACGCTGAGCTCACGCAACTCCGCAGCCAGCTTCAGACCCACGAGGCGACGCTGGCTGAGGTCGCCACGCTCAAGTCGTCGCTGAGCGACGCCCAGGCGTCGCTCACGCAGCGCGAGCAAGAGATGGGCACTCTGCGCAGCCAGGTCGATACACTGCAACAGCGGCAACAGCAGCTCGACCCGCAGGCCACGGCGCAGCGGGTCGCGGACCTGGAATCGCAGCTAAAGGACATGCGGAGCTTCCGCGACGAGGTGACGAGGTTCATGCAACGGCCGCGTTGAGGATAGTCTTATCGTTCAATATACTGCTTCCCTGCCGCGCTTCGGCGAGCCTGTCTCCAATAGCCTGGCACAGGAAATGCTGCGTCACGCCTCATTCAAATACGGGAGGCAGCGAAGCATGGAATATCGGGAATTGGGCCGAACGGGGTGGCGGATATCCACCGTTAGCTTTGGCGCGTGGGCTATCGGCGGTAGCTGGGGGGAGGTGGACGACCGCGAGTCGATGGCTGCTCTGCATCGCGCCGTCGATCTGGGCGTGAACTTCTTCGACACCGCCGATGTCTATGGCGACGGACGGAGTGAGCGATTGCTGGCGCAACTGCGCCGCGAGCGCCACGAGACAATCTACATTGCGACGAAGATCGGGCGGCGACTCAACCCCCACGTTCCTGACGGCTACAACCGCGAGAACCTCACGGCGTTCGTCGAGCGCAGCCTCAAGAACCTCGACACGGAGACGCTGGACCTCGTCCAGCTCCATGCCCCGCCGACGCCGGTGTACTACATGCCGGACGTGTTCGGTGTCCTCGACGACCTCGTCGGGCAGGGCAAGATCCGCTATTACGGCGTCAGCGTCGAGAAAGTCGAAGAGGCGCTCAAGGCCATCGAGTATCCCAACGTCCAATCGGTGCAGATTATCTTTAACATGTTCCGCCAGCGGCCCATTGACCTCTTCTTCCCCGAAGCCAAGCGCCGACAGGTGGGCATCCTGGCCCGTGTCCCACTTGCTTCCGGGCTGCTGACCGGCAAGATGACGCGCGAGACGGCGTTCGCTGCCAACGACCACCGGGCGTACAACCGCCACGGCGAGTCATTCGACCGGGGCGAGACCTTCTCAGGGGTGGACTACGAGACCGGCTTGCAGGCGGTGGACGAGTTGCGGCGCCTTGTGCCGCAAGGGGCAACCCTTGCCCAGCTCGCCCTGCGATGGATTCTGATGTTCGATGCGGTGACATGCGCCATTCCCGGCGGTCGCCGGCCCCAGCAGGTGGAAGATAATGTCAAAGCTGCCGACCTGTCGCCCCTCTCCCAGACGGCGATGGCCCAGATTCGGGACGTCTACGACCACCGCATCCACGACCTGGTGCATCACTACTGGTAAAGGCACGCGGACACCTCACGAACAGAGGCGAACTCTCTCACCACGACGCGCCGCCTCGTAGATCGCCAGCACTAACGCCAGCGAGCGCCGCCCCTCCCGGCCGCTCACCAGCGGCGGCCGCCCCTCTCGAATGGCGGCAACCAGATCGGCGACGAGGCGCGCGTGGGCTTCGGCGCCGATAGCCGCCGGGTCTGCGCCCGCGCCAGCCGCCGCGTCTCGCCGCGATGCAACGGGCGCTCTGTCCTTGCCGCCGCCCTCCCAGCGCACGATACGGTCGCCCTCGATCTGCACGCTGCCACGGTCGCCATAGACTTCGACGCGGTGGGGGAAGCCCGGCGCGGCGGCTGTTGTCGCGACGACACTTCCCAGAGCGCCGTGGACAAAGCGCATTGTCGCCGCGACGCAGTCCTCGACCTCGATGGTATGCGACAGCGTGGCGGATGCCGCCTGCACCTCCGCAACGTCGCCCATGAACCACAACAACAGGTCCACCAGGTGGATGCCCTGATTCATCAGCGCCCCGCCACCGTCGAGCGCCCACGTGCCGCGCCAGGCGGCGCTGTCGTAGTAGCTCTGTGGACGGTAGTACGGCAAGGTCACGCTGCCCAGGGTCAGGCGGCCCAGCTCACCGGCGGCAATGGCGGCAGGAATTGCGTCAAAGCCCGGTGAGGTGCGGCGCTGGAAAGCCACGGCGAGCTGTACCCCCGCGTCATCGCACGCTGCGATCATGGCGTCGGCATCGGCCAGGGTGAGCGCCATGGGCTTCTCGACCAGGACGTGCTTGCCCGCCCGCGCAGCGGCGATGGCCTGCTCCGCGTGCATCCCGCTGGGTGTGCAGATGCAGACGGCGGCGACATCGGGGCGGGCGAGCAGCGCGTGGTAGTCGGTCTCACACGGCACGCCGAACTGGGTCTCGGCGTCGCGGCAGCGCGCCGGATCGGAGCGCGAGACGGCCACGAGCCGCACGCCAGGCGTCTGAGCGATGGCCGCCGCGTGCTTGTGGGCGATCATCCCCGCGCCGACGATGGCGAATCCTAGCTCATCTACGGCCATGCGCCATATCCTTGAGGCGAATAGTCACTTCACCGGTGTGGCTTCATCGAGTCGGTAGGCTTGCTTCGCCAGGCGATAGGCCATGTCCACGGCCATTTCGCGCGCGTCGTCCATGTCGATGACACTCTCGACGTAGAGGCTGGCGAGCCAGTTGCAGGCCACGCGGCGCCAGAGGTCGTGACGGGCCGGGATAGAGGCGAAGGCGCGCGTGTCGTCGTTGAAGCCGGAGGTGTTATACAGGCCCGCCGTCTCGACAACGTTGTCGAAGAAGCGCCGCATCCCGTTGATGCTGTCGAAGAACCACCAGGGCGGGCCGAGCCGCATCGCCGGGTAGTGGCCCGCAAGGGGCGCAAGCTCGCGCGACTCCGACGACTCGTCCAGCATGAAGACAAGCAGCCGCAGGCGCGCGTCGTTGCCGTACTTGTTGAGCAGCGGCCGCAGATTGTGGGTAAACTCCGTCGCCTGCGGAATGTCGGCCCCCATGTCGCGCCCAAACCGCTGATAGATGATTTCGTTGTGGTCGCGCACCGAGCCAGGGTGAAGCTGCATCACCAGCCCGTCCTCGATGCTCATGCGCGCATTCTCCATCAGCATGTGCGCCGTGAAACGCCGCGCGTCCTCCGCGCTGGCCTGACCTTGCAGCGCGCGCTGGAAGATGGCATCGGCCTCGGACGGGCTAAGCTCCGCCGTGTACGGTGTAACCGTTGCGTGGTCCGTCGCCGTCGCGCCCATCTGCTTGAAGAAGGCGCGGCGCTGCTCCAGGGCCTGGATGAAGTGCGGGTACGAGTCGACGGTGATGCCGCTGGTCTCGCTCAGCGCGTCGATGTTTTGCCGCCAGCGGGCCGCGTCCAGGTTCACGACCGCATCGGGGCGGAAGGTCGGACGCACGACACCGGACCAGCCCGACTCCCGAATCGCCTTGTGGTAGGACAGGGTGTCGGTGGCCGCATCCGTCGTGCAGAGGACTTCGATGTTGAAGCGCTCGAACAAGGCGCGAGGACGGAATTCCGGGGTCGCCAGCTTGGCTTCTAGCGCATCGTAGATGTCCTGGGCGGTCTCGCTCGTCAGCTTCTCCTCGATGCCGAAGACGTTCGCCAGTTCATCGACCAGCCAGGCGCCTGTTGGTGTCCCTCGGAACAGGTAGAAGTTGTCGGCGAATAGTTGCCAGATTTTGCGGTGGTCTTGCTCGGTCGGGCCGCCGTCGGCGCGGGGGATGCCGAGGTGTTCCAGGGGGATGCCCTGGGAGTAGAGCATGCGAAAGACGTAGTGGTCGGGGATGAGGAGCATGTCTGTCGGCGTGCCGAACGTCGCGTTCTCGTCGGCGAGCAGCCGCGGATCGACGTGGCCGTGGGGGCTGATGAGCGGCAGTTTAGCCACTGACTGGTAAAGCTCGATTGCCACCTCGCGCTGGGCAGGGGCCGGGTCGAAGTAACGATCTTCCGTCAGCCGCCACTTGGGACGGGTTAATGTTTTTCCATTTGTAGGATATGCCATCGTTATGTCTCCTTCGCTCACATCACTTCGGCTTGATGGGCGTCTCAAAACTGCCAGTAGCCGCCTTCGACCGGCGCCGGAATCGGCAACTCCCAGCCGACGGTCAGGCCGGACCCGCCGTCGATGCCGGGCGGCGGCCCCTCACGCGTTGCCATCCAACGGATCGAATGCCCCTTCTCCAAGTCATGCACCAGCCTGTCGGCGTCATGCCGCGATAGACCGAGGCGCTCCTGCAGCGCATCGCGCATCAATCGCAGGCCCTCGTCATGACCGGCGTCCAGCCGCGGACCAAAGTGATCCCTGAGCGCCGCCGTCGCCTCCATCAGCCCAGTTGTATCTGCCATCGTGCTCCCTCCGACGATAGTGGGCGCCCCCCGATGTGTCGAGAAGCGCCCTGAGTGAAGTCCGGTAAATGCTCGCCCCAGGTGAGGCTCGAAATTAGCCCTTCAAGCCGCTGGTGCTGATGCCCTCGACGAGGTAGCGCTGGAAGATGACGAACAGAATGAACACCGGGATCAGCGACAGGGCCGACATGGCGAAGACCGCGCCCCAGTCCGTCGCGGCCGACGGGTCGGCGAACGAGCGGAGCGCCAGGGACACGGTGTACAGGTTGGGCTTGTTCATGTACACCAGGGGCGTCAGGAAGTCTTCCCACGTCCAGTAGAACGAGAAGATGGCCGCGGTTATGAGCGCCGGCACGATCAGCGGCAGGATGATGCGGAAGAAGATGCCTGCGTGCCCGCAGCCGTCGATGAACGCCGCCTCATCCAGGTCCTTCGGGATACCGCGGATGAACTGCATCATCATGAAGATGAAGAAGGCGCCGCCGAAGAACTTGGGCAGAAGCAGCGGCCACCACGTATTGAGGAGCTGTAGCTTGCTGAAGGCGATGTACTGCGGAATGATGGTGACCTGGGCCGGCAGCATCAGCGTCATCAACAGGCACACGAACCAGAACCCGCGGCCGAAGAAGCGGATACGGCTGAACCCATAGGCGACGATGGCGGAGGACAAGACAGAGCCAATCGTTCCGACGATGGCGTAGATGAACGAGTTCATGTAGAACGTCGTGAACGAGATGCCGCCAAAGCCACGCCAGCCGTTCGTGTAGTTCTCCCACGTGATCGTCCGCGGAATCAGGGATGACACGGTGGTCCAAATCTCGGCGCTCGGCTTCAACGAGCTGGCGAACAGCCACAGGATCGGGTACACCATGATGAAGGCAAGCAGCGTGACGCCAACGTAGTACACCAGACTGCGCGTGCGCTCGCGGCGCAAGTGCGCCTGTTTCGCCAGGGTGGGGGACAGGGTTGCTTGAGCCATGTTTAGTCTCCTTCCGTCTCGTAGTGTACCCAGGCCGAGGAGGACCGGAACACCAGCGCAGTGAACAAAGCCACCACGATGAGCAGCACCCACGCCATCGCCGACGCGTAGCCCATCTGGAAGTTGACGAACGCGCGCTGGTAGAGGTAGAGCGCGTAGAAGAGGGTCGTGTCCAGGGGCGCGCCGCCCGTCACGATGAACGCCTGGGTGAACACCATGAAGCCGCTGATCATTTGCATCACGAGGTTGAACAGGATGACAGGCGTGAGCATCGGTATGGTGATGTGCAGGAACTGCGACCACCCGTGGGCCCCGTCCATGGAGGCCGCCTCGTATAGCTCTTTCGGAATCTGCTTCAAGCCCGCCAGGAAGATGAGCATCGGCGAGCCGAACTGCCAGACGGCGAGAATGATGAGGGTCCAGATTGCCGTCTTCGGGTCGCCAAGCCAGGTCACGGGCGGAATGCCGAGAAAGCCTGTTAGGGCGTTGACGACACCCTGCGTTCCGAAAATCTGGCGCCACATCACAGCCACCGCCACGCTCCCGCCGATGACCGAGGGCGCATAGTAAGCCGCGCGATAGATGCCGACGCCAGGGCGGTAGTTATTGAGGAGCATCGCGACGACCAACGCGAAGGCGAGCCTCAACGGGACGGCCGCGAAAACATAGTAGAACGTGGCTTGCACGGACTTCCAATAGCGTGGGTCGTGGAAGAACATCTGCTCAAAGTTCGCCAGGCCGACCCAGCGGGGCGGCGAGAGGATGCTGTAGTCGGTAAAAGCGAAGTACAGCGACGCCAGCATCGGGAGGAACGTGAACAGGAAAAAGCCAATCAGCCAGGGAGAAATGAACAGGTAGCCGGCCAGGTTGTTGAGGTTTCTTCGTCGGCGACGTGAGACCGGGCGGGTCGAGATGCGACCAACGCCTCGGGCCTCGTCGCTGATGGTCTGTCCACTGGTTGCCATATTCGCTCCCTTCCTTGGGACTCCAGAGGTGCGGCTGGAAGTGGTGCGCGCCTCGGCGGCTTAGCGTGCCGAGGCGCGCGTTGACAACACTTACTTCTTGTTCTTGGCGAGGATCGCGTTGGCCTGGTCGCGGAGCTGCTTGGCCGCCTGGTCTGGGGGCAACTGCTCGAACAGCACCTGGTCGATCAGCGGCTTGTAGACGTTGTTGATGACATCGGTGGCGCCGGGCGGGTCAGCCGGCGGAACGGGCTGGGCATCCTTGCTCACACGGGCGACATAGTCAAACATCGCCTGCTGCGACTTGCCCATCTGGGGCTTGATAGCATCGCGCACCTTGTTCGAGATGGGCACGCCACGCTCAGCGCCGAGGATCTGGTTCGCTTCGACATCGTTGGTGAAGAAGTCGATGAACATCGCGGCTTCTTGCGGGTGCTTCGATTGGCTGCTGATGCTGAAGAACTGGCCTGGCTTGATGTAGTTGGCGGACTTGCCACCCGTCGGGCGCGGCAGCGGCATCTCGACGAAATTCCGGTTGTCGCCAGCCGCCTTCCAGAAGGACGTAATCTGGTTGCTCCAGAAGTATTCCATGTCGGCCTTGCTGGTTACCGTCGGGGACTGCTCGGGGCTTGCATTCGCGTAGCTTGCCAGTTCTTCCTGGTGTGGCATCACCGCGCCCGCTTTCTGGAGGCGCAGGATCATGTTCAGCCAGTCGACGAGCGGCTTGTCGTCGGTGTAGCCGAGCTGCGTGCCATCCTTGGCGAACGCCCACGCGCCCTGAGAGAGGTACAGTGACTTCCACAACTGGTTATCGGCGATCGCCATGCCATGCGCCCAGTTACCCAGCTTCCCGTGCAGCGCTGTGGAGATCTTCTCGAAGTCGTCCCAGGTCCAGTCATCCTTAGGCAGATCGACCCCCGCCTTCTTGAACGCGTCGGCGTCGAGCACCCAGTTCTGGGAGTTGGAGCCGAGGTTGATGGCGACCAACTTGCCGTCAACGACGCCCCCATTAAGGTTGGACGGGTCAACATCAGAGACATTGATCGTACCGTTCTTGGTGTAGTCGTCCAGGGGCACGAGTAAGCCGCGCTGCGACCACTCGGCGATCCAGGCGTAGTCCATCTGCATCACGTCTGGCAGAGCGCCGCCAGCCGCCTGGGTGGACAGCTTGGTTAGATAGTCGTTGAAGCTTGAGAACTCGTATGTGATGTGGATGTTGGGGTGCTTCTGCTGGAACAGTTGGATGGCCTTGATCGTGCGGTCGTGGCGGTCCTGGGAACCCCACCACGTCAGACGGAGTTCAACGGGCGCACCCGACGAAGCCTGCGACGCTGCCTGGCCGCCGGACGGCGCTTGAGTCGCGGACGCTTGCGAACCTGACGCGGGCGCTTGGGAAGGCGCTTGGGCTGTGCTACTTCCTCCGCCGCCACATTGGGTTGCGACGAACATCAGAATGAGCGAGATGACGAGAACTGCGAGCCTGTTGTTCCTGCCGGGCATCTGTGCCTCCTCCGGTTGCTGCTATATCTAATGGGTCCAATCGAACACCAAAGTAACCAACCAAGAAGTGACTGTGCGGCGGATCATACTGCGGGGCTGCCAGGGCGATGCTTTTGACGTGGATTGCGTTCAGTGCAATGGTGCGTAGATGCGCCTTTGGCAGCAAATTCCGTACCAGCCCACCCAGACTCGTTGTGCCTCGGTCTCCGCCACTTCTTGCACTCATTCTACTGAAGATGCCGAAGGGCGTGTACGGTTATTGAGACTGGCTTCATCACATTTGGGACTCTCCGCCTGCAACCGTCCGTCCTACTTCCTGGCATGCAGGGCAGGGAGAATAACATTTTCGACGGCGTAGGCTGAGATCGCGTGGCCTGGCGACACCTCATCGATCTCGACACGGAATTCGCCCGATCCAAGCGCATCCAGTGTGGCCTGAACGTGAGTCCCATATTCATGCACGGCGGCGTCGAAGGATAGCCCCAGTGCCGCGTCGACGTGCGCTTCACCGAAACAGCAGGTGTCGCGCCGATTGAGAATCTGGATTTGCTGCCGGTACGGGCCGTAAGCGCCCATGACGTACAGCTCGGGATACCCGGCCAACGAATAGAACGCCGGCAGCGTTTGCTCCAGGTCCCGCGAGCTACCGTAGCCCAGGTAGAGCGGTAGCGAGCCGGCAACCGGGCAGCTCAGCGTCATCCGGGAATCGAGAGCCGCATAGACAATTGTGGTCCATCCGCCGCCGGAGAAACCCACCATGTCAACCCCGTGGTAGCGGGGGATGACATGCCCATCGGCCGCCGACAGCAGATAGTTGACACAGGCCGCGACCGGCTCCAGGAAGAACTTCAGCGGGTTGCCGCTGGTCGGGATGTCGAACATGGCGGTGTGGCCGTCGGTGCAGTCGTCTGGCCGGTGATGCGGCATGTACATGGCAAGCACGGCGAAGCCGTCCCGCAGCAGGGCTTCCAGCGCGCCGTATAAGCCATAGGTTCCTTCGGGCCGCGTCGAGCGATCATCAAAGGTGCAGGTGTGTCCCTGGTGCAGGATGATGGCCCGATTGTTGGGGTAGGTCGGCACGAAGTGATGCGCCAGGCCCTCCTCGCCCCTCTCCATCGCAACCCGAAGCTCGTCTACCCGCGCCAGGCCGCGTAGATTGGTAACGGTTGTCGCAATATCATGTGTCACTGAGGACGGCAGCCGGTGGGCCGGAAAGCCCTCTGCCCCCCAGATGAATTGGATCAAGGCGGCGCGTCGCTTGGTGATGTCGGACGGCGTGTGTAAGGTTATCATGTCGTCGTTGATCAAGGTTACTCCTTGCGCTTTGCGCCTGTCACATTGTGGAGGCTTGTTGTGAGAATCACCGAGGTTGGCATCGTAGGCGGCGGCTGGCGGGCGGAATTCTTCCTCCAGGTGATACGAGAACTACCCGACCTTTTTCGCGTGTCGGGTGTCGTCGTTCGAGACGCCAGCCGGGCATCGCTGTTGGGGCAGACGTGGGGCGTAGCGACCTACGGAACGGTGGAAGAGTTGGTGAAGCGCACAACACCGGGCTTCGTGGTTGTGTCGGTCGCCAAGCCTGCCGCGCCGGCCGTCATCCGCGAGTTGGTGGCGCACGGGCTGCCCATTCTGGCCGAGACGCCGCCAGCGCCAGACCTTGACGGCCTGAAGGAGTTATACCGTCTCACGCTGGACGGGGCGCACATCCAGGTGGCCGAGCAATACGCGTTCCAACCCTTGCACGCCGCCCGCATCGCCGTCGCACAGTCGGGCAGGCTGGGAAGTGTGAGCCAGGCGCAGGTGTCGGTGACGCAAGACTATCACGCGATGAGTCTCATTCGCCGGCTACTCGGCCTCCAGTTCGAAGACGCCGTCATCCGCGCCCAGCGTTTTCTGTCACCAATTGTCGCTGGCCCGACTCGGCAGGGTCCACCAACGGAGGAAAAGACAGTCGTCGTGCCGCAGATTATCGCCCAGCTAGACTTCGGGGACAAGCTGGGCATCTACGACTACGCTAACGACCAGCATCGTTCCTGGGTGCGCTCGTCGCGCGTGCTCGTGCGCGGCGACCGGGGCGAGATTCACGATACGCGAGTACGATATCTGCGCGACTTCATCACGCCCATCACGCTCGATCTGCTGCGACAGGACGCGGGGCAGGAGGGCAACCTGGAAGGCTACTTCCACAAGGGCATCCTGCTGGGCGATGACTGGGTCTACCGCAACCCGTTCGCCCCGGCCCGCCTCAACGACGACGAGATCGCCGTCGCCACGTCCCTCGCCGACATGGCGGCTTACGTGCAGGGCGGCCCGCCCGTCTACAGCCTGGCTGAGGCTGCTCAGGACCACTACCTCGGCTTGATGGTCCACCAGGCGATTGAGTCCGGCCAGCCGATGCGCACGACGCGACAGATTTGGGCTGATTAGCCCTATTCGTTCGCCGCGCCGCGCCATGTGTCCTGACAACTGGCACGCGAATTGCTGCCCTCGCGCCATACGCGCCACGCCACTATCCGTACCACATCTTGCCCTCCCCGTTCCCCGGCTACACCGTGCCACATTCGTCCAGTTTTTCGGCCCGCTTCAAAAATGTTAGAGTCCCAAATGTGATAGAACAGGTCTCAATGTTGGAGACAAAGCGCCCAGAGATGCGGTAATATGTGCGGGAAAGGAGAATGTCAATGGCAACAACCCCTACTATTCGTTTCGCCGCCATCGGTCTGAACCACAATCACATCGAAGGACAGGTGAATCTGCTCCTTCGCGCTGGCGCCCAGTTCGTCTCCTTCTACGCGCCCGAGCCAGAGCTTGTGGCGAAGTACGGCCCCATGTGGCCCCAGGCGCGTGTCGCGCAAAGCGCCGAGGAAATTCTCGAAGACGAGACGATCCAGTTGATTGTCAGCGCGGGCATCCCGGCTGACCGCGCCCCGTTGGGCATCCGGGTCATGCAGCACGGCAAGGACTACATGAGCGACAAGCCCGGCTTCACGACGCTCGATCAACTGGCGGAGGCGCGCAAGGTCCAGGCTGAAACGGGCCGCATCTACTCGATCTGCTTCAGCGAGCGCCTGGAAGTCCCGGCAGCGGTCAAGGCCGGCGAGCTGGTCAAGGCCGGGGCTATCGGCCGCGTCGTGCAAACCCTGGGCATGGGGCCGCACCGCATCCACCCGCCGGAGCGCCCGGACTGGTTCTACAAGAAGGAGCGCTATGGCGGCATCCTCACCGATATCGCGTCGCACCAGGTCGACCAGTTCCTGTTCTACACCGGCTCGACCGAAGCCGAGGTTGTGTGCTCCCAGGTCGCCAATTACACTCGGCCGCAGTATCCAGAGCTAGAGGAGTTCGGCGAGGTGATCCTGCGCGGCAACGGGGGCACGGGCTACATCCGCGTCGACTGGTACACGCCCCAGGGGCTTGGCGTGTGGGGCGACGGACGCCTCACGATCCTAGGGACAGATGGCTACATCGAGCTGCGCAAGTACATCGACATCGCCGGACGGCCTGGCAAGGACCACCTTTTCCTCGTCGATCAGAAGGGCATCCAGTACATCAACTGTGAGAATCAGGACCTGCCGTATGGTCGGCAGCTCATCCACGACGTGCTCCACCGTACCGAGACGGCGATGCCGCAGCGGCACGTCTTCCTGGCCTCCGAGCTCGCCTTGAAGGCCGAAGCGAACGCGACGAGATTGGGGAACCTGAAATGACAGACCAGAAGATTCGCGTAGGAGTGGCCGGCCTGGGCATTGGGCGCTCTCACCTGGAAGGCTACCAGAGCCTCCCCGACCTGTTCGACGTCGTCGCCATCGCCGACCTGGACCCAAACCGAGGCAAGGCGGTGGCGGAAGAGTTCCACGTTGAGCGCGTGTACGCCTCCCTGGATGACCTGTGCGCCCAGGACGACCTGGAGGTCATCGACATCTGCACGCCCTCGTTCCTGCACGCCCCGAATGTGAAGCAGGTCGTGGCGGCGGGCAAGCACGCCATCGCGGAAAAGCCGATTGCCGGCTCCCTCAAAGAGGTGGATGAGCTGATTGCGTTGGAG
The DNA here is from genome assembly GCA_039810085.1 of Anaerolineae bacterium. Classification (GTDB taxonomy): domain Bacteria; phylum Chloroflexota; class Anaerolineae; order Epilineales; family JAHCIE01; genus JBDHWG01. The sequence continues at coordinate 59,528 of JBDHWG010000007.1, forward strand.
GCGCAGTCCGGTCGGCGTATCATGCCCATCTTCCAGTACCGCTTCGGCCACGGCGCACAGAAGCTCAAGCTGTTGATCGACGCCGGCGTGGCCGGCACGCCGTATCTGACGACGGTGGAGACGGCCTGGCGGCGGCGGCCGGAATACTACGCCGTGCCCTGGCGCGGCAAGTGGGCGACCGAGCTGGGCGGCGGGACCGTCACCCTCGCCATTCACAACCACGACTTGCTCACGTATCTCCTGGGGCCGGTGCGCCGGGTGTTCGCCCGCACCAAGACGCTGGTCAACCCTATCGAGACCGAGGACACGCTCACCGCGTCGGTCGAGATGGCCGACGGCTCGCTAGCCTCGCTCTCGCTGACGACCGGCTCATCCGAGGAGATCAGCCGCCACCGCTTCTGCTTCAGCGGCCTGGTGGCGGAGAGTAACACTCGCCCCTACACAAGCACCCATGAGCCGTGGAAGTTTATCGGCGACACGCCTGAAAAAGATGCTGAAATCCAGGCCCGCCTGGAATGCTTCGAGCCGCTGCCCGAGCGCTTCCCCGGCCAGTTCTACCGCTTCTATCACGCGCTGCGCGACTTGGGTTCGCTACCTGTCACCCTCCAGGACGCGCGCGCGTCCCTGGAGTTCATCACCGCCCTGTACTACTCGGCGGACACGGGACAAGATGTTGCGCTGCCCATTGGAGCGGACCATCCCTACTATAGCGGGTGGATGACCACGAAAGGGGGTTGAGCATGGCGCTGCAACGTATCGGCATCATCATGAACGGCGTCACGGGCCGCATGGGCACCAACCAGCACCTCGTCCGTTCGATCCTCGCCATCCGCCAGCAGGGCGGGGTTCCCATCGGCAACGGCGACGCTATCTTCCCCGACCCCATCCTGGTGGGGCGGAGCGAGTACAAGCTGCGCGCCCTGGCGCAGCAATACGGTCTCGAGCGCTGGAGCACCGACCTCCAGGCGTGCCTGGCCGACCCGAACGAGCGCATCTACTTCGACGCCCAGACGACGGTCCAGCGCGCCCAAGCCGTCCGCGCCGCCATCGCCGCCGGCAAAGACATCTACTGTGAGAAACCCATTGCCACCGACCTAGACACAGCGGTCGATCTGGCGCGTCAGGCCCGGGCCGCCGGCATCAAGAACGGCGTGGTCCAGGACAAGCTGTGGCTGCCGGGCCTGCTGAAGCTCAAGCGCGTCATCGACAGCGGCTTCTTTGGCCGCATCCTCTCGGTGCGCGGCGAGTTCGGCTACTGGGTGTTCGAGGGCGAATGGCAGCCCGCTCAGCGCCCGTCGTGGAACTATCGCGCCGAAGAGGGCGGTGGTATCATCGTCGACATGTTTGCCCACTGGCGCTACGTCCTGGACAACATATTGGGGCAGGTGCGCGCTGTGTCGTGTCTCGGCGTGACCCACATCCCCCAGCGCGTCGACGAGCAGGGGCAGCCTTACGCGGCCACCGCCGACGACGCTGCGTATGCCACCTTCCTCCTAGACGGCGGGGTGGTGGCGCAGTTCAACTCCTCGTGGGCGGTGCGCGTCTACCGAGACGAGCTGCTGACCCTTCAGGTGGACGGAACCCAGGGCAGCGCCATCGCCGGCCTGCGCGGCTGCAAGGTCCAGCACCGCGTCAACACCCCGCGTGCAGTCTGGAACCCGGATATTCCCAACCCGTTCAACTTCTATGAGGACTGGCAGGATGTCCCCGATGGCGCGGAGTTCGACAACGCGTTCAAGGCCCAGTGGGAGTTGTTCCTGAAGCACGTCGTGTGCGATGGGCCGTTCCCGTGGGACTTTCTCGAAGCGGCGAAGGGCATTCAACTGGCGGAGCTGGCGCTAAAGTCCTGGCATGATCGCTGCTGGGTCGATGTGCCAGAACTGACACTGTAACGGAGGACTCCATGGCTGCCTCGTTGCGTCTTCCCCGGGCCGACCGAACGATTGCCCCCTACCAACCCGGCGCGCCCAGGGCATTCAGCCGGCCGGCCGGCCCGCTCACCAGCCGCATCGCGTACTCCGCTGCCCACGTCGTCGCCGACCCTCTCGCCGACATCAACCCAACGCTGGAAACGCGCCTCGATTGGGACGCGACGCTGGCTTATCGCCGCTACCTGTGGTCCCTGGGCCTCGGCCTGGCCGAAGCGATGGACACGGCGCAGCGAGGGATGGGCCTCGATTGGTGCGTCTCGCAAGAGTTAATCAGGCGCTCCGTCGCCGAGGCAAAGGCCGTCGACGGCCTCATCGCATGCGGCGCAGGCACGGACCATCTCGCGCCCGGACCGAGCGTCGCTCTTGAAGACGTTGAACGCGCTTACGAGGAGCAAGTCAGCTTCGTCGAGGGAGCGGGCGGCAAGGTCATCCTCATGGCGAGCCGGGCGCTGGCAGCCTGCGCGAAGAGTCCCGATGACTACATGCGTGTGTATGGCCGCATTCTCTCCCAGGTGTCACAGCCGGTCATCCTGCACTGGCTCGGCGACATGTTCGACCCGGCGCTGACCGGCTACTGGGGCACGCCGGATATCGACGCCGCGATGGACACCTGCCTGGGCATCATCCGCGCGCACGCCGCGCGCATCGACGGCATCAAAATCTCGCTCCTCAACAAGGAGCGCGAGATCGAGATGCGCCGCAAGCTACCGAACGGCGTGCGGATGTACACCGGCGACGACTTCAACTACCCCCAGCTGATCCGCGGCGACGACCAGGGGTACAGCCACGCCCTGCTCGGCATCTTCGACGCCATCGCGCCCGCCGCCTCGGCCGCGCTCCAGGCGCTCGACGCGGAGCGGCTGGACGAGTACGAAGCGATTCTCGCGCCGACGGTTCCTCTCTCCCGCCACATCTTCCAGCATCCCACCTACTACTACAAGACCGGTGTGGTGTTCATGGCCTATCTCAACGGCCACCAGTCCCACTTCCGCATGGTCGGCGGCATGGAGAGCGCCCGGTCTATCGTGCATCTCAGCGAGCTATTCGTCCTGGCCGACTGCGCCGGTCTGTGGCGCGATCCCGACCTGGCGGCCGAGCGCATGCGCCACGTCCTGGCCCTCGCCGGCGTCGAGCAGGATTGAGCCATGGAACCTCTCCACGACCTGAGCCGCCTCAGCCTGAACCAATACACGACGCAGCACTGGAGTCTCCGCGAGGCCGTCGAGGGATGCGCCCGGGCCGGTATTCCGTGGATCGGCGTCTGGCGCGACAAGGTTGCGGAGACCGGTTTGGTGGCGAGCGCCCGGCTCCTGCGCCACGCGGGCGTGCGCGTGTCTAGTCTGTGTCGCGGCGGGTTCTTTCCGGCGGCGACGGCTGCCGAGCGCGACGCCCGCATCGACGAGAATCGCCGTGCCGTCGACGAGGCGGCGGAGCTAGGCACAGACCTCCTCGTCCTTGTTTGCGGCCCGGCCCCCGACCGCGACATCGAGGCGGCGCGGGGGATGGTCGAGGACGGCATCGGGCGCTTGCTGCTCTATGCCGCCGAGCGGGGCGTGCGCCTGGGCATCGAGCCGCTGCACCCGATGTTCGCGGGCGACCGCTCGGTCGTCGTCACGCTGGGGCAGGCGACGGCCCTGGCTGAGCGTTTTGGCTCACCCTACGTGGGCATTGTCGCCGACGCCTACCATATCTGGTGGGACCCCGAGCTGTACCCCCAGATCACCCGCGCGGGCCAACGCATCGTCGCCTTCCACGTCTCGGACTGGCTTGTGCCAACGCCGGATTTGCTCATGGGGCGCGGGATGATGGGCGACGGCGTGATCGAGCTGCGGCGCATTCGGACGGCAGTTGACGCCGTTGGCTACGACGGCCCGATTGAGGTCGAGATTTTCAACCACGCCATTTGGAACACGCCCGGCGACGAGGTTCTGCGCCTCATGGGCGAACGTTATCTTGCGACGGTCTAGCACGGGTTGAAGGAGCCGCCTACGTACCCCTACACCAACGGCATGCGCGAAACGCGCTCTCCACAGCGAACTACCCCGCGCGTCATAGGCTATCTCACCACAGGGATCGATCAGGACATCAGCCATGCGATTTGGGCCGGGGCGCTCGACGCTGCCCGCAAGCACGAGGTGGGCCTGGTGACGTTCATCGGCGGCGTGCTGCGTGACCCGGTCGGGTTCGACGCGCAGGCCAACATCGCCTACAGCCTCGGCTCCGCCAGACTGGACGGCTTGTTCACGTGGGCGTCGTCGATTGGTGGGATGGTCAACCCGGCCGACATGCTCGCGTTTCACCGCCGGTACGACATGCCGACGGTCAGCCTTGCCCTTCCCCTGCCAGGCACCCCGTCGCTCATGGTCGACAGTTACCACGGGATGCGCGAGATGCTGGTGCACCTGGTCGAGGTTCACGGCTATCGCCGCATCGCCTTCGTTCGCGGGCCTGAGACTCACTACTACGTCCAGGAGCGCTATCGCGCTTACCTGGATGTGCTCCGCGACTACAATATCCCCTTCAACCCCGATCTTGTCAGCCACCCCGGCGGCTGGAGCCCGAAGGCCGGCGCGAAAGCCCTCAGCCTCTTTCTCGACGAACGTGGGCTGCGCCCCGGCTTCGATCTCCAGGCCATCGTAACGACGAGCGACCAGCAGGCGCATGGCGTGTTGCGGGCGTTGCAGGGGCGCGCGCTCCACGTCCCCGACGACGTGGCCGTGGTCGGCTTCAATGACGACCGGCAGAGTCGGGTCAGCACACCGCCGCTGACGTCGGTCGAGATGCCGTTCTACCGGCTAGGGCAGTTGGCGGTCGGCACGTTGGTGGGGCTGCTCGACGGCAGCCAACCCATCGAGCCGACCACGTTGCGCGCCCGCCTCGTCGTGCGCCAGTCATGCGGCTGCCTGGATGCAGATGTCAATGACGCCGCCGTCGGGTCGCCCCGGCGGACGTTCCGAGCGCCGGACAGCGCCACCGGTGAAAAGAGTGGCGGCGCATTTCCGGCGCATCCGAGCGCTGTGCCGGACGTTGTCGATGAGCGGGCTGGACGGGTGCGGGATGCCTTCTTTATGGATCTGGGCGGCGAGTCGCCCGGCAGCTTTCTCGAGGCTCTGGGTGAGGCGCTCGACCAGATGCCGACGAGCACGAACATATCCGCGTGGCATAGCGTCGTCTCGACCCTCCGACGACAGTTTGTCGCCCAGGGTGAGAGCGAAAGCCTAGCGCGGGCCGAGGACTTGTGGCACCAGGCGCGCGTCGTCATTGGGAAGCGCGCGCGGCGGCTGGAAGCGTTCGAGCGGCTGCAAATGGAGCGCCGCGACGATGCGCTGCATGGGCTGAGCGCGCAGTTGGCGACCGCGACGGAACTCGCCGCCCTGATGGATATTCTCGCCGACGGGCTGCCTCAGCTCGGCATCCCCAGCGCCTTTATTGCCCTGTATGAGGGACCTCAGCTGTATCAGTACCCGCTGCCGGCGTCGGAGTACTCTCGCCTCGTCCTCGCCTACGATGAAAAGGGCCGCATCGGGCTGGAAACGGGCGGTCGTCGCTTCCTGACGCGCGACCTGACGCCAGAAGATGTGCTTCCCCTCGGCCGCCACAACTACGTTGTGGTGCCGCTTTACTTTCAAGACTATCAGCTTGGCTTCGCGCTTTTCGAGACAGGGCCACACACAGGCGCTCTGTACGAAGCGCTGCGGGTGCAAATCAGCAGCGCCATCCGAGGCGTTCAGCTGGCCGAGCAGAACGCCGCGCTCTACCACCAAGCGTTAGAGGCTCAAAAAGCGGCGCAGGAGGGGCAGCGTCTCGCGGAGGAAGCGAACCGACTGAAGAGCCGCTTCCTATCGATGGTCAGCCACGAGCTGCTGACGCCGCTTGTCCTGCTCGTTGGTCTCAGCGAGCTGATGCTGCGCGACAGCGATGGGAGCAAGCCGCCGTTGCCCGCCCCCTACCGCGCCGACCTGGAGCGGATCCACGTCAGCGCGCAGCAGCTCGGCAGCCTTGTGCGCGATGTCCTGGACCTTGCGCGGAGCGAGGTCGGTCAGCTAAAGATCGCGCGCAAGCGAGTGGACCTGGGCGCGGTCATGACCGCCGTGGCCCATGTCGGCGAGCAGATGGTGCGTCAGACTGGGCTGGAATGGCAAGCTGAAGTTCCCGCGAACCTGCCGCCGGTCCTAGGCGACCCGGCCAGGCTGTACCAGGTAGCGTTCAACCTGATCGCGAATGCCGTCAAATTCACCCCGCAAGGGCAGATCTCGCTGCGGGTTCAGCCGGGAGACGACTTTATCACCGTTCTTGTGTCCGACACTGGCGTCGGCGTGCCCGTCGCGGAGCAGACCGTCATTTTCGATGAGTTTCGCCAGTCCGAGCGCACGGCCGGCGGCGCCTATGGGGGCCTTGGGATTGGGCTGGCGTTGTGTCGGCAGATTATCGAGCTCCACGGTGGCCAGATTGGCGTGCGGTCGAGCGGGACAGAGAACAGCGGGGCGACGTTCTACTTCAGCATTCCCGTGCTCGCCGCCGACGTTGCCGAGGAACTTGCCCAACTCTCCCGGTCACAGACCGTGGTCCTCCTCACCGAGCGTGCCCGGGAGGGCAACCGCCTGGCGCAATACCTGAAGGAGCACGGCTACGATGTCGAGTCAATCGGCATCCGCGAGCGGCCGGACTGGCTGTCTTCGGTGTTGGCCTCGCCGCCTGAAGCGATTGTGCTGGACGCCCCGGCCACGAAACTCAGCTGGGAGCTGATCGGCTCGTTGAAAGAAGACGCGACGACGCGCGACATCCCCCTGCTCTTCTACTCCATGTACCAGGAGCAAGACGCCGGTTCGATGCTGGCGTTCGACTACCTGACCAAGCCAATTGGGGTTGAGGCGCTCGGGCGTGTCCTGGGTCGGTATGGGATCGGGGAGGCCGAACTCAGCGAGCCGACGATCCTGGTGGTGGACGATGACCCAGGCATTCTCGACCTGCACACAGAGCTTATCAAGACCGTTTTGCCGCATGCGCAGGTCTTGCAGGCCCCGAACGGGCGGATGGCGCTGGAAACAATGGAGCGGGAGCGTCCATCGCTGGTCCTGCTGGACCTTGTGATGCCGGGCCTGGATGGCTTCAGCGTCGTGGAGCGGATGCAATCGGATGAGAAGCTGCGCGCTATCCCGGTCATCGTCCTGACGGCGCAGGTGCTGACCCAGGCCGACATGGAGCGGCTGAATCAAGGCGTCGAAGCCGTGTTGAGCAAAGGGCTGTTTACGAGCCAGGAAACCATGGCGCACGTCGAACAGGCGCTATCACACCACCAGCGCCTGAACACCGACACGCGGCGGGTGGTGCGCAAGGCGATGGCCTACATCCATGAGCATTACGCCGAGGCGCTCACCCGCGAGGAGCTGGCGGCGTACGTCGGCGTCAGCCCGCGACATCTGACGCGCTGCTTCGACGAGGAAATCGGCATCGCCCCGATGGCCTATCTGAATCGCTACCGCATCCTCCAGGCCAAACGCCTCTTACGCCGGGGCACAAAGAGCATTGTGGCGATTGCCGCCGAAGTCGGCTTTTCGACCAGCGCCTACTTCGCGGAGGTCTTCCGGCGCGAAGTGGGCTTGTCGCCCCGGGAGTATCAACGTCAGGAGACGGGGGCCAGCCCGTGAGGCTTGCGCCAGGGCACGTCCCAGATGTGATGGAACGCGTCTCAATTGGCGAATTCCCTCCTCATTGTGTGGCATAGAATGTTAACGTATAGAAATGGAGGTGTTTAATCATGGCAAGAACACGCTACGCTCAAGTAGGTCTTGGGGATCGCTCGCGGATGTACACCGAGGCGATCCTGGAGCGGTTCCAGGATGATGCCGAGCTTGTCGCCCTGTGTGATATCAATGAAGGGCGGCTCGGACTACGCGCGGCCATCGCCCGCGACCACCACGTTGACGTGCCCATGTACACGGCGGCGCAGTTTGAGCAGATGATTGCCGAGACGAAGCCGAATGTCGTCATCGTCACGACCGTCGATGCGACGCACGACGATTACATTTGCCGCGCTATGGAGCTGGGCTGCGACGTCATGACCGAGAAGCCCATGACGACCGACGAGAAGAAGTGTCAACGCATCCTCGACACCCAGAAGCGCACCGGCCGCCGGGTCACTGTTACATTCAACTACCGCTATGCCATGCCGCGCACCCAGGTCAAGGACCTCCTGGCGTCGGGTGTCATCGGCAACGTCGTCTCGGTCGACTTCCACTGGCTGCTCGACACAACCCACGGCGCCGACTACTTCCGACGCTGGCACCGCTACAAGGCCAACTCTGGCGGCCTCATGGTCCACAAGGCCACCCATCACTTCGACCTGGTGAACTGGTGGCTGTCTACGGTGCCGGAGACGGTTTACGCGACGGGCACGCGCAACTTCTACACGCCCGAGATGGCCGACCGCTACGGCCTGCAAGACCGCTCCACGCGCTGCTTCGACTGCCCGGCGGCGGACCGCTGCCCGTTCTACCTGGACCTGGCCGCGTATATCCGGCTGAAGGAGATGTATCTTGACCAGGAGAAGTATGATGGCTATCACCGCGACCAGTGCGTCTGGGGCGCTGACATCAACATCGAGGACACGATGCAGGTTGTCGTGAACTACCGCAACGGCGCAAGGCTGAGCTACTCCCTGCACGCGTTCATGCCGTGGGAAGGCTACATCATCGCTTTCAACGGCACGAAGGGGCGGCTGGAGCACGTCATGCAGGAGCGGGTGTACATCAGCGGCGACGGCTCGGTGCCCGGTGAGATCGTGCCGGATGGCACGGTCATCCAGGTCTTCCCGCACTTCCAGCCCGGCTATAAGGTTGACGTCTGGCAGAGCGAGGGCGGACACGGCGGCGGCGACCCGCTCATGTTGGAGGCCCTATTCACCCCCGGCGGCGTGCAGGATCAGTACAAGCGCGCGGCCGACCACCGCGCGGGCGCGTGGTCGATCTTGACGGGCGTCGCGGCGAACCGCTCCATCGCCAGCGGCGCGCCGGTGCATGTGGACGAGTTGATCAGTGAGCTAGACATGCCAGACTATATGCAGATGCCCAGCCCAACGGAGGCGATTGACCCGTTGGCGTTGAAGCACTCGACCGCTGTGCGCCTGGAAAGTTGAAGTATTACTTGTCGGCCTATACTTAAAGACCTAGCGACTTACAGAACGTCTACGGCTCGATAGGAGGTATGCGATGACAGTCACTGTACCCTTCACCAAACAGGACCTGCAAACGCGCTCGAATGGCGCTCTCATTCCATCTTCCATCGTGATGCAGGATGGGGCGGCCTTCTGGCTCAACCAGAACGGGCCTGAATGCCAACTCGCCGTCCTGGCCCGACAGGACGATCCTTTGCTAAACCGCTTCCAGGGCCAGCGCCAACCGTTCGCCGACGGCTACGCCCTGCTTCTCAACCCAACCGACCACCAGAACGCCCGCGCGCTGCGCGAGGCCCTGCCGGGCCTCAAGCCAACGCCGTTTGGCCTGACCACCTCGGCCGGCTTCGGCGACCGGCTTGGCCTGGCGACGCCCGGCCACGTCCGGGCGCTGGAGCACGTGTTGCGCGAATCGCCTGGCGTCACCATCGCCCCCATCTTTGCCCAACAGTCGATTCGGGAAATGGGACGGACGCGGCGAACGCCGGACAACGTGCTCGACGACGCGACCTGGGGCGCGCTCCAGGCGGGCTGGCAGGGCCCCGTGGGCGCCGACGCCGACCACCTCAAGACGTTCGAGGACGCCGACATCTGCGCCGCCGCCGGCTATACCTTCTACACCATCGATCCGGGCGCGTACGTCGACAGCGAGGTGGACGAGGCCGCGCCGGCGGCGGTCGAGAGCAAGGTGAACGCGCTGCCGTGGGATGCGCTGGAGAGCACGGCGGCGGACCTGCGGCGGCGGTACGTCGGTCAGCACGTCGATCTAGAGGGGCGTCGGCTAGAGCTTGACGAGGCGAGCATTCTGCGGGCGGCGGCTAAGTATGGTAAGGCCGTCGCCCACGTGGCATCGATGTATCGCCATATCGCCGACAAGGGCATTCCCTTCGATCTGGAGGTGTCAGTCGATGAAACCGACACGCCGACGACCCACGCCGAGCACGTCTATGTCGCCAGCGAGCTAAAGCGGCTGGGTGTGCAGTGGGTCAGCCTGGCGCCGCGCTATGTGGGCCGCTTTGAGAAGGGCGTGGACTACATCGGCGACCTGGACGCGCTGCGGCAGGACCTCAACGGCCACGCGGCCATCGCGCGCGCCCTCGGCCCCTACAAGCTCAGCCTTCACTCGGGCTCGGACAAGTTCAGCGTCTACCCGCTGATTGTCGAGGCGACGCGGGGGGTGGTGCATCTCAAGACGGCGGGCACGAGCTACCTGGAGGCGCTGCGCGTCATCGCCCAGATCGACCCGGCCCTCTTCCGCGAGATCCTGGCCTTCGCCCGCGAGCACTACAACGAGGACCGCGCCACCTACCACGTCTCGGCCGACGTGAGCCGCGTCCCCGCGCCGCAGTCGCTGTCGGACGCCCAGTTGCCCGGTTTGCTGGAGGACTTCGACGCGCGGCAGGTGCTCCACGTGACGTTCGGCTCGGCGCTCGCGCAGTTCCAAACGCAGCTGAAAGCCGCCTTGAGCGCGAACGAAGAGCTATACTACGAGACGCTCGACCGCCACTTCTACCGCCACGTCAAGCCATTCGCCGTCGCAAGCTAGGCGCAGAGGACTCATGGGCACAGCAAGAGGCGTCCGGCTGGCCGGACGCCTCTCTCTGCATCAGGTGAAGTTAACCGGCCGCTACTGCGCTCGCCACACCTGCAACTCGCTGGCGAAGTCGTGCGGCTTGAACCCGATTGGCGCGCCGGTCGTCATCAGGGCGCGGCCAGACAATGCGAGATTATCACTTTCGCGGTGGTAGATGCGGTCAGGGTGCAGGCCGCGCAAGCGGACGAGCCGCTCGTTGCGGTGCAAAACCATGCGCGGCAGGTAGATGAGGGCGGCGGCGGCCGTCTGCTCCTGGGTTACGTACTCAACGGCGCACAAGCCGAACTCGGCCGGTGGAATGAGCCAGTATTGGTCGCCCTCCTGGATAATGGGGCGAACGGCTTTATATTGAGCAATCAGGTCGCGGGCTTCGGCGAGGTCCTGTTCACACCAGTGGGTGACATCCGCCTCGACACCTAGCCGTCCCTGCATGGCGACGTGGAAGCGGAAAGCCAGCGGTGTCACCCGGCCCGTCTGGTGGTTCGGTACATTGGAGACGTGACACGCCATTGTCTTGGGCGCGTAGGCTCGGCTGAAGCCATGTTGGATAAATAGGCGGTCCCATGCCTCCGTATTGTCGCTTGCCCAGAACTCGTCGACGTAGCGCATGATGCCCAGATCAACCCGTCCGCCGCCGCCGCTGCAGCTCTGGAGAATCAGGCGCGGGAACTCGGCACGGAGCGCGCCCATCACCTCGTACAGGCCCCACACGTGACGCACCCATAGCTCGCGCTGATCGCGCGGCCAGCCCGGCCAGCCCGGCTCGGTGAACGGGCGGTTCATGTCCCACTTGACGTAGGCAATGTCATTCTCGCGCAAAAGTTTCCGCAGCATGCCCAGGATGTGCTGCCGGACGTCTTCGCGGCCAAAGTTCAGCACCGACTGGGTGCGCAGGAGTGTGCGTTCACGGGTCGGAAAGTGGATGATCCAGTCTGGATGGGCGCGGTACAGGTCGCTGTCCGGGTTGACCATCTCCGGCTCGACCCAGATGCCAAACTGCATCCCCAGACGATGGACTTCGTCAATCAGCGGCTTCAGCCCCTCGGGGAATTTGGTCGGGTTGACGGTCCAATCGCCTAGCCCGGCGTTGTCGCTGTTGCGCGCCCCGAACCAGCCATCGTCCACCACGAAGGTCTCTATGCCTAGGGGCGCCACGCGGCGCGCTAAGTCGATCAGGCGCTCGGTATTGACGTCAAAGTAGACAGCTTCCCAGGAGTTGTAGATGACAGGTCGCGGCTCGGCGCGATGCTCCACCGGCAAAACACACGCACGCTGATAGGCATGCAGATGGCGGCTCGCTTCGCCAAGCCCGCCCTCCGTGTAGCCCAACATGAGCGTCGGCGTATCAAATGTCTCGCCGGGCATCAGGTCCCACGCAAAGTCGAACGGGTTCAGACCGCCGACGAAGTGAAGCGTGCCGACGGCCTCGCTCTCGAACGTGAAGGCCCAGTTGCCGCTCCAGGCCAGCTCGCCAAACCAGGCTCGTCCAACGCCCTCGTCCGTCTCACCGATCGGGGCCACCGCAAACCAGGGGTTCCCGTAGTGGCTGGTGTGGCCGCGGCGGCTGTCCAGGCTGAACCGGCCGCGCTTCAGCGGCGTCTTCTCCAAGTGCGTCTCCGACCCCCACATGCCGTGCAGGTAGAACAGCTCATACTCGCCGCCCTGCCACGCCATGGCCGCGCTGGCAACCCCATTCACGGTGATGGTCTCAGAGGAGTGGTTTTCAAGACGCACGGTACGACCCATGAGGTCGAAAGGCGCGTACACCTCGAAGCGATGGATGAGGCGCAAGGTGTACACGGGGTCTTCAAAGACAAGATCGAGGGTTCCCCCGTCGTCGCCATCGCTCACCTTCGCTTCAAGAAAGCGGAGATTGGCCGCGCGCACCCCATCGTGGTACGTCACCTGGAGCGCCGGCTCCTTGAACGTCGGGTCGCCATAGACCGGGTACGCCAGCGGAACCTGATCCAGCATCGGGCCAAAGGTCGCAATGGAGAAGGCGTGCGAGAGCGCCTGATAGTCCTCCGGGCTGGCGAGCCGCTCGCCCCAGTGATCCAATTGCAGGCGGCCATGGGGGCCGATGGACAAAGCCATGCCCGTCCGCTCGGTCTCCAATACCCACATGGGACGCCCGTCCACTTCGGTCGTTCTAATTGTCACGCGTAATAACCTTTCCTGTTGTTAGATTGAGCGGCGCGCTAGGCGCTGGCGCAAGAAAGTGTGCGCCGCGATAAGGAGCAGTGTCATCTCGCCGGCGTTCCACCAGAAATGAACGTCGAGGCGGGGAGCAGTCGTAAGACCCGGCAGGTTGCAGAACAGCGTCCCCTGGGTGAAGGCGCTCCGCGCGAGCCAACCGTCAGCGCCCAGGATACCCGGCAAGCCCTGGGCGGACACGCTCTGCACACCGAGATTTCGCAACTCCTGCAGCATCTGCACGTAGCGCGCCATGAGATACGTGTGTTCGAGCGAGTGCGCCACGGACCACGTCAGAAGCAGCCAGACGAATGGATTGCGAAAGCCCTTGGCGATGAGATACACCATCACCAGAACGACGGTCCAGTTCCATACGAAGTGAATCCACTCGGAGTTGGCCGGCGAGACAAACCCGGCCGACTGGGACGCCGGCCAGTTCAGAATGTGGTACTCGACCCACTGGGCAAGGTGCTCGAGGGTATGAAACCCCTGCGCGGCCAACAGCACGCTGAGCACCATCACCACGACACCGTAGCGGCGCGCGTCGGTGCGCCACTTCAGGACCGCCGGGATAAGCAGCAGACACAACACCATGACGGTGGCGGCCCAGAGCGGCCAGCCGGCCCATATCATCTGCACAGCGGCGAGCGCCAGCCCTATGACCAGCATCACCACGAGCGCGAGCGTTTGCTCACGCGGATTTACGAGGTCGAGGACCGGGAACCGCGAGGGCTGCATCGGGCGTTCCATCATAGACACCTCACCTGCATACTTAGCGCGTCACCGTCAGCCGCGTCTGGGACGTGACAGGCGCAACGGATGAGACAGCGCCGTCGGACCAGCGGATGTCGAGGCCCTGTAGCTTCGCGTCCGCCGGAAAGCCGAAGTGAAGGCGCGAAGGCGGGCCGGATAGGTAGCCGCTCGCGCTGCGAACGTCGCGGGTCAGATCGCCCGCGCTCGTGTGCAGCGTGACCTTCGCCCCAACCGCCCGTGTATTGTGGCTGTCGGGCCAGGCCAGGTCCACTTCGACGCTGCCACCCCCGCAGAGGCGATTCTCGAAAAGCTGCGCCGGCGACTGAAGGTTGTTGACGACGATATCAAGCTGACCGTCGTTGTTGAGGTCGGCCATGACCATCCCTCGCCCGCTGGCCGTCGAGCCGAGGCCCCAGGACGGTGCGGGAACGAAGCGCCCCGCGCCGTTGTTGCGGAACGCCTGGTTCGCCTCGACAAGCTCGTTGTTGGGAAGGTAGCCGAACAGCTCTTTGGCGATCATGCCGTTGACGACGTAGAGATCGAGATAGCCGTCGTTGTCCAGGTCGCCAAACTGCGAGGACCAGCTCCAGCCTGTCGCGTCCACGCCGCGCCGCTGCGCCTCATCCTTGAAACCGCCGGAGCCATCCGGCAGATGCAGCACATTCTCCATGATCTGCGGATCGCTCTTGGGTAGATGCGGGTGCATGTCGGCCATCATCGGCAGCCAGGCAGCCAGGGCGCGCACGTCTATTTCGTACGCCTTCATGTCCGCTGCGAACAAGGCCGTCTGCCCGCTATTGTCGATGTCGCCCCAGTCGAAGCTCATCGTGCTCTCGGTCGTCTCGCGGAACGGCGCAATACTTTGCCACGTGTCGCCGGCGCGCCGCCACATGGCATCCGGCTCCTCGAAGTCGTTGCCGATGATGATATCCGGGTGTCCGTCGCCCTTGAGGTCTGTCAGCGCGATCGCCAACGCCTGCGCGTGATCGGTGAGGCGCTGTGGCAAGAAGGCATCGCCATCGTGGTGGTACACATACACACCGCCGTTGTTGCTGAACAGGAATGCGTTGGCCTGCACCTGGCTTAGCTCGGCATCGTAGGAGCCGGTGACAAGGTCGAGGTCGCCTTTCCCCCACAGATCACCCCAGGCCATGACATAGGCGGGGGCGAGAACGTTAGGCAGCGTCCGTCGGGCGAACTGGCTGCCCGCGCCAGGTGGACCGCCCTCGTTGTGCCAGTAGCTCACGCCGCTAGTTCGGTGGGTGAAAACGATGTCGAGACGCCCGTCGCCGTCCACATCCACAATGTTCACGGCGCGCGTATTCGACTCGTCGAGCGTCTCCTTGCGGAAGTGGAAGTCGCCCTCGTTCCAGAGAATCGTCGACGGGCCGTTCAGGTCGGCGAGAACGATGTCGAGGCGGCCGTCTCCGTCCAGGTCGTTGACGGCCACGCCCGCGCCGTTGCTCTCGAAGAGATGCACAACGTCCCCGTGGACGGTCGTCGTGTGGTCGAGGGTGTGGGCCACGAATTGATTCAGGCATTGCTGAGGTGCATCTAGAGGGACGGAACTCACGCGGACTGGAACCGAAGGGCCAGGGGAAACGGCAGGCGTCACTACCGCGTCTGTGCGCGTCAAGCGGCTGCACCCGGTGAGCAGGAGCAGCAGCACGACGCCGAGGAGAGGTAACGACGGAAGACACGGAACACACGGCAAGGGGAACCCAAGCCCTCCGTTTATCCGTTGCCTATCCGTTGTCAGTCGGGCCGAGGGATGCTTCACGTCGTTCAGCATGACAGTATGTAAACAGAAGGTGGTGGGGCGTAGATGGCTACGCCCCACCGGATGTGCATTACTTGAACAGCGCGTTGACCTGGTCGCTGGCCTGCTTCAGGGCGGTCGCAGGATCCGCCTGGCCCAGCATGATGCTGTCCATGACCGGGTTCATGATGTTGGTCACCTGAGCGCCGTTGTCCGTGATGGGGAAGAGGAACGTGACGTTGGGATCGGTACCTTC
Source organism: Anaerolineae bacterium (assembly GCA_039810085.1). GTDB lineage: Bacteria > Chloroflexota > Anaerolineae > Epilineales > JAHCIE01 > JBDHWG01. The sequence goes on from JBDHWG010000007.1 coordinate 75,185, forward strand.
ATCGGTGAACGCGGTCACATCCACGCCCTTGGCCTTGTGCGCCGCAATGGACTTATCCACGCCCGACTTGATGGCCGGGAAGACCACACCGGTCGAGCCGACGATATCCTCGCACTCCTGCGAGGCCGCGAACTTCACCCACTGCCACGCTTCTTCCTGGTGCTTCGAGCCAACCCAGATCGAGTCCGCGAGACCGTTGAACATGCTCTTGCGTCCCTGCGGCCCCTTGGGGAGCAGGGCAAAGCCGACCGGGAACTTGGAGTTGTTGACGTAGTCGTTGATGAGCCAGGAGCCGTCGGTCGTCAACGCGCCCTTGCCCGACTGGAACAGGGTGCCGCCGCCCAGGCTCGTGACGTCGGCAAGGGGTGGCGTAAAGCCCTTCTTGACCAGGCCGGCGTACCACGCCATCGTCTCGGCGAGCTTCGGATCGTCATAGTAGTACTTCTTCGCCCACGGACCGTCGGTGAACTTGAAGCCGTTGCTCACGGCGAACATGCTCCACTGAGTCTGGCCGGAGAAGCCGCCCGACCCCTGGTTGATGAAGCCGTACTGCACAACGTTCTTCGGGTCGAAGTTGGGGCTGGCGCCGTTGTTGCCATTCTTGTCGATGCTCAGCTTCGCAATCAGCTGGCCGAACGTCCCGCCGTCCTGTGGATTCCAGGTCAGGTCCTTGAGGCTCGCCGGGTCGACACCGGCCTTCTTCAACATGTCGCCGTTGTAGATGATGGCGACGGTATCCCAGTCCTTGGGCAGGCCATAGCGCTTGCCGTCGCGCGTCCACAGGTCGGCGAGCTGGCCGATGTACTGCTTCGTGTCGACCTTGTCCCTATCGACCAGTGGCTGGATGTCGACGAGCTGGCCCTTGGCCGCAAACTCAGGATACTTCGCCAGGTGATCGGTGAAGACATCGGGCGCTGTGCCGCTCACCATGCCGGTCTGGATGTTGTTCCAGTAGTCGTTCCAACCTGACTGCTCGATCTTGACGGTAAGATTTGGATTCTTGGCGTGGAACGCATCGGCGCACTGCTGGTAGGCGGGTAGCTGATTCGCGTCCCACAGCACGTAGCGAATCTCAACGGGGGCGCCGCCACTCTGGGCGGCTGCGGCAGGCGCCCCCGTCGCAGCCGCTGGCGCATTCGAAGCGCCTTGTTGAGCGGGCGCAGTGGATTGTTGTTGGGCCGACCCGCCGCACGCAGCGACGAGAACAGCCAGGACAAGAGCGGTACAGGCGGTTAGAAGTAGGGAACGTTGTTGATAGCGCATGAGTTTTCTCCTCTGGTTATGCTAAAGTGCCAGGTGGCACTCGACCGCGTTACTTGATACCGCTGAACTGGATAGAGTTGATGACCTTGCGGCCCAAGATAGCGAACAACAGGACCGTCGGGATGATGCTGACGATGGTGCCGGCCATGAGGCCCGTCCAATCGGGCGCGCCCTGGGGTGTCTGGGAGCGGAAGACGGCCAGCGCCACGGTTAACACGCGAACGTCTTCATTCTGTCCGACCAGGAAGGGCCACAGGTAGTTGTTCCAGGTGCTGACGAAGGTGAGGATGGCGAGCGTCGTGATCGGCGGCCAGCTCAGCGGCACGACGATCCGCCAGAATAGACCGAACGTGCTCGAGCCGTCGAGCCTCGCCGCCTCCTCAAGCTCCTTGTTGATGCCCAGGAAGAACTGCCTCAGGAAGAACACCGCGAACGGCGACATGAGAATCGTCGGCGCGACGATACCCCAGAACGTGTTCTCCAGGTGCAGGCTACGGATGAGGATGAAGTTGGGGATGAGCGTGACAATCCCCGGAATCAGCAGCGCGGCGATGTAGCAGAAGAAAATCTGCTCGCGGAACGGGAAGTTCATGCGGGCGAAAGCATACGCTGCCAGGGCGCTGAAGAAGGTCTGGCCCACAACGACGAGGATGGAGACGATGATGGAGTTCCGCAGATACAGCGGGAAGTTGAGCACCTGGCCGGAGCCGCCCAGCCGAATGGCGTCTGCCTGGCTAATCTGACCCAGCACACGCTGGAAGTTCACCCAGGTGAACCCGACCGGCAGCAGCGTACTCGGGTTGGCAATCAACTCCCGCTGCGTGGAGAGCGCCGTGCGTAGAATCCACCAGAAGGGGAATAGGGTGATGAAGATGATGAGGATCAGCAAGGCCCAGCCCAGGATGCGGCCAATCGGGAAAGGCCTCCGTGGACGGGTTAGGGTTACAGACGGGGTTGAGGTGATGGTCTCGGTTGCCATTATCGTTCTCCTATCTCATGGGCTTCGTCGTGAACAGACTAGGCAAGATCCGACTGATCGCTGCGCAGGATGCGCATCTGCGCGAGGGTGACGAGGAGAAGTATCACGAAGAGCGCAACCGAGATGGTTGTGGCATACCCCATCTGGAACCGAGAGAACGCCACCTCGTAGATGTACCAGTTGATGACGCGCGTCGCGTCGACCGGACCACCCTTCGTTGTGACCGCGATGGTATCGAAGATCTGGAAGGAGCCAATCACGGTCGTGACCAGGACGAAGACGAGGACGGGTCGCAGCAGCGGGAGCGTGATGGACCATAGCATGCGCATCTCACCCGCCCCATCAATTGCCCCTGCCTCATACACGTCCTTCGGGATGGTCTGTAGCCCAGCGAAGACGAGCAGCGCCGTGTAGCCGGTGTACTGCCAGTTGTTGATAAGGGCGATGGACGGCATGGCCTGGACGACACTGCCCAGGAACCCCTGGCGCGGGATGCCGAAAAAGCCCAGGAAATGGTTCGCGATGCCGAGGGAGGGATCCAGAATCCAGAGCCAGATCAGCGCCACCACAACGGGCGGGAGCAGCCACGGCAGGACCAGGACGCCGCGCACAAACAGCGACTTGGTCAGGCGGTCCATCATCACGGCGAGTGCGATGGCGACAATGGTTTGTAGTGGGATGTTGAGGACCACGTAGTAGAGAGTCATCCGGAGGGCGTGCCAGAACTGTTCATCCCCCAGCAGTTGCTGATAGTTGGCCGCGCCCACGAACTCAGCGGGGCGTAGCATGTCCCAGTTGGTGAAGCTGATGAACAGACCGCGGATGGCCGGCACGGCATAGAAGACAATGAAGCCAATCAAACTGGGGAGAATGAACAGCCAGGCCAGCAACGTCTCGCCCTTCGTCCACTGTCTCACCCACTCCGGCTGGGTACGCGCCTTTCGGGTTTGAAGGGCGCCAGCGTCAGCGCTCATACATTTCCTCCCTGGTTAGTTCACAACGGCTGGGTCACTTGGTGCAAAGCGCGGCGCAATACTGTGGGTAACACCGGTTTAGTGAGGCATACGGTTGCTCCCATCTCCAGGCCACGACGACGCTCGTCCTGGGTGCTGCACAAAATGATTGGTATCGAGCGCGTCGCCCCCTGTGCCCTGATCGTCGTCAACAATTCCCATCCTTGCTGGCCCAAGGCAACAGGCTCCAGGATAACCGCGCTCAAGTTCTCGACGCCGAGAACGTCAAGCACGCGGCGCTCGTCGGAGCAGGTCAGAACACGGTAGTCCCGACTGAGTTCGCGCTCGTATAGGGCCAGGGTGGGCAAGTCGTCGTCGATGATCAGAATGGTCGGGCGAACCGGCTCCATGGTCATCTCCAACTGCTGCGGCTGTTCGAGTCAGATTGCTGTAGAAGTAAACGAGGACCCGCCTCGGCTTCATCGAAAAGGCATGGCAGGCTTCAGAAGCAATATTGAAGCAACAACCATGCCGCCGAGAACCTTGCGGGTAGTATAGGACAAATTCACGCCTTTTGTCTTGGACAATCGTATGCGCTACTTGGACAAATGATGTGTAATAGCCAGTACTTGATCTCTCACATTGGGCGTACATCGCCATTCGTCAGGTCGAGTACTGGCTATTACATCCCTAGTGAGTCTCCTTTCGATACGCGCGTGGCGAACGGCCTACTTGCTTGTGAAAGACACGGCTGAAATACGCGGGGTCATCGAAACCAACCTGGTTGGCGATGTCGGTCACGGGTATCTCCGAATTGCGCAGTAATTCCTTGGCTTGCTGGATTCGGAAGCGGGTCAGGTATTCCAGGGGCGACAAACCCAGCTCCTGGCGAAAAATCAAGCTCAGGTAGTTCTCGCTGACACCGATAGCCTGGGCGATATCGTGACGCGAGATTGGTTGCCCGTAGTTCTGGTGGAGGTAAGCTAGGGCGCGCTTCACAAGCGTGCTCGTCGGCTGCGGCACCCGGCCCGTCCCGCTGAGCGTCCGTTTCAGCAGCGGCGCGACTTCGTCAGCCGCAAGCAGGTTCTTGCTCTGGAAGATAACCCGGGCGTAGTCGAGCCGCTGCACGTCTTCAAGCGAAAGCAGGCGGCCACTGAGCACCAGGACGGGGACGTTGCACGTGCGAGGATCAGTGCGCAGCTGCTCCAGCACGTCGAAGCCATCTACACCGGGCATTGTCAGATCAAGGATTACAAGACTTGGCACGTCGCCCGCAACGAAATCCAGCGCTTGCTGCCCGTCTGCAGCCAGCTCGACCGGAAAACCCGGCAAGGCCTGCCTAACGACGCCGTGATAGAAGGCACGAGCCTCTGGATCGTCATCGACAATGAGGATGCTCCTGATCGTGGTTTCGGGAAGCAAGCCGCGAAGCGTATCTGCGAGAGCAGGACTGGTGACGGGCTTCGTGAGTACGCTGGTCATGCCGCCGAAGTCTGAGGGTGCGCCGTTGTAGATGACCAACGGCAACTGGCACAGGCTCGGATGCTGGTGCAGCCTCTGCATCAGGCGCCAAACGCTAGGGCGTGCCTCGGCTAGGTCGCATGCGATCGCGACCGGCTGTATGTCGCGGAGGGTCGCGGCGAGGTCATCGTTTTCGCGGATGCGCTGGAGAGCCAAGCCGCGGCGGCGGCTGAGATCGACAATAGGTTGTGCCGGGATTGCGCTTTCTGATATGAGAAGCAACACAGGCTGCGCCGAGGCACGTGGTGTCATCGGCAGCTCGCCAGCGAGACTGGGCAGAGGGAGATACACGTGGAACACGCTACCCTTCCCCACATGGCTTTCTAGGGTGATCGTTCCTCGATGCAGTGCCACAAGACGCCGCGTAATGGTAAGACCCAGGCCCACACCGTCGTGGCGCCGCGTGCGGTTCTCAGCCGTCGCGAAAGGCTCGAAGATTCGTTCCTGGGCTTCGGCAGGAATGCCGACGCCTGTGTCACGAACCCAGATGTGCAGGTAGGGCGGCTCGACTTCCGCGCCGAGCACAATCTCGCCTTCCGTCGTGAACTTATGCGCATTGCTGAGCAAATTGAGCAGAATCTGGCGTAGGCGCACCGCGTCCGCCTGGATTACGGGCAGATGCGGTGGCAAGGCTAGCCGCCACGCAACCCTCGCGCCCTCGGCTCGGTCGTTTCGACGCTCTGCCACGCTCTGTCTCGCCATGCTCACGAACACATCCTCGAGGAAAGAGCGGGTGGCGATGGTCTCCGGGAAAAGGTCGAGCGCGTCGATCTCCGCCCGCGACAAATCGAGTAGGTCATTGATGAGGCGCAGAAGATGCTCGCCGCTGCGGTAGATGTGGCCCAGGTCGGCCTTAAGCTCGTCGGGCAAGGCAACGCCGTACGGACTGGGGGCCGCCAGGGCCGATTGGCTATAGCCGAGGATGACGTTGAGCGGCGCACGGAGCTCGTGGGTGACGTTAGCAAGCAAACGCGTCTTGAGTTGATCGGCCTTCTCGGCCGCCGCCCGGGCATGCACCGCTTCCTCGTATAGCTCGGCATTGCGCATGGCGATGCCAAGCTGATCGGCCAGGGATTGCAGGCCAATCAGCTCCTGGCGCTGGTGGGCCGCCTGGCGCTTGCTGTGTAAGTCGAGCAGACCCACCACCGCGTCGCCCAGGCGAATCGGCAAGATGACGCGCGAGCGGGTCTGAGGCCAGGCCGGCTCGGGCTGAAACCGCAGACTGTGCTGGACGTCCGGAATGAAGATCGCCTCATTGCGGGTTAGTGCCTCCGCCAGAAGGCCGGCATTCTGCAACGGAACAAGCCCTCGCTGTCCTGTCTCGGCCCTTGGATACTCCAGCGTCAGTAACTGGTCCGCCTTCGACCACAGGAAAAGCTGAACCTCATCGTAGCCATAGTTGACGCGGATGAGATCGGCGATTTCCTGACTTAGTTGGCGGCGATCCAGCACCGCCCCCACGCGCCGGTTGATGGCCGCGCTTGTCTCCAGCTGGTTGAGACGATCCTGCTCAAGCCGCTCGTATACCCCTACGAGGCGCGACGGCAGCCCGGCCACCGCGATGAGCTTCTGCATGGCGACTCGGGCGACGTTCTGGGACGTCACGAGGCGCAATTTGAAGTTGAAATGCCGCGGAAGCGGATTGCCTTGGGCAGCGCGACACGCCAGGTCAACGGCGTCAGCGCCAAAATCGGCCGCGCATGTCTCGACCGTGGCGCTCATGCTGCCGTCGGCGATGGCAGCCAGAACGAGGGGGTCACCGTTGATGCCCACGACCAGGGTGTGCGGAGCAAGCAGGCCGAGCTGTTGCCCCGCATCTCGCGCGGCTAGAGCAATGGAATCGGATATTCCAACGATGGCATCGGGCGGTTCAGCCAGGCTGTGAAGCGCCTGCTCAATCTGTGGATAGGCCAACTCGTATCGCCAAGACGTGGGGACATGTTGCCAGACAAGACCGGGATAGGGTTGGAAGGCGTCCCTCAGCCCCTTGAGGCGGGTACTTCCGTTCTCGCGTCCAAGTTCGAGGAGGCCGCCGAAACATATCACGCAGCCGATGCCGTGGAGCTGGGCAGCCAGGTACTCGCCGATGAGCCGACCGGCGTCGTAGAGACCACGGGGCGACACAAACAGGGGGTGTTCGAGCGGGGTTTCGTCGAGGGCGACGACAGGGATTTTCGCTTCAAGGAGGCGTTGCAGAAGGTTATCGGTGAGGCTTTGCGTAATGACAGCGCCGAGGTCTTGAGAGATAATCTCCTCGAACAGCGCGTCTTGCTCTGCCTCGGATAGAGCAAACGGATGTGCCGTGAACTCAATGGGAATCAGGTCGATGCCCAGTTGGTGTGCCTTCTGGTGCATCGCCTCACGAACCTGGACCCAGAAAGGATCGCCCGGCCCAATTTGGGAACCGACACGAATCTGATGAGACATCGTCGTCAACCCTAGACCTGCTAACTACGATACCCCCAATGAGCGCGGATTATACAGTCATTCAAAACGAATGCAAATCTGCCGAGCCTCGTACTACACCGCCCCAATTAGACACAGGCCCGAAAGGATGGAATAATTACGGCTGCCGAGGTGAACAATGCTTGATAACTCTGTTCTCAAGAAGCTGTATCTGAAGCCCGGCTACCGGGCCATCATCCTGAACGCGCCGGACTCCTATGGGGCGGTCATCGCCGACATACCGCCCACGGTCACGCTCGCCGACACGCTGGAGGGAGAGTTCGACTTCATCCAGGTGTTCGTCGTCAAGCGGGCCGAGCTTGAAGCCGCAGCGCAGTCTCTGGCGGCTGCTCTCAAGCCTGCTGGGCTACTGTGGGCCACATACCCCAAGGGCAAGGCTCTCGGCACGGACCTCAACCGTGACAAGGTCTGGGCCGCGTTGCAGCCGGCCGGGCTGCGGCCCGTCGCCCAGATTGCCATCGACGAGACATGGTCCGCCCTACGCTTCAAGCACGATGGCGCAGAGTAGCATAACAATGGAGCGTTTACCCGTTCTGTGAGCTAGATTGGATGAGCTTATGTCACGTCACCGACGAGCGATTGCTCTAACCTGGGTCTTTTTCTTCCTCGGCCTGGCCGGTTGTGCGCCGGCTGCTGGCCCATCGCCGGCGGCCCCCACATCAGCGCCGTCCACGCGAGCCGCCCCAACCGCCATAGCAGCGACGCCAACGCCCATGCCTCCCCCAGCAACAGCCACGACACGTCCGGTGGCATCCCCCACTCCGCCCGCCGTGCGCACTGTAGCCGCCACAGCCGCGTCTACCGCCGCTGCTACCGTCCGCCTACCCGCCGTCTCTCCTGCGGCAACCGCCACGGTGCCGCAGGCGGCTGCTGGCGCGGGCAAGATTGTCTTCGAAACGGGGCCGCGCGACAAGCCGGCGATCGACCTCATGAACCCGGACGGCAGCGGGCGCCGCAAAATCGCCGACGGGCGCTCGCCAATCTTCGCGGCGGACGGCCAGCGCATCGCCTTCCTCGCCGTCGTCGCGCCCGCTTCGGAGACAGCTCCCATCGGCAAGGTGGCCATCCGCTCGGTCAAGCTCGATGGGTCGGATCCCCAGGACCTTTGCCTCACCGACGCGAACGCCCAGCTCGACCTGGTCGCCTGGTCGCCGGATGGCCGCACGGTTATGATGGCCGGAGGTCAGGCGCCCCCAAGCATCGTGTTTGCCTGCGACGTGGCAAGCCACAACCTCGCCCCCGCCTTCGCCCAAGGCCCGCAACGCGTTTCCCAGACCTGGGCCTGGACGCCGGACGGCAAGCGGGCCGTCTGGCAGACCGGTGTCAAGACCGTTGACCTCAACATGTTCTACGGCGATCCGGCCCAGAACGGGCAGGACGCGACGCAGGTGACGACAGGCCAGAACCGCTTGAGCGTAGGGCCGCTTCAACTTTACAGCGTGGTGCGCGTCTCGCCGGACGGGAAGACGCTGGCCCTTGGCGGCTCCAACGTCTCGTTCGTCAGCCTGCCCGGCCAGCAAAGCCCACTCCAGGGCAAGACCGTGGATGCCTACGCGGGCAGCCAGCGTAACTTCTTCACCTCTGAGCGCCTGGCCTGGTCGCCCGACGGTAAGTCCCTTCTCGTCACTTCAGGCCAAACCATCAAGCTGGTGGACGTGGCAAGCGGGCGCATCACAACGCTGATGCAAGACGGCGGACCGGCCGACTGGTCACGCCAGTAACAATCACAACATCGGAGAGGTGCAGTAGCCGTCGGGGCAAGCCTGGCGGCTACTTGCAGTTCTTAAGCATTTCTCAGGCTGCGCTCAGCCAGTCCTAAGTCGGGTGCGATAGGATAGCCTCACCTCATCGTGCGCTTCATGATCGTCATCGATTTGATAAAGGAGTCCGTCGTGTCCAACGACCGCTCAACTCAGAGCTTTCATCTCGTCCGCGCTCTGAAGAAATCCTTCGTATCGATGTTTGTGATATTCACGTTCACCGCGTATGCCATCCATCAGCATTTCGATGGGCAGAACGAGACATCCGCTGCCACTCAGCCCATTCCCCCAACCTATGTAGGGCAGCAAGTGAAGCCGGACGCGCCGCCCATCGCGCTGGCCGAACGGCAGCCCACGGCGTTGCCCACACAGAAGCCTTCCGCGATGGCGACGAAGCCACCGGCGACAACCGCTCCGACCTCTGCGCCACCCACGACTGTGCCCCCGACCGCCGAGCCAACGTCAGCGCGGGCCGTGGTCCCGCCCACCGCGACAGCGCCCGCTTCGGCCAAGCCCGCGCCAATCGCACAGGCGGCCGGGCAATACAAGGACGGCGCTTATACCGGGCCGAGCGTGAATGCGTACTGGGGCCAGGTGCAGGTGCGCGCCGTCGTACAGAATGGGCAGATTGCGAAGGTGGATATCCTGGACTACCCGGCCGACCGCCGCACATCGCAGCGCATCAACTCCTATGCGATTCCCTATCTCCAACAGGAGACAATCCAGGCGCAGAGCGCCCGCGTCAACGCGGTTTCCGGGGCTACGCTCACTAGCCAAGCGTACATGCAGTCCCTGCAATCGGCGCTCAACAGCGCCCGGTCCGGCGCATGAGAGAAACGCGGCTGATGATGGGCATGCCCATCACGCTGGAGGCCGTGGACCAATGCGCGTCCGCCCAGTTGTTCGAGCGCGTGTTTGCCTACTTCGATTATGTCGACAGGACGTTCAGCACCTACAAAGACACGAGCGAGATTTCGCGCATCAACCGGGGCGAGCTGGCGCTAGAGCAGTCCAGCCAGGACATGCAGCTGGTGTTCGCTCTGGCCGAGCAGACCCACCTTGAAACCGATGGCTACTTCGACATCGCGCGCAACGGCGGTTACGACCCGTCGGGCATCGTCAAGGGGTGGGCCATCTACAACGCGGCAGGAATTCTGCGTGAGGCGGGCTGCGAGAACTTCTATGTGGACGCAGGGGGAGACATCCAGGCCGTGGGAAAGAACGACGAGGGCGAGAACTGGCGCGTGGGCATCCGCAATCCCTTCAACCCGGCTGAGATTGTCAAGGTGCTCTCCGTAAGCGAGCGGGGCGTTGCCACCTCCGGCACGTATGTTCGCGGCCAACATATCTACAACCCGAAGCGCCAGGGACGGCTCATCACCGATATCGTCAGCCTGACGGTCATCGGCCCCAACATCTACGAAGCGGACCGCTTTGCCACGGCGGCGTTCGCCATGGGCCGCGACGGCATTCGCTTCATCGCCAGTCTCGATGGTTTCGAAGGTTACATGATCGACCAGGACCGACGCGCCACGTTCACCAGCGGATTCGAGAGGTACGTTAGCCATGCTTAGAGCCATCGACAACGCCCTAAATCGCATCACCATGTACCGACTGGTGCTGTATTATCTCATTTTCCTGCTCGGCGCGGCGGTTGTGCTCTCGTTCAAGGGCATCCTGGGCTACGACCCCTATGCGCTGCTGTTCACAATCGGCTTCTTCATCGCGGCGTGCTGGATTACCAACACCGTCTTCTCGAAGATCTGGGGAGTGCCGGCCAATGTCGAGTCGGTGTACATCTCGGCGCTCATTCTGGCGCTGATTATCACGCCGTATCAGGGCAGTCAAGACCTGTGGTTCTTCGCGTGGGCTGCTGTCTGGGCGATGGCCTCGAAGTACATCGTGGCCGTCCACCGACGACACATCTTCAACCCCGTCGCCTTCGCCGTGGCCTTGACGTACTTCACCATCAATGGGTCGGCCAGCTGGTGGGTGGGCAGCGCGCCCCTGCTCCCCTTTGTCCTGGTCGGTGGTGTCCTTGTCGTGCGCAAAATCGGGCGCTTCGACCTCGTCGGCAGCTTCTTGCTCGGCGCCCTCGCCACAACCCTGGTGTTCAGTCTGCTTGGCGGGCAGAGCCTCACGACCACCACCCAGCGCCTCGTGCTCCTGTCGCCGCTTGTCTTCTTCGCGTGTGTCTTCGTGACGGAACCGCTGACTGCGCCGCCAACGCGCAAGTTGCGCCTGATCTACGGCGCGCTGGTAGGCGTGCTTTTCACGCCGGACGTTCACATTGGCGGCCTGTACACGACGCCGGAGCTCGCCATCCTTGTCGGCAACCTCTTCTCGTTCCTGAGCAGCCCGCGCTCGACACTCGTCCTGAGCCTCAAGCAGAAAGTGCGGCTGGCGCCAGACATCTATGAGTTCGTATTCGCCCGCCCGCCGAAGTTCAGCTTCGCGCCCGGACAGTACATGGAGTGGACGATGGGCTTGTCGGACCCGGACAGCCGCGGCAACCGGCGCTACTTCACCCTCGCCTCGTCACCAACGGAAGACACAATCCGGGTGGGCGTGAAGTTCTATGAGAAGTCCAGCGCGTTCAAGCAGTCGATGCTGGCGATGGAGACAGGCGACGAGGTCATCGCCGGACACCTCGCCGGCGATTTTGTTTTGCCAGACGACCCCGCTCAACAGTGTGTCTTTATCGCTGGCGGCATCGGCATCACGCCGTTCCGCAGCATGATCCAGTATCTCCTGGACAAGCGCGAGCGCCGGCCCATTACGCTGATCTATGTCGTGCGGCGAGCCGAGGAGATCGTCTACGACGACGTTCTTCAACGCGCACAGCGACAGGGAATACGCGTCATCTACACGCTCACGGACGCCGACAATGTGCCGCCCGGCTGGCGAGGACAGGTCGGGCGCATCACGCCGAAGCTTATCAAAAGCGTCGTTCCGAACTACGCCCGCGCCACCTACTATATATCGGGGCCGAGGCGGATGGTGGAGGCGGTAAACGACGCGCTGGGCGACCTGGAAATCCAGCCGCGCCACATCAAGACAGACTACTTCGCCGGGTTGGCCTGATAAGGTTAGCTCAGCGTCAGGAAGTGGCGCTGGCTGGAGTAGACACGCAGAGCGCCAATCACCGTCCCATGCACGGCCAGAGGCACAGCCTGCGCGGAGCGGATCCCCTCCCGTTTAGCGGCCTGCCGATACTGCCAGCGTTTGTCGTTCGTAATGTCGTAGACGGTGACGGGCCGCCCCGTCAGCACTTCTCGGCAAGTTCGTCAAACAGCGGCAAGCGGTTCGTGCGCACGGCCTCGTAGGCGTAAACATACATCGCCGCCGACCACGCCTGGTAGGGGTAGCCCATAGGGTTGCCCGTCTCGCCGTGCAACCACTCGTTGAACTCCCACGGCTCGCGGGCGCCCGCCCGGCACGCCTGGGCGAGATCGAGCAGTAGACTTTCCGCCTCGTGACGGCGCCCCGTCTTGACCAGCGCGGCAATGTGGAAGCCCCCGATGAACGGCCAGATGCCGCCGTTATGGTATTGATGAGGCAGATTCAGGTTGCGACTGCGGTAGTACTCGCGCCATTCGGCTGAGCCGGGGTAAATCGGGGGATGAATAGCCTTCGTAGGGTATGGGCGGCCAATGCCGACCTGGTACAGGAAGCGCAAAATGGTGTCGCTACGCTCTTCGTCGGCGACATTACACAAAATCGCCAGCAGGTTGCCTAGCGTATCACAGTAGTCGCCGTACTCGCGGAAGGCGACGTAGGGCAGATAGTAGGGGCGGCTGGAGATCGTGCCGATGTTGTGATACAGCATGTACCACTCCAGGCGCATGGCCTTCAGGCGCGCCAGGTGTGCGGCAAAATGGCTCGGCTCCCAGCAGCGATCCACCCACATCAGCATGTTGAGCCGCTCGCGCACCGCTGCCTCGGTATGCGGCGCCTGGCCCGGCACATTCGCCCACCCCGCTGCCATGTCCGCCGGGCCAAGGCCCTGCCCTTCATGTCCGTCGCCACGCAGCAGCCGCACCTGCTCTTCGAGACTGGCGTAGGCGCGCAGCACGGCGCACCACAACACGTTGTCGTAGAGGACGTTGTAGCGGACGGCGAGCAGGTCCATCCAGTCACCCGCCTCTGGCACTTCCAGCAGGCCGCACTCGTTCATGTCTTGGTAGCGCAGCCACAGCAGGGCGCGCTGGATCGCCGGCCAGCGTGACACGAGGTAGTCGGTATCGCCGGTGACACGGACGTAGAGATAGCTCGCCAGGATGTACCACAAATTGGAGTCGATGGCGCCAGCATTCTCCGTTGAGACCGTTCGCGCTTCCACGCCGACGTTGAGCGGGATCAGCCCCAGGGCCGACTGATGCGCTGTCAGCGTGTCTAGTGAGGCGCGGAAGGCCGCCATCAGCACGGGGTCGCCCGACGCCACGGCGCCGAGCGACGTCACCGCCGAGTCCCGCGCCCAGACGTGAGGGTAACCGTGATTGAGCGCCGAAGCGCGAAAGCCGATGTCGGTGGCGCAGTTGCGCAGCACGGCAACAGCGTGTTCCCGAGCTTCTTCGATGAGGGCGTGCATGTTATCCCGGCTCCAATTCACCTTTCGGGAGCACGGTTATCCTCCGGATCGCGCAGACGATAGCCCACACCAGGCTCGGTAATTATATACCGCGGTTGAGCCGGATCAGCCTCGATCTTCTGGCGTAGCTGCCCGATATGCACCCGCAGATAGTGCGTCTCGTTCTCGTAACCCAGGCCCCACACCTGACGCAGCAACTGCTGGTGGGTCATAACCTTGCCGGAGTGAACAACCAGCGTTCGCAAGATTTCATACTCTTTAGGCGCAAGCCGGACCTCCCGCCCATCAATTGTCACGAGCCGTCGCGCCAGGTCCACGGTAAGAGCGCCGTTGTGGTAGACCGGCTGGTCTGTTTCGCCGCGCAGTCGGTGACGCAGCGTCGCGCGGATGCGGGCCAGCAACTCGCCCATGCTGAACGGCTTGGTCACGTAGTCGTCAGCGCCGTAGTCGAGGGCCTGTATCTTGTCCGTCTCCCGGTCGCGCACCGAGAGCACGATGATGGGTATGCTGGACCACTCGCGGATGCGGCGAATGACGTCGAGACCATCGACATCGGGCAGGCCGAGGTCGAGGACGAGAATGTCCGGTCGGTCCGTGGCCGTCTTGGCGATGGCCTCCTCGCCACGCGCCGCCTCGGCCACCTGGTAGTGGTATGCGCCCAGGCTCGTTCGCAAAAAACGCCTGATCTGCGGCTCGTCGTCCACGACCAGCACGCGCACTGGCTGCTCACCCACCGTCAAGCTCCTGTCTCATCTTTGGTGGCCCACCGTTCACCGGCAGCGTGATGCGGAACAGGGCGCCGCCCTCGGCCCGATTGCTGGCTTCGATAGCGCCACCGTGAGCCTCAACAATTCCCTGGCAAATCGACAGCCCCAGCCCCGTTCCCGCGCTGCGCCGGTCGCCGCCTCGGACGCGGTGGAACTTGTCGAATATTCGCTTGAGATCCTCAAGCGGGATACCCGGGCCTTCGTCCATCACATCCACTTGCACCATCTTCCCGGCCTTCTGTGCGCTAAGGTGGATCGTCGTTCCCGGCGGAGAGAATTTTGCCGCGTTATCCAGCAGATTGACGAGAACCTGTTCCATGAGCACAAAATCGAGGTGGAGCATCGGCAGCCGTGGCTCGACATCTACGTCGAGACGATAGTTGGCGAGGAACGAGGCTTCCCGCCCGAGCGCTGCGCCGATCACGTCCCCAATCTCGACCCAGTCGCAGTTTAACTCCAGTGCGCCTGACTCGAGGCGGGTCATGTCAAGCAAATTGCCAACGAAGCGGTTGAGCCGCGCTGCTTCTTCCTGAATCGTTTCCAGCAGGTCGCGCTGCTCCTCTGGGGTATACTCGGCATCCATATCCAGCAGCGTCTCCGTCGCGCCGCTGATCGTGGCAAGAGGCGTGCGCAGGTCGTGGGAGATCGAGGACAGCATCGCTGTTCGGAGGCGCTCGGTCTCGGCCAGAACGCGCGTCTCCTCCATGACGGCGGCCAGCTCGGCTCGCTCAATCGCGACCGCGCCCTGGTTCGCCATTGCCACCAGCAGCCGACGCTGATCCGGCGCGATGGTCTTGCCCTTCTCGACCCTTAAGCCCAACACGCCGACTGTCGTCTGAGCCGCCTGCATCGGCAGGAACAGCCAATTGACGCCCGGCAGCGTGTCTGTTCCGCTACCCGTGGCTTCCGAATGCTGCCAGGTCCAGGTGGCCGCCGCGCGCGCCTGCGCGTCCACGATGGCGTCGGTAGGCTGTATCGCGCTCAGATCGAGGGTCGTGCCCCGTGGGAGAAAGACAGCCACATCCATCCCCTGGGACTCGTGCAAGTCCTTCGCAATCGCCCGAAGAACGTTGTCCAACCCAGCCGAGGCTGCCATCTCGCGGCTGAACTCGTATAGCACGTTCGTGCGCGCCTCGCGCCGCCGCGCCGCCCGCGCCTGGTCTCTGACGCGGCCAGCCAGGTTGCTGGTCAGGATGGCGACGATGAGCAACATGACCAGGGCGAAAACATCCTGCGGACTGGCAACGGTGAGAGTAAACGTCGGCTCGACGAAGAAGAAGTCGTAAACGAGAATGCTGAGAATGGAGGCGAAGATAGACGGACCCAGCCCCCAGATCGTCGCGCTCAACAGGACGGCAGCTAGAAAGATCATTGACAAGTTAGGCAGCGTCAGGACATCATCGAGAACCCGCGCGACGAGAGCGGCGACACTTACAGCAACGGCGCTCCACACGTAAGCATCGAGATGGCGCGGCGACGGACGAGTCGCTGGCAATGAGGCTTGCTTGCCCTCGTCAGTAATGACGTAGACATCGATGTTACCGCTGAGCCGGATCAGATTATTCACAATGGAGCCAGACAGTATCTCTCGCCATCGTGGGCGGCTAGACTTGCCAATCATCAATTCAGTGACATTGCGCGACTTGGCGTAGCGCACCAACTCCTCAGCCACGTTCTCGCCCGGAATAACCGCGGCCTCGCCGCCCAGCTGTTCGGCCAGCCGAAGAGTCTGGGCAATACGGTCCCGCTCCGCTTCGGAGCGGCGATAGTGGGCGGGTGTCTCCACGTAGACAGCGAGCCACTCAGCGTGGCGGCGGTCAGCGCGGATTTTGGACGAGCGCACCAGCCGTTCCGAGCCAGGGCCAGCGCTCACGCACGCCATGATACGGTCCTGCGTCGGCCACGGGCCGGGAATCGCGTGGGCGTGCATGTACGTCCGCATCTGGTCGTCGACGCGCTGAGCTGTGCGGCGCAGGGAGAGCTCGCGCAAGGCCGTCAGATTGCCGGGGCGGAAGTAGTTGCGGACGGCCTTCTCGGCCTGCTCCGGCACGTAGACCTTGCCCTCCCGCAGCCGCTGGAGTAGCTCGTCGGGCGATAGGTCAATCAGCTCGATTTCGTCGGCACGGTCCAGCAAGCGGTCGGGGATGCGCTCAGCAACGCGAATGCCGGTAATCTGGGCGACGACGTCGTTGAGGCTTTCAAGGTGCTGGATGTTGACCGTGGTATACACGTCGATGGCGGCGGCCAGGATCTCCTCGACGTCCTGGTAGCGCTTGGGGTGCCGACTGCCGGGGGCATTCGTATGGGCGAGTTCATCGACAAGCACGAGCTTGGGACGGCGGGCGAGAATCGCGTCCAGGTTCATCTCGGTAAGAGCATGGCCCTTGTACTCAATGCGCTGCCGTGGAATGACCTCCAACCCTTCCAGCAGAGCCTCGGTTTCCTGGCGGCCATGCGTCTCGACCACACCGATGACGACATCGATGCCCTCGCGGCGCCGCACCTGCGCCGCCTCGAGCATCGCATAAGTCTTGCCCACGCCCGGCGCTGCGCCCAGAAACACCTTGAGCCGCCCTCGCTGCTCCTGTTGCGCCATGCTCAACAGGGCGTCGGGTGACGGCCGCCGCTCGGAATCATCATGCTCGGTCATCCCTGGTGTACTCCTCACCCTCAATTATACGCCCATCTCGTCATTGCGAGGCCCCATGCCGGTGTGGCACGGGGCCTCGCACTAACGCTACAACGCTTGCCTGCTACTTCAGTGCGTCCAACGCCAGGTTCAAGCGCAGGACGTTGACGCGCGGCTCACCGAGGAGACCGAGCTGCGGGCCTTGCGTATTCTGCCGAATCAGGGCCAGCACGGCATCCTGGGACAGACCACGGGACTGGGCGACGCGGGGCGCCTGAAACTCAGCCGCCGCCGGCGTGATGTCCGGGTCAAGCCCGCTCCCCGACGTCGTCACCAGGTCCACGGGCACGGGCGCGTTCGGGTTCTCGGCCTTCAGCTCGTTGGTTGCGCTGATAACACGCGTGATGAGCGCCTGGTTGGTCGGACCGAGGTTGGAGCCACCCGACGCCGATGCGTCGTAGCCATCCTGACCGGCTGCTGAGGGGCGCGGGTGGAAGTACTTCGGGTCAGAGAAGTTTTGCCCGATAAGCTCGGAGCCGATGACCTGGTCCCCGCGCTTGATAAGGCTGCCGTTGGCCTGGTACGGGAACACGACCTGGGCAATGCCCGTGATGACCAGTGGGTACAGCAGGCCGGTAATTATCGTCAGGAGAAGAACCGCCACAATGGCAGGTCGCAGTTGAGCCATCATCTTATTTGTCTCCCGTCAGTTCAGTCTCGGACTCGCCCCACAGGCCCTCGACAATCGCGTTGATCTCGACAATCGGGTCTTTCACCACGGGCCGCGACATGGTCGTTGGCCGACGAAAGGTCGGCGGAAGCCAACGGATCGTCCGCCAGCCGGCCCAACCCAGAACACCCACCTCAACGAGGTGACGGGCAGATGGAATGGGACACACAAGGGCGGCTCCCAATAACATCCCCATCCAGGCCAGTTCGCCAACCAGGTCCACGCAGTGTTCCAGCTTCTTGCCGCGCATGACCGCCTCCTTACACCAGGTGGAGCAGGTTCACCAGCACGTCGATAATCTTGATGCCGATGAACGGGACGATGATGCCGCCGACGCCGTAGATGAGCAGGTTCTGCCGCAAGAGCGCCGCCGCTCCAACAGGCTTGTACGTCACACCGCGCAGCGCCAGCGGGATCAGCGCGATGATGATCAGGGCGTTGAAGATGATCGCCGACAGGATTGCGCTCTGCGGCGAGCCGAGATGCATGACGTTCAGGGCTTGCAGCTCGCCATACGTCGTTGCGAACATGGCCGGGATGATGGCGAAGTACTTGGCGACGTCGTTGGCAATGCTGAACGTCGTCAGCGCGCCGCGCGTCATGAGCATCTGCTTGCCGATGGCGACGATCTCGATGAGCTTGGTCGGGTTCGAGTCGAGATCGACCATATTACCCGCCTCTTTCGCCGCCGACGTGCCGGTATTCATCGCCACACCCACGTCCGCCTGGGCCAAGGCCGGGGCGTCGTTGGTGCCGTCGCCCGTCATCGCGACGAGGCGACCCTTCGACTGCTCATCCCGGATGAGCTTCAGCTTGTCCTCCGGCGTTGCCTGGGCCAGGAAGTCGTCCACGCCCGCCTCCGCCGCGATGGCCGCTGCCGTGAGTGGGTTATCGCCGGTGATCATGACGGTGCGGATGCCCATGCGCCGCAGCTCCAGGAAGCGCTCCTTCATGCCGCCCTTGACGATGTCCTTGAGATAGATGACGCCCAGGACGCGGTCGTCCTTTGCCACCACCAGGGGCGTGCCGCCGACTTTGGCGATGCTCTCGACCGTCTGTTGAAGCTCAGCGGGAGCGACGTAGCCATTCCCACGCTTGTGCGCTACGTACGTCAGCACGGCATCGGTCGCGCCCTTGCGAATCTCGTTGCCGTTCAGATTGACACCACTCATGCGCGTCTGCGCCGTGAACGGAATGAAGTGCGCGTGATGCGCGGCGACTTCCCGCCCACGCAGCCCATACTTCTCCTTCGCCAGCACGACGATGGACCGACCCTCCGGCGTCTCGTCGCTGAGCGAGGCCAGCTGCGCCGCGTCGGCCAGCTCGCCCTCGGACACGCCCGGCATCGGGAGGAATTCCGTCGCCATGCGGTTGCCCAGGGTAATCGTGCCCGTCTTGTCCAGGAGCAAGGTATCGACGTCGCCGGCGGCTTCGACGGCGCGGCCCGACATCGCCAGGACGTTGTACTGGATGAGGCGGTCCATGCCCGCGATACCGATGGCCGACAGCAGGCCGCCGATGGTCGTCGGGATCAGCGTCACAAGCAAGGCGATCAGCACGGTAATTGTCACCGCGCCGCCGGCGTAGATGGAGAAGGGCAGCACGGTCGCCGTCGCCAGCAGGAAGATGACGGTCAAGCCGACCAGCAGGATGCTCAGCGCGATCTCGTTCGGCGTCTTCTGCCGCTGCGCGCCCTCGACCAGGGCGATCATGCGGTCGATGAACGTCTCGCCGGGATTCGAGGTAATCTTGACCTTGATCCAGTCTGAGAGAACGCGCGTCCCGCCAGTCACTGCCGAGCGGTCGCCGCCGCTCTCGCGAATGACCGGCGCCGACTCACCCGTAATGGCTGACTCGTCCACCGACGCCACACCCTCGATGACGTCGCCGTCGCCCGGAATCGTGTCACCCGCCTCGACGAGAACGATGTCGCCCTTGCGCAGATTCGGCGCGGGCACAGTGTCGAAGTCGTCCGTATCGACACTGCGCAGCCGCTTCGCAATCGTGTGGGTCTTGGTTTTCCGCAGGCTGTCGGCCTGCGCCTTGCCGCGGCCCTCGGCCATCGCCTCAGCGAAGTTAGCGAACAGAACCGTGAACCACAGCCAGAGGGCGATCTGGAAGATGAACCACGGATTCTGCCCGCTGGGGCGCACCATCTCTTCGATCCAGAGGACCGTTGTAACGGCGGCGACGATCTCGACAACGAACATGACCGGGTTCTTGGCCTCAGTGCGCGGGTTCAGCTTGACGAACGAGTCCTTGATCGCCCCGCGGACGATAGTAGGCTCAAACAGAGAGATCTTGTTGGTTCGCTCAGACATGGCTAACTCCACTTGTGTTCATCACGAGGCGAACGTGCGGCCGGCCGCGAGCATGAAGTGCTCGACCACGGGGCCGAGGGACAGCGCCGGGAAGAAGGTCAATCCGCCGACAATCAGGATGACGCCCACGAGCAGGCCGACGAATAGCGCGCCCGTCGTCGGGAACGTGCCCGCCGTCGGCGCCGTCAGCTTCTTGCGCGCCAGCGAGCCGGCAATGGCAAGCGTGGGGATAATCATCCAGAAGCGGCCGGCCAGCATCGTCGCTGCGAGTGTCAGGTTGTAGAAGAGCGTGTTCGCGCTAATGCCGGCGAAGGCACTGCCGTTGTTCCCCGCCGCCGAGGTGAAGGCATAGAGCATCTCACTGAAGCCATGCGGGCCCGGATTGGCAATCGCTGAGGTTCCCGCATTGGTGGCGCTGGCGAGACCCGTGAAGACAAGGATGAACAGCGGCGAGACGAGCACCGCCAGCATCGCCATCTTCATCTCTTTGGACTCGATCTTCTTGCCGAGATATTCGGGCGTGCGTCCGACCATCAGGCCAGCGACGAACACCGCGAGAATGGCGAACAGGAGTATGCCGTAGAGGCCCGCGCCCACGCCGCCGACGATGACCTCGCTCAACATGATGTTGACCAGGGGGATCATGCCGCCGAGGGGCATGAAGCTGTCGTGCATGCTATTGACCGCACCGCACGAGGCGTCGGTCGTGACAACGGCAAACAGGGCCGAGTCAGCGATGCCGAAGCGGACCTCCTTACCCTCCATGTTGCCGCCTGCCTGGAGCGGCGTCGCACCCTGGTTGACGGTTGTCGGGTAGAGCGGGTTACCACCAGCTTCGGCCGGGTAGGCGACAATCACCCCCATGAAGAACAGAACGGCCATGGCCGCGTAGAGCGCCCAGCCCTGGCGCGTGTTCCCCACCATCTTGCCCAGGGTGTACGTCAGGCCCGCGCCGATGGCGAAGATCGCCAGGATCTGCAAGAAGTTGCTCAGCGGCGTCGGGTTCTCAAACGGGTGCGCCGAGTTGGCGTTGAAGAAGCCGCCGCCGTTCGTGCCTAGCATCTTGATGGCCTCTTGCGAAGCCACCGGCCCCTGGGCAATCGTCTGTGTCGCGCCTTCGAGCGTCGTCGCCGTTGTATAGGCGTTCAAGTTCTGGGGCACACCCTGCCAAACGAATACCAGGGCCAGAATGAGGCTCACAGGCAGCAGAATGTACAGCGTACAGCGCACCAGGTCGGCCCAGAAGTTGCCGATGGTCTGCGCCGAGTGGCGCGCAAAGCCGCGAATCAGGGCAATCGCCAGGGCGATACCCGTCGCCGCCGAGATGAAGTTATGCACCGTGAGGCCGACCATCTGCGTAAAGTAGCTCATGGTCGACTCAGGCACATAGCTCTGCCAGTTGGTGTTCGTCGTAAAGCTCACCGCCGTGTTGAACGCCAGGTCGGGCGCGACAGGCCCCAATGCCTGTGGGTTAAACGGCAACACCGGCTGGATGCGCTCGATGAGGTACAGCAGTAGCAAGCCAGCTACGTTGAACAGGAGCATGGCGACGGTGTACGTCGTCCAGTGCTGCTCCTGGGCCGGGTTGACGCCCGACGCAGCGTAGATGACGCGCTCGACCGGGACGAGGATGGGCGACAGGAAAGTGCGCTCGCCGTTGAACACCCGGGTCATGTAGATGCCAACCGGCTTGACGAGCGCGGTGACGAGCGCGAAGAAAATCAGTATTTGCAGGATGCCGAGGAGAGTCATAGGCTTCTCACTCTAGAACTTCTCAGGGTAGAGAAGAGCGTATATAAGGTAGATCATTAAGCCGACGGTGACGACAGCGGCCAGGATGTAGTCGAACGCCATGTGAATGCCTCCCTAGATGCGCTCACATCCCAACACATACAGGATGCTTAGAGCGAAAAACGCAACGCTCAGGACCACGAACACGACATCGGCCATAGGCTCCTCCCTTGAGAGTGTCTGGTACTCGGTCTCCACTTCAGTCTACAGCGAAGTCCGGCAAGAGGGCATCAAGCCCCTCGCTTTCGGTATCAAGGAAATATCAACTTTCAGGTGGCAGCGATACCACGACGCGAAGTCTCTTGCGCACGACAGAGGGTGATTGTTGAGCCTCGCGCCGCGAACCTAAACTCGTTGGCAAATCGCAGGGCAAAACCTATTGACATATGCGAACTATTGTTCTATAATAAGAACTCCTCAGGAGTGCAGGGCCTTGACGGCCTGATCTTTAGGCGGAAGGGAGAACGGGATGTGCCGAAACATCAGGACGCTGTTCAACTTCGAGCCGCCAGCAGACGAGGAAGAGATTCGCGCCGCCGCCCTGCAATACGTGCGCAAGGTCAGCGGCTTCACCAGGCCGTCGCAAGCGAACCAGGCCGCCTTCGACGAGGCGGTCGAAGACATCGCTCGAATCACCGCTCAACTTATCACCTCCCTTGAGACAACGGCAGAGCCGAAGGACAGGCAGACGGAAGCCGCGCGAGCGAAGGCGCGCTCCGCCCAGAGATTCGCCAAGTGACTGTGGATCCCGGTACAGCTGCGCACGTCCACCAGACGATAGACCTCGTCTACCGGGCTGACTCGCGGCGCATCTTCGCGTCTCTCGTGCGCCTCGTCGGCGACTTCGACCTGGCCGAAGATGCGCTCCAGGATGCTTTTCGGGCTGCGGTGGAGCAGTGGCCCCGCGACGGCATCCCTGCCAACCCACGCACCTGGCTCATCTCGGCGGGCCGCTTTAAGGCCATCGACCGCGTGCGACGCGCCACGCGCTTCGACGCCGCGTTGACAACCCTCGGCGAACAGCTTGACACCCAACCGGAACCAGACATCGATGATGAAGCGCTAGAGGATGACCGGCTGCGCCTCATCTTCACCTGCTGCCACCCTGCTCTTTCGTTAGAGGCGCAAATCGCGCTGACGCTCCGCGAGGTCTGCGGCTTGACAACAGAGGAAATAGCCCGCGCTTTCCTCACCGCGCCGGCGACGCTCGCTCAACGCATCGTCCGCGCCAAGGCGAAAATCCGCAACGCGCGCATCCCCTACCGTATCCCGACACCAGATGAACTGCCCGACCGCCTCGACGCGGTGCTGCACGTCATCTACCTTGTCTTCAACGAGGGCTACTCCGCGTCATCGGGCCAGTCGCTCACGCGCCCCGACCTCTCCGGCGAGGCCATCCGGCTCGGCCACTTGCTCTACGAGCTGCTGCCCGAGCCGGAAGTCGCCGGGCTGCTCGCCTTGATGCTTCTGCACGAGTCTCGCCGCGCTGCGCGAACATCCCCAACCGGCGACCTCATTCTGCTAGAGGACCAGGACCGCGGCTTGTGGGACCGGGCGCTGATTGCAGAAGGGACAGGCCTCGTCGTGCACTCGCTCTCGTCCGGCCGCTATGGGCCGTACTCGGTGCAGGCGGCCATCGCTGCGGTTCATGCTGAAGCTCCGAACGTCGAAGTCACAGATTGGCAGCAGATTGTGGCCCTCTACGACGTGCTGGCACGACTGGGGCGGTCGCCGGTGGTCGAGCTAAACCGGGCCGTCGCGGTTGCGATGCGGGATGGGCCAGAGGTCGGTCTGGCGCTGGTCGACGAGTTGCTGGAGCGCGGCGAGCTGGCCAACTACCACCTGGCCCACGCGGCTCGCGCCGACCTATGCCGCCGCCTGGGACGGACTGCAGAAGCGCGCGCGGCCTACGAGCGGGCGCTCAGTCTCACGCAGCAGGAACCGGAACGGCGCTTCCTAGAGCAGCGCCTAGTGAGTCTGTCATCTGAGGCGCTTTGAACAGATTTTCGAGATTCGTGGCGGATGTTGTCGATTTCGGCTCGCGTTGAGCGACTATCTGGTGACAACTTCGAGATGGAGCAGTTTCTCATGAAAGGACGATTATGAACCAGCCCACCCTTGCCATCTACAACTATGCGCCCGTGAACGGCTTGAATCTGTACTACGAGAGACACGGGAATGGGGAGCCGCTGGTGCTCCTCCACGGCGGCTTAGGCGCGATCGAGATGTTCGGCGACCTCCTGACTCTACTCGCCGAAGAGCGCCAGGTCATCGCCGTAGACTTGCAAGCGCATGGCCGGACGGCCGACATAGATCGCCCGCTGCGTTTGGAGCTGATGGCGGATGATGTCGCCGCGCTGATCAAGCATCTTAGGCTGGACCACGCCGACGTCATGGGCTATTCTCTGGGCGGCGGCGTCGCCTGGCAGACGGCCATCCGGCATCCAGAGGTCGTGCGACGGCTGGTGACCGTTTCGGCGCCGGTGAAGCGGAGTGGCTGGTACCCAGAGGTCGTGGCAGCCATGGGGAACGTAAATACGGAGGCGGCTGAGGCAATGAAGCCCTCCCCGATGTACCAACTCTACAGCAGCATCGCTCCGCGGCCGGAGGACTGGCCGACGTTGGTGACCAAGATGGGCGAGTTGCTCCAGCAGGACTATGACTGGTCGGCGGACGTGACGAAGATCAAGTCGCCAACGCTAATCGTCGTCGGGGACGCAGACAGCATTCGCACCGGGCACGCCGTCGAGATGTTCGGGTTGCTTGGCGGGGGCCAGCGTGACGGCGGTTGGGACGGCTCTGGAATCTCCAGCGCGCGCCTCGCCATCCTGCCGGGAACGACGCACTTCACCATCTTCGATTCTCCCGCTTTGGTGGCGGTCGTCGTGCCTTTCCTCAACGAACCGACAGCTGAACCCGTCGGGGAGGGCGTATGACCCAGACATCCACGAACGACAAAGGCGCTGTGCAGCGCATCACCAACTACATTGACGGCCTGGGCGACTGGCGCGGCCCGTTGCTCGCACGCCTGCGCGAGCTTATTCTCGACACTGACCCGGACATGGTCGAGGATTGGAAATGGGACACGCCGGTGTGGGCGCATCAGGGGAACGTCGTCGCGGGCGCTGCGTTCAAGGACCACGTGAAGCTGAACTTCTTCAAGGGCGCGAGCCTCGACGACCCGAACGGGCTGTTCAATGCCGGCCTCGATGCGAGGGCGTCCCGCGCCATTGACATTCACGAAGGCGACACAGTCAATGAATCGGCGTTCCGCGACCTGATTCGCGCCGCCGTCACGCTCAACACGGTAAAAACGTCTAGGGCCAAGACATCCACGGCGGCAAAGAGATAGCGGTCTCTTGACGTATAATTACTTACTCAACAGGAGGAAGGCATGAGTGGCGTTCGAGTTCTGGTCGGCACGCGCAAAGGCGCATTCATCCTCACATCGGATGGCACGCGCGAGAAGTGGGATATCAGCGGCCCGCATTTCGCGGGCTGGGAGATGTACCACCTCAAAGGCTCGCCCGTTGACCCCAACCGGCTGTATGCGTCGCAGTCGAGCGGCTGGTTCGGCCAGACCATGCAGCGGTCGGATGACGGCGGCAAGACGTGGGAGCCGGTGGGCAACACGTTCGCCTACGTCGGCGACCCAGGCACACACCAGTGGTATGACGGCTCGCAGCGCCCGTGGGAGTTCACGCGCGTCTGGCATCTCGAACCATCGTTGACCGACCCGGACACCGTCTACGCGGGTGTCCAGGACGCGGCGCTGTTCCGCTCGACCGACGCCGGGCAGACGTGGGAGGAGCTACCGGCCTTGCGCGAAGCGAAGGGCCACCTGTGGGCGCCAGGCGCAGGCGGGATGTGCCTGCACACCATTCTCCTGGACCCGAACGATGCTAACCGCATTTATGTCGCCATCTCAGCGGCGGGGGCGTTCCGTACCGACGACGGCGGCCAGACGTGGCGGCCCATCAACCGCGGCCTGAAGTCGCTGTGGGAGATGCCTGATCCGGACGCCGACGTGGGCCACTGCGTCCACAACATGGCGATGCATCCGTCGCGCCCCGGCGTCTTGTTCATGCAGAAGCATTGGGACGTCATGCGCAGCGACGACTGCGGCGACTCTTGGTACGAAGTCAGCGGCAACTTGCCCAGCGACTTCGGTTTCCCCATCGCCGTCCACGCCCACGAGCCTGAAACCATCTACGTTGTCCCCATCAAGAGCGACGGCGAGCACTATCCGCCAGAGGGCAAGCTCCGCGTCTACCGCAGCCGGACGGGCGGGAACGAGTGGGAGGCGCTGACGAACGGTCTGCCCCAGAGCAACTGCTTCGTCAACGTCCTGCGCGACGCCATGGCCGTGGACAAGCTCGACGAGTGCGGCATCTACTTTGGCACCACCGGCGGGCAAGTATATGCTTCAACGGATAGCGGCGACTCGTGGACGACCATCGTGCATGACCTGCCCTCCGTCATGTCGGTCGAAGTGCAGACGCTGCCATGATCCGCGTCATCCTGCCGGCGCATCTGCACACGCTGGCGCGCACCACCCGCGAGGTGCAGATCGAGGTCGTGGAGCCGGTGACACAGCGATCCGTTCTCGACGCCCTCGAAGCAGCGTATCCGATGCTGCGTGGGACCATCCGCGACCAGACGACGCACAAGCGGCGGCCGCTGGTACGCTTCTTCGCCTGCGAAGAGGATTTGTCGCACGAGTCGCCGGACGCGCCGCTCCCCGCTGAGGTGGTCGCTGGAAAAGAGCCGTTCTTGATCATCGGCGCGATGGCTGGCGGCTGACTCGATGCAATGGGAGGTTCATCCATGAAGTACATGTTGCTGATCTACGGTGACGAGGGCCTGTTGAGCCAGGCAGAACGCGAGGACTGCTACAAGGAATCAACGCAGTTGGCCCACCATCTCGAC
Organism: Anaerolineae bacterium; assembly: GCA_039810085.1. Lineage (GTDB taxonomy): Bacteria > Chloroflexota > Anaerolineae > Epilineales > JAHCIE01 > JBDHWG01. Next base: position 101,885 of record JBDHWG010000007.1, read on the forward strand.
GCGGCCGGCCAGTTCATCGCCACAGCCCCTCTATATCCCACGGCGATGGCGACGAGTGTGCGCATCCGAGAGGGCAAGCGTCTCGTCACCGACGGCCCATTCGCGGAAACGCGCGAGCAACTTGGCGGCTACTTCCTGATCGACGCCACCGACCTGGACGAAGCCATTGCTGTCGCGGCGCAGATTCCCGGCGCTCGCTGGGGCACGGTCGAAGTGCGACCGGTCATCGAGATAGCGGGCTTGCCGAAAGCGTAGCAGCGACAGCTGTGTTTCGGGACATGCGGGCTGACGCAGGAAACCGCGTCGGCCCGCTGTCGATTTCAGGCTGCATCGAGCGACTATTATTTGAGAACATCGGACGCGCCGCTGCCATGCAACACATTGGGAGCAGCGGCTCATGCCTACAAGGAGAAACGACGATGCGGTTCATGATGCTGATAATTCCCGGTAACCAGGTGCCTGACGACAAGAATCCGGAGAAGGGCGCGATGCCGAACGACGAGAACATCGCGGCGATGATGAAGTACAACGAGGCGATGGTCAAGGCGGGCGTGCTGCTGGGCGCGGAGGGCCTCCATGCCAGCGCCAGGGGCGCGCGCGTCACGTGGTCCGGCGGGAAGCCAGTTGTGACCGACGGGCCGTTCGCCGAGGCGAAAGAGATTATCGGCGGCTACTGGATGATCCGCGTGAGCTCGAAGGACGAGGCCGTCGCGTGGGCAAAGCGCTGTCCAGTTGGTGACGGCGTCACCATCGAGCTTCGCCAGGTCTTCGAGCCAGAGGAGTTCAGCCCGGAAGTCGCGCGCCAGGAGCGCGCCCTGATCGACGAGATTGCCAAGGGCATGGACGAGAATAAGCGACACGCCTGAGTAGGGTTAATCAACGAGCACGAGATGGCTCCGCACCACGTCGGCGAGCGCTCCGATGAAGAGCGGATTGTCGTTGAGCGAAGTTGTGCGCTCCAGGCGCATGCCAAGCGCCTCGGCCTGCTGGCGGAACTCGACATCGATGTCATAGAGGATTTCGACGTGGTCGGAGACGAAGCCGACCGGCGCGATAAGGACGTTCTTCTCGCCCGCGTCGGCAAGCTCCTGGATGACCTTGCCCGCGTTGGGGCCAAGCCACGGCTCGGCGCTGCGCCCCGCGCTCTGGTACGCGAATCGCCAGGTAACGGGGCGGACAAGCTCAGCGACCGCCTGGGCGGTCTCCATGAGCTGGCGCGGGTAGGGGTCCTGCCACTGCAGAATGCGTTCCGGCAGGCTGTGGGCAGTGAAGATGACCGGCACGGAGGCGCGAACAGTCTCGGGGAAACGTTGCCGCGCCTCCTGAACACGCTGGGCGAGGGCTTGTAGGTAGAGCGGCTGCAAGTGGTAGCTCTCGACGTAGGTCATGTCCAGGCCGCCGCCCACCTCGGCAAGCGCCTCCTCCACCTTTTTGATATACGCGCCTATGCTCATGCGTGAGTAATGCGGCGCGAGGACAATCGCGATAACGCGCGTCAGGCCGTCGGCAGCCATCTGCTCGACGGCCTGCTTGATGTAGGGGCGCCAGTGGCGCATGCCGATGTAGGTTTTGTAGACGACATCACCGCGGCTGTTCAGGGCCGCTTCGAGCGCGCTCGCCTGGGCCTGGGTCAGCTCCAATATCGGGGAGCGGCCGCCAATGAGGCGGTAGTGCTCGCGGATCTCCTCGACTAGCTCCGGGCTGGTCGGACGGCCGCCACGCACATCCAGCAAATAAGGTTCGATCTCGTCGAGATTGTCCGGGCCACCGTAGGCCAGAACTAGCACACCAATCGGGGGAGTAGAGTTATCCATGAATAGTTGCTCTAGCTTGTGTGAGTTGAGGTAGCTTCGGGAGCGGACACCCGAGCTGACAGCCTGTGCGCCAGGTCCACCACCAGGCGGACGTTCTCGACCGGCGTCCCCGGCAGGATGCCGTGGCCCACGTTGAAGATGTGGCCCGGCCGTCCGTCGGCCTGCGCCAGCACAGCCACGACGCGCCTCTCAAGCTCGTCGGCTGGGGCAAACAGCGCAACAGGGTCTAGATTGCCTTGCACGGCAACATCTTTCCCCACGCGCGCCCATGCCTCGCCCAGATCAATCCGCCAGTCCACGCCGATGACATCGCCACCTGCCTCGCGCATCAACGGCAGCAGCGTGGCGGTATTCGTGCCGAAGTGGATGCGGGGGACGTTCAGGTCTTGCAGCGACTGGAACACGCGCTGGGTATGCGGCAGGACGTACTCGCGGTAGTCAGCGGGGTTGAGGCAGCCGACCCACGAGTCGAAAAGTTGAACCGCGTCGGCGCCGGCGGCCACCTGGGCGCGTAGGTGGCGCGCGACGACTTCAGCGAGCTTCGCCATCAGGCTGTGCCAGGCGTCGGGCGCGTGATACATGATGCGCTTGGTCTCGACATAGTTGCGGGACGAGCCGCCTTCGATAACGTAGCTCGCCAGGGTGAAGGGCGCGCCTGCGAAGCCGATGAGGGGCAGGCGCGGCAGGTCACGCTTGACCAGGCGAATCGCGTCACCAACGAACGCCAGGTCTTCGGCCGGCTCGACGACGCGCAGAGCGTCTACGTCGGCCGGCGTGCGCACCGGGTTGTGGATCACCGGGCCTTCGCCCGCCGCGAACTCCAGCGCGACGCCCATCGGCTCCAGCGGGAGCAGAATGTCGGAGTAGATGATGGCGGCGTCGAGGGGAAAAGCCTGCACCGGCTGAAGCGTAATCTGCGCGGCCAGTTCCGGCGTCTTGGTCATCTGCATGAACGAGTAGTTAGCGCGCAGCGCGCGGTATTCGGGCATGTAGCGCCCCGCCTGGCGCATGAACCAGACCGGCGCGTAGTCCACCGGCTCGCGGCGGCAGGCGCGCAGGAAGGTGTCGTTGAACGGTTGCGAAGTCATCTAGACGACCGCCTCCATGCCCCGCGGCTCGTAGGCGCACAGCGGGTCGCTGCCAAGGAACACACCTCGGCCGTCCATGGTCGGGTGGAACGAATGCTGCGGGTGCGAATGGGGGTGGGCGGACATGATAGCTCCCTGGCTCTCAACTGGCTATTCGGTCAACAGGATTTCGGTCAAGGGCTGCAAGATGGCGGTATAGATGGGCGTGTCCCGCAACGTGTAGCGGCGCGCATCCGTATTGCGCAGCGCGACAACCAGCTCCGAGAAGCGCGCCAGGTCGTCGGTCTCGTAGGAGACGACAAACTCGCAGTCCTGCAAGCCGGTGCTATAGAGCAGCAACTGCGTGATATCCTCGAACTCGCGGCCGAGGCGAATGTGCTCGTTCATCATTCCCTGGCGCGAGTCGCGGCTCATCAGATACCACTCCGTCGTCTTGGCGAAGGGGTAGATGACGAGGTAGGGCTTCCGCGCAGCCGAGAACGGGTCGATCTCCTGCGCCGAGCGCCCGCCCGCGTACATCGAGCGGCGCGTGAAGCCCCACAGCGTATCCACGGGCTTCAGGTAGCGGCGGAACGGGGCGGTGGCGGCGGCGAAACCCTTGAAGAAGCTCGTCGGCACGTCGGTGGCCTCGGCGATGGACGCGCTCCAAATGAGGGCGTCCGCCTCACTCCTGGTTGGAAAGATACGGTAGGTGTGGACACAGTCGGCGACACCGCTCAGCCGACGCATGAGGTCCTGGGCAAGAGTCGCCTGGGTCTCGGCGCTCGCCTCCCAAAATGTCGGCGTTAGCGAGAACAGGGCGAAATGGTTTAGAGAACGTTGCTCAGCCATAGAAAAGCACCTCGCTATGAATTCATCTCGGCGAACGACCGCTGCTTGAGCAGGGCCTCCGCGACGAGCGACGCATTGTGGATACAGTCGGGCAAGCCGACGCCTCGGTACGAGCTGCCGGTGAGATACAAGTCAGGATGCGCGGCGCACAGCCGGTCCAGCTCCGCCATGCGGTCGAGGTGACCGACATCGTACTGCGGGTGTCCCTCGCGCCAGGTGTAAACCTGGGTTAGCACCGGCTCGGCCGTAATGCCCATGAGGCCGAGCAACTCCTCGCGGGCGATGCGCACAAGTTCGTCCTCCGGCAGCAGCGGCGTCACCTGGTCCGTTGGGCGCCCGATGAAGCAGCGCAGCAGGACACTGTCCTCTGGTGCGCGGCCAGCGAACTTGGTCGAGCTCCACGTGCAGCCGGTGATGCGGTGGCCTTCCTTCGCCGGGATGAGGAAGCCGGAGCCATCGAGCGGGTGCTGTATGTCAGCGCGACGGTAGCCTAGGGACACCGTCGACGTAGAGATGTAACGGATACTGGCGAGGCGCGACGCCAGAGTCCTGTCGATGTCCTGCACTAGTGGCGCAGCGACACGCGCCGGCACGGCCAAGACCACTGCATCAGCCTCAATCGCCGCCCCGTCGTCCAGGCTCACGCAATACCCGCCGGTCTCTAGCTGCGCCAGATGCGCCACGCGACGTTCCAGGCGCACGTCTACCCCGTCCAGGTGCTGCGCCAGCGCCGTCACAAGCTCCTCCACGCCGCCCTTGAGAGACATGAACGCCGGCAGGGGTTTTGTCGTCGGAGGCGGCGCGGCGCGGCGAGCGGCCAGCATGCCGCGAATCAGACTCCCATACTTGCGCTCGATGTCGGCGAAGCGGGGGAAACTGGCGAGAAGGCTTTGCTGTTCGGGGTCGGAGGTATGCACACCGCCCATGAGCGGGTCGCCCAGCCTATCCAGCGCCTCCTGCCCCAGCCGCCGTCGGATGAAGCTCGCCACGCTCTCGTCGCTCGTCGCCTTCCGGGGCGGGATGACGAGGTCCAACGCCATGCGCAGCTTGCCTAGCGGGGAAAACAGGCTGGAGAGCGCGAAGGGCATGAAGCGCGTCGGGACGATGAGAAAGACGCCGTCGGGGAGCGGCCGGAACCGGCCTTTCCACAGGATCGTCGTCTTGCGCTGCGTCTCGTTCACGCCGATGAGGCGGTCGCTCAGCCCTAGCTCGCGGCACAGCTGTAGCGCCCACGGCTTCTGCGTCAGGAAGCTATCCGGGCCGCCCTCGAGGACAAAGCCGTCCTCGCTGTGCGTCACGATCTTGCCGCCCAGGCGCGAATCGCTCTCGACGAGCGTACACTCAAGAGCGACGCCAACGACGCGGGCGCCCTTCTGTAAATAGTAAGCCGTTGCCAGACCAGCGATTCCGCCGCCCACGACGACCACCCGCAAAGGGCTACCGCCATCGGGGTGGCCGGGTCGGTTCTGGCCCGCCCTTTCCGTGTATTCCGTGGTGACACGCATGCCTTACTCGCGTAGCCAGCGCGCCGCATCCAGCGCGAAGTAAGTCAAAATAAAGTCGGCGCCGGCTCGCTTGATGCCGGTCAACATCTCCAAGGCCACGTTGCGTTCATCAATCCAGCCTTGCGCCGCCGCTGCTTTGACCATAGCATACTCGCCGCTGACATTGTAGGCCGCCAGCGGCAAGTCGAAGCGGTCACGCACTTGCCGCAGGATGTCCAGGTAGGCCAGCGCGGGTTTGACCATCACCATGTCCGCGCCCTCGGCCACATCGAGCGCCACCTCGCGCAGCGCCTCGTGTCCGTTGGCCGGGTCCATCTGGTAGCTCTTGCGGTCGCCGAACTGCGGCGGTGAGTCGGCAGCCTCGCGGAACGGGCCATAGAACGACGAGGCGAACTTGGCGGCGTAGGCCAGGATCGCCACGTCCGAGAAGCCGTTGGCGTCGAGACTGGAGCGAATGGCCGCCACTTGCCCATCCATCATCGCGCTCGGCGCGACGATGTCCGCTCCCGCTTCGGCGTGCGCCACGGCGACGCGGGCGAGTACATCCAGAGTCTCATCATTGTGAACCGTACCGTTGTGGATCACGCCGCAGTGTCCGTGGCTGGTGTACTCGCACATGCACACATCGGTGATAATCGCCACCTCCGGCGCCGCTGCCTTGAGAGCGCGAATGGCCGTCGGGATGACGCCATCGGGATCGAAGTTCTCGCTGCCCATCTCGTCCTTCTCGGCGGGGAGGCCGAAAAGGAGAATGGCGGGGATGCCGAGGCGCGCAGCAGTTTCAGCTTCGCGGACAGCGTTGTCCACGGAAAGCTGCGACACACCAGGCATCGAGCCGACCGGATGGCGCACGTTGCGACCGTGGACAATGAACAGCGGCAGGACGAAGTCGGCCGGCGTGAGCTGCGTCTCGCGCACGAGGCTGCGAATCGCCGGGCTGCGGCGCAGTCGGCGCGGGCGGACGAGGCGCGAGCCATTCGTCGTGAGCTTGGGCGCTTCCAATACTGAATCCACTGGAGTCTCCATGTCTGACTAAGACGGCATTTGGGCCTGGACAATGGCGTCGATCAGGCCGGCGGTTGTATATACCTGGGCGACAAGGGGCGACGGCAAGCCGTACTCAACCGCCGTCTGAGCCGTGATCGGCCCGATGCACGCTATCAAAGCACTGGCTAAGACTTTCCGCGCCTTCGCTGAGCCCAGCAGAGCAAAGAAGTTACGAACGGTGGAGGAACTGGTAAACGTCGCCACGTCAATGCCAGCGTCCAACTCGGTCAGGCTATCTGGGGCTGGTTGGCCGGGCAGCGTATGGTAAGCGGCAATCTCATCGACGGTCGCGCCGCGCTCACGCAGCGTAACCGCTAGAACCTCGCGCGCCTCAGCGGCCCGCGGCAGTAGAATTCGCTTACCGGCGACATTCCCCAACGCCTCGACCACCGCTTCAGCCACGTACTCATCAGGGATGATGTCAACCTGCGCCCCTAGCGCCTGGATGGCGCGCGCCGTCGCCGGGCCAATCGCGGCAACGCGGCGTCGTGCTAGGGCGTCGGGTGGTTGGCCGAGGGCGGCGAGGCGGTCGCGGAAGAAGCGTACGCCGTTGACGCTGGTGAAGATGACCCAGTCGTAGCCGTCGAGCCGCCGGATGGCCGCGTCGAGCGGCTCCCATGTCGGCGGCGGGGCAATCTCGATGGTCGGAAAGGCAATAACGTGTGCGCCCAGGCGGCGCAGCTCGGCAATGAACGGCCCCGCCTGGGCAGCCGGCCGCGTGACGAGGATGCGGCGGTTGAGCAAGGGCGAGTCCTGCCGAGCTACCATGCCGTCTCCATCCGTCTCAAAGCGCCCTCAGCCATGCGCGCGCCGAGCACTTCCGCCTGATTCAGAGGGGCCGTCGCGACGTCGCGCACGACCGACAGGCCATCGTCGCTGCCAAGCAAGGTGCGGAGCGTGAGGCTGTTGATCGCTTCGTCGGTCGTGGCGTGCGCCGCGACAGGCAATTGGCACCCAGCGCCTAGCCGCGCCAGGAAGGCGCGCTCGGCGCGAGCGGCAATCTGCGTGGGCCTATCCACAATCGCAGTGACAATCTCGTTCAGCCAATCATTATCAGAGCGGGTTTGCACGGCCAGAATGCCCTGACCCGGCGCGGGGATCATGTCCTGAATGCTAAAGTACTGGGTCACACGCTCGTGCAGCCCCAGCCGCAGCAGGCCCGCCGACGCAAGGACAATGGCGTCGTAGTCGCCCACATCGAGCTTGCGCAGCCGCGTGTCCACATTGCCGCGAATGTCCGCGATGTCCAGGTCAGGCCGAAGCTGTCTGAGCTGCGCGATCCGCCGGGCGCTGCCGGTGCCAACCCGAGCATTAGCAGGCAACTGGGAGAGGGGAACGCCAGCGCGGGAGATCAGTACATCGCGCGGGTCCTCGCGCTGGAGGGTGGCATGGAGCGCCAGCCCAGGGCGCTCAGCGGCCGGCATGTCCTTCAGACTATGCACCGCCAGGTCTATCTCGCCGCGCAGAAGCGCCGCTTCGATCTCGCCGACAAACGCTCCCTGCCCACCGATAGACTGAAGGGAGGCTTTCTGGTTCCAGTCGCCTTGCGTGTGGATGACGTGGGTAGTAAAATCAACGCCTACATGGATGGCTTGCAACGCCGACACGACGAGATTCGTCTGAGTGAGAGCAAGGGTGCTCCCACGCGTTCCAACAGACACTCTGCGACTCATTTTCCGTCCATGAACGCGGCGACAGAAATAGGTAAACTTGTCGCTCGCCGACAACCTCAGGCCGATGCTTCAAGTGCTAGACTTGCATAGTATAGCACGATCTTACTACAATACAACTACGTTTGCATAGTTTTGCTTAGATTTCCACCCGGCGCCGCCCATGGAAAAGCTCCCCGCAACCGTCTGGCTCCCCCTGAATGATGCCGCCCAGCGTCTTGGCGTGCATCCCACAACGCTGCGTCGTTGGGCCGACGACGGCCAGATCCCGTACATGGTCACACCGGGCGGACACCGCCGCTTCTCCGTCGATGCGCTCGACGAGTTCATCCGCGCGCGCAATCGCAGCCCCCACCCCAGTCCACCCGAGCAAGTCTGGGTCGAGCGCGCCCTTGCCAAAACCCGCGAAGAGATCGTCGTTCACCAGGACGTGGATTGGATGGTCGGCTTCACCGCTAGCGAGCGCGAGCTGCACCGCCAGCTAGGGCGGCGGCTGATGGGGACACTGCTCCAATACATCTCTCGAACGGATGATGCCCCAGACTTGCTAGAGGAAGCGGGCCAGTTGGGGCGGGCCTACGCCGGGGCTATGCACCAGCGGCACGTGCCGCTGTCCGAAGGTCTCAAGGCGGTCTTCTTCTTCCGTGACACCCTCATCGAGACGGCGATCGATCTCCCGCAAGCCGCCTCTCAGCGCGGCGAGACAAACCTCCGTCTCATGCGATGCATCACCCGCTTCGTCAACGCCCTGCAGGTCGCCCTGGCCGAGGCGTACGAGCAGGGCAAACCCCACGGATGATTTATCAGTCAAAGGGTTGGCTTATGGCGCGTAGACAACGAAGTTGAAGTTGGCTTGAACCTTTGCGCCGGACAAGTCGAACAAGTAGACCAACAATCTTCCGTCGGAGGTGGCAGAGGTGACGGGCACGATGGCCTGAATGGTACTCGGATCCCCACGAACGGGAGTCACCACGGTGGCGAAGTCACCCGTCCCATAAAAGACATTCGCAATGCGAATCACGTAGCGAGTGTTAGCGGCATCCCAGACAATCGACGTGATGTTCGATGTTCCACGTTGAAGAACGCCGTTTAGATTGACCTGAGCATAGGCTATGGGCGCCACCCGGGCTGGGTTCCCCAGGTAGGTCTGGGTGAGAGTCCCATCCACCTCGACGTTGCCGTTGAACTGTCCGGCCAGACCGGAGGCCGACTCGCCGTAGACCCCCACGCCGTTCGGGCTGACGCCGGCGACGCCTTTCGCGCCGCTTCCCTTCGTCTCGCCGTACACCCCGTTCCCGGTGTTGCTGATGCCGTGTACACCTTGGCCGCTGCTGGATTTGCCGGTAGCGCCTGTGCCGCCGGTCGACTCGCCCCATACGCCGTTCCCGTTGTCCGAGGCGCCCCAGACCCCAGTACTGTTCCCTTTCCCATACACGCCGTAGTAGAGACCCAACCCGTACACGCCGGTGCCGCCGTTGGACTTGCCCTCGACACCATAGCCCGCGTCGGCCTGACCATACACCCCGCTGCTGGTGCCGGTATACCCTTCGACACCTGGTCCATTGCCGGTGTTGACCCCGACCACGCCCCCATTGTCAACCGCGCTCGTTGTGCCGTAGATGCCGGCGACGTGGGCGGACTCGCCGTAAATGCCAAAGCTGTTCGTGCTAATGCCATCGACGCCATCGCTGGCGACGCTCTCGCCGACCAGGGCCGCATGGTCCGTCGCGCTGGCGTTCGTCATGACGAAGTGGCCCGCTGACCCTGTTCCCGTATTCGTGACGTTGACCAGGTCGCCATCGCTGGCGAAATTGGCGACAAATGGCAGACGAAGCCCGAAGGCATACGGCGCGGCCGTGATGTGCTGCCGAGGCGAGAGCGCCACAAAGCTGCCCGCACCGGACGGGCAGCGCACCTCGGTCTTGAGCCAGCGGTCGCCCCCCGTGAAAGCGTCACCAAAAGACAGGTTGACGGTGAAGAGGCCGTCGCTCACCTGCTGGCCCGTCAGGGTCTGGGGGCCGCCGCCAACGTCGGAGCCAGATTGAGGATCGTCATACAAGGTGAAGCGTAGGTCGCACGTTCCATTGACCGGGGCATTGTTCTGCCGAATCTGGCCCTGGAAAGCAAAGGTGTTCGGAACCGAGGTGGATGGCGACATGACCGGCCCGACGTGCGGGCCGTCCGCTGTGACGAGAGCCGCAAACGTCAGAACTGCGAAAGCAACAAGAACCCCGACCCAGATCCGTGCGCGCATGATGCCTCCACTGTGTCCCCTTGAGCCGTAGCTGCCGATGACCATCGCATCTGAAGCATCCCTCGCCCTCGGCGCCTACCAGGGACAGGACCGAGGGCGAGAGCAAGTCGTGTGGATATTATAGTCGGCTCTTGCGCGGACGAAGGTTCGACCGATGGGGTGGAATCGCGGCCGCTACTCGTACTGCAAAGCGCGAATGATGTCCATTCGGGCGGCCTGCCGAGCGGGAATCATGGCCGCGACGACGCCGAACAACAAACCAATAGCTATGCCAGCCCCCAGTCCGGCGTACGGGAAGCTGTAGGTCACCGGGTAGCCGACGACCTTCATGGCGAGGACCATGACGTAGCCCAGGTAGAGGCCAGCCAGGAGGCCCAGGGCCGTGCCGATGGCGGCCAGCAGCAGCGACTCGACCACCACGATGCGGCTCACCTGGCGCCGCGTGCTGCCGATAGCCCGCAGCATGCCGATCTCGCGCGTCCGCTCGATAACGCCGATCATCAGCGTGTTCAACAAAGCGATCAGCGATGGCATAACGAGCACGCCCAGCAGGACGAACATCACGCCGAACACGACATTGAAGAGGCGTCGGTTCTGCTCGATGAAGCCGCGCCCCGAGACGAGCGAAAACTGCGGGTAGTCCTTCAGGATGTCGTTGAGCCGCGCCTCGACCAGCCCCGCATCCGCGCTCGGCTGCAAGTTGACCTGAATAAAGATGTCCTCGGTCTTCCGAAAATCGGCCTGGAGGTTGGCCTGGGAGATGTACGCCGTGCTAATCTTCGAGTTCAGGTAGTCACTCGCAACGGCGACAATCGTGTAGGGCTTGACGCCGGTCGGCGTGGAGAGTTGCACAACGTCGCCCGCATTCAGGTGCGTCTGCGCGGCGAAGACACCATTGGCAATCATGGCGCGGCCATCGGCCAGGTCGGCGTAAGCCGTCGCCGTGTCACCCTGCTGGAAGGTGAGGCTGGCGACCTGGGGGTAAGCCTGCGGGTCTATTCCGAGCACGGCCACCGCCTGCCCATCGCCAGAAGCCATGGCGTAGCGCAGTGTGCTCACCATGGCGACGCCCGGAATCCCGCGTATCCTCTGCGCCAGGTCCCCCTTCGCCCCGACGTTGCTCTGCCACAACCCGACCGATGGCGGCATGAGAAGGTAGTCGCTGCCGAGACTGCGCTGCAGGACATCCAAGAAACCGCCCGTGATCGACCAGACCACACCGCCCATGCCGACGATAATTGCCAGACCAATCATCGTGGCGCTGGCCGTGATGGCTGCTCGCGTCGGCTGCCGGGACACGTTGCTCTTTGCCAGCGTGCCTGTACCCTCGCGCGCGAAGACGAGGGCCAAAAGGGCGCTGAACACCGACGCGATAGGCTGCACTAGCGCCGGCGCGACCAGGATCAGCCCGATCAGGAAGAACAGGCAGCCCAGCGCGACCAGGCTGAGATTCCCCGACAGCAGCCCGGCGATGCTGGCTGCGAGCAGCGCCACGCCCACGATGAAGCTCACCCGCGATGTGCGCCGCTCCGTCTCCGCGCTTGCAGGCCGCAGCGCATCCAGGGGCGTCACGCGCGTCGCGTGGATGGCGGGCAATAGCCCGGCCAGTACCGTCGCGCCCACGCCGAGACCGATAGTGACGACAAACAGCCAGAGAGACACGACCGGCTGCCCAATGCTGATGTGCAAATAGTTCTGCATCAGCGGCACATACAATGCCACGATGCCCGCTCCCATGAGGTAGCCGAGGACGATGCCCAGCGCCGTGCCGATGATGCCCTGGATTAGCCCCTCGACGAGAATCACGCCCAGGATAGTGCGGCGACTGGCGCCGATGGCGCGCAGCATTCCAATATCGTGACGGCGCTCCGAAACAATCGTGCGGAAGCTGTTGAAGATAATGAAGCTGCCCATGAACAGCGCCAGGAAGCCGAACAGGTTGAACGCCATCTGCGCCATCTGAATGTTCGACAGAAGCTCGGTCCCGCTGGACATGCCGCCCAGCGTGAAGTCCTTCCCCACGGTAGCGGCAATCTCGTCAAGAATGGCCTGGCGACGCGCGCTGTCCGCCGTGTCCAGGTTGGCTTCGATGGTATTGATGCGGTCGGGCAGGTCGAGCAGCTTCTGCGCCTGGAGCAGCGTGATGAGGACTTGCTCGTTGCCCGGCAATGTGCGCGCCGGCAGCAGGCCGACGACCTTCAGTGTGGTCGCGCCTTCTGTCGTCGGCAAGCGCAGCTTATCGCCTACACCCAGCCCCAGGGTATCAGCCAGGCTCTTCGTAATGACTGCCGCCTGCGGATCATCGCTCCGCAGGAAACGACCCTCCACCACATCATAGTTATGCAGCACCTGCGCCGCCGACGGCTCGATGCCGGTCACGGTCAGCGCCCCAACCTTGGCATTCCCATAGAACTTGTCAGGGATATTTGTCGTGCGGCTGAGCAAGCCGCTGGCGACGCTTACGCCATCCACCCGCCGCACACTGTTGAGCACGGAGCGCGAGAACGTCTCGTCGGTCTTCATTGTGATGGTGACGTCCACCTGGCCCGACGCGGACAGCACCCCGCTCTGAAATGCCTTCAACAACGTCGGCAGAAGGATGTTCATGCCGAAAATGACCAGCGTGCCGAGGGTGATCGCCAGGGTTGTGAGCACTGTGCGCAGCTTGCGCTGGCTCAGCTCCCGCGCGGCCAATGTCATCTCAAATTGAAGCATAGCTCTCCCTCACATTCTCAGCGCCAAGGCACATCACGCCAACTGCCGCATGAGGTCCATCACCCGGTCGGCGTTGTGATCATCGCGTATCGGAAAGCGTGCCTCCTGGACGATGACGCCATCGCGCATGAACAGGATGCGGTCGGCGTACGAAGCGATGCGCGCATCGTGGGTGACCATTACCACCGCCCGCCCCCAGTCGTCCGCCGCCTGGCGCAATAGCGTCACGACCTCCTCGGAAGCGCGCGTGTCCAGGTTCCCCGTCGGCTCGTCGGCCAGGATGAGCTTCGGGTCGGCCACCAACGCCCGCGCGACGGCCACCCGCTGCTGCTGACCGCCGGAGAGCTGATCAGGGCGATTGTCCAGGCGGTTGCCCAACCCGACTTTCTCCAGCCACTCGCGGGCCTTCGCCTTCGCCTGGCCGGGATTCGCACCATCGAGGGTGATCGGTAAGGCAGCGTTCTCCGTCGCTGTGAGGACGGGGATCAGGTTGAAGAACTGAAAGATGAAGCCAATCCTGCGCCGGCGCAGGCGGGTCAAATCCTCGTCCGATAGCTTCGTCAGCGGCGCCCCCTCGATAATGACCTGCCCATCGGTCGGGCGGTCGAGGCCGCCGATCAGGTGCAACAGCGTTGACTTGCCGCAGCCGCTCGGCCCCATGACGGCGACGAACTCGCCGGCATCCACGCTGAGCGAGACGTGTGATAGAGCCGTAACAGCCGTCTCGCCCTTCCCATAGACTTTCGTCAGATTCTCGACTTCAAGCAGCGCCATGATTACCCCGCTAACTCCCTGGAAGCGTCGAACCACAGTTCGAGGGTTGCTCTATCCACAATCTCCAGTGTGCCCGTCTGGGCGCCCAAAACGCGCTCGATGGCGTGGGTATACGCGGCAAGCGTACTCTCCGCATTTGCCAGATTTCTGACCGCAGGGTCAGGCGCGAGTAGCACGTGCGCAAGCGCGTCCGATGCATCCTGAAGCAGAGATAGCACGACGGCGCCTATCCGACTTGGGTAGGGAGTCGTCCACGTGCCTTCCCGAATCCCCTGCCCTATAATCACATTGACCAACGGCGCTACCCGCTGCACCATGAGCGTACGGGTTTTCTGGCGCACCAGGGCATTGTCGTCGGTGTACCAAACATCCAGAACGGCCAGAGCGAAATCGCGCTGAGTTGTCTTCCACGCGGACAGCATGGCAAAGAAGCGGTGGAACTTCTCGACGGCCGACAAGTCAGGATCATTTATCACCGGCGCAACGCGCCGCTCGACTTCACCCAACATGCGCTCAATGATTCCTTCGAGTAGGTCACCCTTTGAGTCAAAATAGTGATAGAACGCCCCCTTGGAGATCCCCAGCCCATCCAGGATATCCTGGATAGTCATAGCGGCATAGCCTTTCGTCTGCACAAGGCGTTGCGCGACGTCGAGAATCTCGTCGCGCCGGACCGCGTATTCCTCTTCTTTGACCGCACGAGCCATGTTCCCTACCTATTCACAAACCGACGGTCGGTTTATTATTTCACGTATATCATAGACCTGTCGATGCGCCTTGTCAATAGGCAGTTCACATGAATGACGCACGTTCAAGCAAGTTGTCATCTCTCTACGTGAGGTTGCGATTCCTCCACAAGTTGGCCCACCACACTATGATACAATCGAACTGTACACTCTTTGCTGTCAACTGACTGTAGAGAGTATGCCCGCCGCACTTCCGCCACAATAAGTGCATTGCGCTACAACAGGAGAGCGATGCCGCCATAGGATATGAACAGGCCGACAGCCGCGTCTCAAGCAGCTTGAGAAGCGGTTATCGGCCTGCTGTTCTACTGGCATCTCAATTCGAAAAGAGGGGGGTATGAGGCACTATCTCGTCCTGTGTATTGTTCTCTGGATCACGGGTCTTTTCGGCCTGTCGTGGGACGCCGCCACCGCTCTATATCCCGACAACATGTTACAAACCTGGATCGCGACACCATACCGATACAGTATTTTTCCAGCCACACCGACGCGCGCCGCAACACGCACGCCGACACCGACACGCACACCGACACCGACACGTACCCCGACACCGACACGCACACCGACACCGACCGCCACATCGGCATCAGCACCCGGCGCGCCCGTCACCGTCCGGTTTTACAGCGCCTCTGGCGATGGGCGTGTGGCAAATACAAGTATGAGCTTCGGTTGCAGCCAGGCAGCCTGGACGACGACACACAACGCGACGAGCGGCGCAGCCAACTACACCAGCGCAGTGACGGCGAACACCATTGGGTCCGGCTGTACCGCTGCCAACCGGGTGGACATCAGCCGCGGCTTCCTCATCTTCAACACCACGTCCCTGCCTGACAATGCCACGATCTCACAAGCCACCCTCTACTTGTTTGTCACGGGGACGGCTTACGCAGCCAATGACAGCAATGCCTACATTGGCGTCGTCCAGGGACTGCAAACATATACCACATCTCTCGTAGCGGCTGACTACATTAAGGCCGGCAACGCCACCACCAATCCTGTGGAAGGCTCCAACCGGCAGGATATCAGCAAGATCGCAACGGCCAGCTACATTCCATGGAACCTTAACCAGACAGGCCTCACCTGGATTAGCCGTACCGGATATACAAAGCTTGCGTTGCGAGAGGGCCACGACATTGCTAACCAATGGCCGGGTTATCTGACCAACAGTGGCAACTACATCACGGTCTACCTCAGCGAGCAGCCGGGCGCCTTCCAAGACCCGTATCTGGAAGTCATATACACAGCGCCTTGACGCCGCATTTCATGCCTCACCCCATCTTTTTTGAGGGACGAGATTTTTCACAAATGTATCTTTTTCACACGTAAACCCCCTTGACAAAGCGCTCACATGGGTGTATGATGAGAGTGAATTTAGGAGCGCTCCCAAGGTGCGTTCCAAAGAAAACTCAAATCTGGCGGGTACAGTCTCGATAATTCATCTGTATCGGCCTCATTCGGTCTATCCGAGCGACTACGCTCGAAACAAAAGGCACATGGCAGCGTCAATGCAGACGAATTGCAGCTGTTCATCCTCCTCTGGATGGCTCTCAAGGGAGCTGTCTAGAGGTTTTTTTGCATCTTTGTGGGAGCGTTCCCATGCCTTCGTCGCTGCACATTGAGCAGATCGCCGAGCTAGCCGGCGTCTCGCGCTCAACCGTCTCCCGCGTCTTGAACAACCACCCCAGCGTTCGCCCTGAAGTGCGCCAGCGGGTTCAACGCGTCATCGACGAGAATGGCTACGCGCCTAGGGCCGCTGCGCGCAGCCTGGCCAGCCGTCGTACCCAGGTCGTCGGGCTGCTCATCCCGCGCAGCGCTGGCACCATCTTCTCCGACCCGTTCTTCGGTTCCGTCATCCAGGGTGTCGCCGAGGCGGTCCAGAAGCGCAGTTACTTCCTCATGCTGTCGATGATGACTGCTGATATGGAGCCGGGCTTCTACAACCGCATCCTCAAGGGCGGTCACTTCGACGGCCTCATCATGCTCTCCAGCGACATCGACGACCCCATCTTGCCGCTGCTCATTCGAGACCAGATGCCCCTCGTCCTGATCGGCTGCCACCCCTTCTTCCAGAACGTCGCCTCGGTGGATGTCGACAACCGCGCGGGCGCGCGGGAGGGCGTGGTCCACCTCATCAAGCTCGGCCACCGACGCATCGGGACAATCACCGGACCTCTACACATGGTGGCGGGCCTGGAGCGACGTGACGGCTACAAGCAGGCGCTCCTCGAAGCCGGCATACCCATTGTCCCCGAGCTTATCGTCACAGGCGACTTTACCCAGGAAAGCGGCTACCAACGCATGCGCGAACTGCTGGCGCTTCCCGTCCGTCCGACGGCTGTTTTCATCGCCAGCGATACCATGTCCGTCGGCGCTCTGAGGGCGATTCACGAGGCAGGGCTTAACATCCCGGAGGGCATCGCCGTTGTGAGCTTCGACGACCTGCCTGTCGCATCCTATGCCAATCCGCCATTGACAACCGTGTACCAGCCCATCGTCCAGTTGGGGGCTTCGGCCGTCGAGTTGCTTATCGACGGGTTCGATGACCCGCAGCGACGCCTCGCACAAATACGCCTGCCCACACACCTCGTCGTGCGGGCGTCCTGCGGCGCAACACGCTATGCCCTTGAAACATAGAAAGCGGCGCTTGTGCCAGGCATCCGTCCGAAAGGAGGAGAACTATCGGTGCAGGAAGGGGTAGTTCCGTTCCATCACGTCCACGTTCAGCATTGTCATCAACATCACCTACCATCGCATCAGCAAAGGAGTGCGAGACCATGAAAAATCGACTTGTGGCCCTGTTTAGCGTGCTCGTCGTCCTGGCCCTGATCCTCGTGGCCTGCGGCCAGGCCCCCGCGCCGGCCGCGCAGCAGCAACAGCCCGCCCAACCAGCCGCCCCCAAGCCCGCGGAGGCAACTGCCGCCCCAGCGCCCAAAGCTGCGGAGGCGACGAAGGCGCCGGCGCCGGCCGCAGCAACCAGTGCGCCGGCGGCCCAGTCTTCGGCTCCGCAACAGCTCCCGCGCAACGAGACGCTGTACATCGCCGGCCTCCAGTGGCAGGCGCCGAAGACCTTCAACCCGCTGAACAACAACCCTGACTGGCCCGGCATGGGCAACCACCTGCTGACGTACGAGACCCTGTTCGCCTACAACCAGCTGACGGGCAACCTCGACCCGCTGCTGGCCAAGGACCTTAAGTTCACCGACCCCACCACAGCCGTCGTCACGCTTCAGGACGGCACGAAGTGGCAGGACGGCAAGCCGCTGACCACCGACGATGTCGTCTACACCTACAACCTGGCCAAGACGAACTCGGACATCAACTATAGCACGCTGTTCGACTATATCACCGACATCAAGGCGACCGGCGACCGCACCCTCGAGATCAAGCTGAACGCTCAGAAGCTCAACCAGGGCATGGTCAAGGATTTCCTCGCCAACATCAAGATTCTGCCCAAGCACATCTGGCAGCCGCGCGAGTCCCAGGGCAAGCTCTCCCAGGTCGTAGACCTTGAAGGCGTCGGCTCCGGCCCGTACAAGGTGCTGAACTTCTCGCCTGAGCGCATCGCCCTCGTGCGCGACGACAATTACTGGGGCAAGACCGCCGTCGGCATGCCCATTCCCAAGTACGTCGTCCACCCGATCTTCAAGAGCAATAACGACGGTAACCTCGCCTTCCAGAACGGTCAAGTGGACTTGATGCAGCAGTTCACGCCGCAGATCTGGAAGATGTGGGAAGACGCGAAGGCCCCTGTCGGGACGTGGTTCAGCGGCGAGCCGTACTACCTGCCAGGCTCCATCCCGATGCTCGTCATCAACACCCAGAAGAAGGGCCTGGACAACCCGCTCGTCCGCAAGGCGCTGGCGTACTCCATCAACTACCCGCTCATCGCCCAGACCGCCATGTCCAAGTACTCGGTGCCGGCGAATGGTAGCCTGCTCCTGCCCGAGGGCGGCGAGAAGCAGTTCTTCAACGCTGAGCAGGCCAAGGCGACAGGTTGGACGTACGACCCGGCCAAGGCGAAGGACATCCTCGAGAACCAGTTGAAGGCTAAGAAGGGCTCTGACGGCGTGTACGTCCTGCCTGACGGCACGCGCCTCGGCCCGTGGAGCATCCGCACGCCGCAGGGTTGGACCGACTGGCAGACCGCCGTCGACGTGGTCGCCCAGAGCGCCAAGCAGGCCGGCTTCGAGCTGAAGCCCGACTACCCGGATGCGCCGGTGGTGACCAGCAAGATCCAGAACGGTGACTTCGACCTCAACCTGTGGTACATTGCGGGCAGCCGCCCGGCCAGCCCGTGGATGCGCTTCCGCGACATGCTCGACGACCGCGGTGTCCCGGCCGCGGGCCAGACGGCGTTCTGGAACTATGGCCGCTTCAAGGACCCGAAGGTGCCAGACCTGTTGGACAAGGCTGGCGCCGCGCCCGATGCTGCCACGGCCAAGCCGCTCTATGACCAGCTCGACCAGATCTTCCGCGACAACGTGCCGGGCATCCCGCTGATGTACCGCCCGTACGAGTTCTACGAGTTCAACCAGAGCTACTGGACTGGCTTCCCGACTTCCCAGAACGCTTCAGCCCCGCCGATGTTCAGCGGCGCTGGCATCCAGGTTCTACAGAAGGTCAAGCCGACCGGCAAGCAGTAGTTGCCTTCGGCACGAATTTGAGGCATGATGTGGTCGTGGCTTGAATCGCTTTCATCCCCACATTCCCCCTAAAGTCACGACCACATTCCCCGCCACCGCGGTAGACGTCGGGCGGGCAGCCGGCAAAGCTGCCTGCCCGATAGAGGCAGGAGACAATGACGCCATTCCAGCGCTATCTCGTGACCAAGACCATCTGGTTCTTGATTGCCTTCGCCGTCGCGCTCGTCGCCAACTTCCTCCTGATCCGCCTCATCCCAGGCAACCCGGTCGACGCGATCATGGCCCAACTGGCTGCCGGTGGATCGGCGACGGGCGAAGCCATGAAGAACATCTACGAGTCCTACATGGCGGAGTTCGGGCTTGACAAGCCCTTATGGCAGCAGTTCTTCATCTACCTCGGCAACCTCGCCAGAGGCGACTTGGGTGTCTCCTTCGCGCGCTCTCCTGCCCGCGTGCAAGAATTGATTTTGCAGTCCCTATGGTGGACCCTGGCTCTGCAGCTCCCTGCCATCCTGATCGGCTGGATCGTGGGCAACGTCCTGGGCGCTCTGTCAGCTTATCGAAAAGGCTGGCTGGACAAAACAGTCTTCCCAGTCTCTCTCTTTATCTCGGCGATGCCGTTCTACTGTCTCTCCATCATCCTCCTCTTCGTGTTCGCCGTCTACTGGAAGCTCTTCCCGTCGGGCGGCGGGTACGGCTATGACATGAATCCGGCCTTGAACTGGGCTTTCGTGTCAAGCGCCGCGCAACACTATGTGCTGCCCTTCCTCTCGCTGGTGCTTGTCTTCATCGGCGGTCAGGCGGTCGGCATGCGCGCCATGTCCATCTACGAGCTTGACGCCGACTATGTGCGCTACTCGCGCGGCCTCGGCGTGAACGACAACAACATCGTCCGCTACATCTTCCGTAACGCGATGCTGCCCCAGGTCACCGGCCTGGCGCTCAGCATTGGCTTCATGGTCAGCGGCGCGCTAATTACCGAGATCGTCTTTTCCTACCCTGGCCTCGGCACCCTGCTCTTCGCCTCGATCCGGCTCAACGACTACAGTGTCGTGCAGGGTATTACCCTGATAATCATGATTATGGTTCTCATAGCCAACTTCGCGGTCGAGATCGCCTACGGTTTCATCGACCCGCGCATCCGCGCGGCGACAACCGGCGAGCGATAGGAGGACACACATGGCTGCTACTCCGCAGAGCGCCGGTGAAATTGGCCCGCGTGGCGAGCGCCTGGGATCCCTGTACTACAATACCCGCAAGGTCGCCAGCGCCCTGAATCCGCGCTTCTACTTCAGCCTCATCGTGATGCTGCTCATCATCGGGTTCGCCATCTTTGGGCCTATCATCCTGGGCCGTGACGATCCCCTCATCACGGTCGGTGGGCTGTACGACTCGCCATCGCGCGAAGCCTGGCTCGGGACGGACAACTTTGGCCGCGACGTGTTCACCCAGCTCATGTACGGCACACGCACGTCGCTCCTCATCGGGTTCCTCGCCGGCATTGTTGCGACCGCCATCGGCCTCGTCATCGGCACTGTCGCCGGCTTCCGCGGCGGCAACACCGAAGAGGGATTGATGGCGATCACCAACGTGATGCTCACCATTCCATCGATTGTGATCCTCATCCTTATTTCCCTGGCCCTCAACAACCGCTCGCTCATCGTCATGGGGTTCATCATCGGCGTCGTCAGCTGGCCGTGGACCGCCCGCGCGGTCCGTGCCCAGACGAGCAGTCTCAAGATGCGGGAACACGTGGACATTGCGCGGCTGGCAGGCGCGGGTACGCTACAGATCATCGTGTGGGAGATCATCCCCTTCATGCTCTCGTACGTCGTCATGGCCTTCGTGCTCCAGCTCAGCGCGGGCATTCTGCAAGAAGCCACGCTCAGCATGCTGGGGCTGGGGCCGAGTGACACGGTCTCCCTGGGCATCATGCTCCAGTGGGCGCTGCTGTGGGAGTCGGTCCGCACCGGCGCCTGGTGGGCCTTCGTGCCCCCGGCGCTCCTCCTGACCCTGATCGCGTTCTCGCTCCTGCTGCTCCAGGCGAGTATCGACGAAATCTTCAACCCGCGACTGAGACGATCCTAAGCGTGGGAGCACGTGAGGAGGACGAACAATGACACATATGAAGGCTCCCATCTGTATCGTCAAGAACGTGACCGCCAACTACATTGCCGGTCCGGGCCCAGTGGTCCAGGCGGTGGACGACGTGTCCCTCACCATTCACCAGGGCGAAGTGCTGGGCATCGCCGGCGAGTCCGGCTGTGGGAAGTCAACGCTCGCGGCCATCATGTCCATGACGGCGCGTCCACCCCTCATTGTCAAGGCCGGTGAGATGATGGTGGAGGGTGACAAAATCGCCCTGACGCAGCAGACCAAAGCCCCCGTCGAGTGGCACGGGCAGGTCGTGTCGCTGCTCCCGCAGCGCTCGTTGAACTCCCTAAACCCCACGGCGAAGGTCAGTGACTTCGTGGTCGACGTCGTGCGCGGCCACGACGCCACGGTGTCGCCGAAGCAAGCTATCGAGCTGGCGCGCGAGCGGCTGGACATTGTTTCCCTGCCACCGCGCGTGCTGGACAGCTACCCGCACCAGCTCAGCGGCGGCATGCGCCAGCGTGTCGTCGCCGTCATCTCCACGCTGCTCAACCCGACCGTCCTCATCGCGGACGAGCCAACCTCCGCCCTGGATGTGTCATCGCAGAAGCAACTCGTGATGCTGCTTCAGTTGCTCCTGGAGCGCGAGTTCATCCGCTGCATTGCCTTCATCACCCACGACCTGCCGATGCTCAGCAACATCGCCCACCGCATCGCCGTCATGTATGCCGGCAACATCGTGGAGATTGGGGACACGGAGCAAATTGTCGAAGCCCCGGAGCACCCCTACACCAAGGCGCTGATTACGGCCACGCTGGACCCCGATCCCCGCGTGCGCGGGCGACAGCTCTCTGGTCTGCCCGGCGTCCCGCCTGACCTGCGCTACCCGCCGCCCGGCTGCCGCTTCCACCCCCGCTGCCCCTACGTCATGGACGTGTGCCAGGCGGGGCCGGTGCCCGTCGTCGGCGATGAGAATCACTTCGCCGTCTGCCATTGGGTTGCCCAGCAGTTGCAGCCCGTCAGCTTTTATAAGGCGGACCAATGATGCTACAGACATCCCAGGCGCCTCTCCTGGAAACGCGCAACCTCTCGCGGCTGTTCGGGCACGGTGAGCACATCGTCAAAGCCGTGGACAACGTCTCGTTCAGCATGCAGCCGGGCGAGATCGTATCGGTCGTCGGGGAAAGCGGCAGCGGCAAGTCCACCCTGTCGCGTCTGGTCCTGCGCCTGCTCGACCCGACGGGCGGCCAGCTGTTGCTCCAGGGACAGGACGTCACGAACCTGAAGGGCGGCGGGAATCTCAAAGCCTACTGGCGCAAGGTTCAGGGTGTCTTCCAGGACCCCTTTGCCGCGTTCAACCAGTTCTACACCATCGGCCAGGTCATGGACAAAGCCATGAATGTCCTGGATCCCCAGCCGTCGAAGAAGGAGCGGCGGGAGCGCGTCGATCACGCTTTGCGCGAGGTCGGGCTGGACCCGACGGATGTCCGCGAGAAGTGGCCGCATCAGCTGTCCGGCGGCCAGGTGCAGCGCGTCATGATTGCGCGGGCCCTTGTCGTCGGGCCAAAGCTCCTGCTCGCTGACGAGCCGACCAGCATGCTGGACGCCTCGCTGCGCGTGACGGTGCTGAACCTGCTCCTGGAGCTTCGCAAGCGGCACAACATGGGCATCCTCTTCGTCACCCACGACGTCGGGCAAGCCTACTACCTCAGCGACCGCGCCCTGGTCATGTATCATGGGCAGGTTGTCGAGCAGGGGCCGGTGGAGATGGTGTTGGCCCACCCGCAACACGAGTATACGCGGCGGCTTCTGGCGGACGTACCTCGCCTTCTCGGCTGGGGTCCAGCGCCGGATGTCGCCGAATTGAGCGCTTGAACTTCGCACGCAAGGAACTCAAGATGCATATTCAGTCTCTCGCAGGCGCCTGGCAGTTCCGCCAGGCGGGGCAGGAGGAGTGGCTGCCGGGCCAGGTTCCCGGCAGCGTTCATGTTGACTTGCTCGCCCTCGGCCGCATTCCTGACCCATTTGTCGGCGACAACGAGAAGCACGTCGCCTGGGTCGCCCAGTCAGATTGGGAGTACCGCTCCACCTTCACCGTTTCACCCGACCTCCTCAAAGGAGACACTGTTTTCCTCATCTGCAACGGTCTCGATACCCTGGCGACGGTAACGCTCAACGGCCAGGCGCTTGGCCGCACGGACAACATGTTTCGCCAGTATCGCTGGGACATTAAATCGTTGCTGACCGCTGGCGAGAACGAACTGCGTGTTGCGTTCGACTCGCCAGTGCGGTACGTCGCCCAGCGCCAGGCTGTCCGCCCGCTGCCCGGCGTCTCCCAGGCCATCCCCGGCGGCCCGCACCTGCGCAAAGCGCCCTGCCAGTTTGGCTGGGACTGGGGTCCGCAACTCCCGCCCATCGGAATCTGGAAGGACATCCGCCTCGAAAGCTACAGCGGCGCGCGCCTGGCCGATGTCCACCTGCGCCAGCATCACAGCGGCAGCGCCGTCAACGTAGAAGTGAGGGCAACGGTTGAGCATTGGACCGAGACGCCGCTGTCCGTGCTGGTGCGCATCGACGCGTCGCATGGAGGCAGCTTCGAAGCGAGCGCGCCGGTTGGACCAGAGGGCAAGGCCACCGTCAGCATTCCCATCTCGAATCCCGAGCTGTGGTGGCCGAACGGCTACGGCGGCCAGCCGCTCTACACTGTCGCCGTTACACTGCACGCCGACGAAGCCGACGCGCCCCTCGACAGCCGCGCCTACCAGATGGGCCTGCGCACAATCGAGCTGCGGCAGAACGAAGACGAGTGGGGCCGCTCGTTCACCTTCGTCGTCAACGGCGTGCCCATTTTCGCCAAAGGCTCGAACTGGATTCCCGCCGACTCGTTCCCCACGCGCCTGACGGATGAGCACATGGAGTGGCTCATCCGCTCCGCCGCTGAGACGCACCAGAACATGCTGCGCGTCTGGGGTGGCGGCTTGTACGAGTCAGAGAGCTTCTACGACCTGTGCGACAAGTACGGCATCCTCGTCTGGCAGGAGTTCATCTTCTCGTGCAGCATCTACCCGCTGGACGATCTAGACTTCGTCGAGAACGTCCACACCGAAGCCGTAGAGAACATCCGGCGGCTGCGGCACCGGGCGAGCCTGGCACTGTGGTGCGGCAACAACGAGATGGAGTGGGGCTGGAAAGACTGGGGCTGGAATCGGCCCGACTTGCAAGACCTCAAGCACGCTTATGACAAGTTCTTCCATCAGACGCTTCCCAAGTGGTGCGCCGACGAAGACCCTGACCATAGCTACTGGCCCAGCTCGCCTTCGTCGGACATCCCCTTCGAGGACCCCAACGGCCAGCGCCAGGGCGACGCCCACTATTGGGATGTCTGGCACGGGCGCAAGCCGTTCACGGCCTACCGCGACCAATATCCGCGCTTCATGAGCGAGTTTGGCTTCCAGGCCCTACCGCCCCTGGCGACCATCCGCAGCTACGCCGACGAGGCGGACTGGAACATGACCTCGTACATCATGGAGCAGCACCAGAAGAACGCCAGCGGCAACGCGCTCATGATGGCCCAGATGGGTGACACGTTCCGCATGCCGGACAACTTCTCCTCCCTCGTCTACCTGAGCCTCGCGCTCCAGGCCGAGGGCATCCGCTATGGCGTCGAGCACTGGCGGCGGCACCCGCAGCGCGTGGCGGGCACGCTGTACTGGCAGCTCAACGACTGCTGGCCGGTCGCGTCGTGGTCCAGCCTGGACTACTTCGGCCGCTGGAAGGCGCTGCACTACGCCGCCCGCCGCTTCTACTTCCCGCTGCTCCTCTCCATCGAGGACGCGCCGCCACGCCAAGGGTTGTACGTCACCAACGACACAACCGAGGCGTGGCGCGGGCAGATCCGTTGGATGCTCGAAGCGCTGGACGGCGAGACGCTGGCCTTCGGCGAGGAGCCGGTCGACGCGGCGCCCCTGGCCGCGACCCACGTGCGAACGCTGGACTTTGCCGACCAGGTCACGGACAACAACGCCCGCGAGGTCGTGTTCGTCGCCGAGTTGTGGGAGGGTGAGGAGCGCCTGGCGCTGCAAGTTGCGACCTTCGTTCCCACCAAGCACCTGTCGCTCGTCGATCCAGGGCTAATGGTGGACGTCAATGTCCACGGCGGTAAGTTGCTCATCAACCTGGCGACGACGTCGCTGGCGCGGCTGGTCGAGCTGTCCCTGGACGGCGCGGACACCGTCTTCAGCGACAACTACTTCGACCTGCCGGCGGGACGAACCGTCACTGTGTCGTGTCCCATTCCTGGAGGCTGGACGGGCGTCGAGGCCGAGGCAGCCCTGTGCGTTCGCTCGGTCTACGACTCATATGCCCATGCTTCAAACTGAAAAGAACAAGGATGAAATCACCCATGAACAGTATAGTACCGCCGAGCGGGACGACGCAGGATGAGCACATCGAAGCCCTCGTCGGGCAAATGACCGTCGAGGAGAAGGTGTCCATGTTGGCCGGCGCGGACTTCTGGCACACCGTCCCCATTCCGCGCCTCGGCATTCCGCAGATCAAAGTGACGGATGGGCCGGTGGGCGCGCGCGGCCAGGACTTCGAGGGCGGCCCACGCTCGGCGTGCTTCCCGTGTGGGACGGCCCTTGCGGCAACGTGGAACCCAGCCATTGTAGAGCGCGTCGGGCAGGCATTGGCCGACGAGGTCAAGGCGAAGGGGGCGCACATGCTCCTCGCGCCGACAGTCAACATCCACCGCTCGCCGCTGGCCGGCCGCAACTTCGAGTGCTACTCCGAAGACCCCTACCTCACCGCGCGCATGGCCTCGGCGTATATCACGGGATTGCAGAGCAAGGGCGTCGGCGCGTGCATCAAGCACTTTGTCTGCAACGACTCCGAGTTCGAGCGCATGTCGATGAGCTCCGAAGTGACCGAGCGGCCGCTACGCGAAATTTACCTACGGCCCTTCGAGCTGGCTGTGCGCGACGCCAAGCCGTGGGCGGTCATGTCGTCCTACAACCGCGTCAACGGCACGTACGCCAGCGAGAGTGATACTTTGCTCCTGGACATCCTGAAGGGCGAGTGGGGCTTCGATGGCATCGTGATGTCCGACTGGTTCGGCACGTACAGCCCCAACGTCTCGAAGAGCGGCCTGGACCTGGAGATGCCCGGCCCGGCGCGCTGGATGGGGAAGCATGCGGCGCAAGCCCTCGAGAGCGGCGAGTTGAGCCACGAGCGGCTCGACGACAAGATTCGCCGCCTGCTGCGAACGATGGACCGCGTCGGCGCGTTCGAGCACCCCGACCTCCCGCCGGAGCAGGCCATCGACCGGCCGGAGCACCACGCCATCGCGCGCGAAGCGGCCAGCGAAGCCATCGTGCTGCTCAAGAATGACAAGGCGCTGCTTCCCCTGGACGCGGCGAAGCTCGGCTCCATCGCCGTCGTCGGCGCGCTGGCGGCGCACCCGGCCCCCCTCGGTGGCGGCAGCGCCCGCGTCATCCCGCACTACGTCGTCACCCCGCTACACGCCATCCAGGCAAAGGCGGGCGACAAGGTGATGTACGCCCACGGCCCCACCATCCACAAGATTCCGCCGCACTTCGACATGACCTGCTTCAAGAATGGTCTTACGGTCGAGTACTTCGCCAACCGCGAGATGTCAGGGACGCCGGTGCATGCGGAGACCGTCAAGGACCTGCGGCTGGCGTGGCTGGAAGGGATGGCGCCGTCGGACAGACCGGCCGGCATCAGCGTCCGCTTGAGCGGCGCCTTCACCGTAGCGGAGAGCGGCGACTGGGAGATGAGCCTGACGTGCGTCGGCCAGGCGCAGATGTATGTGGATGGGCGGCTAATCGCAGACCGCTGGGAGAAGCCGTTTGTGTGGGGCGAACCTGGCGAAAAGGACGTGCTGTCCCTGGATGAGGACCGGCAATACACGCTCACCATCGAGTTCGTGCCGCAGCTCGAAGTCCCTGAGTGGAGCATTCGCCTTGGCGGCGCGCTGCTCCCGACAGCGGATCCGGTGCGCGAAGCCGCCGACGTGGCCGCCAAAGCCGACGTAGCGATTGTGTTCGTCGGGCTGACGCCGGAGTGGGAAAGCGAGGGCTTCGACCGGGCAAACATGGAGTTACCAGGCGACCAGGCGCGGCTCATCGAAGAAGTCAGCGCCGCCAACCCGAACACGGTCGTCGTCGTCAACGCCGGCTCGCCGGTCACCATGCGCTGGCTGGACCGCGTACCCGCCGTGCTTCAGACGTGGTATCTTGGGCAAGAGACGGGCAACGCCGTCGCCGACGTCCTGTTTGGCGACGTCAATCCGTCCGGCAAGTTGCCGACCACGTTCCCGGTGCGCCTCGAAGACACACCGGCCTACATCAACTACCCCGGTGAGAACGGCAAGGTGCTGTACGGCGAAGGGCTGTTCGTCGGCTACCGCTACTACGACAAGCGCGACATCGCGCCGCTGTTCCCGTTCGGCTACGGCCTGTCGTACACGACGTTCGAGTATCGCAATCTGGAGGTGACACCCGAAGGCCAGGGCGCGCGCGTTCGCCTGGACGTGCAGAACACCGGCGACCGAGGTGGCGCCGAGGTCATCCAGGTGTATGTGCGCGATATCGCTTCACGGTCGGTGCGACCGGACAAGGAGTTGAAGGGCTTCGCCAAGGTGGCCCTTACGCCGGGTGAGACGAAGACAGTCGAGCTTAGGCTGGACCAGGATGCCCTGGGCTACTACGACCCGGCCAAAAAGCGCTGGGTGGTCGAGCCGGGTGAGTTCGAGGTACTGGTCGGCGCGTCCTCCCGCGACATTCGCCTGACCGCAAGAGTCAACGTCAGTGAGAAGAGCGCCATATCCTAGTGGTAGGCATGGGCGACAGAAGGCCACAGGGCCACAGAGAACACAGAGGATAAAAAAGAGCCTCTTGTCTCTGTGTTCTCTGTGGCTAGTCTTATCAGGCAGCTACGCGCGCCAGGGTCGTTGCGAGGAAAGACTCGTAGGCGGCGTTGAACGCCTCGGACTGCTCGAAGTGGGGCATGGCCCCCGTCTCGAAGCGCTGGATGCGCCAGTTCGGCCGCTCTGTCACATTGCCCAGGTCGCCGAAGTCACTGAATCCGTTGCGCGGCCCGTACGCTAGCCACACCGGCAGATCGAGCGCCTCGTAGATGCGGTCGATGTCGGCGCTGAACAGGCGACCGCTGATGAACGCGAAGGGCGCGTACTGAGCGTTATGCTGGTGCGACGTGAAGTAGTCGTAGGCTTCCAGTCCTTCGTCGATGGCTTCCTCTGAGCCGAACGCCTGCTTCAAGAAGTAGTGGATGCTCGGCTTGCTCGTGAGCAGGTCGTAGAACGGCCGACTCCACAGCGGAAACCCGAGGACTCGCTCTGGTAGCTGGCTCCCGCGGGTTGTCCCCAGCGGCCCATAGAGTTGCTCGCGCTCGCCAAAGCCTGTCGGCGTAACGAGGGCGAGGGACCGGAAGCGGTGCGGCTGCTCGCTGGCCGCGCGCGCCAGAAACTCGCTGCCCAGGGACAACGCCAGCGCATCCACAGGCCCGCCACCTGCCTCGCGCTCGATTTCGTCCAGCGCGTCCAGAATCGCGTCTGTGTACAGGCGCGGTGAATAATCGCGCGGGCTGCGGTCGGAGAAGCCGAAGCCCGGCAGATCGACAGCGTACACCCGCCGCTTCGCCTCGAAGTGCTCGAAGATCGGCCGCACCTCATAAGCTGAGGCCGCCGCGTTGATGCTGTGGATGAGAAGGAGCGGCGCACCCTCGCCCGCCACGTAAACATTGAGTTCGCCCGCGCGCCCGTTCAGCTCCCGCCGCGCGGCGTTTAGCGCCGGCGGCAGCGGCATGTGATGCCGCACCGATGTGACGCTGTAGGCGATCCATCCGCCTACGGCAACCGCCGAGACTCCCGCCACAACCTTCGCAACACCGCCAATAGTCGTGGCAAGAGAAGACGCCTTATTGTCCGTCATGTCTTCCTCCTTCAGAATCCTGTACTCGACCCCTCTTGCATATTGTCCCATCGAATGCGCCCTTGTCCTTCAAGGCAAGAAGCATACCAAAGCTTTGTCCAACGCTTGTGTACTCGCTTCGGCAACACATACGCAACATCGACGCGGTAGCATTATTATGCTGCAACGCGCGTGGGTCGGAGAGGTGAGTTTACCGCAATGCGTCACCCGGCACGGTTTTTGCTTATTACGAGGGGGCATAGTTTCAATTGGTATCGATACCATAACGTTAATTGCGTGGTTGGCTCGTTCCAGCCGCGGTTTTTTGTGTTAACTAGGACAAGGAGTGTGTGTGACAGAGATAGGCGCCGCATATCTCGGCGACAATCGTTGCCGCTTTCGCGTCTGGGCGCCGACCGCCCAGACGGTCGAAGTCAAGCTGCTCTCGACCCCAAAGCGCTCTATTGAGATGACCCCAGCCGACAAGGGGTACTTCGAGGCCGTCGTCGATGGCGTAGAGCCAGGCACGCTCTACCAGTACCGGCTCGACGGCGAGAAAGAGCGTCCTGACCCCGCCTCACGCTCGCAGCCACAAGGTGTCCACGGCCCGTCAGAGGTCGTCGATCCAGCGTTCGACTGGCAAGACGAGTGGGCCGGGCTGCCCCTGGCGAAGTACGTCATCTACGAGATGCATGTTGGGACGTTCACACCGGAAGGCACGTTCGACGCGGTCATCCCCCACCTGAAGGAGCTGACGGAGCTTGGCATCACGGCCATCGAAATCATGCCCGTCGCCCAGTTCCCGGGCACGCGCAACTGGGGCTACGACGGCGTGTACCCGTTCGCGGTGCAGGACAGCTACGGCGGCGCCGCGGGGCTGAAGCGCCTCGTCCAGGCCGCCCACCAGCAGGATCTCGCCGTCATCCTCGACGTGGTCTATAACCACCTCGGCCCCGACGGCAACTACCTGTGGGACTACGGCCCGTACTTCACCGACGCTTACAAGACGCCGTGGGGCTCAGCGGTGAACTTCGACGGGGCGTACAGTGACGAGGTGCGACAGTTCTTCATCCAGAATGCCCTGTACTTCCTGGACGAGTTCCACATCGATACCCTACGACTGGATGCCGTCCACGCCATGGTCGATTTCTCGACTATCCCGTTCCTGCAAGAGCTTGCCAGCGCGGTCGAGGCTGAGCGGCCCAGGCTGGGCCGCCTGACGCACCTCATCGCCGAGAGCGACCTGAACAACCCGCGCCTCCTTCGCTCGCCGGAGCGGGGCGGCTACGGGCTGGACGCCCAGTGGATGGACGACTTCCACCACTCGCTGCACACGCTGCTGACGGGCGAGAACGCTGGCTACTACCAGGACTATGGCGCGCTCGACGACATGGCGAAGACCTGGGGCGAGGGTTATGACTACTCCGGGCAGTACTCGCCGTTTCGCAAGCGGCGGCATGGCGCGCCATCGTGCGATATTCCCGCCGACCGCTTCGTCGTGTGCGCGCAGAACCACGACCAGATCGGCAACCGCGCCTTCGGCGAGCGCCTGACCCAACTCGTGCCGTTTGAGAGCTTGAAGCTGTCGGCGGGGCTGGTTCTCCTATCCCCCTACATCCCGCTCCTGTTCATGGGCGAGGAGTACGGCGAGACCGCGCCGTTCCTGTACTTCGTCAGCCACGAAGACCCGGACCTGGCAAAGGCCGTCAGCGAGGGCCGCAAGTCGGAGTTCGCGGACTTCGCTTGGGAGGGCGAGATTCCCGACCCACAGGCAGAGGAGACGTTCCAGCGCTCGAAGCTTCAGTGGAACTTGCGCAACGAGGGCGAACACAAAGCATTGCTCGACTTCTACCGTGAGCTGCTGTCGCTACGTGCCACCGTCCCGTCCCTGGCGAATCTGTCCAAGGACGACCAGGAGGTAACGCTGCTCAAGGACAAGAACGTGCTGTTCGTCCGCCGCTGGGACGGCGACGATGCGGTGTGCATCGCCTTCTCCTTCAACGACGCTGACGTATCGGTCACGCTGCCCCTCCCTGGCGGGCGCTGGATCAAGCGTCTTGACGCCGCTGATAGTCAGTGGGGTGGTCCAGGTAGCGAGGTTCCTGAGACAGTGGAGTCGCGGGGTAGCGCGGACGTGACCCTCGCTCCGCGAGCGTGTGTTGTGCTCACGCGGGATCGCAAGAGTAAGTAAGTTAGTTTGCGACTTAGGACACTAGAGAGTTGTTCCTAGGACGCTGGAAAGTAGTTCTCTGGAGAGTATTTGTATGGAACGTTATATTTGCATTCACGGCCATTTCTACCAGCCGCCCCGCGAGAATCCCTGGCTTGAAGCTATCGAGCTTCAGGACTCGGCGTACCCGTACCACGACTGGAACGAGCGCATCACGGCCGAGTGCTACGCGGCAAACGCCGCCGCACGCATGTTGGATGGCTACAACAAGATCACGGACATCGTGAACAACTACGCCCGCATCAGCTTCAACTTCGGCCCGACCCTGCTGGCCTGGCTTGAGGAGAAGCGCCCTGATGTCTATCACGCCATCCAGGCTGCGGACCACATAAGCCAGGAGAACTTCTCCGGCCACGGCTCCGCCATCGCCCAGGTCTACAACCACATGATCCTGCCCCTGGCGAACCGCCGTGACAAAATCAGCCAGATCGTCTGGGGCATCAAGGACTTCGAGCACCGCTTTGGCCGCTTCCCCGAAGGGATGTGGCTGGCCGAGACGGCGGTGGACCTGGAGACTCTGGATATCCTGGCCGAGCAGGGCATCAAGTTCACCATCCTCGCGCCCGGCCAGGCGACGGCTGTCCGGCCGCCCGACGCCGGTGACGACGCCTGGGAAGACGTCCTGGGCGCGCGCATCGATCCGTCCCGCGCCTACCTACAGCGCCTGCCCTCCGGGCGGAGCATCGCTCTGTTCTTCTACGACGGCCCGATCTCCCAGGGCATTGCCTTCGAGGGCCTGCTCAAGAACGGCGCCGACTTCGCCAACCGCCTTATGGGCGCCTTCTCTGACGACCGCGATTGGCCGCAGCTCGTCCACATCGCCACCGACGGTGAGACCTACGGCCACCACCACCACCACGGCGAGATGGCCCTCGCCTACGCGCTTCAATACATTAAGGATAGCGGGCAGGCCGAGCTGACCAACTACGGCGAGTTTCTGGAGAAGCACCCGCCGACGTGGGAAGTTCAGATCACCGAGAACACCGCCTGGAGCTGCTCCCACGGCGTCGGCCGCTGGTCGGAAAACTGCGGCTGCAACTCCGGCGGCTACCCCGACTGGAACCAGGAGTGGCGTGGCCCGCTCCGCGCTGCCCTCGATTGGCTGCGCGATGACCTTGCCGTGCGCTACGAGGAGACGGCGAAGCAGCTCGTGAAGGACCCGTGGCAGACGCGCGATGCGTACATCAACGTCATCCTGGACCGCAACCCGTGGAACCGCGAGACGTTCCTCACTGAGCAGGCGACGGGCAAGTTGACCGAGGAAGAGCAGGTGCTTCTCTGGAAGCTCCTGGAGATGCAGCGCCACGCCATGCTCATGTACACGAGCTGCGGCTGGTTCTTCGACGAGCTGTCGGGCCTCGAGACCGTCCAGGTCATCGAGTACGCCGGGCGCGCCGTTCAACTTGCCCTGGACATCTTCGGCGACGAGAGCATCGAGGCGAACTTCCTGGAGCGCCTCGCCGAAGCCAACAGCAACATCGGTGAGAATGGCACGGGGCGCGACATCTACCAAAAGTGGATCATGCCGATGGTCGTGGACCTGCCGCGTGTGGCCATGCACTACGGCGTCAAGTCGCTCTTCGAGGGCAACGGCCACGCCACTCGCATCTACTCCTATAGCGTCGAGCCTCAAGCCATCGAGCGCATGGAACTGGGCCAGCCGAAGCTCATCGTCAGCCGCGCCAAGGTGCGCTCTGAAGTGACCCAGGAGGCCGACGACCTGACCGTCGCCGTGGTACATCTCGGCGGCCACAACATCAGCGGCGGCGTGCGGCGCTACCGGGATGATGAGGAATTCGAGAAGCTTGTCGCGGACCTACGCGAGACCTTCGACCAGATGGACATCCCCAATATCATCCGCGTCATCGACCAAGCGCTGGATGAGACCAAGCCGCTCGAAGCGACCTTCCGCGACGAGCAGCGCATCGTCAGCAATCTCATCTTGCAGCCCGTGATGGAGGAAATCGAGGCAGCGAACCGCTCGTTCTACGACCGCCACGCCCCCCTGCTGCGCTACCTGGTGGACCTCAACATCCCGCTCCAGGGCGGTTTGAAGGCCGTTGCGGTCGAGGCGCTCAATCAGGGCTTGTGTGACGCGCTAGGCGCAGCAATGCCCGATCAAGCTCACATCCAGAACCTCGTCGATGCGGCCCAGCGGTTGAAAGTCCCCCTGGATGGTGTGACACTCGGGTTCACCCTCCAACAGAGTGTGGACGCGGCGATGGCGCAGTTCCAGGAGCAGCCGAGGGACACTGAGGCATTCGACCGCGTCGCGATGCTGCTCGACCTGGCCCAGTTTCTACCGTTCGAGGTCGATCTCTGGCAGGCTCAGAATGTCTACTTCGAGATGGCGCGCCAGACGCTGCCGGTGATTCAAGCCTACGCGCCCCACAATAAGCGCGCCCAGGCATGGGTGGACCGCTTCGTGGCGCTGGCCGACAAGCTCTGGGTATACCTTCCGGAGGGCGAGGTGCCGGGCGTCAATCCAGACGGGCGCACCATCGTTGGAACGGTCCGCATTCTGCGCGAAGTCCACAGTCCCCAGCTCGACAACACCCGCGACCTGTTCGTGTACCTCCCGCCCTCGTATGAGACGGACGAAGAGCGGCGCTACCCTGTGGTCTACATGCACGACGGCCAGAACCTCTTTGATGAGACGGCCAGTTTCGCCGGCGAGTGGCACGTGGACGAAGCGATGCAGCTTCTGAGTTGGGAGGGCATCGAGGCAATCATCGTTGGCGTGCCCAACATGGGCGAGAATCGCTGCGAGGAGTGCAGCCCGTACTGCGACGCGAAGGACGGCGGCGGGCGCGGCGACGACTACCTGGCCTTCATCGTCGAGACCGTCAAGCCACTCGTTGACGCCGAGTTCCGCACTCTGCCCGGCCACCAGTACACCGGCATTCTCGGCTCATCCATGGGTGGGTTGATCAGCCTGTATGCGTTCGTGTGCTACCCGCAGGTGTTCGGCTTTGCCGGCGTTCTCAGCCCGTCACTCTGGTTCGCCGACCGGGCCATCTTCAAGACCGTCGAGGAGACGCCCTTCATTCGCGGCAAGATTTATGTCGATATCGGAGCCGAGGAAGAGGGCGCCGCTGCGACGGACGCGCGCAAGATGGTGAAGCTCTTGGAGCAAAAGGGCTACCGCATGGGCGAAGACCTGATGTTCGTCGAGGAAACCGACGCGGACCACAACGAGGCAGCGTGGTCGCGCCGCCTGCCGCGTGCGCTGCGCTTCCTCCTCCCGATGGGTCAGGCTGAGCTGGCCGCCGTTGAACAGACAAGGTAAGCATAATGGAAGCCACGAAGACCACACCAAGAGCCAGAAAAGCATCGCAGAGGCGTGTTGAGGTACACATTCCGTGCGCCACGTACCGTCTGCAATTCGGCAAAGATTTCAGTTTCCGCGACGCGGAGGCAATCGCTCCGTACCTGCACGACCTGGGCATCAGTGACGCCTATGCCTCGCCCATCCTTAAGTCGCGTCCGGGCAGCCACGGCTACGACATCACCGACCACACTCAGCTCAACCCGGAGCTGGGCGGCCAGGAGGACTTCGACCGCCTGGCGAGCCGCCTGCGCGAGCATGACCTGGGCCTGATCCTGGACACAGTTCCCAACCACATGGGCATCGACGATCCGGCCAACACATGGTGGATGGACGTGCTGGAGAACGGACCTAGCTCGCCCTATTCGCAGTACTTCGACGTCCAGTGGCAGCCGGTCAAGCGCGAGCTGGAAAATCGCGTCCTCCTGCCCATCCTCGGCGATCAGTACGGCAACGTCCTGGAGAACGGCCAGTTCCGCCTCGCCTACGAGGAAGGGACGCTGACCCTCTACTACTTCGACCATAAGCTGCCGGTTGCGCCGCGCACGTACACCCACGTCCTGACACCGTCCCTGGCACAGCTGACCGAGCGCCTGCCGGCGGAGGATGAGGCGCTGCTTGAGTTCCAGAGCATCCTTACCGCCCTGGGCTACCTCCCGCCACGCACGGAGACGGACCCGGAGAAGCTGGCCGAGCGCGCCCGCGAGTCCCTGGTCATCAAGCGCCGCCTGCACACCCTGTACGAAAGCCGCCCCGAGGTGCGTGAGGCGCTTGACGCGACCATCGAGGCGTTCAATGGCAAGGCGGGCGACCCACGCAGCTTCGACAACCTGGACGCGCTTATCGAGGCCCAGGTGGTACGGCCGAGCTTCTGGCGTGTCGCGGGCGAGGAAATCAACTACCGCCGCTTCTTCGACGTGAATGACCTGGCCGCCATCCGCGTCGAGCTTCAAGAGGTGTTCGACGCCAGCCACGCCCTGTTCATGCGCCTGCTAGCTGAGGGGAAGGCCAGCGGCTTGCGCATCGACCACCCCGACGGCCTGTGGGGCCCGCCGCGCTACTTCCAGCGGCTCCAGGCGGCCTACGTCAAGGCCCTCGCCTCGGCGAGGGACAAGGACGCATCGGCCAACGGCAACGTGGAACCTGGCGCTGACGTTGTCGCCCAGCGTCCGCTGTACGTCGTCGCCGAGAAGATTCTGTCGCACACCGAGCCGCTACCCCAGGACTGGGCGGTCTACGGAACAACGGGCTACGACTTTCTCAACCAGGTCAACGGCCTGTTCGTGAATTCGACGAACGAGAAAGCCTTCGACCGCCTGTACGCCCGCTTCACCGAAGGGACGACCGACTACGCGCGCCTCGTGCATCAGAACAAGCTGCTTATCATGCGCTCGTCCCTCGTTAGCGAGATCAACATGCTCAGCCACGAGCTAGAGCGCATCGGCGAAACCAATCGCCACTACCGCGACTTCACGCTCAATGGCCTGACGCGCGCCCTGCGCGAGGTCATCGCCAGCCTGCCCGTGTACCGCACGTACATCAACGCGGTGACGGGTGAGGTGCCGGAGCGCGACCGCGAGGTTGTCGAGGCGACGATTGCGGACGCCAAGCGCAACAACCCCGACATTGCCTCGACCGTGTTCGACTTCATCGGCGACACACTCCTGCTGCGCACCCTGGACAACTTCCGCGAGGATGAGCGCGAGGCGTTGGTCAATTGGATCATGAAGTTCCAGCAGCTCACCGGCCCGGTCATGGCGAAGGGCGTCGAAGACACGGTGTTCTACGTCTACAACCGCCTGGTGTCGCTCAACGAGGTCGGCGGTCATCCGGACATCTTCGGCGTGTCGCTGGACGACTTCCACGCCCAGAACCAGTCCCGCGCCGAGCAGTGGCCCCACGCCCTGCTGACGACCTCGACGCACGATACTAAGCGCGCCGAGGATACCCGCGCCCGCATCAATGTCCTATCCGAGATACCCGCCGAGTGGCGCAAGGGGCTTAACCGCTGGAAGCGGCTCAACGCGCGCAAGAAGACGCGCGTCGAGCGCATGCTTGCGCCCAGCGCCAACGACGAGTACCTGTTGTACCAGATCCTCGTCGGGGCGTGGCCGCTAGAGCCAATGGACAAAGAGGGCGCGGCTGCTTTCCGCGACCGCATCGTCGCCTACATGCGCAAGGCGACGAAGGAGGCCAAGGTCCACACCGGCTGGCTCAACGCCGTTGAGGCGTACGATACCGCCGTGGAGAAGTTCACCACCGCCGTGTTGAGCGACAAGGCGTTCCGCAAGGCATTCGAGCCGTTCGCCCGCCGCGTTGCATTCTTCGGCCAGTTCAACAGCCTGTCGCAGACCCTGCTCAAGCTCACCTCGCCGGGCGTGCCCGACATCTACCAGGGCACGGAACTGTGGGATCTCAGCCTGGTGGACCCAGACAACCGCCGCCCGGTCGACTACGAGCGTCGAACGGCGATGACACGCGAGCTGGCGGAGCGTCTCGCGGAGAGCAGCCAAGCCAGCCAGGGCAACGGCCACGCGGCGGAGAGCACACCCGAGATGGTCCTTGCCCAGGAAACCCTGGAGCGATGGCAAGATGGGCGGGTCAAGCTCTACCTTACCCTCCAGACGCTGCGTTTCCGCGCCGCCCACGAGCTTCTGTTCCGGGACGGCAGTTACCAACCGCTCACCGCAAGGGGCGCGAAGGCCGAGCACGCCTGCGCGTTCGCCCGCACCCAGGGGAGCGAGACGGCGATTGTCGTCGCGCCGCGTCTCGTCGTCGGCTTGACCGAAGGCGCAGAGACACCGCCGCTCGGCGAGGGCGTGTGGGGTGACACGCAACTCCCGATACCGGACGCGAAGTCGGGCCAGCGTTATCGCAACATCTTCACCGGCGAGGTCTTGACGGTTGCGGGCAACGGTCTACGCCTGGCCGACGTCCTGGCGCGCTTCCCCGTCGCCTTGCTGACGCCGGCGTAGCCGCCCGTCGTTGTCACACAAAACAACAGCCCCATTCCTGCGGGAATGGGGCTGTGCTCTTTTGGAGGAAGGTACGCTCGGTCAGGCGAGTGGGTTCCAGAGGAGGGCGAGGACGACGGCCAGGCCAGCGAGCAGCGCGCCCAGCGCCGTAAACGCTACGCTCAACTCGTTGGTTTCGTGCTTCGTAAACGAGTACGTGGGGAGGCCCTGCAAGGCATCCATCAGCTCGTTGGCGGTCTCCGCCGAGTGATACTCAGCCCCCGTCATGCTGGCGACCTGCTTGAGCGTCTGCTCGTCGATGCCGCGCTGGAAGCCGCCAAAGCCACCGCCAAAGCCACCCCCACCGCCACGCCCACGGCCCCCCGGCGGCCCACCCGGCTCGCTCCCCACCATCTGCGGGTTGCAGTTCGGGAACTCGGAGCCGTTTGCAGTTCCGAAGCCAATGGTATAGACACGCACGCCGCGGTCAACCGCCTGCTGCGCCGCGCTGACCGGCGTTGGCCCCGTGTTACTCGCGCCATCGGTGAGCAGAACAATGACGTCCGGCACATACGCGCCTTTCGGCACCGGCGTCGGCTCCGGCCGTGAAGGGTCGGGTTTCGCGGGCGCGACCGCCGGATCGATTTCGGCAATCGCGTCCAGGGACTTCTGGATGGCGCTGCCAATGGCCGTCCGCCGGCCCAGCACCAGGCTGTCGATGGCCCGCTGGAGGGCGTCCTTGTCTGTCGTGGGCGGCTGAATCTCTTCGGCAAAACCGGAGAACGCGACGATGCCAATCTGCGTGCCCGGCGGCTGCTGGTCGATGAACGACGAGGCGGCGGCCTTTGCCGCCAGAATGCGGTTCGGCGTCACATCCGTTGAGCACATGCTCAACGAGACGTCCATCGCCAGGACGATGGTGCGCTGGTTTGTGGGAACGCTGACCACCGCCAGCGGACGGCTCAATGCGAGGGCCAGGGCCGCCACCGCCAGGAGGAACAGGGCGACCGGGACATGACGCCGCCAGCGCGAGGTCTCCGGGCGCGCCGCGCGGATGAGCGATAGGCTCGAGTAGCGCACGGTGAAGCGCCGACGGCGGCGCAACGCCCAGATGTACGCCGCGATGAGCGCCGGTATCAAGAGTAGCAAGAGCAGGAACCACGGCCAGAGTAGTGTCACAGACGTCCTCCTAACCGCATCAAGACGACCCCCTCATCATGGCAGACGCCCTAGCCACACGAGCGAGAACACGCCGCCGAGGAGGAGCATCACGAGGCCCGCCCCCGCGAACAGAGCGGTGACTTCCGTCTTTTCCGGCTTGACCACCATCTGCGCATCCAGGTTGTCGTAAATGTTGTGCAGGTCTTGCTCATTCTGGGCGTTGTAGTATGCGCCATCGGTGAGCTTCGCAATTTGCTGGAGCGTCGGCTCATCCAGGCGCGAGCGCACCGTGAACCCCTCGATGTGTAGAAGCGACCCGGATGGGCTTCCGACGCCGATGGTGTAGATACGCACGCCCCTATCCTTCGCCGTCTGCGCCGCTTTCAGCGGGTCGGGATTCACGTTGTTCTCGCCGTCACTCAAGAGAACGATGGCGGCTGGCGCGTAGGTTCCCTCCGGCACCGGCGTGGGTGTGGGCGTGGGTGTGGGCGCTTCGCCAGGTGGGCGGTTGGTGTAGTAGTGCGTCTGCGGCTCCGAATTCGCCGTGGCGATGGTGGTGAGCGCCATGTTGATGCCGCTGGCAAGGGACGTGCCGCGCGCCGGCGCCAAGCGGTTGATGGCCGCCAACACCTGCCCCTGGTCGTTCGTGGGCGGCTGCACCGAGAAGCCGTTCTCGCTGAACGAGACCACCCCAATCTGAACCGTGGACGGCTGCTTCTCGATGAACGCCTGGGCCGCCGCCTTGGCCGCGTCGAGCCGCGTCGGCTTCATGTCGTCGGCGGCCATGCTGCCGGACACGTCGAAAGCGAGAATTACAGTGCCGTAGACTTTCGGCAAACTGACAATAGTCTGCGGCCGCGCCAGGCCGACGATGAGCAACAGCAGACCCAGCAGGAAGAAGATGAGCGGGACATGGCGTCGCCAACTGAAGCCACGCCCCGCGCTTCCTTGCACAATTCCCAGGCTGCCGTATCGCGTCGCCCATTGACGACGCTGCCGCTGCATCCGCACGTACCAGACGATAATCAGCGGGATGAGCACGAGCAGCCACAGCATTCCCGTCCAGGTAAAAGACATACGCCTATCCGTTCACTTCCGCCGCTGCTTGCGCCGTCGGGCGAACCGCACCAGGGCCGACACCATGTCTTCCTCCGTCGAGAGGGGCAGCACGTCCACGCCAACCCGCTTGAAGGTCTCATTGAGCGCGGCCTCGCGCTGTTGCGCCGCTTCCTGGAAGCGCCGGCGGAACTTCTTGTCGCGCGTGTCCACGTAAATCTGTTCGCCGGTCTCGGCGTCCTCAATGATAATTGGCCCCACGTCGGGCAGTTCCATCTCGCGCGGGTCCCACAGCCGAATTGCGATCACCTCGTGGCGCTGGCAGAGCAGCTTCAACGGCCGCTCCCAGCCGGGCGCGCTGATGAAGTCAGAGACGAGAAAGATCATCGAGCGGCGCTGGATGCCATACAGCGCCGCGCTGAGCATGGGGGTCAGGTCCGTCATCGGCCCACGCTTCGCTGGCGGCGCTTTCAGAATGTCGTTCGTCAGCCGCAGCACTTGAAGCCGCCCGCTACCGGCGGGGATCGTGCGCTGGACACGGGTGTCGTAGAGGATAGCGCCGACGCGGTTGCCGTGGCGCGTGAGCAGCCGCGCCAATGTTGTCACGAAATCGACCAGGATGGCGCGCTTGGACCTCTGTAACGTGCCGAACTCGAGCGACGGACTCATGTCCAGCAGGAACCAACCCGTAATATCGCGGTCCTCGACGTACTGCCGCACATACGGCGTGTCCATGCGCGCCGTGACGTTCCAGTCGATATAGCGAATGTCGTCCTCGGGCTGGTACTCGCGCAAATCCGCCAGGTCGATGCCCGCGCCGTAGAACAGGGTGCGGTAGTCGCCCTGGAGCAGACCGTCCAGCCGACGGACGACGTGCCAGTCCAGGCGCTGGAGGACGCTCTCAGGCGTTGCGGCGGGCGAAGCTGTGCTCATGCAAAGGCACCACGGGTGGCGGAATGCGGCTCAAGATTTGGTTTAGCAGGTCATCGGGCGTGACGTTATCCGACAGCGCCTCGTAGGACGGCACAAGACGATGCCGCAGCACGTCCAACATCATGTCCTGGACATCCTGGGGCAGGACGTAGTTGCGGCCACGCACAAAGGCGAGGGCACGCGCCGTCAGCATCAGGTTGATGGTCGCGCGCGGGCTGGCGCCAAACATGATGTAGCGCTGCAAGTCCGGCAGGCCCACATCCTTCGGCTGGCGCGTCGCATTGACGACCTTGATGGCGTACTCGATGAGCGCCGGATCGACGTACACCTGGTAGACCTTCTTCTGAAGCTCCAGCAACCCTTCGGTGCTGAGCGCCTCCTGCACCGGCTGGAGATAGCCAATCATGCGCTCAACGATGACGAACTCCTCTGTCGGCGTCGGGTAGCCGACGAGCACCTTGAGCATAAAGCGGTCAACCTGGGCTTCCGGCAGCGCGTACGTGCCCTCGGTCTCGATGGGGTTCTGCGTCGCCATGACCAGGAACGGGTTCGGCACCTTATAGGTCTCCAACCCGATAGTTACCTGGCGCTCCTGCATCACCTCCAGCAACGCGCTTTGCACCTTGGCCGGCGCGCGGTTGATTTCGTCGGCCAGAAGGAGGTTGGTGAAGACAGGGCCGAACGATGTGTTGAACTCGCCCGTCTTATTGTTGTAGATACGCGTGCCGATCAAGTCGGCCGGCACGAGGTCCGGGGTAAACTGAATGCGCTTGAAATCGCCGCCGATTGACTCGGCCAGCGTCTTGATCGCCATCGTCTTCGCTAGCCCGGGCACACCCTCGACCAGAATGTGGCCGCGCGCCAGAAGCGCCACGACAAGCCGCTCCAGCAGGTGGTCCTGCCCAACGATAACCTTCTTGACTTCGTACAGCACACGCTCCATCGGCGTCCTGTTGGGTGCAGCTTGTACCGGCTCCATCGGCCTATCCATCAAGTTCTCCCTTAATACGGCGGCAGGCCGGCGGCCCCGCCTGCGGTGGTAATCGGCACGGCGAAGCCGATACCGATGAAAACGTCTTGCTCAGTCGGGTTGACCAGCGCCGTGACGATGCCAATCACCTCGCCGGCCCGGTTCAGTAGCGGGCCGCCGGAGTTGCCCGGGTTCACCGCCGCGTCAAACTGGATTAGCCCCGTCAGCTTGTTCTGGCCGTCCGGGTTCTTGAAGGAGCGGTTGAAGCCAGAAATCACACCCGCGCTCATCGACCCATAGAGGCCCAGCGGGTTGCCGACGGCATACGCCTCGTCGCCGACGCTCATGGCGTTCGGGTTGCCGAGCGTCGCCGGCACGACCTGCTCTGGCAGTTGGCTGGGCTGAAGGACGGCGATGTCATTCTCCGGCTGCTTTACTGCAATCTGAGCGCTGGCTTCCGTGCCGTCCGCGAACGTCACCTTGATATCGGTCGCGTTGGCGACGACGTGCAGCGCGGTGAGAATGTCGCCGTTATCCGTGACGATGACGCCGCTGCCAATCCCCCTGCCTGACTTCCCTTCCTTGTCCACCTCGTTGGTCTGGATGAGGACGAAGGAGGGACGAATGGCCTGGTAGACCAGGGCGGAAAA
The DNA here is from genome assembly GCA_039810085.1 of Anaerolineae bacterium. Classification (GTDB taxonomy): domain Bacteria; phylum Chloroflexota; class Anaerolineae; order Epilineales; family JAHCIE01; genus JBDHWG01. Next base: position 144,300 of record JBDHWG010000007.1, read on the forward strand.
GGCGGGCAGAGGCGTCGCCGACGCCATCGCCTGGGCGATGGAGGTGTTCACCTCCTGGGTAGTCAGGACGTGGGGCTTTGGCGAGAGGAGCGAGTAGAGGAGCACGGCGACAAGCGCGGCCAGAACGCCCCACGCGAACATCAGGGGACCGCGCGCTCGCGTTCGCCAGTCACGTAGGCGTTGCCGCCACACTTCGGTTCGTGATACGGAAATTTCGCTCATGACCCTGCTAACTAGGTTGAAAGCACGCGACGGCCACATACTGAATTATATACACGATTGAGGCGAAGAAGTGTATACAGGACAGTGGAAAATGCAACCACATCAGGGAGAAGTGACGGAGTGACGAGGGGACGAAGTGAATGTCGGCGTCACCCGCCACATCGTCACTCCGTCACATCGCCACCTCGTCACATCGCCACGGGCCTTGCCCCGCCTTGACGAATGCCTTGACGACCTTCACCGGCTTTGTGCCCGCGTTGATGAGACGGTAGCGGTTGGCGGCGGCAGGCACGACGAAGGTCTCGGCGTAGTTGAAGCGCTGCCGCAGCCCACCCTCGGTTTCGAGGATGACCCCTTCGCCCTCGACGACGCTCATTATGTGGCACATGCCGTCGGTCGCCGCCTCGATACACTTATCGAACTCATAGCGGTGTACGTCGTAGAAGTGCTCGCGGTGCGTTGGCAGATGGACGATGCGCCAGCCGTCCCCTTCAGAGAGCATATACGGGTGCGACACCAGCTCCCGCTCCACCACGTCGCCCTGGCGCTCGAAATACAGGTTCTCGAAGGCGCGCGCGATGTTGAGCGGGCGGGGTCGGCCCTCCAGGTCGAGGCGCATCCAGTCGTACATCTTGAAAGTGAAGATGTACGGCGTGGCGCTAATCTCCAGGACCAGGTTGTCCACCCCGGAACAGTGGATCGTGCCGTTGGGGATGAGGAACAGGTCGTGCTCGTGCGCGGGCAGCGTCTGGACGAAGCGCTCGATATCCACCGGCGTGGCCTCGTGGAAGCTCTGCTCCAACGCCGCCCGGAACTCGTCTGCATCCACGCCGTTCTTGAAGCCCAGGTAGACCTGCGCGCCCGGGTTGCAGTCCAGGATGTAGTAGGTCTCGTCCTGGGTGAACGTCTCCCCAAAGTGCTGGCGGATGTACGCCGGGCGCGGGTGGCACTGGACAGATAGGTTGCCGCCGTCGAAGGTATCGAGGAAATCGAAGCGAATCGGGAACTCGTAGCCGAAGCGCGCGGCGCACTCCCCCAGAACCGCCTCGTACGCCTGGTACATAAGGCAGTCGAACGACACTTCGAGCAGCCGATCATCGCTCTCGAACATCAGCCCATTCTCAGGCGAGATAAGCTCAAACGACCAGGCGTAGTTGGGCACATCCTTGGGGAGATCGGGAATGTGCGCCTTGCACCACTGCCCGCCCCACGGCCCCGGCTCGAACCACGGCCGCACGCGGAAGGCGTTGTGGCTCATCGCCGTTAACCCGATGCGCAGATCGTCGCCCGCCATGAACACGGGCTGCTCAGGCCGCTGTCCGTCGACGATAAGGGCGACACGCGGCAAAACGTCGGCCTTGTGGCCGTTGAGCGCGGGCCAGTCCACGAAGTAGAACCGCTTGTACATCGCCTTGGGGTCAGCCGGCTGCCGCGCGCCTAAGTTGGTGACGCTACCCGCACGCGACCGAAACTGAATCTCGTTCTTGGGTACGTCGACGTAGACCAGTGGCGCATCCGCGTCCGCCAACGCCGCCCCACAGCCATAGATGATGGTGAGCGGCGCTGTGTCGCCGTTACTCAGCGCCGCCAGGCGATCCGCGTCGAAGAAGTCGCGGAGTGAGCCGGTGAACCGCGTGCCGAAGATGGGGTCATCCCCGCCCAGGAACGGTTCGATGCGCTGCCAGACAACCTCTTCTGGCAAGAACGCGTTAGCGACATCGACCCAAGACGCAGCAACGCCCTGGCTTCGAAGCGCCACGTCTAGCCGCTCGCGCAGGTCATCCCATAGCACTCCGCCGTAGCCGTCGATGACCACGCGGCGATGCTGTGCAATCCACTCGGCCAGGGCAGCATAGCCGACCCCGATCTTGCCTGAGCCAATCGGAAACGCCGGGTAGGGGTCATAGATGCCAGGCGGCGTGCCCTGCCAAGTCAGCGGGGCGAGGTCCTGAGAGGTCTTGCGCCAGGGGGTTGGTAGGCTCACAAAAGCGTCTCCTATAACGGCTCATATCAAATGCTATTCGAACACTGCAACACCGCTCGACTGGGGGTCGTTGCGAGGAGGACGATAGGACGACGAAGCAACCCACGTTAAGCGAGAGCATGTCTAGCTGCCTGTACCGTCTGATGCAAGGGCGGGAGATTGCTTCGCCCTGCTCGCAATGACAGCCGTTCACTCACCCTGGTCCGGGCGCTGGTAGTCGTCGTCGTAGCGGGTGATGTCGGCCTGCTGCCAGTTGCCGAATGCCACCTCCAGCACGCGCACCGCCGGCCCGGTGCTCGTCAGGCGGTGGCGGGTCTGCGCCTTGATCCAGATTTCGTCGCCCGCGCGAGGATAAAGAATGTCGTCGCCGACCTGGACTGTCGCGCCGTCGTCCAGCACAATCCACAGCTCGGCGCGGCCGGTGTGGGATTGCAGGCTCAGGCGCTGGCCCGGCTTCACCGTCATCAGGCTCACCGTCACTTCCTGGTTGTGGGCATACTGGCTGAACGACCCCCACGGGCGCTCGACGCGGCCGATGGGGGGGGCCTCGTCAGGAATAGGTTTCGTCACGTAATCCGTCATCTGTCTTTCTCATCCCTACGACGCTCAGACGCGCCGGATTTCGCATCGCACGCCACGTCTCGCGTTCTATCACAACCGGCCCGCCATCGACGGACACAACGACCTGGCGGAAGTTGCGCTCGGCCAGCGCGCCGTAATCATGGCCCGCCTGCGCCGGGTAGACCCCGAGGTACGTCAGGGGCGTCGCCCCGATGTTGACGGTGCGGTGGAACGCATGCGGCGGCACGTAGACCACGATGCCCGCCGCCAAACGCAAGGCGCGGCTCTCGCCGGTGGCCTCATCCTCCAGGAGCATCATGCCCTCGCCGCCCAGCCCGATATAGACCTCAGCCGCATCGCGCCAGTGGTGGACGTGGCCTTTCGTCAGGTAGTATTCGCCGCCGACCTGGCCCGGCATGATGAGGCCAAGCCCGTAGTGAAGGTCGCCCGCGCCTTCGCCCGGCTCAACCGACGACACGGTATAGACCAGCGGGTCGTCTTGAGCAAGCGCCGCTTCGTAGGCTTGCGAATCGTCGAACGACTCGCGCAGGTCTCTCAGCCGCCGCTGCACGGTCGGCTGCCCCACGATAAGCCCGATACTCAAATCAAGATGACTCTCGAACGCATTCATGGTGTCGTCCGATTCTCCTTCTCGCAGCGACTCCGCAGGCGCTCAATCAGCACGTCGGATAGCGGAACACCGGCCAGTTCGAGAGCAAGTAATGCCGCACCCAACACCGGCGACAGCATCGGCTCGACAATCTCGGCGGCTTGCACTCGGCGTCGAATCGCCGGATAGAGCCAGCCTTTGAACGCGTCGCCCGACTGCGCCAACCCACCCACACACGTCACCGGCACATGCAGCCCGTCGAAAGTAAGCACACGCGCAACTGTCTCCACCATCAGCGCCAGCTCGTCCACGCCTTGGGCGACAATCGCCGTGGCAATAGCGTCACCTGCAACGGCAGCCTCCAGCACAAGGGGTGCGAGAGAAGCGATCTCGCTGCGGCTCATGCCGACTTTGGAGCTGTCAAGCCCTTCATGGTACAGGCGGCGCATCACGTCCTGCGGGTCGGACAAGCGCAGAGCATGTAGCAGCGGATGAGTCAGGGCCGTCGCCGCACCGCGCCCATCTGCCGCGCGTGTCAGGGCAATGAGGCCCTGGAGGCCCAGGTAGTAGCCGCCACCGAGATCGTCCAGCAGGTAGCCCCAGCCGCCCGCCCGCCACTCACGGCCGTCGGCGCGCCGCCCGTAGCACGAGCTGCCGGTACCCACGATGAGCGCAATGCCTTCGCGCCCGCCTAGGCCACCCGCTAGAGCAATACGGATGTCATGATCGACGCCGACGTGCTCCGGCGCAGCGATGTCCAACGCCTGCGCCATTCTACGAATCGTGTTGCGGTCGGCGTCCGAGACAACCCCCGCCATGCCGAAGAACGCGGCGTCCGCCGGCTGGAAGACTCGACCCGCGACGTGCCAGGCCGACGAAACAGCGCGGCCTATGTTTTCCTGCGCCGCGCCCACGCCGACGTCATCGTAATTGGACGGTCCGGCGTAGCCTACGCCGCGCACGGCGCCGGTCTCGTCCACAAGCGCCGCCCGAGTCGTGGACCCACCCCCGTCGACGCCGATGACCAGCATGGTCTCTGTCACTCTTGCGCAAACCCGACGTACGATGCGCCGATGACAGGGACGCGGGCGACAGCCCCGCCGACCTCGACCTCGTCCGGCGTCAGGGGCAACACGACCACCTCGTTGCTATACTGGTTGGCGACGAGCATGAAGCGACCGTCGGGAGAGAGGGCGAAGCAGCGCGGCCAGTTGCCGCCACACGGCGCAATCGTCACCTGGGCCAGCAGCCCCGCCTCGTCTGCGGCAAAAACGGCAATACTGTTATCACCGCGATTCGAGACATAGACGCGGCCACCGTTCGGGGAGAGGTGGATGTCGGCCACGGTGTTGGCTGGATTCGGGGCGGGTAACGTACTGAGAAACTGGCGCTCGGTTAGCGCGGCCGTCGTCGGCTCGAAGTCATAGACGCTCACCGTGCTGTCCAGTTCATTGGCGACGTAGAGGATGCGCCCATTAGGGTGGAACGCCAGGTGGCGCGGTCCGGCGCCCGGCCGTGTGGCAACACCGCTATGTGAAATTAGCTTTCCCCTGCTTGGATCCAGCGTGTAGACGAGCAGCTTGTCCAGGCCCAGGTCGGCGATGATAATGTAGCGCCCATCGGGCGAAAGCGTCGCGGAATGCGCGTGTGGCCCTTCCTGGCGCTGTGGGTTGACGCTGTGGCCGTGATGCTGCACCAGGTCGGTCATCTCCCTCAGTGCGCCATCCTCGCCAACTGGGAACAAGTTCACGCTGCCCGAGCTGTAGTTGCTGGCAACCAGCCAGCGGCCTGTCGCGTCGAGCCTGAGGTGGCAGGGATGATCGCCCAGGGTGGACTGCTGATTGACAATCTCCGCTGTGAACGGCTGGCACTCATAGCGCACCGAACACACGCCGCCATGCGTCGCGTCGCCGCCCATGCTTGTTTCGCTCACCGCATACAGCCAGTGGCCATTGGGGTGGAGCGCCAGGTAGGACGGGCTGCGGATGCCGCTTAACGCGCCGAACGGCGTCAGCGTACCTGTCGATGGGTCGAACCAGCACGCCTGGATGCCCGACTGGTCGGCCGGGGCGTAGCCGCTGACAAAGACAAGATAACGATTGGTAGCTGTCATAAGTATCACCAGTTCTGCACAGAGCCGTCGGTCCGCCGCCAGTGGGGCGCTTCCCAAAATTGCCACGTCTGGGCCTCGACGCGCGCCTCGTCAAGCTCGACGCCAAGCCCTGGCGTGTCGAGCACCGGAAAGCTATTGCCGTCGAGCCGCGGCTGGACGGGGAACAAGAGGTCTGCGTCGTTGACCCCCCGGTCGCCGTAGTACAGGTTCTCGGTCTGTGTCGCCCGTACTTCGAGCCACGCGAAGTTGGGCACGGCGGCGGCGAGGTGAATCGTGGCCGCCGTACACACCGGCCCCAGCGGGTTGTGGGGCATCAGGTCGATGTAGTGCGCCTCCCCCCAGCCCGCCACCTTCATCGCCTCGGTGAAGCCACCGACGTTACAGATGTCCACACGGGCGAAGTCGGTCAGGTGGCGCTCGATGTAGGGCAGGAACTGCCACTTGCTGGCGAACTCCTCGCCGACGGCAAACGGAACATCGGTGAGCTGGCGCAGGGCGGCATAAGCCTCCGGCGTCTCATCCCGGATGGGTTCCTCGATGAAGTCCAGCGTGCCCATCGGCATCCGCTGGCAGAACGACGCAGTCTCCGCGATGCTCAGCCGATGATGGTAGTCGATGCCGAGGGTCACGTCGCTGCCGACAACCTCGCGTGCCTTGACAAGCCAGCGCGCCGTGTGGCTGATACTCTCACGCGGCTCGAAGATGGCGGGCGACTCGTGGGCACGCGGCGATAGGGGCGTGGTACGTATCACGTTCCAGCCCGCTGCGACAAGGATCTGCATGGCTTCGATCATCTGCTCGCCGCTGCCACCGGGCGCTGTAGCAAAGCACGGGATGACGTCGCGGTGCTTGCCGCCGAGAAGCTGATACACCGGCACGCCCAGCGCCTTGCCGACAATGTCATGCAGGGCAATGTCGATGGCGCTCTGCGCGGCAAGCAACACGCGCCCGCCCTCGAAGTACTGGCTGCGGTACAGCTCCTGCCAGATGCGGCCGCGCTGCATCGGGTCCTGGCCGACCAGGAACTCGCGGAAGTGCTTGACCGCGCCCATGACGGCCAGCTCACGCCCGCTCAGCCCCGCCTCACCCAACCCATAGATGCCCTCGTCCGTCTCGACCTTGACGACGAGCTGATTGCGAATGCCTACCCACACCGGGTAGCTCTTGATATCGGTAATGCGCATGTTAACCAACCTTATTCGAATGTGAGTTCCCAGATCGACCCCGCGTCGCCGAACTCCAGGACGTACAGATGGTTGTCCACCAGGACGGTGTCAATCGGGTTCTTGAAGCTGCGCGCAATCTGAGTCGTCATGGCTTCGTAGTTGTCGCCGGTTTTCCTTAACCTAATGTAAAGTAGGTCCTGCCCCTTGTCCTGTAGCGTACCCCCCGCCGCGCCCCAGCTCGTCAGGAAAGCGGCAAGGGTGTTCGTGTCACCGCGCAGGTCGGCGGGCATCTGATCGCCCGTGACGAAGCTCAGGCCGAGCGGCGACCGATGGGGCGTGAACGTGTTCAGCGGCTTGCCCTCGACCGCCGCGTCGTGCTGCTGGCCGTCGTCGCCGCGATACTGGGCCGCGTCCGGCCCGAGGTTCAACACCGGGTCGGCAAACTTGACGGCGGGCGGCTTCGGGAAACCCGGGTCGTTGCGGTAGGTGTTGTTCTTGACCGCCACGAAATCCATCGACAGGTGGCGGTCCTTCGCGCTGTCATAGTCGGGGAACTGCTGCGGGTTGTCCTGGACGCCGAAACGCCAGGGGAAGCCGTAGTGCTGTCCCTCGCGGATCCAGTTCAGCTCGTCAGGATAGTCGGCGTCCGGGCCGTTGTCTACGGCGAACAGGTCGCCATTCGGCGCGAACTTCAGGTCGAAAGCGTTGCGCGTGCCGTCGACATACATATACTGCTTGAGCGCCGTCTCGTCGGCCGGCAGCGTTAGGTCATTGCCGTCGGCTGGGACGCCAAAGATGGCTGAGGTCAGGGGGACTTCGCGCAGATCAGGGAATGCCAGGCCGTTGGTCTCGACCTCGCCGTGGTCGGTGCGAGAGCCGCTGTTGTAGTAGAGCCACTTGCCGTCGGGACTGACGGTGATGCCGTTGACCAGGTGGTCGAAGTTCGTGCCGCTGAGCTGGTACGGCTCGGTGGACGAAATGGTCTGCCAGGTGAAGGCGCCGGACGAGTTGGGCGTTCCGCGCCGGACGATAGCCTGGGTCTGCTTGGCTCCCACCTTCTTGTTGACCGTCACGTAGAGTGCGCCGTTCGGCCCGAAGGCCATGCCAGCCGGGTCGCCGTCGGCGACGATGTCCTTCTTCGCCTGGACTTTGTCCGCCTTACCAGAAGGGGTCAGGTCGAGGCGGAACAGGCCGTTCGTCGGGTGGAGAAAGTAAATCTTGCCATCGGCGGGGTTGCGCGCCAGCTTGATGTTGCCGCCGCCTACGCCGAGCACCTTGCGCAAGGTGATGCCATCTCGCAACAACGTCGGGCCACCTGCCACCGGCTGCTTCTCGACCTTGGCGCGCGTCATCGCCGGCGGCGACGGGGCTGCCGTTGGCCCGGTGGGCGTGGATGGTGGAGATGCCATGCGGCAACCGGCTGCCAGCAAAAGGACGGCAACTCCAAGGAGGAGCGGCAGGGCGCGCCAGGCTGAAGCACTGGTGTTAAGCGAGCGCAGCCCACTAAAGTGGGCTGGAGACGTCAGGCTACTCGCAGCGCCTCCGCAGCCTGCTGAAGCAGGCTTTGTCGTCTCAGCCACCGACTTGAGTCGGTGGCGTCGCCAGGCGAAAGATTGTTTCATCATACAACCGCCCATCTACGGTGTAGCAACGCGCCCTGATGGTTGGCGTCGAGCGCCAGGGCCGCGTCGAACGCGCGCTCAGCTTCAATCAAATTGCCCAGGCCAAGATAGCCGAGGCCCATCATGTAGTGGCAGTGGACGCGGTTGCGCGCGTTGAGGTCTTCGTCGAAGACAAGGAACGTCGGCAGGGACACGGCAAAGTAGTCCATCTGCACGTCGTCGTCAAGGTGAGCCTGGCCGTAGTTAACAAGCCTCTGGAAGAGGGCCGTGGCTTCGGCATCGCGCCCAAGCTCCTTACGAGCTAGGCCCTGGTAGAAAATCATGTCCGGCGGTTGGTCATTGTAGTACATCGCTGAGACAGGCTCGCTCGACCCGGCGGCGGCTTTTGTGAAACACGCCTGGGCGCGGTCGCGGTCGCCCAGGGCCGCGTGCGCCAGGCCAAGATAGTAGGTGATGTTGTTCTCCTGGGCGTTCGGCAGCTTCCCTTCACCCAGGTTGTGCGGGTAGACCGTGGCGCGCTCCAGCATCTCCACCGCCTGCGCCGGCTGGCCCTCTGCCAGCGACGCCTTCGCCCCCTCGACCAGACTCACTACGTACTGCCCGACAACCTTGCCTTCCCCGCCCTCCCAGGGGTGGAAGCGCCGCCCCATCAGCGCGGCGTATGCCTCGCCGTACCACCCCAGGATGTTGAGCAGCGTGATGTATTCGATGGTCAGGTCGTCGCGGCGCTCGACCAGCGCGGGATATGCTTCGAGGCGTTCCAACCGTCCATCAGGTGAACGATTCAACCGCTTGTCGAGCTGGTCCAGCTCGAACAGCACGCGCGCATCGTCCGGGTTCAGGGCGAAGGCGCGCTCGTAGGCGTCCCGCGCTCGCCCGGTGTCGTGGAGCTTGTTGAAGTAAGCCAGGCCGAGGTTGCGGTGCGTCGTTGGGAAGGCCGGATCGAGAGCGCGCGCCGTCTCCCAGCACGCAATGGCCTCGGCGTAGCGGCGGTGCGCGTACCAGAAGTTGCCGAGGTAGTACGGCGCGCGCGCATCCGTTGGGTTCAGCCGCATGGCCGCCTCCAGCGCGGGAATACTTTCGAGACGATGCGGGAAACAATAGTCAGGCGGCATGATTGCAGCGGCTGCGAAGGCCGCCTGCGCTCCCACCTCATCATCCGCCTCCAGCTTTGCATACGCGAGGAAGTACAGCGCCATCGGGTCGGTTTGGGGCGCGGCGTTCAGAACGGCGGCGGCATCGTCAAACAGGCCGGCTTGCATATAGTCCAGCGCGATCTCGATAGTACGGTGGGCCGCCGGCGCCATCACCTGATCGAACAGGCCATCGTCGGCCAGGAGCTTGCGCTCCCACATCACGTTCACATCCATCGGGTCCAGGTCGAGCGCAACGGCCGCCTCGCGCAACGCCGCGTCCCGTTGCCCGAGCCGGCGCAATAGCGCAACCTTCAGGTGGCGCGCTTTGTGGTGTGACCAGTTGCGGCGCAGGGCGTTGTCGGCGAGCGCTAGCGCCTCGGCGAGGGCGCCTCGCCGCGCTGCAAGCCGCGCCAGCTCGAAGTATGCGGCGTCCTGCCACGCGGCATTCCAGACGGCCTTGTAGAAGGCGTCGAACGCTTCATCATACCGCCCCTCCATCTTGAGCGCCAGCCCGAGGTTGTAGAACGGCTCGCCGTCGTAGGGGTTCGGGTTGCGCCGCGTCAGGCTGGCAATGGCCTGGCGGAAGTGGGTCTCTGCATCGGCGAACTTGCCGCGTCGGTACAAAAGCAAGCCCAGGGCGTTGTGGCAGCGGCTGTCGAGCGGGTCGCGGCGCAGCGCCTCCGCGTAGTACGGCTCCGGCGCGTACGTCGCGTGGCGGTACTGCTCCAGGTGCAGCCCGTTGAGGAATAATTCCTCATTTGAGGCAATCTCGCTTGGCGGCTTCGCTGGGGTCGCGGGGGCAGGGATGGGCGCGCGTTCATCAGGTAGCGGCGTGAACGAGACGAGCTCCGCCTGCGACGCAGCGTCCAGGACACGCAGCGTCACCTGCATCGTCGCTGTACCGTCCGGCAAGGTGACAGACTCAATCAGGACGCGCTCGGGCGACAGGAATTCGTCGCACGACCACACGGTTTCACCGTGACGAAGCAACTCGACGCGCACATCGCGCGGCTGCGTCACGTACACCCCGACCGTCGCCGTTCGGCCATCGATTTCCAGGTTCACGACCGCGTCGCGGCTGGCATTCTTCGCCGGGCCGATGAGCTTGTAGGGCATGAACACCTGGCTGAAGCGCTTCTCCTCGCCCGGCATGAGCCACGCGAAGTCGGGCTGGTTGTCGGTGAACGCGCCACACATCAGCTCGATGTACGGCCCATCCTCATCCGTCAGGTGCCGATCCCATGCCTGACCGAAGTCGCCGTTCCCCCACGTCCACTGCTTCTTGCCCGGCACGACGTGGTGGTTGGCGATGTGGAGCATCCCCGCGTGCGGGCCGTGGTCGTAGTCGCCCAGGAAGTCGAAGTCCGAGTGATAGGCCATGTACGAGGTTGGGACGGGGATATTCTTGTAGCGCGAGATATCCGTGCCGGGCGCGTAGCTCACCTTGTAGTAGACGCCCGTGGCGATAGGGAAGTCGCTGACATCGCGCTTGCCGTGGTCCATGACTGCGTGTACGTCCGGCGGGAACACGGACTGGTAATCGTCGTTGACGTGTACCGCCGGGTTCGCCCACCAGAGGAAGGTCTGCGGCTCACTTGTTCCGTTGTAGAGCTGCACACTCACTTCGAGGTAGGCGCGGTCGGGATAGAGCGTGAAGCCATGCGCGCCCTTGGTGAAGAACATGCGCTCCGTCTCGGAGCACCATATCGTGCGGCTGCCGTCGGCGTTCTCGATAATCCGCCAGTCCACCGGGTCGAATGTGCTGGGACGATGGTGTTGCGGCCAGTTGAACTCGATACCGCCGGAAATCCATGGCCCGGCAAGGCCCACCAAAGCGGGCTTGATGACGCGGTTGTAGTAGATGAAGTGATAGCCGTTCGTCTTGTCCAGCGCCATCTGAACACGCCCGCCTAGCTGGGGCAGAATCATGATCTTAAGATAGCGGTTCTCCAGAAACAGGGCGGTGTAGGGCTTGTCGGCCTTTTCGTCGAATACGCGGTCGATGACCGGATAGGGGTAGACGACCCCGCTGCTACCCTGGTAGACCCGCTTCTCCAGGAACATGGGGTTCTTGTCAGGCCGGCCGATACCATAAGTTGGGATGGTGATGGTCTCGGCCCAGGCGACAACGCCGTTCGTTTCTTCGCTCATGGATCGGCTCTCTGCGGAGGATGTTGCGGCGTAGTATACCGAAGGGTCGGCTAAAACGCAATCTCTTGAGTGAAAGAGGCAGCAGTGGAACCGCTCTCACAACCTTAAAGTTTTATTAAAGTTCAACACGTCGGGCGACGTAATCGTTTGCGTCCCACTTGACGCATCCAAAAATGGTAGTAAAATCACTTCGGCTATAGCTAGATACTTCCTGAGATGTAACTGGGTTGCTCATAGACGACGAGGTCAACGTTAGCCGGGTCCACCAGATCATTCTTGTCCACATCCGCGCGCCTCTCGTGCGCTTTCACTGTCAGCAGTTTTGGACCTTGCCTTTCCGCCGGCGACATGCCAGCCATGCCACATTCATCGCCACTGTCGCCCTTTGAAGGAGGATGCATATCGGCGGAGCCTGTCTAGCGTTCGCAAGCGTCTCGTGTTCCGGTACGACGCGCCACCCCTGGCGCCTATCACCACCACCTCATAGGAGAGGAGTAACCCATGACGCGTCTGAGGATCGTTACGTATCTAGCCGTTGTCACGCTGCTCGTGCTGGCTGCCTGCGCGCAGCAGCCCCAGGCCCCCGCGCCGCAAGCCCCGGCGCAACAGCCCGCTCAAGCCGCCGCTACTCAGCCGCCAGCCGCTGCGCAGCCAGCCGCGCCAACTGCTGCGCCGAAGGCAGCCGAAGCGACTGCTGCTCCCAAGGCCGCTGAGCCGACGAAGGCCCCAGCCGCTGCCGCGCAGCCGACGGCCGCAGCTCAGCAAGCCGCTTCGTCTGGCCCCCTCAAGGACGTTCCGCGCAATCAGACGGTGAACCTGGGCTGGAGCATTAGCTCGCCCATCGGCGTCACCAACCCGTGGGCCGTGCCTGGCTACACCCACCAGGAAGGCAACAACCTGCTGTGGGAAGGTCTCGCCTACTACGGCATCTTCGCCAACAAGAACATCCCCTGGCTCGCGTCGAGCATGGATTACACCAAGCCCGACTTCACCGAGCTCACAATCAAGCTGAACCCGGCGGCGATGTGGAGCGACAACACGCCGGTGACCTCCAAGGACGTGGTCTTCACGTTTGATGGGCAGATGAAGAACGACAAGCTGGCCTATCACTCGTCGTTCACCCAGTTTGTGAAGGACTACAAAGCGGTTGACGACAAGACCGTCGTGGTCACGTTCAAGACGCCCGCGCCGCGCTTCTCTTATGAAGTGCTGACCCTCAAGTTCGACACGGGTATTCCGATTGTCCCTGAGCACGTCCTGAGCAAGCAGTCCGACGTGAACGCCTTCCAGGGCGGCCTGGACATGCCCCACTCCGGCCCGTACAACCTCGTCAGTTGGGACAAGAACCAGAAGATCTTCGATCTGCGCCCCGACTGGTGGGCTGCCAAGGCTGGCCTCGTCCCTGTACCTGAGGCCAAGCGCGTCGTCATGCAGAACATCGGCGGCCAGGTCGGCCAGAACATGGACACCGTCGCCCAGCGCGTCGTCGTCAACGACTTCGACGCCACCCTCGACATGCGCAGCGCGGTCATCGGCAACATCCTCAAGAACAATCCGAAGGTCACCACGCACTCCGGCAACCAGCCGCCCTACGGCTACCTGGACTGGTGGCCGAACTCGCTGTGGATGAACACCCAGATCGCGCCGTTCAACGACGTCCGCGTCCGCCGCGCCGTGAGCCTGTGCATCGACCGCGACAAGATCGACGACATCGTCTACGAAGGCGCGAAGATCTCCACAATCTATCCGTTCCCGCTGTACCCAAACCTCCAGAAGTTCGTTGACTCGCCCGCCGTCAAGGCGCTCATCGACAAGTACCAGCCGCGCAAGTTCGACCCGCAGCAGGCCGCGCAGCTTCTGACCGAGGCCGGTTTTGCCAAGAACAAGGACGGTCTCTGGGCTAAGGATGGTCAGACCATCCCCGGCACCATCAACGGCTTCGAGGGCATCCACAGCGACATCGTGCCCGTGCTGTCCGAGATGCTGCGCCAGTGCGGCATCGAAGCCAACGTCAACTTTGGCACTGACGCCCAGCAGAACATGAACGACGGCAAGCCCGGCTTCTACATGTTCGGCCACGGCGCGAGCACCGTCGATCCGTACGCGGCGTTCGAGTTGTATCACAGCCGGTTCGCGGCGCCCGTCGGCACAACGGCCGGCAACAACCGCTACTCGCGCTACAAGAACCCTGAGTACGACGCGATCGTCGACCAGATGGCGCCGCTGTCGGCGGACGATCCGAAGTTCCAGGACTTGGCCGCGAAGGCGCTGGAAATCTACTGGCGCGACCAGATCGACGTTCCGATCATCCAGTGGCTGCACCGCATCCCCTACAACCAGACCTACTGGACCAACTGGCCCACGGCTGCCAATCCGGCGCAGGGCGAGAACGGCGCGTTCTGGGCGCACACTGGCATGCTCGTGTTGACAGGGCTGAAGCCGGTTCAGAAGTAACGCTCATTGAGAGATAACCCCAGGTTGCGCGGGCCACAGGCAGCGCGCAACCTGGGCCTCCTATCATGCCCGTCCGTCCGCTAGACATCTACACCCTTAACGAGTATCCTAGCACAACGATATCGATACACTCCCAGGTCTCGTGTCTAGCTAGAGGAGAAGTCACGTGAGCGTGAGGTTTGTCCTGGGGCGATTGTTGTTTTTGGTCCTGGTGATATGGGCGGCGGCTACCATCACATTCTTTATTCCACGCATCTCGCCCAGGAACCCCATCCGCGAACGGTTCAATGAGCTGGCCCGAACGGGCGGCTTCGCCCCCGGTGACCTGGAGAAGATCATCGACGCATACAGCCGGCAGTTTGGCCTCGACAAGCCGCTGATTGAGCAGTATGCCATCTACATGGGCGGAATCGCGCGGGGTGACCTGGGTGTATCCCTCAACAAATACCCCAAAACGGTCATCGACCTGATCACCGAGGCGATTCCCTGGACGAGCGGGCTGCTCCTCGTCACCGCGCTCTTAGCTTTTGTCATCGGCAATATCCTCGGAGCTATTTCTGCCTGGCCCCGCGCGCCAGGGTGGGCGCGCGGCCTGTCGACGCCGTTCGTGCTGCTAACCGGCGTCCCGCCGGTCCTGCTCGGGGTGTTCCTGCTGTTCTTCTTCGGCTTCCGGCTGGCGATGTTCCCGCTGGGCGGCGCTTACTCCATCGGCAAAATCCCCAACATGTCGTGGGACTTCGCCATGGACGTGCTCGACCATCAGGTTCTTCCAGCCCTGGCTCTCATATTCGGTCTCATCGGCGGCTGGGTGCTGTCCATGCGCGGCATGGGGGTGACAATCCAGGGCGAAGATTACGTCAACTTTGCCGAACACAAGGGTCTCAAGGGTGACACCATCTTCAAGGACTACTACTTCCGCAACGCGCTTCTGCCGCAGGTCACGGGCCTGGCGTTGGCCCTGGGGACAGTCGTCACCGCCGGCATCGTGGTCGAGAGCACGTTCGGGCTGCCGGGGCTTGGCTCCGTGCTTAACGATGCCATTCGATCCAACGACTATCCAGTTATCTACGGCATCGTGCTGTTCATCATCATTGCCGTCGCAGTGTTAATGGTACTGGTTGAGCTGCTCTACCCGCTGCTCGATCCCCGGATTCGGCATTAGGAGTCAGGAGCACAGATATGGCGACCAACGCAATTTCGCAAGCCCCTGGCGCGACAGCGGCAACCACCCCGGAGGTTCGTCAGCCAAGCCGGTTGACACTCCTCCTGCGTTACCTGCGACGCAACAAGAGCCTTAGCATCGGCTTGTTCCTGCTGTTCTTGCTCGTCGCGTTCACCGTCGTCGGCCTACTCGCCGTCGATACGGCCAAGGCCTACCCGCTCTCGGTGCGCACCAAGCAGCCGCCAAGCCTCCAGTATCCCCTGGGCACAGACTTCTTCGGGCGCGACCTGCTCGCGGCGATGGTCGTCGGCATGTGGCAGACGGCGCTCATCGGCCTCCTGGCGGGTGGGATTGCAACGATTGCCGGCGTGGTGCTGGGCTTCATCTCCGGCTACTTCGGGGGGCCGCTAGACGCGGGCATCAAGGGCATCAGCTCCATCCTCCTGCCTATCCCCGTGCTCTTGATCCAAGTCGTCATCGCCGGCTCACTGGACAAGCGCGACGTCACGATCTACACGCTGGCGTTTGTGGTCGTCCTCCTGGCCTGGATGGGCCCCACGCTGGTCATTCGCTCCCAGGTACTGTCGATGAAGGAAAGACAGTTCGTCTCCGTTGCGAAATTATCTGGAATGGGTGACCTCGCCATCATCTTCCAGGAACTGTTACCCAACCTATTGCCGTTCATCGTCGCGTCGTTCGTGACGGCAGTGTTCGCGGCGGAGTTCTCGGCGTTCTACCTCGCTGTGCTTGGCCTCGGTCCCCTGCGCGAGCCGCTGCTGGGCAACCTTATCTGGTCGGCGCAGTCCCAGGGCGCGTTCTTCAACGGCTGGTGGTGGTGGCCGATGTGGCCGGCGCTGGCGATGGTGCTCATCCTAGGCTCCCTCGCCCTGATCATCATGGGTCTCGACGAATTTGCCAACCCGCGCGTGCGGCGGTCAGAGTAGGATAGCTATGGACGAGCCTGTTCTCCAGATTAAAGACCTTCAAGTCACTTACTACACCGACCTGGGCCGCGCGAAGGCGCTGGATGGCGTCAGCCTGTCGTTGAGCGCCGGCGAGAAACTTGGCCTTGTCGGCGAGTCTGGCTCCGGCAAGAGCACGATGGCGCTGGCCGTAATGCGGATGATCAAGCCGCCCGGCCGCATCGAGGGCGGCCAGGTTATCGTCGACGGTGTCGATCTTACGTCGCTGTCGAACGAAGAGATGCTCGAGGCCCGTCTGAGCAAGGTCGCCTACATTCCCCAGGGCGCGATGAACTCGCTCAATCCAGTCATTCGGATTGGGGCGCAGATGATGGACGCCATCAAGGCCCACATTCCGCAGATGTCCAAGGCCGACATGGAAGCGCGCTGCATGGAGGCTCTTCAGTCCGTCGATCTCAAGCCCAGCGTGTACCGGATGTACCCGCATGAGCTGAGCGGCGGCATGAAGCAGCGCGTGTGCATCGCTATTGGCATCCTCCTCGCGCCGAGTGTCATCATCGCCGACGAGCCGACCAGCGCCCTCGACGTGGTGACGCAACGCCAGGTGATGGAAACCATCGACCGCGTGCAGTCGCACCTCGGCGCAGCGGTGATTCTCATCGGCCACGACATGGGCCTGATGGCGCAGTTCGTCGACAAGGTCGCCGTCATGTACGCCGGGCGGTTGATGGAGATGAGCAGCGTACGGGACATGTTCCTCGACCCCAAGCACCCGTATGCCCAGGCGCTCATCGCCAGCCTGCCTAACCTGGACAACAAAGGACACTTCCAGGGCATCCCAGGCCGCGCGCCATCACTCTGGCGTCTGCCGACCGGCTGCCCATTCCACCCGCGCTGCCAGTACGCGATGGATATCTGCCGCACCGAGCCACCCAACTTCGAGCCGCTGCCAGGTGGCCGCCGCGTGGCCTGCTATCTCTATACGGAAAAGGCGAGAGCATGACGCCCCTCCTTGAGTTCAAAAACGTCACGAAGACGTATTCGCGCGGCCTCCTCAACAAGTCCTTTACCACCGCGCTCAACAACCTGTCCCTCACGTTAGAGGAAGATGAGCCGACCATCTTGACCGTCGCCGGCGAGAGCGGCAGCGGCAAGACGACTCTGGCGATGCTGATGCTAGGCTTCCTCCCGCCCACATCTGGGCAGATCCTCTACAAGGGCAAGGACATCAGCAAGCTCAAAGGCGACGACCGCACAACGTTCCGCCGCGAGGTTCAGGCGGTGTTCCAGGACCCCTTCGCCGTCTTCAACCCGTTCTACACCGTGGACCACCTGCTGACCGTTCCTATCAGACGCTTCAAGCTCGCCAGGAACAAGAAGGAAGCGCGGCAGCGAATGGATGAATCGCTGCAAGCCGTTGGGCTTCAGCCAGAAGACGTGCTGGGGCGCTACCCGCACCAGCTCTCCGGCGGCCAGCGTCAGCGCATCAACGTCGCCCGCGCCCTCATCCTGCGCCCCAAGGTGCTTGTCGCCGACGAACCGGTGTCGATGGTGGACGCCTCACTGCGCGCGAGCATCCTGCAAACCTTACAGACCCTGCAACGCGACTACGGCGTGTCCATCGTCTACATCACCCACGACCTGACCACCGCGTACCACATCTCCAAGTCCATCATCGTGCTCTACCGCGGCAATGTCATGGAAGCAGGCGACGTAGATACCGTCATCAAAGACCCCCAGCATCCATACACGCGCCTCCTCATCGACTCCATCCCATGGCCCGACATCCACCGTCAGTGGGGCAGCACCGGCATCAAGGTGCAGGAGTCCGAGATACACGATACGGCGACGGGCTGCAAGTTCGCGGCTCGCTGCCCCGCAGTGATGGATATCTGCAAGACGCCGCCCCCGCTGTATCGGCTGAGTAGCCACCAGGCCGCGTCGTGTTTCCTCTATCGCCAGCAGTCCGAGATCGAGCCGGAGAAGCTATCGGAGCTGCTGCCGGCTTAAGAGCGCACACCGCCATGGAATGAGGCATGATAAAGCGATTCTTCGTCTGGGCGATCCCCGTCCTGGTGGTCGCCCTGATTGTTGCGTTTGTGATCATCGACCACGCGACCGCCGCGCCAGGCGCTTTCTCATCCTTGCGGCAGCTCCTCGCCAACGGTGGGAACGCGTTCGTCATCCTTGTCCTGCTCGGCCTATGGCTGGGCATCCTGATAGGTGCGACGCGCGGCGTCGGCGTCGGCATCCTCGTGGGCCTGTTTGTCGTCAGCGCGTGCCGCCTGGCCCTGCCCATTCTACCCAGCGAGTTCACGCTCTTCTGGCTGAACCCGCCTGTCCTGATGACCCTGCTGGGGGTTGTCGGGGGTCTCATCGGCGGCCTGATCGACCGGCCGCGCGGTACGTCCGCCCACTGGCAGGATAGCTGGAGTGTGCGCCTGGCGCTGGCGGGCAACTTCCTGGGGTTCGCCATCGCCTTCTGCACGTTTACGACATTATGGCCCGGCAATTCGTAGCATTTAGTTACCAGAGGTAAGTTATGAAGGCCGTAGAAGAGTATGTGGGTACGCTCACTGAGAAAGGGCAGGTGACCATCCCCGCAGCGGTACGCCGCCGCCTGGGAATCAAGCCGCGCGACAAGGTCGTCTTTCGAATCGTCGGGGATCGAGTGGAGTTAGCCCCTTTATCGCTTAGCCTCGCTGAGACGTTTGGCGCAGTCAAGCCACGGAAACAGCCTGAGAATTTCAAGGAGCTACGCGAGCTTGCGCTGGACGACCATGCGCAGCACGTCATCAAGGAGATGCAGAGCGAATAGCATGAATTCCTCGACGCTAAGACATCGACGGGATTCAGGGCATCACGAGGCGCGAACCCGAAGAAAGCCTGGAGGACACACTATGAGGATTGCAGTGACGGGCGGCAGCGGGCGTATCGGCCGCGCCGTGACCAAGATGGCCCTGGCGCAGGGCCACAGCGTCGTGAGCATCGACCGGGTACACCCCGGCCACGACTCCGACGACCCCAATCTCGTCTACGTCGACGCGGACATGGCCGACTACGCCGCTATCGAGGGGGCCTTCCGAGGCTGCGACGCTGTCGTCCACCTCGCGGCCATCCCGTCGCCCACCGGCCACCCGGCCCACGTCGTCCACAACAACAACGTCGTCGGCAGCTATAACGCGCTCATCGCCGCCGCCCAGTTGGGCATCGAGCGCGTCTGCCAGGCGTCCAGCGTCAACGCCACCGGCGCCGCCTATAGCCGCTGGCCGCGCTACGACTACTTCCCCCTGGACGAAGCGCACCCCACATACAACGAAGACCCCTACAGCCTGTCGAAGTGGATCTGCGAGCTGCAGGGTGACTCTGTCGCCCGCCGCTATGAGAGCATGACCATCGCCAGCATGCGCTTCCACTGGGTTGTGCCGGAGCGCGCCGTCGCGGTCGAACACTCAAAGCGGCTGGGGGGGCTGCTGGCGAAGCACCTCTGGGGCTACACGCACCTGGAGGCTGCGGCGCGGGCCTGCCTGCTGTCGCTGACCGCCGACTACAAAGGGCACGAAGCCTTCTACATCATCGCGCCGGACACGACGGAAGAAACGCCGAGCCTCGAGCTGGCCCACAAGTTCTTCCCCGACGTGCCGATTCGAGGTGACCTGAGCGGCATGCGCGGCTTCTTCGATTGCCGCAAGGCCGAGCGCCTTTTCGGCTGGACTCACGAACAGCGACAGGACGTCACCCAATGAGCGCAGATTCCCACACCCAGGCCTCCCCGCGCCCCGAAGACCACGTGCGCACGACATCGCGGCCCAGTAACCTGAAGATTACCGACATGCGCACGGCGACGGTTGGCTGGGGCCACTGGCGCTTCACCATCCTCCGCATCGACACCAACCAGGGCATTAGCGGCTACGGTGAGGTGCGCGACCTCGCCACCAAGACCTACGCCCTCATGCTCAAGAGTCGCATCCTCGGCGAGAACCCGTGCAACGTCGACAAGCTGTTCCGCAAGATCAAGCAATTCGGCTCCCACGGGCGGCAGGGCGGCGGCGTCTCCGGCGTCGAGATGGCGCTGATGGACTTGGCCGGCAAAGCCTATGGCGTCCCGGCCTACATGCTGGCGGGTGGCAAGTTCCGCGACCGCATCCGCATCTACTGCGACACGCCCAACGAGCCGACCGGCGCGCTCATGGGCCAGAAGCTGGCGGGCCGCATCGAAAAGGGCTTCACCATGCTGAAGATGGACCTGGGCGTCCAGCCGCTCATCGGCGTCAAGGGTGCGCTGAGCTGGCCGCAGGGCATGCTGCCCGGCGACCCCGGCGACGAGGTCGAGCGCATGCTCAACACGCAGTGGACGATGCACCCGTTCACCCACGTGCGCCTGACGCCGAAGGGCATGCACCTGATTTGCGAGTATGTGGATCAGGTGCGTGCCGTCGTCGGCGACGAGGTGCCGATTGCCGCCGACCACTTCGGCCACATCGGCATCGATGACTGCATCCGCCTCGGCCAGGCGCTGGAGCCATACAACCTGGCGTGGCTGGAAGACCTGGTTCCGTGGCAGTTTACCGACAAGTGGGTGCAGATCGAGCGGGCGCTCAACACGCCGGTCTGCACTGGCGAGGACATCTACCTCAAAGAAGGCTTCCGCCCCCTGCTGGAGGCGCGCGCCGTCAACGTCATCCACCCCGACCTGGCGACGGCGGGCGGCATTCTGGAAACCAAGAAGATCGGCGACCTAGCGCAAGAGCATGGCATCAGCATGGCAATGCATATGGCCGGCACGCCCATCAGCACGATGGCGAGCGTCCACTGCGCGGCGGCCACCCAGAACTTCATCGCCCTGGAGCACCACTTCACCGACCTGCCCTACTGGGACGACTTCATCACGGGCGTGCCGAGGCCACTCATCCAGGACGGCTACATCAAAGTCCCGGAGACGCCCGGCCTCGGCTTCGACATCAACCCGGACGCCATCCAGGCGCATCTCGTACCAGACGATCAGGGCTTCTTCGAGCCGACGACAGAGTGGGATGTCGAGCATAGCTGGGACCGTGTCTGGTCGTAAGGATATCGCCATGAAAATCACCCGCGTTCGCCCGATTCTCACCGCCCCCGACGGCATCGGCCTCGTCGTCGTCAAGGTCGAGACCGACCAGGACGGCCTCTACGGCCTGGGCTGCGCCACCTTCACCCAGCGCCCGACGCTCGTCGCCCGCGCCGTCGAGGAGTACCTGGACCCGCTGCTCCAGGGGCGTGACCCACGCAACAGCGAAGACTTGTGGCACATGATGATGGTCAACTCCTATTGGCGCAACGGCCCCGTCCTCAACAACGCTGTCGGCGGCGTGGACATGGCGCTGTGGGACATCAAGGGCAAGCTGGCCAATATGCCCGTTTACGACCTGCTCGGCGGGAAGTGCCGCGAGGCGGCGATGGTCTACCGCCACGCCGACGGGCGCGACCCGCAGGAAGTGCTGGACAACGTCCTGCGCTACAAGGAGCAAGGCTTCCTCGCCGTGCGCTGCCAGATGGGCGGCTACGGCGGGCGTGTGCAGGACATTCGAACCGCGACGGCGCTGCCGAGCCGCGAAGCGCCCCAGGCCACGCACCGCACCCACGTCCTGGACCGCCTGGACAGCGCCTTCCCCGGCATGTACTACAACGCCGACAGGTACGCCCGCGCCATCCCCGCGCTATTCGAGCACGTCCGCGCCCACGTCGGCTTCGACCTGTTCCTGCTGCACGACATTCACGAGCGCATCGCCCCCATCGACGCCATCCGCATGGCAAAGGCGCTGGAGCCGTACCGCCTGTTCTTCCTCGAAGACCCCCTCGCCCCCGACCAGATCGAGTGGTTCCGCCGCCTGCGCGAGCAGTCCGCCACGCCCATCGCCATGGGCGAGCTGCACGTCAACGCGGTCGAGTGGCGGGCGCTCATCGCCGAGCAGTTGATCGACTTCATCCGCTCCCACATCTCGGCCATCGGCGGCATCACCCCGGCGCGGCGACAAGCCGCCCTCGCCGAGGCGTTCGGCGTGCGGACGGCCTGGCACGGGCCCGGCGACGTCTCGCCAGTCGGCCACGCGGCGAACCTTCATCTGGACCTGGCCTGCCACAACTTCGGCATCCAGGAGGTCATCAACTTCGGTGAGGTGTTGTACGAGGTGTTCCCCGGCACACCGGAGATGCGGGGCGGCTACCTGTGGGCCAACGACAGGCCCGGCCTGGGCGTGGACATCGACGAGGCGAAGGCGGCCAAGTACCCCATCGAGGTCAAGCCCATCGAGTGGACGCAGAGCCGCTGGCCTGACGGCACCCTCTGGACACCGTAGCAATACTTCTGCATAATTAAAGATAGAGAGGCTGTCATTGCGAGCACAGCGAAGCAATCTCCCGCCCTTACGAAAGATGCTCTCAGCAACTGTGGAGCGTCTGCTCCCCTGCGGGAGGTTGCTTCGTCGTCCTATCGTCCTCCTCGCAACGACGCATGCCCTGTGTCGCGTGGAGGCAGGCTATAGGTAGAAGGTGAAGGAGCGTTGCTAGATGATAGAGACTATGTACGCGGACACCATCACGAACATGGACAAGTTCATGGATGAGGTTGTCCAGAATCGCGATGGGGTGATTATCCATCGCAACGACGCTGAAGATGTGGCCTTGATCGCCGCCGATGAGTTGCGCAGCCTGCTAGAGACGGCCCATGTGCTGCGCTCACCCAAGAACGCCGAGCGCCTCCTCACCGCCCTCGCCCGAGCTCGCGAAGAGACAATATAGACTTCCTCCAGACGCGATATCACTACTAAAGACAGATGATCAACACGCGGTCGGAGCCACATCTTATGGGGGTATATAGCGTCATATAAGTAGAGGTGCTTCGCTTTTCACACGTCCTCACGGAGGACCCTATGAACCCCCGTATCCTTCGCCCCGCGCTTCTGGCCAGCGCCGCCTTGGCGCTGGTTATCCTGAGTGGTCTGACTCTCAACGTGAGCCGCGCTGCCCCGAGCGCGGCTCCTTCTGCGCCTAACGCCGACTTTGGCTACGGCGCTTACATTCAGCTTGTCGACCCGGATGGGCGTCGCAGTGTCGATCTCAACCTATCCGGCGCTCAGACGGCGTCGTTCACCCTCCACGCGCTGCCCCTCGACAAGCTCCAGGCCGTCTACCGCGCCACGAACTCCTGGCAGCCCCTCGCCGTCGACACGTCCGCCTTGAGCCAGGCTGCCGCCTGGAGCGAGACCTTCGACCCGGCCGCTGCCCGGCCGAGCGCTCACCTGCCTGTGAACGTCCCGCCCGGTCTCTATGTCCTCACAGCGGGCAACGCGGCAACTGACAGACCCGCGCAGATGATCGTCGTCGTCACGCGCTACGTCCTCGCCCTCAAGGGCGGCGACGGCCAGGTCGCGGTGTGGGCGGCGCAGCTCCAGACCGGCGCGCCCAAGAGCGGCGTCGCCGTTGACTTGCTAGGCGTGAACGGCTTCCTGACGTCGATGACCACCGATGCCGACGGCGTGGCGAGCGCGAATGTCGCGTGGGACGAGAACACGCTCGCCATCGGGCGCATCAACGGTGAGATGACCATCGCTGGGCTGCGCTCCGAGTGGCGCACCGACTACTGGGGCGGCTGGTGGTGGTCGGGCAACCAGTCGAGCCACGAGCGCGTCTATATCTACACCGACCGGCCCATCTACCGCCCTGCCCAGGACGTCTACTTCAAAGCGGCCCTGCGCGGCGAGCAGGATGTCGCCTACACCCTGCCCGCGCCAACGGACCCCATCACCGTCACCCTGCGCGACTCACGCTCAAATGTCGTCGCCACGCAGCACCCAACGCTGAGTGAGTTCGGCACGGTGGACGGCACACTCCACCTCGGCAGCGAGGCAAGCCTTGGTGACTACAGCCTCCAGGTGACCCACGCCGGTGTCACAACCCAGCGCACGTTCCAGGTGCAGGAGTACCGCAAGCCAGAATTCGAGGTCAAGGTCACGGCCTCGCCGGATCCGGTCATCCTAGGCGACTCGCTCACGGTGTCGGTCGCCACCGATTACTACTTCGGCGCGCCCGTCCCGAATGCGCCGGTCAACATCAAGCTGAAGCAGACCACCTGGTGGTGGTGGGGCGGCTCGAACATCATCGCCGAGGTCAACGCCGTAACGGACGCCCAGGGGCATTACACGGGCAAGCTGCCGACGACGACGCAGAACAGCTGGGACCAGTCCCTCTCCGTTGAGGCAAGCGTTACGGACGCGACGGCCCAGGTCGTCACCGGCCAGACGAGCGTCCAGGCCTACTACGCCGGCGCGACCCTGGAGTCCAGCCTGCCCAAATACGCCTACCAACCGGGTGAGAACGTCGCTTTGACGATGACTCTACGCGACCGACAGAACCGGCCGGTCATCAATCACAATATCGTCGTCACGACCACGCATTACTACAACACGCCTGACCCGGACACGACGACGCAGACGGTAACGACCGCCGCTGACGGACGGGCGACCGTGAGCTACCTCAACATCAAGCTAGGCTGGTATTCGGTGCAGGCCAGCGCACTGGACGACCGAGGCCGCGCCGCGACAACCTGGGCGTACTTCTGGGTCTACGACCCGGCTAACTCAGGCGGTTGGTACGTCCAGGCAGACAGCGTTGAGATTAAGGCAGATGCTGCCGGCTACCGCCCCGGCGACACCGCCCACTTGCTCATCAAGTCGCCGGTCAACGGCCCGGCGCTGCTGACGTTGGAGCGCGGCCGTGTCCGGCGCGAGATGGTCGTCCAAATCAGCGGCGCCGCGACCCAGGTCGACGTGCCAATCCTGGCCGACGACGCGCCAACCCTCTACGCCCGTGTCCACATCTGGCAGCGTACATCGGCCACGAATCAGGGATACACGTGGGCCAGCACGCCTGAGGGCCGGCTGCTCGTGAGCGCGCCGGTAGAGATGGCCGTCTCCGCCGAGGCCAAGCGCCTGACCGTCGACATCAGCGCCGACAAACACGAGTATCGCCCCGGCGACATCGCCGCGCTGACGCTCCACGTCACGAACAATAACCAGCCGGTGCGCGCCGAGGTTAGCCTGTCCTTGGTGGACGAGGGCATCTTCGCCCTCGCCGACGACACAGCAGGCAACCCGTTCGACTATTTCTACGGTCGGCGTGACCTGGGCGTTGGGACGTGGGACAGCCTGCGTCCGCAGCGCTACCTCAATGCGATTGACCAGCCGCCGATTGCTGCGCCAACCGGCACGCCAGCGCCAGCGATACCGGGCGTTACTACGCCTCAAGCGGGGCAAAGCGTGCGCCAGGACTTCCGCGACACGGCCTACTGGAACGCTCGCATCGTCACTGACGCAGCGGGCCATGCCACGGTTAACATTCCGCTGCCTGACAATCTCACGCGCTGGCGCATCGTCGCTCGCGCCATCACCACCGACACCCTCGTGGGCATGGGCCAGGGTAGCATCACCGTCACCAAGCCGGTCGCCGTTCAGCCGGGGCTGCCGCGCTTCCTCGTTCTTGGCGACCGCGTCGCCCTGGATACCGTCGTCACGAACCGCAGCGGCAGCGACATCAACGCCAGTGTCAACCTCACCAGCACCGGTCTGCTTCTTCTCAGTGGGCCGCCCCTGACCCTGCTTGTGCCGGACGGGCAGCAGCGCAGCGTGCGCTGGTCGGCTGTGGCGAGCCACGTTGGGAGCCAGAATGTGCAGGCCAGCGCGGATGCCGGCGCTCTGAGTGATGCCGTAGCGACCCCGCTGCCGGTCAAGCCTTTCGCCGTGCCGGAACGCTCGGCGCGCGCCGGTCTCGTCGATCCGAGCGTGGACTTGCCCTTCGACGTGCCTCTCAACGCCGTCACCGACGATTCTGTTGTCGAGTTGCGGCTGGCCCCGTCCATCGCCCTGAGTTTGCTTGACGGATTGGATGAGCTGGTCGCCTACCCCTACGGCTGCGTCGAGCAGACCATGAGCCGTGTCCTGCCCAACGCCGCCGTCGCGCAAACGTACCGCCGCCTGGGTATCGCCAATCCTGACCTTGACCACCGCCTGCCCGACATCATGGCCGACGGGCTGCAGCGGCTGTACGGCTTCCAGCGACCCGACGGCGGCTGGGGCTGGTGGTACGACGACGACTCGGCGGTCTACCAGACGGCCTACGTGCTGTTCGGTCTACTGCAAGTTCGAGCAGCGGGCTTCGACGTGGACCAGGGTGTGCTCGACCGCGGCTTCGCCTTCCTGACCAGGCAGCTTGGGACCGCAACGGTCGCCTCCACAACAACATCCGCAGATGGCGCCCTCGATCCGCGTCTGCGCGCCTACGCTCTCTACGTCCTGGCCCTTGGCGGCCACGGCGATCTCAGCCAGAGCCAGGCATTGCTCGACGCCCCTAACCGCCTTGACCCCTTCGGCCTCGCGGCGATGGCCATGACCTTGAAGCTTCTCAGGGACGATGCAAGCGCGAACGCGGCTGCGGATTTGCTGGCTGCCCGCGCGGTCGACACCGGCGGCAGCGTCCACTGGGTGGCGCCGCACAACGAGGACTACGCCTGGCGCACCATGATGTCGGACGAGAAGAGCACCGGCATGGCCCTCCGCGCCCTCGCCCAGGTGCGCCCAACATCAACGCTTCTCCCTGGCGCCGCCCGCTGGCTGATGGACCAGCGCGACGGGAAGACCTGGCCGACGACGCAGGCCAGCGCCTTTGCCATCCTCGGTCTCACGGACTACATCCTCCTCAGTGGCGAGCTAGACGCCCACTACGACTGGCGTGTGACCCACGGCGAATCCGTCCTGGGACAGGGCCACGTGGACCACACCAATGCCACGCAGCCCATCCCACCGGTCGTACTGCATGGAAGCGATCTGATGCCGGGTACGAATGTGCTACACATCGAGAAAACCGGGCCGGGCCGCCTGTACTACGCGCTCAGCGTCCGCCTCAGCCTGTTCTACCCCCAGTTCCAGCCGGTCACGTCGACCGGGACTGGCATCGGCCTGAAGCGTAGCTACATCCTGGCCGAGACCAGCCCTGACAGCGCCACGCCAACGCCTGCCCCCAATGGCACAGTCACGCCGCATACCGAGTTCGCCTTGGGTGACGTCGTCGAAGCCCACCTGACGCTCGACCTGAGCGAGGACATGAGCTACGTTCTCATCGAGGACCGCCTGCCGGCTGGCTTCGAGCCGTTGAATGAGCGCGTCAACCCAATCATCTGGACCCCGTGGGATACGTATCCTCCAATTCCCATCTGGCGCGAGTATGGATACAATAATAAGGAGCTGCGCGACGACCGTGTGTCGTTCTTCATAACCTGGCTCGGCGCAGGGCAGCACGAGTTCACCTACCGCATACGCGCCACGCGGCCTGGCCAGTTCAGCGCCATGCCCGCCGAGGCCTACCCCATGTATCGCCCCGAGATTTGGGGCCGCTCGGCCAGCGACCAGGTCACAGTTGAGCGCGGCGCGTTCGTGGCGCCGAGTGTGCTGCATGCCGATCAGGATAGAAGCTGCACAGTAGACGCATTCGATGTACGTTTAACAACTCTTGCCTGGGCATCACAAGGGAACGAGCATGCCAGCGCTGCCGACGTGGCGCGAACCATGGCGAATGTCGGACGGACGTGCGTGACTGGCGACGCGCCGCAGCCATCACCCCTAGCTATCAGCCCACGCGTGCGCCTCATCCCGCGAACGACTCAGGCGCCCATTGGCGGCCAATTTCTTATCGATGTCGTGGTGGAAGGCGTGGCTAGCATTCGTGGCTATGACCTGGCTGTGAGCGTACCGGCTGGCGCAGCACGCATCGACGCCATTGAACCGGCTGGACTGCCTGCGGATGCGGTGGCGCTCGGCCCGACGGTTGATGCGGCGCAAGTACACGGCGCGTGGGGCGGTGTTGCCGATAATCCTATGGCGGGTGATGGCGTGACTGTAGGCACCGTGTGGCTCACTGCGCTGCAACCGGGCACGATTAGCATAACGATGGACGTTGCTCAAGTTCTCGATGCGGCTGGGCAGCCGCACAGCGCTGCCGTTAGCAGAGCGCAGGTAACCACAGGCAGCTACCGTCTGCTGATGCCGTACATTATGAGGTGACGATCATGTCGACGGAGACGTACCTGACCGAAGAAGAGATCGAGCGAATCGTTGTCGAGGGACTGGAGAAGCTGCCTCTCGAGGGCAAGCGCGTCCTGGTCATCGTGCCCGACCCGACGCGCACCATGCCCCTGCCCATGTTCTTTCGCCTGCTCACGCGACACCTCCAGCCGCGCGTGAAAAACGTGGACTTCCTCGTCGCCCTGGGCACGCACCCGCCCCTGGACGACACCCACATGCTGCGGCTGTTCGGCTTGACCGCCGAGGAGCGCGTGACAGAGTACGCCGACGTGCAGCTCCTCAACCACGCCTGGCGGGACCCCGACGCCCTGACGACCCTCGGCGTCATTGGGGCCGACGAGGTCAGGGCGCTGAGCAACGGTCTGCTCACGATGGAGGTGCCGGTACGCCTCAACCGCCTCGTCCTGGAGTACGACCACATCCTCATCTGCGGCCCGGTCTTCCCGCACGAGGTCGTCGGCTTCTCCGGCGGCAACAAATACTTCTTCCCCGGCATCGCGGGGCAGGACATCATCGACTTCACCCACTGGCTGGGCGCGCTGCTCACCTCGTACAAAATCATCGGCACGAAGGACACCGCTGTGCGCGCCGTTATCGACCGTGCCGCCGCCATGATCCCCACGCCGCGCCACGCTGTTTGCAGCGTCGTCACCGTCGATGGCGTCGAGGGCGTGTTCGTGGACACGCCCGAAGCCGCATGGTCTGCCGCCGCTGATCTCGCCGCCCAGACGCACATTCACTATGTCGCCAAACCATACCAGCAGGTGCTATCGGTGCTGCCAGAGATGTACGACGAGATCTGGGTGGGCGCGAAGGGGATGTACAAGATGGAGCCGGTTATCGCCGACGGCGGTGAGGTCATCATCTACGCGCCCCACATCCGCGACATCAGCGTCACCCACGGCGCGCTCATCCGTCAGGTCGGCTACCACGTCCGCGACTATTTCGTGAGACAGTGGGACTCGTTCAAGCACTACCCGTGGGGCGTCCTGGCCCACTCCACCCACCTGCGCGGCGTCGGCACGTATGAGGACGGAGTCGAGTGTCCGCGCATCGCCGTCACCCTCGCCACGAGCATACCGGAAGAGATTTGCCGCGAAGTGAATCTGGGCTACCGCAACCCCAAGACCATCGCCCTCGAAGACTGGCCGACCGGCGAAGACGGCGACCGGCTTGTTGTGCCGCGCGCGGGGGAAATGCTCTACCGCTTGAAAGAGTAAGTCATGACGCAGTGCGCGCGTCCAATAAAGGGCGACAATTTATGTTCAGCATGGCCTGACAGGTTCCGGGAACCTGTCAGGCGCTTGTCAGAACAGAATGCTGATTGAGTTCCAAAGCACATAATCTGAAAGGCTACCGAAATGAACAAAAGACTCTTTCTGTATGGGCTAATTTTTCTGCTCGTCCTCGTGGCAGCCGGCGCGGGCCTTCTGTACCAAGGACAGGGCGCGCCCATCAGTGTCACGACCGTGCGCGGCGAGCACGCGACGTATCAGAGCGGGGGCCTGTATCGCTACAACCCGGCCTCGGTTGCTCGCGAAGGCATCGTCTGGGACGCCATCGACATCGTCCTGGCGCTGCCGCTGTTCATCGCCGCCATCTGGCTAGATCGGCGCGGATCGCTGCGTGGGCGGCTGCTGCTCCTGGGCACGCTGTTCTACTTCACGTACAAGTACTTCCAGTACGCCGTCATGCTGGCCTTCAATCCCCTGTTCCTGGTCTATGTCGCCATTTTCACCCTAAGCGCCGTCGCTTTCTTTATGGCGCTGGCAGGCGTAGACGTGGCGCGGCTGCCGAACCGCATCTCGGACCACTTCCCGCACCGCCTCATCATTGGCTTCACGTCGGTCATGGGCGTCGCGCTTATCCTGATGTGGCTGGGCCGTATCATCCCCTACACCCTCGCCGACCGTTTTCCAGACGAGTTCGCCGGGATGACCACCCTGGTGACGCAGGCCCTCGACCTGGGCATGGTCGTGCCGCTCATGCTCACTACGGCAGTCCTGCTCTGGCGGCGCTCGGTGTGGGGCTACCTGCTAGGCGGCATCAGCATGACCTTCGGCCTCATTATGTCGATTACCATCCCTGCCTGGATCGTCGTGCCTCTCATTCAAGATGGGCAGGTGAACCCTGTCGAGGCAGCCCCGTTCTCGGTGCTGTGCCTCATTGGGCTTTACGTGTTCTGGCAGTACTTCCGCAATATCGGCGGGGAAAGCAGGACAACCTCAGCGCCCAGAGGCGTTGCGCTGCGGTAACTCTTGAGGACGCGGTGTGGCGCGGGTGAGAAGCACGAACACAGCGCCTGCGCCTACCGTGAGGCTCGCGATGACAACGGCCATCGGTACGGCCGTCGCGTTGCCGGCGATTCCGACGAGCGGGGCCACCAGGGCGCCAATAATGAATTGCGTCAGGCCGAGGAGGGCGGACGCGCTGCCCGCGATATCCGGGTGGTCGGCCATCGCCAGAGCGGTGGCGTTCGGGCTGGTCAAGCCGATGCTCGCGACGACAAGGAACAGCGCGGGCAGAATGACCGCCAACCCACCGCCGAGCGTGACGACAGCGAGGAGCAGCAGCCCGCCTGTTACAGCCGTGCCCAGCCCTGTCGCCAGGAGCAGGCGGGACCCCACGCGCTCGATCAGCCGCACACCCACCTGGCTAACCATCACAATCCCTAGGGCATTGACGCCGAAGAAGAGGCCAAACATCTGGGGCGACACGCCGTAGATGTCCTCCAGGACAAACGGCGAGCCAGAGATGTAAGCGAACATCGCGCCGAACGCCAACCCCATCGCCAATGCGTAGCCGACGAACACGCGGTCGGCGGCAAGGCGGCGGAAGGGCGCCACACTCGCGCTCAGCCCACCTGTGCGCCGCCGCTCGACCGGCAGCGACTCCGGCAGGCCGAACGTGACCGCCGTGAGCATAACTGCCCCGACCACGGTCAGCAGCACGAAGATGCCGCGCCAGGAGGTGAAGAGGAGAATCTGGCCGCCGATGATGGGCGCGAGAATCGGCGCGAGGCCGTTGACGAGCATCGTCAGGCTGAAGAAGCGCGCCACGTCGTTGCCCGTGAAGTGGTCGCGGACGACGGCGCGCGCAATCACGATGCCCGCCGCGCCGGCCGCGCCCTGGATGAAGCGCAGAAGGATGAGCGCGACGATGGACGGCGAAACGGCGCACAGGAGTGAGGCTGCCGTGTAGAACACCAGGCCGACGAGGAGCGGCCGCCGCCGTCCCATCGCATCGCTAAGCGAGCCCGCGACGAGCTGCCCCAGCGCCAGGCCGAGCATAAACGCCGTCAGGGTAAGCTGCACCACCGACTCTGTCCCGCCGAGGTCCTGCGCCAGCGACGGCAGGGCGGGCAGGTACATGTCGATGGAGAGGGGGCCGAAAGCGGAGAGTGCGCCGATGATGAGGACGAGCCGCAGACGTTCGGAGCCGCTCATGCTGGTCGTCACGCTGCGCCTGGCTCCCGCACGCTGCCCGCCATCATCAGGCCCAGCTCTTCCGCCGTCGCCGTCGGCCCGTCCACAATCCCGACGATACGCCCTTCGTAGATGACCGCGATGCGGTCCGACAGCGCCCGAATCTCGTCCAGGTCCTCGGAGATGAGCAGCGTCGCCGTGCCGAGGGCGCGCTGCTCCAGCAAGCGCAGGTGGATGTACTCGCTCGCGCCGATGTCCACGCCGCGCGTCGGCTGGGCAGCGATGAGCACGCTCGGCTTGCGGTTCAGCTCGCGCGCCAGAATGAGCTTTTGGATGTTGCCGCCGGATAGGTTCTTGACCGGCGTCTCCAGGCTCGGCGTCTTGACGCGGAAACTCTCCACAAGACGCGCCGACTGCTTTGCGATTTCTTTGAAGTCCATGAAGCCGCGATGGGAATAGGGCGACTTGCCGTTGTCCTGAAGAATCAAGTTCTCGGACACGCTGAAGTCGGTAATGACCCCCTCGCGCATGCGCTCTTCAGGGATCGCCGCCTGGCCCGCGTCGATGCGCTGGTCCGGCGACGCGTTTGTCACGTCACGCCCATTCAATACGACGCGGCCCTGGGTGGCTGGACGCAGGCCCGTCAGCACCTCGCCCAACTCGCGCTGACCGTTCCCTGACACGCCTGCCAGTCCGAGGATTTCCCCTGCGCGTACCGTCAACGAGACACCGCACAGCGCGTCCGTACCGCGATCACCCCGCGCCGTGACATTCTCGATTTGTAGGCGCGCTTCCCCCGGCTTCGGCGCCGGGCGATTGTACTGCAACATCACCTCGCGCCCGACCATCAGCCGCGCCAGCTCTGCCTTTGTCATCTGCGCTGTGGGATACGTTCCGACGGAGCGGCCGTCGCGCAAGACCGTCACCCGCTGGCTGATCGCCAGCACCTCGTGGAGCTTGTGGGAGATGAAGATGATGGAGTGGCCTTCGTGCGCCATCTGCCGTAGGGTGACGAACAAGTCGTCCACCTCTTGGGGCGTGAGCACGGCCGTCGGCTCGTCCAGTACGAGGAGCTGCGCGCCGCGATAGAGAATCTTGACGATCTCGACGCGCTGCTGCTGCCCCACGGCGAGCTGCCAGACGCACGCATCCGGATCCACGCTCAAACCGTACTGCTTCGCCAGCTCGCGGATACGCGCCCCGACCGTCGCCGGGTCCAGCACGCCTGCCTTACCGGAGGGCAGCCCCAGCGAGACATTCTCAGCGACGGTAAAACTCGGCACGAGCTGGAAGTGCTGGTGTACCATGCCGATGCCGTTGCGTAGCGCGTCGGCGGGGGACTTGAACGTCACGGGCTGGCCGTTGATGAGGATCTCGCCGGCGTCCGGCTGGTACAGGCCGTAGAGAATCTTCATCAGGGTGCTCTTGCCCGCGCCGTTCTCACCTAGCAGCGCATGCACCTCGCCGGCGTTCACGTCGAAGTTGACGCGGTCGTTGGCCAGGACGCCCGGAAACTGCTTGGTGATGCCGCGCAGCTCAACCTTCTGAATTGTCGATGTTGGCATAAACTACCCCACCTCCGACAGAGGCGCAGCAATGCGCCTCTGTCGGTTAAGCTCACGTCCCGTTACTGCGCGTTGGTCTTGATGCTGCCGTCGATGATGCCCTGGATGGTCTTGTCTTGCAGCGCCTTGACCTCGTCGGGCAGCTTGTATTGCGGGTTGTTGACCATCTTCAACCCGCCGTTCTTCAGCGTCAGGGTGTAGACGCTCGTGCCCAGCTTGCCCTTGCTGATGTCGTCCATCATGCCCTTGAGCGCATACGTCCAGTCATACACCTGGCTCGCTACGACGTTGTTGGGCGCGAGGGACGCCTGGTCGACGTCGTTACCGAACCACAACGCGTTCTTGTCCTTGACCACGCTGACCGCGCCGACCATGTTCTGCGACGTGCCGGCCAGCACGTCAGCGCCGGACGCGATCTGGGTCTGCGCCGCCTGGGAGGCCAAGGCCACGTCGCTGAACGAGTTCACATACGTGACCTGGGTCTTGGCGTTGGGATTGGTGGCCTTCGCGCCGGCGACGAAGCCGTCGCCGGTCAGTTTGCCGTCGCCCACAGGCAGCGGCCCGATATAGCCGAGGATGCCGCTCTTGGAGAGCTTCGCGCCCATGACGCCCTCGACGTAGCCGCCCTGGTCCGAGGCGACGGTGTAGGCGAAGATGTTCTTGACGCCCTTGCTCTCGTACGTGTCCACCGCCGTGCCCCAGGCGAACGATTGCTTCGGGAAATCGGGGGCGATGTCGGCCAGGGACGCGCCGTACTGCGAGCCGTGGGCAATGATAAGGTCGTAGCCCTTCGACGCGTAGTCGCGGATAGCAGCCGCAGCGTCCGTCACGTTCGACATGTTCTCGGTGTAGGCGAACTCGAACTTGTCCTTGCCGAGCTGGTTCTGCATGTTGGCGACAGCGTCGTACATGCTTTGGCTGAACGACAGGTCATTCTTCGCGCTAGGCATGATGAGCGCAACGCGGAACACCTTGCCGGAGCCGCCCGCTGGCGCAGCAGCGGGAGCCGAAGTCGCCTTCGCCGCCGCAGGCGCTGCCGTCGGCGCAACCGGCTGAGCGACAGACGGCGCGTTAGTGGCTGCGGGTTTGGCCACCGCCGGCGCCGTCGTGGGCGCAGCTGACTGAGCGGCCGGTGGCTGCGTCGCCGCCTGGGGCGCAGGCGCGGCTGGCGCTGCGCCGCCGCACGCGGCGACGGCCAGCATGAGCAAAACGGCCAGGCCAATGATCCAGTATCTCATTCTCATGTGTCTCCTCCTTCAAGGTTGTGGTGAGAATGTGGTGAATGGGTGGTAGTGGGATGCTAACGCCAGAAGCCGGCGTGGGCGGCGCGCGCCTCCTCTTGGAGCGCCGGGCCTTCCACAGCGACGGGCCGCTGCCCCTTGGCGAATACCTCGCGACAAGGTAGCGCGAAGGTCGGGTTCTCCGGGCTGTCGCCGGTCAGCGCCAGCAAGTCCTCCTCGCTCATGGCGAAGACGACCCGGCCAACGCCGCCCCAGTAGATTGCGCCCGAACACATGGCGCACGGCTCGGTGCTTGTGTACAGACTGCACTCGCTAAGGAAGTCAGGCGCATACTGACGCGACGCCAGGCGCATCAGGTTGGTCTCGGCGTGGCCTGTGCAGTCGCGTTCGATCACGACGGTGTTCTCGGCTTCCAGCAAGATGTTACCGTGGCGGTCGGCGAGCAGCGCACCAAACGGGTGGTTGCCCTTGGCGCGGGCCTGACGAGCAATCTCAATCGCCCTCCGCAGCAGGGCCAGGTCGGTGTCAGTCACAATGTCGTTCCGTCCTTACTCGCCGCGCTCGAACGCCTTGGTCAAGGCCGTCGGCTCGTTGATGAGCGAGCGCGCGGCGAAGATGAGGGCGACGATGGTCAAGATGTAGGGCAGCATGCCGGCCAAATCCGAAGACAGCGGGATGCCAAGCGTCTGAATCCAGAGCTGGAGAGCGTTGACCATGCTGAACAACAAGGCCCCCAGCATGATGCGCACCGGCCGCCACGCGCCAAAGTACACGAGAGCCACGGAAATGAAGCCCAGGCCGCTGGTGAGGTTCGACTGGAACACGTTGAGCAGGGCAATCGACAGCGACGCACCGGCCACACCCGCCAGCAGGCCATCGATGGTCTCCGTCAGGTAGCGCACTCGGACCACGCTGATGCCCAGGCTATCCGCCGCGGCCGGCGTCTGCCCAACGGCGCGTATCTTTAGCCCAAGCGTCGTCTTGTTCAAGACAAACCACGAAATCGGCACCAGGATATACGCGCCATAGACCAGGATGTTCTGGTTGAAGAAGATCGTCCCCAGCACCGGCAGGTCGCTCAGCACCGGGATATGCAGGGACGGGAAGCCGTTCAAGGTGCGGGGAGTGCCGACGGTGACGCGGAATAGCAGGTCACTCAGCCCAAGGCCAAACATGAAGATGCCGATGCCGCTGATACCCTGGTTTGCCTTGAGTGTCACGTTGATGAACGCCGTCATGACGCCCATCAGCGCGCCGACGAGCATCCCGACCAGCAGGCCCGCAACCAGGTTGCCCGTGGTCAGAACGACGTAGTACGCCGCGAACGCCGCCATGAGAATGATACCTTCGAGGCCCAGGTTCAGCACGCCGCTGACCTGCCCGAACATCTCGCCGAGGGAGGCGTAGAGGTACGGCGTCGCCAGCATGATGCCCGACGCGAGAATGCCGATGAGGACTTTGGGCGCAAGCAAATCGGTGAGCATGGCTTTCCTCTCCTACGCGACGTTCTGCGGGTCCGAGAGCACCTGGTCGGCCATCTCGACGGTCGCCGGCGGCGTCTCGCTCGTCGGCGGGGCTTGAACAGCGCGCCGCTGGCTCTGCCGCCGCCCCCACGCCTGGGTTGCCACGACGAAGATGACGATCAGGCCGTCGAGGGTCGTGACAAAGGCCGAAGGAACCTGGACCGAGCGCTGTAGGCTGTTCGCCCCGACGAGGAGTGAGCCGAACAGGAACGACGCGGGAATAGTGCCTAGCGGGTTCAGGTTGCCGAACAGCGCGACGACGATGCCGTTGAAGCCCGCGTTGCTGGTGAAGCCGGTCGTGGAGCCGTCGGTGAACAGGCGGTGGTTCACGCCGAGAATCTCGACGGCGCCGGCAAGGCCGGCCAGCGCGCCGCTCAAGGCAATTGCGAGCACTTGATGGCGGCTGACGCTAATCCCGGCATAGCGCGACGCGAAGGGGTTGAACCCGACGGCGCGGATGCGGTAGCCGAGGGTTGTCCGCCACAGGAGAATGTAGACGGCGATAGCGGCGATGACAGCCAGCGCCGCGCCGAGGTGCAGCCGCGTCGGGACCAGGCGCGGGAGGTCCGCCGCCAGCGGCAGGCGCTGCGTCTGTGGGATGCGAATCGCGTTGTCCAGCTCGGTCGGGTCGATGAGAACACCGTGCAGCAGGTAAGTCATGAGTTGCAGCGCGATGGCGTTCAGCATCACAGTGCTGAGGACCTCGTTCACTTTGTAGCGCGCTTTGAGCACGCCAGCCAGCGCGCCCCACAGGGAACCGGCGATGAAGCCGCCGAGCAGCGCGACCGGGATGAGCAGCCAGTTAGGCCAGCCGGGCAGAGCCAGCGCCAGGGCCGTCGCGCTGAGAGCGCCCAGGATGAACTGCCCCTCACCGCCAACGTTAATCATGCCGCCTCGATAGGCGATACAGATACCGACACCCACGAGGAGCAGCGGCGTCGCCTTGACGACGGAGTCGGCGAGGGCGTTCGGGCTGCCCCACGCGCCCTGCAACATGGCGATGTAGGCGCTCAGCGGGTTAGCGCCCAGCAAGAGGAGAATGACACCGCCTACCAGCAAAGCCAGGGCTGCCGAGAGGAACGGAACGACAATGTAGCTGAAACGACCCAGTAAGAGGTTTTTCATGCGGAACCTGCTTGTTGGGATGGACGGAGTGGCCGCACTCCAGCGAGCGGCCTAACATACCCTTGTCCGTTCACGGGGGGTATTCTCAGCGCAGGAACGATTGCGCCGACTTGCGGTCGGCATCGGACACATTGCGGAGGGCCAACCTGGCCCTTTTTCCTAATCGGCGGATTATAAGGCAGGACGGTGTTTTCGTCAACTGGAGCAATGGGGCGCCTTGAAATCGGCGTTGTTTGACAAGACAGCCGTTTACGGATACCCTATCGCCCTATCGACACCGATCCCCTGGACCGAGACGCCCGTGACCAATACGTCCTCTGCCCCGTCCGATCCGCTGTCCACCCGCCGCATCGGCGCGGTTGGCGTGGTCAGCACCCGCACGTTCGACCTGCCCTCCCCGCTCGTCCTGGAGTCTGGCGCAACTCTCGCGCCGGTGCGCATCGCCTACGAGACGTACGGGACGCTGTCGCCACGCGGCGACAACGTCATCCTGGTGTGCCACGCCCTCAGCGGCGATGCTCACGCGGCGGGCTGGAGCGCCGACAGCGACACGCCAACCGCCCTCGACGGCATCGGCGCGGAGGAGCGCGGCGTGGGTGCGCGGGGCGGGCTGGGCTGGTGGGATGGCATGATTGGCCCCGGCAAGGCGTTCGACACGCGCAAGTTCTTCGTCGTCTCCTCCAACATCATCGGCGGCTGCCGTGGCTCGACCGGCCCGTCGTCCACGAACCCCGCGACGGGCCGACCCTACGGTCTCGACTTCCCTGTCGTGACCGTCGGCGACATGGTGAACGCGCAGCAGGCGCTCCTCGATCACCTGGGCATCGACACCCTCCTGGCCGTCACGGGCGGCTCCCTCGGCGGCATGCAGGCAATCGAATGGGCCATCACGCGGCCGCCCGTGGTGAAGGCATGCATTCCCATCGCCAGCACGCCACGGCTCGGCGCGCAAGGCGTCGCCTGGAACGCCATTGCCCGCAACGCCATTATGGCCGACCCCAACTGGCAGGGCGGCCACTACTACGGCACGGGCCGCGCACCGATGGCGGGCATCGGCGTGGCGCGCATGGTCGGCCACGTCACCTACCTGTCGGCCGAGTCGATGGCGGACAAGTTCGGGCGGCGCTGGCAGGACCGCGAGGGTCCGTCGTACACGGTCACAAGCGCCGACTTCGCCGTCGAGAGCTATCTGCGGCACCAGGCCGAGAAATTCGCGCAACGCTTCGACGCGAACAGCTACCTTTACATCTCGCGGG
Organism: Anaerolineae bacterium; assembly: GCA_039810085.1. GTDB lineage: Bacteria > Chloroflexota > Anaerolineae > Epilineales > JAHCIE01 > JBDHWG01. The sequence continues at coordinate 182,649 of JBDHWG010000007.1, forward strand.
CGCTGACTTACTTCGACGTGGCGCGCTCCCACGGCTTCGGCTCCCTGGAGCGCGCGTTCGCCCGTGCCCGCGCCCGCTTCCTGCTCATCTCCTTCTCGTCGGACTGGCTCTACCCGCCGGCCGACTCGGAAGCGATTGCCCGCGCGCTCCGCATCAATGGTCGCTCCGTCGAGCACCATAATCTTGAAACGACCTACGGCCACGACTCCTTCCTGCTCGAGGAAGCGCGCCAGATACCCATCATCCGCGACTTTCTTGACCGCACCTACGCGGCGGTTCAAGAGGGACAATAACGGAGGCCCCTTATGCCTGATTTTGACCACGACCCGAATGCCCCCGCTGCGAACGGCAACGCGCACGACTTTGGGTTCGACACCCGCAGCATCCACGCGGGCCAGCGCCCCGATCCGACAACCGGCGCCCGCGCCGTCCCCATCTACCAGACGACGAGCTACGTCTTCGAGGATACCGACGCCGCCGCGGCATATTTCAATCTGCAAGAATACGGTAACACGTACTCCCGCATCATGAATCCGACGACGGCAGCCTTCGAGGAACGCGTCGCCAACCTGGAGGGCGCTGTGGGCGGCATTGCATTCGCCAGCGGCCTCGCAGCGCAGGCCGCTGCTTTCTTCACCATGCTCCGCCCCGGCGACCATGTCGTCTCGTCCGCTGCGCTCTACGGCGGCTCGACGACGCAGCTCAAGCACCTGCTCGGCAAGCTCGGCGTCGGCCTGACCTTCGTCGATCCCGACGACCTGAGCGCCTGGGAATCGGCGGCGCGGGACAATACCAAGGTCTTCTACGGCGAGACTATCGGCAACCCGGGCGGCAACGTCCTCGACATCGAGCGCGTCGCCGAACTCGCCCACAGCCGCGGCGCGCCGCTGATGATCGATAACACTTTCGCCACGCCCTACCTGTGTCGCCCCATCGAGTGGGGTGCAGACATCGTTGTCCACTCTGCGACAAAGTTCATCGGCGGCCACGGGACGAGCATCGGCGGCATCGTCGTCGAGTCCGGGCAGTTCGACTGGTCGAATGGCCGCTTCCCGGTGGTCGCCGACCCGTCGCCCGCCTACCACGGCCTGGCGTTCCACGAGACATTCGGCGTCTACGGCTACCTCCAGAAGCTGCGCTCTGAGACACTGCGCGACCTGGGGGCGGCGCTCAGCCCGTTCAATGCGTTCCTGTTCCTCCTGGGCCTGGAGACGCTGTCCCTGCGCATGCAGCGCCACGTCGAGAACGCCCTCGCCGTCGCCCGCTTCCTGGAGGGTCACCCGATGGTGGAGCGCGTGCGCTACGCCTCGCTGGACGGCAGCCCCTACCGTACCCTCGCCGCCAAGTACCTGCCGCGTGGCGCGGGCGCGGTCTTCGCGTTCGATATTCGCGGCGGACGCGCGGCCGGCACGCGCTTCATCGAGGCGTTGCAGGTCTGGAGCCACCTGGCGAACGTGGGTGACGCCAAGAGCCTGGTCATTCACCCCGCCAGCACGACCCACCGCCAGCTCAACGACGCGGAGTTGGCCGCAGCCGGCATCACCGCCGGAACGATACGGTTGTCCGTGGGAATTGAAACACTGGAGGACCTCATTTGGGATCTAGAGAACGGGTTGAAGGCGGCGGCGCTGTTCGACAATCGCGCGGCGCGCGTGGAGGCGCAATGACAACCACTAATGATAGCATCGCGGCAGCGCGCAATCTTACAACATACCAGGATGGGCGCGTCATCCAGGAGATCCTGCACACGGCGCGCACCATCGCCATCGTCGGCTTGTCGCCGAACACCCTGCGCGCCAGCCACTTCGTCGGCTTCTACATGCAGCGCCACGGCTACCGCATCGTGCCGGTCAACCCGCGCGAGAAAGCCATCTTGGGCGAGACGAGCTATGCCGCGCTCAAGGATATTCCCTTCCCCGTGGATATCGTAGATGTCTTCCGTCAGCCGGACGCTGTGCCAGCTATCGCTCACGAGGCCGTCGAGATTGGGGCCAAGGCGCTCTGGCTACAGTACAACGTCATCAGCTTCGAGGGCGCAGAGATCGCGGAGCGTGGCGGCCTGATGGTGGTCATGGACCGCTGCCTCAAGGTCGAGCACGCGCGGCACATGGGACGCATGCACTGGCTCGGCTACAACACAGGGGTGATTACCTCCCGTCGCACGCCGCTTAGTTGAAGGCATCTCTTGCAATGGCGACATCGGCCCCTCTTCCCCTCGGCATGGTATTTGCTTCTTACGTTCGTAGATTGGCACACGTTCTTAACTGCAACCAGAAGGAGCAAATAGCCATGAGTGATGCCGAGAACAAGGCCCGCGAGGCTTGGGACAAGACTGCCGGTTCGGCCAAGCAGGCCGTTGGGGATGCGACCGACGACGCCGAGATGGAGAGCGAGGGCGCGGCTCAGAAGTCCAAGGGCCACGCCGAGGGCGCGGTGAACAAGGCGAAGGACGCCCTAGGCGACGCCAAGGACGCCCTCACAGGTAAGGACTAGAAGCCCAAGCTGTAGCGCCAGTTGAAGTTGGCGCTGCAACACCAGAGCTTGAGACATGAATCGAGAAGCCGCAGGCAAGCGCAACTTGCCTGCGGCTCCTATTTCCAACGACTCTGTTAGCTCGCTGGGATGCGCTCGGCGTGGGCCGCGATGAAGGCGCGGACGCGCGCCCAGGCGTCGGCGGACGCTTCGGCGAACTCTTCAGCGCGGCGGTCGAAGAAGCTGTGCGGCGCGCCCTCGTAGATGATGATTTCATGCTCGACACCGGCCTCGTCCAGCTTGGCGTCGAACTGCTGCACCTCCTCGACCGGGATACCCTGGTCGGCGCCGCCAAACAGCCCCAGCGCCGGTACGCGAATCTGGGTCGCCTTGTCGAGCAGCGTACCATCGCCCCGGTCGCGGGACAGGCCCGCGTAGAAGCCGATGACGCCAGCCAACCCCAGCTCCTGCGTGCCGCACAGGAACGAGTTCGAGCCGCCGAAGCAGAACCCGACGGTGAAGCTCGCTTTATCCTGTCCCACCGCGCCGCGCAGGTGGTCCAGCGAAGCCCTGGCATCCTGTAGGATCGTGGCGAAGCGGGTCTGGGCCACGTGGGGCCAGAAGTCGAACGAGTCGTCGCGCGGCGTGAGACCAGCGGTGCGCCCGAAGTAATCCATGGCGATGGTGGCGATGCCAATCTCGGCGAAGCGCAACGCCAGGTCCTTGTAGAACCCGTGCAGCCCGCGCACGTCGGGCAAAATCAGGACTTCGGCGCTCGGCTCGCCCTGGGGCAGGGCAAGGAAGGCGGCGAACTGCGTGCCGTCCGCCGCCGTCAGCACCAGGTCCTGGGTGCGGGCCTCGCCTCGGCTGCCCTCAGGTAGTGGCGGGCGGTCGTTGTCGTTGTAACACATTCATCTTCTCCTTTGCTGGCGCGTCTCCAGGCTTAGAAATTCACAAAGGAAAAGTATAGCAAAAAGTTAGAATAACGCCTGGGTAATCCCCATTCGCGCGATGATTTGCGCCATCTCCGCGTCCGATAGCCCCTCCACCGGCTCGCCCAGCATCAGGTTGATAACCTCATACTGCGCCGCCGTCTCGGCATAGTCTACCAGGTCCGCCGCTCCCTCAATGCTGTCGTCGTTGCGCGTCACGATACCATGCCGCCGCCACAGGACGGCGCGATGCTCCACCATGCCGGCTACTGTTAACCGCATCTGCTCGTCAGAGCCAGGCATCTCGAACGGCAGCACGCCGATGCCCTCAGGAAACTCTACGATCATCTCCGGCTGCCACCGAAACAGCCGTCGGCACAGGGCGTCGGTCGTTCCATAAGCGTCGAGGTGCGACAGGTACGTCAGGCGGATCGGCTGGGCGTGGAGGACGGCGTGATGGGCCAGGCCGCGTCGCCCGACGTGGTCGTCGTGAACCGCCAGATGGGAGTTCAGTTCGCTCGTCGGCCGGATTGGCTGAGCGGCGTAGAGTTCAGCCTGTGCCCCACCATCGCAGACGCGCAGAACGCCTAGGGTTCGCTCAGGGGAACGCGCTACGTCGCGCAGCCGGCGGTGCGTCGCCGTCACGAGCACCCAGCCGTGCGCCAGGTTCGGCGTGACAACCGGCAGATCGATAAGTCCCCGCGATCCGAAATCGGTCGGCAGCCCCGTCAGCTCACGGACGTAGACTGAGAGGTTGCCCGCCGCCGCCTCGCTCGCGCCCATCTCGGCCATGCGCTGCCCGGCCTCGCCCATGCCTTCGATGAGCGTCTTGAAATCATAGAGCGGCATGGGAGGCTGCCTTTTCCGCCTGAGAGGTGATGGCAAGGGTCGCGCCGTTAATGAGGCGGGAGCGCGGGCTAACCAGAAACGCAACGGCCTCAGCCACGTCTCCCGATGGGATGTCGGCGCCGACCTGGATGGTATTGATGCGGATCGAAGTAGAGCCGTCCAGCGTCATAATGGGAGAAAGTTGTGCATCAGCATCCATCAAGCGCACCAACGTGCCGCTCATCTTCTGCCGCTCCCAAACGTTCAAGACGACTCCGTTGACAGCATCCAGCGCGCCATCCTCGACGACGATATCCACGCCACCGTAGGCCAGGACAACCGCCTCGAAGGCTGCTTTCCCGGCCGCAGCATCCGCAGCGTCGCACGTCACACCTAGGACGCGCCGCTCGCCAAACATCACCCGCAGCTCGCCCACAATCGCCTCCGCCACCGCGACGTCGGCGTTCAAAATAGCGACGTGCGCGCCGTCCAGGGCTAGTCGCTGGATAATCGCTCGGACGGTCGAGGCCGAGCCGCCAGCAATCACGGCAACCCGCCCGCTAAGCTCGCGCGCCATCTGCTTCAAGAGGCTCAGACGGTATTGCTCCAGCGGCCAGGCGTCGACGTGATATGCCTCTTCCGGCGTCAAGCCGACGTATTCACCCAACGCCAGGCTGCCGTCGATAACCTCGATGGCGCGGCGGTAGAGCTGGTTGCTGACATCAGCGGCCTGGGCGTCCTGGCCGGTTGTGATAAGGCCGAGGCCCGGAACCAGGATGACACGCGGATTCGGGTTCACCATCGTGTCGCCTGGCTGGCGGTAGGTCTCGAAGTACGTAATGTAGTCCGCCACATATTGGCGCACGCCCGCAAGGGCCTTCTCAACGAGCACAGCCGTGCCTTCACCTGGACGCCAGTCCACGAGCAGCGGCACACGCCGATTGTGGATGAGCTGGTCAGGGTTGGAAGCGCCAATCTGGGAAAACGTCTCGATCCCTTCCGTCCCGACAAACTCGAGCACGCGCGGCGCATCATCCGTTTGCAGCACGACCGGCCGCTCGTCGCTCAGCGCGCCGCGTAGCTCCGGCAGCAGGCTCAGGAACGCCTGGCGGCGCGCCTCGGCCGACAACGACGGAACAGCCGCGCCGCTGAAAATGCGCCGCCCGTTGCGGCGCGTTGCGATGAAGTCCTCGGCCTCCTGGATCGTCTGTATCGTGCGGTTGTAGCACGTCCGACTCGTATCGCCCCAGACTGTCAGGCCATGCTTACCCATCACCACAAGCTCGGCCTTCGGGTTGCCGCGCACGCCCTCGGCGATGCGCTTGCTCAGTTCGAAGCCGGGCCGGATATACTCGACCCAGACAACGCGGTCGCCCCACAACTCGCGGCACAAGTCTGGTGCGTTCGGGGTGCAGGCCAGGCTCACGATGGCGTCCGGGTGGGTATGGTCGACGTGGCGCGCCGGGATGAAAGCGTGCAGCAGAGTCTCGATAGACTGGCGCGGGCGGCCCGGGGCAAACGTGCAGCGCGTCAGGTAGGCGATCTGCTCGTCGTCGCTCACGGCGTCGCGCTCCAGCAGCGGCATGATTTCCGAAACGCGCAAACCGGCGAAGCCCTGTTCGGCAATCGTCGCCACGTCGCTGCCCGACGCCTTGATCCACATCACTTCGACCTCGCGGCCCAGGTGGTCCACCTCGATGAGCTTCGCACTTGTGTTGCCGCCGTAGATATTGACGATGCTGCGATCACGCCCGAGAAGATTACTGCGGTAGACCAGGCCGTCGAGGACAGGATTTTGGGCTAATGCTTGCTCGTCCCATAGATTTTGGGGCATAGGAGTATCCTTTGGTACAAAGTCGCGTCGGAGACAGGCGGCGACCAATAAACGAAGGCTATTCGTAAGTATACCACAGCTTTTTGTTTTCGCAACGTCCCTGAGACGTGTTATATGACTAAAATCGGGGCAAAGCGTAAGATAGTCGTAACATCGTGATGGCAAGCGCAGCGAAGCAATCTCCCGCTCACGTGCAGGGTTGTCCAGCCGATGTCATCTCCGCAACCGTGGCACATTATGTGTGGGCAGGAATTGGACCGCGAACAGCGCGAACAACGCGAAGGAAGATCGTCAGAGACGGTTAGTGCATGAAGGAGAAGACGATGAGTTTGTTTTCTACGCGGCAGCGTCCGCTGGCCCTGATACTTGTCGCCGCCACCATTGTCCTCCTCGCCACCTGCGCCTGGCTCGTGGTGCGTGAGTTGACACCGGGCAATACCTATGCCGATACAGCGCCAGTCGATGCCGCGCTTCTGGCAGAGGGCGAGAAGCGCGAGGTCATCCAGTTCAACCCGGACGCCGCTTTGCAAAAGCGCATCTTCACCGACCGCTTCGTCCCCAACTCTTCGGAGTTCACCGTCGATAGTGGCGGCGTGACCTACTCGGCTCAACGCGCCGAGAACCTGGCGAGCGGCGTGGTGCGCGTGTACTACGTCGCCAATGGCGACTGGGGCAATGTGCGTTTCGTAGAGCGCGGGAACGCGGGCAGCGACACGCTGGCAGCCACGCTTCTCGCGCAGGCCGAGCAGCACCAGGTCATCCAGTTCAACCCCGACGCCGCCCTGCAGAAGCGCATCTTCGCCGACGGCTTCGTCCCCAACTCGCCCGAATTTCAGACATCCACGGGCGGGACAACCTACACTGCGCAGCGCGCCGAAAATCTGGGCAACGGCATCGTGCGCGTATATTATGTCGCAAATGGCGACTTCGCCAACATTGGCGTCGCGACGCGAGGCGGAGGCACAACGGGAACGCCGCCCTCATCGACGGATCTGGTCGCCACGCAGCTTGTCGTGCCGGCGGGTCTCAACATGGCAAGCCACGCGATGCGCCTGCCGGCGGGGTTCTCCATCTCGGTAGCCGCGACGGGTTTGCAGCGCCCGCGCTTCATGACCTTCGACGACGCGGGCAGTCTGCTCGTCGCCGACATGGCCGGCAGCGTCTACCGCTATCCGGCGGCGAACGGCGCTATCGCGCCCTCGGCAACACCACCGCGTCCGCTCCTGACGGGTCTCAACGGACCATCAAGCCTGGCGCTGCTCAAGACCGACGGCGGCCAGTATCTCTACGTCGGGGAGACGACACAGATTAGCCGCTACCCCTACTCTAGCGATGGGACTTTGGGTGCGCGCGAAGCAGTAGCCTCCATGCCCGCCGACGGCCAGCACGTCACGCGCACGGTCGCCTTTGGGCCGGACGGCAAGATGTACGTGTCAGTCGGCTCCTCGTGCAACATCTGCAACGAATCTGACGAGCGCCGCGCCGCCATCCTCCAGTACAACCCGGACGGCAGCGGCTACACGCGCTTTGCGTGGGGCCTGCGCAACGCCGTCGGCCTGGCCTTCCAGCCCGGCACGAACACCCTATGGGCGACGGTGAACGAGCGCGACAACCAGGGCAACGACATCCCGCCGGACATGGTGACGATTGTCGGGCAGGGGCAAAACTTCGGCTGGCCGGGCTGCCTGCCGCCGAACGCTACGCCCCAGCAGCCGGGCGCGAACTGCGCGAATATCACGCCGCCGACCATGCCCATCCAGGCCCACGCGGCGCCGCTCGGCCTGAGCTTTTACACCGGCAGCCAGTTCCCGGGCTACAACGGCAGCCTGTTTGTCGCCGTCCACGGCTCGTGGAACCGCCAGCCGCCCGCCGAGCCGAAGCTGCTCCACGTCGTTTTCCAGAACGGCCAGGCCGTCCGCGTGGACGACTTCGCCACGGGCTGGCAGTTGGCAAACGGGCAGCGCTGGGGTCGTCCCGTCGGCGTCGTCGTCGCCCCAGACGGCAGCCTCATCGTGTCCGACGATCAGGCAGGCGTGTTGTACCAGGTTCGCTACACGGGCTAACGACTACTCCGAATCAGCGCACCAGGCAAGGCAGATAGAGGCGGGCGAGCGGCGGGAGGGCGTCACGTATGGCAACGACGCGAGCGCTGCCCGTATCGGCGACCCAGATCGTCCCCAGGCCATCGAGGCTCACCCCGCGCGGCGCGTTGAACGCGCCACTTGAGCCATCGTTGGGCGCGGTATACTCGGCGAGGACCGCGCCCGATGCATCTAGCGCCTTGACGCTGTTGTTGCCCGTGTCGCCGACAACAATCCGGTCCTGGTACGTCGTGACGCCAGTCGGACGATTGAGCGAAGTCGGCAGCGCTCGGACGAAAGTGAAGCGCACGCCGTCGAACGCGAGAACTTGCAGCCGGTTGTTGCCGGTGTCGGCCACGATCACGCTGCCGTTGCTCCCCACGGCCAGCCCCTGGGGGTTGTTGAACTGGCCGTTCCCGCGTCCAGGGCCGCCGAATGCGGTGATGAAGCCCCCGTAAGGATCAAAAGCCTGCACGCGGTTGTTGCCGCTGTCGGCGACGAGAATAGCGCCCGCTGCCGTGACGGCGGCGCCGGCCGGTGTCTCGAATTGACCGTTGCCCGCGCCGCGCTCTCCGAACTCGAAGAGGGGCGACACGGCGCGGTCGGCGACGCGGATGGAGTGGCGGTCGGTGTAGTAGTCGCCGGGGTGGCTGAACACGAGCCGATTCTGGCCGTCGAGCGCCAGGTAGTTGGAGTACTCCAGGTGAAAGTGCGGACTGCCGATGTTGCGCAGATAGCGCCCGTCGGCCCGCTGTTCCAGCAGGGCGTAACCGTTCTGCGGGTCGAGAATGACGTGCTTGCCGGTCTTGTCGACGACGAGCGCGGTGGGATTGACCAGGCGCGGCGCCCAGACAAAGCTGCTGAAGGCACTCTCGCGGCTGCCGATGTCAACCCGGGTGACGGCGTAGACCCGACTGCCGCTGAAGCTATCTGTAAAGCACGGCCCGCTGATGAGGCTGGCGACGCGCTCGTAGCGGTACTCTGGCGGCGCGGCGCGGTAAACGTTGTAACCCAAGATGGTGAGGGATGGGTTCGGGGTGAAACAGATCGACGCAGTGTCACCCGCGACGCTACTCCGGGTGATAGCGGGCCGGACGGGCGCATCCGTAGGCGGAATGTGGCTATTCAAGGTGAACGTGTAATTGTCGGTGTTGCCGCGCCAGTAGGCCAGGTTGAACATCGTGATGTCGAGCCAAGCGAACTCTTCGTGCTCACCCCGCGCCAGTTTCACCAGAAAGCGGTTCGGCTTGCCGACCACGTCGATCACGCCGAAGGGATTGTCGTGGAGCGCGTGCCCGGTGCGCGTCGTGGCGCCCGTGCCTACCGAGCGATTGGCGAGGGGAACGCGGCCATCGGCGTCGGTGACGCCTGACCACTCGGGTGTGTTGTCGATGGCGATGTCCCCAACCCAATCCGGCGCGCCGTTGCGCTGGTAGAGGGTCACGCCCACACCCTGCGCCGGATGACCCTGGTTGTCCAGTACGCGGATAATGTTCTGGGTCGGTATGTCGTACTGGTACTCACCGTAGTAGCCGCGGCGATAGCCTTTGGTGCTGGAGAGACCACCGGCCGAGTGGCTGGAGTACAGGTGGCTGTCGGCATGGGGCGCAATGTCACCACCACCCATGAGGTCGGGGCGCGGCCAGGTAAAGCCGATGTTGGCTGCGATGCCCTCGGCGTCCTCGACCTGGACGCCCGTCGACGGAATGTTCAGGTTGTACAGGTCGATCAGGCCAATCTGGTGGCCCAGCTCGTGGACGAGGCTCCAATCGATATCCGTCGCTGGATCGTAGCCGCCACTGTACAGCCGGTAGTCTGCATCGACGAACCAGCGTCCGTCGGCTGCGTAGTCTTGCGGCGGCATCGTCGGCGAGATGACGATGTCGTTGATACGCACCCGCTCCGTCGCGCCCTGGGGCGTGACATCATACGTCGAGTTTGCCAATGCCCAGTTCATGGCGGCCACCTGGCGCTGTAGCCAGTCCTCCGCCGAGAAGGAGAAGGCCGGGTCGCGCGGTGTGTTGTACGCCTGCGCCATGGCTGGGGTGAGAACCATCAGCAGACTGAGGGCGTTGGTGCGCTCCGCCAGCGTGTTGTTGCTCTCATACGTCTCGGTGATAAGGTTGTCGGGATCGACGGTGAAGCTGAGCGCGTGGTCGTCCAGGACGCGCTCGCCCTGCATCGTGTGTCCCCACGGCCACTGGTACACGGCTGTGGCTTCCGCGTTCGGGGCCAGGGTTGGCAGTGTTCCTGCGGCAACCTGCGTCCCGTCCAGCGACCAGCGATAGGCTGCCGGAGGGCTTGGCAATGTCCCTTTGTTGACGACATGCGCAGTGAACGTGACAATTTCCCCCGGCGCCGGCCAGCGTTTCTCATTCTCGGTGCCGGGACAGAGCTGCGGAATCCCGTTGGGGTACTGTACGCAGTACATTTTGTACATCGGGGAGCGGTTGATGAAGGTAACATCGAGATCGACGCCGACGGGTGGGGTCAGGGCCGCAGCAGGCTGGGCGCCGACGGACGGGACACGTTGCGGCGCTACGCTGAAGCAGAGGAGCAACAGCACAAGCGCCAGGATTACGCGCGCACGATGGCAGACGTACCTCATTCCAAGCCTCCTTCGTTGCCCGTTGTCCCCCTTGGCTGTCATGTATGACGCCGGACAGGCGCTTTGGGAAACGGTGCGGCCGACAGAAGCCCGAAATGAGGAAGACCCTGAAGGCCAGGCGGACCTTCAGGGTCTTTCGGATTCAGGCAGGAACAGCGGAGGCGACGGGGTAGTCCTCTTGCTGGAGCGCCGCCTTCATCGTGTCGAGGCTGGCTACTGTCTCGTCGTAATCGACCTTGACCTGCTTGGCATCAATATCTACCGCAACGTTGCGCACACCCTGGATAGGCGTGAGCGCCCCGGTGACCGTCTTGGCGCAATGCTCGCACGAAATATCGGGAACGTTCAAAACCACCTTGCTCATCCTGTCTCTCCTTTGTTAGTTAGCGCGGACGACAAAGTCCGCTGTGATCACATACCCGTTCCTTGAGATTGGGAAGCCGGCATGGTAGCCGGCATGGCCGACGCGTGACCCGGCTGGGCGAAGCGCAGAGCGAAGTAGCCGATGACCAGCGCGACTGCCGCGATGCTCACGAGATACGCGTACTCCTTGACGCGCGCCATGACCGGCGGGTGCAGGATCTCCTCGGCATTCGCCGGCGGCCTGAAACCGCGCAGCCGCAGGGCGTTGGTGACAACGCTGACGCTGCTCATCGCCATCGCTGCCGCCGCCAGGACGGGGTTGAGCAAGACACCGAACACCGGGTACAGCACGCCCATCGCCACCGGGATGAGCACGACGTTGTAGCCGAAGGCCCAGAATAGCCCCTGCTTGATGGTGCTGACCGTCTTGCGCGACAGGTCGATGGCCGTCACAATCGTGCGCAGGTCGCCGCCGATGAGGGTGATGTCCGACGCCGCCATTGCCACGTCTGTGCCGGTGCCGATAGCGATGCCCAGGTCCGCCTGCGCCAGCGCGGGGGCATCGTTGATGCCGTCGCCGACCATTGCCACGACGCGGCCCTCCGCCTGCAAGCCCTTGATCTTGTCAGCCTTCTGCTCCGGTAACACCTCCGCCAGGACGTGCTCGATGCCCGCCTGCCGCGCGATAGCCTGGGCCGTCGCGCGGTTGTCGCCTGTCAGCATCCACACGTCCAGCCCCAGCGCCTTCATCTCGGCGACGGCCTCGCGCGACTCTGGCTTGAGCGTGTCGGCGACGGCAATGAGGCCAGCGCCCACGCCATCGACTGCCACGTACATTGGCGTCGCGCCGTTGCGCGCCAGCTCGTCCGCCCGCGCCACCAGGCCATCCAGGGCTACACCGAACTGCTCCATGAGCGCCGCATTGCCCAACGCCACGGCGCGCCCCTCGATGGTCGCGCGGATGCCCTTGCCGGTCACGGACTCAAAATGCTCGACCCGCGGCAGGTCTAGCTCCGCCTGCCGAGCATGGCTCACAATGGCCTCGCCCAATGGGTGCTCCGAGCCAACCTCGGCCGCTGCTGCGAGCCGCAGTAAGTCGTTCTCACTGAGGACATTTGTGGCGATGACCTGGGTCACCGACGGCTTGCCGCGCGTCAGCGTGCCCGTCTTATCGAGGACGATCGTATTGATGCGTCGCGTCCCCTCCAACGCCTCGCCGCCGCGAATGAGGATGCCGTTCTCGGCGGCCTTGCCGGTGCCCACCATGATGGCCGTCGGCGTCGCCAGGCCAAGGGCGCATGGACAGGCGATAATGAGCACCGAAATCATGGCGGTGAGCGCCAGGGTCAGCTTCGGCTCCGGGCCGACGATCATCCAGCCGATGAACGTCAGCACGGCCAGGATGAGGATAGCCGGGACGAAGTAGCCGGCGATGGTGTCGGCCAGCCGCTGCATCGGGGCCTTGGAGCCTTGCGCCTCCTCGACCAGCCGCACGATCTGGGCCAACGTCGTGTCCTTGCCGACCTTCGTCGCCTTGAACACGAAGCTGCCGGTCTTGTTCAATGTCGCGCCGATGACCCCGTCGCCCGGCCCCTTCTCGACCGGCAAGCTCTCGCCGGTCAGCATGCTCTCATCCAGCGCCGACTGCCCCTCGGTCACCACGCCGTCCACCGGCACCTTCTCGCCAGGGCGAACGCGCACCAAATCGCCGACCAGAACACTCTCGACCGGAATGTCCTGCTCGGCGCCATTGCGGATAACCCGCGCCGTCTTCGCCTGTAGGCCCATGAGTGCGCGGATGGCGGCGCTCGTCTGCTTCTTGGCCCGCGCTTCGAGCCAGCGGCCCATGAGGATGAGGGCGATGATGATGACCGAGGACTCGTAGTACAGGTTGTACGGAAAGCCCCAACGCGCTGCCAGGGTCGGCCAGAGGGTGACGAAGGCGCTGTAACCGTAAGCCACACTCGTGCCGACGGCGACAAGGGTGTTCATGTTCGTGCCGCCGTGTTTAGCCGATGCCCAGGCCGCCTTGTAGAAGATGCCGCCCGCCCAGAACTGCGTGACCGTCGCGGCGATGAGGAGCACGGGCGCAATCAGGGTCATCTCGATGCCGAGCGGAATGTACATCAGCGCCATCATGGCCAGGCCAACAGCCAGGCTGATGAACGCCTTGCGCTTCAGGTCATCCACCTCGCGCTGGCGTTCCAGCTCGTGCCTGTCCACCGCCGTGGGCGCGGCTGGCTGCGCTGCGGCAGCGCCAACCGGCTGCGTCCTCGGAGGTATCTCCGGCGCTATCTCGCCGACCTTGTACCCCGCCCGCTCGACGGCAGCGCCCAGCTGGTCAAGGTTGGCGACGGACGGGTCGAAGACGACGTGCGCCTTCTCCGTCGCCAGGTTCACGCTCGCTTCCTGAACGCCGGGCACCTTCGTCAGCGCCTTCTCGACACGGCGCACGCACGAAGCGCACGTCATGCCCTCGATAGGCAGCGTGACATCGCCAACCGGCGTTGTTGCCACAACAGGAGCAACAGCGACAGGCGCGGGGGCCGACGTGGGTGATGTCGGCTGAGACTCAGGCGCGGGCATCTCGCGCACGCCGTAGCCCGCCTTCTCGACCGCCTGCCTCAACTGGTCGGGCGTCGTTATCGCGGGATCGTACGTCACGCGCGCTTTCTCAGTCGCCAGGTTGACACTCGCCTCCTGGACGCCCGGCACCTTCGCCAATGATTTCTCGACACGGCGCACGCACGAAGCGCACGTCATGCCGCTCACGGGAAAATCGATTCTCTGGGTCATTTCTGGCCTCTTTCCAGCGATTACAGTTTGTTGGAATGCTGGAACACCTGCATCAGCTCACCCAGCACGCGCTCGCGCTCTTGCGTGTCGTCGCCGCGAATCGCCGTCGTGACGCACGAGTTGAGATGACTGCCCAGGATGAGTGCGTTGACACGCTCCAGGGCGCGTGAGACAGCTTGCGTCTGGTTGATGATGTCGATACAATACTGGTCTTCCTCCACCATGCGCTCGATGCCTTTGATGTGGCCCTGAATGCTGCGCAGGCGGTTGATGACCTCGCGCTTCTGGTCAGCGTCCATGTCGTCCTCCTCTACCGCTCCCGAAACCTGCTGTGCGTCCGCCAATACTGTGATACCCCATTTCGCGCCTTCTTACCCCCTCCCCAGGGGGGTAGGGATAGGCGTAGTATAACACGTCATGGTGCTTGTGTCAATAGAGCGACGGTAGAGATATGTTCACGATGAAGGACCGACGGCTGTGGTAGTGGCATATGGGTTGCTTTTATAAGCCTAGAGATATGCTGCCGCCCTTCCTGGCTTTATCTAGCGAGGAGCATCATGGATTCACCAAGCAAAGACTCGCCGCGCATCGAGATGCGCAACGTCTGCAAGCAGTTCGGACAGGCCACAGTGATTGACCACGTGAGTCTGTCCGTCGCGCCGGGCACGATCTACGGTTTCATTGGCCCCAGCGGCTCGGGCAAGACAACGGTCATCCGCTTGCTGACCGGTGTCTATGGCCCGTCCGAGGGGGACATCCGCGTCTTCGACAAAGCCCCAACGAAGTGGAGCCGCCGCGACCGCGAGCATGTCGGCTATATGCCCCAATTCTTCGTCCTCTATCCAACGTTGAGCATCAGCGAGAACGTGGACTTCGCCGCAAGCACCTACGGCATGGGCTGGTGGTCGCGGCGCGCCCCCAAGCGCCAGCTGCTGGAATTTGTCGGCTTGTGGGAGGATCGCAATAAGCTCGCGTCGTCGATCTCGGGCGGCATGCAGCGGCGTTTGGAGTTGGTGTGCTCCCTCATCCACAACCCGGACCTGCTCTTCCTGGACGAGCCGACAGCGGGCATCGACCCCGTCCTGCGCGCTACCATCTGGGAGCACCTCAACCATCTACGAAACGAGAAGAAGACCCTCTTCGTGACGACACAATACGTGACCGAGGCCGAGTATTGCGACCGCGTGGGACTGATCAACGAGGGGCGGATCATCGCCGACGGCACACCGGACGACCTACGGCGCAAGGCATATGGTGGGCAGGTTGTGACCCTCACCTACGCTCGGCTGAACGACGCCCTACGCGACCGGCTTGAAGCGATGCCGGAGGTGGTGGATAGAACGATGAAGTTTATCTCGCGGGACACGGCGCAGATGGTGGTGAACGACGCCGCCACGGCGATCCCGCTGATTCTCCGCCAATTGGAGGACGCCGGTATCCCGATGGAGAGCGTACGCATCACGGAGGAGAAGCCGCCCTTTGACGACGTGTTCGTGCGTCTCATCGAGCAGGCCAAGCCTCGCCCGATGGAACCATCGGGCGAGGAGGGCGAGGCGCGCCTGACAGAACAGACTGGCGAGGAGGTGGACCGTGCGCGGGCTGCTTAAATTCTTCATTCGCACCTCGGCGTTCATCAACAAGGAAGTCCGCGAGATTGTGCGCCAACCGCGCCTTGTCCTGAGCCTCATCCTGGGGCCATTCCTCATCCTGGCCCTGTTCGGCATTGGTTACCGCAGCGAAGCGCCGGTGCTGCGCACGGTCATCGTCGTGCCGAACGAGCCGGCCCTCGTCAACACGGTGCAGCAGTACGCGCCGTCCTTCGGCGAACAGCTAAAGATCGCCGCTATTCTGCCGGATACACAGCTTTCAGCCCTCCTAACCTCACAGGACCCCGCGACCGCCAGCCAACGCCAGGCCGCTGCCAACGACCTCCTGGCTCAGCAGCGCGCCGACCTGGTGGCTTCGTTCCCGCCGGACGCCGCGCGCACCATCGAGAGCGGCAAGGCGGCCCCGTTCATCATGTATCACAACACCGTGGATCCGGTGCGCGACCAGTATGTCGGTTGGTTCGGCAGCGTCTACACCGACGCCATCAACCGCGTCGTGCTCATGTCGGTCGCGCAGAACGCGCAGGGTTCGACGGGCAACTTGCAAGAGGACATGGCTAACATCCACAAGGCGACCCAGGACACCCGCGCGGCGCTGGATGCGGGAGACCGAGCCCGCGCCGCCCAATCGGCGCAGCAGATTGACCAGTCGTCGGACCAACTGGTCATGGCCCTAGCGGGCAGTGTTGGCCTGCTTGCCGGTGTGCAGTCGAATATCGGCGGCACGAGCGGCCAAGACGCCCAGGCCGCGCTGGCGGCTGCGCAGCGCCTGCGACAGCAAAGCGGCACGCTGAGCCAGTCGCTGTCAACATCGAGCGGCGCGGCGACGCAGGAGCAGAAGAACCAACTTACGCAGATCGAGCAGGACTCGGCAAACCTGGAAAAGACCCTTGCGACATTCAACCGCATCCCGCCGGAGGTGCTCGCCGCGCCGTTTGCCAACAAGACGGAGAACGTGGCCTCGATTCGGCCCAACTTCGTCACCTACTACGGTCCGGGCGTCCTTGCGCTGCTCCTCCAACATCTCGCCGTCACAATGGCGGCGCTCGCCCTCGTCCGAGAGCGGCAGCTCGGCGCGATTGAGGTCTTCCGTGTCTCGCCGCTGTCGTCGTTCGAGACGCTGCTCGGCAAGTACGTGAGCTACATGCTGTTCTGCATCGTCATCGCCGTGGCCCTGGTTGCCCTCCTCGTCTTCGGCCTGGGCATCCCGCTCCAGGGCGGCATCTGGCCGCCGACGACGATGCACCTGCTTTTCGTGAGCCTGACCATCCTGGCCCTCATCGCCGCGTCGCTCGGCATCGGCTTCATCATCTCGGCGCTCTCCAACTCGGACAGCCAGGCGGTGCAGTTCTCGATGATTGTCCTGCTGGCGTCGATTTTCTTCAGCGGCTTCTTCCTGTCGCTGGACTCGCTCTACGGTGTCTCGCGCATCGTCGCCTTCCTGCTGCCAGTCACCTACGGCATTCGCGCCTTGCAAGCGTTGATGCTGCGCGGTCAGTCGCCGACGCTGCCGGACATGCCCCAGATTATGAGCGCCGACGTGACCGTGTGGTCGATATCGTTCGGCGCCCTTGTGATCGGCGGTCTGGTGTTCTTCGTGCTCGCCGACCGCTTCCTGGCCCGCTCTTTCAAGCGCGCCTAGCTTTTGCGGTTGTAGAACTCAACGCGCCAGCGCCACTCACTGCCGTCTGGCGCGTTCCACCATTCCAACAGCATCCCCACCTCGCCACCCGGCAGAATGACCGGCTTGCCGATGTCGTCCTGGGTCGGCCAGCAGTCTTCGCGCCTGATGTCTGCGCCATCCCGGGTGAGCCGCGCCATCGGTCGGTCCGTCGTGCGCGCCAGATCCTTGCCATACGCCAGGCGCTGACCGTCGTCGTCGCGCACCTCGACGGTCAGCGCCTCGGGCGCCGCGTGGACCAGCAGCGTATCTGTCGCATCCAGGCGGCCCCGCGCGAACGGCAAGCCGGTGCTGGCCGCTTGGCCGTACCACAAGTCCCAGATCTCGATTGCCGTCTCTAATTTTGCCATGCCCCATCCCTCCGGAGAGTCTAGCTCGGCCCGGAGCACATTCGATGCCACGTCCCTTAGCTTGACAACGCCATGCGGCGGGTCTATCCTCAATCCCAGAATTGCGATGGTCCCGACCCCGGAGCAGCCATGTCAGAGGGCGCAAATCCAGCCAACGCCGATAGCAGCACCAATGAGCTACGCACGAAGTTCGTCGAGCTTGAATACCGGTATCTCGTCGAGTCGAGCTTCCACTCCGACAACCTGCGCAACCAGATCATCCAGTTCTACCTGCTCGTCGCGGGCCTCGCGGCGACCGCCATCGTGGGCCTGGCGCAACTGTCGGCGACACGGGGCACAAGCGCGCCGAGTGGCCTTGACTTCCCGACATGGAGCTACGGCGCGCTGGCATTCTTCGTCGGCCTCACCGGCGTTATCATGATTCCCATCTTCGTCCGGCTGCGGCGGGTGGTGATGGAGTGTTTGCAGGGGACCGTCCTGTTGAAGCGTTACGTCCAGCAGGCAATGAGAACCCAGGATGGCGGGGGGTTTGACGCCGCCATGATCTGGGATGCCGACAGTCTGCCTACAGACGAGCACTACCTCACGGCATCATTCATGCTCGTCTTCGTCGTCATGCTTCTTGACAGCGCCATGTTCGCCCTTAGTGCGGCCTCACTCAAACCCGCGTGGCTGTCGTGGGAAGCGTGGGGACTATGGAGTCTGACGCTTGGCATCGTCCTCCTGACAATCCAGGTGGTCGTCTACCGCTGGCTGCTCTATCGTGAGCTGAGGCGCGCCCTGACCTCCGACCGACTGGGGTTGAAATGGGCTGCGCTAGGCATGACGCTCGAAGACGACAAAGGCTTTACACCCCCGCGCATTGTCGGTCCCATCATCAAAGCCGTGATTGTGGGGTGCGCTGCGGTTGGGCTATGCGGCCTCACTGCTCTTGTGTTGACTGCGCGCGACCTGCTGACGCTTATCCGGTCGTCACTCATCTGAGGAGGCTCATCGTGTCCCGTCCTGTTACATTGTTTACCGGCCAGTGGGCCGATCTCCCCCTCGAGACTCTGGCGCAGAAGGCGAGCGCCTGGGGCTTCGACGGTCTAGAGTTGGCTTGCTCGGGCGACCACTTCGATGTAGCCCAGGCCCTCTCTGACCCTGGCTACGTTCAATCCCACCGAGAGCTTCTGGAACGCTACGGGCTGAGGTGCTGGGCCATCAGCAACCACCTCGTGGGACAGGCCGTGTGCGATCCGATAGACAATCGGCACAAGGATATCTTGCCCTCAGACGTTTGGGGCGACGGCGACCCGGAAGGCGTGCGCCAGCGCGCTGCGCAGCGCATGGCGGATACGGCGCGGGCGGCTGCTCGCCTCGGCGTCGAGATCGTCACGGGCTTTACTGGGTCCAGCGTATGGGCGCAACTCTACTCGTTCCCGCCTAACGACTTCGCCGCCATCGAGGCGGGCTACCAGGATTTCGCCAATCGCTGGAATCCGATCCTGGACGTGTTCAAGCAGGAGGACGTGCGCTTCGGGCTGGAGGTTCACCCGACGGAGATCGCCTACGACTTCGTGACGACGCGCAAGGCCCTAGACGCGCTGGGCTGGCGGCCGGAGTTCGGCATCAACCTGGACCCAAGTCACTTCGCGCACCAATTTCTCGACGCCGCCGCGTATGCCGAGGAGTTCGCCGAGCGCATCTACCACGTGCATGTCAAGGACTCCAAGAAGCGCCTGAACGGGCGGCGCAGCATCCTCGGCTCCCACCTGAACTTCGGTGGGCGCGAGCGCGGCTGGGACTTCGTCTCGCCGGGCCACGGCGACGTAGACTTCGAGGAATTGTTCCGCGCGTTGAATCGGATCGGCTACCAGGGGCCGCTGTCTATCGAGTGGGAGGATTCCGGGATGGACCGCGACTGGGGCGCGCCGGACGCCATCGCCTTCGTTCGCCGAACTGACTTCGCCCCGTCGTCTATCGCCTTCGACGCAGCGTTTAAGAGCCAGAAGTAAGCAAAGGGAGCAACAAATGGCACAGGCAGACATTGGATTGATTGGTCTGGCCGTGATGGGCCAGAACCTCGTGCTCAACATGAACGATCACGGCTTCGTCGTGGCTGTGTTCAACCGCACGACCAAGGTGACGGAGGACTTCCTCGCCGGCAACGCCAAGGGTACGCATGTCATCGGCGGGAAGACACTGGAAGAGTTCGTGTCGCTGCTCAAGAAGCCGCGGCGCGTGATGCTGATGGTGAAGGCCGGGCAGCCGGTGGACGACTTTATCGAGAAGCTCATCCCGCTGCTGGAGCCGGGCGACATCATCATCGACGGCGGCAACTCGAACTACGAAGACACGATGCGCCGCACCAAGTATGTCGAGAGCAAGGGTCTGCTTTACGTCGGCAGCGGTGTCTCCGGCGGCGAGGAGGGCGCGCGGCATGGCCCATCGCTCATGCCCGGCGGCTCGCCGGACGCCTGGCCCCACATTCAGCCCATCTTCCAGGCCATCGCTGCGAAGGTTCCAGAGGGTGACCCGAACGGCGCGCCGTGCTGCGATTGGGTCGGCGAGAATGGCGCGGGCCACTTCGTGAAGATGGTCCACAACGGCATCGAGTATGGCGACATGCAAATCATCGCCGAGGCGTACTTCCTGATGAAGGAGGGCCTGGGGATGACCAACGATGAGATGAGCAAGGTCTTCGACGAGTGGAACCGGACCGAGCTGGAGTCCTACCTTATTGAGATTACCCGTGACATCCTGGCGTACAAGGATGCGGACGGCACACCGATCATCGATGTGATTCTCGACAGCGCGGGGCAGAAGGGCACCGGCAAGTGGACCGTGGTCTCTTCCCTCGACCAGAGTATCCCCTTGACGCTCATCGGCGAGGCCGTCTACGCCCGCTTCCTCTCGGCCTTGGTCGAGCAGCGCGGCGTGGCGTCGAAGGTGCTTACCGGCCCCGACCCGCGCTACGATGGGGACAAAAAGAAGTTGCTAGAGGACTTGCGCCAGGCGGTCTACGCCGCTAAGATTATGTCGTACACCCAGGGCTACATGCTGATGCAGACGGCGGCGCAGGTCTACGGCTGGAATCTAAACTTGGGCGGCATCGCCTTGATGTGGCGCGGCGGCTGCATCATCCGCTCGGTGTTCCTTGGTAAAATCAAGGAGGCCTTCGACGCTTATCCCGGCCTGAGCAACCTGCTCCTCGCGCCCTACTTCCGCGACGCCGTCGAGAACGCGCAGCCGGGTTGGCGTCGGGCTATCGCCGCATGCGTCACGCTTGGCATCCCCGCGCCGGCCATGAGTAGCGCGCTGGCGTTCTACGACGGCTACCGCCGCGCTCGCCTGAGCGCCAACCTGCTCCAGGCCCAGCGTGACTACTTCGGCGCTCACACCTACGAGCGCACCGACCGACCCCGCGAGCAATTCTTCCACACGAACTGGACTGGCACGGGCGGCAACGTCACAGCGCGCGCCTACAAGGCGTAACGACCAGACCTGACAGGTTTTCGGAACCTGTCAGGTCTGACGTTTGCTATGCCAGGTACTTGTGGATGAATTGAACCGCCATCGCGCCTTCGCCCACAGCGGACGCGACGCGCTTCACTGACCCTGACCGCACATCCCCGGCAGCGAAAATGCCGGGGATGCTCGTCTCCAGCATGTAGGGCTGGCGCTCCAGCGGCCAACCGGGCGGGCACTGATCGTCCACGACTAAATCCTGCCCCGTGAGGATAAACCCTTGCTCGTCGCACAGCAGCGCGCCGTCGAGCCAGTCGGTGCGCGGGTGCCCGCCGATGAAGACGTGCAGCGTTCGCGCGGGAACGGTCGTCGTCTCGCCGGTCTCGGTGTTCTCGATAGTGATGGACTCCAGGCAGGTCTCGCCATCTACAGCGATGACCTGGGTATGGGGACGCACCTCGATGTTCGGCATCGCTTTGATTTCCTGGATCAAGTAGTGGGACATGCTTGCTTCGAGGCCCGCGCCGCGCACGAGCATGACGACGTGGTTGGCATAGCGGGCGAAGTAGAGCGCCGCCTGACCGGCCGAATTCGCCCCACCGACCAAGTAAACGTCCTCGTCGCGACAAGAGGGCGCCTCGGTGCGCACCGCGCCATAATAGATGCCCGCCCCCGTCAGTCGGTCCGCCCCCGGCGCATCCAGCGTGCGATACATCATGCCGGTGGCGATGAGGATGACGTGGCAGCCAAGCTCGCTGCCATCCGCGAGGCGCACGCTGCGGTACGTCCCCTGCGCCCCCACGCCCGCGGCCGCCTGCGGCGTCAGAATCTCCACGTCGAATTTCTCGGCCTGGGCCACAGCCCGTCGGGCGAGGTCAGCGCCGCTCAACCCGGCCGGGAAGCCGAGGTAGTTCTCGATGCGCGAGCTCATCCCCGCCTGGCCGCCGGGGGCTTCGCACTCGATGATGAGAGTGCGTAAGCCCTCCGACGCGCCATACACCCCAGCAGCCAGCCCCGTCGGTCCGCCGCCGACGATGATAAGGTCATAGAAGGGATGCTCGGCCTCAGTTTGCAGGCCGACGCGCTCGGCCAGCTCGATGTTCGACGGCGCAACGAGGTACGTTCCGTCCGGGCAGACGACAATCGGCAGCCTGTCGGTCGGCGCACCGAGGGACTCGAGGCGCTCACGGGCATCTTTCGAGCTCTCGATGTCGAGCCAGCGATAGGGAATCAGGTTGCGGGCCAGGAAATCCTTGATGTTATGGGTCGCATCGGACCACCGGTGTCCGATGACGTCGAATCGCTCCATGTGTCTCTCTCTGCGAGCATGTTGTGTGCTTGTAGCATGGTCAGCCAGAGAGAGTCTTTCAAGAACGGGGCCATCGCTCAGCGTAACGAGTTCTCGCGGCGGGCGTCGAGCTGCGCCTTGAGCCACTTCTTGTCGGCGGGCAGATTGTGGCAGCGAACGCCAGTCGCATTATAGATGGCGTTGATAATGGCCGGCGCGGTCGGGATCGACGCCAATTCCCCAACGCCCTTCGCGCCGTACGGGCCGTCCGTCGTTTCGTGCTCGACGAAGAAGGTGATGACCTCCGGTGTCTGGTCGATGGTGGGCAGGTTGCACTTGAACAGGGAGTCCGTCAGCACCTTGCCCTCCTGCATCACGAAGTTCTCTTGCAGCGCCATGCCCAGCCCCATCGAGATGCTGCCCTCGACCTGGCCGAGCAGCGCCAGCGGGTTCATCACGCGGCCCACGTCGCACGCTGCAATGACCTTGAGCACCTTGGTCTCGCCGGTCTTGACGTCCACCTCGACCAGCGCCGCCTGCGCCCCAAAGCCGAAGGCGAAGTGCTGGTACTGCTCTGTCGGCGGCGCGACGTACTGATAGCGGATGCACGGGGTGCGGCCCTCGCGCTGCGCCGCCGCCACGACCTCGCCCAAGCCAACGGCGTGGCCGTTGCTGCTGACGCGGCCGTTGGCGAAGACCAGCGTGTCCGGGTGCGCGTCCAGGATTTCGGCCGCCGTTTGGCTCAGCAGGGCGCGCACCTCACGGCTGGCGTGACGCGCGGCATTGCCGGTGACGTAGGTCTGGCGCGACGCCGTGGTCGCCTGACCGTCGGGCGTCAGGTCCGTGTCCGACAGTAGCACATCCACGTTCTCGTAGGGTACGCCTAGCTCCTCGGCCACAATCTGCGCCAGAACCGTGGGCAGCCCCTGGCCAATCTCTGCCGCGCCCGCGCGAACCATCGCCCGGCCGTCGGTGAACAGCTCGACCTCGGCCCCCGCCGCGTCGTACGCGCCGCTGCCATAGCCGGTGTTCTTGTAGGCGCACGCCATGCCCCAGGCACGGCGTTTGTCGCCCTCGACGGGCACGAAGTCGTTGTGCTTCTCCATCTCGGCGGCGACAAGCTCCAGCGCCTCGCGCAAGCCGCAGCTCTCGTTGAGCACCTGACCGGCCAGCGTCTTCTTGCCGTAGTCGAGGATGTTCTTGCGGCGCATCTCCAGCGGCGAGATGCCTAGCGCCTCGGCCAGCACGTCCATCTGCACTTCCATGGCGAAGCCACTCTGCGTCACGCCGAAGCCGCGGAACGCGCCCGACGGTACGTTGTTGGTGTACATCGCGTAGGTGTCCACCTGGACGTTCGGTACCTCATTCGGCCCGGCGGCGTGGGTGGTCGTGCGCAGCATGACGTGGTTGCTCAGGCTGGCGTACGCCCCGCCATCGCCGTACACCTCGACCTCGTGGGCGGTGAGTGTGCCGTCGCGCTTCGCGCCGGTCTTCATGCGAATGACTGTCGCGTGGCGCTTCGGGTGAACCAGCAGCGACTCCTTGCGGCTGAAGACCATCTTCACTGGCCGCCCGGTCGCCCACGCGCCAAGCGCGACGAGAATCTGCACCGAGACGTCTTCCTTGCCGCCGAAGCCGCCGCCGATGAGGCAGTTGATCACACGAATGCGCTCTTCCGGCACGTTCAGGGTCGCCGCAATCTGGCTGCGGTCGCTGAACGGAATCTGGCCGCCGCAGTAGACAGTGATGCGGCCATCCTCACCCGGCACGGCCAGCCCCGCCTCCGGCTCGATGAAGCCGTGCTCCACCGTTTGCGTGGTATACTCGCGCTCGACAATGACGTCCGCCTCGGCGAAGCCTTTCGCCAGGTCGCCGTTCTCCAGGTGGAAGTGGGCCAGGAAGTTACCATGAGCGCCGTGGCCGAAGCGCTCGACGTTCTCGTGGATGATAGGCGCATCTGGCTGCGCGGCCTGCTTCGGGCCACTCACAACCGGCAGCGGCTCGTACTCCACCTGGATGAGCTTGAGCGCCTCCTGGGCGGCGGCTTCGGTCGCGGCCACGACCAGGGCAATCGCGTCGCCCACATAGCGCACCTTGTCGTAGCACAGCACCGGCCAATCGATCTCGTGGACGCCGCAGTCCTTGCGGCCAGGGATGTCGGCGGCGGTCAACACGGCGACGACGCCAGGCAGGCGCTTCGCTGCCTCAGTATCGACGCGCAGCAGCCGCGCGTGGGGATACTGGCTGCGCAGCGCCTTGGCGTGCAGCATCCCTTCCACGTACAGGTCATCGGCGTAGATGCCCTTGCCCGTCACTTTTGCAACGGCATCCGGGCGTGGCATCGGTCGGCTGATGGCCTTGAGCGGGTTCTTGACGGCGGGCAAGGGGGGCGTTGGCTGCCCCATCGCCTGCTGAATGGCGCGAACGATGGCGTTGTGGCCGGTGCAGCGGCAGATGTTCCACTGGTGGCCGTCGTAAATCTCTTCCAGGGTTGGATTCGGGTTCTTCTCCAGCAGGGCGATGGTGGACAGGATAAAGCCCGGCGTGCAAAATCCGCACTGCACCGCGCCCTGGTCGATGTATGCCTGCTGCACCGGGTGCAGGCTGCACCCGTCCGGCGGATGAACACCCTCTATGGTGGTCACGTTCGCCCCATGGGCGCGACGCATCTGCACCAGGCAGGACCGCACGGGCTCACCGTCCTTGATGACCATGCAGCTCCCGCAGTGCCCCGTGGCGCAGCCATCCTTGACGCCGGTCAGGCCGATCTGGTCGCGCAGCACGTCCATCAGGTAGCTCTTCGGGGAGGCTGTTACCTGGTGGGTTTCCCCATTCACGGTCAGGGTATACGTCTGTGTATCTGACATGGTCATCTACCTCCGGCATTTAGGATGACGCGCCGTAGCCGTCCGAGAACACTTCGATCATGAGATAGGGGTCGCCGAGGGGATAGAGCACAGGGCACGTGCAGCCATTGGCGACGTACTCGCGCACCTTCGCTTTGACTTCCTCGGGCGTCCCGCTCGCCGTGATACGCTGCACCAGCTCGTCGGGAACGAGGGGCATGGCCACCTTGATTTGCTCCTTGGTAGCGGGCCAGCCGAGGATGCTCTGAATTTGCTTCACCACGTCCTCGCTCACTCCGCTGGCCTTGGCGATGTGCGGCTGCTGGGCGAGGTACTGCGTCAGAAGACCGCGCGCGCCGTCGAGGGCCTGGGCGCGGTCGTTGTGTACCGAGCACACCACAAGCTGCGGCCGGTCCAGGTCGTCCAGGGTACGTCCGGCGCGAGCAGCGCCAACGCGCAGAGCATCCAGAGCCTCGTGATTATACTCAGGTGGCACGCAGTAGTTAAGCAGCGCGCCGTCGGCGATCTCGCCCGCCAGCTCCATCATCTTCAGGCCGGTCGCGCCAATCATGATTGGGACGTGGCGCGGTTCGCGGCGGCCATGCACGACATCCAGCTCTACATCGGTTACGTTGTGGAACTCGCCGTGGAAGGTGACGTTCTCCATGTTCAGCAGCCGGCGCATGACCTCAATGGTCTCGGCCATCGCCTTCAGTGGCTTACGCCGCTCGATGCCAACCTTGGAAGCAAGGGGGTCCCACCACGCGCCGATGCCACAGATGATGCGGTCGGGGGCAAGGTCGTCCAGGGTGAGGAAGGTTGCAGCCAGCAGGCCGATGTTGCGTGTCCAGTTATTGATGACGCCGGAGCCGATCTTGATGTGCTCGGTTACGGCGGCGAATGCGGCCATCGGCACAATCGCATCCCGCACCAGGCGGCTCTCTGCCTGCCACACGGCCTCGAAGCCATGTTTTTCGGCAAATTGCGCAAGCTGCATGCCTTCTCGCAGGTCGTGAGCGTCTTGGAGGTAGAGGGCGACTCGGTCTTGGCTCATGGTGAAGCTCCTTTGCTTGTCTAGGTTGAGCGGCATGAAGTGTATGCGTTCTCCCCCGAATTATCAAGCACAGGCGCGGCGCCGACATTGACAGGTGCAAAAAGTGTGCTATCATCCTGCAACAAAGTTTGGCACAGTGTATAAGGAGTTAGCCAATGCATTCACGTCGGTTGCTGTACCCTTTGCTGTCCATTTTGACCGTGTTCTCCATCGTCGTCTCCTCCTTCGCCTTTCTCGGTCAACCTACCATCACCGCCGCATCACCTAACGTACCCGTCGCCACCGATACACCAACAGCCACGGCCACCACACCTCCTGGGAGCTGCCCCATCGTCGAGGTCACGTCGTGGTACACCATCGTCTACGGCAAGGTGTATCTAAACGGTCAGCCCGCCCCGGCCGGTTCGGTCGTCGAAGCAGTGGACCCACGCGGGCATATCGTCGGCTGCAGCGTCGTGGCGAGTGACACGCCGGGCCTGTACGGCTTCATGCGCGTCTACGGTCATCCCACCGCCAGTGAACCGCCGCTGCCAGGAATGCAGCCAGGTGAAGAAGTCACATTCCGTGTCAACGGCATGAGCGCGACACCTACCCCACCGTTGATGTGGCAGAACGACGCGGACTTGCATCGGGTCGATTTGAACCTCCCCTCGCTAACCGCGACACCCACCACGACGGCCACCGGCGCGCCGACGGAGACAGGGACTCCCCTGCCCACCGTCACAAGCACAGCCACGATTTCCGCGACTGAGACTGAGACGCCAACAGCGACGGCCACGACAACGAGCGCTGAGACGGCCACCGCAACCGCAACAGCGACGAGCGCCGAGACGGCTACCGTAACGGCCACGGCCACGAGCGCCGAGACGGCCACCGCGACCGCAACCGAGACTCAGACTCCAGCGCCGACGTCGACGCCCACAGAGACGGTGGTCGTCACCAGTACGGCGACGGCGACTCCGCCACCGCCAGACACCGCCACGCCCACGGCGACGGAGACGATGGAGGCGCCAAGCGTCACGCCGACAGCCACCGAAACCAGCACTGCGACCGTGGTTGCAGCGACTGAGACTCCCACACCGACGCAAACCATAGCGCCAGCGGCGACCGAGACGGAAACAGCGACGGTCACGCCGACGGCGGCGGACACAGCGACCGCGACGACCACGCCAACGGCTGTGGAGACGGTGACGGAGACCCCCACGGCCTCAGTGACAACGACGCCAATTCCAGCGGAAACGACAACCGCGACCGTCACCGTCACAGCGACGCCTACAGAGGCCCTCGGCTGCCTGCCCATTCGGCAGACAAGTGCCTACACCATCGCCTACGGCCGAGTCAATTTGGAAGGCAATCCGGCCCCGGCTGGCTCAGTGGTCGAGGCGTATGACCCGCGCGGGCACGCGGTCGGGTGTTTCATCGTTGGGGCTGACACGCCTGGATTGTACGGCTTCATGTATATCTACGGCGAGGACACGTCCGTGACTCCGGCGGCGCCCGGCATGCGCCCCGGTGAGACAGTCACGTTCTACGTCAATGGTCTACCCGCCCTCGCCATCCCGCCGCTGGTTTGGGAGAACGACAAAGACCTGCACCGCGTCGACCTCAACGCCTCGACAGGGCCGCTCGCTACGACGACGCCAACAATGACGGCCACAGCTGCCGCCACTGGGACTGGCACGGTGACACCGACAGCCACAGCGCCCATCACCGAAACCAGCACGCCGACCGCGACAGCGCCCATCACCGAGACCGTCACACCAACAGCGACGACGGCTGTCACAACGACGCCGACGACAACCGAAACAGTTGCGGTGACTGTGACACCGACAACAACTATGACAGTCATGCCAGCGGCAACCGGCACGGGAACTGTGACCGTGACACCAACGACGGTTCATACTGCGACTGTGACGCCCACGGCGACATCCGCGAACACGACAACAGTCACCGTCACGCCGACAGCGACGCGCACGGCAACCGTCACCGCCACGCCGACGCCGACCACCTATATGCTGTACCTGCCCCTCATCGAGAAGGCAGCGCCGCCGCTTCGGTAAGTGGCCCGCGCCTCGGCGGGCTAGGCCCGCAGATACCTCTGCCAAAGTGCGTACCGTCCCGTGGGTGGTACGCACTTTGCTATTCCCAGGTTAACTATCTTTCAAGGAGGCCTACCATGCGGGTGGTCACAGTCAAGGCGCCGGAGGGCAAAGGCACGACGGTCGCCGACCTGGCGCTCAGCGTGGGCATCGCCGAAGCGTCGGTCACGTCTGTTTACGTCCGCGGCCCGAACCATACGATGGACCGCGTGGAAGTGGAAACGTCCACGCCTAAAGCCAAGAAGTTCGTGGACGCGCTCATGGCCGCGCCGTATTACAACCCGCGAGATTATCACATCGCCATCCGCGGTGTGCTAGCAATTGTCAACGACCAGGGACAGGCCGAAGCCACATTCCCTGTTTATGCGCCGACTGTAGATGTGTGCGAGGAGTTGTGGCAGTTCAGCCACATCACACTGAGCTTCATCATCCGAGTGCTTGTCGCGTCCCTGCTGCTCGCCTACGGCATGATCCAGAACCACATTCTCATTATGGCGGCGGGTCTGCTCTTCATCCCGTTCCTCCCGTTGATAATGGCGATGAGCTTCGGCGCGTGGACCCGTGACTGGCGCCTGGCGCGGCAAGGTCTCGCAACGTTTGTCACGGGCGTTGTGGTCATCACCCTCGGCAGTGCTCTCGTAGCGTTCCTCACCGGCGGGCCGCTACGTTTTGACCAATTTGGCTCGCTGGGTGTTGGCCTCGCCATCTCTCTCGTCGTCGGCGTTGCGGCGGCCCTGGCGAGTGCGGACGACGTCGGACGGCGCGAGCTGATCGCCCTGGCTGCCAGCTCGCAGCTTGCCATCCTACCCGCCTGGCTCGGCATCTCGCTCGTTCTAGGCTTCTCCGACCCATCGAAGGTCTCTGAGCGCATCCTCGCCTTCTTCGTCAACAGCGCCGCCCTCGTCGTTGCAAGCGCGGTGGTCTACGCCGCCTTACGCATGCGCGGCTCGGGGTTGCGAAATTTCATCGGTGGGAGTAAGCAACACGGACCCCAAGGAGCCGCAGACAGGCCCTCGTCATAGACCCGACGCCGCCCCATCCCCAGGAGATTGTCAATGTCTCAAGCATCTGCGCAGCCGTTTCTCACCCAGTTGCCGACGTTCGATGAGGACTCGGGGCAACTGACCGTCATCATCGAGACGCCCAAGGGCAGCCGCAACAAGTACAAGTACGACGACAAGAAACGGTTGTTCACCCTATCCCACGTCCTGCCCGCCGGGGCGTCGTTCCCGTTCGACTTCGGCTTTGTGCCATCCACGCGCGGCCAGGACGGCGACCCGCTCGACGTTCTTGTCCTGATGGATTCGCCGGCCTTCGTCGGCTGCCTCCTAGAATGCCGCCTCATCGGCGTCATCGAGGCGGAACAGAGCGAGGATGGCAAGAAGGAGCGCAACGACCGACTTATTGCCGTCGCCTCCCACTCACGGGAGCATAAGGATATCGAGAGTCTCGACCAGGTCAGCCCGAATCTGGTGAGCGAGATTGAGCACTTCTTCGTGTCTTACAACGAAATCCAGGGCAAGCAGTTCAAGGTTCTCGGCTGCCCTGGCCCCCAGCAGGCGCGCCGCCTCGTGGAAGATGGTATCAAGCTCGCCGAAGAAAAGTAGCGACCGGTCAAATCGAAACGCGGCGCACGTGTGGTGCGCCGCGTTTCTTTGCGTTGTCTCGTGTCTCTGGGCCTGGGGATGCGTGCAGGCCACGAGACTGGATAGGTGCTAGGTGACAACAGGCTGTTTCGACTGGCGAATCCGCTGCAGCGCCTCGGTAGGCGGCGCAAACGGCAACTGCGTCAGGTCGTTGTACTTGCGCAACAGGTGATACATGAGGAGAAGCTGCGCCAGGGCCAGTGGCGGACTGTGGCGAATGCCAGTGCGGTCCTGGTAGTCGCCAAACTCCTCATCAGCAATGGGGCGCATCTCCGGCAGGTGCTGCCAGATGGCGTTTTCCATCTCGATGGCATGTTCGGCCGCCACTGTTCCGTCGATCTCCAGGATGTCCACCGGCCGTCCGCTATCCCGACCCAGGCCGAGCCGAATGCCGAAGTCCGGGTGCTGCTCGTTCTCCAACAGGTACGTCAGGTCGGGATGCGGAATCGTCGGGCGTAGGGTGAGGCGAACGTTGAGATTCGGCCCAGCGTCTTCCGGCCGGGTCCCTTCCGGTGGATAGAAGCGCACGACGATGTCGGCGAACTGGCGCTGCGGGCGAATGAAGTCGCGCGAGTCAGGCTCGCGCCGCTCCAGCTCCTTCAGCACCTGCTCTGGCGTGTACCCGCGCTTGGTCGTGTCGCGGCGAATCTTCCAGACGGTGCGCAAGTTCTCGGGCGGGTCGAGGAAGACCTTGACGTCGTAGAACTGGCGCAGGTTGGGCGTGGAGTAGCCCAGCAGGCCCTCCACGATGACGAACTCACACGGCTGAACGTACTCCGGCCGAACCAGAGTGCCGTTGCTGTGATCGTAGACGGGCTTCAGGATGGGCTGGCCGTAATGCAGCCGTTCCAGCTGAAGCTCCATGATGTCGATATAGTTACAATCCGGGTGGAGCGCCGAGATGTTGCGCTCGGCTCGCTCCTTGCGGTCATATTTGTGGTAGTCGTCGGTGCAGACGTGGGTCACGCGGTCCGGACCTAGGATTTTGACTAAGCCCTTCGTCAGCGTCGTCTTACCCGCCGCGCTGTCGCCGACAATGCCGAGGATAATCGGCCGGCGTCCTTTTTGCATAAAGTAGGCCCTCCGGTGGGCAGTTACGCGCCGTCGGTTGCCTCGTCCGAGTCCGAGCCGCCCGAGAAGACACGGCTGGCACGAATGTCGGCAACATCAATGCGTGTGAGATCGTCACGGCTTATGCGTCCGCCCTGCGCAATCAGGCGGTTCGCCTGGCGCAGCTTGATCCGGTCGATGGCGTTGCGTACGCTGCGCGCATTGGCGAAGTGCGGCTGTTGGATACGCAGCTTGAGGTAGTCAGCGAACGCCTGACGGGCGTCGTCGTCGAAGTGATACTTCTGCTGTTCCAGCATCAAAGCGGCAATTGCCATCAGCTCGTCCAGCGAGTAGTCTGGGAAGTTCAGGTGGTGCGCGATCCGCGAGTGGAAGCCAGGATTCGACTGGAAGAAGGTGTCCATGCGGTCCTTGTAGCCCGCCAGGATAACCACCAGGTCCTCGCGCTGGTTCTCCATCACCTGGAGCAGCATCTCGATGGCCTCTTGCCCATAGTCCCGCTCGTTTTCCGGGCGATACAGGTAGTAGGCCTCGTCGATAAACAGCACCCCACCCATCGCCCGCTTGAGCACCTCCTTGGTCTTGGGCGCGGTGTGTCCCACATACTGCCCCACCAGATCATCCCGCGTCGCTACCACCAGGTGGCCGCGCCGCACGTAGCCAAGATGCTGAAGGATCTTCGCCATGCGGACGGCGACCGTAGTCTTGCCGGTGCCGGGCCGCCCGGTGAAGGACATGTGCAACGAGGGCCGCTCCGTACTGAGGCCCATCTCCTCGCGGAGACGGGCGACGAGAAGCAGCGCAGCAATCTCGCGCAGGCGGGTCTTGACTGGCTTCAACCCGACGAGCTCGCGGTCGAGCTCATCCAGAATTTCCTGAACGTTGGAGTCGCGGTAGAGAGCGTCAAGGTCAATTAAGGTGTCTAGTGTCTCAACTTGGCTCATAACACCTCAACCTAGGCGCAGGCCCAGGCGGTTGACCGTGGGCCTGCGCTCTGACGTGATTTATCCGTAGCGTTCGCCACTCGGCTTGTTGGCCGCGTAGGAGCGAATCGTATAGTGGACCTGGCGGTCGCGCCCTTCCTGGCGCTCCAGGTAGAAGCCAGGCTCCTCTTTCGGCCGGTTGACGATGAAGCTAATCGCCGTCGTTTGCCGCCCTAGCCGCCGGTCGTACCCGTTGACGCGGATATAGTGGTTCGGGAAGTTCTCGCGGCAGCGGTTGATCTCGTTCATCACGCCCACGGCATCTTTCAGGTCGAACATGGGCAGGCCCCACATGTCCCAGTAGATGTTGCGCGGGTGCGGGTCATCGGTATACTCGACCGACACCGGCCAGTTGTTGTCCAGGCAATACTGCACCTGGGCTTTGATCTCGTCGTCAGTCAGGTCGGGCAAGAATGAAAAGGTTCCTTGTGTGATGCGCATAGTCGTCTCCTGTGCCTTAGAAGGAAGGCGTGACCACGACATCGGGTGTGTCGGTGGACTCGAAGTTGAAAGTAACGTCCTTCCACACTTCCAGGGCCTTCCGCAGTGAGGGCGACCAGCGCGCCGCCCGCGCCAGGATGTCCGGCCCCTCGTTCAGGTAGTCGCGGCCCTCGTTGCGCGCCTGGATCATCGCCTCGACGGCGATACGGTTGGCCGCCGCGCCCTCGGCGATGCCATCCGGGTGGCCGATAGTGCCACCGCCGAATTGCAGCACCACATCCTCGCCCAGCAGGTGCAGCAACTGGTGCATCTGGCCGGCGTGGATGCCGCCCGATGCGACCGGCATTGTGCCCGGCATCGACGCCCAGTCCTGCTCGAAGTACAGGCCGTTCATCGGGTTCGGGTCCAGCTTATTCTCGCGCAGGGTGTCGTAGTAGCCCTTGACGTTGTTCGGGTCGCCTTCCAACTTGCCGACGACGGTACCTGCGTGGATGTGGTCCACGCCGGCGAGGCGCATCCACTTGGAGATGACGCGGAAGCTCACGCCGTGGGTCTTCTGGCGAGTGTAGGTGCTGTGGCCGGCGCGATGGAGGTGGAGGATTACGCTATTGGCCCGCGCCCACTTCGCCATGGACTGAATGGCCGTGTAGCCAATGGTCAGGTCGATCATGATGATGACGCTGCCAATCTCCTTGGCGAAGTTGGCGCGCTCATACATGTCTTCCATCGTCGCGGCCGTCACGTTCATGTAGTGACCCTTGATCTCGCCGGTCTCGGCCTCGGCCCGGCTGACGCCCTCCATACAGAACAGGAAGCGGTCGCGCCAGCGCATGAACGGCTGGCTGTTGATGTTTTCGTCGTCCTTGGTAAAGTCGAGGCCGCCGCGCAGCGCCTCGTAGACGACGCGGCCGTAGTTGCGCGCCGACAGGCCGAGCTTGGGCTTGACCGTCGCGCCCAACAGCGGGCGGCCGTACTTGTTGAGATACTCGCGCTCCATCACGATGCCGGTGGCAGGCCCCTGGAACGTCTTGGTGTAGTGCGGCGGAATCCGCATGTCTTCCAGGCGCAAGGACTTGAGCGCCTTGAAGCCGAAGACGTTGCCGATGATGGACGACGTCAAGTTGGCAATGGAGCCTTCCTCAAACAGGTCCAGGTCGTAGGCGATGTAAGCAATGTACTGGTCGGAGTTGGGCACCGGCACGACATTGTAGCATTTGGCCTGGTAGTGCTCGTGGGCGGTTAGCCGGTCGGTCCACACGACGGTCCACGTCGCCGTGGACGACTCGCCCGCGACGGCGGCGGCGGCCTCTATCGGCTCGATGCCCTCCTGTGGGACGAAGCGAAACGCGCACAGAATGTCAGTGGGTTTGGGTTCGTAATTGGCGTCGTAATAACCCATTTCGGCGTAGGGCGTCACGCCAGCCGACCAGCGGCTCTTGTTCCCGTCTGTTGCTTTGGCCATAGCAAGACCTCCTAAAAGGTGGCGAAAAGCGAGCAAAGAAGCGCATCCCTGCTACACATGATACCACGAAATGACGCAAAGCGTAATAGACAAATGGGCGTTTTTTGGTCGAAACCTGAATAGGCGCGCAAACTGGGCCGCCTATTCCTATGGCTAGGCCGTTGCGCCACGAGTGTAGGCTCGGCACGCCTCTTGCCAACAGTTCGGTGGCTGCCCTAAGCGCAATAAGACTCTTCGCAGCGAGGTCCACCATGCAGACAATTCTTCACGTCTCGGATATTCACGCCGGCGCGCCCTTTCGACCTGAGCTTGCCGAACTGGTCCACTTCGAAGCCGACGAGTTGAACCCGGATGTCGTCGTCGTATCGGGCGACCTGGTGCAGCACGAGTACGTCGACCAGTACAAGCGGGCGCGGCGCTGGCTCGACGGCTTCCACCAGCCGCTCATCGTCATCCCCGGCAACCACGACGTGCCGTTCCGCAACCCCATCGACCGCTTCCTGCGGCCCATGGAGAAGTTCCGCCGCTACGTCGAGGCCGACCCCAACCCGTTCTTCTACAAGGGGGAGTTGGCTGTCCTCGGCCTCAACTCGACGCGCAGTTTCACCATCAAGGGCGGCAAGCTGGGCGAGCCGGAGCTAAATGTTGTACGCGAGCGGCTCAAGCCCCTGCCGCCCAACGTGTGCCGCGTCATCACCGCCCACCACCACTTCGCCCCGCCGCCCGGCTTCGGCTCGCAAAGCGTCATCGCCGACGCCAAGCACGCGATCGAGGTGATGGAGGAGTGTGACGTCGAGCTTATCCTGTCCGGCCACATGCACGTCTCGTACATCGGCAATACCCTGGACTTCTACCCGACGTCGCGCTGCGGCATTATCATCGTTCACTCGGGCACGACGACGTCGGCGCGCGGCAAGCAGCGCGAGCGCGGCAAGAACTCGTTCAACGTCATCCGCATCCACGAGCTGCACATCTCCATCACGCAGCACCTCTACGACAGCACGTCCAAGCGCTTCCTGCCGATGGCCCGCCACCTGTTCCCGCGCCGTCTCCCCGGTCCGTACTACCTGCGTGTCGAGGACGCTGCGGCGGCGGAGATGACAACCGCGCGGGAAGAAAAGCAAGTGGCTCGCGCCGTCACTGAGCGCATCCAGGAACAGAAAACTTAGCGCCGTTGACATCGAAACGGTCCCATGTTACGCTTGCGCCTATAACCATTGCCTGCAACTTGACACACAAGCGAGGTATAAGGTACACTATGGGTAATTCAAACTGATTTGCCCGTGGGCGACGACGCCCCTTTCTTCCTCCTCCATCGTCGCGTCAAGTGTGCCTGTCCTCGCTTGCTGCCCCTCGCGTCTGCTCTCGGGTCCAGCCAAATTGGTAGATTGGACATTCTCCCATGCCTCGCTCGGCCGCCGCCCGTCGCGTGCGCGTCCTCTTCGCGCTGTCTGTGCTCCTTGTGACCCTCCTGGCCTCCAGGGCCTTTGTTTCTGCTCAAACCGCGTCCCCCGACTCCAACACCGCTGCCACAGCGATGCCCGCGACGGGTCTCACACCGACGTCGTCGCCAGCGTTGCCCCTGCCTACGAGCCTAGCCACCGGCCTGCCGGCCTACCCTATCGGCGCGCCCACCGTCCTAGCGCCATCCTATCCGACGGCCACGCCTGTCGTGCCGCCCACGGTCGCGGTGGTCGAAACCCTCCCCGTGGTTCCCACGCCCGTTCTGCCGACCCCCATACCAACCCTCGCGCCAACAGCAGTTATTACCACGCCCGTCAGCCTGGGGCCGGGCTTCTACCCGGCGGATGAGATCGCCCTGCTGCCGCGCCTCACGCCAGCCCATGGCCGCCATCAGCCCGGCCTCGGCGGCGTCGTCGCTTCTGGGGCGGTCCGCCTCACCCTGCCGCCGCAAGCCCATGGCCGCGCCCTCGGCCTTACGCTTCGAACAGCCGACCGCTACCACGTCCTGCCGCCCGGCGTCGAGCCGCACCTTCTCTTTACCGTAGATCTCACCGACGAGGCAGATGGCCGGCCGGTTCACGGGCTGGCCCAGGCGGGCGAGATGCGCGTCAACCTGCGCCCGCTCGTCCGCTCCGACCGCACCGCCCTCGACGTGGGTCTCTACCACTACGATGAGGCGGCGCAACGCTGGCAGCGCGTCCCCACGACCCGCGACGGCGCCGAGATGGTCGCCCAGGTCGCGCAGTTCTCGGATTACGCCCTGGCGTCCAACTACGGCCACCCGTGGCAGCCGACGGCCAAGATGGACGCCGCCGACACCGACCTCTTCAGCGGCGCCGCAATGTTCTCCATCCCGCTCGACACCCCACAAGGGACGAACGGACTGGCTCCCAAGCTGAGCCTCGCGTACTCCAGCGCCATCGCCGACCAGATGAACGATACCCTGGCGCGCAAAGACAACCCCCTGGACAACAACTCGACGTCGACCCAGGCCGACTGGGTTGGTCTCGGCTGGAGCCTGGGTGGGGTCGGGCAGATCACCCAGGGTGTCAAAGAGATCAAGGTCGGCGACACGCCCCAGCGCCTGCGCGAGTACCACCTGGAGCTGAACGGCGCGCAGGAGAAGCTTGTCCGCGCCGATGGGAATGTGGACTACTGGAACCAGGACGTTAATGTCGAGTACCGCACCGAGCGCGACTCGTTCCTGAAGATCATCCGACGCGACGGTGGGCCGACGGCGACCAAGACCGGCGAGGACCCTAGCCCCGGCTACGGCGTCTACTTCGAGGTCTGGGACAAGGCGGGGACGTACTACCGCTTCGGCTACACCGCCGACTCGGAGCACATTCGCGGCTTCGTGGGCGGCAACCGCGCCTACGACTCGGCGTGGGGTCTGGGGCTGGACCGCGTCGTGGATACCCACGGCAACGAGATGACCGTCGAGTACTACGAGGATAAGTCGGGCGTGACAGGCAACGAGCGCCCTGCCGACATCGCCGCCTACCCGGCGCGCATCCGCTACTCGGCTGGCGGCGTCAGTGGCGTCTACCGCGAGATCCGCTTCAACGAGAAGCGATGGAAGAATGGGGATCCGCTTGTTTGGTATGGTCAGTGGGAGTGGAACGCGCCCAGTGGTGACCCGAATGATCCCCATCGGCATAATCGGTCGGATTGGATTTCGTCCGAGACACCGCCGAGCTACTGCGACAGCCACCACTGCTATGTCGAGCGCGACAAACTCGACACCATCACGATGTATATCGCCCTGGACGGTGGCGTGCTGGAGCGCTTCCGCAAATACAAGCTCGACTACACGCTGCGCACGCCGACCTGGCAGTCGTACCTGCGCGCTAAGGATACCGACGACATCCCTGACGACGCAATGATGGCGCAGCCCAAGCTACTCCTGACGGGCATCAGCGAGTGGGCGAAGAGCGACAGCCCCGGCGCCGACAACGACTACTTCGGCACGCCCCTCTACGGCGGCGCGGCGAGCTACACCTTCGACTACGACACGCCGGGCCAGACGACCCTCGGCCGCCTGCAGCTCACGCGCATCCAGAGCGCCCTGGGCGGCACGGTCAGCTACACCTACGGCACGTACCGCGCCGACCTCCAGGGCAATCTCCTCAACCAGATCGACCGCAACCACGTCACCCAGAAGACGCTGGACGCCGGTCTGGCGCCGGATCCGGCGATGACTTGGAACTACGCTTACGGCCAAGCGCGCTACCACGTCAACCCCGACGGCAACGACGACCCCAACCACACCGACCAGCATCTCCTCGGCCACGAGTGGGCCGCCGTCACCGACGCGGCGGGCACGACGGTCACCCACGGCTTCTTCACCAATCAGACCACGCTGCTCCCAACCTACCCGTACAGCCTTGGCGCGATGACAGGGGCCGACATCGACCCGTTCCTGCGGGGCCGCGAGTACCTGAGCGAGACGAGCATTACCGGCAGCGGCGGGAACGGCGTCAAGGCGCGGGTAGCGACCCAGGTCTGGACGCCCTGGACGATCAATAGCGGCAAGGCGCGCCACGTGCGCGTCACGCGCACCGCCACGTCCCGCGACCCCGGCGGCTTCGTGACCGCCCAGGTGGACATCCACACCTACGAGTACGACGGCTACGGCAACACCGTGCGCGAGGCCGAGTGCCCCGACAAGGCGAGTGCGACGGACACCTGCGAGGGGGCGGGCTGGAAGCGGCAGACCCAACGCTGGTACGACTATCTCAATGGGTCGGGGCCGGGGCAGCCGGGCACCAGCCGCGACAGCTACCGCTACATCGTAGATCGGCCGATGGTCGAGGCGGTGGACGGCGACGGGAGCAACGGTACGTGGTGGCCGAAGGTCACGTACTACAGCTACGACGGGCGGAGCGCCATCCCGTGGAGCGGCGGGGCCTTCGTGGCGGGTGTGGCCGGGCCAACGACGAAGGGTGAGCTGACGTGGGTGCGGCGGGTGGACTGTTGGCAGTGCAGCCCCGAGACGACGGCAGATACCCAGTACGGCTACGACGGCTACGGCAACCGCACCACCGAGACAACGTGGGATGCGTTCTCGGTCAATGGGGCGACACAGGGCGCGGCCCGCACTGTGACCACGACCTACGACGCCACGCTGCACACCTTCGTGACGCAGGTCACGCAGCCCAACGGTCTCACGGAGACGGCGAACTGGGACACTACCGCGTTCCGCCGCCAGGCGCCGAACTGGATCGACGACGCCAACGGCAGCGGCTCGCGGGTGACCTACACCTACGACGACTTCGGGCGGCTGCTGGACATCACCCGCCCGTACGACGCCAGCCCCACCGAGCACTACGACTACGTCTACAGCGCGGGGGCGCTCCCCAGGCTCGTCATTCGGGCGACGAAGCGGCTGGACGCGAACCGCACGCTGGTCTCGCGCACTTTCTACGACGGGCTGGGGCGCGTCGTGCTGAGCAAGGCGCCCGACCCCAACGGCAGCGGGGGCGCGGCGGTGGTGGCGACGTACTACGGCCCGACGGGCTTCGGGACGGATGCGCGCGGCCTGAAGACGGCGGAGACGCTGCCCTATGGCAGCGGGCAGGACGACACCTACGCGCGTCCGACGTTGACGGCCGACTTCACGACGCCGCGCCTGATCTACGCCTACGATTGGGCGGGCGAGGTGACGCGCACGACGCGCGCCGACGGCACGATCTCGTTGGTGACACCCATCCGCGAGGGGCGGGTGACGAGCGTGGCGGAGCGGGGGCCGGAGTTCGGTTTGCCCGCCGCCTTCAACGCGAGCTTCGAGACGGCGGGCAGCGGGACGTGCGCCCAGGGGTGGACGTGCGTGGTGGGGATGGCGGAGCGCGTCGGAACCGGGGTGGACGGGCGCTACGCCTTGCGGGTCACAGGAACGAGCGCCTCGGCGACGGCCAGCTATGGGGCAGGCACGATCCCGAGCGGGGCGACGCTCAGCTTGTCGTGGCTAGCGCGGCGAACGTCGAGCACGGGGGCGTTGACGACGGCGGTGACGGTGAACGGCGTGGCGGTGACAGTCAACGGCAGTCCGGCGACGGCGGGCGTGACCGCGACGACCCAGGGTCAGTGGGCGGTGTATCACTGGACGTTCCAGGCGCCGACGACAAGCGGCAATCAGCAGTTGGCGGTGAGCTTTCAGACGCCGAGCGGGGTCGCCTACGAGGTGGACAACGTGCGCCTGACGTGGGGCGAGGTACGCG
Source organism: Anaerolineae bacterium (assembly GCA_039810085.1). Classification (GTDB taxonomy): domain Bacteria; phylum Chloroflexota; class Anaerolineae; order Epilineales; family JAHCIE01; genus JBDHWG01. The sequence goes on from JBDHWG010000007.1 coordinate 222,222, forward strand.
AGCGGTCGGAGGAGACCGACGGCCTGGGACGTACAACGCGCATCCAGGAGCGGAAGGACACCACGACGTGGCTCACGACCCAGTACGCTTACGACCCGCTGGACCGGGTGACCTCGGTCACCGACCCCAACGGCAACGTCACGATCTCCAACCGACTGGACACTGCCAACAAAACGCGGCTCGACCGGTTGAGCGTGGCCGACCCGGATCGCGGGGCGTGGAGCTACCAGTACGACCCGCAGGGGAACATCAAGCTCCAGACTGACGGGCGCGGGCGGCAGGTGAGCTACAGCTACGACCGCCTCGACCGCCTGACGGGCAAGAGCTACCCCAACGACCCCAACACGCCGTCGGTGACGACTACCTACGACGATGCGACCGCCGGGGCGTTCCGCAAGGGCCGCCGCACGCAGATGAGCGTCGGGGGCGACACGGTCACCTACACCTACGACGGGCGGGGGCGGGTGACCCAGGAGACGCGCACGATTGCCGGGGTGGCCTACGGCACGGGCTACGTCTACAACAGCGCCGACAAGGTGACGCAGCAGACCTATCCTGATACCGAAGCGGTGACGTATGCCTACAACAGCGTCGGGCGTCTCAGCAGCGTCAGCGGGGCGAGCGTCTACCTGGCGAGCCAGACGTACGACGTGGCGGGCAAGCCGCTGGACACGACGCTGGGCAATGGCGCATACACCACGGCCCGCTACGACACATCGAGCCAGCGCCTGAACCTGTTGCAGACCTGGGTGAAGAACGGGGGCAACGCAACGCTGGACTCGGACCTGCGGTACGGCTACGACACGTTTGGCAATGTCACGGCGATCAATGAGACCAAAGATAGGACGCAAGACCAGGGGTTCGGCTACGACAGCCTCAACCGCCTGACGACGGTGAGCGGCCCGTTCGCCCAGACGTTCGCCTACGACAACCTGGGCAACCTGACCCAACGCGACGGGCAGACGTACCGCTACACAGCGGGCAAGCCCCACGCCGTCAGCCAGCTTGGGGCGGATACCGCCAATCGCTTCGGCTACGACGCGGCGGGCGCCATGACCACGCGCGGGGGCCAGAGCCTCGTCTACGACGCCGAGGGTCGACTGACGAGCGTGAGCGGCGCGACAGGCACGGAGACGTACGTCTACGACGGCGACGGGGCGCTTCGGCGGCGCACTACCGCAGCCCCCACCTACGTCCCGCCGTATGCCGAGGACTTCCAGACCGCCAACAGCGGCTGGAGCACGAGTGGGGCGGTGGCGTGGGGCGTCTATGACAACGCCTCCCACACCACTACCTTCCGCGCCACCGGCGCCATGAGCTGGACGCCCGTCATCGCTCGCACGGCGACCCTCGGTGACGGCCGCGTCGCCCGCGTCGCCTTCAAGCTCGGCCAGACCAACAGCCAGGCCGGGCTGGAGATCGACACCGGCAGCGGGAGCGGCTACTACCGCATCGCGGTGTACGAGAGCGGTGGTAAGCTGTACCAGGCGCTGGCCTACCCGTCCGGGGGTGGGACAACCTACGTCAACCCGACCGTCCTGGTGGACGCCTTCCAGGCCAACACGTGGTACGTGCTGGAGATGGCGGCGGATGACGCGGCGGGGTTTCGGGTCAGCGTGTGGGACGAGGCCGTGTCGGGTGTGCGCTACGAGGCACGGTACGAGATGCCCATCGGCAAGGCATGGACGTTCCGCGGGTGGGTGTACACGACGGGAACGACGCTGTGGCTGGACACCTACCGCGAGGAGCCGCCGAGCGCGAAGGTGAGCGACGTGCGGGTGGCGGGGCCTCACTACGAGGACGACCGAGGGCCGATGCCGAGTGTGACGAAGCGGTACTACGCCGAGGGGAAGCTGCTGGCGACGCGAACGGGAGCACTGCTGACATACGTGCAGAGCGACCACCTTGGTTCGACAAGCACGCTGACGGACGCGAGCGGGAGTGTCATCGCCAGGGAGCGGTATAGCGCGTTCGGGGAGCGACGGCGGTCGGACAACCTCGCCATCACGGATCGACTGTACACGGGCCAGCAGTACAATAGTCTGAGCGGGTTGTACCACTACACGGACAGCAAATCAGCCGGAAGGTTTTACGACCCGCTCCTCGCGCGATTTGTCCAGCCGGACAGCATCACGCCCGGCAAGGGCAGCCAGGCGCTCAACCGGTATGCCTATTCCCTCAACAATCCGGTCAAGTATATCGACCCAAGCGGGCATGCTGTCGCCCTCGATGATCGAAGTGGTGAGGATTATGTTAGTCCTGAACAGCTACTGACGGACGACACAGCCTATAATGTCTATGAGCAAGCGAAGTGGGTGGGCATCTATACAGCAGCTCATCCGGACTATGATTCTGCGAAAGACCCATACATCGAGGGCAACCTGGGGCGGCAATCGCAGATCAAACTCACACAGTGGGAGTGGGAGCAACAGCGGAAGGTCGACGCGGGCACGCCAGTCACAGCGGGCTCGGTGTTGAACGACTTGGCAACAGGGTTGACGGCTGGTTTTGCGTTTGGCATGGCGAATGGGGGTGACAAGGATGTCTTTGGAGGAACTGGGAAGCCGAATCCATGGGGACAACCTGGCAAACCGGATCACCAAGCAACGATAGTCAAGCTGAGAGAGATGGCCGCAGTTGAGTACGAGGGCCGCGATGTTGAGATCCGTGAAAGCAGAAGCATCGAGCAATGGCTTGGCATAGACCGAAGGCCAGACGTTTCTGTCGTGGATCGGCAAACTGGAGAACTGCTCAGGGTGTATGAGGCAGCGAGAGTTGACAAGGCTGGGAACTACGTTCGACGGGAGCAGTTGAAGGCGGTTGAATATTGGGAAATGGGCATTCCTTACACATTTCGGCCTGTGGGGAAGTGAGGATAGCTGTGGCAGAGTTTCAGTTCTACGGAACTTGGAATGATGCACGAAGTTGTCTAGAAGCGATAACAGCTTTGGGGCCGTTTACCTTCGTTTTGGATAAATGGTATGCTGAGCCGATCCCGAAGCAGTTCACGGTTCTAGACGAAAACTCGATAGAGGCTGTGCGCAAGGATCCTGGTGTCTATGTGTTATCCGCTCACTATACGCGGTTCCCAGTAAGGTTCGGCCGACCGACCCCGACCGGGCTGATGAGAATATGGTCTACCGAATCAGGTGTCTCCCTGCATCTCAGCCTTCCTGTTGAGCATAATCATCAGGGCAGACTGCGGGTGGGTATGGGTTTGCTATCGTATCAAGCTGAATATCACGACCCTGTTACTGGGCAGCGGTATATGGCTTCCGAAGAGTTGAAACGAGCCTATGCTTACCTTCGCTCTGTCTTATGCAGACAACTGATGAAGCGATATGTCGAATCGACTGTTGTCCGAAATGGTCGCTTCATTCCGATAGTCGAGACATTGTGGATAGGTCGAAGTGCAATTGCACTGCTGGACGCCGGTCAAGCAGAAATCCTTGTCAATGGCGAATTTCGACATGGGAGTGACTTGAAGAACAAGCGTGCCGAAGCCTCACTTGGGCATGATCGAGGAACTAACTAATCTCGAACGATGCAAGCCACCTTCTCGACACGCCGGGTTTGGTGCGCCAATATTGAGCGCGGTACGAGATGCCCACGGGCAAGCTGTGGACATTCCGCGGGTGGGTGTTCACGGCGGGAACGCTGCTGTGGCTGGACGATTACCGCGAAGAGCAGGGGCTAGGGCCGCTGGCAGACGTGCGAGTGGTGGGGAGGCACTACGAGTACGACGCCGCGACGAACGTGCAGACGAAGTGGTACTACGCCGAGGGGAAGCTGGTGGCGACGCGGAGCATCCCTAACGCCAACCCCAACGCGCAGACATTGCGGTATGTGCAGAGCGACCATCTCGGCTCGACAAGCACGCTGACGGACGCGAGCGGGAGTGTCATCGCCAGGGAGAGGTATAGCGCGTTCGGGGAGCGACGGCGGTCGGACAACCTCGCCATCACGGATCAGCTGTACACGAGCCAGCAGTACAACAGCCTGAGCGGGTTGTACCACTACAGCGACGGCCAGAGCGCCGGCCGCTTCTACGACCCGCTCCTCGCCAGGTTTGTGCAGCCGGACAGCATCACGCCCGGCAAGGGAAGCATCGCTCTCAACCGCTATGCCTACGCCAATGACTCGCCCATTGTGTTCTCCGACCCCACCGGACATGCTGTATGGTCAGAGAAGGATGGTCCAGCGTACGAGACACATGAGCAACTGATTGACGCGGTTGGGGCCTACGATACTCCCAGCGAGGTTCGCTGGACCGGCATCTACAGTGAAGCCTACCCCAATTATGCCCCCCCGATGTCTGAGCCAGACCGCAACTACGGGTATCGCCTCAAAGTGTGGCAATGGCAAACGCAGAAGGAGGCCGATGCTGCGCAAGCATCGGGCGCTGGCGCTGATTGGTCAAAGGTTGGCTCCAATCTCCTGACTGGTGTTAGCCTCGCCGCCGGTGTCGTGGCCTCCAACGGTGGGGACAATGGGAATCAAAAGCCAGCAGGCAGTGTTACAGGTTACATTGGCCCAGAACGTCAGCTAACTTACCAGAATGGTTACCCATCTATACTCGACCCACGAACTGCGGAGCCAATTC
>JBDHWG010000008.1:0-207500 GCA_039810085.1 Anaerolineae bacterium
CTTTCGGCGTATTCTGGTGCGCTGGGACAAGAAGCCTGAACACTACATCGCCTTTCTGCACTTCGCCTGCGCCCTCATCGCCCTGCGCGCCGCAGGGTTATTCGGATAGGCTCTTAGTACCCCGCCTGCCGGTCGACAAGGTTGATGAGCGGCTCGTCTGCCAGGAATCGGCGCAGGTTCTCCGCGAACAGGTCCGTCGCCCAGTCGTCGTAGTGGAGCGTGAAGCCGGAGACGTGGGGCGAGATGACCACGGTCTCCATGTCCCACAGGGGGCTGTCGGCGGGCAGCGGCTCCGGGTCGAACACGTCCAGCCCGGCCCCGGCGATCTTGCCGTTCTGTAGCGCCTCGATCAGCGCCGCCTGGTCGATAAGCCCGCCGCGGGCTATGTTGACCAGGAACGCCGTCGGCTTCATGACAGCCAGCTCCGCTGCGCCGATGAGATGCCGCGTTGAAGGCGTCAGCGGCGCGCTGACAACAATATAGTCGGCGGCGGCCAGCATATCGTGCAGCGCGTCCGGCGGGTAGGTGCGCTCTGGGATGCTGCCGTCGTTGTCGCCGACGCCGGGCATGCGCCAGCCGCGATAGAGCTGGTCGCCGACGGCGCGCTTCGTCGCCAGGACGCGCATGCCAAACGCCTGAGCCAGACGGGCCACCTCACGCCCAATTGCCCCATAGCCGACGAGGGCGATGGTCTGGCCGCGAATGTCGCGCGGCGCGAAGTTGTCCCAGCGGTTGTGCGCCCACTCATGCTTTTCCTGGAAGCGCAGCATCGTCGGGACGCGGTGCGCGAAGGCGAGAATTTGCGCCCACACGTACTGCGCGATGGGCACGGCGTGGATGCCGCTGACGTTGGTGATGGGGATGTCGCTGCGCCATAGCTCGGAGTCGATGATGTGCTCGATGCCCGCGCTGTGGAGCTGTACCCAGCGCAAGTGCGGGACCTGGGATAGGGAGAAGCGCGCATTGGACGTGTAGAGAATGTCGACGTCCGGATTCAACAGGTCGTTGACAGGCTTCTCCCACGCGCCGGGCTGCCGCTCGACGCGGAAGCGGGGCGAGACGGCGCGCAGCTTGTCGAGCTGGGCGTCGGTGAACGGCATCGTCACAAGAACATTGATAAGCGGGAAGGGGTCACTCTTGGTCGTCATGCGTCTGGCCCTCCTGCTCGGCGGCGCGCTGCCGCACCATCTGGTAAACGTACACGCCAATCATAACGACGACGAGGGCGATCACGCCCCAGGTGAGAATGTCGTCGAGCCAGCCGTTCGCGCCATGCTCCATCGGACGCAGCAGAGGATTGAGCCACAACATGGAATACTCCACATACTATCGACAATTATCAACGAGCGTCAATAACAATACACATAAATCGCCTAACGTAGACGCTTAGTGAGTTAATACATCCTCGTACACGGCAAGCACCCGCTCTAGCATCGCTGTTCGGCCAAACTCGACGACGGCCCGCGCGCGCGCCGCCTGCCCCATTTGCTTCCGCCGCGCTTCATCACCCAATAGGTCTCGAATCGCATCCGCTAGCGCCGCCGGATTGCCGGGCGGCACGATGACGCCCGTGACGCCGTCCTGGTTGACGTAGGACGTGCCCGTGCCGACCTCGGTGGTCACCGCCGGAACACCCGACGCCAGCGCCTCGACCAGGGCGATGCCGAACGCCTCGCTGCGATGCGTCGCCGGCAGGACGTACACGTCTGCCGCCTGGTACAGCGCCGGCTGCTCGGCGTCGGACACGTCGCCGATGAAGTGGACCCTCTCACCCACGCCCAGCCGTCGCGCCAGCGCCTCCCACTCACCCTGCATCGGTCCACTACCCGCGACGACGAGCGTAACGCCGGGCAAGCGCGGCAGCGCCCCGATGAGGACGTTCAACCCCTTGTAGTAGCGTAGCCGCCCCATGGACAGGAGAAGGGGCGTGCCGTACCGTTGACGCAATGAGGCAGCCTTGTCGGGATACGCTTGCAGGAAGCGGGCCAGGTCAACACCGAGGGGGACGACGGTCACGCGGTCGCGGTTCTCCTGGAGCAGCGGGGACGTGGCGGCATAGTTGGGGCTGGTGGCGATGATGCGGTCGGCGCGGCGCAGAACGGCGCGCATCAGCGGACGGTAGAGCCGCAGGATACCCGCCTGGCGTACTACGTCGCTGTGGTAGGTGACGACGGTGCGCCGGGCGCGCCCCACGAGCCACTGGCTGACCTCGCCGACCGGGTAGGGGAAGTGCAGGTGCGCGATATCGGCCTGCACCCCGCGCAAGCGCCACGGCAGGGCCACGCTCAGCGGCGTTGAGGCGACCGTCGCCAGGCGTGCCGCCTTGATGACGCGCACGCCATTCAATGTTTCGACCTGGGTGTGTCCGGTAAGGGATGTCACGACGACAGTGACGTCATGCCTGCGCTCGGCCTGCCCTTCGGCCAGGCTGCGTACGTGGTTCTCGATGCCTCCGAGCACCGGGTAGTAGTCTTTGTAGACGTGGACGATGCGCATGGCGTCGATTGCCACCTACCGCGCGACCTGGCGGTAGACAGCCAGCGTCTCCTGGGCCGTCTTCGCCCAGCTGAACTCGCGCGCCCGCGACAGGCTGGCTGCGCGCAGCCGGTTCCACAGCCGACCGTCTTGCAAGACGACCGACATGCTCTGCGCCAAGAGGCGCGTATCGTCCGGCGGGACGAGGAGCGCCGCCTGGCCCGCGACTTCGGGTAGGCTGCTCGTGTTGGAGGTGATGACCGGCACGCCGCACGCCATTGCCTCCAGCACCGGGAAGCCAAAGCCTTCGTAGAGCGACGGGAAGACGAACAGGGCCGCGCCGCTGTAGAGGGCGGGCAGGTCGGCCTCCGGCACGTCGTCCAGGGCAACGACGCGGTTGGCGAGACGCAGCGCCATGACCTGCTGCATCGCCTCCGGGTAGCGCGGGTCGCGGCGGCCGGCCATCACGAGGGCGATATTGGGGACGGCGGGGGCGACGCTGGCAAAGGCTTCCACCAGGCGCAGCAAGTTCTTGTGCGGCTTGTTGATGCCCAGGTAGAGAATGTAGCTGTCCGGCAGTCCCAGACGCCGCCGCATCTCGGCAATCTCCGCCTCGGGGCGCGGATGGAAGCGGCCGTCTACGGCTGGCACGGTGACGTGGATGTGGTCAGGGCGGGCATCGAAGCGCTCGATCATGTCCTGGCGCGCGGTCTGAGAGAGCGTCACGAGCGCGGCCGACGTTTCGACGGCTAGACGCGTCGTCAGCTCATACGCGACGCGGGCGCGGCCTGACGGCAGGTATTCCGGGTACAGAGCGGGTGTCACGTCGTAGACCGTCGTAACGGACGGCACGGGAAGGGCATAAGGCTTGACATAGTATGGCGAGTGGAGCACGTCGAGGCGTAGCCGCTGCGCCAGCCACGGCAGCCCGACCTGCTCGCGGAGCGAAACAGGCCGCGCGTTGGCCCAGCCAATCTCAACGTTGGGGCGCTCCCAGAGGGCTGCCAGGTCGTAGCGGCGGTTGTCCTGGTTGCGATTCAGCAGGAGCACGAGCGTGTCGTCCGGCGCAGCGTCGGCAAGCGCGCCCGCCAGGTGGTAGACATAGCGGCCGATGCCGGGGTAGTGTTCGGTGATGGTGCGAGCGTCTAGTCCGAAGCGCATGCTTGCCGCCGATAAGGGTAGCGATACCAGCCGTAAATGTAACCCAGGGCAGCCACATAGCTCGTCAGCGCCTTGAGGGGCTTGAAGCCCGGCCGCCACGACGGCGCTGAGAACGAGTACGGCAGGAAGATATTGGGAACAAGTATAGCTGTGCGAAACAGGAAGTACGCGGCGGTGTGCAGCGGCGTCTTGAGCTGGCGGCCCGCTGCCCGCCTCGGGTCGCGCTGCACCTCCTGGGCGTGGCCGACGCCGTACAGGAAGTGCTTGCGCAGCACGGCGCGCAGCGTGAGCGGCACACTGTGGTACACCCAGGTGTGCGGCACAAGGATGAAACGGTAGCCGAGCCGCCGCACACGGTAGAAGAACTCCGTGTCGACGCCGCGCACCAGCTCGTTGCTGAAACCGCCGACTTCATCGAAGACGGCGCGGCGCATGGCGCAGCACGTTGTGGTGATTTCGATATAGCCGTGGCGGTCGAGGGGCGGGTTCGTCTCCAACGGCTCGTCCACAATGGGATGCTCGATGCGCGGCACCTCGCGAGCGACGCGCTTTTGGAACGGTGACGAGTCGGGCGGGATGAGCTTGGACGCGCCGGTCACGCCAATCGTTGGGTCGGACAGCAGCGGCGCGATGAGGTTCGCCAGCGTGTCGTCGCCGCCGAGAACGGCATCGTCGTCGACGAAGACGAGGATGTCGGCGGTCGTGCGGGCCACGCCGACGTTGCGCGCCTTGCCGTTGGGTCGGATGCCCACCGCGACCTCGACCTCATCTGGTTGAAGCGTCTGGCGGGCGATGGAGGCCCGCAGGGCGTCCACCTTCCCGTCCAGGGAGGGGATCACGACGGCGACGCGCGGCGTGCTCACGCCAGCCCTCGCCGCAGCAAGAACTTGAGTTTGGCCGCTTCCTCGACGCGCCCGATAACGGTCACGGCAACGTAGACCGCCAGCCCGATGCCGCCCGCCACGGCCAGCCGGACCACGAGCATCACAAAGCCACCGCTTGGGATGGCGTTGCGGACAAACACGGCAGTCAGGGCGGCTAGCAGGGCGGCCAGCGCGATAATGCTTGTTGGCCCCAGCAGCGAGCGCACGTCTAGCGGTCCCAGGCGGCGGCGCAGGACGACGTAGCCGATGAGCGAGACGATGGTCCAGGTCAAGGCAGTGGAGAGGGCGATCCCCGCGAGGCCCAACGGCCCGATGAGGGCGAAGTTCAGGGCGAGGTTGAGGCCGGCGTTCAGGATGCCGAGCCAGGTGGATGTCACGATATCCTTGATGCTGAGGAAGGCGCGCGACACCAGCAGAGACAGGTAGCTGGGCAGGACACCGATTGCCAGAAAGCCGAGGGCCGACGCCGTCAAGGCCGTATCCTCGGCCCCGAATGCGCCGCGTTGCAGCAAGAGCGTCACAATGTCCACGCGCAGCACAGCCATCAGAACGACGATGGGCGCCAGGGTATAGATAACCATGCCCGTGGCATTGCGCAGGGCGCGGCGCAGGCCATCGCTGCCCTCCCGCGCGGCGACGTCGGACCAGTGGGCGAGGAGCACGCTGAAGAAGCCCGCGCCGACGATGATGTACGGAATGGCCGTGATGCGCTCGGCGTAGTTCAGCGCCGTGACCGAGCCGGGGGCGAGCCAGGAGGCCATGCTGCGGTCGATGAACGGGTTGAGCTGGAGCAGACTCAGGCCGGCTAGGGGCAGCAAGGCCCCTTTGCCAAGGCGGCGCAGTCCCTCAGTTGAGCTGCGCCCCACCCGCCCCAGCAGCCCAAGGGCGCTCCCTACGACGACCAGGATCACCACACCGACCAGCGGCCCCAGGACGTAGCCCACGGCCAGGCTGTAGATGCCGATGCCCGCCGCCAGGGCAGCGACGGCGGCCAGTTTCGCCAGGGCATCGACGCCGGGCAGGGCCGCTGGCAGCCGGAAGCGCGCATGGGCGTTGAACACTGCGGCCAGTGCGCCTGTGACGGCGACAAGGGGCAGCATAGGCAGCAGAACGAAGGCCAGGTCCAGCGCCAGGGTTTGGGTTTCCGGGGCTGTGAAACGCGTCAGAGCGCCCATGATGGCGGGCAGGGACAGGGCGAGGAGCACGGTGACCGCGACGGTCATGCCCGCCACGAGCAGAACGCCCTGCGTCGCAACGGAGGTGAGTCTGTCAGGCTGATTGACGCGCGTCTCAACGAGCTGGGGAACCATCACCGACTTGATGGCTTCGCGCACCACGTTGGCGGCAAAGGTGGGGATGATGAGCGCGAGGTTGATGGCGTCGGTTTGCGCGGTCGCGCCGAAGGTCGCCGCGACATAGGCCGCCAGGACGTAGGCGAGCGCCTGGGCGGCCAGGTTTACTGTTGTGACGTTGGCCGTGTCGCGGAAGATGCGCCGGCCGAGGGAGTCACGCTGCGCCGCCATCATGGTCTGTTCGGAGCCGCGGCGCGTGGGCTTTCAGCAACGGCTACCTGCAAGATGGTTTCAGTGGCGCGCGTCATGGCGTCGATGCTGAAGCGCGCCTCGGCCGTGCGCCGCGCAATCGCGCCCATGGCTTGGCGCCGCGTCCGGTCGCCCATTAGGGTGATCAGCGCGTTCGCCAGGGCACGGCTATCGCCTGGCGGGAACAGATAGCCCGTCACGCCGTGGGTGACGGCGGCGCTGACTCCACCGACGCGGCTGGCGGCGACGGGTAGCCCGACCGCCATGGCCTCGACGATGCTCAAAGGGAAGGCTTCGTGACACAGGCTGGGCATGATGAAGCCGTCCGCCGCCGCCAGGATGCCCGGCAAGTCGGTGTGGGAGACGAGGCCGAGGAACGTCACGCGGTTGCTCAGCCCCAGGCGGCGCACCTGACGCTCAAGCGCATCGGTGTGGCTGCCGTGGCCCGCGATGAGAAGGCGCACGGCGGCAATGTGCTCCTGCGCCCGATGGAGAGCATCAATGGCGACCTGGACGCCCTTCTCTGCCTCCAGCCGAGTCGCAATGGCGAGAACCGGCGCACTCGGTGAGATGCCCAGGCGCTCGCGCGTAGCCTTCCCCGCGGCTTCATCCGGCCGAAACCTGTCTACATCGACGCCATTCGGCACGAAGGTGACGCGGTCGACCGGAAAGCCCATCTCGCGCCGGTTCTCCTTGGCGACGGACGGACTGACGGCGATCCAATGCGAGACAGACGGCGCCGCGCGCCACCAGAGGGTGAACAGGCGCGGCAACCGCCAGCCGAGACGCGCCAGGCGGTAGACGCCACGCAGCGAGCGCGCCCCGCGCCACGCCGTCGTGATCTCGCCCTGGGACGACCCGTGCAGGATGACCACCGAAGGTAGGCTTAGCTCGCGCCGCGCCTCGGCCAGATAACCCAGGCCGCCGGCGCTGTGGCTGAGAATGACATTGTAGGGCTGGGTAGCATCACGCTCGCGCAGCAGCTTATAGCTCTCCCGCCACCACCCCGCCTGGTAGCGCCGCCACGTCGTGTTGGGAACATAGAGCGTCTCAATATTCCCATCGATCTCGCGGCGCACGCCCTTGGGATGCGCCGTGGTGACGATGGTGACGCTGTGACCCCGCGCCGCCAGGGCGCGCGCCAGCGTGTCTGTCTGCCGCTCCATGCCGCCGCGCACGCCATGCGCCAGGGTGATGCGGGTGGGCATCCAGATGCGCACAGTGTCACCTCTCCCGCAACCGACAGGCTGCCGCAAAGGGGCTGACGACGACGGGATCAGGGACGTTGCTCATTCGGGACCGCGTCCTCGCCGTCGCGCTCTTGGAGGTAGGCGCGGCTAATCTCGTCAATGCGGGCGACAATCATGTCCAGCGCGACGCGGTTGTGGCCGCCGTTGGGGATGATGATGTCAGCGTAGCGCTTGCTCGGCTCGACAAATTCCAGGTGCATCGGGCGCACGGTTTCCAAGTATTGCTCGATGACCGAGTCGGTGCTGCGCCCGCGCTCGTGGGTGTCGCGGCGCAGGCGGCGGATGAAGCGCAGATCGGCGTCCGTGTCCACGAACACCTTGATGTCGAGGCAGTCGCGCACGCTCTTTTCCGCCAGCACCAGGATGCCTTCGACCAGGATCACCGGCCGCGGTTCGAGCCGATGCTTGCTCGGCTTGCGCGTGTACGTCGTGAAGTCGTAGTCCGGCACCCACACCGCCTCGTTGTGTTGCAGCCGGTCCAGGTGGTTGGCGAACAGCTCAGACTCGATGGCATTCGGGTGGTCGAAGTTGAATTTCCTGCGCTCGTCTAGCGGGATGTGGCTCAAGTCTACGTAGTAGGAGTCCTGCTCCAGGTGGGCGACCCGACGCGGCCCGACGCGGCGCAGGATGGCGCGCGCAACGGTCGTCTTGCCGGAGCCGGTGCCGCCCGCGACACCGATGGTAATCGGCCGCGCCACCCTTACGCGCCTCCACCGAGCTGCTTGAGCAAGTCCTGGATGCCGGAACGCGCATCGGCTGGGGCCAGGGCCAGCGCCTTGTTCGCCTGGGCGATGGCGTCAGCGTTGCGCCCGAGCGCTTGGTAGGCCCGCGCCAGGTCGGCGTGCATCTCTGAGGCGAACGTCTGCGTGTCCTTTACAGGGGACGTTGCGTTGTCGGGCAGGAGAAGCGGCAGGCCCTGCTCTAGCAGTCTCGCCGCCTCGGCTGGGTTGTTCATGTCGAGGTCGAGCTTGGCCCACTTGCGGAGGACGTGCGGGTCGCGCGGCGACATCTCGGCGGCCTGTTGGTAGTGCCCTAGCGCCTGCTGCTGGATGCCCTTGCGGTCGCTGCCGAGGGCATATTTCGCGGCATAGTATTGCTCGGCGTCGGCCAGGTTTACCAAGTAGTCTGGCGTGTGCGGGCTAAGCTGCCGCGCCTGGTTGAGCGCGCCACGGGCCTTCTCGAACAGGTCCGTGCGCACCGTCGCATCCTGGGCGTTCTGGGCTTGCGCCAGGTACGCCTGGGCCAGGTTCGGGTAGAGAAAGTCCTGGCCGGGCGCGTGGCGGACGGACTGCTCGTAGGCGTCCGTGGCGAGGTCCCAGCGGTTGACCTGCCCGTAGAGGGAGCCGAGGCGCGCATCGATGTCGGCGTAGGTCGGCTGGAGCGTCAGCACCCAGACGCTGGCCAGGGCCACGAGGCCCGCCACGGCAGCGATGGCGAGGCGAGGGGCGGGAACACGCTCGCTTGCCGTGCGCGCCGCTCCATAGGCCCACACAGCGCCAAAGCCTAGCAGCCACAGCACGAGGGCGATGACAAAGACGCTATAACTTGCCAAGGCCAGACCCGGCCCACCACTGGACAGAATCAGGTGAAAGACGGCGTACAGCACCCAGAGGCCCAGCGCCGCGCCAAGGAATGCGCCCGCGCCGCCGGACAGGAAAGCGCCCGCCGTCAGGGTGACGATGCCGAGGACGAGGAGGATGACCAGCACTGTGGTGAGGTCGAGGCCGCGAACAACGAGATCGTAGGTCAGGACCATCATGATGAGGCCGACGACGAAGCTCAGGCTCAGGGCCGACGCAGGCCAGGCAGGCTTGCGTCCGACCGAAGCGCTGCTCGTGCGGACGGTGCGCCGGTCGCGCAAGGTCTTAGGCGCGTTGCGCTCTTTCGCTGGCGGCGTCGCTGTTTGGACAGCGACTGGCTCCGGCGCTGCTGTCACCTCCTCAATGTCCAGCCGACCGATGCCGACGGCGACCATCGCTCCAGCCAGCGCCCAGAACATGACCTGGGTCGCGGTGACGGGAATGCCGACCTGGATCTCGGTAACGTGGGCAACCAGGAGACCCAGAAGCGCGGCGACGACGGCGACACGGTCGGGGGGAAGCTCGCTCGCTCTCGCCGTCTCGCGCCGGCGCAGCCCTTGCCACGCCAGCCACGCCACGAGCGCAAGAACAACGCCGATGCCCATGCCCAACCCTGCAAAACGCAGCGAGCGGTCTACGACCAGGGGAATCAGCGCGCCCAGGAGTGGCCCGGCGACGAGGAACCCCATGAGCGTCATCCGCCGTGAGCGGTCATCGGCCAGGCCGAGCCACCGCGCGGCGTAGAAGAACAGGGTCTCGACGACGGCCAGCCAGGCGACGAGGCCCAGGACGCCGGTCGTGGCGAGGCGGTCCAGCGGCTCGTTGTGGGAGCGGTCGTGGGTGCTGACCAGCGGGTTGTCGATCTGCCGCAAAGCAGGCACGAAGTACGGGTAGTAGCCCAGGTACAGCGCGTCCGGCCCGACGCCGAGCGGCCAGCGCGCCGGGTTCGCCGCCACCATGTCGCTCAGGCCCTCCCAGACGTAGATACGTACCTGATTGCTGCCCGCCGTTGGGTCGGACAGGCGGGCGAGGCGACCAATGATCGGTACACCGGCCAGCGTGCCGCCTGCCAGGTTGATGACGACGAGCAGAACCGCGCCCGCGATGCCGAGGCCGACGACCGTTCCCGCAAAGCGCCGGTTCCCGACGACCGCCGCGCGCGCCAGCCCCCAGACGACAAGCCCGGCGGCGAGACCAAGGGCCGCGCCACGGCTGTCACTTAGCAGCAGGCCGATAACCTGGAGGGCGAGAGTCACGCCGTACACGATCAGGCGGGTCGTCTTGCGCTCGGCGCGCGCCTGGAGCAGGAGATACAGGGTGGGCAGCATGGCGAGGGCCAGGTAGCCGCCGAGGAACGTGGCGTTGCCTTGCGTACCAATAACGCGGTCCGTGACCGCGGCGCCGAAGCCGCCCCACGGCACGGGGTCCGCGCCGATGCGCTGCAAGATAGCATACACGGCGACCGGCAGGCTGGCGAGGACAATGGTGTCGAAGATGCGCGCCAGCTGCTCGCGGGTGTGCAGCCGAACCGCCGCCAGGATGAACAGGGCCAGGTACGCCACAAGGGTGACGACGCCCTGGTCGCGGTTGAAGGAGCCGACGAGGCTGACGCGAGGCGTGAGGCCCTGGACGGCGCTGAGGAACAGGATGATGCCGAGGGCCGCGACGACCCAGATCAGCGGGCGCGGTAAACTTAGGCCGGCCTTAGCTGTAGCATCGGTCGGGCGCGGTAGCAGAAGGCTCGCTGCCACCCAGGCCGCCAGCATGACGAAGACAATCGCGCGGACGAGGGCGGCCTTGTCCGGCTCGAACGTGCGGGATGAGAGTAGATTGAAGAAAAGGGGGGCCACCACGAGGGCAGCCAGCCAGCCGCCTTCGACGACGCGGTCAAAGAAGAGCGCGAGGCGCGTGGACATCAACTCGTGACCTTTCGCGGGATTCTGGACGCATGGCTCATCGCCGATCATCCAGACGGTTATTATACAACGACGCGGGAGCAAAGGGGAAAGATAAGCGGATGCGCGGGGCCAATACTAGGCCGGAGATTGTTCGTCTGGCGGCTTGACGGCGGCGGCTTCGAGGATGCCGGCGAACTGGTTGACGCCGGGGACGGCGGCGAGGCGCGCGTCGAGCCAGAGATTCAGGGGGGCGAGGCGGCCGTAGGCGTCGCGGAGAGCCTCCGGCATGCTTGTCAGGTGCTTGGGCAGCATGTTCGTGCGCCGCGCTCGCAGGATGGTGAAGCCCGCGCCGGTCAGCAGCATCTGCACGTCGCCCAGCGTGAAGCGGCGAGCGTGGGCGCCAGGCAGGCCCAACCGCTCGCGCAGCAGCTCCGGCCACGAGTAGCGCTGGGGCAGGTTGTAGATGAACAGCTTGCCGCCGGGCGTGAGCACGCGGTAGATTTCGGCCAGGGACGCGGCCGGGAAGGGGACGTGTTCGAGCACGCCGATGGACAGGACGGCGTCGAATCCTGCGTTGGGGTAGGGCAGGGCAATGGGGTCGCTGCCAATGCGGATGGCGATTTCCGGAAACAGTGGGCTGACCTTCTCGGCCGGCGACTGGCCGACGTCGTAGCTCGTGACCTCGAAGCCGCGCCGCGCCATCAGGAACGACATCTGGCCGCGCCCGCAGCCCCAGTCGAGGATGCGCGCGCCGGGCCGAAGTTCCGCCGCAATCTCGTCGGCGATGCGGATGTAGTTGAGCAGGGCGCTTTCGGCGGAGAGGTAGCTGGCCGGGTCATGGGTGCGGCGCAGCAGGGCTAGCTCGTCGTTGGCCGTCATGATGAGGCGCTCGTCGGCAGGGTACGTAGGGGCGCGCCGCGTAGGGCCGCGCGCATCGCGTCGTGGTCGCTCCACGGGTATTCCGTCGTCCCGAAGCACATGCTCTGTTCGTGGCCCTTGCCGCAGGCCAGGACGATGTCGCCCGCCCGCGCCATCTGCGTGGCCTGGTATATGGCCTCTCCCCGGTCGGGCACGCGGAACAGGGTCTCGCCCTCGACCTTGCCCTGGCCCGCCGCCGCCGCCACGCTCTCGGCGATGATGGCGTCGAGGCTCTCCGTGCGCGGGTCCTCGGCGGTGACGATGACAATGTCGGCCAGCCGCCCGGCCACTTCGCCCATCATCCGCCGCTTCTGGCGGTCGCGTAGCCCAGCCGAGCCGAAGACGACGATGACGCGGCCGTCGGCCATCTCGCGGCCCGCCCGCAGGGCTTGCTCCAGGGCGTTGGGTGTGTGGGCAAAGTCCACGACGGCCAGGAAGTCCTGCCCCTCGTCGATGGCGTCCATGCGCCCGAGGATGCCTTTGACCGACGCGATGCCTGTCTGGATGGCGTCGAGCGGCGCGTCGAAGGCCAGGCCGACGCACACCGCCGCCAGGATGTTGTGGACATTGTACAGTCCAAGCAGCGGCGACGCGATGGCGATGTCACCGCGCGGCGTGTGGGCGGCAAATGTCAGGCCGCGCGGCGTGCTGCGCACATCCGAGGCGGACACGTCGCGGGGGGGGCGGTCGGCGTCGTCGCCCGCGAGGCCATAGACGTAGTGGCGTTCAGCCGGGATGGGCGAGAGGTAACGGTACGAGTCGTCGTCGCCGTTGAGGATGGCAGTCTTGGGCAGGTTGGGCTTGTGCGCCGTCGCGCTTAGCTTGCGGAACAGCTCGGCCTTGGCCTGCTGGTAGGCTTCCAGGGAGCCGTGGAAGTCGAGGTGCTCGTGGGTGATGTTGGTCACGACAGAGACGTCGTAGTCGACGGCATCCACGCGCTTCTGCGCCAGGGCATGCGAGGTCGTTTCCAGGACGACGACCTCCATGCTCGCCTCGACCATCATCGCCAGGTAGCGCTGTACATCCGGCGCGTCGGGCGTCGTCGTGTGGAAGCCGGTATCAAGCTCCTGATCGCCGATGCGCGCGCTGACCGTCGTGATCGCCCCGACGCGCCGCCCGGCTGCCTTGAGAATGGCGTACGCCAGATTGCTCGTCGTCGTCTTGCCGTCCGTACCCGTGATGCCGACGATGGCGAGGCGTTGGCTGGGGAAGTCGTATAATACGGCGGCAACCTGCGCCTGTGCCCCGCGCCCATCGACGACCTGCACGTAGGGGACGTCGGGCGGCAGCCAGCCCCGTGCCGTCAGCTCGTCGGGGGCGCTCTCGCCAATGACGGCGACCGCGCCGCGCGCGAGGGCGGCCGGGATGAACTCGTGGCCGTCGCGGTAGATGCCGCGCACGGTCATGAACACGTCGCCCGGCTGCGTGGTGTCGGCGTAGACCGAGATGCCAGACACGCGAATGCCCAGGTCACCCGAAGTGGCAAGCGGCGCGAGATGGGCAATCAGATCACAGAGGCTTTTCTGCCCCCCCTTCCCCCCTTGGTGGGGGAAGGGGCCGGGGGATGAGGGAGGATTCGGCGCCATGCGCGACTAGCGGGTACCGGCCAGGACGCCGACCATCTGGATGGACTGGTTGGCCCAGGTGATGAACGGTCCGGGGAAGATGCCGATGATGAGCGTCAGCGCCAGGCACACGCCGACAATCGCGTTGATGCTCAGCGGCAGCCGCAGCGGCTCGTCATTGACGGCGGGCACGAAGTACATCTGCTTGATGACCCTGAAATAGTAGAACACGGAGATGACGCCGTTGATGGCGCCGACCACCGCCAGGACGTAGAGCTGATTGCCGACAGCGGAGCCGAACACCCACAGCTTGCCGATAAAGCCGGCCGTGGGCGGGATGCCGATGAGCGACAGGAAGAAGATGGTCATGGCGATGGCGAGGAACGGCGAGCGGCGCAGCATGCCGGCGTAGCCGTTGACAAGCTCCGAGCCGGCCAGGTAGTCCACAGCAATGACGGCGGTGAACAGCCCCAGGTTGGTGAACAGGTAGCCGATGAGGTAGAGCAGCACACCGGCCGTGCCGTCGATGGGTGAGCCAGCGCCGCCCTCACTTGCCGGAACGCCGGCGATGGCTGCGATGCTGACCGCCCCAACACCAATCGCCATGTAGCCCGCCTGGGCAATGCTGGAGTAGGCCAGCAGGCGCTTCATGTTGTTCTGACCGAGGGCAGCCAGGTTGCCGAGGGTCATGCTGACGGCGGCGATGCCGACCATGATGGCGGCCCAGCGTGGGGTGAACTCAGGCAGGCCCGTGGCAAACACGCGCAGCAGCATCGCTAGCCCCGCTGCCTTCGGTCCAACGGACATGAACGCCGTGACCGGCGTCGGCGCGCCTTCGTAGGCGTCCGGCGACCACTGATGGAACGGGACGAGGGCGATCTTGAAGCCGAAGCCGGCCAGCAGGAACACGATGGCCGGCAAGACAAGGCTCAGGACGTTGGGCTTGGCGAGATTGGCGGGATCGTTGAAGTAGGCGGCGATCTGGTACAGGTTGGTCGTGCCGGTCAGGCCGTAGAGCAGCGACGCGCCGTAGAACGTGATGGCGGTCGTGATCGAGCCGTACAGGAAATACTTCACTGCGCCCTCGTTGGAGCGGGGGTTGCCGCGCAGGTAGCCTGTAAGAACGTACGAGACGATGCTCAGGAACTCCAGCGCCAGAATGATCATGATGAGGTCGGTCGCGCCCGCCATGAGGATGATCGACAGCGTGGCGAATATCATCAGGGCGAAGAACTCACCCCGGTAGGCCGTCCGTCCGCGGATGTACCCGACCGACGCAATCAGTACCATCCCCGTCGCTACGACGGCGAAGATGCGAAAGAATGCGGTGAATGGGTCGACGGCGTACATGCCCGGCGCATTGGGGGCGTCACTGACTGGGAAGATCGAGGCCATCGCGTTGACCTGGGTGAAAGATGCGACCAGGGTCAGCGCCAGGACGGCCATCGTCGGCCAGATGAGCCAGGTATGCGTGCCTTTGCGACGGCGGCTGAACATGTCCATGAACAGGACCACGATGCCGCCGACCACGAGAATGGTCTCAGGAATAAAGAGGATGAAATTCTGAGCGTCTATCACGACGCGCCTCCTGCTGCTATCGTCGGGCCGCCTGTCATTGCGAGGAGGACGAGAGGACGACGAAGCAATCTTGCCACGGATGAGTGCGGCGCTAATTCAGCGCTAGACCGTCTATCACAAGGGCGGGAGATTGCTTCGCTCTGCTCGCAATGACCACTCGGCGCCGTTATGCTGCTGCGACTCTCAGCATAGTATGTAGGTCTCGCAACGACTCGCATTTGCGCAGCTTTCACTTGAACAGGTTCAGCAGGGCAATCTGAACGTTCGAGGCCTGCGCCAGGATGTTCAGGCTGGAGGCGTTGATGGCGACCAGCAGGATGCCGGGAACGACGCCGAACAGCAACGTACACGCCGCGATAGGGCCGAGAATCCACGTCTCGCTCCGGGTCAGGTCTTGCAGCTTGTGCTCGCCTTCCGTCCACTCCGGATTTGGCGAGCCGAGCAGGATGAGCTGGATGACCTTCCACAGGAAGAAGGCCGCCGTGAAGACGATGCCGAGGACGGCGAACAGGGTAATGATGGTGATAGTGCCGCCAGCCGGGAAGGATCCTCGGAAAATCAGGAACTCGGCCACAAAACCCATCAGGCCGGGCAGGCCCAGCGAGGCCATCGCAAAGAAGATGAGGAATCCGGCGTAGCGCGGCAAGGTGGCGAACATCCCCCCGAACCGCTTGAGGTCGCGTGTGTGCGTGCGCTGGTCGTAGATAAGCCCGACCATGAGGAACAGCGCCCCCGTGATAAAGCCGTGAGCCAGCATCTCGTACACCGCGCCGTTGATGCCCGCTGTGGCCGTGTTGATCATCGAGACGCGGTCCTCGCCGCTCGCCCCGCTAATCTGCGGCACGAGGAAGGCAGCGGCGGCTAGGCCGAGCATCACGTAGCCCATGTGGTTGACGGAGGAGTAGGCGATGAGCTTCTTGAAGTCCCACTGCGCCATAGCCACGAGCGCGCCGTAGACGATGCCGATGAAGGCCAGGACGGCGATGAAGATCGCCAGGCGGCTGAACGCCTCCGGGAACATGGGCAAGGAGATGCGCACGAAGCCGTATGTGCCGAGCTTCAGGAGGACGGCGGCCAGGATGACAGACCCAGCAGTGGGGGCTTCGACGTGGGCGTCGGGGAGCCACGTGTGGAAGGGCCACATCGGCACCTTGATGGCGAAGGCAAGGAAGAAGCCGATGAACACCGCGATTTGGAGCGGCAGGTTGTTCTTAAACGGCCCGGCCTCGATGGCGCGCAGGATGTCAAAGGTGCCGGTCGCAAAGTACACGGCGATCATGCCCAGCAGCATGAGGACGCTGCCCGCTAGGGTGTACAGGAAGAACTTGATGGCCGCGTACTCGCGACGGGGGCCGCCCCACACACCGATGAGGAAGTACATCGGGACGAGGCCGATTTCCCAGAAGACGTAGAACAGGATAAGGTCGAGGGCGACGAAGACGCCGAGCATGCCCGTTTCGAGCAGCAGGAACAGGGCGAAGTACTCGCGTACCCGCGTGTCAATCACCCGCGCCGAGTAGACCAGGGAGATGGTGGTCATGAAGGTGGACATGACGATGAGCGGCAGGGAGATGCCGTCCACCCCAATGTGGTAGTTGATGCCCACCGACGGGATCCAGGGGAAGAACTCCTGGAATTGCATCCCGCCGACCTGGCCCATCAGGTACGCGATGTACAGCGCCACCGAGACCACGGTCGGCAGGAGGCTCCACCCGATGGCGAAGCGCTTGATAGCGGCGTTGGGCATCCTGACGAACAGGAGGATGAGCATGCCCACCAGGGGCCAGAAGACGATGATGGAGAGCCAGGGAATAACGTCCAACATAGGGAACGGTCCTCTCTACTGAAGGGGTGTGGGCAGCTTTTACCGCCTCAGCAGGAATGCGATGAGCACAATAGCGACAAAGACGACAAGCAGATAGTTCTGCACAATACCCGTTTGCAGCAGGCGCATCCACTGGCCGGCCTCGCCCGTGCCAAGCCCCAGCCAGTTCACCGCGCCGTCGACGATGGTCGAGTCGAACCAGCGGAAAATGCTGCTGAACCAGCGTGTCACGCCCCCGAACAGATTGACGATGGCGTCGATGATGTAGCGGTCGATGAAGTTGCCGACGCGCGCGAGCAGCATCGTCAGGGCAATAAAGGTCTTGCTATAGAACTGGTCGACCCAGTACTTGTTCCACAACACATCCCAGATGACCGGGATGCGCGACAGCGGGTCGCGGCCCGCCGCCGGTAGGGCCTTGCGCCCGTAGAGCAGATAGCCCACCAGCCAGCCAAGCCCCGCCGCGCCTAACGCAGCGCCGGCGACCAGGACGTTGAGGGATGTTGGCGCTGTCGCCTCGGCGACGGCCTCCTCGCCCAGCCCCGTCGTCGGGACGAGGGCGAGCCAGTGGTGCAGCCAGCCGCCGATGTGGAACGGCCCAACGATGTCGGGCATGCCGACCAGGCCGACGAACGTCGAGAAGACGGCCAGGACCATAAGGGGTATCGTCATCGAGCGGACGCTCTCGGCGGCGTGGGTCGCAGCGTCCGTGCGCGGTTGGCCGAAGAAGACCAGGAACACCTGGCGCGCCATGTAGAACGCCGTCATGAACGTCGCCAGGAGGCCGACGAGCCAGAAACCGTACTGGCCGGTCTCGAAGGCGTGCGCCAGAATCTCGTCCTTGCTCCAGAAGCCCGCCCAAATAGGGATGCCCGTCAGCGCCAGCACGCCCATCATGTAGGTCCAGAACGTGGCGGGCATGCGGTGGCGCAGGCCACCCATGTTGTAGACACTCTGCGGGTCGTCCGGCTCTGATTCCCAGGACTTCATCTCAGGAACACGCTCCAGCAGCTCCATCTCGGCGTCTTCCATCTCTGCTTCATGGTGCGTGGGGCTGACGTGGGCGTGGCTCTCGCCGTGGGCGTGGTGCAGCCCGTGCTCCATGCCGTGGATGACGGAGCCGGAGCCGAGGAAGAGAAGGGCCTTGAAAAAGGCGTGGGTGAGCATGTGGAACACACCCGCGACCCACGCGCCCGTGCCGAGGGCCATGAACATCAGGCCAAGCTGGGAGATCGTGGAGAAGGCGAGGATGCGCTTGATGTCCGCCTGGGCGAAGCCGATGGATGCCGCGAAGACAGACGTAAACGCGCCAATCACGGCGACCGTCAGCAGGGGAACCGAGGGTTGGCCCTCAGCGCCTGCCGCCGCGAACAGGGGGTACGTGCGCGCGATGAGGAACACGCCCGCCGCCACCATCGTCGCCGCATGGATCATGGCGGAGACAGGCGTCGGACCGGCCATCGCGTCGGGCAGCCAGACGTGGAGCGGGAACTGCGCCGATTTGCCGACCGCGCCCATGAACAGCAGCAGGCAGATGACGATGAGCGCCGGCACGCCAAAGAAGGTCATTTCCTGGAGGCGAGCGATGGTTTCCGGCTGATACAACACGTTCCACTGGGTCGAGCCACCAATCATGGACAGCAGGGTGATGCCCAGGAACAGACCCACGTCGCCGATGCGTGTGGTCAGGAAAGCTTTCTTGGCAGCGTTCGAGTTCTCGACGCCGACCGTCGTCCACCGTCCGTTGCGGTAGACGCGCTTCGGGTTGTCGAACCAGAAACCGATGAGCAGGAACGAGCACAGGCCCATGAGCTCCCAGAACACGAGCGCCTGGATGAGGTTGGGCGAGATGACGAAGCCGAGCATGCCACACGCGAACAGCGACAGGAAGGCGAAAAAGCGTGAGTAGCGCGGGTCGGTGTGGGCCGGGTCCTGGATGCCCATGTAGCCCTGGGCGTAGATGAAAATCATCAGGCCGACCGTGGTGACCATGACCAGCATCAGGATGGACACCGGGTCGAGATACGTGCCGACCTGGAATGTACTCGTGCCGAGCGGGGCCCAGTTCCAGAGCGTGGCCCACGGCGCTTCGCCGTTCACCGCCGCTTCGAGCACCCGATCAGCGCCGACCCCCATCGCTTGAATGAAGATGAGGTAGCTGAGGATGCCGCTCAGCGCCAACGCGCCGATGGCGATGTTGGAGCTAAGCCGCTTGTTGCGATTGAAGCCAAGGACAACAATGGCGAAAAATGAGAGCAGCGGAAACAGCGGTATCAATAAGGCGTACTGGGCGAGCATAGAGCCTCACTGAAGACCGGGCGTGAGGTTGGCCCGGTCAGAACTTCAGTAGATTAATCTCTTCCACGTTCACCGTGTCCCGCGTGCGGTAGATGGCGATGAACAGGGCCAGGCCAACGGCCGCCTCGGCGGCGGCGAGGGCAATAATGAATATGGCGAACACCTGCCCATTCATGTTCGTGGGGGTGATGTAGCGCCAGAACGCGACAAGGTTGATGTTGACGGCGTTGAGCATCAGCTCGACGCCCATCAGGATGGCGACGGCGTTGCGCCGCACGAGCGCGCCGTACAGGCCGATGCAGAACAGCGCCGCCGCGACGATGAGATACCACTGGAGAGGGATAGATGGCATGGTGGACCTCACTCCCGCGCAATGACGATAGCGCCGATGAGCGCCGCGAGCAGCAGAACCGACACAATCTCGAACGGCAGGATGTACGGCCCCAGGAATGCCGCGCCTAGCTGGGCTACCGAGTCGGGCGGCGGACTGTCTTGCGACAGGTTCCACTGCTGGAACGTCGTGCCTACAAGGAGCGCGAACAGCAGCAGGGCGACGAGGGCTGCCGCGATCCACTGGTTGTTCATGCGATTGTCCTGGGTGCTGCCGCTCATCACGCGGCGGGTGAGCATGATGGCAAACAGGATCAGCACGGCGACGGCCCCGACGTAGACGAGCACCTGGGTCGCGGCCAGGAACGGCGCTTCGAGCAAGACGTAGATGCCTGCGACGCCGATGAACGACAGGATGAGGAAGAGACCGCTGGCGAACACCGTGCGCGCTAGGACGACACCCAGGCCGCCGCCGATGGTCACAGCGGCGACGGCGACGAAGGAGAGAACGACAAAGGGGTTCATCGTGCAGGCACCGTCCCCTCTGCGACGCGGGCGCGGTCGCGCCTCACAATCGACTGAATGACGAGGTAGATGATGACGAACATGATCGCGTTAGCGACGAGCATCGAGACGATGGCGACCGGCGCCGCCAGCGCGGGCGAGTTGGCCGCGGTCACACTGATGAACGGCGCGATCAGGGCAACCAGGAAGATGTTCATCAGGCAGATGGGCACGAGCGCCTTCCACGCGAATGCCATCAGGTGATCGACGCGGACGCGGGGCAGCGTGCCGCGCAGCCAGATCGTCAGGAAGATGAACAGATAGGTCTTGCCGATGAGGACGAACGGGCCGAGGAAGTTGTTGATGACGTTGCCGACGGGCACAAAGGGGATCTGGTAACCGCCCAGGAAGACCGTTGCAGCCAGCGCCGACACGAACAGCACGCTCATGTACTCGGCCAGGTAGAACATACCGAACTTGAGGCCGCTGTACTCGGTGTGGTGGCCGGCGATAATCTCGGACTCGGCTTCGGGCAGGTCGAACGGCGTGCGGTTGACCTCGGCCATCGCCGCAATGAGGAAGACGATGAAGGCAATAGGCTGGAGCAGGACGAACCAGCCGAGCTGCGCTTGCTTAGCGACGATGCCCTGCATCGACAGCGTCCCGGCGATCATGACGACGCCGACGATGCTGAGAAGCTGCGGCACCTCGTAGCTCACCATCTGGGCCACGGCGCGCATCGCCCCCACCAGGGAGTACTTGTTGTTCGATCCCCAGCCGGCGATGAGGATGCCGAGCGTCGCCGTACCGGCGACGGCGAAGATAAACAGCAGGCCGATGTTCAAGTCAACGCCGGTGATGGACGCGCTAAAGGGCAGGACGGCGAAGACGAGGATGGCGGGCGGCACGACGACCAGCGGCCCCAGGTTATAGATGACGCGGTTAGCCGCCGTCGGCGTGATGTCCTCTTTGGTGAGAATCTTCACCATGTCGGCGACAGGCTGGAACAGGCCAAACGGCCCGGCGCGGTTCGCGCCGATGCGGTCCTGCATGCGCCCGATGACTTTGCGCTCGACCCAGGTGATAAAGAGCATGTTGACCAGGGCGAACACAAGCAGAATCACGGCGTAGAGGACGAACCACAGCAGTGCCGCTGCCCACCCGGGCATGAACTGGGCGAAGTAATCAACCATGATAATCCCTCATCACACCCACTCGAGCGCGCCCTTGCGCCACGCCCACACCAGCCCCGCCAGGAGGATGGCGACGAAGATGACCACCTCGACCAGGGGCAGGTAGTTGAGGCCCGTGCCCGACGCAACGAGAGCGGTGTGGCTGACGGCCCACGGCAGGAGGAAGGCGATCTCGATATCGAAGATGACGAAAATCAGGGCGTAAATGTAGTACTGGACTTTGAACTGGATCCACGTCTCGCCGACGGTTTCCAGTCCGCACTCGTAGGTGGATTTTTTGATGGGTCCGGGCTTCTTGGGCCGCAGGAGCCAGGCAGTTGCCAGTCCAATCACAGGGAACGCGAGGGCGATCAGGAGGAAAACGCCGATGAAGCCCCATTGCGCAAGCATACGTTGAGCTTCCTTTCCAGTTTTACGACACAGTTCCAGATCTGACACATATAGCGACGTCAGGTCTGCCGATAATGCGTTTTTTGGCCGCGCGGGCTTGGCCGACTATAATGGTGAAGCGCTTTGCGCAACTCACCTTAAGCGGGCGAATTCTAACAGATGGCTTTGCGACTGTCAAGCTGTTCCGATGCAATTTGGGATGACTTTGTCGCCCAACATTCCTGCGGCCACGTCCTTCAATCCTCGGCATGGGGCGCATTCAAGGGCCGCCACGGCTGGCGGCCTCTCCGTGTCGCCCTGGCGGGGGACGACGGCAGGATTATCGCCGGCGCGCAGATTTTGCTGCGGCAGATGCGCGTGGCGACTGTAGCGTACATCCCGCGCGGTCCTGTGGCGACGCTGGACGACCTCCCCGCGCTGCTACCCCACATTCACGCAGCGGCCAAACGTGAGGGCGCTGTCTTTCTCAAGGTTGAGCCATCGTGGACAACGGACGGCGACGCCTGGACGGGCCAGGGCTTTGTGGCGGCCAAGACCGTCCAGCCGCCCAGCACCATCATCCTCGACCTGAACCGCCCGGACGACGCCATCCTGGCTGGGATGAAGCAGAAGTGGCGCTACAACATCCGCCTGGCGCAGCGCAAGGGCGTCACGGTGCGCGAGGCAACCGCCGTCGACCTACCCACTTGGACAGGGCTCATGGGGGTTACTGGCGAGCGCGACGGCTTTGGCATCCACCCACCGGCGTACTACCAGGACGCCTTCAATACGTTCTGCGACGGGCGGCGCGGCGCGCTGCTCGTCGCCGAGCACGACGGGGAGATGCTGGGCGGGGTGATGATTTTTGCCTTCGGGCCAGAAGCTACTTATATGTACGGCGCATCGGGCAACAGCGGGCGTAACTTGATGCCGAACCACGCCCTTCAGTGGGCCGCCATGCTCTGGGCCAAGACGCGCAACTGCACGCGCTATGACTTCTGGGGCATCCCTGCGGAAATCGGCCCAGGCGCGGCCGAGGCCGATGGTGACGGCGACGGCGCGGCCGAGGGACGTGGCGGGCTGTGGGGCGTCTACCGCTTCAAGCAAGGCTTCGGCGGCCAGGTCATGCGCTACCTGGGCGCGTACGATTACGTCTACAATCAACCCCTCTACTGGGCCGGGATGTCACTCCTGCCACGCCTGCGCGCCCTCGCCGGCCGCGCCTGACTGCCATTCATGCTTCCACCCACGACACTCAATGATGACGCCACCTGGGATAGCGTCGTTCTGAGCTTCCCGAACGCCCCGCTGCTTCAATCGTCCACCTGGGGCCACTTCAAGACGCGCCACGGTTGGCATTTGACGCGCCTTGCCGCGCCGAATGGTCACGGTGGCTGGCGCGCTGCCGCATCCGTGCTCAGCCGCCGCGCCGCGCCGCTGCCCGTCAGCCTGGTTTACGTGCCGCGCGGCCCGCTATGGCAGACGCCGCCGGACCTGGCGTCGGCCCTCGCCCTGGTCGAAGATGCCGCCCGCCGCCAGGGCGCGATCTTCGCCAAGATCGACCCGCTCGTGCATCCCGACGACGGGGACGCCCAGGCCGTGCTGCGCTCGCGTGGCTGGCGGCCCTCGACGGAGCAGGTGCAGTTCCGCAACACGCTGGTGTCAGACCTGTGTCCCAGCGAGAAAGAATTGCTCGCCGGGATGAAGCAGAAGTGGCGCTACAATATCCGACTGGCGGAGAAGAAGGGCGTCAAGGTGCGGCTAGGGACGCTGGCCGACCTCCCAACGTTCTACAGCATGTACGTCGAAACCGGCGAGCGCGACAGCTTCATCGTCCGCCCCTATGACTACTACCGCGACGCCTGGGGGACGTTCATCAGCCAGGACCTGGCCCAGCTTTTCCTGGCCGAGTTCGAGGGCGAGGCGCTCGGCGGTATCCTCATCTTCCGCTATGGCGCAACGGCGTGGTACATGTACGGCGCGTCGCGCAACGCCCACCGCAACCTGATGCCGAACTATCTCTTGCAGTGGGAGGCGATGCGCTGGGCGAAGGCGCAGGGTGTGACGCGCTACGACTGGTGGGGAGCGCCCGACGTGCTCGACGAGGCCGACCCGATGTTTGGCGTCTACCGCTTCAAAGAGGGCTTCGGCGCGCAGTTCAGCCCCTCGACTGGCGCGTGGGACTTTACCGTCTCCCGTCCCCTGTATGCCCTCTACAGTCGGGTGATGCCGGCGTACCTGGAGCTGCGGCGGCGCATGCATCGCGTGCAGGGAGACGTGACGGAGTGAGAGTAGAGTGACGAGGTGACGAAGTGATTTTTCACTCCGTCACCTCGTCACCTCGTCACTCCGTCACATAGACTTATGGAACTATTCACTGAGTTTGCCACCGCGGCCCTTGGGCTGATGGCCGCTGCATCGTGGGGGGCGGGGGACTTTACCGGGGCGCTCGCCTCGCGCCGCGCCAGCCTGTTCAGCCTGCTGCTGTACCTGCGCATCATCGAGTTCGCCCTGCTCGTCGTGCTGGCGCTCGTGACGGTTGAGCCGCTGCCGTCGCTGAGCGTCCTCGCCTGGGGCGGCGCGGCGGGGTTCTGCGGCGGCCTGGCCCTGGCCGCTCTGTATCGCGCCCTGTCCATGGCGCCGATGGGCCTGTCCGCGCCCCTGTCCGCCGTCATTGCCGCCAGCGTGCCGGTGCTGTTCGCCGCCGTCACCGAAGGGCTGCCCTCGACGTACCGACTGCTCGGCTTCGGCCTCGCGCTCGTCGGTGTCTGGCTCATCGCGCGGCCCTCGAATGGCGGGCATTCGAGCCAGGGGTTGACCTTTGCCGTCATCGCTGGCGTCGGCTTCGGCGCGTTCTACATCCTGTTGCGCGAGGCCGGCTCGTCGGGGGTGTTTTGGCCGCTGGCGGCGGCGCTGTTCGTCTCGCTCATGCAGGCCGTCGTCATCCTGCTCGTGTGGCGCACGCTGTGGCGGCAGCCTAGCTGGCCGACGATGCGGTTGGGAGCCGTCGCGGGGGTGCTCGACGTGGGCGGCAACGTCTTCTATGTCCTGGCGAACCACGCCGGCCGCCTGGACGTGGCCGTCATTCTTTCCTCGCTCTACCCGGCGTTCACCGTCCTGCTGGCGTGGATTATCCTGCGCGAACATCTCACCCGCTGGCAATGGATCGGCGTCATCACCGTCCTTGCCGCCATCCCCCTCGTCGCGGTCGGTTAGGCGGCTTCGGTGACGCGAACGCTCTTCATCTTGTCGCCCCTGCGGATCTTCTTGACCACGTCCATGCCCTCGATGACTTCGCCGAAGACGGTGTAGTTGCGGTCGAGGAATGGCGTCGGGGCGAGGGTGATATAGAACTGCGACCCGGCGCTGTTGGGGCTTTGCGCCCGCGCCATCGCCAGCGCCCCCTCTTTATGGGGGCGCTCGTTGAATTCGGCCGGCAGGTTGTAGCCCGGGCCGCCCGTCCCGTTGCCAAGCGGGTCGCCGCCCTGGATAACGAAGCCCGACTCGACGCGGTGGAACGTCAGGCCGTCGTAGAAGCCTTCGCTGGCGAGGAAGGCGAACGCGTTGACGGTCTTGGGCGCGACATCGGGGTACAGCAAGCACACGATCTGGCCCTTGTCGGTGTCAATCGTTGCGTGGTACGTCTTGCTCGCGTCGAGATTCATGTTCTCGGGCTGGCTGTATTGTTTCGGGGGCATGGCTATCCTCTCTTACTTGGTCGTAATCGTGATTGACTTAATCTTGTCACCCTTGGCAATCTGCTTCACCACGTCCATGCCCTGCGTCACCTGGCCGAACACGGTGTAGCCGCCCTGGTCGAGCGCGGGCTGCGGGGCCATCGTGATGTAGAACTGGCTGCCGCTCGAGTCTCGCTTCGGGTTGACCTGGTCGCTCTGGCGGGCCATCGCCAGCGCGCCCTCGGTATGGGGCCGCTTGATTTCGGCCGGGATGGTGTAACCCGGACCGCCGCTGCCGTTGCCGGCCGGATCACCGCCCTGGATGACGAAGCCCGGCTCGACGCGGTGGAACGTCAGGCCGTCGTAGAAGCCGTCTTTCGCCAGGAAGACGAAGTTGTTGACCGTCTGCGGCGCGTCCGCCGGGTACATCTCGGCCACGATCTTGCCCTTGTCGGTGTCGATGGTGGCGACGTATGTCTTGCTCGTGTCGATGGTCATTGGAGGCGCGGAGGGATACTTCTTGCCTGTGCTCGCACCGGCAGCCGCTGCTGCCGCAGCGCCTGTCGCCGGTGTGCCGCTCGTAGCGCCTGGGGTTGCGACGGCTGTGGCAGCGCCCGCCGGAACCGGCGTGACTACGGAGACCGGGATCGTCGGCTGTGCCGCCGTCGCCGGGTTAGCCTGGCGGCTGGCGTTCTGGCCGAGGGCGAAGGCCAGCAGGCCCAGGCCAATGAGCACGACGGCCCCGATGGGCACGAGGATGCGCCAGTTGTTGTACCAGGGCGTCTCCCGGACGTTCGGGTCGCGGCGGACGCGGCGTGATTCGAATTGGGGGCGGGGGCGCGGCCTGCTGCTGCCGCCTGTACCGGGCCTGCTACTGCTACTCGAACCGGGCTTCCGAGAGGGCGGGGTGGACTTGGGTTGCTTGGGATCTGATGGGCTGCTCACAGTGTCCTCGAATGATTATCAGGGGATAATGGAATGATTGACAACGGGCTGTCCGTCCGGCGATGCTGTGACGGCAGCGGGGAGCGAGGCGCGGGCACTCGACGCGCCGAGGCGGACGACTTTGGCCGTCGGCTCGCCGCCGGTGACGTTGACGGTGTCCACGATCAACCGGGCGTGTTCAGTGATCCAGGACCAGTCGTAGGCGCTGTGGCCGACGACGATGACCACAACGTCCGCCGTTCGCAGGGTGACATCGGTCAGCTCGACCCGAGTTAGATCGTGCGGCTGGCGCAGGAAGGCGTTGCCGCCGACCTGGAACGCCGGGACGTGCGGGTCATGGTAGGTGACCTGCCCGCCGCGGCTAATGAGCAGCTCGATGAGCCGCTCGGCCGGCGAGTTGCGCGCGTCGTCCACGTCTTTCTTGAATGCGACGCCCAGCACCAGGATGCGCGCTCCGCTGACCGCCTTGCCGTGGCGCGCCAGGGCATCGGCCACTTGCTGAGCGACGTGGTGAGGCATGTCCTCGTTGGTCTCGGCGGCCAGCTCGATGAACTTGGTGAAGAAGTCGTACTCCCGCGCCTTCCACGACAGATAGTACGGATCGACGGGAATGCAGTGGCCGCCGACGCCGGGGCCAGGGTAGAAGGGCATGAAGCCGAACGGCTTGGTCTTCGCCGCGGCGATGACCTCCCAGATGTCGATCTCCATGCGCTCGCACAGCAGCGCCAGCTCATTGACCAGGGCGATGTTGACGCTGCGGAAGATGTTTTCGAGCAGCTTGGTCATCTCAGCGGCGCGCGGCGTTGAGACGACGAAGATTTCCGGGGTAATCGGGCGCAGCACGTCGGCGGCCAGCTCCGCGCAGCGCGGCGTCAGCCCGCCGATGACCTTGGGTGTGTTGGCGACGGTGAAGCGCGGGTTGCCGGGGTCGATGCGCTCCGGCGAGAAGGCGAGGTGGAAGTCCACGCCGGCGCGCAGGCCGCCGCGCTCCAGGATGGGCATGACGAACTCTTCCGTCGTGCCCGGATACGTCGTGCTCTGGAGGACGACGAGCTGGCCGGGGTGGAGATAGGGGGCCAGCCCCTCGGCGGCGCTCTGGACGTGGCGCAGGTCGGGCGTTTTCATGCGGTCGAACGGCGTCGGCACGCAGACGAAGACGACGTCGGTCGCCGCCAGAACGTCGTACTGCGACGTCGCCGATAGCCTGCCTTCCGCCGTCAGCCGCTGCACCTTGTCGGACGGCACATCCTGAATGTAGCTCTCGCCTCGACGGAGGCTGGCGATCTTGCGCGCATCCACGTCGAGCGCCGTCACGCTGAAGCCGGACTCAGCGAGGGCGACGGCTAGCGGCAGGCCGACGTACCCGACGCCGATGACGGCCACGTGGGCGGAGTGATCGGCGATGGCGGCGGCGAGGCGCGTTGTAGCAGTGGACGTCTGCATAGCGTATCCTTGTCGTATCACGCGCTCTGGTCGGGCTGCGCCAGGGGGGCAGGCGTGTCAGTCTTAGCGCGCGAGACCTGGGCGAACCAGGCCCGCTCGAGGCGCAGCAGGGCATAGAGGGCGAAGCCAACGCTCACGACCGCGACGGTATACGCCTCGATCACGTCGGCATGGGTGACAAATAGGGCAATGCTGCCCAGGGCGCAGGCCACGACCCACAGCGCCAGCACCGCCTCGCGGTGGGTCCAGCCGAGAAGCACGGCGCGGTGGGAGATGTGGTCCTTGCCCGGCGTCAGCGGCGACAGGCCACGGCGGATGCGGCTCAGGCTGACGAGGGTCGTGTCCATGATGGGCACGCCGAGAACGAGGAGAGGGATCATCCAGGTCACGAGCGTGACATTGGAGGGGAAGCGCAGCTTGATGGCGACGACTGCGAGGAGGAAGCCCAGGAACAGCGAGCCGCCGTCACCCATGAAGATGCTGGCCGGGTTGAAGTTGTACACCAGGAAGCCGATGCACGCGCCCAGCAGGGCCGCCGCCAGCGCGCCCACAAGGTACTGCCCGCTCTGGATTGCCAGGAGCAGGAAGAAGGCGGCTGCGATGGCGCTGATGCCGCCGCATAGCCCGTCCATGTTGTCCAGGTAGTTGATGGCGTTGGTGATGAACAGCAGCCAGCCCAGCGTCACGGCGCCGTCGATGAACGGGTTAGCGAACAGTTGCACGCGGACGCCGGCGACGACGACGAGACAGGCAGCGACCGCCTGCGCGGCGAGCTTCGGCAGCGGTCTCAGGGCAAAGCGGTCATCCCACACGCCCAGGAATGAAATCAGCGTGGCTGAGACAAGGATGGCAAGGAGCTGCGAGATGTAGAAGCGGTCGCCGAAGAGAGCGACGGCGAGAATGACGGCGGCGTAGATGGCGACGCCCCCCATGAGGGGAATCGGGGCGGCATGAATCTTTCGTGCGCTCGGCCTGTCTACCATGCCGAGCCGGGCCGCTACCCTGCGTGCAACGGGGGTTCCCCCGAGGGCAAAGGCAAGCGCGGCAGCGAAGATAATCATCAAACTGAGCATGATTTACTTAGCGCCCTGTTCCTGGAGCTGCCGGATGAGGTCCTGCAACGCAGCATCGCCTGGTGAGCCTTCGAGCGCCCCCCGCGCCGCCGCCAGAGCCTCGTTGAGACGGCCCGCCTGTCGGTACAACAGCGCCAGGTTCTTGAGGGCGCGCGGGTCCTTTGGCGCGAGCTTCAGCACTTCGAGGTTCTCACGAATCGCGCCGTCGGTGTCACCAATCTGGGCCAGCGCCAGGGCGGCGCCGCTGTGCCCGACGACGGATTTAGGATCGGCGGCAATGGCGCGTTGATAAGCGTCGAGGGCCTTGTCCCACTCTTTCTGCAGCCGGTATTCATCGGCCAACGCGAGATGGGGATCCGCCGATTTCGGGTTGAGCTGGACCGCTTTTTGGTAGGTGTCGAGCATCTTTTGCGTGTCATTCTTGTCGCCGTAGACTTGCATGAGCTGGAGGTACGTGTCAGCATATTCCGAGTCGATAGCGACCGACTTTTGCAGTATCTCCATCGCCTTGTCAGTCTTGTTCATGTCCAGGTAGGCGCTCGCCGTCTGGTCGAGAATGACGACGCTGTTTGGGCTGAGCGTTTCCGCCTCCGCGTAATACTTTAACGCAGTTTGGAGCTTCTGGTCACGCTCTGCCGCATTTCCGGCGAAACTTGCCCACGTCTGATACATGCGCGCCAGGTTGGCGGCGTGGTCAGGGTTGAGCGGGTTCAGGGCGCGAGCCTGCAACAATACACCCTCGGCTGCCTGGAAAGCTGCATCGCGCTGCGTCGGGTCGGCCGTGCTCTGCGCTTTCTCCAGAAGCGCCTTGCCCTTGAAGAGATAGTAGAAGTCCTGGTCGGGCTGGTCGTTGAGAGCCTCATTGTAGAGCCGCAGCGCCGGGTCGTACATCCCGCGCTGGTGGTAGTTCTGCCAGCCTTGCTTGTAGAGAATGTCGGCGGAGACGACGCGTACGTTTGTGAACCAGATCAGCGCGCCGATAAAGATGGCGAGCGCCGGATAGATGATGGCGCGCACGTCCGAGAGCCAGGCTTGCGGTCGCGGCTCACCCATCAAGAGGATGCCCGCGAGCACAAGCGCGGTCAGCGACAGGTAGAAGTACAGCGGGATGGGCGCCCAGGCCGTCCTCTCCGCTGTCGCGCCAATCCACAATAGATTGTGGATCACGACATACGGCAAGGCCCAGCCAATGGTGATGGCGGCATAGATTGCCAGGCCCTTGACCCAATCGGCGAGCGACTGGGGCGCGTAGACACGCTCGGCGAGAACGATGGGCGCGGCGAACACCCAACTGAATGTCAGCAGCCAGGCGGTGTGCCAGTTCAGGAAGATACCCGCCGCCGGCGCGTAGAAGTCGAAGACCAGGACGATAAGAATGACACTGACGAGGAGACTCATCGCCAGTAAGTCGCGCTGGCGGGCCCAGGCGGATGCGCGGCCGATGGGCTGCGCTCCGCGCCTGGCTGGGCCGGACGGTCCGCGCCGCTGGGACCCTGTTCGCCCGCTCTCCGCAGGCCGCGCCGTCTCGACCCCGCTCGGCTGGCTGCCGGGCGCTGCGGCGAGCGCCGGTCGCTTCGCCCATAGGGCGCCGGTCACGACGAGCAGCGCCGCGAATGCCCAGAAGAGCGTGCGCGTGGCGGCAATGGCGATTCCGAAGTTGATCTCGATGAAGTGCGCAATCATGGCTGTGTACAGGGCCATGATGAGGAGACGATAGGGGTTTGCCAGGCTTTCGGCGGCGACGGGCTGGCTCGTCACGGCGAACCAGACGAGATAGGCGAATAGACCGAGAATCATGCCGGCCGGCAGCGCCACGCCGAAGAAGGCCGGCTGAATGACCACGCTGAAGCCGATGCTGACGAGCGCGCCGAGGGCGAACCATAGGGCGAAGAACAGCGTGCGCTGGCGAGCCGTGTTGATGAGGCCAAGCCACCGCAGGCCAAGGTAGAACACGGACGTGAATACGGCCAGGTAGGCCAGGAAGCCCAGCAGGCCCGTCGTGACCAGGGAGTCCCAGGTTTCGTTGTGGGAGCGGTCCGGCGACGCGTTGCGGCTCTCGATGTGC
The DNA here is from genome assembly GCA_039810085.1 of Anaerolineae bacterium. Classification (GTDB taxonomy): domain Bacteria; phylum Chloroflexota; class Anaerolineae; order Epilineales; family JAHCIE01; genus JBDHWG01. The sequence goes on from JBDHWG010000008.1 coordinate 30,573, forward strand.
GCCAGGTCCGGCGGGTAGAAGGGGTTATAGACGATTTGCATCGTCTCTGGCCCGTAGCCGACGACGAACCGCGCCGGGTTGCTGGTCACCAGGTTGACTGCGCCCTCCCAGATGAGCACGCGCACCTGGCCCGTCGGGTCTTGCGAGAAAACCCGGCCCAGACGGCCGATGTAGGGCGCATCCCGCAGGCCAGAGAGGGGCGTATTGGGCAGGTTGAACACGACCAGCAGGGCCAGGACGGCCAGCGCGAGGCCGACCCACCCCAGAACAAAGGCGCGGCGGCGCAGACTCAGCGTGTAAATGAGGACGAAGAAGAACAGACCACCGAGCAAGCCGAGCCACGGACCGCGGCTCTGGGTAAAGATAATCGCGACAATCTGGCTGAAGAGGATGAGGACGTAGAATGGGATGAGCACGAACTTCGACGTGGGCGGGTTTTCTTCCTTCATGGTCGCTGACACCGCCGAGACGATGCGAGCGATGGTCAAGGGAACGACCATGATGAGATAAGCGGCCACGAAAATGGAGTTGCCCATCGTCGAAGCGATGCGTACCTGGACGTTGCCCAGCCACGGCAATGGGTCGTAGCCGAGGTTCTGAAGCACGCCGTATAACGTCACGGGAATACTGGTGAGGATGGCGATGGTGATGAAGCGTTCGATCTGCTCGCGCTGCCGCAGACCTTCCAGCATCAAAAAGAAGATGACGATGTAGCTAAACGTCGAGTACGTGCCCTGGAGACGCTGGTACGAGCCGAAGACGGACATCCGCGGCATTACGGAGAAGGCTGTCGAGATGATGTAGACCAGGATGAGGAGGAGCGTAGGCAGCACAAGGGGAGTCTCGACCGTGAGACGGCGGAGCCAGGCTGCCCAACTCTCGCCGGATGGACGCTGAAAGCCGCTATCCATCACCTTGACGAGCCAAGTTGCGGCCATGATTAAGGCTATGGAGCGTAGGAGCGTCAGCTTGTCAGGTTCGAACGTGCGGCTGGAGTAGACGTTGAAGAAGAGGGGGACAATGATGACGGCGAGGAGCCAGCCAGCCTCGATAATCCGGCTTGCATAGAGACTAATGCGCGTGTTCATAGCGGGAAATTATACTCGCGTGCTAATATTAGGCACAATCCTGTGAAACAAGCCGTCCCTTCTGACAGGGTGAAGCCGTTCATATAAGTAGAGAGAATTTCGGTCCTGTCCACCACGTATTGGCGGCTCGCCGCCGCCTACTGCCCGGCGCCGCTGCCGTAGGGGAGACACCTATGAGTGGAACGAGACGAATTGTCGTTATCATCTGCCTGACCGTGGCAACCTTGCTCATGGCTGGTGGGGGCCTGGCGGTGGCCGAGGCCGCCGCACGCCGTGTCGAGACGCCCGCGCCCGGAAGCGGGGTCAACCCGCGTGGGGAGTCAGGGGTCATGGCCGTTGTGCCAATGACGACGGCCACTGTGACGCCGACGCCTCTCCCGCCGCCCAGAATCACGCGCTTCTACCTGAGTGCGCGACCGAATGGCGCGGCTGTGACGACGTTTCCATCCGGCACAGACGTTGTCTACGTGAACTACGAGTACGAACTGTACGACGCGTACACGATTACCGTCGAGCTTCAGGACGCCGATGGCGGCGTGTTCTTCCACTCGGAGCGCCGCGAGAAGGACTCGGGAGCGACCATGTTGGAGGTTACGCCCCAAATCGCCTTCGACACGTATCATCAGAAGGCGGCCAGCGACGCCGATACGATGGCCGAACAAATCGCCCTTGCCCTCACCGCGCCGTCCCAGAGCATCTTGCGTGAGTACGTCTACGGAGCTTTGGGGGCGGGGACAGACTTGGGTGTAATTTTGCAGCAGCTCGTGCGCTATACGCCCCCGTCGGCAATCCCTGCGCTGGCTACGGCGATCGGCGCTCTGAACGATGCGCAGGCAGAGGGCGCCGCAGCCGTCGCGCAGGGAACGAGCCTCGCCAGTGCGCAAGAGCATGTGCGCGCCATGAACACAGCCGTCGCACGCATGCGGACGGCCCTCGATGCAGTGCGCGCTGCCGGTCGTGACCCATCGGCAAACACGCTGCCCGGAACGGAGCAGGAGCCGAACCTGGCGGTCATTCGCATCGGCCCTTATCCGGTGCAGAGCATCGACTGGACCGTCCTGAACCCGCCGGTCTACCAGCACCTCGCCGCGCCGCTGCGGGCGAACCTGCCCGCTCAGCGAAGCGTCCTGGTACTAACCAACCTGGATAACTCGGCGGCGCAGCTCCTGATCCGCTATTACGCTGAGGGCGCCCTGACGCTGCTGGGCACGCAGACGATAACCCTTGCGCCCCGCGAATCGACCTCGCTGGTCATGGGCGAGGGCAACGCGTTGCCCTTCGGCGCAGTTGGCTACGCGCTTGTGACCGGCGACCAGCCGTTCTCTATGGCGGTCCGTACCGTCACCCTACCGCCAACAGCGACGCCCACTGTCACGACAACGCCGACGGCAACCGCGACCGGGCCGACGCCGACACGAACGGCGACCTTGGTTCCGGCGACGCCGACAGCAACGGCGACGTCGGTCACACCCACGGCGACGCTCTGTCCCCAGGCCACGCCTGAACAGCTCACCGTCGAGCCGCTGACCTCGCCCACGAATCTTATAACGCAGACCGTGACAGTGCGGATTGGCAACGGCGACGCGGTGACAGTGACCACAGAAGCGGGCGTCTTTGTCGCTACCGGCGACTTTGGCTACTATGGCAACCCGGCGCAACTAACTGTCGGCCTTGCCCCTAACACGACCAATCACCTGACGGTATCGGCCCACGTGCGGCAGATGGGCGGCAGCGGCTGCATCTACGGCGGCTACACCCTGACCACGACAACCGACCGCACTGGCGCTCCACTTGTGATTGTCCAGCAGGGCGGTCCCACCGCGACGGCTACGGCAACCAGGGAGGCAGCGGTTGCAACGGACACGCCGACAGCGACCGCGAGCGCGACGGCCACCGCGACGGCTACCGCGACGGCCACTGCAACGCCCAGTCCGACGCAGACACCAACACCCACTCTAACACCCACTCCAACGCCGATAACGGTGGCGCTGCTGCCAGCGCCCCAGGCAGTTGGGTATGTCACGAGCCGATACAAGACGAGCAACATGTTCGGCAACCCGATTTGGGCAGGCGTGGACACCTGGCCCTCGCCGCCGACAATCCTGGATGGCGCGGTGCAGTTCGACCTGGGCGCTCTACCGCCCGACGCTAAGATTGTATCGGCGCAGCTGGTCCTGATGGGGATGAGCCGCACGTACATCGACCCTGGCACAGATGGCACGTGGCGACTGAACCTGCTGAATAGCAGCGTGGACATGAACTGGACGCAACTGAACTACTACCAGATTCACAACGCGGGCGTGCGAGCCACGTCGCCCACGGTCCTGACGGTCGCCGACCTGGCGCCGGGCAAGCAGAACGTGTTCGATCTGACAACGGTGGTCGGAGCGCTTCAAGAACGCCTGCGGACGACGGGCCGCGCCTCGTTCCGCATCAACCTCGACTCGTCGTACGGCAACGGTCGGACGATCTTCGGCTGGGATGCGCAACCCATGCTGCGGATCACCTACACGCGGTAGTTGCTCGTCGTTGGGCGACGGTAGCGCCCGAAGAACAGAAGATTGCCACACAGATACAGAGGACACAGAGAAGGCAGTTTGGAAGCCTTCTGTGTCCTCTGTATTGTGTTGCTGCTGATGAGTTGAGCGAGAGACGACGACCAGCTAGTCCGGACGCTAACCCTTCACACCGCCGGAGGCGAGGCCGCCGACCATGTAGCGCTGCAAGGCGAAGAACACGATCAGGATGGGTATGGAGACGATGACGCTCATCGCTGCGAATTCCGACCAGGGCGTATTCGACGCATACTGACCCTGCATGCCGTAGAGGGCCATCGCCAGGGTGAACCAGTCGGGGTTCGAGATAAACTGCCACGAGAGGACGAACTCCGTCCACCCCGCCATGAAGCCGAACAGCGCGGTCACAGCGAGGCCCGGCAGCGCCAGCGGTAGCATGATACGGAAAAAGGTCTGGTTCAGCGTCGCGCCATCGACCGCCGCGGCTTCCTCGATGTCTTTGGGGATAGTATCGACGAAGCCCTTCATGTTCCAGATGGCGAAGGGTAACGCGCCGGAAATCATCGCCAGCCCGACGCCGAAGATCGAGTTGCGTATGGACGGACCTAACAGGATGTTCAACATCACGAACAAGGCCGTCACTGTGGCGACACTGGGCAGCATGAGCACGAGGACGAAGAACAGCATGCCTGGCTGTCGGCCGGGGAAGTTGAAGCGCGAGAAGGCATAGGCCGCCGTTGTGCCAATCAAGACGGTGAGAATTGAGACGCCGATGCCAAGGATGGCGCTATTTGTCGCCAGCCTGGCGAAGCTGACCGGGTTGGGCGTGGGCTGGGTCAGCACCTTCTGGTAGGCGGCCAGCGAGATGCTCGGCGGGAAAAGGGAGCTGGGACGCGCGATATTGCGCGGGTCCAGCGACATGCCGATGATCCACAGAACTGGGAAAATCACAACGGCGAGTATCAGGAGCGCCGCCAGCTGAGATAGGAGCTGGTTGCGCAGAGGCATGGGCTTGACGGCGTCAGCTTGGGCAGCCATAGCAGTCTCCTATTCGTTGATGGCCTGAGTGGCGCGCGAGTAGCGGTTGGTGATCAGGGTGATAATCGCCAGCACAACGAAGACGATGTAGGCGAAGGAGGCGGCCACGCCGTAGGGGCGAGCGCTGCCGACGCCCGTGATGTTGACTGTCGTCTCGTTCACGAGACGGTAGGCCTGGGTCACCAAAATCTCGGTGCTATGGAGCGGACCACCACCGGAGATAAAGTAGATGACGTTGAACTGGTTGAACGTCATGGTCATGCCAATGATGATGGCCGGCACCATGGCCGGGCGCAACAGGGGAACGGTGACGTTCCAGAACTTGTCCCACCATGTCGCTCCATCGACAGACGCGGCCTCATACAGGTCCGACGGGATGCTGGCGAGACCGCCCGTGGCGACGGCCATCATGAACGGCCAGCCGAGCCAGATGTTGGCAATGAGCACTGCATAGAACGACAGCGGGAATAGCTCCCCGAACGTGTGCATCGAGGCAACGCCGCTCTGTCCACCGGCGCCCAGGATGAGGGGCAGAACGAACATGAAGACAATCTCAAGGACGACGAACCACGCGATGAGGAACTGCCACCAGCGCCGGCGCACCCTGGCGAAGAAGAACGGGATGATCAGCGCCAGGAACATGACGAACATCCAGAAGTAGACATTGGTGCTGTCGGGGGCGCGCACAAAGGGCGGTATCCACGGGAACGGGGCTTCTGTCTGTTGCAGCCAGCGGATGTTACCCGGCAGCCCGATAGTGCGCAGGACCATGTTCACCGCGCCCGATTGATCGTCGAACATATTGCGCCAGATCATCGCGGACACGAGCGCCGGCATGGCCCAGGGAATGACGAACAGGGCGCGGTAGAAGCCTTTGAACCACAGACCCCGCTGGTTGAGCAGCAGGGCGATCACCACGCCCAGGCTGACGTGGAACACCAGGTTGACGAAGGTCCACATGAGGTTGAATAGCAAGATGCGCCAGAAGTCGAAGCCGCTCAGAACGCTGCCGAGGCCGCCGAAGAGAATGTCGGCATAGTTCCGCAAGCCGACCATGGCGGGCGAGTTGTAGTCGTCGGCCATCGCGCCGCCGGTGAAAGCGCCGACCATCTGCATGAGCAGGCTGTCGGTGCGCAGGTTGAGATTGCTGTAGTTGGTGAAGGACATCCAGAACTGGTAGATGAGCGGCCATAGGGTAATGATGGCCATGATCAGCGCCGCCGGCAGGATGTAGAGATAAGCGGTCACCGCCATGCGGCGCGACCGGTGGCCCGCCAGTTTACTGGCCGTAGCACTCACGCCGGGACGCGGTAATGTGCCTGATGCCATGTCCAACGCTCCTTTACGTGGGTCAACACCATCGACGCGGGGGAGAAACTGAGGGAAAAGTGAGGGGAGGCGGTAGGCAAGCCACCGTCTCCCCATGTCAATCAAGCTACGACTTCTTGTTGGCGGTGTTAATCGTCGCGCACGCCTGCTTCGTCGCGTCCTCGGGCGTGGCCTTGCCCTCGAGCACCTTGGTGATCATGTCACCGGCGGGCGTCCACACAGCGCCCATCTCCGGCTCGTTCGGGAAGTAGGTTGTGCTCTGTGTCTGCGCTAGGAAGCCCTTGAGGATCGGGTCATTCGTGCTCACGTTGGGGTTGGACGGGATGTGGCCGATCTTGGCGAAGGTCTCCTGCTGCTTGGGCTGGCTGAGGAAGTTCATGAACGCCAGGCCGGTGTTCTTGGCGTCACCCTTGGCGTTAGCATTGAGGAAGAGGTTCTTCGTGCCGAGGAACGGGGCGAACTTGCCGTTGGCTGGCGCAAAGGTCATGGGATCGACGACGGCGATCTTGTCCTGGCCGAGCGCCTTGACGTAGTCGCCGACGGCCCACGGGCCGTTGAAAATCATGCCGGCCTTGCCGTCTTTGAAAGCCGCGTCGAGCTTGCTGCCGTCGGTGTCGGCGATGACGTTCTGGGTCCCCTTGGCCTTCGCCATCCACTTCAGGCCCTCAACCGTGCCGGTGCCCTGATCCAGAATGCACTTACCCTGGGCGTCGAAGAGCTTGGCGCCCTCGGCGAACAGAACGCCGACAGAGTTGTAGAAGTTGGTGTTCAGGGCCAGGCCGTTCTGTTGCGCCATCGTCAGCAACTCATCCGCAGTCTTTGGCGCGGTCTTGACCTTGTCCTTGTTGATGAACAGCGCGACAGCCTCGGTCGACTCAGGGAACGCGTAGGTCTTGCCCTGGAACTTGTTGGCATCCACGGCCGCCTTGTTGAGATTGTTGAGGCCCGCCTGCTGAGCGGAGTCGTCGAGGGCCGCAATCAGCTTCGCCTGGGCCAGCTCGCCGATCCAGTCCTTGGGGCCGATGAGCAGGTCAGGGCCGCCGCCGGTCGAGGCCTCGGTCGTGTACTTGTTCTTCAACTGGTCGAACGGAACCTGAAGCAGATCCACCTTGGCGCCGGGCGTGGCGGCTTCGAAGTCCTTCACCACCTGGGCCAGGGTGTCGGCCTCTGCGCCGGTCCAGCCGTGCCACAGCTTGATGGGAACCGCCTTGACGGCGCCCGCCGCCGCGCCACCGGCTGCCGGGGCTGTCGCAGCCGCGCCACCAGCCGCTGCCTGCGTTGTGGCCGCTGGTTGTGGCTGCGCTGCCGCGCCACTCGCCGCCGTCGCCGCCGGTTGTGCTGCCGAGCCGCTGGAGGCGGGCGCCGATGTGGACGCTGCGCCGCCGCAAGCGGCAACCAGCAGACCGATGACCAGGACACCGAGGATGAACAATACTTTCTTACTCATAGATAGGTCTCCTCCGTTGGAAATTGTTTATCGACATGCGCTTCTGCGTCGAAGCGCATACACACATGATGGAAGGGGTACAAGCGTGTCTGAGAACCTACGGGCGGCGCAACCTAAACTTATTATGCTGCACAATGGCTGCAAGCGCAAGTCTAATGGACAAACATTACAGGCGTTAAGCTTTGCCTAACGCCTGTCAAGGGGGCTGTTGTTGCCGTGTCTGTTATGCTACGCCGAGCTGGCCCGCGAGGCTCTTCGCCGCCGCCAGGTGAACAGCAGTAGGCCGACAAAGGCCAGGGCGAGGATAAGGATCACGGCGAACAGGAAAGGCAGCAGGATCGCGCCGAACGACACGATTGTCGCCGTAATATCCTCAGCGGTGCTGACAACCGGATTGCCGACGCCTGCCGTCGATGCGGTGACAAGCGGGCGGAAGCTGGCCTTGGCTGCGTGGACCGTCCCCGTCACCAAGAGGCCCGCAATGACGGCCAGCACCGGACTCATGTCCTGCACAGCGCCAGTCGTCGCGGCAAACAGGAGCGCGCCCGCCGCGGGCCGGACGAATGTGCCGACGATGTCGTTCAAGTGGTCCACGCCCGGAATCTTGTCGGCCAGGAACTCAATCGCCGCCAGAACGATGAGCACGCCGATAACCCAGGGACTTGTAAGCACGTCGTACGGCGGCGCTAGGACGAGCCAGTCCGTAAAGCGCGCCACCAGGGCGACGATGAGCAGGGGAATATAGGCGTTCAATCCCGTGGCTGCTGATAATCCGAAGGCTGTGGCAATGCTAGCAAGAGCCTGGATCACGTCCGTCTCCTTCCTGAAGATAATGCCAGACGGCCGGTACACCTCATGCCGGCTCAACGAAATATACGTGCTATCGACGGCCAAAGTTCCAGGACGCCCGAAATCATGACGGACCCCCTTCTTGACAAGAAACACGCCCTATGCTATCGTCTTGCCCACCTCACTCATCGAAGAACACCTCTTCAGCTGGTATCGGGAACGGGGGCGTATGCATCTGTTGGAAACCCGTGAGCTGACCAAGGACTTCCGAGGCTTCCGCGCCATCGACGGGGTCGACCTCAACGTGGATGAGGGCACAATCCATGCCCTCGTTGGACCGAATGGCGCGGGCAAAACGACTCTCTTTAACCTTATCACTGGTTTCCTCAAGCCGAGCGGGGGAACGATCCATTTTGACGGCGATACGGTCACCGGCCTGTCGCCCGATGACCTGACCCGCCGAGGCATGGCGCGCTCCTTCCAGATTACCAGCCTGTTCGAGCAGCAAACAGTTATCGAGCATGTCGAGCTGGCCCTCCAGGCGAAGACCGGCCTCGGCTACCGCTTCTGGCGGAGCGACCGCCTGATGTCGCGCTTCCACGCCGAAGCGATGACGGCGCTCGCCGAGGTGGGGCTGACCGAGGTGGCCCACCGCCCTGTCCATAGCCTCCCCTACGGCCAGAAGCGCGCCTTGGAAATCGCCCTCGTCCTCGCCCTCAACCCGAAGCTGATGCTCCTGGACGAGCCGACGGCAGGCATGGGGATGGAAGACGTGGACCGCATGATCGCGCTCATTCGCAAGGTCCGCGTCGGGCGCACGATTATCCTGGTGGAGCACAACATGGGCGTCGTGTCCTCGCTCGCCGACCGCGTAACGGTGCTCCAGTATGGCCGCATCGTCGCCGACGGCACGTACGCCCAGGTGCGCGACGACCCCAAAGTCATCGAGGCGTACTTAGGACAAGCCCATGCCTAAATACTGGTCCTACTTGGTGCGTCTGAAGGCGGGGCGCTCCTCGATGGGTAGGGACGAGCCGTCGTCTCGCTGGAAGAACTCCAGGAAGTTGCCATCGGGGTCGGACACGTAGAGCTGAATGGGACCATCGCCGCGCGGCATCGGTCCGCCAATGATGTTGACGCCTTGCTCGCGGAGGTAGCTTTCGGTATCTTGTATGTCGTCAACTTCAAGGCCGAGGTGATGCACCATGCCACGGCTGGCCCCCGGCCCGCCGTCGCCAAAGCCGGCCTGGGTCGTCGTGTCTGCTTCGAGAAGTAGATGAATCTCGAATCCGTCACCGCGATACCACGCGCCGGCGAAGGTGAAGTTGGACGGTCGCGGTATCTCTTCGAGGCCAAGGACCTCGCCATAGAACCAGCGCGCCTTATCCAGGTCGCGGACGACAAGCGCGCTATGGTCAAGCTTCTTGATGTGCATCTGGTTGCTCCATGGGCTTGGGCGATAGGAACTCTCGTCCCCATAGTGCGGGTTATTCTGCCCGCTGTCTCGTTGGGCGTCAACTTCGCTGTACCGGGCCTTATCCGCGACTCTGGTAGACTATGGCTATCTTGAATGGGTTTCAAGTCAAGATAGGTCGGGAACGGAGGTCGAATGGCGAAACACAAATTGGAAAGTTACTTCGAGGGCTCTCAGGAAGATGGCATTCTGCGGCCCCCTATGTCGGGTCTGGCAGTTGTTAATGTAAGGCGTGCTCTCAAGGAACTCGGCTACAGAGTCGAGGAAGGAGACTACTACGACGAGGAGCTTGTTAATGTAGTTCGGCAATTTCAGAGAGATGTTAACCATTCCTCCCGAGATGGATTCGTTGGCCCGGGGACTCGTAAGCAACTTACTCAAGCGCTGATGGACATACCCAGCCGTGGCTTATTGGAAGAAAACGGCTTTTATTTCCTACTTAATCCGGCAAAATATTCTCGAGCTCGTATTCCAGCTCAACAGTGGGAGACCTATCGCAGGTACTTCTATAACATCCTCACGAAGAGCTTCAACGATGAGGAGTTACGCGATCTCTGTTGGCAACTGGGCCTCGATTATCATAACCTTCCTGCTACAACAAAGGACGGGAAGGCGAGAGAATTGATCGATTACGTAGGACGCCACGACTTGATATACAAGCTGGTTGATGTCGGTCAGAGTCTTCGGCCTAACATCAACTGGGAACCCAGTTAGGCTACCCAGATTTGTCAATGCCAAGGTTCACTATGTCGTAATAACAAGGTGAGTGGCGCTGATGCTCAAAGTAGACAACCTTTCGGCGTGGTATGGGGAGGCGCAGGCGCTGCGCGACGTCAATCTAGAGATCAATGAGGGCGAGATCGTCACGCTGGTCGGGCGCAACGGCGCAGGCAAGACGACGCTCTTGCGCTCACTGATGGGGTTACATAATCAGGTGAAAGGCGGCATCGTCTTCAACGGCGCCGACATCAGCCGTTTGCCCTGCCACGAGCGCGCCCGACGCGGCCTCGGCTACGTTCCCGACGACCGAGGCATCTATAGCAAGCTGTCGGTCGAGGAGAACCTGCGCTTGCCGCCGCGCGTCGGCGCCCAGGCGTGGAGCCTGGACCAGGTCTACGCCATGTTCCCGCGCCTGGGAGAGCGGCGGCGCAACCCCGGCTCCAAGCTGTCGGGCGGCGAGCAGCAGATGCTCGCCATTGCGCGTGTGTTGCGCATGGGCGCAACGATCCTGCTGCTCGACGAGCCGACGGAGGGGCTGGCGCCGGTGCTGGTGAGCCAGGTGGGGGACATTCTCAAGGAAGCCCAGAAGCGCGGGCTGACCATCCTGCTCATCGAGCAGAACCTGCGCTTCGCCACGTCCGTCGCAGACCGCCACTATCTGCTCGTGAACGGTGAGGTGGTGGATGTGCTGTCGAATGCGGAGGTCCAGGCGCGAGAGGGCGAGCTGCTGGAACACCTGGGCGTCTGAATGGTCCTGCTATGCTGCCGGGCGGCAACGCCCTGGCTCCATATAGCCCTGTCCGTGTAGTTGATGAAGACGAACACAAGGAGGAACCTCGCATGAATCGGTGGACGATCCTAGTTCTGGCCCTGGTTGTGATGCTCGTGGTGTCATGCGGTGGCAGCGCGCCCGCGTCCCCGGCGCCGGCTGCCCAGCAACAGGCCCCTGCGGCCACGACCGCCCCGCAAGCGGCTGCGCCGACGGCCGCCCAGGCCGCTGCTCCGACAGCCGCGTCCCAATCCGCCGCGCCGACTGCAGCGGCCAAGTCCGCGTCGCCAACCGCGGCATCCCAGTCCGCTGCACCCACGACAGCGGCGGCCGCAGCGCCGAGCGGGCCAGCGAAGCTGACCGACGGCAAAATTGTGATAGGCGTTCTCAACGACCAGTCCGGCGTCTACGCTGACCTGAGCGGCAAGAACTCCGAGAAGGCCGTGCAGATGGCGATTGACGACTTCAAGGCCAAGTACGGCGAGAACGCGCTGGGCGGCCCCATCACCGTCATCAGCGCCGACCACCAGAACAAGCCGGATGTCGCCAACGCCAAGGCCGCCGAGTTCTACGACCGCAACAACGTCGACCTCATCCTCGACGTGCCGACCTCGTCGGCGGCTCTGGCGGTGGCAAACGTCGCCAAGGACAAGAAGAAGCTCTACATCAACATCGGCGCGGCGACAACGGATCTCACTGGCACCGCCTGCAACAAGTACACCTTCCACTACGCCTATGACACGTGGATGCTGGCGAACGGCACGGGCACCGAGGTGACGAAGAACGGCGCGAAGAACTGGTACATCCTCTACCCCAACTACGCCTTCGGCCAGGACATGCTCAAGTCGTTCACGAACGCTATCCAGGCCCAGGGCGGCAAGGTCGTGGGCAGCGACGGCACACCATTCCCCAACCCCTCCGGCGACTTCTCGTCGTTTCTCCTGAAGGCGCCGGCCGCGCAGCCCGACATTCTCGGCGCGATGCAGGCCGGCGGCGACTTGGTCAACGTCGTGAAGCAGTACAACGAGTTCAAGCTCCGTGACCAGAAGATTCCGCTCGCCATCGGCCTGCTGTTCGACACGGACATCAAGGCCCTCGGCCCGGACGCTTTCCAGGGCGTGACCTACACGACGGCGTGGCAATGGAACATGGACAAGGACGCCCGCGACTGGGCCGACCGCTTCCAGAAGGTGACCGGCGTCCGTCCGACGTTCGCCCACGCGGGCAACTACTCGGCGGCGATGCAGTACCTCGAAGCCGTCCGCCGCGCCGGTACGGACGACGCTGACGCCGTGGTGAAGGCGCTCGAGGGGCAGAAGATTAACGACTTCTACCTGCGCAATGGCTTCGTGCGGCCTGAGGACCACCGCGTCATCCACGATGTGTATCTTGCCCAGGTCAAGCCGCAGAGTGAGGTCAAGGAAGATTGGGACTTCACCAAGATCCTGTCCACGATCCCGGCTGAGAAGGCGTTCCGCCCCGTGGCGGACAGCCAGGCGGCCGGCTGCAAGATGTAGTTGATTTGCAAGTGGTCGAGACGCTCTCAAGAGCGTCTCGACCACCTGGCGCTTGCTCATGGAGAGCCGATGAACGCAACGCAACTGGCTCTACAGCTTTTCAATGGCATGGTCAACGGGAGCTTCTATGCGCTCCTGGCCCTGGGCCTCGCCATCATCTTCGGCGTGATGGGCGTGGTCAACTTCGCCCAGGGCGCATTCTATATGCTCGGCGCGTTCGGCGCGTACATCCTGTTTCAATCCCTCGGCGTCGGCTTTTGGCCGTCGCTGATCCTTGTGCCCATCGTCATTGGCGCGTTGGGAATGCTCGTCGAGCGCGTGCTCATCCGCCGCCTGTACACGGTGGACCCACTCTACAACTTCCTGCTGACGTTCGGCATCGCCCTCGTCCTGCAAGACTTGATGCGCCTGCGGTTCGGCATCCAGGGCCAGCCGTATCGGGGCGCGGGTGAGCCGTCGGGCGCGGCAAACCTGGGCATCGTCTTCTTCCCCAACTACCGCCTGTTCGTGATTGTTTTCTGCGCCCTGGCAGCCCTGGCCGTCTGGTATCTCATTGAGCGCACCTCGGTCGGAATGGTCGTGCGCGCGGCGACGGAGAAGCCCGACCTGACGCGGGCGCTGGGCGTGAACGTGGACCGCTGGATCACGCCGGTGTTCGGCTTTGGCGTAGCCCTCGCGGCCCTGGCCGGTGTACTGGCCGCGCCGATGTACAACGTCTCGCCGCTGATGGGGTCGGAAATTATCATCGTCATCTTCGCCGTGGTCGTCATCGGGGGCTTAGGCTCCATCACCGGCTCGGTTATCGCGGGCTTCGCGGTTGGCATCATCAGCGCCATCGCCGCCGTGTTCTTCCCACCCCTGTCCAATACCCTGGTGTTCATCCTAATGGCGATTGTCCTGCTGCTGCGGCCGGCCGGACTCTTCGGGACGGAGGCATAGTGAGCCGAGGAACCTGGCACCTGATTGGCTTTGCGGTCGCGTTAGCGTTGGCCCTGGTGCTGCCCTTGATCATGTACCCAGTGCTGGCGTTGGACATCCTGGCGTGGGCGCTGTTCGCCGTCGCCATCGACCTCCTGCTCGGCTTCCTGGGGCTGCTCTCGTTCGGCCAGGCGATGTTCTGGGGCACGGCGGGGTACGTCGCCGGGCTGACGGCCAAAGCGGTCAACCTGGGCTGGCCCTTCGCGGTGCTGGTCGGCACGCTGGCGGCGCTGCTGCTGGCCGTCCCCATCGGCTATCTAGCGATTCGGCGCAAGGGCATCTACTTCGCCATGGTGACGCTGGCCTTCGCCCAGATGATTTTCTACGTCGTCAACGAGTGGCGCTCGGTGACCGGCGGCGAGAATGGCTTGCAGCAAATCCCGCGCACGCTCGCCGGGCAGCACATCTCCGACGCCACGACGTTCTACTACATGGCGCTGCCGCTCATCGTCATCGGCGTGTTCATCGCCTACCGCGCCATCCACTCGCCCTTCGGCCACGTCCTCACCGCTGTCCGCGACAACGAGGCGCGCGCCCAGGCCCTTGGCTACCCGACGAACCGCTACAAGTTGCTGGCTTTTGTCATCGCCGGTGGGCTGTCCGGGCTGGCGGGGGCGATCTACACCTTCAATCACGGCTTCGCGTCGCTGGACCTGGTGCATTGGACGACGTCCGGGTCGCCGGTACTCATGACAATTCTGGGGGGTATCGGGACGTTCTGGGGGCCGATGATCGGTGCGGTGCTGGTGGTGCTGCTGCGCGACCGCCTCTCGACGGCGGGGCTGCCGCCGGACCTAATCACCGGCATCGTGTTCATCATCGTGGTGCTGTCATTCCGCAAGGGCATCTGGGGGACCATCGCGGCGTATGTCGGGGAGAGGCGCATTGGGCAACGGGCGCCGGAGCCTAGCGCCGCTGCTCAGACAGAGAGCGAGGGGAGCAAGGCCGCCGCCACTCGCTAGCTAGTCATCGTACAGCCCTTCATCCTCAGAGACGTAGCTGTTGAGGAAGGCGTCGTGATGGCGCATTTGGGAGATGTCCTGCTCAAGGTCCGCTTCAGTGTAGTTCTGGTATGCCTGGTGGCGCTTCAAGAAAGCCTCCACATCCCAACGCGACGGTAGGCCCAGCATTTGTTGTACCTCAGCTTCGGTTATGACTCCGGAGCGGTACGCTTCGAGTGCCAGCGCCTCAAGTGCTCGCTGCGGCACGTCGTCCCACTGCGCCTGGAGACGTTGAGCCACATCCTCAGGTACGATGATCGATACGTCCATGGAAGCCTCCACCTGCTCCGGTTCGTTGGGCTGCTGATTCCCTACTCAGATTTCCGATCACAATTATAGCCAATTCGGTTGCCGACTCTGGCTGAGGATGGTATAATCCCTGTGTAAATCGTCTACGCGACTTCGCTTTGAGGTATTCCCTTGTCCCAAAGGAGGGACACATGGCCCGCAATAAAATCACAATCATAGGCGCCGGGAACGTCGGTGCAAGCGCCGCGCTCTGGCTGGCGGGGATGAATATCGGCGATATCGTCCTGAAGGACATTCCCCAGACGGGTAACATGCCGGCCGGCAAGGCGCTGGACCTGCTTCAGGCCGGGCCGATCATGGGCTACGACGCCCGCATCACCGGCACAACCGAGTATGGCCCGACGGAAGGCTCGGATGTCATCATCTTCACCGGTGGTTTCCCGCGCAAGCCGGGCATGAGCCGTGAGGACCTTGTCGCCAAGAACGAGGAAGTCGTCGTCAGCGCCATCAGCGAGATCAAGCAGTCCTCGCCCAATGCCATCGTCATCATGGTCACCAACCCGCTGGATACGATGGCCTACGTCGCCTATAAGACGAGCGGCTTCCCACGCAACCGCGTCCTCGGTCAGGCCGGTGTCCTCGACAGCGCACGCTTCCGCACGTTCATTGCCCAGGAACTGAATGTGTCCGTTACCAGCGTCCAGGCCTTCACCGTTGGCGGGCATGGCGACGAGATGGTACCTCTGGTGCGGTCGGCGAGCGTTGGCGGCGTGCCCCTGACCGAGCTGCTGTCGAAAGAGCGCATCGACGCCATTGTCGACCGCACGCGCAAGGGTGGCGGCGAGATCGTGCAGCTTCTCGGCACCAGCGCCTACTACGCGCCGGGCGCAGCGTGCGCCATGATGGCCGAAGCAATCCTGAAGGACAGCCAGCTCATCGTCCCGGCCGCCGCGTATCTCGATGGCGAATACGGCCAGAAGGACATGTACTTCGGCGTCATGTGCAAGCTCGGGCGCAACGGCATCGAGGAGATCCTCGAGCCGGAGCTGGACGACGAGGAGAAGGCGGGCATCGCCAAGTCCGTCGAGTTGATTCGCGGCACGATGAGCGCCCTCGTGCAGGTCAAGCCCGGCTGATTCGCGGCTGGGTAGAACACAAAGAGCCGCGGGCGATCCACCAGAACAGCCCGCGGCTTTGTTTTGCCTCGGTCTCGGCTAGAATTTGGCTATGCTGGAACCAATTGCCCTCTCAACGATGGACGCTCTGCGCCTCAAAAGCGAGATCGTCGCCCACGCTCACGCTCTGGGCTTCGACCTGGTGCGCGTCACGACCGCCGATCCTTTCCCAGAGACGCAGCGGGTTCTAGAGGAGCGCATCGTGGGCGGACTGATGGACGGCCTGCCGTGGTTCAATCTCGAACGGGCAGCGCTCGCGGGCGACCCTCACTGTTTGCTGCCTGGGGCGCGCTCCATCGTGTCCGTCGGGCTGAGCTACCTGTGTGACGGCGACGTTGACGCCAGCCAACCTGGCGCACCGGCCGGCCGTATCGCTCGCTACGCCTGGGGCCTCGACTATCACGCCGTGTTCAAGGGCCGTTTGCACGACTTGCACGCCTTCGTCCAGGAGCGCATCGGCGCACCAACCGAGGCGCGTGCCCTGGTGGACACGGCGCGCATCACGGACCGCGCCGTCGCCCAGCGGGCGGGCCTCGGCTGGTACGGCAAGAACACCAATATCCTGACGCACGACTTCGGCTCCTGGGTGCTATTGGGCGAGCTGCTGCTGGACGTTTTCCTGCCGCCGGATCCCCCGCTCAAGACGCACTGTGGAATCTGCACGCGCTGCCTGCCCGCCTGCCCGACGGGCGCGCTGGTCGCGCCGGGCGTTCTCGACAACGGGCGCTGCATCTCCTATCTCACCATTGAGCTACGCGGCCCCATCCCGCGCGAACTGCGCCCGCTCATGGGCGCCTGGATCTTCGGTTGCGATTTGTGCCAGGATGTGTGTCCCGTCAATCGACGCCGCACGCCGCGCAATCACGCGGCGTTCATCCCTCGCCCCGGTGTTGGCTCAAGCCCGGCGCTGATCCCACTTCTCAGGATGACCGAGGACGAGTTCCGCGAGCGCTTCAAGGGCAGCCCGATCCGCCGCGCCAAGTGGGCCGGGCTGCGGCGCAACGTCTGCGTCGCGCTGGGCAACAGTGGCGACCCGGTAGCGGTTCCGGCGCTCATCGAGGCGCTGAACGGCGACCCTGCGCTGGTGCGCGGGCACGCGGCCTGGGCGCTGGGTCGGCTTGGCGGGAGTGAGGCTGAAATGGCGTTGGTCGCGCGAGCGGCGGTCGAGGAGGATGCCTGGGTGCAGGAGGAGATTGCGCTGGCCCTGGCGGACATCGACGGAGGCGGCGCTGATGCCTGAGGGGCCAGAGACGCGGCGGACGGCCGACAGTCTAGAGAGCGTGCTGCTGAACCAGACGGTCCTGGATTTTGCGGCGACGGCGAAGCGGTGGCAGGAGCCGGGCTGGTGCGAACGCGTCATCGGCGCGCGAGTCGAGCGGGTCGAGACGCACGGCAAGAACCTGCTCATCTTCCTGTCCAACGACACTGTGTTGTACAGCCACCTCATGATGTGGGGCCGGTGGCGCGTCTTCGCCACTGATGTGGAGCCGCCGCAGGACAAGCGTGTCCGCGCCTGGCTGCGCACGGACAAGGGGTTGGCCGTCCTGTACAATGGTCCGGTGTTCGAGATCATGGACCGCGACGCTGTGGACGACCATCACCGTCTCACGACGCTTGGCCCCGATGTGCTGGCCGCGCCGTTCGATAGCGAGGAGTTCCTGGCGCGGCTGCGAGCGCCAGAGGTGGCGGAGATGGAGCTAGGGGAGGCGTTGCTAGACCAGCGCCTCGCAGCGGGCATCGGCAACTACTTGAAGAGCGAAATCCTGTTTACGGCGGGCCTGGACCCGTTCCGAAAGGTCGGCTCACTCGCGGACGAGGAGCGGCTGCGTCTGGCCGCTCACATCCCGAGGCTCGCCCGCCGCGCCTACGAGTACGAGGGCGTCACCGTCGCGCCGGCCCTGGCACGGGTGTGGGCCGCGCGGGGAGAAAATTGGTACGGGCGCACCCACTACGTCTATCGTCGGACGAAGCGCCCGTGTCGCCGCTGCGGCGCGGCGATTCAAGCGCGGCAGCAAGGCGCACGGAAGCGTGTGACGTATTGGTGTCCAAGGTGTCAGAGGTAAAGAACAGAGCTTCGTCTAGCTCCATCAATATCCGTTAACTATCATTGTGTTTCTTTGCGCTTGTGCGGGGCGACAGGAGAGGTGAGTTGCGGCAGTCGCTGCCTTTGTGCTGAGCCTTCGATGAGCGCATCCAGCCGCTTGAGCCGCGTCTCGTCCTTTTTCGCGCTCATCACCCACCACGTTGCTGTGCGCCGGTAGCTCGCCGATTGGGTCTGGAAGAACGCCCACGCGGTGTCGTTTGCCTTGAATTGGTTTTCCAAGCCCAGGTCAAAAGCGACGCTCGCTTGCTCAGACGAGTAGCGGTTCGTCTTCGTCTCATCCCGCGTCTCAAACGCCTTCAGCCCAGGCGGCTGCATGCGCCCAAGCTCAATCAGCTCTCCGACGCGCTTGATGTTCACCGCGCTCCAGATGCTCGTGCGCTTGCGTGGGGTGAAGCGAATCTTGTAGCTGGTCTCATCGACATTCTTACGCAGGCCGTCGATCCAGCCGAAGCACAGCGCCTCGTCCACCGCTTCCTGGTAGGTGATACTCGGCTCGCCCGACGCCTTGTTGTAGAAGCCGACCCACAATTCCGTCGCCGTGGCGTGATTCTCCGCGAGCCAGGCGCGAAAGTCGGCCGCAGACGCCATGAACTTGATGTCCATCATTTCACCGCGGGTCGCGGATCTTCTCCCATTCCGGCCGCTTGTCCTGCTCCTGAAGCGAGCGCCGCAACTCGGCGATCTGGTCGCGCAGCATCGCCGCCTTCTCGAACTCTAGCTCGGCGGCCGCAGCCTTCATGCTCTTCTCCAGGTCCTTGATGAGCTTGTGAATCTCGGGCGCGGGCATGTCCTTGCCAATGCTGTAGGGCGCTTGCTCCTCGGCTACCTGCTTGGCGCGCTCGATCTGGTCACGCACGGCCTTGATGATGGAGCGCGGCTCGATGCCGTGTTCGGTGTTGTAGGCTACCTGGATGTCGCGGCGGCGGTTGGTCTCGGCGATGGCGCGGCGCATCGAGTCGGTCACTATGTCGGCGTACATGATGACCGTGCCGTTGACGTGGCGGGCAGCGCGGCCGATAGTCTGAATGAGCGACTGCTCCGAGCGCAGGAAGCCTTCTTTGTCGGCGTCGAGGATGGCGACGAGCGAAACTTCGGGCAGGTCGAGGCCCTCGCGGAGCAGGTTGATGCCGACGACCACGTCGTAGACCCCTTGACGCAGGTCGCGCAGAATCTCGACGCGCTCCAGCGTGTGAACCTCGGAGTGCAGATAGTGGACCTTGATGCCCAGCTCGGCCAGGTAGTCGGCCAGGTCCTCGGCCATGCGCTTGGTGAGTGTCGTGACCAGGGTGCGCTCGCCGTTCTCGATGCGTCGGCGAATCTCGCCGATGAGGTCGTCCACCTGCCCCTTGGTCGGCTTGACGACGACTTCGGGGTCGATGAGGCCGGTCGGGCGGATGATCTGCTCGACAACCTGCCCTTCCGGCGGGCGGCTGTGCTCCATCTCGTAGGGTCCTGGCGTGGCGGAGACGTACACGACCTGGTGAATCTTGGACTCGAACTCCTCGAAGGTCAGCGGGCGGTTGTCCAGGGCCGACGGCAGGCGGAAGCCGAAGTCAACCAGTGTTCGCTTGCGCGACTGGTCGCCGTGATACATGCCGCGCACCTGGGGCAGCGAGATGTGGGACTCGTCGATGAACATCAGGTAGTCATCCGGGAAGTAGTCGAGCAGCGTCCACGGCGCTTCGCCCGGCTGGCGGCGCGCCAGGTGGCGTGAGTAGTTCTCGATGCCGGAGCAGTAGCCGACCTCGCGCATCATCTCCAGGTCGTAACGCGTGCGCTGAGAGAGGCGCTGCGCTTCCAGGAGCTTGTCGGCGTGCTGCAACTCGGTGATACGGTCGGCCAACTCCGCCTCGATGTCGCCGATGGCGACCTGGAGCTTCTCGGCCGGCGTGATGAAGTGCTTGGCCGGGTAGATGTCCACGGCAACGTGCTGGATGAGAATCTCGCCCGTGAGCGGGTCAATCTCGGTGATGCGCTCGATCTCATCGCCCCAGAACTCGATGCGGTACGCCGTCTCAGCGTAGGCCGGCTGGATCTCCAGGGTGTCGCCGCGCACGCGGAAGCGGCCACGCCGCAGCTCGAAGTCGTTGCGGTCGTAGTGGATGGAGACCAGGTGGCGCAGAATCTTCTCGCGGTTGCGGGTCTCGCCGCGCCGCAGGCTGACCACGGTCGCGCCGTAGTCCTCGGGCGAGCCGAGGCCGTAGATGCACGACACGGACGCAACGATGAGCACGTCGCGGCGGCTGAGCAGGGACGAGGTCGCCGACAGACGCAGCCGGTCAATCTCCTCGTTGATCTCGGCGTCCTTCTCGATGTACAGGTCGGTGCGCGGGACGTAGGCTTCGGGCTGGTAGTAGTCGTAGTACGAGACGAAGTACTCGACGGCGTTGTTGGGGAAAAACTCGCGGAACTCGGCGTAGAGCTGGGCGGCGAGGGTCTTGTTGTGGGCGAGGACGAGCGTTGGGCGCTGCAACTTCTCGACAAGCTGCGCCATGACGTAGGTCTTGCCCGTCCCCGTCGCGCCCAGGAGCGTCTGGTGGCGCATCCCGGCGTTGAGGCCCGCGACGAGCGTCTCGATGGCCTGGGGCTGGTCGCCCGTTGGCTGGAACTCGGATACAAGCTGGAATCGAGCCATGCGTCTCTTCTCCTGGCAGAGGGAGTTACATTCTCAAAACAACTGTTTCGATTCAAAGTATAACCGACCCTACGTGCGGTGAGAAGACCGCCGGGGTCGGCTATTGGTATGATTTCAGCGCGCCAAAAGTGCGATGGGGTTAGTCGTTGAAGAGTCGCTTGAACTCTGGCCGCGGCAAGAACCCGATTTGTTCCATCTCGACGACGGCTCTCAGCCCTTCGTAGAGGTCGCGGCAATCTGCGCACGTGCAGAGATGGTTCCACACACGCGGCAGCAGCCGGGACGCATCCACTCCACGGATTTCCAGGTCCACGAATTGCGGAAGCGATTCGAACGAACTAGGACAATCCAGCTCGAGCTCTTCGGTCGCAAAAATGCGGACCAGCCATCGACTCGCGTCGGCTTGCTCCATAGGCACCATATCCTGACTCTCCAACCAGTGTTCGCTTGTATGACGTTGACATGTTCGGGCTTCTTACGGCAGCCCGACACATGCAACGCCCCTGGGTTACACGGAATAAAAAGGCAAGCTGTGTGCCGGGAGGAACAAAAACGGCCCCTTTAGGGGCCGTTGTCACGTACCGGCGAAGACCTGCAAGACACTGTCTTCGTTGAGGTTGTAGTCCGCGAGGCGCTGCTTCAGCTTCTTGCGGGCATCGTGCATGATTTTGTATATATTGTTCGGGTTCGTGCTGAGCTGCTCTGCTAGCGTCTCGACCGGCTTCCCCTCGACCAGGGAGCCGACCAGGACGGCCCGCTGGCGCTCGGTCAGGTCCTGCTCGATGATGTGCTGGAGGGTGTCCCACACGTGACGCTGCTGGAGGGCGGCCTCCGGGTTGTTGCCGCTGCTTTCCTGGGCAAACTCGAACGAGCCGCTGTCCTCGTCTTCGTCGTTCTCCGTCAACCCCTCGAGCGACAGGTTCGCCCAGCGGCGTCGGCGCAGCTCGCTAGCCGCAAGGTTGATGACGACGCGGTAGGCCCAGGTCGTGAATCGGCTGTCGCCGCGGAACGTGTCGAGCTTGGCGAGGATGGTCAGCAGGGCCTCCTGCGCCCAGTCCTCGGCGAGCTGCTGGATTTCGTCCCGGTCGAAGTGCATCAGGTCACTGCGGTGGCGCGATAGGTAGACGTAGACGGCGCGCAGCAAGTAATCCCGCAGCTCTTCGAGAGCCTGGGTTTGCTCAGGGCCGTGGGTCTGCAAGACCTCCAGCCACTCTTCGTTTGTCCGGGTTGGTACAGCGCTCATCATCCCCTCGTCCACATTGGAACAGACATTATAGCACACGGGTCACGGCCTGGGCAAGCCGCTCAAGCGCAAAATATCGGCGTGGGAGCAAGCCCACGCCGATTGACAGGAACTCGCCTGAAAATCGTCAGGGGCGCTTGAGGCCCGCTTGTTCTTCTAGTTCTTGCTGCTTGGCTTGCTGGGCAGCGCGGCCCGCTTCCAGGGCGTTGTTCACGTGCCCACGCACCATGCCTTGCAGCTCCTGGCCTGATTTGGGAGTGAGCAGCAACCCGGCTCCCGCGCCAATCGTCGCCCCAATCACCAAGCCCCCCAACAGACGCAACACGTTCCCCATGCCTCTCCCTCCGACTACGCGTGTCCAGCGCCGCTTTCGTCCACGCCCTTTGCGCTGGCCTCCACTGACTTCTGGCTTGCGAGCCAGTCGCTAGCCTGACTCAACCCTTCGCGCACGAGCTTCTCGGCGCGCTGCCGTGTCTCCGGGTCGTGAGCTTTCTCAGGTTGCCCGTCCATCTGGGCGAGGAGGCCCACGACCACATCCACAAGCTGTGGCTCGAAGCCTTCGGCCAGGCTGACAACGTTCTGGGCGCTGGTCAATGCCGCGGACTTGAGTGAGTCCGGGGCGGGACCGGGCAGGGCAAGGGTTTGGCGCGCGCCTTGCCGAAGACGGGGAGAGAGAACGACGGCGGCAACGGCGCCGGCCACCCCAGCGATGACTATCCCACCAATGACACGCCTATCCATTGAACCCTATCTCCTCACGCGGCTATCGCGTGTTCATTCTTAACAGTATATCACATCGAGCGGCGGCTGGCAAGAACGAATTTAGCGCACCGCGTCATATCCTGTGATTGTCTTTATTTTGTTACTCTTGGAGGAGCGCGCCGTGGCCGAGGGCGGCCAGGTCTCGCCGCGTCAAACGCTCACCGGCCAGCAGTCGCGGCAGCACCAGGTCCACAACGTTGGTGTGCCGCGAGCGGACACAGCCCGGCGCGCCAAGCACCGGTTTGCCGTCGAGATACGCCAGGAGCAGCAGGTTGCCCGGCTCGGCCGGCACGCCGTACCCCTCGATCTGACCGCCAGCGGCGACGATGCCGCGCGGCGTGATATCGTTCACATCCATGATCGACGTCTCGCCCGCGATGATCATCATGTCTACGCCCTGGCCTTGCAGCGTCTGAATGGCTTCGGTGACGGCGCGCTCCGTGTGACCGACGGCGACCAGCGCCACGACCTCGCTGCCAAGCTCCTCCACTCGGCTGCGAATAGGCCCATCCAGGTGCTCAATCGTCTTCGCTCTCCCTGCGTCGCTGCTCGTCAGGATTACGCCGACCCGCCGCATCGGCAGCGGCTCGACGTGTACCAGCGGACCGGCGAACGTCTCGGCGCAGCGCAGACTCTCCTCCGGCACGGCGTATGGGATCACTTTGGCCGTGGCGACAATCTTCTTCGGCTGCACCACCGAGTTTTCGTGCAGCGTCGCCACGGTCAGGCCGTCTATTTCGTTGATAGAGTTCAGGCGAGCCACGTCCAATTTTAGCAAACCGCGTGCCTCGGCCAGCAGGTTGACCCGCCCACCGGCGGCGGGTCCGAGACGCACCCCCTCGCCCGCGACCAAGCGCGCCAGTCGCTTTGCCGCCTCGTCCTCGTGGACATCGTCCGGCTCAAGCTCGGCCACGTACACGATGTCCCCGGCTACCGCCTGCAATTCTGCCAGGTCCTCGGCGCGCACCACAAACCCCTTGCGGAAGGCGCGGCGGCCGTCGGCGTTCGTGTGGTTGTGGGCGAGGATTTTGCCAGCCGCCTGCGCGACCGGGACGGGGCCGAACTTCATTCAGTCGCCTCCTGCGGCTGCGCCCGCGCCTGCCACGTCTCCGCGCCGGGCCGCCACGTCTTGCCGTACTTGACGGCGATCATCTCGGCGATGATGGACGCCGCGATTTCCTCCGGCGTCCGTGCGCCCAGGTCCAGGCCAATCGGCGAGTGGATGCGGCTCAACGCCTCCTCGCTCAGACCGGCAGCGCGTAGGCGGGCCAGGCGCTTGGCGTGGGTCTTAGGGCTGCCGATAGCGCCGATGTAGCGCGCCGGGCTGCCGAGGGCGGCGATGAGCGCGGGGTCGTCCAGCTTCGAGTCGTGGGTCAGAACGGCAACGTAGGTGCTGCTGTCGAGGCCCAGCGCCTGTAATGCCTCGTCCGGCCAGCCGATGACGATGCGGTCGGCGTGGGGGAAGCGCGCATCGCTGGCGAACGCGGACCGCGCATCCACCAGGATGATGCGGAAGCCCAGGACGCGGGCATACTGCGCCAGGGGTACGGCGATGTGGACGCCGCCGACGATGACGAGCTTCGGCGCGGGCGCGTAGACCTCGACGAATACGTCGGCGTCGCCGTCCGGCGTGGCGAATGTGCGCGTGCCGGACGTCTCGGCGGCGAGCATGGCGCGCGCCTCGGTGTCGATGGCTGCTGCGTCCAGGGGCGCGATGCTACCCAGGGCGTCCGTATCGAAGACGAGGCGCTTGCTGCCCAGCCCCGGCCCGCGAATGACCGTCGCCAGGACGCACGGCTTGTCCTTTTCCAGCGCCTCTCTCAGCCTCTCGTAGAGCTCGGCCACGGTATCTCTCCGTTCCCTACCAATCCAGCGGCTCGATGAACACCTCGATGATGCCGCCGCAGGCGAGGCCGACTTCCCAGGCGAGCTCGTCGGCGACGCCGTAGCGCACGAGCTTCGGCTTCCGCGTCTTCAGCACCTTCTGCGCCTCCTCGAAGACGGCGCCCTCGACGCAGCCGCCACTCACAGAGCCGACCATGTCGCCGGAGCGGGTCACGGCCATCTTGGCCCCAAGCTGGCGCGGGGACGAGCCCATTGCCTTGACCACCGTCGCCAGGGCGACATCCTCGCCGTTGGCCCGCCAGCGCTCGATTGTCGGCAGCACGTCACGCATTCGCACCCTCCTTGTTCAAGACATTCTGACGCCGCGCCGGGCGCGGGCTGACGCCCAGCTCGCCGAGCAGCACGCCCAGGTCGGCCAGGCTTTGCAGGGAATGCACCGGCAGGAAGTCGTCGATGTAGGGCATGGCAGCGACGATGCCCCGCGTGAGCGGCTGGTAGCCCGCCATGCCCAGTAGCGGGTTGAGCCAGATGAGGCGGTAGCAGCTGCGCTGCAAGCGGTCCATCTCGCGTTTTAAGAGGGCCACGTCGCCGCGATCCCAGCCGTCGCTGATGATGAGGACGACCGCGCCCCGGCCCAGGACGCGCCGCGCCCACTTGTAGTTGAAAAGGTGCAAGCTTTCGCCGATGCGCGTTCCGCCCGACCAGTCATGCACCCGCTGTCCGACCTCATTTAACGCAACATCCACGTTTCGGTTACGCAGCTCGTGGGTGATTCGTGTCAGCCGTGTGCTAAACACGAAGGCTTCGACGTTGTCCATGCCCTGATAGAGGGTATGGATGAAGTGCAGCAGCAGGCGCGAGTACTGCTCCATGCTGCCGCTGATGTCGGCAATGACGACCAGCGGGCGCGGCTTGAACTTCGGCTCCCGCCACGCCAGCTCGACGATCTCGCCGCCGAAGCGCGTGTTCTTGCGCAAGCTGCGCCGCAGGTCTAGGCGGCGGCCCTTGCCGCTGCGCCAGCGCCGCGTCCGCCGCTGCCCAACCTCGAAACGCATGTCCTGGATGATGCGCCGCGCCAGGCTTAGCTCGTCCACCGAGAAATCGGAGAAGTCCTTGTGGCGGATGATTTCATCGCGGCTGGCGGTGATGATGAGGTCGGGCGGCTCGCCCTCGCTGTCTTGCCCCCCCTCATTCTCGT
Organism: Anaerolineae bacterium; assembly: GCA_039810085.1. Taxonomy (GTDB): domain Bacteria; phylum Chloroflexota; class Anaerolineae; order Epilineales; family JAHCIE01; genus JBDHWG01. The sequence goes on from JBDHWG010000008.1 coordinate 56,450, forward strand.
TCTCCTCGTCGGCATCAGCAATAGCGATGGTGCGCTCGCGCTGCGGCGCTTGATTGTCCTGGGTGGGTTTGTCGCGCGGCAGCTCGCGGCGCGGGGTATTGGTCTGGGAGAGCAGCGGCGCGAAGTTCGGCACCTGCTCGGCCAGGGCGCGTTTCCAGAACAGCTCGAAGGCCTGGTCGAAGCGCGGCAGGTCCTCCTTACGCGATACCAAGACTGCCCGCGAAGTCCAGTAGAAGTCGTCGCGGTTGGTGATGGGCACCTGCTCCAGGGCGGCCAGGAGGTCGAGCATTTGCGACGTGTTCACCTGCACGCCCAGGCGGCGCAGAAGGCGGCCGAAGAGCATGATATGGCGCAGCACGCCCTCGCCCTGCCGCCCGGTCGCCTGCGCTGCTTCCAGCAGATCGAGCTGCCGCTCCCAACCCGCCACCTGCTCGCTGTTCAGCGTCATGGTTACGCGCTCAGCTTAGCCCGTTCCAGAAGGGCTGGAATGCCCAGGTCGCGCACCTTCTGCACGTCGTCCTGGTACTTCAGGATGACGCCCAGCGTGTCGTCAACCACCTCCGGCGTCAGGTTGGGCTGGTCGAGGGCGACGAGAGACGCGGCCCAGTCCAGGGTCTCAGCGACGCCCGGCAGCTTGTACAGGTCGAAGGTGCGCAGGGTATGGATGAACGCGGTAATCTGCCGCGCCAGGGTCGCCGAGATGACCGGCACCTTCGACTCGACGATTTGAAGCTCCTTGGCCTGCGACGGGTAGTCGATCCAATAGTACAGGCAGCGGCGCTTGAGGGCGTCGTGGATCTCACGGGTGCGGTTCGACGTGAGAATCACGACCGGCGGCTTCGGCGCGCGCACCGTGCCCAGCTCTGGGATGCTAATCTGGAAGTCGGACAGCATCTCTAGCAGGAACGCCTCGAACTCCTCGTCGGCGCGGTCCAACTCGTCCACCAGCAGCACCGGCGCGCGCTCGGTGTCGTAGTCGATGGCCTGGAGCAGCGGCCGGCGAATGAGGAAGTCGGGGCTGAAGACCTCGCGCAGCGCCGTGCCCTGGTCCTTGATGCCGGCGGCTTCGAGAAGGCGAATCTCCAGCAGCTGCCGCGTGTAGTTCCACTCGTAGACGGCGCTGTGAACATCCAGACCCTCATAGCACTGCAGGCGGATGAGGCGCGTGTCCAGCAGGTCGGCCAGGACTTTGGCGACCTCGGTCTTGCCGACGCCCGCCTCGCCTTCGAGAAATAGGGGGCGGCCGAGGCGCAAGGCGAGAAAGACGGCGGTCGCCAGGCCGCGCTCGGCGACATACGACCGGGTCTTGAATTGTGTCAACACATCGTCAATGGACAGAATTTGCGCCGGGCCATTCAGGCTTTGCACGGAATTGTTCATGTCTCAACCAAGCTCACTTTGTCGATGTCCAAATACGGGCCGAAGCGGCAGCGCAAGTCTGCCGCTCAGCGTAATCGTCAGTTCTGAAATTATACGGGAATACAGGGGGCGGTGGCAACAACGTCTACGAGTAGACCGCCAGGGGCCGGTTGCCCAGGACGCGGCGCGCGGCGTCCGTGTCGCCCTCGAACGCCAGCAGGGCGTGCCCATCGGCGAGGGATTGCCGGATAGCGCCTGTTGTGTCGGCGTCCTCGTCGTGGCCGAGCAAGGCCACCAGGAAGTCGTGGGGGTTGTCGTGCTGCGCATCGCTGAAGCGGGCGGCGGGGCCGCTGACGGTCACCATGCCCAGGTCGGGCACGCTATAGGTGGCGTCCGTGCCCAGGACCTGCATGATCGCAGCAGCCTCGGGCGCGGGCGCCGTCCCCATCGCTTTTTCGTCGCCGGAGATAGGCTGCCCGACGATGAAGCTGATGTCGTGCAAGCCGGCGCGCTTAAGCTCGTGCACCGTGTGAACGATGCTGGTATCCAGGGGCATGACGGCGAGCAGGGTATTCGCCATGTTTCCTCCTGAGGTCAAAGTGAGGTCTGGAAGAGCAGGTCAGCCTCCAGGCAGCCTGCTCTCCTCGACACGAGGGTTACGCGCGGCCAGCCGCCGCGTTGATAGCGCGCTCGACGAATACGGGCGTGATGGCTCGGCGATACTCGGACGACGCCTGAATGTCGCCCATCCAATCGTCGATGCCCTGGCCTGCCGACGACGCGACGGTCGAGACGAAGTCCAGTCCCTGGCCCACCAGTCCCGCTTCGACGCCAATCAGCCGTCGGGGCGTCGGGGTGGCGCCGCCGATGGCGATGCGGGCGCGGCGGATGGTATTGCCGTCCATGTCCAGCGCCGCGCACGCCCCGACCATGGCGTAGCCCGACGCGGGGTGGGCGTACTTCACGTAAGCCGACTTGGGCGCGGGTGGGACGAACACGGCGGTGAGCACCTCGTCAGGCTGCATGGACGTGGTCATCAGGTCCACGAAGAAGTCGGCCGCTGGGATGCGGCGCTGACCGTTCGGCCCCTGCACGACGATCTCGGCGTCCAGAGCGAGGAGCACGGTGGGCAAGTCGCTGGCCGGGTCGGCGTGGGCGATGTTGCCGCCGATGGTGCCGCGATTGCGCACCTGCTGGTCGCCGACGTGGGCTGCGGCCTCGGCGACGGCTGGTGCGACGCGCTTGACGGCATCGGAGTTGGCGATGCGGTCGTGGGTGGCGAGCGCGCCAATCATCACACCGCCGTTCTCCTCCCAGATGGCCTTCAACTCCTCGATGCGGCCGATATCAACAAGGGCGGCGGGCGTCGCCAGCCGGAGCTTCATGAGCGGCAGCAGGCTGTGGCCGCCGGCGATGATTTTGGCGTCGGGATTCTGGCCGAGCAAGGTAATGGCTTCGCCGACCGAGCCGGCGCGGTAGTAGTCAAACTTGGCGGGATACATGGCTAAGCTCCTTGAGCCTGGCTGTGGATAGCCTGGTAGACTTTTTCGCTGGTGACCGGCATGTCGAGGTGCGTCACGCCGAACGGCTTGAGCGCGTCGACCACAGCATTGACGACGGCGGCCGGCGCCGCGATTGCGCCGATCTCGCCGACGCCCTTGACGCCCAGCGGGTTCTGCGGCGCGGGCGTGACGGTCTGGTCAGTCTCGATCATGGGCAGATAGGCTGCCTTGGGCACGGCGTAGTCCATCATCGTGCCCGTCAGGAGCTGGCCGTCCTCGCTGTAGACCGCGCCCTCCCAAAGCGCCTGGCCGATGCCCTGGACCACGCCGCCGTGAATCTGACCGTCCACGATGAGCGGGTTGATGAGGTTGCCCACGTCGTCGACGGCGAGATAGCGCAAAACGTCAACCGCACCTGTGTTGGCATCCACCTCGACGACCGCGACATGGGTGCAGAAGGGGAACGTGAAGTTCGTCGGGTCGAAGAAGGTCGTCGCCTCAAGACCTGGCTCCAGGTCGGGTGGATACTGGTGCGCCAGGTGGGCCATGAGCGCGACCTCGCCGAACGTCTTGACACGGCCCGGCGCACCCCGGACGAACGCCTTGCCGTCGGCGTATTCCATGTCCTCGACGTTCGCTTCGAGCAGGTGTGCCGCGATGCGCTTAATCTTGTCCTGGAGCTTCTTGACGCTCACGGCAACGGCGCTCCCGCCAACCGCCGCCGAGCGGCTGCCGTAGGTTCCCCAGCCGAAGGGCGACTGCGCCGTGTCACCGTGCTGGATGGCAACATCCTCAATGGGCACACCCAGCCCGTCCGCCACAATCTGGGCGAACGTTGTCTCGTGGCCCTGGCCGTGGCTGTGGGAGCCGGTCTGCACCGTCACCTTGCCCGTGGGATGGACGCGCACGATGGCGCTCTCCCACTGGCCCGCCTGAGCGCCGAGGGAGCCGACGACGGACGACGGCGCGAGGCCGCACGCTTCGATGGCTGACGAGAAGCCGATGCCGATGTAGCGGCCCTGCTGGCGGCCTTCTTCCTGCTGTCGGCGCAGGTCGGCATAGTTCAGCCGCTCCAGGGCGCGGTTCAGCGCCGCCTCATAGTTGCCGCTGTCGTAGACGAGGGCGACCTGGGTTTGGAACGGGAACTGGTCCGGCCGGACGAAGTTGACGCGCCGCAGCTCAGCCGGGTCCATGCCTAATTCCCCTGCGCCCAAATCGACCAGGCGCTCGACAACGAAGGTCGCCTCAGGGCGGCCCGCGCCGCGATACGCGTCCACCGGCACGGTGTTCGTGTAGACACCCGTGACGTGGCAGTAAATCGCCGGAATTGGGTATTGTCCTGACATCAGCGTGCCGTACAGGTACGTCGGCACGGCCGGCGCGAACAGCGTAGGGTACGCCCCCAGGTTGGCGATGGTGTTGACCCGGAAGCCGAGAATCTTGCCGTTGGCGTCGAAGGCCATCTCGGCGTCGGTCACGTGGTCGCGCCCGTGGGCGTCGGTCATGTTGGCCTCACGCCGCGTCGATGTCCACTTGATGGCGCGGCCGAGCTTCATCGCGGCCCAAGTGACGACGATCTCATCGGAGTAGATAAAGATCTTGGAGCCGAAGCCGCCGCCGACGTCGGGCGCGACCACGCGGAACTTCTGCTCAGGCAGGTTCAGGACGAACGCCCCGATGATGAGGCGGTGGATGTGGGGGTTCTGGGACGTCAGCCACAGCGTCACCTCGCCCGTCGGACCAGGGCTGGCGACACAGGAACGCGGCTCCATCGCGTTGGGGATGAGGCGGTTGTTGATGAGGTGAACCTTGGCGACCTTGGCGGCGTTGGCGAAGGCGGCGTCGGTCTGGGCCTGGTCGCCGATGGACCAATCGAAGGCGACGTTGCCCGGCGCTTCCTCGTGGATGGTTGGGCCATCCATTGCTTTGTCCGGCGCGGCGACGACCGGCAGCGGGTCATAGTCCACATGCACGGCGTCGGCGGCGTCGTGGGCAATGTACGGGTCGTCGGCGATGATGACGGCAACCGGCTCACCCACGTAGTTGACGCGGTCCACAGCAAGCGCCGGATGCGGGGGAACCTTCAGGTTTGGCAGGAGCCACCCCGTCGGGTTTGAGCCAACCCCATCAGCCTGGGTGTCCTGCCCAGTGTAGATCGCGACGACGCCGGGCATGGCTTGGGCCGCGCTCGTGTCGATGCCAGTGATTTTGGCGTGGGCATAAGGGCTGCGCACGAAAACGGCGTGAGCCATCCCTGGCAGCTTGATGTCATCCGTGTAAGTCCCTTTGCCCTGGATGAATCGGGGATCCTCGACGCGCTTGATGCTCGAACCAATCATCTGAGTGGCCATAGAGGGTCTCCTTTGACGGGCCTGATCGAAGGCTACGCCGGCTCGGCGGCCATTTGCTTGGCGGCATACTGCACAGCGCGCACGATGTTGTGGTAGCCGGTGCAGCGGCAGATGTTGCCTTCCAAGCCTTCGCGAATCTCTTCCTCACTAGGGTTCGGGTTCCGCTGGAGCAGGTCCACCGCCGACATGATCATGCCGGGCGTGCAGAAGCCGCACTGCAAGCCGTGCATCTCCCAGAAGCCTTCCTGGAGGGGGTGCAGCTTGCCGCCCTGCGCCAGGCCCTCGATGGTGGTGATCGAGGCGCCGTCCGCCTGGGCGGCCAGGATCGTGCAGGACTTGACCGACTCGCCGTTGACGAGGACGGTGCAAGCCCCACACTGGCTCGTGTCACAGCCGACGTGGGTGCCGGTCAGGCCGAGGGTGTCGCGCAGGTAGTGGACGAGCAGCAGGCGCGGCTCGACCTCGCTCGTGTACTGCTTACCGTTGACAGACAGGGTGATAGGTACCACGGGGCAATCTCCTTCGATTGATAGTGTAACCGTCAGTCAGAGAGACTAGTCGCGGCGCAGAATCCAGATCAGAAGCAACGTGGCGATGGAGCCGATGACGACCCAGGTCCAGGGAAGACCAGGGGCAGCGGGCGCGTAGGGGGGCGGCGAGACCGGGCGTGGCGCGGGGCCAACGGCTTCGGGGGTGGGGGTCGGTGGGGGCGCAGCAGCGGCAGCGCGGCGCTCGGCAAGCTGGCTTTCCAGGGACTTGAACCCCTGGTTGATGAGGGTCTTGGCGGCGCCCTCGACGAGGCGCTGGCTGACGCCGGCGAGCTGCCCGCCGATGGCGGCGTCGCCGTGATAGTTGACGAGCGTTTGCGTGTCCTGGCCGACGAGGTCCACCGTGCCGCTGGCGTTGACGAAACCGCGCTGGCCTTTTCCGCCAATCGTCATTTTGTAGTGGGTCGGAGCCTCAATATCTGAGAGGGTTACGCGGCCGGCGTATTGGCCGCTGACTGCGCCAATGCCGAGCTTAAGCTGGGCCTCGAAAGCGTGTTCGCCCACCGGCTCGAAGTGATCCACGCCCGGAATCGCCTTCGCAATGGCGTTCGGGTCCATGAGCAAGTCCCACACTTCGTCCTGCGGGGCATTAAAAGTGTAGCTGCCGCTAATCTTCACGTGCGTCTCCTCACGGAGGCAGCTCAAGGCTGCGGGGCGTACGGTTGAGCGTCTAAAGTTGCACAACGAAGGGATTGAACGACAAGATTATAAGAGTGGGATGCAAAAAGTACAAGTCGCCCGATGGGCAAAAAAAGCCCATTGCGCATACCAGCCAGCATGCGCAATGGGCTTGTAACGCGCCCAGGATTAGCCGAACATGCTCTGGAGGCGCATGAGCAGGCCCATGTCGCCGGTGGCCTTGATCTGGCCGGTCATGAAGGCGGTCATCGGGTTGGTCTGGCCGGTCAGGACGCCTTTCCAGACTTCGGACGGCGTCTCCAAACTCGCGCTCGGGTTCTCAGCCTGGCCTTCGCGCATCGTCGCCTGGCCGTCGTGAATGCCAAGCACCCAATTGCCCGGCTCTTCGCCGGTGAAGTTGAACTGGATGTCGGCGTTGACGTCGGCGGCGCGGTCGGCGTGGAAGACCTTGGGCATGTTGTTCATGATCTGGGCCATGGTCAGATTTTCCATTTTGCTCTCCTTTGAGTGAGCCAGTATGTGTCGGAGCGACGCTAATCTATCGACGCTGCGGCGGTGACGATATCGCCGCGAAGCTCAACGATGTCCACACCCTGCACCGGCGCTGTCTTAGCCGGGACTTCCTCCGACGTGAAGCGGATGATTTTGCTGAAGCGCGTCAGCACCACAATGTCGGCGCTGTCGGGCGCGCAGACGATGCCGGCGACGACCTCGCTCTTCATGATAATCTTGCCCGCCGCGCCCGGCGCTTTGTTCGCCGCGAAGCCCTCCATCAGCCGTCGCGTGCCCAAACCGTCCTCGGTGACCACGAACACCGCATCATCCTCGTGGATCGCAGTCAGCCCGGCGAGCGAGTCCCCCGGCCGGAGCTTGATGCCCGGCGCGGCCTGGAGCGGCGCAACGCTGATGTTGAAGCGTGTCGCCATGCCGCCCCGGCTCACCATGAGCACGTCCGCCGTACCGCCGCTGAGGCACATCGCGCACGCCGGACTGCCCGTCTGCCGTGGGTCTAGCACGACGCGCCCCGGCTCGAAGCTCGCCCCGAAATAGTGGCCGCGCATGCGCTTGATGAAGCCGCTCTGACTGCCGAGAAGAACGTAGCGCTGCTGGTCGGCCTCGCTTAACGGCTGGATGGCGGCGAGCTTGTCGCCGTCCTCGACGCCGGCGGTCGTCAGGATGTCTTCCCCTCGGCTGCGTGGGTCCGTCGTTTCGGGGATATCGGCCACGGCGACACGGTATACGCGGCCGCCCGCCGTGAGCAGGAGCAGGGCGTCGGCCCGGTCGGCGACGGCGAGGAAACTCGCCTCGTCGGTCTCGGCGGTGCGCAGGTCATAGACGCCTATGCCGCCGCGACGCTGGCGGCCATAGCGGTTGATGGCGGTCCGCTTGGCCTGCCCGGCGGCGCTAACCGTGATGAGCATCAACGACTCAGTCACTTGCCGCGTGTCGAGCGTGGCCGTTCGGGCTGAGGACAATTCGCGGAGCGAGGCTCCCGCGCTGGAGGGGGCGCTGCGGGTCGTCTGGGCGGATCGAGCGGTTTCGAGGGCGGCGCGCAGCCGCTCGTTCTCGGCCACCAATTCCTCAAGCAGAGTTTGGGCTTCGCTCAAGTCGCTGATCTGGGCCAGACGGGCGCGCCATGAATCAATTGACATAAAGGGTGTTCGCACGTCCGTAGAAAAGTTACACGGTCGGAATTAGTATAACACACAAGACAACAAAAACCCGAATCGTTTTGCGCTCAACTTTCCTTGCTCGCTGTATCCATCCGCGCTTCCGCGACGAGCTGGGTCGCCAGGGCGCGCTCAGCCTCGTCCGTCGTCACAGCGCCGTCGAGGCGGGCGTCCCGCAGCCGTCCCAGGATCGCCCGGTAGCGGGGCCCCGGCGGCAGCCCCAGGGCGCGCAGGTCGTCGCCCGTCACCACCGGATGGAAGCGTCGCTGATGAGCGCGATACTCCTCCAGGCGCGTGTGGACGAAGCCTTCGCTCTCGGCGACACTCAGCAAGCAGCATGCCGCCTCGGAGAAAGGTTCGAGCAGGCGCACCAGGGCGCTCGGCGCCAGGTCGGACTGCGCCAGGCGCGGCAGCAGCGCCTTGAGCGTGACCAACTCGCGCACCAGGCGCGTGTCGTTGCGGCTGAGCTTGAGCTTGAGCGCCAGCGATTCCACGTCCGACGCATCCAGGTCATACGCCATCAGGGCGAGGCTGTAGGCCGGCGGCACGGGGTTGCTCAGGTGGGCGTCGGGCGCGAGGACCTGGTGCGGGTCCAGGGTTACGCGGATGCAGTTCCCTTCGGGGGAGAGCGCCGTCTGCCGGGCGTTGGTGAGGCGCGCGGCCATCGCGTCGGACCAGCGCAGGTCGGGGTGGAGCGCCGCCAAAACGCCCATCTCGTCCAGACGCTTGAGCGCCAGGGATGGCACATCGCGTGGCTCTTGCAGAATCCGGTATAGCTCGTGGCGCAGTCGGTCGCCGCTCGTCCGGTCCAGCAGCGGGGTGGCGTCGGCAATCAGCTCGGTGGTGCGCGGCTCGATGTCGAAGTCGAGGCGCTGTTCGAGTCGGACGGCGCGCAGGATGCGGGTTGGGTCCTCGACAAAGCTGAGGCTGTGCAAAACGCGCACCAGACGGCGGCGCAAATCGCTCTGGCCGCCATAGAAGTCGAGCAGCTCGCCGTAGCGCTCCGGGTTGAGCGCCAGAGCCATGGTGTTGATGGTGAAGTCGCGGCGGTGCAGGTCCAGCTTGATGGAGCTTTCGGCCACGGTTGGCAGGGCGGTCGGTTCGGTGTAGAACTCCGTGCGCGCCGTGACGAAGTCCAGCGGCGGCTGAGTAAGGTTGGCGGGCTGCCAGTGCGCCGTTCCAAACGCCTTGTGATAGGTCGCCCGGCCACCGTGCGCCTGCACCAACGCCTCGACCAGGGCGTGGGCGTTGCCCTCGACCACCAGGTCGATGTCGGTGGCGACGCGCGGCGCGTCCAGCAGCAGGTCGCGCACGAAGCCCCCGACAACGTATAGCCCGTAGTCAAGCCGCTCCGACATCTGACTCGCCTGGTGAATAAGGTCCAGGGCCTCCGGTGTCAGGCGCGCCTCGAAGCGCTGCGCCAGCTCGGCGTTGGGCGAGGGCTGGGCGAGGCGGCCCGCCTGGTGGTTGAGGAGATCGGTGCGCGTCACGATGCCGACCAGCCGCCCGTCCTCCACGACCGGCACCTGACCAATGTGGTAGTCGAGCATGACGCGCTGTAAGTGGGCTAGGGAGTCCTGAGGGCCGACCTGGATCGCGCCCTTGTGCATGTAGGTGGTCACCGTCGTGTGGCCGAGGCCGTGGTGCGCGGCCAGGTCCACGTCGCGGCGCGTGACAACACCGACGACACGTCCGTTATCCAGGACGGGGAAACCCTCGTGGCCGAACTGCCGCATGAGCCGCGCCGCTTCCTCGACCGTCGCCGTTGACGGAACCGTGCGCACCATCCCACGTGACATGATATCGTTGACGATGGGACCGGTCGGCGACGTCAGGGCCAGGTGATCCAGCAGGCGGTCGTGGAGCGCGCGGACGTCGCCACTCCTGACAAGCGCAGCGGCGGCTCGGCTGTGTCCGCCGCCGCCGAAGATTTGCGCCACCTCGCCGACGTCGATGGCGCCGTTGGTGCTGCGCGCCACCAGGTGAACCCGGTCCTCCATCGCTACCAGGAGGAAGATGGCCGCCGGCTCGAACAGGTCGCGCAGCCGGTGTGCCAGCGTCGATATCTCGTCCACCGGGCGCGGGCTGGTGGCCGTGGCGATGACGACCGTGTAGGGGCCGTAGGCGTAACTCTCCGCCGAGCGGGTGAGCTGCTGCAGGAGGTCGCGCTGGGCGGGACTCAGCGGGTGGTAGAGGTAAGTGCGCGCGTCGTCCAGGTTCGCGCCCCGCTCCAGGAGCCATGCGACGGCGCGAGCGTCGCGGGCCGTGGTCTGGCCGTACGTCAGCGCGCCAGTGTCTTCGTAAATGCCAAGCAGGAGCAGCGTGGCTTCCACCGGGGTGACGTCGATTCCCGCCTGGGCGAGACGTTCGACGAATAGAGTTGAGCACGCGCCGGTAATGTCGCCCTCAAACGTGACGCCGTCCGGCAGCGGGCGGTGTAGCGGGTGATGGTCGATGAGGCGGATGACCGTGTTAGCCTTCATGCCGCGCACCTGTACCACCCCCTGGCTGTCGACAACGGTCGCCTGCTCGACGACGCGGCGTGGCAGTTGCGAGCGGCGGTGGAACGGCAAGACGCTGCCGTGGGCCGCCAGGAACGCCTGGATGTTGTGGTTGTACCGTTGCGGCAGAACCGGGATGGCGTCGCGATCGAGCTTCCACGCACCGAGCTGGCTGGCGACGGCGTCGAAGTCGGCGTTCTCGTGGGTCAGGATGACGCGCATGGGGTGCGGGCGGCTAGCGTCCGACGCCGCCAGACAAGAAATCGAGCGCCAGGGCGTTGAAGTGGTCCGCCTCCTCATCGTGAGGCAGCAGTCGGCTGCGGTGGAAGACTTCGAAGCGCGTGTCCCGCTTCAGGGTCAAGAACGCGGTGGCCTCCGTGATAGGGTTGATCTTCGACTGCTCGCCCCACGCGATGCACGTGGGTTGCTGGAGCCGCGTCCACGCCTGGGCGATGGGCAGGGTGAGGTAGTTCGTCAGGAAGGACGCCGGCGCGTAGCGCGCGCCCGGCTGGTGGCTCGTGACGAAGTAGGCCTCGATCATCTCGTCGGTGACGTAGGACGGGTTGTAGTACGCTTGCTTCTCCAGGAAGCTGCGCAGACTGGGCTTCGACGCGAGGAGGTTGAACAGGAACGTGCCGAGCACCGGCGATGCGATGGTGCCGCGCGCAGCGCGGGTCAAGCCGTTCGGCTCGCCGATGAGGCTCTGGATGCCGGTTGGCGTGATGAGCAGCAGACGGCGGTACAGCTCAGGCGTGTTGGCCGCGTTCTGGATGACATACGCCGTAGCCTGCGAGCTGGCGACAATGTGCGCCGGGCGGCCGACAACTTCCTTGAGGAAGCCGTTCAGCAGATCGGCGTATAGCTCCGCCGTGTACAGCACGCCGGGGCGCTCGGAGAGGCCGTAGCCGAGCCAGTCGAAGGCGTAGACCTGGAAGCGTTCGGCGAGCGGCGCGACCTGGCGGCGCATCTCGTAGGACGACGCGGCGGCGTTGAAGCCGTGCGCCAGGACGACAGGCTCGCCGCTGCCCACCGTCTTGTAGAAGATCATGCCCTGGGAGGCGTGCCAGTAGCCGGTCTTGCCAGGGACTTCACTCATCAGAGGGCCGGCGTTTAGCTCCTGAACCACATTGAAGGCGGTCATGCCGCCGGCGATGCCCAGGCCCAACGCCAGCCCACGCGTTAGCTTACCCATTCACGTTGACTCCTCATTGAAGGTTTACTCGACCGCCCGGCCCAGCAAGATCGCTTCCTCGACGGAACGACGCCGCAGATGCGGTGTGTTCTTGAGTGATGCAATATCCGCCGCGCCAATCAGAAACATGGCGATTTTAAGCTCCTGGGTGATTTCCTGCGCCACGGCAATGGCCGCGTCAGCCGAGACATCGGCGGCTTTTAGAAATGGGGCCGCCAGGCCGAATAAATCTGCGCCGAGGGCAATCGCCTTCGCCCCATCCACGCCGGAGCGCACCCCGCCGCTCGCAATCCTGGGGAGTTGGGGCGCGGCTTCTTTCACAGCCTGGAGCGACTCGGTCGTGGGGATGCCCCAGTCGGCGAAGCGGCGGGCGATGCGGCGAATGGTCTCGTCAGGCGTCAGCCGGCGCTCGACCTCGCTCCAGGACGTGCCGCCTGCGCCCGCCACGTCCAGCGCCGCGACACCAACGTCGGCCAGCGCCCGCGCCACGTCGCCGGATAGCCCCCAGCCGACTTCCTTGACGATCACCGGTACATCCAGGCCGCGCGCCAGCTTCCCAATCTTGTCGATCAACCCGCGCCAGTTCGTGTTGCCGCCGTATTGCAAGGCTTCCTGGAGTGGGTTGAGGTGGAGGATGAGGCCGTCGGCGCGCACCATGTCGACGGCGCGGCGGGCGTGGTCGATGGTGTAGCCGTAGTTGAACTGGACCGCGCCCAGGTTGCCGAAGATAATCGCGTCTGGCGCAGACTGACGGGCGATGCTGAATGAATCCGCAACCTCGGGATGCTCCAGCCCGGCGCGCTGCGAGCCGAGTCCCATAGCCATGCCGACGGCCTGGGCTGCCTGGCCCAGGTTGCCGTTGATGACGCGCGCGCGCTCGGCCCCGCCGGTCATAGACGAGATAAGCAGGGGAACGCGCAGCCGGTGGCCAAGGAACGTTGTGCCCGTGTCAATCTCGTCAAGACTCAGCTCGGGTAGAGCCTGGTGAACGAAAGTGTAGCGCTCGAAGCCTGTGGTCAGGTTGGGGAACTGGACATTCTCTTCGAGGTTGACGCGGATATGATCGAGCTTGCGTTGCGAGTGCATGATAGCGCCTTGCCGTAACTAATCGTGGCCTGCGGTGTTACTATGACGTGAAGAGGCCTCGCTGAAATGTTAAGCGCGCCGTAGAGTCTTGTCAACACTCTGGCGTTGACTTCCCTGCGTCGGGCTGGTATACTTCAGCCATATGTCTCATCCATAAACAACATCTCCAGGAGAATGGGGGTTCCGACCGATGGCAGATACGATGGAAAATTTGGAGAACGATCCCGTCTTCGTCAAGGTCCGCGATATCATCGTGGAACAGCTCGATGTGAAGCCTGAGCAGGTGACGCTGGGCGCTCGCTTCCGCGAGGACCTGGAAGCCGACTCGCTCGACCTGGTTGAGCTGATCATGCGCTTCGAGGAAGAGTTCGGCGGCGAGATTTCGGATAAGGAAGCTGAGGGGATCATGACCGTGGGCGACGCGGTCACCTATCTCCGCGAGCACCAGCAAGCCTGATCCAATCCCTCTGTTGTCAAGCAACGGGGTCCGGCGCTCATGCTGGGCCCCGCTTCGTGTTTGCTCACTTCGTACTTTACCCTGCGCCCACTATAATCTCCTCAGTGAACCGTCGAGGATTTTCATGCCCGCGTTGAGTGCAATCATATTGTCCGGCGGACAGAGCCGCCGCATGGGCCGCGATAAGGCGCTGCTCGAGCTAGACGGTGAGCGCCTGCTGGACCGCGTCGCGAATACCCTGTCGGCCATCAGCGACGACATCATCGTCGTGGCCGGCGAGCCTGACCGCTACACCGACGGCAGGTGGCGCGTTATCGGTGATGCCTTCCCCGGCGCGGGCGCTGTCGGTGGACTGTATAGTGGGCTTCAGGCGGCGCGCCATCCCTACGTTGTGGCTGTGGCATGCGACATGCCGTTCCTCAACCTTCGACTCCTACGCTACCTGGCGCGGGCGGCGCGCGGTTGGGACGCCGCCGTACCCCAGGTCTCCGACACAACGCTGGGGGCTGACGCCGAGCTCATGCCGCGCCACACGGCCAAGGACCGCGACCTCCAGCCACTGCACGCTGTGTACAATCGCCGTGTCGCCCGGGCCATCCTGTCGCGCATCACGGCGGGTGACCTGCGGATGATCGGCTTCTTTCCCTACATCAAGGTGCGCTATGTGGGTGTAGCCGAGATCGAGCGTTACGACAAAGAACACCTCTCCTTCTTCAACGCCAACACGCCTGAAGAGTGGTCTGCGGTTCAGGAACGTCTCCATGCCCGATCCCAAGCTTAGCTGGCGCTACGTCCAATATGATGACCTGGGCCGCGCCGAGACCATCGACGGCGCGATCGTCAACGAGACGCGCTGGCGGCTATACGTCAACCGGCGCCTGCTGGTCAGCTTCATGTGTACGCCCCTGGACCTGCACCACCTGGCGCTGGGATTCCTCGTATCCGAGGGATTGATCCGTAAGCTTGACGACGTTGTCTCACTCAAGGTTTACGAGGATGAACACCAGGTCTACTGGTACATGCCCAGCCTCGGCTTGGACGAGCGCCTCACGCTGCCCGTATGCGAGGAATCGGTGGGGGCTATCGATGCGCGGCTGGCGCATCCGCTGCCGGACGACCTTGGGCCGGAGATTCTCACCAGCGGCTGTGGCGGTGGCGTGACGTTCCAGGACATGGAGCGTGTGGCCGGGCGCATTGAGTCGACATTACAGGTAACGCCGACGGACCTCATGGGGCTGATGCGCCAGCTCAACGAGCGAGCGCGCCTCTACCGCGAGGTGCGCGGGATACACACCAGCGCCCTCGCCGATGCGGAGCGCGTGCTGGTCGTCGCCGAAGATGTCGGCCGCCACAATACATTGGACAAGATTCGCGGCGCGTGTCTCTTGCGTGGAATCCCGACGCAGGACCGTATCCTATTGACGACGGGCCGCGTTTCATCAGAGATGATTACCAAAGCAGCGCGCATGGGCGTCCCCATCGTCGTCTCGCGCACCTCACCGACGGCATTGTCCGTCCGTCTGGCCCAGGCGTGGGGCGTGACGTTGGTGGGCTACGCGCGGGGCCGACGCCTGAGTGTTTACACGGGCGCGGAACGCGTTACCGCCGATGTGAGCGCCGCAATAACACAAAGTTGAAGAGCGCGCAGGCCGGTCCAAAGCGGAGCCGCCGCTTCGCGTGGTCCGGCCTGCGCGTGTTCCTGGAAAAGGTAGCTATGCGTTTTTCTCTCATCGTGGCATTCTTGATGGGCGTGGGGTTGCTTGTGGCAGGCTGCCGCGTCCCGGCCGGGGTCATCATGCCGCCCGCGCCGACCGTTGCTTCGAAGATGGGCGCCGCCCTCTACACCGAGCGGTGTGCCGTGTGCCACGGCGACCAGGGCGAGGGCAAGGGCAAGGTCGGTACCTCACTCAGCAGCCCAGAATTTCTCTCGACCGTTAGCGATCCCCTCCTGACCGACGCCATCGCCAACGGGCGCGAGGGCACCACGATGTCGCCGTGGGCGAAGAACGGCCTCGACGACGCCCAGATTGCGTCGCTGGTGAGGTACATCCGCAAGTGGCAGAAGACGCCGAGCATCGCCCTGGACAGCGCGCCGCTGAAGGGCGATGCGGCGAACGGGAAGACGCTCTATGACCAGAACTGCGCGTCGTGCCACGGGCCAACGGGCATGACCATGCGCAACGACAGTCTGGCCGGTTCGTCTATCGGCCACCCCCAGTTCCTGGCCCAAGCCTCGGACGCCTTCATCGCCTACGCCATCGCCAACGGGCGCTCAGGCACGGTCATGGTTCCTCATGCAAAGGAGAAGGGCGGCGCCCTTAGCGCCCAGGACATCGCCGACATCGTGACCTACATGCGGACGTGGAAGAACGTCCCGCCGGAATGAGAAGTGACGGGGGAACGAAGTGACGAGTGACGGGGTGACGAGGTGACGGGGTGACGGAGTTGTCGCTGGATAAGGCCGACGAATCGAATTCGTCGTCTGATGCGGCAAAGCCTGCCGAGGCAGGCTGGCTAAGGGAGACCTGCCATCCCAGCCTGCTTGAGCAGGCTTCGTTTTCTTAGCCACCGACTTGAGTCGGTGGCGTCGCGGGGCGAACGCGTTGCCTTGGGCGCAAAGCGCCAGCATCCCCTCACCCCGTGACCACGCGATCCATAGCTTTCCTTAACCCACCCACAAACTCCGCCACCTCGGCGGCCGGGTTCTCCGCCTGGTCGGCGACGCGGACGACGGCGCTGCCGACGATGACGCCGTCGGCGATGTGGGCGACGCGGCTCGCCTGCTGGGGCGTGCTGATGCCGAAGCCAACGGCCAGCGGCACGTCGGTGTGGGCGCGGACACGCCCGACGAAACTCTCTAGCTCGGTCGGCAGGCTCGCCCGCGCGCCGGTGACACCCAGCAGCGACACAAGATAGATGAACCCGGAGGCTCGCTCGCACACGGTGCGGATGCGGGCCTCTGTGCTGGAAGGGGCCAGGAGAAAGATGAGGTCCAGGTCGTGGCGGCGCGCCGCTTCGGCCAGGTCGTCGGCCTCCTCCGGCGGCAGATCGGGTACGATGAACCCGTCCACACCGGCGTCGGCGGCTTCGGCGCAGAAGCGGTCAACGCCGCGCTGGAAGATGGGGTTGTAGTAGCCCATGAAGCAGAACGGCGCGGCCACGCCCGCCTCACGCAAGTGCCGCACCTGGCGGAAGCACGCGTCTACCTTCAATCCCTGCTCCAGTGAGCGCTGCGTCGCTGCCTGGATTGTTGCCCCGTCGGCCAGCGGGTCCGAAAAGGGCACACCCAGCTCGAACAGGTCAGCCCCTGCTCGCTCCGCCGCTGGCACAATGTCAAGCAGGGCATCGGGCGTCGGGTGGCCGATGCATAGATAGGGCATGAGGGCGATGCGACCCTCGGCGCGCAGGCGGTCAAACGTCGGTGCAATACGTGACATAATTCCTCGCACGCGAGTCGTGTTAGCGCAGGTCGATCATGTGCTCGATCTGCGGGCCGGTGGACACGAGGGCGACAGGGACACCAATGGATTCCTCCATGCCGTCGATGAGGCGGCGCACCTCGCCGGGCAGGTTACCGCGCCGCTGCACGCCGAAGGCGCGCCCGTAGCGGCCCTCGACACCCGTTAGCGTGAGCTGCGTTGCACCGTTGATGAGCGCCAGGCGGCGAGCCGTCTCGATGTACGCGGCGCTCTCCGCGTCATTGTCCCCGAAGACACTCTCCGAGGGGACGCTAGCGCGCTGGCCCCGCCCCTTCTTGCCCGTCTCACCGCCTGGCATGAAGACCGACAGAACGAGAACAACCTGGGTGACACGGGTTGGCCCCAATCCCACATCGGTGCAGCAGGATTGCGCCGTCGTCTCGAAGGTCGAACCGAGGGGATAGGGCGCGGCCTGGGCGAGAGCCGGTCCACCCGGCGCGCCCTCGATGAGCACGTTGCGGTTCTGCGCGGCGGCAATATTCAGCTCCAGCGGTACGTCGGCGAGGAACGGCTGCAACTCTGGGAATTCGCCCGCTGGGAGGCGCGTCGGCTGCGCTTCCCCGTCGCCGTCACGAAAGACGGGGCACAGCGGGTCGATACCCAGGCGGTTCGCCACGCCTAGCCGCTCGACCTCGCCCAGCAAGGCATCCAGGTGGACAGGCACACCGGGGCCGATGACGATGCGCACGTCTGGCTGGACGAAGGCGCACGGGAGCTGCTGCAAGATGTAGCGCTGCCCCTGCCAGTCGATGCTGTAGTCCACGTTTGCGCCCGCGCCCGCGCGGCTCGCCAGCACAGGCTGGTCGGCCAGGGCGAGATAGGCTGCGACTTTGCTGCGGGCATCCTCAGGGCTAGGCCCGCCGACGACGATAGTGACGCTCATGCTAAATGGTGACCCCCAGCGCGTCCGCCACGGTTTGCAGGTCCTTGTCGCCCCGGCCGGAGAGGTTGACAATGATTGCCTGCTCCTGGCTCATCTGTGGCGCGACTTTCAGGGTGTGGGCAATCGCGTGTACTGACTCAAGCGCGCCGATAATCCCTTCGAGCTGGCAGAGCAGCTTGAACGCCCCCAACGCCTCGTCGTCTGTCGCATAGGTGTACTCAGTGCGGCCAATCTCGCGCAGATAGGCGTGCTCCGGGCCGACGGCGGCGTAGTCCAGGCCCGCCGACACCGAGTGAGTGAGGGCAATCTGCCCGTCTTCGTCCTGGAGGACGTAAGTCTGCGCGCCGTGGAGCACCCCGAGGCGGCCGAGCGCCGGGTCTGAGAACCGCGCCGCGTGTTCGCCGCTGGCGATGCCGTGGCCTCCCGCTTCGACGCCGATCATGCGCACGTCGTCGCCGAGGAACGGGTAGAACAGGCCGATGGAGTTGGAGCCGCCGCCGACGCAGGCGATGAGCAGGTCTGGCAGGCGGCCGATTTGCTCCAGCGCCTGCGCTCGCGCCTCACGCCCGATGATGCTCTGGAAGTCGCGCACCATCAGGGGATAGGGATGTGGGCCGAGGGCCGAGCCGAGCAGATAGTAGCTGTCGGCGACGTTGGTGACCCAGTCGCGCATCGCCTCGTTGATGGCGTCCTTGAGTGTGCGACTGCCTGAGTCGACCGGCCGCACCTCCGCGCCGAGCAGCTTCATGCGGAAGACGTTGGGCGCTTGCCGCCGGATATCCTCCGTCCCCATGTACACGACGCACGACATGCCCAGGAGCGCGGCAATCGTTGCTGAGGCGACGCCGTGCTGCCCCGCGCCGGTCTCGGCGATGATACGCCGCTTGCCCATCCGCTCCGCCAACAGCCCCTGCCCCAGGGCATTGTTAATCTTGTGCGCGCCGGTGTGGGCCAGGTCCTCGCGCTTGAGGTAGATGCGCGCGCCGCCGCAGTGGGCGGTCAGCTTCTCGGCGAAATACAGCGGCGTC
This sequence comes from Anaerolineae bacterium, assembly GCA_039810085.1. Classification (GTDB taxonomy): domain Bacteria; phylum Chloroflexota; class Anaerolineae; order Epilineales; family JAHCIE01; genus JBDHWG01. The sequence continues at coordinate 75,145 of JBDHWG010000008.1, forward strand.
GGGCGGCCAACGTAGTCGCGCTCGAGCGCCAGGAAGCGCGCCTCGAACGCCGGATCGGCCTTCGCCGCCAGGTACGCCTGCTCCAGCTCGGTGATCGCCGACATGAGCGTCTCAGGGACGTAGCGTCCGCCGTAGCGGCCATAGCGTCCTCGCGCATCGGGTAGTGTCTGAGTCACAGCATCCATAGGGTCCTCATCTCTCTTACGTGCGCAAAAACTCCACTAGCTCCGGGGCATCGGGTACAAACGACGCGCTCACGCCAAGAGCCTGGGCCCACGTCGCCAGCAGGCGCATGCCAGGGGCTTGCGTTGCATACTGCGACGCGCCGATCAGATTGATGGCGTGCGTACTGGCGAGCGCCAGGAACGCGGCGCTGCGGTCGCGGAGCGCGGGATCCGGCATCGGGTTATCCAGGATGCCCGTAATGTACGTCTGGCAGCCGAGGGCGTCGGCCTGTTCCAGCAATATCGGACTGGCGCCATCGCCTGGTACGACGGCGACCCGCCCAACGACGCTGTCGAGATTCTCCGCCACCTGCGAGTTCGTGATGTCCAGGCGTTCCTCGACACGCAGCAGGAGCGCGCTGAAGTCGAAGATCGCGGCGAGGTGCGGCTCGACATCGACCTTGCCATAGCAGCCGATGGGCTTGCCGTCCGCCATGATCTCACCGTCGATCTCGATGCCGACAGTGCGAGCGAGGCTGCGCCAGGTGGACAGGCGCGGCGCCCAGACCAGCGGCGCGTGGAGAATGTAGAGCGAGATACCCCGCTCGCTCAGCTCGGCCAGACCGTTCGGGTCCGGTGGGACGTATCCCACGCGCCCATCTAGCCACATGGGAACGTGGCAGATGAGAACACTGCCCGGAAACGCTCGGCCCGCGACGTGCTCCAGCACGGCCGGCGTCGGGTAGACGGCGGTGTAGACCTCGGCGACCTGCACCTCGCCTTGGACGAGCAGCCCGTTGCCGTGGGTCAGGAACTGCGGCGCGGCGAACTTCTGAAAGGCAGGGTCGCCCTGGGCGAGCAAGGGCCACGTCTCGATGACGCTGTCAACGTGGAACTCCTCATCGAGGCGGCGGCAGAACTCGTTGAGGTTCATGTGTTATCCGTCGGCGCGATGCTCTGCTTAGCAGCAGTGATGAAGCGGCGTACCAGGTCGTGGTCCTTTTTACCAGGCGCGCCCTCGACGCCGCTGGCGACGTCTACGCCCCACGGCTGCACCTCGGCGATAGCCTCGGCGACCGTGTCCGGTGTCAGGCCGCCGGCAAGCAGCGTTGGGTAGCGCAAGGCCAGGCTCCGGGCGGCGTTCCAGTCGGCGGCGCGACCAGTCCCACCAAAGCGCCACGGGTGGTAGGCATCCACCAGGAACAATGGGCGCGTGGCCGTCGCCGGGTCCGTCGGCGGCAGGACCTCGTTGTACGCGGCGGAGATGCCGTCAGCGTCGGCGCGGTTCTGCGGGCGGATGGCCTTGAACGCGCGCGGGGCAAGCAGTCCCACCTCCAGCGGCGGCTCGCTCCCGCTCAACTGCGCCAGGTCCAGCCCGACCTCGTCCAGGGTTCGGGCCACCTCCGCGTACTCCACATCGACGAACACGCCCACCATGAGCGGCGAGTTGAGCCGCTCGGCGCGCAGCCGCGCGACAATCTCCCGCGCATCCTCGACGCTCACGCGGCGCTGGCTTTTCGGGTAGAAGATGAATCCCAGGAGGTCAGCGCCGGCCTCGGTCGCCGCGAGCGCGTCCTCCATGTTTGTAATTCCGCAAATCTTAACGCGCACGTATCCCTCGCTCCCAACCTGCTTCACTCGTCAACACCCGCTTTGGCTACAACTCCCGCTGTCACCCCGACGTAGGAGGGGCTGGACTGCGACGGCCCAGATGCCTCCTTCGTCGGCATGACGCCATGGGTCTTCTCCTCAGCGCGTGGTATGCACTCCCACATTCATACCCGATAGCTCGCGCACTTTGGCGGCCATGTCGGGCGCGGTCATCAACGCCTCGCCCACCAGGATGGCGTCCACGCCGCCCTCGCCCAGCATGACCACGTCGGCGCTGGTGTGGATGCCGCTCTCGGCGACGAGTATTGTACCTGTCGGCACAAGCGGGCGCAAGCGCAGCGTGGTGTGGATGTCGACGGTGAAGTCGCGCAGGTCGCGATTGTTGACGCCGACGACCCGCGCGCCGGATACGACGGCCCGCCCCGTCTCGGCCTCGTCGTGGACCTCGACGAGCGCCGTCATGCCCAGGCGTTCCGCCAGCTCGCGCAGCGCGACAAGCTCATCGTCCCCCAGTATAGCAACAATGAGCAGGATGGCGTCAGCGCCCCAGGCGCGCGCTTCCCAGACCTGGTACGCGTCGATGATGAAGTCCTTGCGCAGTAGGGGCAACTCGGCCAGGGTTTCGTCGGCCTCGGCCTGACGCACGGCCTGGAGATACGCCAGGCTGCCCTGGAAGAATGGCTCGTCGGTCAGGATGGACATGGCCCGCGCGCCGTTGGCCGCGTAGACTTTCGCCAGCTCGATCGGCGCGAAGTGGGGGCGCAGCAAGCCCTTGGAGGGCGAGGCTTTCTTCAGCTCGCCGATGAGGCTCACGCCCGGCTGCGCCAGCGCCGCCGCGAAACTGCGCGCCGGTAGCGCGTCAGCGCAACGAGCTTGGATCTCGGCCAACGGCTGGCTCACCTTGCGCTCGGCAACCTCAATTCGCTTTTGGGCCACAATCTTATCCAGGATCATACGCTTCCTGCCTCTTTGGTGTATCCCTTCAGAAGAAGATAGCAACGCAGAGGCGCAGAGGCGCAGAGGAAAGAAAAGACTTTTGACAACCCCTCTCTGCGTCTCTGCGTCTCTGCGTTCCCTTCTCTTGGAAACTCGCGATGCACAACAATCGCTCTACGCCGGGTGGGGCGCGTGGTCGTTGCTGAACTCGACCACGCGGGCGAGCACCTGGGTTGCTGCGCCGCTGTCGATGGCGTCCGCCGCAGCCTGCACGCCCTCGCGCAGGTCTTTGGCCTTGCCGCCGGCAACCAAGGCCGCCGCCGCGTTGAACAAAACGACATCGCGGCGCGGGCCGCGTTCACCCGCCAGCACGCGGTGCGTTAACTCGGCGTTCTCGGCGGCGGTTCCGCCGCGCAGGTCGGCGACGGAGGCGCGGGGAATGCCAAGGGTGATGGCGTCCAGGGTCTCCTCGACTACCTCGCCCTGGTCCGCGTTAAAGAAGGCGGCACGGTTGGGGCCGGTCGTGGATAGCTCGTCCAGGCCGTCGGCGCCGTGGACGACGTAGGCCGACTGGCTCCCGAGCGCCTGGAGGACCTCGGCCAGCGGCGCCGTCAAGTGCGCGGCGTATATGCCCATCACCTGGGTGCGCGCGCCGGCCGGGTTGGTCAGTGGGCCGAGAATGTTGAAGACGGTGCGGATGCCCATCTCGCGGCGCGGACCAATGGCGTGGCGCATGGCCGGGTGGAGCTTGGGCGCGAACAGGAAGCCAAAGCCGATGCTGTCAATGGAGTCGGCGACGGCGTGGGCATCGAGGTCAAGGTTGAGGCCAAGGGCTTGCAGCACATCAGCGCTGCCCGATTGACTGGACACCGAGCGGTTGCCGTGCTTGGCGACGCCCAGCCCGGCGGCTGCGACGACGAACGCCGCCGTCGTGGAGATGTTGAACGTCCCGCTGCGGTCGCCGCCCGTGCCGCACGTGTCTACCAGGTCGGTGCGCTTCGGGTGAACCGGCACGGCAAGGCTGCGCATGGCGCGCGCGCAGCCAGTGATCTCGTCGATGGTCTCGCCTTTGATGCGTAACGCCGTCAGGAACGCGCCAATTTGCGCCTGCGACGCCTCGCCATCCATGATCTGGCGCATGACGGTCTCGGCGTCGGCGGCGCTCAAATGGTGGCCCTCGACCAGGGCGGCAATGGCTTCTTTGATCATCGTCAACTCCTCGCTCACCTGTTCCTTAATGAGCCACAGCGTGCGTCGGGAGCATGCTAGCTGGCAGGGGGCGCATGTCCAGGAAGTTCTTGAGAATCTGCTTGCCGTGCTGCGTCAAGATGCTCTCCGGGTGGAACTGGACGCCAAACATCGGGTAGTGTCTGTGGCGCAGCCCCATCAGTTCGCCATCGGCCGTGAACGCCGTCGCCTCAAGCTCAGCAGGCAGCGGCTCCTCGACGATAAGGGAGTGGTAGCGCGTCGCCTCGAACGGGCTGGGGATGCCCTCGAACAGCCCCTTGCCGTAGTGATAGATGAGCGAGGTCTTGCCGTGCATCAAGCGCGGCGCGCGCACGACATTGCCCCCGAAGACGTAGCCCATGCACTGCTGCCCCAGGCAAACGCCCAGGATGGGCGTCGTCGTGTGGAAGTGCTGGATGACGGCGTTGCTGACGCCGCCATCCGTCGGGTCACCCGGCCCCGGCGAAATAACGATACCGCTTGGCCCCAGCGCCTCGATCTCCTCAAGTGTGACCTTGTCGTTGCGGAACACCTTAAGCTGAGCGCCCAGCTCGCCCAGGTATTGCACCAAGTTGTACGTAAACGAGTCGTAGTTGTCAATCACGACGATCATGACATCCTCCCTATTAGAAGCCTTCTTCGGCGACGCGGATGGCCTCAGCGAGGGCGCGGGCCTTGTTGACGGATTCATCGTATTCCAGGCTCGGATCGGAGTCGGCGACGATGCCAGCGCCCGCCTGGATATAGCACGTGCGGTCACGCATGACAATCGTGCGGATGGTGATGCACGAGTCGAGCGTCCCACTGTAGCCGAAGTAGCCAATAGCGCCGCCGTAGGGGCCACGCCGCACGCCCTCCAGCTCCTCGATAATCTCCATCGCCCGCACCTTAGGTGCGCCCGACAGCGTGCCGGCTGGGAACGTAGCGCGCAGCAGGTCGAACGCATCGCGGCCCTCGGCGAGCTGGCCCCGCACGCGGCTGACGATGTGCATGACGTGGGAGTACCGCTCCACAACCATCAGGTCCGTGACCTGTACGCTCCCATAGTCGCACACGCGGCCCAGGTCATTCCGCCCCAGGTCGACCAGCATCACGTGCTCGGCGCGCTCTTTGGGGTCGGCCAGCATCTCCTCGGCCAGGGCCGCGTCCTCGGCCTCGGTGGCGCCGCGCCGCCGCGTGCCGGCGATGGGGCGGACGGCCGCAACGTTGTCTTCAAGCTGGGTCAGCATCTCCGGCGAGGAGGCGATGATCTTGGTCTCACCCAGGTCCATGAACACCATGTAGGGCGAGGGGTTGAGCATGCGCAGGGCGCGATAGATGGCGAACGGGTCGGCGTCGGTCTCGCGCTCGAAACGCTGCGACAGCACGACCTGGAAGATGTCACCCGCTGCGATGTACTCCTTGGCCGCCGTGACCATCGCCTCGTAGCGTTCGCGCTCGGTGTTGGACGTAAGCGGGAACGTCGTGTTCGTCGGTTCGACACTCGCCTCGGGGCTGGGCTGGCGCACGCGCTCGACGATGGCCTCGATGCGGGCTATGGCGTCGGCGTACGCTTCGGCGACGGGGTCTGCGCCCGTGCCGTCAAGGCGGGCGTTGGCGAGCACGAGCAGGCGGTGCTTGACGTGATCGAACACCACCAGGGTGTCGGTGAACAGGAAGTGGCACAGGGGCAGGTCGCGGTCGTCGATGGCAGTGTCCGGCAGGCGCTCGAAGTAACGCACCAGATCATAGCTCATGTAGCCGACGGCGCCGCCGACGAAGCGCGGTAGCCCCGGCAGGCGGATCATGCGCGTCTCAGACATCACTTGCTTCATGGCCGCCAGCGGGTCGGTGTCGTCGGCGATGACGGTGTCGTGGCCGTTGACCAGGTGCACTCCCTTGTGGTGGGCGACAAGCTGGCGGGCGGGGGCGATGCCGAGGAACGAGTAGCGCGCAATCTGCTCGCCGCCCTCGACCGACTCCAGCAGGAACGACGCGCCCGCGCCGCGCAGCTTGAGATAGACGGAGACCGGCGTCTCCAGATCGGCGGGCAGCTCGCAGTAGACCGGCAGGACGTTGCCCTGGTCGGCCAGCGTCCGCGCCTCATCCAGCGTCGGGCGGAAGCGCAGCGGCCGGCGGTGAGTCGTGGTCGAGGCTTGTTCTCGTACAATCGTAGTGAACATCGTGTTCCTCCTTATAACTGTGCCGCCGCAGCGCGCCAGGTCTTGCGAGTGGGAGGCGCTGAGGTAAACCTGGTGACAAACAAAAAGGCCCTCATCCCATAGGGACGAGGACCGAAGTCACCCGTGGTGCCACCCCAGTTAGGCTGCAAGAACAAAAAAGCCCCGTCATGAAGGACGGGACGTGTGTCCGAAGCCAGCCTCACTCTGTGCAGGTACGGGGCTGCCATGCCCGATACCCTCAGCCCTGATAACGGTGGCGTGTCCGGCGGGGACTACTGAGGGGAGCGAAGGCCGCTCTCCCGTTCGGCCCGCAGCTCCCAGGCCCATTCACCCTCAGCGTGAGCACCGGCTTCACACCAGCCGCCGGCTCTCTGGAGCCTCGTTTTGAGGGGTACTCTTCCTGATCGTCGCTGTTCGGCGTTGATGGGAAGCAGTATACCCGATTCGCAGCGGCTTGTCAAGAGCGAAATAGGCCAGGGCCGACAAAAGCGCCAGGATTGATATAGGAAATTGACGCACCCGTTTTCTTCTGCTACACTCCGTTCTGCATCGAACGCCACAATCATCGCCCAGGAGGACGCATCCATGGCGCTGACAGAGCAGCAGGCCGCGGCCATCGAGCGGCTGCGGGAAAATGAGTCGCTGACGGGCAACCTGACCGACAAGCCGGCCATGGCCGTCCTGGCGTGGGCCGAGGAGCAGATCAAGGCCAGCGCGGTCTACGAAGACGTGGTCGCCGCCGTGCGTGCTGCCAATCGCACAGGCACGGAGGACATAGACGAGGCGTTAAGCGCGGCGCAAAAGAGCCTCGATGCAGCAATAATAACCCGTGGCGTGCCAGCAACGGTAGCGCCACCACCTGCGCCACCAGCGCTCCCCGTACCGCCCATCGGGTCGCCAATCGTATCGAAGCCGCCGGCAAAACCGCAGACCGGCGGCCAGAAAAAGTCTTCCAAACGCAAATCCGGCCCTAATCGCCAGTGAGGCTTGTCATGAAACCGCTCATGCCCGTCCTGGGCGTTCTCATCGTCGCTATCCTCTGTGTTGTCCTGGCAGGTGGATTGTTCTTGTGGTCGCAGCAGTCCCGAGCGCCGCAGATTGCGGCTGAGCCGACAATCGCGCCAACGGCTACCGCTCGTGCTAGCGCCGCGACCCGCGTGACACCGACCGCTACCTCCGGTAAGCCATCGACAGCAAAGGTGCCTGCCGCGACGTCAACACCGGCCAAGATCGTGGCTGCGTACGTCTCCGAGGGGCCGTATTATCGCCTGTACTTCACCAAGCCCTTCTATCCTGAGAAGCCCCAGGACCGTTTTGGCGGGATCGCTGCGGACCTGATTCGCGATCTCGACGGCGCGCAGAAGTCCATCGATATCGCGTCGTTCGAGATCGACCTGGACCCGGTCGTGGACGCGCTGATTCGCGCAGCGCAACGCGGCGTCCAGGTGCGCGTCGCCACGGACTCGGAGAACTATGAGGCGCCGGACGATCCGACGGGCGTATTGCGACGGCTCAAAGATGGTGGCGTGCAGGTCAGTCTGGAGAATGCGGCGGGCTACATGCACAACAAGTTCTACATCATCGACGCCAAGGTGCTCTGGACCGGCTCCTGGAACCTGACGGTCAACGATACCTACCGTAACAACAACAATACTATGCGCCTGACCGACGCGAAGCTGATCGCGAACTACAAGAAGCGCATGGACGAGTTCATGGCCGGCCGCTTCCACGGGGCGGCCAACAAGACGGTGCCGAACTCGACGGTGACTGAGACGGGCGGGGTGAAAATCGAGAACTACTTTTCGCCGAGCGGCGGCGCCAAGCAAGCGATTCAGAAGCGCCTGGAGGGCGCTCAGAAGAGCATTAGGGTGATGGCGTTCTCGTTCACCGACGACGACCAGGCCAAGGCGATCACCGATAAGGCGAAGAAGGGTGTCAAGGTGCAGGGGGTGTTCGAGCAGCGCAACGCCTCCGGCAGCGGCGCGGAGTTTCCGACCTTCAAAAACGCCGGGCTGGATGTGCTGACCGATGGCAACTGCTACGTCCTGCACCACAAGGTCTACATCATCGACGACAAGACGGTGATTTTCGGCTCGTACAACTATTCCAGCAACGCCGACAAGGACAACGACGAGAACCTGTTGATTGTTGACGATCCCAACCTGGCGAAGCTGTTCAACCAGGAGTTCGACCGTGTCTACCAACAGGCCAAGAACCCGAAGTGCGGCTAGTGGTCGTCTGTGGGGGAACTCTCAAGGGCGTGGCGGACCTGCACTGCAAGCGCATATGGTGTTGCGCTGGCTGCACGCCAGACGAGGCGGCTGTGCTGATCGAGGATGGCGACGCCGCGTTGGGGCAGGTTGAACAGCGTTTTCGCGGCGCGGCCCTGCTCAGACGTCTCCGCGAGCCAGACGACGTTGAGCCTGTCACCGTACTGATCTGCGATCCCGCTCACGGCGGGGGCGAGCGCCATGCACCGCGCTCACCCTTCTCCGTCGTCGTAGACGAAGATGAGGGACGGGATGCCGGATGTCGGCCAGCGGAAGACGCGCTCAGCGTCCGGACGGGGCAGGGGCGCGGAGCTGATCCCGGTGGGCGAAACGACAAGCGGAATTGGGTCGGCGGCGGTCACATCGGGCGCAGGAAGGGACGCTGCCGCGCAGCCGGCCAGGCACAAGAGCATCGACAGAAACAACATTACTCGCAACATGATGGTTCTCTGTCAGCACGAAGACGTATTACCATATTGTCGCGAGGCCCGCCAATTGGATCTTGCGATCCTTACTGACGAGAGGAACACCAAGGTGGACGGCCGTTGCGGCTATGATGCGGTCAGGCATGTCTGGCACTCTCACTCGGTCCACGTCTCGCATGGCTTCGACGACTATGTGGTCCAGTGGAACTTCCACCAGCCTTGCGCCTGGCCTTCGCAGTTCTACGAGAATACGCTCCAGTGCTTGCGGGTGAATACGACCCTTCTCACTCAAGTACAGAATTTCCACAAGGCTAATGGAAGACAATCCAATCTGGTCCCCTGCTGCGTCCGCTGCATCCATGCTGCTCCCTGCGACAGGGGACAGCCGTGGGTCGCTGTACAGATACCAGATTAAGGCATGCGTATCGGCGACCAGCCGGATCATTCGCCATTCCCATAAGGTAAGCTAGCCCACATCTCATGCCGCACGTCGTCAATGTCTTCGGCTGATGGCGCTGAGCCAAGATCCGCGAGGAGGCCACGCAGCGGAGGATGGGTTTCGTCCGCCCCTTCGACGGCCTCTGCAAGGAGTGGCGCCAGCCGTCCAATCAGCCGCGCCTGATCCGACACCGATAGACGTCGAGCCAATGCGAAAACGTCATCTAGTGTCGTTATGCTACCGTTTGCTGCTTCCATTCTGTGCATGCGCTCCTAAATCACGCGGGCGCGGCGGCTTGCGCCTTCTCGATCTTGGCCCAGGTATCCTTTAGGCCGACGGTCTTGTTGAAGACGGGCTTGCCGCTGACCGAGTCAGGGTCAACGACGAAGTAGCCCAGGCGCTCGAACTGGTAGCGCGCGCCGGGCTGGGCGTCCTTCAGGCCCGGCTCGACGTAGGCGTTCGGTAGCACTTCCAGGGACGTGGGATTGAGGTTATCCAGGAAGTGCTCGCCCTCCTCCACATCCTCCGGGAACGGCTCGGTAAACAGCCGGTCGTACAGGCGCACTTCGGTCGGGACAGCGTGTTGGGCCGACACCCAGTGGATCGTCGCCTTGACCTTGCGCCCGTCGGGGGCATCGCCGCCGCGCGTGGCCGGGTCGTAGGTGCAGCGCAACTCGACGACGGCGCCGTTCTCGTCCTTCACCACGTCGGTACACTTAATGAAGTACGCATAGCGCAAGCGCACCTCGCGGCCTGGTGTGAGGCGGTAGTACTTGGGCGGCGGAACCTCGCGGAAGTCGTCCTGCTCAATGTAGAGGACGCGGCTGAACGGGACTTTGCGCGTGCCGGCGTTTGGGTCCTCCGGGTTGTTGACGGCGTCCAGTTCCTCGACTTGGCCCTCGGGATAGTTCTCGATGACCACGCGCAGCGGGTTGAGCACGCCCATGACACGCAGGGCATGCTTGTTGAGGTCCTCGCGCACGCAGTGCTCCAGTAGAGCCACGTCCACCGTGCTGTTGGTCTTGGCGACGCCGATGCGGGCGCAGAAGTCGCGGATGGCCTCGGGCGTGTAGCCCCGACGGCGCATGCCGGACAGGGTAGGCATGCGCGGGTCGTCCCAGCCGCGCACGTATCCGCCGCGCACGAGATGCATCAGCTTGCGCTTGCTCAGGACGGTGTAGGTCACGTTCAGGCGGGCGAATTCGATCTGGCGCGGGTGGTAAATCCCCAACTCGTCCAGGAACCAGTCGTACAGCGGGCGGTGGTCCTCATACTCCAGGGAGCACAGCGAGTGCGAGATGCCCTCAATGGAATCGCTCTGCCCGTGGGCGAAGTCGTACATCGGGTAGATGCACCACTTGTCGCCAGTGCGGTGGTGCGTCGCGTGGAGGATGCGGTACATGACCGGGTCGCGCATGTTGAAATTGCCCGACGCCATGTCGATCTTGGCGCGCAGGGTGCGCGAGCCGTCGGGGAACTCGCCCGCGCGCATGCGGGCGAACAGGTCCAAGTTCTCCTCGACGCTGCGCTCGCGGTACGGGCTGTTCTTGCCCGGCTCGCTCGGCGTCCCGCGATACGCCTTGATCTCCTCGGCGCTCAGGTCGCAGACGTAGGCCCTGCCCTTCTTGATAAGGTCAATCGCCATGTCGTAGAGCTGCTCGAAGTAGTCCGAGGCGTAGTACTCGCGGTCTTCCCAGTCGTAGCCAAGCCAGTGAATGTCGTCCTTAATCTGATCGACGAACTCCTGCTCTTCCTTGACCGGGTTCGTATCGTCGTAGCGCAGATTGCACTTCCCGCCGAACTCCGACGCGATGTTGAAGTCCACGCTGATAGCCTTGGCGTGGCCGATGTGCAGATAGCCGTTCGGCTCCGGGGGGAAGCGGGTGTGGATTTTCTTGAAGCGGCCGCTCTTGAGGTCCTCGATGACGGCGGCGCGAATAAAGTCAACCGGGGTGGTAGTTTCGTTTGCAGACATGACTCCAGCTTTCTCCTGCATCACGATCATTGGCGGTTAGACGCTTCGAGAAGCCGTTTTCTTCACATCTGCGTCTGCCATTCTGCCAATATAGAGAAAGATGCTACTTGAGACGGGAGGCGGAGTCAAACATGGGCAAGGGTTACGGGCGGATCCAGCGTGGCTCGATAGTCTCGACCGGACGGTCGAACAGGCCGCCCTGCATGTCGATGCGGAAAAGCTGGGCGAAGTCCTCCGGCGCAAACGCTTTGCGCAGCCGGCCGGCGTAGGAGTTCATGAGCACCTGGGCGTAGTGCTCCACGTCGTAGTCGCGGCGGCTGTCCAGGTCACGCGGCGCCGTGCCGGAGTCATTGGGCAGGCTTTCCGTGAGGTCCAGCTCATCCTCGCCGCCCTCGTCATCCGTCTCCCATTCGCCCGCTGCCGCCGTCTCATCCGTCTCATCGGGCAGCCAGACGTAGGCCCCGCCGCTCGCGCGGTAGAAGCGCACCCGCTCGCCGCGCCGCCATTTGTTGCGGCCCGCCGCGACAAGCGCCTCGTACTGGGGTTCGCGCTGCCGCGCCCGCGTCTCGACGTACTCATCCGCCGCTTTCGAGAGGCGAACGCGGCTGGCGACATCGGCGGCCAGAAGCTCGCGGTCCCGCAATGCATTGAGTGTCGCGATGTAGGCGTCACGCACGCCGACCACGTCGCCGCGCATCAGGCAGTGCAGCGCTGTGCGGAGGAATTGCTCACCGAACGGCTCCGAGCGGCTGGAGCGCATTGCCACGCCGCGCACGATGACCCGGCCATCGTAGGTCAGCAGAGCATAGTTCTTCACCTCGTGGCTGAACATCGCCTGGTAGCGCCCCTCGTATTCGAGTGTGATGCCCTGGGGCAACGTCGCGGCCACCTCGGCGACGACGGCACGCTCCTGCTCCTCCGTCCAATCTTCCGGTACGGCAAAGTAGACGCCGTCGGTGTCCGCCTCGATGAGCGCCACGCCGCGCGCGCTCAGCCCCTGCATCACCTGGCCCAGGATCTCGCGCCCGCGCCGTGTCACCTCGTCGGCCGCGTGGGCATCGGCGAAGAGCGCCATCCTGCCCGCGCCCATGTAGCCGTAGGCCGAGTTGATGAGCAGCTTCATCGCGGCCTGCATGGCGCTATGATGCCCCGCTTCGAGGGAGCCGGGCGGCGCGGTGCGGGCAGCGGCTTTGTGCGCCAGGCGCAGCGTCGTCATGCGGTCCACGATGTGCAGCAGGATGCCCAGGTGGTCGCAGGCTGGGCCGATGCGGTAGACGCGCATGATGGACGGGTACAGCGAGGCGATGTCGGCCTTGACCACGTGCTCCGCCACGCCGATGTTCATCAGATGCAGCGCGCCGCCCTCGTGGCTGCCGCTGGCGCTAAGAGCATTCCCACGCGGCAGGGCAACACCGGCGTGGAAGTAGGCGCGCACGAGCATCGGCTCCAGGATGCCCATGGCCGGACCGGCCGACGCCAGGCGTCCATACGGGCGCGGAGCCATGCCGGCGAGGGCGAACGTCGCGCCCATGAGCCGCTGCGACAGCCCATCGACCTCCGCCACGTCGTCCAGGGCGTAGCGCCGGACCGCGGCCGGATCGTCGCGGTACGTGGCGAACACGTCGGCGCCGGCGATGTACGTGCGCTCCGGCGCGGCAATGCCGAAGTGACGCGCCACGTCCTTGAGACGGTGGCTCGGCAGGTCGCGGGCGACGAAGTCGTGGCGGCGCACGGCGTCGAGGGTGTCGATCAGCTCGCGGCCCGGCAGGGAGTAGCGTGTTTGCCGTCCGGTGCCCGGGTAGCGTCCTGGCTCGGTGTGGCGCTCCAGGCGACGCGGACCGGGCGCGCGGCCGAGGAGCAGGGGGATGTTGTGCGCGGCGGCGCGCGCTTCCAGGAAGGGCAGGTCGAAACCGAACAGGTTGTGGTTTTCGATAATGTCGGGGTCGCGCTCGTTGATGAGGGCGCACAGGTCGCGGATGAGGCGGGCTTCGTCGTTCGGCGTCGGCGCTTCGAGCACTTGCGCCAGCCCGCGACTGTCGCTCACCGCCGCCATGAAGATGCGGCCCCGCTGTGGGTCGAGGGCGGTCGTTTCGAAATCGAACTGCAGGCGGTGTACGTCGTCGTAGGCGAGGCCGCGGAAGTAAACGCGGCCGGTCAGCATAAGGTACTGCTCGACCGGGCCGACGCGGTAGTAGTCGTCCAGGTCGCCGAGGCTGGCGATGCGCTGGCCCAGGCGACGGGACGCGCCGTCCAGCAGCGCCCGCTCCAGCGCGCGCCCGCTGGCCGCCGTCAGGAGGTAGCGGTAGCAGGGCGCGGGGCCGTCTAGCTCGCGGTAGGTGATGGGCCTGGGGTTGGCGTCGTCATGGCGGCCAAGGGCGTCGCCCAGGTGCGCCAGGTCGTCGAGGTGCGCGGCGTAGAGCCAGGGGCGGAAGCGCTCGCGCTCGCAGACCACCCGGGCGCCCTCGCGCCGCCAAACCAGCGCATGCCCCTCGCGGTCCGCCCAGACGGACACGATGCCCGTCGTCTCATCCCAGCCAAACAGCACAGCGGTAGACCTGACAGGTTTCCAAAAACCTGTCAGGTCTACCGCTGGCATGGTTTCTAGATCGTGGGGCACGTTCCGATTCGTCATAGGTTAAATTCTGGCATCGAACACATAGTTTAGCAACAGGTGCAGGTTTATCTCAATTGCTGTCCTCAAGCAAGACGGGCTGCAAGCGCTTATCATCTACAGTCTGGTCGTGGATCGCGTTCGCGTTCGCTAGTCCTCCCAGCCAGTCCAGCACCACATCACGTCTGAGGCGTGTGGGCTGGACAGAGTGTAGGGTCTGATACGACGAAAAGGGCCAGGCGCGGAAGTCATCCACCAAACCATGGCGCGTAGAGCTTGAGGAAGTAGCGATAGTTGCGGTCTTCGAAGAACAGGTGCTGGCAGTTGATGCCGCGATTGAAGATATGGTAGAAGCAGTTGGATTGCAGAGGAGACGGGTTAGTCATATTGTGTCTCCGTATCTATAGACCTGACAGGTTTTCAAAACCTGTCAGGTCTATGTTTCAGCATCATCTCTCATGCCAAGATTCTACCATCGAACGGATGGTCTAGCAACTCGGCTGATCCGGTTTATGTTTCAGGTATACCAGGGCCGATTTACTTTGCCAATATGGGGGCTTTTTGAACATTGCATGAAGGGATGTATGATTCAAATGGTCATCATGAGATAGCTGAACGCTTGCGGACGACCTTGATGCTTCTAGCGGAAGATGCGTTTGACCCTGAATTGAAGACCAGACCGTTGGTACGCACGATGAAGTGTATTGACATCTGTTGAAGGGCCAACTCTCCTATAGCCAGGGGACAAACCATGACCATCCTCTATGTCCTACTAACCCTCGCCTTTATTGCGTTCATCGTGGAGGAGTTTGTCCTCATCAAGCCGGTCTCGACAATTGCCAAGTCGGACCCACTCAGCAGGCGTCTTGAACTCGCGGCGCTGTGGGTTCCTGCCATCGGCCTGGGTCTGACGGGCGGGACGGCTTACTTCTTCGGCGGCGTCCGCGTCGATGGTCTTGTCAATGCGGTGGGGCTGGCGCTGTGCGTTGTTGGGCTAAGCATACGCTACTGGTCGCGGCGCACGCTGGGGCGCTTCTTCACCATCGGCGTTGTCGCGCAAGAAGGACACAGGGTTGTTCAGTCAGGGCCGTACAAGCACGTGCGGCACCCCGGCTATCTGGGGTTCCTCCTGTTCTTCCTGGGGCTGCCACTGATGATTGGCAGTTGGTTTGGCCTGTTCGTCCTGACCTTGCCAACTTCCGTCGTGTATGTATGGCTGATTACAATCGAAGACGCCGAGCTTGCGACGATGCTTGGGAGAGAGTATCAAGACTATCAGAAGCGTTCGGCGAGGCTCATCCCGGGTATTTGGTAAGCCGGTTGTCAGTGCAAAGCATGGGCAACCGCCTGGTCCAGTGTCATCGCGCGTCCCTCCAACCAGGCTCGCTCGAAGGTGGCCGGGTCAAGCTCGGCGCGCAGGGCGGCGACCTGGCGGTCGTACTCGACACGCTCGGCGGGCCACATCGTCGTGCCGCCGCTTTCGTGCAGCGCCTCGACCGCTCCCAGCAGCCGAGCCGCGCGCGTCGCATCCCCTGTCGTGCGGGCGACGGCGGCAAGGCCGTCCAACGCCTCCAGTATCCCGACGTTGTTGCCCGCCTCCTGGTGAAGTGACAGGCTTTGCCTCTGAAGCTCGTAGGCACGGGCAGTATCGCCGTGGGCCAGGGCGACGTAACCGAGGTTGTGCAGGAGAGCCGGAATGTCGCGCTTGAGACCAAGGTCGCGGCATAGCACGAGGCTCTCCTCGTAGTATGAGCCGGCGGCAGCATAATCGCCTCGGATGCGCGCAATGTCTCCGAGCGCAGCCAGGTTATAGGCTTCGCCGATTCGATAGCCGAGCGCGCGGGCCGCCACGAGAGATTTCTCATTGGCGATGCGCGCCGTCTCGTAATCCCCCTGGGCCATCGTCGCCCACCCCAAGGGGCCAAGGCTGCTCGAGATGCCCCGGCGGTCGCCAACGGCCTCAAATAGCCTCACCGATTCTTGCGCGAGACCTGGCACGGCGTCGTACTCGCCCAGGAAAAGCGCCCGCGCGCCGAGCTGGTTGAGCACTTCGGCCAGCACCCAGCGGTCGCCGAGGGAACGCGCGAGCGCCAGGCTTTCCTCGGCAAGGAGCCGGGTGTCGTCCGGAGCGCCCTGCATGGCGATGGCTTGAGCCAGCCCGCTCAAGGTCAGGGCAAGATAGCGGCGATCATCCACGGCGCGGGCGTCGGCCACGCCTGCTTCGAGCGCCGAGCGCGCCGTCGTCCAGTCGCCCTGCCACGTCGCGAGAACACCCAGCCCGAAAAGCGCCTTAGCGCGCGCCTGGCTGGGTGGCACGGCCCGGCTGGAGGCCCAGGCCTGCTCGATCCAGCTGCACCCCTCACTCAGACGGCTGCCGAGCTGCCAGAACCAGCTGAGCGCACCAGTTAGACGGAGAGCTATCTCAGCCTCGCTCTTCTGGACAGCCCAGGCGATGGCCGTGCGCAGATTGTCATTGTCCGCTTCCAACCGCTTCGCCCACACAATCTGGTCATGGCCCTTGAGCCGCGGCTCAGCGTCCTCCACCCAGGCGAGGTAGTACTGGACATGGGCACGGCGTACGGCTTCGGCTTCGCCACTGGCGTCCAGCCGCTCGGCGGCGTACTCGCGCAGCGTTTCGAGCATCACAAAGCGCGGCTCACCGTCGGCCTGCTCTTGCTGCCGCAGCAGACTCTTGTCGACGAGCGAGGCGATGCCGTCCAGAACGTCGATGTCCAGGTCATCTGAGGCGTTGCAGACCGCTTCTGCTGCGTCGAGAGTGAAGCCGCCGATGAACACGGCGAGCCGATGGAAGAGTATCCGCTCGCTCGCGCTGAGGAGGTCATAGCTCCAGGTGATGGCGTCGCGCAAGGTTTGCTGGCGGGCAGGCAGATCGCGTGAACCGCCGGTCAGTACCTTCAGGCGGCGTGTCAACCGCTGGAGCAGTGTCTGCGGCGGGAAGAGCTTGATGCGGGCGGCGGCCAATTCGATGGCAAGGGGCAGACCGTCCAGCCGGTAGCAGATTTCGGCGACGGCGGCGGCATTGTCGTCGGTGACCTCGAAATCGGGCTTGACGTTGACAGCGCGCTGGACGAATAACTCGACGGCAGCGTACTGGGACAGCTCGGAGAGCTGCGGCAAACGCCGTGGATCTGGCACGGGCAGCGGCGGCACTGAGAATTCCTGCTCGCCGCGTAGGTGGAGAACGATGCGGCTGGTGACGAGGGCCTTGAGGCGCGGGGCAACTGCGAGCAGGTCGGCGACGAGCGGGGCAGCAGCCACGACCTGTTCCAGGTTATCGAAGACGAGTAGCATCTGCTTCTCGCGCAGGTAGTCCTTGAGGGTATCGAGAAGCGGCTGTGCTCCCTGGTCGCGCACGCCGAGGGCTTGCGCCACACTCGGCACGACGAGGCTTGGCGTCGTGATCGGAGCCAGGTCAACGAAATAGACGCCGTCTTCAAATTGGTCCATTAAGTCGGCAGCCACCTGAAGCCCGAGACGGGTCTTGCCTGTCCCACCTGGCCCTGTGAGCGTGACAAGCCGCGCGTCGTCGCGCAGGAGCAGCTTCTTCACTACGGATAGCTCGGCCTCGCGGCCGATGAACGCTGTTGGTTGGGCGGGCAGGTTGTTGGGGCGGACGTCGAGGGTCTTGAGTGGGGGAAAGTCGCCGGGTAGATCGGCGGCAACAATCTGATAGACGTGCTCGGGGCGGGTCAGGTCCTTCAAGCGCTGCTCGCCCAGGTCGCGGAGGGTGACACCCTCAGGCAAATGATCCCGCACCAGTTCGTAGGTTGGCAAGGAGAGCAGGATTTGTCCGCCGTGGCCGACCGCCATGAGACGCGCGGTCCGATTCAGAGCGGGGCCGAAGTAGTCGCCGTCGCGCTCCTGGGCCGGGCCGGTGTGCAGCCCCATGCGTACGCGCAGTGGTCCGGTATCGTTCCACGTTGCCGCCACAAGCGCGTGTTGGGCGGCCAGGGCGGCGGCGAGGGCGTGGTCGGCGACGGCGAAGGCGGCGAAGAGACCATCGCCAGTGGTCTTGACCACGTAGCCGCCGCGCTCCTCGACGGCTCCGTGGAGGATGGTATCGTGTTGGGCGACCGCACTTTGCATCGTGACGGGGTGTTGCTCCCAAAGCCGGGTGCTCCCTTCGATGTCGGTGAACAGGAAGGTTACAGTGCCGGTAGGGCGCTTAGCCATGATTCGCCTCCTCAAGAACACTGAACGTAATTGTAGTCGCTGCCTTGTCAGTCGGCAACCACGTCCGTGTCCTGTCACGATTTTACACTCAATTTACATCTGGCCTGCCCCCCTTAACACATTCCGCATCTCGCGCTTCTATACTGTACCCTACGCCATGTGGTGGACCCGACAATTTACCGCAACGAGAACCGAAGGAAGGCAGATATGCTGCGCAAGAGTTATAGCCTGGCATGCTTTCTGTTAGCGTTAGCACTCGTGTCCGTTGCCTGCTCCCGCTCCCCGGTTCCCCCCGTTGTCTCTGTCGCCAGCGCCAGCGAGGCGATGATCCCGACGGACCCTACCGTTAGCCACCCCAATATCCTGTTCATCCTCACCGACGACCAGGACGTCCGCCTTGGCTCGCTGGACTACATGCCCCACGTCAAGTCCTTGCTGACGGACCAGGGCATCGACTTCGAGAATTTCTTCGTCACCGTCTCGCTGTGCTGCCCCTCGCGCTCCACAATCCAGCGCGGCCAATACGCCCACAACACGCAGATCTACGGCAACTCGTATACTGCCGCGCACCCCGACGGCGGCTTCCAGAAGTTCTACAAGTTGGGTGAGGAGAACTCGACGGTCGGCACGTGGCTTCACGATGCCGGCTACCGTACTGGCCTGATGGGGAAATACCTCAACGGCTACCCACAGACGGACCCGCCTGGGCAGGCGCCGCAGACGTACATCCCGCCGGGCTGGGATGAGTGGGACAGCCCAACCGAAGGTCAGGCGCCACCAGACGCGCAGTGCAAGACGAACCAGGGCTACGACGGGCCCTATAGCGAGTACAACTACTGGATGAATGAGAACGGCGTCATCGTCCCGTACAAGTGCCAGCCTTCGGACTACATGGTGGATGTGCTATCTGACAAAGCCAACACGTTTATTCAGCACGCGGCGACCGACCACAAGCCGTTCTTCCTGTACCTGGCGACGTATGCGCCGCATCAGCCGGCCACCCCGGCGCCGCGCCACGCCAACCTGTTCCAGGATGTGACTGCCCCGCGCCCGCCCTCGTTCAACGAGCCAGATGTCAGTGACAAGCCGGACTACATCAAGAACCGGCCGTTGTTGGGGCCGACGCCTGTAGCGGCCATCGACGAGCTGTACCGCAACCGATTGCGGTCCCTCCAGTCGGTGGACGAGATGGTCGCCCGCTTAGTCGATACGCTGACCACGACCGGCCAGCTCGACAATACCTACATCTTCCTCGTCTCCGACAATGGCTTCCACATGGGTGAGCACCGTCTGAACTCGGGCAAACAAGCGCCATATGAGGAGGACATCCGCGTGCCGATGCTTGTGCGCGGTCCGGGCGTGCCGGCCGGCGTCACTCGACCGCACCTGACGGTGAATGTCGATCTTGCGCCGACGTTCGCCGCGCTGGCCGGCGCGACAGCCCCCGCTTTCGTGGACGGCCGCTCCCTTGTGCCGCTGCTTCACGGCGACCCGCCGGGGTTGAATGACTGGCGATGCGCTGTGTTGTTGTCCCACGGCGACGTGGACGAGGCGCCGCTCCAGACGGATAGCACCCTGGAACCGCTGGACCCGATGGAGCTGGAGATGCGCGGCCCGCAAGCCGTTAGCGCCATCACGCCGTTTGCCGGTTTGCGCACGGTGACGCAGAAGTACGTTGACTACACGACAGGGGAACGCGAGCTTTACAATCTCGTGACAGACCCGTATGAGCTCCATAACCTGATCAACACGGCCAACCCGACACGGGTGGCACAGCTCGACGATTGGCTCACCCGACTGTCGACGTGCGCCGGGCAGAGCTGCCGCGACATCGAGGGCAACGCCCCGTGGGGCGCTTGCGTCGGCTACCGCTCGTTTCTGCCTCACATTGCCCAGGGCGATACACCGGCGCTCGGCCAATAACCGCTACAAGCCGCCCTACTCGCGGCCGCGCCACTGCCGTGGCACGCATTATGCTCAAGAGAGGAAGTAGAGGTATCAACCTTTCTTTCCACATGGAGGCATGAATGAGTATCATAGCGTGGCTCGTTATCGGCTTGCTCGCCGGCTGGATTGCGAGCATGATCATGCGCAGTGGCTACGGTCTGATCGGCGACCTGGTCCTAGGTGTCATCGGCGCAATCGTCGGTGGGTTCCTGGCCGGGATGATCTTCGGCGGTGACTACACAACTGGCATCAACGTGACGACCCTGATTACCGCCATTGTCGGCGCAATTATCGTCATTGCGATTGCTCGTCTGGTTACCGGCCGGCGTGTTGCGGGCTGATCAACTCTATAGCGTGCGGAAGTGAGACAAAGGACGAAGAAGTTACGCGCTTCTTCGTCCTTTGCCATTTCATTCGCGTGACATCAATGGTTGGGGGAAGGGCGGCCGGGTAAGAGAAACTTCAGACGCTCGCCGAAGCCGCTAACTTTCTCAAGCCCTTGCCGATAGAGTTCTCGGGTCCGGTCGAGAACGCCCGAGTTGCGCACCACCCCATCAATCCTCTGCCACCCTGCCACCCCCTGCGCCCACATCCCCCGCAACGCCGTCATCAAAGCGGCTCGCAACTGCTCGGATTGCGCCGACTCGACGGTCGCCCGCTGGCTCGTCGTCTGAGCGGCAGGGGCTGGCGTTGGGCGCGAGGCCAACTGCTGGACGTAGCGGCCGACATCCGGCCAGTCCGGGCCGAGAATGGCTGCCACAAGCGCCGCCTGCGCCGGGCGGTAGATGGGAATGTAGCGCTCCTGGCTGTATGCCAGCTTTTTCCATCGCTCGTCGAAGCTGTCATAGGCGATGGCGACGTTCGGGCCGAGCAGCGAGTCGTTGACGTAGAAGACGCTCTGGGTGTCGTCGTAGCCGGTGACAACGCGGAAGTGGCTGATGGGGTTGGTCTCGCTGACGACCTGTAGCACGATGACGGGAATGTCGTTGGCGACCAGAGACTTGATGAGGTCGCGTGTCCCACCAGTGCGCGGCTTCGCGTCGAGGCCGAACTTGGCGACATACGGCGCGATGACCTGCCAGCCCATCCCACTGCTATTGGGGTCGGGGCGCAATGCCTGCCGCGCTTCTTCCTGCGAGACGTTGACGCCATAGTAGCTGAGGGCGGCAGACACCGATGCCGGGCCACAGTTGTTGAGGGTCTGCCAGCTGTGCTTGAGGCCGGTGAGAGCGTAGTGCTGGGGTGCAGGGCGGGGCGTGACGCTCGCCGCCTGGACGGTCCCACCGTCATTGGGTGGATCAGCCGCAGAGATAGTCACAGTCGCAGCTACGAGAATCGCGGCTGCCAGAAGGCCAAGCCAGGGCATGAGCCAGGCCCGATGCATGAAAATCCTCTTCTAGATCAATGTGGGTACGAAGATTGCAGGGGAAGTGGTAGCGGTCCTGTTGTCCGACCAATTATACGCCGATGGGGGGCGACGACGAAACCACGATCGCAAATCCGTTGGATGGGACTACGCCAGAGCGCCAACCCCACGTGGTTAGGTCGGCGCTAATTGGCATGTATCTTGCTGAATTCGAACGGGTTGTGCCGATGAGCCGGCACTA
The DNA here is from genome assembly GCA_039810085.1 of Anaerolineae bacterium. Classification (GTDB taxonomy): domain Bacteria; phylum Chloroflexota; class Anaerolineae; order Epilineales; family JAHCIE01; genus JBDHWG01. The sequence goes on from JBDHWG010000008.1 coordinate 96,713, forward strand.
TGCGCTGACGCTTTGTCTTCTGTATTGATAATAGGCTCAGGGAGACGGTGTGGACGTTGCTTTTCAGACGCCTATCGCGCTCGACCGTGACGTCTTCATGCGCCGGTTGATCTCGAGTTTGGGCTACTTGAACGAGAGCATCCTCGGCAGCGATATCGCCGGGGCATACATCATGAACGTGGGCCTGTCCATGGGGGCAGCCATCGAGCTAGAGTACAAGAAGGCGTGGGGCGTTGACCGCCCCTTGACCGTTGACGAGTACGCTCACGTCATCGTCGACCTGAAGCAGAAGATCCAGGGTAACTTCTCGCTCGTCTCTAAAGACGAGAACAAGGTTGTTGTTCAAACCACATCCTGCCCTTTCGATGAGTTCGTTCGCCAGTCACCCTCGCTATGCTTCATGACTAGCTCGGTGTTCGGTGGGATCGCGGCGCGCAACTTTGGCTATGGCAAAACCGCGCTCCACCAGCGCATCGCCCTGGGCGACCCTGGCTGCTACGTGACCGTCTTTCTGCGCCGTACGCCGGAGGCTGAGGCGGCCATCGGCAAGGAATACTACCCCGATGTCGAGCGCGCCAGTCCGAACATCGGTGAGCAGCTCCGCCTGATGAACAGCGTGCGCTGCCTGCGGGAAGAGTTGAGCACGACTAGTTCTCGCTGGGAGGAGGTCGTGCGCGGGGCCGCTGAGGCCATCTGCGTGCTGAACCGCGAAGGGCATGTGACCTTTGCCAATACCTCATGGCGTGGACTGCTCGGTGTCGAAGGAGAAGAGCTGGTCGGCAGCCTGTTCGGACGGATCGTCCACCCCGACGACCTCGCGACAGCCCTCGAAGCCGTCCAGGATGCTATGCGCGGCCAGCGTGTCACGCGGCGCGAGTGGCGGCTCAAAGACCGCGAGAATGCCTGGCGCGATGTGGCCGCGAGTCTAGCGCCGATTCGGGATGAGGTTGGCCAGATTGTGGGCGTCATTGGCATTTTCCAAGACATCACCGAAGAGCGCGAGGCGCAGCGGCTGAAGGATGAGCTGCTCACGAACGCTTCCCACGAGCTGCGAACCCCTGTGACCACCATCAAGGGCCTTACCGAGGTGCTGTTGCGGAGCCTGGAGCTGAACAGAAGCATTACCCCTGATCAACTCGCTCGTCGGTTGAAGATGATCCAGAAAGCGGCGGATCGACTGGCGCTCCTGTCGGCGGACCTCGTCGACGTAGCGCGTTTGCAGTCCGGCCGGCTGCCGCTACCACGGGAGGTCGAGGACCTCAATGCAGTTGTGGAGGGGTGCGTGGCGCTGCAGCGCGAACGGGTCGAAGGGCTAGATCATCACACATTCTCGCTGCGCCTGGGCGCCGAGCCGCTGCCCGTCAATGTCGAGCCGCGCCGCATCGAGCAGGTGCTCGTCAACCTCCTGGATAACGCCATCAAGTACTCACCCAACGGCGGTGAGATTATCGTCACGACGGAGAGGCGCGGCGGGACCTGCCAGGTGTCTATCTCAGACCCCGGCATCGGCGTGCCTGCCCGCGACATAGCTAACCTGTTCGCACCGTTCTACCGCGCTTCCAACGCATCTTCACGCAATTTCGACGGGCTTGGCTTTGGCCTCTACCTCAGCCGTGAGATTGTGACGGCCCACGGCGGCGACTTGACCGTCGAAAGCACCGAGGGCCGCGGGGCGACGTTCACCGTCTCACTTCCCCTCGTCGACTTGCCGTTGGATTCAGATATGGATGCGAACCATGCCTAAAACTGTGCTGCTAGTAGACGATGACAAGGGTATCCAGGAGACGCTCGAAGCCATGCTCGAGCTCGAGGGGTACCACGTCGAGGTTGCCGACGATGGGCTGGAAGCTCTTGAGAAGATAAGCCGCCGCATTCCTGACGTGCTGCTGCTCGACTTGATGCTGCCGCGGATGAGCGGGCAGGCGTTGGCGGAGGAGCTAGAGCGCCGTCGGCTGCGCGAGCAGCTGCGCATCGTGGTTGTGACGGCGGACGGGCGTGCGCAGCAGAAGGCGCGGCAGGTGGGCGCCGACGGCTACGTTGTCAAGCCTTTCAGCATGAACGCGCTACTGAACGAGGTTGCCCGAGTGGCGGAGATGTAGCGCGACACTGGCGAACACCACGACACATACTCCCAGGGCCATGAGCAGGGCGGCTGGTGGGTCGTGTAACAGGGCGGCTGCCAATGGCGCGAGGGACGCGGCAACAAGCGTCACTGTGTCCGGCTGGCGAACGAGCACGAAGACAAGCGCCCAGGCAATTGTCACAGCAATGAGAGCTAGCGGGACGGCGACGGCGAGCGCGCCGACAGCCGCGCCCAGCGTGGCGCTGCCGCGTTTCCCCTGCCAGAACGAAAAGCTCGCTCCCGCCACCACGGCAACACCTGCCACCGTCATTCCATAAGCCGACCACGCGTAGTGCGCGGCCAGCCAGGCGAGAGCCGCGCCTTTAGCCACCTCGATGAGAAAGCTCAGGACGTTCGTCTTGTCGAGGGGATGCGAGCGGGAAGGCCCGAAGAGCCGCACTATAATGTAGTCGATCGGGAGAGCGCCGACGAAGTACGCTAGGGCGGCCCAGGCGAGGAGATTGAGGCCCATAGGGGAAATAGGCGGGCCGGGCAGACTCGACCAAGATGTCACACCTTCGGTCGGATCCGCTCGGCCCGCGATGCTTACTCGACTGGCTCGACCTCGGGGTCACCCTCGGCCTCGCCCTCCAGGTGGAGGTCCGGATTCAGGCGGTAGTACGCGTGGTTGCCCCGCGTGCTGCGCACCAGGAGCTTGCGGTTGATCGACTCCTTGATCATCTCCTTCATCTGCTTGTTAGAGAGATCGAGGACTTCCTTGTTTCGCAGGGCGCGCAGACTGTCGAAAATCTCGATAAACAGCACCGGCTGATCGAACTGCTGCATCATCTCGCGGAAGATCTGCCACTCTTCGTCGCCGATGTCTTCCGCTAGCCCATCCGCGCCCTCCAGCTCCGGCTCGATGATTTCCGGTTCAGTGTGCGGCTCAGGCTCCTCGGCCAGCGCCACGTCGGCGACGCTCTCCGGCTCAACCATCGTGCCGTCGGCTGGCGCAGGCGGCTGGCTCGGCTTTCCTTTGCGCCCGCCCCGCCGGGACCGCGACTTGCTCGCGCTCTCGACCGCCGACGCCCGTTCTGGCTCGGGTTGGCGCGGACGGATAACCTCGATCTCGTCCTCGATGGACTCGGGCGCAAACTGGCTCAGCTTCAGCGGGTCCTCGCCGGGCAGGAAGACCTCGGTGACGGAGCCGCTACTGAAGACCTGGACGAGGTTGCGCTGCTCGGCCTCGCGCACGAAGTCGCGGAACTTGGAGAACGGGCGGCCCTTCTTATCCTTGAGCTTCGTTTCGTCAAAATCGCCCATCAGCTCGACCATCAGCAGCTTGAGCGTCGCCAGCGTCGCCAGGTTGCCGCGTTGCCGTGCAAGCTTCACGGCCTGCACCAGCACGCTATAGGGGTCCTTCTCGCGCTTGCCGCCTGGCCGACGTCCGTTCTCGCCGTCTTCATCCTCGTCGTATTTGTCGACGACGTTCGAGTAGAAGATGAACTCGTCGGCGCTCTGCGCCAGGTGCGAGGAGGCCGCGTCGGCGACGCCGATGACGATGGCGCGCTTGCCCTGCTGCCGGATGGCGTTGATTAGGGGAATGAAGTCGCGGTCGCCGGTAATGATGACGTACGTGTCGATGTTGGGGTGCGTGTAGAGGGTCTTCATGCAGTCGATACACATGTGGATATCGACCGAGTTCTTGATGGCGCGGCCAATGCGGCCCTCTTCCCGGTCATAGTAGTACGTCGGCACGTACATCGGCTCGATGCTGTTGGCGTACAGAGCGTTGGTCACACGCGGGTAGCGATACCAGTCGGCGTAGGCGCGGGCGATGGTCACGCGCCCATATTCCTCACACTTATCCCGGATACTGTCAAAGTTCGGTTGCTCGCCGTACTTATTGCGGATCGAGATATAGATGTTCTCGAAATCCACAAACACAGCGACATCAGTTGTTGCCATAAACTTCTTGTTCTAACCTCTCATCCTTCGTAGAAGGCCGCGCTGTCTTTCAGCGCAGCATGGTGTGCCTGTCTCAGCGAGTGTGGCGGGGATTCGCCCTATCCACCGCAGTGACTCGCCGCGCGAGCCTCATCGGACGAACCGCCGTCCGCTGGCGGTTATGAGGAGGCCCAAAAAAAGACCCGTTCCGGACCCACCCGACCACGGGGAGCGCGGGAAAATGGTCTTACGAGTCAATTATACAATAACTAAGTGATATCCCAAAATGCGCGGCGCGTCCCACTATACCGTGACGGCCTTGTGCAGTATAATCTCGCCCATGACTCTCCCCAAGCTCACGCCGATGCAGCTGCGCCGCTATGATGGCTCCGGTCGTGGCCCGATCTATGTCGCATACAAGGGGAAGGTCTACGACGTCACGAGTAGCCGCCGCTGGCGTGACGGCTTGCACGAGAATCTACACTGGGCGGGGTTCGATCTGACGGAATTCCTGGCGGACGCGCCCCACGGCGAGGAGGTGTTCGCGCGCTACCCCGTGGTCGCCGAACTGGCTCCGTCAGAGTGACCCCATCTGCTGTACAGGAGAGGAACATGTCTGCCATCTTTCGCCGCTTCCCTCAGCTGGTCGCGATTCTCGTCGTTCTCGCGCTGGTCAGTCTCATCGTCCTCGCGCCGCGCAGTGACGCCCAGGGAAGCGCCGACTTCCCCTTGACTCTCTTGTACACCAGTGAGAATCATGGTCAGTGGGAGCCTTACGCCCCGGTGGCTAATGCTCCAACCGTCGGCGGGATTGCCCGCCGTGCCTCTCTAGTCAAGCAGCTTCGCGCTGAGAACCCCCACACGCTCCTGGTCGATTCGGGGGACATCTCGCAGCGATCCCTGCTTTTCCCTAAGTACCAGGGACAGGAAGGGCGCGACCTGTACAACGCCGTTGGCTACGATGTCGTCACCCTGGGCAACCACGAGTTCGACTACGGCCCGAAGACGCTGCTGGATAAGTTCGTGACTGGCGCCAACTTCGACATTGTCGCCGCCAACACCGATTACTCGGTTGAGCCGGGTCTAACCAGCAAGGTCAAGCCCTACGTCATGCGCGAGGTTGGCGGGCAGAAGGTCGGCGTCGTCGGGGTGATGCATGCGTACCTGGCAACGTCGGTGTCGCCGTCCTTCAAGGTGCGCAGCATGGACCCGTATGCCGCCGTCAAGGACGCTGTGCAGGCGCTCGAGGCGCAGGGTGTCAACAAGATTGTCGTGCTGAGCCACATGGGCTATGACGCGCGCAAGGTTGGGCTGGGCTATGACGATCTCGGCCTGGCGTCAGCGGTGGACGGCATCGATGTCATCGTTGGCGGCCACGATGCCACGGTGCTGGGAGACCCGGCGACGCTGCCGTCGTGGATCCCAAAGCCATCCGGCCCCAACCCGACGGTCGTCCAGGGGCCGAGCGGCCGGCCCGTGCTCGTCGTCAACGACTACCAGTGGGGCGCCCTCCTCGGCCGCCTGGACGTGACGTTCGACGGCGACGGAGTAGCCAAGACATGGCAGGACAGAAGCCAGGTGGTGAGCGACAAGCTCTCGGACGACCCGACGGTCGCCAGCATCTACGCGAACCTGTCGACGGCGCTAGAGGCAGTGCGCAAGGAGATCGTCGGACACTCGGCGGCAGATTTGCCGGGCGAGCGCGGTGATGTACGCGGCGGCGAAGCAGCGCTGGGGAACCTTGTCGCAGACGCCATGCTGGCGGCAACGGCGGCGGACCACAGCCAGGTGGCGCTGATGAACGGCGGCGGGATACGGGTCTCGCTAAAGGCCGGCGACATTAGCCGGGGGGACGTGCTGACTGTGCTGCCGTTCGGTAACTCGATTATCACGCTGGACGTCAAGGGGACAAACCTGCTGGCGGCGCTAGAGAACGGCGTGAGCCAGGTGAGCGTCGATAGTCCGGCCAGTGGTGGAGGTCGGTTCCCACAGTTGGCCGGGCTGCGGTTTACCGCCGATCTGTCGCAGCCGGTCGGACGCCGCGTGCAGAAAGTCGAAGTGGCGGACGGCGCGAGTGGCTATCAGCCGCTCGACCCGACGAAAACTTACCGTGTCGCAACCAACGATTTCATGGCGGCAGGCGGCGATGGCTACACGGCATTGGCCCAGGGCACGGCCCCGAACAAGACCGACATTCTACTTGCTGACGCGGTAGCCGAGTACCTGAAAGCGAAAGGCAACGTCAGCCCGAAGGTCGAAGGTCGGATTGTGTTGACGGGACGCCCGACTTCTCAGGCCGTCCAGCCGACTGCTGCGCCAGCCGCTCAAGCAGCTCAGCCAACCGCCGCACCGTCCGTAACGGCTGTGCCGGCCGCCGCCTCAGTCTCGGCATCGCCGACTGCGGCCATAACGCCGCCAGTCGCGCGGCCGGCCCTAGCGCCTACTGCTCAGGTGCGCCGCGCCGCCCAGCTGCCGCCGACAGGCGATGTTCGGGATGAGGCAGGTTGGCTGATTCTGGTGGGCGGCGCCGTCGTGGCGGTGGGGGCAGGGCTGTATCTGGCGCGAAGGCGGCAGGCGGGGTGACCCCAACGAGAGTGGGTCGAGTCATCGAAAAAACAGCGCAGCAAGGGGCACACGTATGTGTGCCCCTTGAATAATCTTTTAAGATTGGCGCGATACTGGGTGTCGCGTGTCGCTACTTGGCTGCGGCCGTTGCTCGTGCTCCAGCCGGTTGCTGATCTGCCTGAGTGGTCTTCCAGGGAACGCCCAGCCAGCGGAGGAGGAAGTAGTCAGCGCCGTAGTAACCCGCAATCTTCCAGGCCAGGACGAGGAGGAGGGCGAGGAGCAGCAGGAAACCGTTGGTGCTGGCGGAGCCGGCCATGATGAAGTTCCAATTCATGAGCGCACCGAAGAAAGCGGCCAGGCCGACGAACGCGCCGATGATGAGGGCGACGCCAATGAGGAACTCACCATAGGCCACGAGCTTAGCGAACCAGGTGTAGGACTGCGTGTCCAGCAGGAACTGGATGAAGCTGCGGTACCAATCGAAGGAGATCACGGGCTTGCCATTGGGGGCCGCAAGCGCGCCGAGCCAGAAGCCCTTGAGGGCGCTGCCGTCGCCGACCCAGCCGGGATCGGTGATCTTGTGGAGGCTGGCCTGGATCCACTGCCAACCGAGCCACACGCGGATGACGAGCCAGACAATGGCCATGCGTGTGTCGGAGAACAGGAACTTGGCGATGGGCGGATCTTCGACGAGGGTGTTCTTGCGGGTGACGATCTGCGCGGACATGATTCTTTTTTCCTCCTGAGAGACCTGAGTTTGTAGATCTGATGCTCCTGAGACCGTGGAGCATCCTGTTTTCATGTTCAGTAGTATACGACACAAATTCGCCAAATGCTGTAAATTGTCGATAACTCTCCGTTATCGAATCACAACCTTCTGGTTGTCCGATTCGCACAAATACCGTATCATTAAAGGTGCTGAAGATTCATTCGCGGGATAGGAGAGAAGGGGTATGCAATCCAGGACGAAGGCAGGCCAAAGCGCCAAATTGCCCGGTGTCCCGCCCCCGCAACGTAACGGTAATTCTCAAAATGCACTCGAGGGGCGGGCAGTGGACGCGCGCTTCAAGGGGCTGCTCGAGGCGGCGCCGGACGCCATTGTAATCGTCGACCAGGTCGGCAAGATTGTTATTGCGAATACCCAGGCCGAGCGCCTGTTTGGTTACGACTGCGAGGAGATGATTGGGCAGTCGATTGAGATGCTATTGCCCAAGCAGGTGCGCGCGTTGCACGAGCGCCACCGCGACACCTACCACCACAAACCCTCGACACGTCCCATGGGCAGCGGCCTGAACCTTGTGGCCTGCCACAAGGACGGGACAGAGGTGCCGGTGGAGATCAGCCTCAGTCCGTTCGAGACGCCAGAGGGGACGCTGGTCATCAGCGTGATCCGCGACGTGACGGACCGCAAGCGGGCCGAGGAGGAACTGGAAGCCGAGGTCCTGCGCCGAACGTCGCACTTGAATGTCCTGCTCCAATTCAGCCAGCAATTGCTGCTGGCGCGCAGCCTGGACGCCGTGCTCCAAAAGGCGATCAACTACGCCATGGGGCTGGTGCCAGACGCGCAGCACGGCGCTGTCTACCTATACGATGAGGCCAACAACCGTCTTGTATTGCGCGCCAGTGTCGGCTTCAACCTCGTCCCGCAGCTCAGCGTCCCAACGGACTTTGCCCTCGTCGGCCGGGCCTTCACGACCCGTCAGTTCCAGATTGCCGAGTCCCGGCAGGAGTATGAAGCCTGGCTGGGTGGTGTCAACCCAGAGGAGCGTGCGCGTATTCTGGAGGCGTTTGGGACGACCGTTCTGCCGACGGGCGTCGTCGCGTTTCCGTTAATTGCCCACGAGACGGTGCTGGGCGTCCTGCGATTGGTGCGGGAACAGGGCGAAGGGCTGTTCGCACGCGAGGCGCGTGGGACGCTCGAGGCGCTGGCGAACCTGACAGCTGCCGCCATCCTGGAGGAGCGCAGCCGGCGCGAGGCGGCAACCCTATCGACGGAGGTCGAACGGCTGGAGGAGCAGCACCGCATGATGGCCGAGCGCCTCGACCACGCCGAGGCGGGCATGCTCCAGGCGGCCCGCCTGGCAGCGGTCGGCCAGCTCTCGGCATCGATTGCCCACGAGATCAATAATCCGCTGTATGCAGCGCGCAACTGCCTGTATCTGTTGGAAGAGGACCTGCCGCCCGACCAGCGCGAGTCGCCCTACCTCGGCATGGCCCGCGACCAGTTGACGCGCATCGCCGGGATCATCGAGCGCATGCGCGACTTCTATCGGCCCACGCGCGGCGACATGGCCCCGTGCGACCTCAACCAGATTTTGGAGGAAACGCTGGCGCTGGCCGGGTTGAACATGCGCCACGGCGCTATCAAAATGATCTTTACGCCCGCGCGCGACCTGCCACGGGTGCTGGGTAGCGACGACCAGCTCCGCCAGGTGTTCCTCAACCTGGTGCTGAACGCCATTGATGCCATGCCGAACGGCGGCACGCTCACGGTTCGCACGGAACCTGGGCCGTCGGTCGCCATCGTGGAGGTGCAGGACACCGGCGTCGGGATACCGGAAGCGATACGCTCGCGCATCTTCGAGCCATTCTTTACAAATAAGCCGACAGGCACGGGCCTTGGCCTCGCCATTTGCGGCCACATTGTGACCCAGCACTGCGGCCAGATTGAGGTCGAGAGCCGCGAGGGGGAGGGCACCACGTTCCGCGTGGCCCTGCCCTACCGTCCGCGATTGTAGGTGGACCGTAGAAAGGATTTTGTTATGTCTCAATCGCCCGCTCAGGTTTTGGTCGTCGATGACGAGCTGCCGATTCGGACGACAATCGCTGAGATGCTGAAGCGCCAGGGCTATGACGTCAGCACGGCGGGAACGGGGGAAGAGGCCCTGGGGCTGGTGTACCAGCGTCCGTTCGACCTTCTGCTGCTCGATCTCAAGATGCCAGGGCTGAGCGGTCTCGAGGTGGCGCAGCGGGCGCGGGAGCGCCTGCCGGAAGTCGCTATCATCATTCTCACGGGTCACGGCTCGTTGGAGAGCGCGATTGAAGGGCTGCACCTCGGCGTTTTCGACTATATGTTGAAGACGGCTAGCCCGAAGGAGGTGCTGTCGCGCGTAGAGGCTGCGCTCAACACCCAGCGCGAGGAGCGCCGCAAGCGGCGGCTGATGCAAACCCTGGCGTCCGTTGTGACCGAGCTGGAGGGAAACCAGGACGCCTCGAAGCGGGACATGGGGGCCACTGATGGGTGGATTACCGTCGGCGACCTTCAGATTTCGACGTGGAAGCAAATTGCCCGTCGTGGCGAGCAGGTGCTCAACCTGACGCCGACCGAGTTCCGCATCCTGGTGTGTCTCGCCCAGCAAGCCGGCCAGGTCATGACCTATCAGCAGATTGTGCAGTGCGCGCAGGGGTACGAGGCGGACCTGTTTGAAGCGACGGAACTGGTCAAGCCGCATATCTACCACCTGCGGCAGAAAGTGGAGCCAGACCCGGCTACCCCGCGCTACATCCTCACCGTACGCGGGACGGGCTACCTGCTCTCGCCCACGCCCGGCGAGCGGTAGGGAGCGCCGCCCCCTACACCCACGCGAACGCAAAGCAAGCGCCCTGACCTCTACGTCAGGGCGCTTTGTACCTTTTGAAGAAGTTGGGGGAGAGGCGCGGGCTTGTTAATGTAGTCTGTGACGCCCAGGCGCTCCAGGTCGCGGCGAAGCGCGGGGCTAGAACGTGATGCCAGGACGATGATACGCACGGGGACGTGCTGCTCGCGCAGCAGGCCGATGAGCCGCGCGCAGCCGAAGGGGTCGGGCGACGGGTCGATAATCAGGACGTCAGGGTGGTGGCGTTGGGCGCGCTGCCACGCTTCGCGCGTCGAGCCAACGACGTCGAGTGTCGCCTCGGGCGCGACACGGCCCACACCCGCCTGTGTTACACTCGCTGCACTGGAATCTGCATCTACGATAAGGACATGGGCGGTCATCTAGGCTCCGAGATAGGCTTACTTTGTAGGGCTAACGGTAACTTATGGCTATCAGTATACGAGCAGGTTGGCCTTTCGTGCGTAGAGAGTTGGCAACCCAGGGTGAAGGCGTCATAACCAGGGAAGGTGAGTCAATATGACGGCAATGACCGAGGCGCGCGGGGCGGACTGGCCGACTGTGTGGGGTTTCACGGAGCGCTTCGTTGCGCTGCCTGGACTGCGCATGCACGTCGTGGAGGCGGGGCCGCCGGAGGGACAGCCTGTCATCATGCTCCACGGCTTTCCGGAAACCGCCTATACCTGGCGCAAGCAGATGGGGCCGCTGGCGGCCGCTGGCTTTCACGTCGTCGCACCGGACCTACGCGGCTACAATCTCACCGAGAAACAAGGCCCGTACGACATGCGAACCGTCGTGGCGGACATCGTCCACCTCATGGACGCCCTCGGCGTGCAGCAGGCGTGCGTCGCCGGCCACGATTGGGGGGCGAACGTCGCCTGGCGCTTGAATGATTGGTATTCCGAGCGCGTACGCCGCCTGGCTATCCTCAACCTACCGCGCCCGCAGATCATTTACCGGCTGCTGCTTCAGGGCGACCTGGAACAATTGCTGCGGTCGTGGTACGTGTACTTCTTCCAGCTGCGCGGTCTGCCGGAGCGGCTCCTCTCGGCGAACGATTACCGCATTTTGCGGCGGCTGCTTAAGGACATAGCGCTACCCGGCGCGTTCTCCGACCACGACCTGGACATTTACGCCGACGCCTGGCGGCAGCCGGGCGCGTTCTCGGCGATGATTGGCTACTACCGCGACGAGTTCGGCCACAAGCTGCGCGACCGCACTGTGGAGTCTCTGCCGCCTGTCCACATCCCGACGCTTATCATCTGGGGCCAGCGGGATGCTGCCCTGGCTTACAAAGGCGCGATGATGAGCGCCCAAACCCTGGCACGTGGCGCGCTGGCACCGTTCCCGCAGGCGAGCCACTTCGTCCACGAAGAGTTCCCAGGGGCGGTCAACGGGCTGCTGCTGTCCTTCTTCAGTGGCGCGTAAAGACAGCAGCCATCCTCACGCGGAGGATGGCTGCTGTTTGACAGATTGGTCATTGCGAGCAATGACTCATGCGTATTCGCGCGTCCACTCCAGGCCCAGCCGCGCCAGGGTCTCTGGCTTGGGAATGCCGGTCTCGACATCCCAGCCTGCCATGGCGTAGTAGACATCCTTGGCCGCTTCCAGCTCCTCCACGGTGACGCCGAGGCCGGCGCTTGCGCCGTCTTCGAGCACCTTGTGCAGGCGCTTGGGCAGCTTGTCCGCCTCGCGCCCCATGCCCTCGCGGGCATTGAACTCGCGCATCATGTTGATGCGGCGCTCGCCGACTTCGAGCAGCTCGTCCATGGTCACATCCCAGCCCGTGACGGCGTGGACGTAGTCTACGAACTTCTGCGGGCCGTACAACTCCCACGTCGGACCCCAATCGAACTGGCACAGGTTCAGCGTGTCCGTCAGGCTGTACAGGCACTGTGTGCGGAACGTCCACTCGACCTTCTCGGGATTCAGAGCGGTGACCGGCTGCGGCTTGTCCAGGCGTAGGGGCGCCAGCCGCTCCGCGTCATAGCTCTCCGGGGTGTAGCCCGGGTCGTGGGAGGAGGACATGTGGTCGGCGCCGTAGGGGTTGACGGCGTAGATGAGCGCCAGGCTGCGCTTGACCTGCGGCATGTGGGCCGGCGCTTCGGCGTTCTTGACCGTGATGAGGAACTCGTCGGCGCCATTGTTGAGCTGCCGGGCGGCTCCTGCCGAGCCTTCCGCGAGCAGGTTGCCGAGCGCGCCCTGGCGGTGCGCCATTGCCTCGATGCAGGCAATCATGGCGTGGCCGTTGCCGAATTGCAGGTCCAGGTCGCCGACGTACTCAGGCGGCAGGAGACCGTTCATGTTCGTCTCCATTGCCCAGGCAACCGTCGCGCCCGCGCCAATGGCGTCGAGGCCGTACTTGTTGCACAACTGGTTGCCCTGCATCATGGCTTCCATCGAGCCGATGCCGCAGTAGGAGCCGAGGGTAGCGATGTTCTCGTACTCAGGACCGCCGAAGATGGGGTCCACCTTGCCGTACTCCGCGTCGTCCATCTCGACAACGCGCTTGCACTTCGTCGCGCACGAGTAGCACGTATCGCGCTCGGTCAGGTACGTGCGGAACATCAGCTTGCCGTCGATCTTCTTGTTGTCCTCAAACGAGCCGGAGTTCCAGTTGCGCGTTGGGAGGCCGCCGGCGTGGTGCTGCGAGGTGACGATGCCCGCCGTGCCGTACTTGCCGAACGCCTTGTCGAAGTCGGTCTTGATGAAGTCGCGGCCCCAGCGGGTCATCTCCAGGATCTTCTGGCGGTCGGCGATTTTGGGCTTGATGTGGCCGCGGACAGCGATGGCCTTGAGCTTCTTCGATCCCATCACCGCGCCGAGGCCGTTGCGGCCGTGGGCGCGGCACGCCATGTTGATGATGGCCGCGACCTTGACCAGGTTCTCGCCGGCCGGGCCGATGCAGTTGACCTCGATCTGGTCGTCGCCCAGCTCTTTCTTGAGGGTTGTCCAGGTCTCCGCCGTGTCCATGCCCCACAGGTGGTCGGCGTCGCGCAGCTCGGCCTGGCCCTCGTGGAGCCAGAGATACACCGGCGTCGGGCTGCTGCCCTTGATGACGATGGCGTCGAAGCCGGCGAACTTCGCCTCGGCCGGCCAGAAGCCGCCCGCCTGGCTGTCGCCCGCGCCACCGGTCAGCGGGCTTTTCGCCGTCGCCGTGGCGCGGCTCTGCCCATGTACCGGCGTGCCCGTCAGCACGCTCAAGCTGAAAATCAGCTCGTTCTCCGGGCCGAGCGGATCAGCCCCCACGGGCACATCCCTGAGCAGGTAATACATGCCCAGGGCGCTCCCGCCCATGTACTTGCGGTAGAACTCGTCCGGCGGGGTTTCGACCTCCAGGTGTCGATTCGTCAGATCGACGTGGAGGATGCGGCCGTGATAACCATACGGCATAGTCATCTCCTCTTTGAGTGGGATGGTTCCCACAATGGCGATTGACGTTTTGGGAATACATTGCAAGCGGCCTCGACTTTGTATTGAGGCCGCATGCACAATTCCTATGATACCAGTAATTGACCGTTACGCGCGTGGAGATATCTTCACCCAGCGATAAGGATTGCCTCCGGTCCGCCACGGAGGGTAAGAATTGCGGTAACACACGAAAGGCGGGGGATCATCCCCCGCCCTCGTTATTCTTCTATAAGCCCTTCGGCGATGCAGCGGTCGGCGACCTGCTGTAGAACGTATGGAGGCTGCGCGCCGCTGACCAGGTAGCGCCCGCCGAAGATGAACGCCGGCACGCCAGACAGGCCGCTCCGCGCCGCGAAGCTCTCGTCGGCGAGCACCTGGTCCAGGTAGGTCGGGTCCGTCAATGCCGCGCGGAATGCGTCGGGATCGAGGCCGATGCTCGTCGCAATCTCGACCAGCGTCTCGATCTGCGTGATGTCGCGGCCCGCCTGCCAATAGGCGCTAAAGACGGCGCGGTGATACGGATCGGCGAGGCCCTGCGCCTCGGCGAACTTCGCGCCGGCGTGGGCCAGGCGTGTGCCGCCGGATTCTGTGAGCGATGGCTGCTTCATCTCTAGCCCAAAGCGTTCCCGCGCGATGGCTTCGACTCGCGGCCAACCGGCGTCGATGCGGGCGCGGTATTGGGGCGGGATCGGCGGCGAACCGGGCGGGCGAAGCTCGAAGGCGCGAAACTCGGTCGTGATGTCACGGCTTTTGCTTAGCGTGTCCAGACCGGACACGGCCATGAAGCACCACGGTCAAACGTAGTCACTGAACACCATCACAGGCACGGTTGTCATGGCTGACTCTCCAAAGACCGGGCGTAAATAAGGCAAAAGGAAGGGCCGCGCGGCGCCCAGTTCCGCGCGGCCCTTCCTTAGATGGAGGAGGAGAAACCACACTCAGAAGTATAGAGAACCTTGAGTGTGGCGGCTGGACTAGCGCCCTATCGATACCCACCGGCTACCCAACGCTGGCCGCGTCAGGTTGAGCTACGGCAGTGGTGCGCCCATTGCGGGCGGCGTGGGTTGCCCGCTCGTAGGTCGTCGTCACAATGGTATGCAGGCCACCGCGCACCAGGAAATCGCCGGTGACCTCGATGCGGATGGGGTCGGCAGCGGTGACGAAGTCGTCCATGATCTGGTTGATGACGCGCTCGTGGTAAGCGCCCTCGTTGCGGTAGGACCACAGGTAGAGTTTGAGGGACTTAAGCTCGACGATGCGCGGGCCTGGCGTGTAGACGATGCGGATTTCGGCAAAGTCCGGCTGGCCCGTCACGGGGCACAGGCACGTGAACTCCGGTGAGCTAATGCTGACGGTGTACTCCCGGTCGGGATACGGATTCGGAACCGTGATGAGTTCTTTGGATGGCTGGCTTGGCATGGAACACCTCAATCTGCTTCGGTTATGGGAAATCGGTCACGGAAAAGTATACCCGACGCGGCGGCCAGGGTCGAATGCGCCAAAAGACGAGGGGCGAGCCAACGGCCCGCCCCTCGCCAGCTCGGCAGCCTGGCTCTCAGCCGCCAGTGCCGACGCGGAGCATGTCGTCCCAAGTGGCCGGGTCGAGGTTGCCTTCAACCTTCTTGCCGTTGACGAAGAAGGTCGGCGCGTTGGTGATTTGCTTGTTCTGGGCATCCAGCGTGGAGGCGCGCACCGCTGGCAGGTAGCGGCCCGAGTCGACGCACTGGTTGAACAGGTCGAGGTTGATGCGCCCGACATCCTTGGCGATGGCTTTGAGGTTGTCGGCGCTGAAAGCACCCTGGTTCTGGCCCTTCTGTCGGGCGAAAAGCATGTCATGGTAGGGCCAGAAGCGCCCTTGCTCGTGCGCGCACAGCGCCGCCGCGCCCGCCGCCTCGCTCTCCGAACCGCCTTGCGCCAGATCACGCCAGATCAGCCGCACCTTGCCGGTTGGGAACCACTTCTGGCGCAGCATCGGCAGCGAGTCCTGGGCGAACGGTCGGGAGTAGAGCGATTGGAAATCGGCAAACTCGAGAATCGTAATGGGGGCGTCGGCCGCGCCCTCCATCGGAAAGCCTTCGGGCGTCGAGTCCGGGCGGTTCGCGCCGCTCGGGTACACGACCTGGCCGATCTGGGCGGCGGCGGCGGCGCTACCCAGCGAGCCGGGCTGGATGGGCAGCGCGCCGTCGGGAACGCCACTGGCATCGGCGGCGCTTGCTGGGGCGGAGACGGCTGTTTGCCCTTGCTGCCCGGCCAGGAGGCGCGGCAGGCCGATGAAGATGAGCAAAGCGAGCGCGACGATGATAACTGTGCCGACAGCCAAATGAAGCGGCTTGACGACGATTTCTTTCGGCCCGCCTGTGGATACGGGCGCGGGCTGGTTCTGGAGAGCGCGCTTAGCCGCGCGATTGTGTTTACGGGACATAATCTCTAGCGCCCAACAGCGAGCGCGCCACTCAACATGGCCTCAATCTGGGCTGAGCTTGTGAACGCGCCACGACGGAGCTGCTGCAAGTTTCCCTGTCGGTCGATGAGCCAGGTGGTCGGATAGCCGGTGACACGGTAGAGCTGGGCAATGGAGGTGTCAGTGTCGAGGACGGTAGGGAAGGTGAGGCTGTGGTCATGCATGTACTGGGCGACCTTGTCGGGTGTCTCCGCCTGGTTGACAGCCAGCACCACGAGGCCCTGATCCTTGTACTTGCGGTATGTCTCTTCCAGGGCCGGCATCTCGATGGCGCACGGCGCGCACCACGTCGCCCAGAAGTTGACCATGACCGGGCGGCCCTTCAAGTCGCTCAAGCGCATCGTCTGGCCGTCGGGCGTCTTGAGGGTAAAGTCCGGCGCGGTTTGGCCGAGATTCGCAGCGCCCGCCTTGTCGAGTGAGACGGTTACGCCAGCGTTGCTCTCGTTGACTGCGACGACGGGCGCGAGGGGCTGGCTGCGCGCTGACGCGATAGGGCGCATGCCCAACTCGACGGGCTTCGAGTCGTCCGACGACTGTCGGCCAATCAAGAAGCCGCCGATCAGCACGACGACGAGCACACCGGCTGTGGCGACGATCCACCCGTATCGCACAAGCCGAGGATTGCTCGATGGGTCTTCCAATGAGCGTAACGTTGTATCCGTCATATCGCCTTCCGTAGACAACACCGGATGCCCGCGCATGGGGTGCGAGTCCATGTATCTAACGCAAAACGGCTGACCGGGATACGGGTTAGGCGCGCTTTCCGACTTTGAATGTAGCCTGCGTGGGGATGTATTCGCTGGTGAAGTTGTCGCGCGAGACGACCTGGTCCCCCTGCTTGATGACGCGAGTGTACTTGATGTCCATGCCTTCGCGCGGCCACTCGACCTGCTTCTGCTGCCCCGGCGGGAGGGAAGGGTCGTCCTGATAGACCGGCGGGCCGGGCGGCTGGCGGTTGCTGATGGTCGGCCCTTCTAGTGCGACCTGGCGGTCCGGTTTCGTGCCGTAGAAGCGCACGGTGAGGCTGGAGTTGGCCGGGTTCACCGATGTCTGAACGAGAATGGCTTTACCCGTATCATTCTTGAACTTGAGATCGACGCTTGGGGTGAAGATAGTCGCTTCCAGGCCCAGCGGCTTGTTGCCCTGTTCGTAGTAGCTGACGCGGTAGGCGTGGGCCCAGCGCTCGACGATGGGCAGCCCGGACCAGAAGGCCGCGCGGAAGATGGTCGTCGAAACCTGGCAGACGCCCCCGCCTGCGCCCCGCTGCGTCTGGTTGTCGACGATGATAAGCGTCTCGTCGTAGCCGGTCGCCGCGCTGATTTCACCGACGATATCGTTGAACGAAAAGACGCTATCGGGCGGGATAACCACGCCGTCGAACTTGGAGGCTGCCAGAGTGATGTTCTTGACTCGCCCCGGCTCAGACCCCTGAAAGAGGCTAGTCTCTTCCCAGATAAGCTCGCGAATGCCAAGGTTATCGAGCTGGCTGGCGTCGACGCGCGGCGCTTTCTCGGCAACCACCGCCTGCACCCGCCGTTCGGTCGTTGTTGGCTCGGCCGCGCTTGCCGCTGCCATCGCCGCATCACGTAGCTTGTTCGTTGTCGCGAACACGTCCAGGTTTAGCCCCGACTGGCTCGGCTCGACGAGCGCTACCCGTTTCGCCCCGCTGTCCCAGCGCAGCCGCGCATCGCGGGCAGGGCGGTCGATCTCCGCCGAGAGGCGCGCGACCCAGCGCTGGAGCTGGGCTTTGTCCAGGTCCACGGTGAGGCGGCTGCCATCGTCGATGCGGTACGCCAACATCGGCTCCAGGTCGGCCGACTTGAGCGTCCAGGTGCGGTCGCCGTAGACGAGGGTGAGCGGCGAGGCGATGAGGCGGGCGGCTTGCCGGGCGGCGTCCGTCGAGTCGGAGACCTGGGGCAGGGCGTCCGTCAGTGGCAGGTCGATGCTGCCTGATGCGCCGTGGGCGAACGAGTCCTGGAGCTGGCTGACCAGGGCCGGCGTGTCCAGGCGCAAACCGCGTTGGCCGGGGACAGCATACGTCGTCGAACCGGCGACGGCGACTGTCGCATCCTTGGGCGCGACGGCGACGCCGGCTGCCAGGCGATTAAGATAGGCGTTGAACGCGGCGGCGTCAACCGTGATGCGGGGATCGATGTCCGTGGCGTGGGCCAGGAGCAGGAACGGTTGCAGTGGCGCGAGAAGCCCCTGCCGGCCCTCCTGGTAGGCGATGTCAGCGGTGGCTTGCGGATCGAGACGCGCGCCCAGGTCGGTGTACGTGGGCGCCCACAATTTTTGGCCCGCCCGCATCTGTACCGTCTGTTTAGCGAGGGATGGGGCGACCTGCGTACGGAGGAACTCCTCGGCCTGCGGGCGCGTCAGGCCGCCCAGGTCGTAGCCCGCGACATGCACACCCAGGTAGACTCGGTCGCGGTAGACGAACATATAGCTGGCAACCGCCAGAACGACCAGGACGGCGACCGTAAGCCAGACGCGCTTCATGGGCAATGCTCTCAAAGTGACCATCGCATATCATCACATAACAATGTATACGCGAGAGCGACACTTGAGTCAAATGGCGCGGCTCATGGCGGGTCGGGGCGCACGTCGCACACCTGGCCGTTGGCGGCGCTGATGACATACTGTTGGGGTTGACCGGCTGTGTCGCCGGTCTGCACGGTCTCGGCCACGCCCAGGATACCGTGGGTCATCAATGTCGCAGGGCCGTCCACGACTTTGATGTCGTAGACGAGGCATGGGTTCACCGGCCCGAAGCGGAAGGAACCGTCGGTGTTGGTGTAGGCGCTCTGGAGGTAGACGCCACTCGGGTTGTTCGCGCCGGATGGGGGAAGCCAGAGCTGGACCTCGGCGTTCCCGCGCACCTGCGCCAGCCCACCGGCGCACGAGTTCACCAGGTAGCCCGCGACGACGCCCGTCGGCGGCCCAAGGCTAACAGAAATCTCACCCGCGACAGGCTGGCATGGGATGGTGAACGACTGCGTGAAGGCGGCCATGTCGGCGCTGTCTACGCCGCCCGTCGGGAAGGGGATGGGCTTGCGCGCCGCCGACACCTGGACGGTGTACGGCCGGCCGGAGGTCAGGTTCGGGAACGTGACAACGCCGTCACCGCCAACGGCCCGTGTGCCGATGACGCTCCCGTTGTAGTCGGTGAGTGTGACGGTCGCGCCAGCGTAGATAGATGTGCTGGATGTAAAGTTAGCGCCGCACGCCATGAGGGTGAGCGTTACAGGGGCGCACGACGCCGGGACGCCAGGGCACTGCACCGGGAAGCCGCCGAAGTCGAAGCCCGGCGGCATGGGGAAGCCCTCCGAGGCGGAGGCGACATCGCCGGCGATCAAAACACTGCCGCCAGGGATGACGCGCTCGATTTTGACCGCGCCCAGGCCGACGACGTTGCGCAGCGGGGCGCCGTTGGGCGCAAAGATGGTGTGCTGCCAGTAGGTGGCGCTGATGACGGCGCTGCCCTGGAAGCCAGGGTTGATGATGCCCCACGTCGAGAAGTCGATGTACTCGACGCTCTGCTGGCTCAGCTGCTCACATACGTAGTCGATCAGGCCGTTCTGGTCGTAGATGAAGATGACGAAGTTCGTGAACCCGGGATAGGGGACGATATTCTCAATTGCTAGATTGGTTTCTAGGCCCAGGGAGTTGCCGCGCTGCAGGAGGCTCGGCACGCCAATGAGGCCGACGCCCGATGAAAGTCCGCCTTGCCCGGATCCCGCCTGCCACGTATAGCCCTGGCTCTCGGGAATCAAGTTGTACGCGACGGCCTGGAGCGGGCTGCTGCCGGTGGAGCCGTTGTATTGCATCAGCTCAGCCGTCGCGGCAATGTTGGGCGGATTGACCATTGGGTCGCCTGGGCTGACCCACGCCTGGCTCTCAACGCGCACCGCGCCGACGTAGTTCCCAGGCAGGTTGCTGACAAGCGGCAGGTAGAAATCTTGCCCGCCGCGTGGGCATACCCAATCGACCATCGTTGTGATGATGCCGCCGCCTTGGTCCAGGAAGTAGACCTTGACTTTCGCCGCCACTGTGCCGGAGAGGTTCTGGACGTAAATGCGCGTGTCCCAGCCCTGCTGCTCGCGGTAGGTGAGCGGGCCGTAGGCGACCTGCGATCCGCCGCCGGTATCGACGCACCCGCCACTGGTGTCATAGCAGAGCTGGGCGGCGATGCCATTGTACGCCATGAGGACATTGCTGCCCACCTGGTCGGCGACGATGGCGAGGGGCTGGCTGGCGCGAATCCAGGCCGAGCTGAGCATGCCTTGGGGGAGACACGTGCCGACGTTGAAGACGGCCGTGTAGCCGGGGGAAATCTGGCTGATGGAGCAGATCTGGCTGCGTAGACACTCGTCCTGGGCCTTGAACCATAGCTCGACCGAGGTACACTCCGTGCCGCCATTCTGGATATAGAGCCAGGAGCTGAATCCATTGTAGCCGCTGTAGACCGCGGGGGCGTAGTAGGCGTAGCCGCCAAAGGCCGGATCGTAGTGTCCGGCTTGGGCCGCGCCCACGCCGTTGTAGCCGGCGGACATGATAAACGTCGGGTTGGTGTTGCCAGGCTTCTTGCGCATGACCTCGACGGCGATGGGCTGGCCGGCGAACACGTTCCAGGTGAAGGGGAACTGCCCAGGCGTCGAGGAGACGCCCGGCCAGCCCTCCGGCCAGGACTGGCCCCGCAGCGCCGCGATCTGGTCGCAGCGGTAGGCGGTGGGGTTCTCAGCCGGTGAAGGGCTGAAGCTGAACGCGACGGCGCTGCGGGCGCCGCCGGGCAGCTGGGCGGCCGTCCACGTCCACGCCGAACCCGGCTTCAACAAGCCGGAACACTCGATCTTGAACGGCGGGGCCGCCTGGGGCTGGCATACCCCCTGGTTGTCGGAGAACAGGAGCAGGGCGATTTTGGTCCAGGTGCTCCCAATGTTCTGGGCCTCGATGACCCAGTCGACTTTCGTCGTATCGTTCCCAATTGTGCCCAGCACCGGAAGCTGCACGTACGTCGCCGGAGTCGGGTCGGCCAGGGAGATGGTCGCGGGGGCGGCGAGGAGCGCGCCCAGCGTCAGACCCGTGAGCAAGGCCAGCGCGAGAAGGCCGATCACGAGAAGCCTATGCATTGTATCACTTTCTTGGCAGCGGCGCGTGGACAACCCGCCCACTTCACAGCAGGCTTTGCTACCTATATAGACGAAAAACGAGGCAAAACGTTATTCACAATTCACGTGGTGGTGTGTGAAGACGCGCCTTAACATTGCCTTAACATGCGCTTAAATGGCTGTTAACCACGTTCTGCTCTTTGCTAAGTATAGTGGAGGTAGAACGATTATGGGAGGGTTAACATGACACAGCGAGTTGCTTTACTCATCGCCGTCGCTGTGACGGCGTTTGTCCTTGTCGTTGTTGGCGGCGTCGCCGTCCGTTGGCAGGCTCGAACCGCCGCCGTCGCCGCCGAGATTGCCGCCACGCCTACGCCTGAGCCGACGGTCTCGCCCGTGAAGGCGGTGATTGCGCAGCGCGAAGCCACCTACCAGGCTTCGTTGCAGCAGGCCAATCAGCAACTCCAACAGGCCAACGAGCAGGCGCAGCAGGCGTTCGACCGCCAGCAGGGCCTGGCGTCCCAGGTCGAGCAGGCGCAACAGCAGGAGCGCGATCTGACAGAGCGCTTGCAGGCGGCCTACGACCAGCAGCGTGCGCTCCAGGCGCAGCTCAATGAAGCCCGGCAGCAAGCGACAAACGCCCAGGCCACAGCCCAGGTCGCAGAGGCACAAGCGGCAGCGGCGCAAGCAGCGCAAGCAGCGGCGGCACAAGCAGCAGCGGCCCAAGCGGCGCAAGCACAGGCGGCGCAGGCCGCAGCCGCTCGCGCGGTGCAGGCGGCCCAGGCGGCGCCACAAGCGCCAGCGCCCCCGACCTACAAGATTACGCCCGCCATGGCCGCTGGCATCGCCGGCGGTGTTGCGCCAGGCGCGACGCTCTCGGGCGAGCCGGACCTGGTGTCGTTCCAAGGCGCGCCGGCCTACGAGGTGTCGTTCGACCGCGGCAAGGTCTACGTCAGCGCGGATACGGGGCAAGTGCTCTACAATGGCGCGGCCGCCGTCGTTGTCAACACAGCGCCGCCCGCCGACTCGCAGGCGCAGGCGCCCAGCCAGGGTAAAGGGAGTTCGGGGAAACATGATGACGGCGGCAAGAAGCACGACTCCGGGCACGACGACTAAGGGAGCCTATCATGCCAGCTAAGCCAGTAAAGAACCGACGGTCCGTTGCCACCGGCGCCAAGCTCCTGATAGCCGCCGCTGCTCTCGGTGGGACCCTGGGCGCGTGGGCCACTCTAAGCATCGTGCAGGACCAGACGGCGGATGCCGACGCGCCGACGGCCATCGTCGTTGATGCGCCGCCGGACCCGTGGGCCGACTTCGCCGCGGCCCTGCCGCCGGTGCCTACTGTGGCCGCTTTCCAGCGCCGCCCGCTGGTGTTCATCGAGAGCACGCCGCCGCCCATTCCGGACGCTCCCCAGCTTGACACGAAACCTGTCGAGGCTCCGCAGGTGGCGGCGGCCGCGCCCGCCAAGCCCGCTGCCCCTGCGGCGCCGGCTCGACCCGCACAGCAGCCTGCGGCGCCAGTTCGACCCGTACAGCAGCAGCCCGCGGCGCCGCCTCCACCACCACCCGCGCCGACACTGCGCGTTGTGGAAGCGCCGCCCCCTCCGCCGGTAGTCGCCGACGTGCCAGCAGCGCAGGCTGCCGTCTCCAGCGCTTCGAAGAAGTCGGCAAGCCCGTCCGCACCAGCCCAGCCGCCCGCGCCCAAGCCGGTCACAAAGACCCGCTCTTCCAAGTAATCCAGGAGACCTCGATGGATGCGACGGTACGTGAGCAAGAACCCGCTTTGACGGGCAAGACCGTGGCGTGGGGAGTGATCGGGCTGGTGGTCATGATCCTTGGCGTCGCAGGAGCTGTGTTCGTGCTGCCCCTGTGGGCGCCTTCCCTAGCGGGGACGCTGGTCGGTGACAGCCCGAAGGCGTACTGGTATATGTCACGCGGAGCTGCGCTCGTCGCGTACACGCTGCTGTGGCTGTCGGTCGCCCTGGGTGTGTCCATGACCAGCAAGGTCTCGCGTGTCTGGCCGGGCGGCCCGACGGCCTTCGAGCTGCACCAGTTCGCAAGCCTGTGGGCCATCGCCTACGCCCTATTCCACGTCGTCATTCTCCTGGGCGACCGCTACATGGCGTACACCCCCCTGCAGCTTGCGCTGCCCTTTGGCAGCGTCAACTACGAGCCGCTGGCTGTTGGCCTGGGCCAGATTGCCCTGTACATCATGCTGCCGGTGACGTTCAGCTTCTACGTGCGCCAGCACATTGGGCAGCGCGTCTGGCGTCTCGTGCATTACGCGAGTTTTGCGGTATACTTGCTGGCGACGGTGCATGGCTTGCAGGCGGGAACGGACTCGCGGGCTGTGCCCATTGTTGCGATGTACATAGTGAGCGGAGCGACAATCATCTTCCTCACGATGTATCGGATTCTGATGAGATTCGCGGGCCGCGACACGCAGCCCGTCAAGAGCGATGGATAGAGCGCAGACAACTCTGCTTGTGGTCGAGGACGACGATAGCATCTCTGAGCCGCTCATCTTCGGCCTGCGCGCCGAGGGGTACGCGGTGCTGCACGCGGCGGACGGGGCGTCGGCGCTGGAACTTGCCCGGCGGGATAGCCCCGCCGTCGTCATTCTTGATGTCATGCTGCCGGACATGGATGGGTTTGCCGTGTGCCGTCGGCTGCGGAGTGAGTCGGCGATGCCGATCATCATGCTGACAGCGCGCGGCCAGGAGCTAGACCGTGTGATGGGCCTGGAACTGGGCGCAGACGACTACATCGTCAAGCCGTTCAGCTTTCGCGAGCTGCTGGCGCGGGTGCGAGCGGTGCTCAGGCGGCGCGCTCTGGATCGCAATGAAGCGACGCCAGCGACAGATCGCCTGGTGGTAGGCGCTCTCGTGCTCGACCGAACAGCGCGGCGCGTGTGGCGGGGTGGGCAGGCTATTGACCTCAGCCAGCGCGAGTTCGATCTGCTGGCGGCGTTGATGGAGCGGCCCGGCCACGCCCTGCACCGCCAGGAACTGCTAGACCGTGTCTGGGGCGAGGAGTGGATTGGCGACCCGCGAACGCTGGACGTACATATTCGGTGGCTGCGGGAGAAGATTGAGGTGGACCCATCCTCCCCCCGGCTCATCCTCACCCTGCGCGGCCACGGCTACCGGCTGGCCGATGATACCGGTGACGGCCATGCATAGCTTATTGCACAGCCTGCAAGGTCGCCTCCTGCTGACGTACGTGGCGCTGATGCTGCTCGCCATCGGCGGATTGGTGTTGTGGCTGGGTCTCCGTCTGCAGAGTGCGACGCTGGAGGCGACCCAGCACGACCTGGAAATCCAGAGCTATGTCATGGCGAACGGCGTCCGTGATTCGCTCGAAAGGGTGAAGGAGGGCAAGCGCCTCGACCCCCGTGCGCTGGATGAACTACTTCGTCTATACAGCGAGAGCACCGGCGCTCGGGTGACAGTCGTCGGCAACGACATGCGCGTGCTGTACAGTACGGACCCTCAGGTGCCGGTGCAGACTGAGGACGATGACCGAGAATTGGAGGACGCAAAGGGAGGGCACGAGGGGGCCGATATTCGGCGCGATGCGTGGAGCAATGCCGACCGCCTCTTCATCGCGACGCCGGTGACCGAAGATAACGGCAAGGCGATAGGCTACGTGCAGCTCTCCGTTCCGATGGCGCCGCTCTACGAGGAGATGCGCGGCACATGGCTGATGCTCGTCGCGGCAGGTGGCGTTCTGCTCCTCTTGACGGCCTTGGTCAGCATATGGATGGCGCGGCAGATTGCGCGTCCGATTCAGACGCTCACGATGGCGACCGAAGATATTGCCGCTGGCAGGTTGGACCGCTCCGTAACGCCCGATGGGCCAGACGAGATCGAGCGGCTGGGCAGGGCGTTCAACCAGATGGCCGACCAGATTCGCGCCATGCTGGACCGCCAGCGTTCGTTCACCGCCCACGCTGCCCATGAGCTGCGCACACCGCTGACGAGTCTTGCCCTACGCCTGGAGATGCTCCAATCGTACCGTGACAGAGACCCGACCTTAGAGCAGAGCTACCTGCCGCAGATGGAACGCGACGTGCAGCATCTGCGTGACCTGGTGGACCACCTGCTCACGCTGGCAGCGGTGGAGGAGCAGGATCAGCCCGTGCGGGAGCCGGTTGATCTTGCGCCCGTGCTCTACGAGGTGGCGGACAGCGTCGCTCCCCTGGCGCGGCAGGCAGGTCTGACGATGGACGTGGATGTGCCGGCGCACCTACCCCTGGTGCAAGGGCACAAGGCCCAATTGCGAATTGTCCCGCGCAACCTGCTGGACAACGCCATAAAGTACACACCATCGGGGGGGCATGTCACCCTTGCGGCAAGCGCGACGAATGGATGGGTGACGATTCGCGTCGCTGACACCGGGCCGGGCATTCCACCAGATATACTGCCGCACATCTTCGAGCGCTTCTATCGCGGCAATGGGAAAGCGGCGCGGCGCTCCGAGGGCACCGGACTAGGCTTGGCGCTTGTGGACAGCATCGTGACCTCGCACCGTGGTTGCGTGAGCGTATCCAGCGAGGTTGGGAAGGGGACGGTATTCACGGTGATGCTGCCGGTCGGAGAGAGGTGACGATGTGAGAAAAGAAGGTGACGAAGTGACGGAGTGACAGAAGACAAGTAGCGAGGGGACGAAGTGACGGAGTGACAAAAGAAAAGTGACGAAGTGAGGAGCCTCCTTACTTCGTCACCTCGTCACCCCGTCACCCTTCGTCACGTCTTGGCTAATACTTTGGCATCTCCGGATCGACCTCATCGGCCCAAGCGAGGATGCCGCCGGTCATGTTCTTGAGGCGGGTGAAGCCGGCGTCGCGCAGCATGTTGAGCGCCTTCATGCTCCGCACGCCGCTACGGCACTGGAGCACGATGTCGTTGCGGCTGTCTAGCTCGTGCATGCGCGCGGGCAGGTCGCCCAGCGGAATCAGGTGCGCCCCCTCGATGTGGCCTATTTCCCACTCATGCGGGTCGCGGACATCGACGAGCACGAAGTTCGCGTCGCCACTCTGGAGCTTGGACTCGACCTCGCGCGGCGAAATCTGCCAGCGCAGGTCCGTCTGGTCCGCCTCAGGGGCTTCACCGCCAATTGGCACGCCGCAGAATTCCTCGTAGTTGATGAGTTCGTGGATCGTGGGGTGCTCGCCGCAGATGGGGCAGTTCGGGTTTTTGCGCAGCCGGACGGTGCGCGTGCTCATGCTGAGCGCGTCGAATAGCAGCAGCCGGCCGATGAGCGGCTCGCCGATGCCCAGGATGAGCTTGATGACCTCCGTCGCCTGGATAGTGCCGAGCAGTCCGGGCAGGATGCCCAGCACGCCGCCCTCCGCGCACGACGGGACCTCGCCGGGCGGCGGGGGATCGGGGTACAGGCAGCGGTAGCACGGGCCTTCCTTGGCGTAGAACACCGACGCCTGGCCCTCGAAGCGGAAGATGCTGGCGTGGACGTTGGGGATGCCCAGCAAAACGCACACATCGTTAGTCAGATAGCGCGTCGGGAAGTTATCCGTGCCGTCGGCGATAATATCGTACTCGCGGGCGATTTCCATCGCGTTCTCGGCGGTGAATAGCGTCTCGTGCGGCACAACCTCGATGTTGGGGTTGATGGCGCGGAGCTTGGTCACGGCCGACTCGATCTTGGGTCGCCCGACGTCAGGCGTGTGGTGCAGGACCTGGCGCTGAAGATTGCTGTAATCGACGACGTCGAAATCGACAATGCCGAGTTTACCGACGCCCGCCGCCGCGAGGTACATCGCCAGGGGCGAGCCGAGGCCGCCGGTCCCCACACACAGCACGCTGGCCGCTTTGAGCTTCTTCTGACCGCTCAGCCCGACCTCCGGCATGATGAGATGCCGCGAGTAGCGCTTGATTTCTTCGTTCGAGAGGGTGACACCCTGCGCCAGTTCGGCGAATGATAGGGCCATAGGAGACTTCCTTCTAAAAGTTGTTACTTCCACAAACCGAGACTAAGGTACTTCGAGCCGCCGTCCGGCAGCAGCGTGACGACGACGCCTTCGTCCAGCTCGCGGGCAATTTCGAGCGCCGCGTGTGTGGCGGCGCCTGCCGAGAAGCCGACGAACAGCGCCTCTTCCCGCGCTAGCCGCCGCGTCATTTCCCACGCCGCGTTTGCTGTAACCGGGACCTCGCGGTCCACAACTTTGGGGTCATAGATGCGCGGCACAATAGCGGTTGGCAGATGCTTTAGCCCTTCGATGACCTCTAGCTCGTCCGCCGGCCCCACACCCACGATCTGGACGCCAGGCTTGTCGTGCTTGAGGCGTCGTCCGACGCCCATGACGGTTCCCGTCGTGCCGAGGCCGGCGACGAAGTGGGTCACGCGACCACCCGTCTGGGCCAGGATTTCCGGGCCAGTCGTCTCGTAGTGGGCAATCCAGTTGGCCGGGTTGCTGTACTGGTCGGGGTAGTAGTAGCGCTGGGGGTCCTCGGCGACGATCTGGCGCACAAGGCGGATAGCGCCGTCGGAGCCTTCCAACGGGTCGGACTCGATAAGCTCCGCCCCGTAGGCGTGGACGATGGCTTTGCGCTCGGCGCTGACGTTGGCAGGCATGACGAGGGTGACCGGGTAGCCCTTGGCCGCGCCGATCATGGCGTAGGCGACGCCAGTGTTGCCGGAGGTCGAGTCAATGATGGTTTTGCCTGGCACGAGCAGCCCTTGCGCCTCAGCGCCCTCGATCATGCGTAGCGCCGCCCGGTCCTTGACCGATCCGCCAGGGTTGAACCACTCGGCCTTGGCCCACAGCTCGACAGATGGGGGCAAGTCAGCCGCTATGGCACGCAGCCGGAGCAGCGGCGTGTTGCCAATCGTATCCAGGATATTCGTCTGCTCCCGCTGCCGCGCTTCAACTTTCAGGTCTAGCATTGCCGTCTCCCACCAGCCACACTCGCTTCGCCCAAACCGCCTTACATCAAGCCCAGACCCCAATCGTCTACTTCCATCATATCCGGCGTCCACATCTCATCGCCGAGGATGACGCGGGCATTGCCGTTGGTCGCCTCGATGGTCTTGAGGCGCACTTGGTCGATCAGCCAGCCCGCCGCCGGGCAGAACGGCGTCGTCATAATCATCGTCACAACGGTCTCTTCTGGCAGGAACTCGACCTTGCGGATGAGGCCCAGGTCTACGATGCTCATGCCAATCTCAGGGTCGATCACGTCGCGCAGAGCCTCGCGCAGCTCGCTCTCGCGGGCCAGCAGGTCGGGGTTGATAATCTCATCGGCAGTCGCCATGGCATCCACTCCTTATCGTCGAACCGGTCTTCATTACACCCTTTAGAGTCAACCCCTAACCAGACCTTACGGGGGAGAGTGACGATGGGACGAAGTGACGATGTGAGGAAGTGACGGAGTGACGAAGTGACGAAGTGAATTGGGAGCAACTCACAACGTCACTCCGTCACTCCGTCACTTCCTTCCCATCACTTCTCAATCGGCGCGCCGATGATGGAACCCCACTCCGTCCAGGAGCCATCGTAGTTGCGCACGTTGGGGTAGCCCAGCAAGTACTTGAGGACGTACCACGTGTGGCTCGACCGCTCGCCGATGCGGCAGTAGGCGATGATGTTCTTGTCGGACGTGATGCCCTTGCCCTCGTACAGGGCGCGCAGCTCGTCGGCCGACTTGAACGTGCCGTCCTCGCGCACCGCCTGGCTCCACGGGATGTTCTGAGCGCCGGGGATGTGGCCGCCGCGCTGCGCCGTCTCCGACAGGCCCGGCGGCGCTAGCAACTCGCCGGTGTACTCGGCCGGCGAGCGCACGTCGACCAGGCCGTAAGCCTCGTTGCCGAGCACCGCGCGCACGTCGTCGCGGAAGGTGCGGATGGACAGGTCGGCTTGCTTGGCGTGATAGTCGGCGGCCGGGTAGTTTAGAACTTCGGTCGTCAGGGCGCGGCCTTCGTCCACCCACTTCTTGCGCCCGCCGTTCATCACGCGCACGTCCTCGTGGCCGTAGACTTTAAGCAGCCAGAAAGCATACGCGCCGAACCAGTTGTTGTTGTCGCCGTACAGAACAATGGTCGTATCGTTGCCGATGCCGCGCTGGCTCAGCAGCGTCTCCAACTGCTTCTGCTCGACGATGTCGCGCGTAATCTGGTCTTGCAGCTCGGTCTTCCAGTTCAGGGCAACAGCGCCCGGAATGTGACCCTGGTCGTACGCCGCCGTGTCCACGTCGACTTCGACGAGGCGTACTTTGGGGTTATTCAGATGCTCGGCGACCCAATCCGTGCTGACGACTGTCTCGGGGTGGGCATAATCATTTGCCATTATCTTCCTCCTGAGATTACGAGGGCTTGTTCTTAACCCTGTCCACCTGCCATCGCCGGAACGATGGATATCTCGTCGCGCGCGTCTACCGGCGTGTCATCACCTTGCAGGCCGCGCACGTCTTCCTCATTCACGAAGACCTGGATGAAGCGCTTGATCTCGCCATTTTCGTCGTAGAGACGCTCTTTCAAGCCGGGATAGGAGGTGTCCAGGTTCTGCAGCACCTGGCCGACAGTGGACCCGTCGACCTGGACCTTGGATTGTCCGCTGGCAAAGCGGCGCAGGGGTGTGGGAAGGTATACGGTAGCCATGGTTACTCCAGTTTGTCTGATCTAGATCATTCACCGTCACAACCTGTGTTGTGACGGTCCACACGGCAAACAAAAAGACCCCATCGTCAGGACGATGCGCCGGGTGCGCTGCCGTCAAACGATGAGGCCAACTGCTTACTAAAGGGGGTCGGCGGTGGGCCGACTCACTCAAGAAGAGAGTGACAAACGTGATGCTCCCGAGCTGAGGCTTTGCAGCTTTGCTCATCGTGGGCAGGGAAGGGGTGGACTACCGTTTGCGGTGGTGCGCGCAAACACGCGAGCCGCCCTTCCAGAGCGCCCTGGCGACGCGGGGATCAGCAAGCTATCCTGGGGCTTCGTCGCAGCGGCGTCCACGCGACTGCGACGATCAGGTATCTTACTGCCCCGCTAGCGACAGATGCAGAGCAACACAGTCAAGTCGATCACTACTCCGTTCGGGATTTTCGATGATGAGATTTTACAAAATCTGCGCGCCTTTGTCAAGCGGATAGCTACTCATCGAACAGGTAGGTACTCTCCGCGTAGTAGCGCACCGCCTTGGCGGCCAGCTGCTCCCGCTCCCACTGAATGAGCCACGCATTCTTCTCGTCCAGGCTGCCCGGCCCTTCGAGGAGCGACAGCGGCAGGTTGAGGCGCAGCGCTCGACCCGGAATGACGTGGCGGGTGATGCCGGTCGGGACTTTAGCCTGGCTCTGGGCAAGGGCCAGAATATCTGCGCGGGTGAAGGGCGGGTAGACCATGAGGGCGGCGACCTCATCGTACATGCGCGTGAGAGCGAACATGTCGTCGATGCGGACGCGGTGGATGTTGGCGACGCCGCGATAGATGTTGGAGATGTCGACGAGGATGCGCGCTTCGTCGGTCAGGCTGCTGCCGTTGGCGATGCTGTACGCGTCGCCGCCGGGGCAGACGAGGTAGGCCGAGATGGCGCGCTCGTCCAGCGCGGCCCGCGCGTCGTCCAGCGATACGTCCGTCAGGCGCACGCCGGGGACGCGGCGGATGGCGTCGAACAGGCTGGCGCGGCCCATGTGGGTGATGAGGTGATACCACGTATCCAGCTCGACGTGGTCGTAGTTCACGACCTGCACGATGGCGTGCGGCGCGCCGATCGCCCACAGCCCGGACACGCGGTTAGCGCCGTCGAGGACGACGTAGCGCCCATCCGGCAACGGTGTGACGATGGGCGGGTTCTTGATGACGCCGTCTTCACGCAGCCGCCGCGTCAGGCGCTCGACGCGGCGTGGGTCAGCGTCTTCGTGGAGGATGAGGGACGCCGTGGGCACAATGCGCAGAATGGGCATTTCCTGGTTTGACATGAGCACTCTCAAATGAATCTGGTGAACTGGATAAATTCTAGCACGGCGAGGAACGTGGACGTAAGTCAGACGCATGGCTTGCGGCGTGGCATCAGGTGGGCTATAATCGGATACGAGTGAGCTGGTTGACAGCGAGGAGCTATGTCGGACAAAGCGGTTGACAAGACCAACGCCATGCGCGCCCTGGACCAGCGCCAGGTCGCCTATATGCCCGTCGTCTATGGCAACGCGACCGACTTTCACACGGCAACAGAGGTGGCCGACATCGTCGGCGAGCCGTACAACATCGTCTACAAAACTCTCGTCGTTCTGCGCGACAAAGGCAAGCCGTTGCTGGTGATGATCGCCGCCGACCGCGAGGTAGACCTGCGGCTGCTGGCGAAGTCGGTCGGGGAGAAGCGCCTGCGCATGGCGACGCTCAAGGAGGCGGAGAAGCTCACCGGCCTCCAGGTCGGTGGCATCTCGGCGCTGGCTTTGATAGGCAAGGGGTTCGATGTGGTCATCGACTCGCCCGCGCTGGCTCACCCGGAAATCTACGTCAGCGCCGGACGACGGGGCACGCAGATTCGTCTGGCGGTGTCCGATTTGATGAAGGTGACAGGGGCGAAAGTCGTCGCGGCGACAAGTGACCACGAATCTGAGCCGCCACCATCTTGACACTTGACCCTGTTTTTGCTATGCTTGTTAGCAGTTGCTACGTGTTGCTCGCTCATGGGAGGCAGATGTGAGGCTGCGGCTCGGAGTCCGCGCGTCCGCGCTTGTGTGTCTCGTCATTTTTCTGCTGACGGCCGCTGGCTGTCGTGGCGAAGCCGCGCCACCGCCTCCCGTACCCACTCCCACCGCCATCCCAACCACCGCGACCATTAGCCTGGTCGGCGGCGCGCAGACGAAGTCCCTGACGTGCGAGAGCCAGTCCGCCTCGGACCTCGCCAAGTTTTGGGGTAAGCCTATCGGCGAGATGGATTTCTTCAACCGTCTGCCGCGCTCAGATAATCCCTACCGAGGCTTCGTCGGCTCGCCCGATGCGCCGGCGGGCAGTCTGCCGCCAGCAGGGTATGGTGTGTATGCTGAGCCGGTGGCGGCGGCCTTGCGGTCCCTTGGCTTGAATGCCGAGGCATCCCAGCGCAAGGGCATCAATTGGCTGCGCCAGGAGGTCGCCGCTGGCCGCCCGGTGCTAGTCTGGGCGACGTATGGCTTCAAGGAAGTGCCTGTCAAAACCTACGTACCCCGTGACGGCCAGCAAGTGCCCATCGTGCAGTACGAGCATACTTTCCTCGCGGTCGGCTACGACACGAGCGGTGTCTGGGTCATCGACGCGCTCGACGGGCAGCGCAAGCACGCCAGCTATGGCGAGTTTGACCGCGCGTGGTCCTTGCTGGGGCAGATGGCCGTTAGCGTGCGCCCTGAGGATACAAGCGTGGCGGAGGCCAGTGGCCGTGACGGGGCAACCTCCGGTTCTCTCCTGGGGAGCGCCAGCCGGGTCTTGTCCCTGCTCGTTCTGGCGCTAGTGGTGCTGGCCCTGGGCGCGGTCGCCTGGCGTGGGAGGCCAAAGCCAAAGCCGCGACGGCGGCAGCGCATGGCGCAGACAGCTGAGTTCGCTGTCGGCCGAGTTGTACCTGCGTCGGCCAGCCCGCCACACCGCAGCGCTCGCCGCGAGCCAGCGTGGTCGCGGTGGGCATCGTTGAGCATGGTGTGGCCTTCCACGCAAAGCTGGGGTGAGTGGCTACAGATGCGAGGGTCGCGTGTCCGCCACGATGCCCTGCCGCTCTTGAAATGCGCCGCCGCCTGGCGCGTCGCTCAGCCGCTGCCGCTGGCGCTTATCGGCATCAGCGTCGGGCTGGCTGCCGTCGCCATGCTCGGCTGGATCAGCCCGTGTGTCAGCCTTCCCATTGTCGCCGTCGGCGCGGGTATCGGGTTCTGGCTCGGCGTGGAGATTCAGTTGGCGCAGCAGGATGGCGACGACATCGTGCCCTCCCGGTAACATCGTGCGGCGGGGGCTGGCCTTGACGGTGGCGGCCGTTGGGGCGAGTTTGGCAGTGGTGGTCGCGGCAGTTGTGGCGCTCTACGCGGCGGTGGACCGCCAGGCGGAGCGCGATGAGACTCGCCCTGCTGACGTGATTATCGTGCTCGGCAGCCAGGTACGCGCCGACGGCACGCCGAGTGGCAGTCTGCGCGCCCGCACGCAGCACGCCATCGATCTCTACAAAGCCGGCTACGCGCCGACGCTTTTCCTCACCGGCGGCCTAGGCCGCTTTCCTCCTGCTGAGGCCGATGTCATGCGCCGCCTGGCGCTCGACGCCGGTGTGCCGGACAGTGCTCTCGTGCTAGACGACAAGGCGACTTCCACTCAAGAGAGTCTGGAAACGGCCGCCCGCATAGCGCCCGGAAAGAGCTGGCGCACGGCGCTCATCGTCAGCGATCCCTTCCACATGCTACGTTCGCTCCAGATGGCCCACGACCTTGGCCTGGAGGCGTACGGTTCGCCCGCCTATCGCAGCACACTGTACACGGTCGACCGGCTGCGGCGCTACTACACCCTGCGCGAGGCGTTCGCCCTCATGTGGTACTACACCCTCGGCCGCCTCGGTGTCCCCTTCGTTGTCCAGCGCTCATTCCAGAGCATCGAGCGCCGCGCCTGATCGTCTTCCCCAGGGCAAGCTACTGAACGACAACGTCCAGCGAGAAGATAATGGACGGCATTCCGCAGCGCGGGTAGCACTTTGGCTCTCCCAGCGCCGTGATGGTCGTCGTCCCGGCCCGCGTGGCGGTGTACACGCCCTGGTGAGTGGTTGCAATCCGCGTTAGGTAGCTCGAATCCACCATCATTTTTTGCCAGTTGTACGGCCCTCCATTTCCAAGGTCCAGGGCAAGAACGACGTAGTCACCGCGACGCAGTTTCAGAGTGGTCCGGTTATCCTTTAGCGTGACGGTGTACATCGCAACGCGCGGTGTGGACGCATAAGCAACGGATCCAAGCTGAACAGAAGCGAGGCTGACAAGAGCCAGGACCGTGAACAGGAGCAGGCGGAAGCGTTGAGTAAACATGGTTGTCTCCTGGAAAGAGTAGAAATCGTGTTGGACGAAGCGCCTCTTGACCGTTACAATGTATGTTAGGGAAAGGAGGCGCGATGCTAGACTGGCAGACGGGCAACATCCCCTATAATGATAACGATTTCGAGCCTGAAAATGCTCCGCAGTCGCCGAGGCCATCGAGAAGAATTAAGCTTCGCTGGCTGCTCATTGCGCCGGTCGCCCTCCTCTTCATCGCGCTGTGGGCGTTTCTGCAAGGCCCGCAGCGCTATAACCGCCTTGTCTCAGACGTCCAGGCGACAGCCGACCTGGAGCTGTGGGCATGGAAGTCCCACGACATGGCGCTGTACGAGTCATTGCTCGACCCGAACATGCCGGTCGCCTGGCATCAGCAGCACAGCCAGGAGTTCCGTCTCTTCCCCGCCGGAACCCAGGTTGTCCGTCGCGGCACGCCCCAGGTGAGCGTCGATAGCGTAGACATCCGCGGCGACTCGGCTCTGGTGGGGCAGCACGTGCGCGTGCCGGACCAGCCGGGCATGGCTGGCCGCTCCCTGGAATACACCCACGGTGTGCCCTACCGCCGCCTGGATGGGCGCTGGGTGCGCTCCGCGCCGGACCCAGCGCTGTGGGGCCGCGAAAGACGTCTGGACACCCGATACTTCGCGTTCATCTACACGGACCGCGACGCCGATACCGTCGAGTCTCTAGCGGCCGATATCGACACGCTGTATGGACGAATACGCCGCGACCTGGCGCTGGATGCGCCTGGCGACGAGAAATGGACACTCGTCCTTGGCCTTGATCCTCCACTAGCCCCTGCCACACCAGATGCGCGCCAATTGCGCCTGCAACTATCGTCGCCGGCCCTGGTAACGCTTCCTAAAGGCATAACGCCCGCCCGCTACCTCCGGGAACGATTCATGGGTTGGGTTGGGGAGACGATGATTGCGGGAGATCCTTCAGCGCAGGTCGGGAGTGGCGGGCTGATATGGAACATCCCTACAGCTATCATCGCGCGGGATATTGCACAGATGGACACGGACAACGGCCCACGTCCGGAGAGCCTCGACCCGCCGGTAACATGGCAGACGCTGCGCCAGAGCGCAGAGTGGATCAATGTGACGACAAGCGTCTTAGACTATACTGAGACTCAGTACGGTGCGGAAGCAATTCCCAGGATGGTCGAAGCAGCGCGCGGCGGCGCGAATACCTGGGACAGCTTGTTGCCCGTGGCGCTGGGCGTCTCACGCGAGGAGTTTGAGAAGGCGTGGCTCAGCCACGTTCAGCAATCGGCGCGGCGCGCGCCGTAGCTCCGCATTACTCCCAGCTGATAATCCAGACGCAGGCCCCCGCGAGCAGCACGGTTGTCACCGCCAGGGCCAAGAGTTGCGTGGGGAGAAGGCCCGCGTCGCGTGATGCCCACAAGAGCACGACGACCATCGCAAGGGCCAGCCCAATCCACGCTGTGATGAGCGGATGCCGCTCGATCATCCCACGCACGCGTTCCATCGAGTGTGTCCTCACTTCGTCCAGTATCGTCAATCCAGTAACTCGGTCAGCGCCCTGATCCGGCGCAAGCCCGTTGTCGGGTGCAGGTTGTCGCGGTCCACGAGAATCCCGCGCATTCCTACGCTGTTCGCCGCCGCTACGTTCTCAGGCAAGTCGTCCACGAAGATGGCGTCGTGCGGCGCGACATTCGCCACACGCAAGGCTGCCCGATAGATCGCCGGGTCCGGTTTCTCGCAGCCCTCGAACGCGCTGATGACCTTCGGGTCGAGGTCGTCGAGGATGCCCAGGTGGCCCAGCGCGTCGAGCAGCGATGGGAAAGCGTTGGACAGCAGGCCGACGCGCTGCCCCCGCGCCCGCAGCCCCTCCAGGGCGGGCCGCGTGTCGTCATAGAGCACGGTATACGGCACGTAGCTGGCCGTTTCCATTAGCTCGTCCACCAGGCGCTCGCCATCCTCCACCGCCAGCTCCTCCAGCACAAATCGATAATGTGTCCTGAAGTACTCGCGCTCCATCTCCGACGTGGCGACGAAGGGCAGGTCGAGCTTTCGGAGACGCTCACCGGATGTTTTGAGCGCGGCAATGACGGACGCCTCGTCGGTCGAGACGCCGAGACGGTCCAGGGCAATCGCGGTTCGGCGTGGTCCGTGCTCGCGGACGGTGAACAGCGTGTGCCAGGCATCGAGGAAGATGATGCTCGGGGGCGAAATACTTTGATGACTAGAAACTGTCGACATAACGACCCATCACTACCCAGGATTAACACGCACAATCATAGCACGACTTGCCCAGAATCCCACGTTTCTCTTACCTTAATCTAGCCGCAAGGAGGGACGGCTGTCGGTGCGGGGGGGACGTTGGGGAGGGCGTTCCAGGCGGCGCGGACCTGCTGCCACGTCTCAGCCACGTTGCCAGAGTTGTCGATGACGACGTGGGCGAGGGGAAGCTTCTCGGTAATGGGCGCCTGGGCGGCGATGCGTTGCAGGGCGTCGGCGCGGCTCATGCCGCGCTGCTGCACCAGGCGCTCGATCTGCTGCTCGGGGTCGCAGGTGACAATCCACAGCGCGTCCAGCAGGCGGTACAGGCCGCCTTCGACGAGCTTGATGGCTTCGACGACGACAACTGGCTCCGTCGCCGCCGCGATCTGCGCCTGCAGCTCAGTACGTACCGCCGGGTGGACGATGGCTTCCAGACGGCGCAGGGCGGTCGGGTCGCTGAAAACGACGCGGCCCAGCGCCGGCCGGTTGATCTCGCCGTCCGCCCCGACGATGTCGCGCCCGAACTCGGCCACGACCGCGTCCCACACCGGCGTGCCGGCGCGCATGACGGTGTGGGCGAGCTTGTCGGCGTCGATGACGCGCGCGCCGAGGGCGGCGAGCATACACAAAACGGTGCTCTTGCCGCAGCCGATATTGCCGGTGATGCCGATGGTGTGCATAGCGCCTATCCTGTGAGGTGGGTCAGGCAATTGTAGGAGGGGCAGCGAGAGGCGTCAAACGGGCGCGTAAGGGGGGGGCTTGTTGGCATGTTTGTTTCGCCTATAATACCTGGGCGTTGACCTTATCCCTGTCGTCTTGGCGATGATCGAGAGAGGAAGGATTGTGGAACATCTGAAGCGTCGTAGTCGAACACTCCTGGCGGCCCTGGCAGCCGTGATTGTGCTCGTTGTCGTGCTTGCCTCGTTTCACGGTTCGCAGGCAGCGACGCCTGCCGTCGAGTTTGTGCCAGCCAGCGTGAGCCTCACCGGCGATGCGCCGACGGCCACGGTGGACGTGCGCGTGACGGGCGTTCACGACCTGGGGGCGTACGAGATTGAGCTGGCGTTCGACTCCTCGGTCGTCACCGTCGAGCGCGTGGACCGCGTGGTCGGGACGGCGGAGCAGCCGTCGGTGGGCCGCGAGTGGGTCTCGCTGCCCGACCCGTCGTCGGACACGGGCTATCTCCAGTTCGCGCCGGGCGTTATCACGTTTGGCGCGTATAGTTTCGGGGCGAATAACCCACCTGGTCTCGACGGCGACGTGACGCTGGCGCGGCTTCACCTGCGCGCTGTCGGCAATGGCTCGTCGCCGCTGCACCTGAACCGCGTCGAAATCACCGACACCCAGGCCGCGTCTCAATCGCTGACGGGGACGGATGCGACGGTGAACGCGAGCGGAATCCAGATACGGCTGTTCCTGCCGCTGATTGCCGGCGGGAGGTAGATGAAACATGGCGGACCCTAAGGGCGCGACAGCCTCTAGGGTCCGCTTTGTAATTTTTGAAAGTATAGTTACAAATTTCGAAAAAAGCTATTGACAAACTCGAAATGTGATGTATAATGCTGGGTAAGGGAGTAGATAATGTATCCAGTTGTCGGGCGTTGCCCGGTGTGCCAGGGTGAGATGACAGTGACGCACCTCCAGTGCCGCGCGTGCGGCACCGAGGTGTCTGGCTCGTTTCGGCTCAGCCGCTTCTCGGAGCTGACCCCGTCCCAGGTGCAATTCCTGGAGTTGCTGGTCAAGCATCGCGGCAACATCTCGAAGATCGCCGAGGAGCTGGGCGTCTCGTTCCCGACGGCGCGCGGGCGGCTGGATGACCTGGTGCGGGCGATGGGGTACGAGTCCGAGGACGAGGCGGCGTCGCTGGAGCGGCGGCGCGAGATCCTGGGCAAGGTGGCGGCGGGCGACATGACAGCGGAAGAGGCGGCGCGCCTCTTGCGCGGGTAACGGCTAATGGTTGCTCTATCGACTCCCAGCAATGCACCGTTCCGCGGCCTGCGCCGCTTCGATGTGGCGCGGGATATCGGGCCGGCCAGCCATGTGATCGGCGTCGCGTTTGCCAACGAGTTGGGGGCGAACGACCGCGCCGTCCTGCGCCAGTACCGCATGCTGCGCTTCCTGTCGCCGCTGCTGTGGCTCGCCGCACGCACGACGCCAGACTTCGACGCCGTTCTGGGCGGCTTTGTGTGGGTCGAGGACGGCAAGGTTGTTGGGACGCTGACGCTCAACCGCACGGTGGCCGACGACTATCACTGGCTCATCAGCAACGTGGGTGTGCTGCCCCAGTATCGGCGGCGGGGCATCGCGCGGGAGCTTGTGGCGGCGGCCATCGAGGATGCGCGGAGCAAGAACGCGCGCGTGGTCACGCTCCAGGTGCGTGAGAACAATGTCGGCGCCTATCGGCTGTACACCGACCTCGGCTTCCGCTTTCTCGAAAAGACGCACACGCTGGAAACAGAGCGTCCCACCGCGCCACACCTGGACGGCACGGCGCTGCCGCTGCGGGCGCTGCGAATGGGCGACCTGGACGCGGCGCTGAGCCTGGCGCGAGAGGTCACGCCGCAGAGCTACCAGGCCCTCGTCCCTTTGCGGCGCGGCGAGTTCATGCCGGCGGATTCGGGCGACGGCTGGAGCGACCGCGTGTTCGACGTGGCGCGCGGCTACCGGATGCAGCGCATGGTCGTGCCGGACGGCGAGCGTCTCGCCGCGATGGCGACGCTTCGGGCGCGGCTGCGCGGAGGCGTGCATCAGATGGAGCTGAGCGTACACCCGGCGTGGCGCGGCCGCATCGAGCGCCCCTTGATTGCCCAACTGCTGGGGGTGTTTGCGCGCCACGCCAGGCGGCCCATTATTGCCGATATCGGCTCGCAGGAAACAGAGGTTGTCGCCGTACTAGAGCGTCTTGGCTTTCAAACTGTCGCTACGCTGGATCGTCTAGGCTTACCCCTCGGACCACCTTTCGCGTGATGTAGCCGTCACCCCCATAAGCAACGTTGTCTGTCAAGCTGCGTGTTCACGTCGGCGCGGCCCGCTGCGCCCTGGCGCAGACGCATCAAACACGGCCACACGGCCATGACATAGAAAAGAGGTAGCCATGTCGGAGACGTCATCCCAGGAGCGGATGCAAATCTTGAAAATGATCGAGGATGGCAAGATTACGCCGGAGGACGGCGCGAAATTGCTGGAGGCGCTGCGCGGCACGAGCCGGGGCAGCGTGAGCGCGACCGTACAGTCGCCCGGCGGCGCGGCCCGCTGGCTCGTCGTGCGCGTTACGGACATGCGCACCGGGCGGCGCAAGGTCAACGTGAACGTGCCCATCAGCCTGGTTGGCATCGGCGCGCGCATTGGCGCGAAGTTCGCTGCGCCCATGGACCTCAACATCGAGGAGATCATGGAAGTCGTGCGTAGCGGGCGGATGGGGAAGATTATCGATGTCGAGGACGAGACCGACGGCGAGCACGTCGAGATCTTCGTCGAGTGAGGAGCGAAGCATGAGTCAGCAGACGTATTCTCTTGAAGGGTCGGGTGAGGGTCAGGTCAACATCACCGACGCATCGGGCGACGTCACCATCGTGGGCTGGTCGCAGCCGCGTATCGTCATCTCGGCCGACGAGGACGATTTGCCTGAGGCGCATTGGCAGGACAATGTTCTGTATGTATCCCACGTGCATGACGCTCAGCTCCGTGTGCCCGAGGGTGTAAGCGTGGCTATCGAGCGTGTGGGCGGGGACATCGAGGTCGTCGCGGTGCGCGCGCTGCGCATCGGCATGGCGGCAGGGGACACTGAGTTGAGCCGGGTAGGCGAGCTGAACCTGGGCACCGTCGCGGGCGACCTGGAGATCGAGCAGGCCGGGCAGGTGTCCATCGAGGCTGTGATGGGCGACCTGGAGATTCACTCGGCGGCGGCGGTGAACGTGGGCCGCGTCAACGGCAGTGCGGAGCTGCACCGGGTCGGCCCGGTGCGCATCGAGACGACGATGGGCGACCTGGAAGTCCACGAGGCCGAAGGGGTATCGCTGGGGCAGGTGTTCGGCGATGCCGAGCTGCACCACGTCGGTGGCGACCTGACGGCGAGCGCCATTCGCGGCGACGCTGAGGTCGAGAGCGTGAACAACGTTCAACTAGAGAAGGTGAGCGGCGACCTTGTGATCCGCGATGTCCAGGGCAGTGTCAATGCCGTGGTGCAGGGCGACATCAGTCTCCATCGGCTGCCGTCGTCCCAGCGCCACACGGTTCGCGCCGATGGAGACGTGGCGCTCGGCCTCGACCCCGGCCCGGTCACGCTCAACATCCAGGCCCACGGCAGCATCCGCTGGGACCGCTCGCTCGGTCTGACGGTGCAGAGCGATACCCGCCGGCAGCTCGTAGCGCGGCTGGGTGAGGGGGGCGGCGAGATCAACGTCAACGCCCACGGCGATGTCGTCGTCTATCCTGCTGGCGAGGAACGCGGCCGTCGCGGCCGGGGCCGCCACGGTTGGGTGATGGCGGGGGCCGGTGAAGGGCCGCGCGTGCCACCCATCCCGCCCATTCCGCCCATCCCGCCGATCCCGCCGATCCCCCCGATGGCTGCCGCGCCGTTCGCCAGCACCCGTCGAGCGCCGGTTAACCTGGTGGAAGAGCGCAGCGTCATTCTGAAGATGCTGGCCGAGGGCAAAATCAACGCTGAGCAGGCGGCGCGGCTGCTGGACGCCCTGGGCGGCGCGTAGGAAAGAGCGAGTCGGAACGGCGACGCTGTGACGACTCAGGAGACTATCATGAGCGAAGAATGGATCGAGCAGGTATTCGAGACCGGGCCGCAAGCCGAGGTCAGCATCGAGAATGTCCACGGCGAGATTACCGTTGAGGCGTGGGATGAGCCGCGGGTACACGTGACCGCACGGCGACAGGGCGAGCGCGCTCGGGTTGTGATGTGGGGCGAGGGCAACCGCGTCGAGGCGCGTACGGAGATCGAGCCGCGCCAAGATGGCGGCTGGGGCTGGTTCAACCGCGAGCAGCCGCCCCGCGTTGACTATGTGGTGCGCGCGCCGCGCGAAACGCACACGCGTCTGCGCACGGTCAGCGGCCCAGTGCGGGTCACGGGCGTGCGCGGCCAGCTTGACGTGAGCAGCGTCGACGGGGCCGTGGAACTGCGCGACGTCGAGGGCGACATCTACGCTCAGGCGACCAACGGCGCGGTCTTCGGCGCGAACTTAGCCGGGGCCGTGCAGGCGCAGGCGACCAACGGTTCAATCACGGTCGAGGCCGAGCGGCTGGCGTCGGTCAGGGCTGAGACGGTGAACGGCACGATTGCGATTGAGGGACTGAACGTCGGCTGCCAGATCGAAGCGCGCACCGTCAATGGTACGTTAGCCCTGAGCCTGCCCGACGGCGTGCAGGCGGCTGTGGATGCGTCGGGTCTCTCATTGGGCGTGTCACTGGCCGTCGCCCACGGGGCGGAGAGCCAGGGGCGTGCCGCGTGGCGCGGCACCGTTGGGCAGGGCCAGCCCGGCGCCAGCGTGACGTACCGGACGATTAACGGGCGGCTTCAAGTGACCAGAACGGGCGCGGAGGCGCAGCCGCCGGTGGCCGCGCAGACGCCCCTGCCGGTGGCGGAAGCGTCGGCGATGGCAGGAACACAGACGGCGGCGCCCGTTGCGCCGCAGAGTGTGAAGGACATCCTGAACGCCATCGAGCGTGGAGAGATGTCAGTGGACCAGGCGCTTGGTTTGATGGGCAAAGCGAACCCGAGCTAAGGAGGACATGCATGGGCAGGCGCGCGCGATACTACTACGGTCACAGTTTTCAGACGGACTGGGAAGAGACACTGCGGGAGGCGATGTGGCAGATGAAGAATAACCTGAAGCCTGCGATGAAGCACCTCAGGCAGCGGTGGAAGGACTTCAAGGTTGCGGAGGCCATGGGCCAGGCAGGGCCTGCTCCGCGCTCGGAGAGCTATATCGAGGAGCGCATGGCGATCCTGCGCATGGTGGAGGCGGGCAAGCTGTCGCCGGAAGAGGCCGCCCGCCTGCTCGACGCGCTGTAGCCGAGGCGTCGCAAAACTTGCGCAAACATACGAGGGCGAGGGGCGCATGGCACGCTGGTGTGCTGACGCCCCTCGCGCTTGGCATTCTCGCTTTGCCCGGCGGACACTGCAATTTGAGAACGTTACACTGCCAGCTGCCGCTGCTCATCCTGGATTGTGACGATAGGGTGAGGGTTCGGTGGGGGGATGGGCAAGCCTTGTTCAATCAGCAGCGCCACGTGCTCCTTCATGCCCCACCGAGCTTGGTAGAAGCAATCCTCTACAGAGTGACCGACACCTGAGAAGCCTGGTAGGTCAGGGGAGTAGAAACCGAAGTAGTCAGGCTCATCCGTCGCTTCAATCACCAACGAGTACATCAAGTTGAGCATGTCCCTACCTTTAAGAGCGTGAAACCATTCTCCTCAAGCAAGTGAACCAGTTCGGAGAATCTCACCACTTGCTCCCACCCTATGACCACATGCGGAAAGGATACGCGTATCCAGGCTTACGGTCAAAAGCAGCTTCCGGTGCTCCTCGTTCTGTGGTACAATATTACCGTCCGGTAACTGTAGTCATTACAAGGAGGACAAGCGTATGGGCTTGCTGATGCGCATCATCGTCAATACCATCGCCGTCGCCATCGTCATCTGGCTGGTGCCCGGCATCCACGGCCCGCAGTTTGGAGGCCTCGACAGCATCATTCAGTACCTCATCATCGGCATCATCTTCGGCCTGGTCAATGCGATCCTCAAACCCATCCTTAGCCTCTTGACCTGCCCGCTGATGATGCTGACCCTGGGCCTGTTCATCTTCGTCATTAACGGCTTCCTACTCTGGCTCACATCTATCCTTGCCCAATCATTCGGAATCTCTTTCGCAATCGACGGCCTGGGACCGCTGATTATCGGCACGATCCTCATCAGCATCGTCAGCTTCGTCCTGAACCTCATTATTCCAGACAGGCGCTAGACAGACGCAGAGCAACACGAAAAGCGCGGAGGATTACCGTCCGCGCTCTTCTTTGCCCTGCCAACGCTATTACTTGTGGACGACGACCGGTGTACCGACTGACGCCCAGTCGTAGAGCCAGGCAGCGGCGGGTGTGGGCAGGTTGACACAGCCGTGGCTCATCGGATGGCCGAAGTTGTTGTGCCAGTAGGTCCCGTGCAAGCCGTATGAATCATAGAAGTACATGACATAAGGCACATTGGGGAGATAGTAGCCCGGACCGGACATGGCCTGCGCACGGATCTTGGTGTAGATGCGGAACGTGCCCAGGACCGTCGGGTGGGCCGGCACGCCCGTGGACACGCGCGATGTGAAGACCGGGTTCTCGCCTTCCCAGGCGACAAGCTCCTGCTTGCTCAGGCTGACCTCGACCCAGCGGCCAGACTTGATTTCATCGGACACACCTGGTGGGGCGACGCGCTTGGGCTTAGAGGGGGCACTAGCATCCCCAGGAGCGTCCACTTGGCCTGCGGAAGCTGGGCCTGCGCTGGCAATGGCGCCAGCACCCGTAGCGCTCGCTGTGACTTGTGTCGGCTTCGTCACTTTTGGTGAAGCCGCCGGCGTGTCTGGTTTGATGATGATCTGCTGGCCGATGAAGATGAGGTTGGGGCTGGTCAGCCCATTGAGCGCCATCAAGTTGGCGGCGGAGACACCGTAGCGCAGCGCGATGGATGAGAGCGTGTCGCCCGGCTTGACCACGTGGACGACAGGGTCATTGGGCGGCGCAGCGTCCGCCTGGGAACGGATGATGAGCAGGGTCAGGATAATGATAAGAATAATGAACAGGCGACGCAGCACAAGACCTCCTGTTGCGGAGCGCGATTCTATGACGAGAATCGCCGGGCCAATAACAGATGTGCGACATAGATGAGTTCGTTCTTATAAGTCTACAATAAAGCATCGTGTTTGTAAAGAGCAAAAACAACCAAAAACGAGCAAGAGCGAGCAGATTAAGGCAAAAATAGACCTGACAGGTTTTCAAAACCTGTCAGGTCTAATACGCGGAATCAGGCGTCAGTCGCCGGCTGGCACAGTGATTGGGGCCGTGGTCTCCGGCTGCGTGGAGCGGAGCGCGTCGTGGCTGGCGTGGCCGTTCATCGGGCGCAGCACCGGCGGCCGGAACTTATAGCCGTAGACGATGACACCGTTGTCGCCGTACTCGAAAAGCTTGCGCGTCACCATCTCGACCTTCATCCCGATGTAGACCTCTTCGGGCGCGACGTCGGTGAGCTGGGCGGTCACCAGCGGCCCTTCCTCCAGCCGCACGATGGCGACAAGATAGGGGGCCATGCCCTCGAAGCCGGCCGGAGCCTGA
The DNA here is from genome assembly GCA_039810085.1 of Anaerolineae bacterium. GTDB lineage: Bacteria > Chloroflexota > Anaerolineae > Epilineales > JAHCIE01 > JBDHWG01. The sequence continues at coordinate 141,410 of JBDHWG010000008.1, forward strand.
TAGACGGTCGAGAAGGAGAAGACTTCGCCCTTACCGTTGAAGCGGTGGGGCACCAGGTTGCGGCTGCGGCAGGTCGGGCAGAGCGCCCGCGCCGGGAACATGAGGTGGCCGCAGTCTACGCAGCGGACGCCCTCGAGCCGGTAGCGAGTCTGGCGCAGCCGCCAATTGCGAGCGAGTTCCATCGTCATGAGGTTTGTCCTCCCCCTTGCGTCAGGGTGAAAATATGGGTCACGGCGGTTACGCCGTTGCTGCCGAGGTTCTGGGTCAGACCGACACGCGCTGAGGGCACCTGGCTGGCGCCGGCGCGGCCGAGGAGTTGCGTCACAATCTCGATGGCCTGGTAAATGCCGCTGGCCCCGACCGGGTTGCCGCGCGCCTTGAAGCCGCCAAGGCTGGCGATGGGGATGCGCCCATCGCGGCCAATCTCGCCCGACAGGGCAACCTTCACGCCCTGGCCGCGGTCGGCGAACCCGCAAGCTTCCAGGGACAGCGCCGCCAGGATGCCGAAGGCGTCGTGGACTTCGGCGACGTCAATGTCCTCCGGCCTGATCCCCGCTGCCGCGTAAGCCGCCGCGGCTGACCGCCGCGCTGCATCGAGGCTCAGAAAGTCGGGGCGGTCGGTGATGAGCAGGCTGTCAGTCGCCATGGTCGAGGCGGCGATGCGAACGCCGCTGCGGCCAAGAGCTGTGGCGCGCTCGGTTGACGTAAGGATCATGGCCGCCGCGCCGTCGGCGAGGGGCGCGCCGTCCAGGAGGTTGACCGGGGTGGCGACCATCTTGGCCTGGCGGTACGCCTTCTCACTGATCGGGCTGCGATACATGGCGAAGGGGTTCGCGCCCGCGTTTCGGTGCGCATTGACGGCGAAGGGGGCGAAGTCATCCACCTGCAAGCCGTTTTCGTGCATGTAGCGCTGCATGATGAGGGCGCTCTGGGCGGTGTACGTCACGCCGTGGGCCGTCTCGTAGTCGGCAGAGCCGCCCGCCGTCATGGCTGATTCCACGACTTCCGGCAGGCGGTCCGTCATCTTCTCCACGCCGACGACGAGCGCCGTCTCGACAAGCCCGCCAGCGACGGCCCGGTACGCCTCGTGGAGCGCGGCAGCGCCCGATGCGTCGGCGGCTTCGATGCGCATGGCGGGAATGCCGCCCAGGCCCGCCTGGTCCGCGATGAGCGCGCCAAGCTGGGTTTGGCCGCTGAGCAAGTCGCCGAGCATGTTGCCTACGTAGAGCACGTCGACCGAGTCGAGGCCCGCGTCGGCGAGGGCAGCCAGCACCGCCTCGACCGCCAGGTCGGAGAGGCTGCGATCCCAATGCTCGCCGACTTTCGTTTGTCCAATACCAATGACACTGACGTCACGCATGATAATAACCCTTCAATCAGTCGTTCGATGCGCGGCTACGCCGTTTGCAGCTTGTTGCGGTAGCGGGCGTACGTCGCGTAGTCGATTTCGACGCGACGCTTGACGTATGCCTGGGTCGGCGTGGCCCGCTTGCGCTTCTCTGGCAGGGCGTCGGTGACGACGAACGACATGGCGTCGCTGCCTGCGCCCGAGCCGAAGGAGACGAGCAGGATGCGGTCGCCCGGCTTGGCGACATCCAGGATGGCCGTCAGGCCAATGGGCGACGCGCCGGCGTAGGTGTTGCCGATAGCGCCGACTAGCAGGCCCGGCGCGATTTGCTCCGGCTTGAAGCCGACGGTCGCGGCCGCCTTGGACGGGAATTTGACGTTAGGCTGGTGGAACACGGCCCAGGCATAGTCGGCGGGGGTGCGGCCCATCTGGGCGAGCAGCCGCTCGGCCGCGGTGACGCTGTGGTGGAAGTAGGCCGGGTCGCCGGTGAAGCGGTTGCCGTGCTCTGGATAGTGCTGATACGGCCGACGCCAGAAGTCCGGTGTATCCGTCACATAGGATAGAGAGGCTTCGAGAATGGCAACGCTCTCCTCGGCGCGGCCCAGGATGAACGCCGCCGCGCCCGCGCCCGCCGTGTACTCTAGCGCATCGCTGGGCCGTCCCTGCGCCGTGTCAGCGCCGATGGCGAGGGCGTAGTTGACCATGCCGGAGCCAATGTAACCAACGGCAGCCTGCATCGCCTCGGTGCCGGCTTTGCAAGCGAACTGCCAGTCGCCCGCGCTCACGAGTGGCGTCGCGCCCAGGGCTTCGGCGACAACCGTGGACGAGGGCTTGACGGCATAGGGATGGGACTCGGAGCCGACCCAGACTGCGCCAAGCTCCTGCGGGTCGATCTGGGCGCGCAGTAGGGCATTGCGCGCCGCCTCGATGGACATGGAGATAACGTCTTCGTCCAGGCCGGGCACGGCCTTCTCTTCAATGGGCAAGCCGCCGTCCCCAGCGCCCCAGACGCGGGCGATTTCCGCCGCCTTGATGCGGTAGCGCGGGACGTAGGCTCCATAGCCGACAATACCAACAGGAATAGCAGGTTGCATAGGCATACTCAATCCAGTTTCAGGCGGTCATCTATTACATGGTAACTTGCCACGCCGCCATATTTGTCATTCCGACTCTAGACCACGCGACCGTCTCGGTCATTACCCCGGCTTAAGCGCGCTGGCTTTCCGCCGCCAGTAACTCTACGGCCCGGGTCACGCGGATGTTGCCTTCGGCCACAAGCTGGTCGGCAATGCGCTGGACGTTCTCGCCCGTCGCGCCCGCCGCGAGCGCCACCTGCCGCGCGTGCAGACTCATGTGCCCGCGCTGGATGCCCTCGGTCGCCAGGGCGCGCATCGCGCTGAGGTTTTGGGCCAGGCCCACGCAGGCGGCAATCTCCGCCAACTCGGCTGCAGACGTGACGCCCAGGATCTTGAGCGCCAGTCGCGCCATCGGGTGGGCGCGGGTCGTGCCGCCGACGATGCCCAGCGCCAGGGGCAGCTCGATGCGCCCAACAAGGTCGCCGTTGCCGTCCTGTTCCCAGGTCGTCAGCGGGCTGTACTGTCCGCTGCGCGCCGCCCAGGCATGAGCCGCCGCTTCCACTGACCGCCAGTCGTTGCCGGTGGCGATCACGACTGGATCGATGCCGTTCATGACGCCCTTGTTGTGTGTGACGGCGCGATACGGGTCGGCCTCTGCGAACGCCTGGGCTTCGACGATTCCGCGCACCACGAGCTTACCATCTGTGTCACTACTGGCAAGCGAGGCGTGGGGCACGCGGCACGTGGCTCGCGCTAAGCGGCGGTCGGCCAGGTTGGACAGGATGCGCAGGTGGCTGCGTCCGCGTGACATGGAGGCCAGTCGCGGCGCGAGGGCCTCGGCCACCGTGTTGATGGCGTTCGCGCCCATTGCGTCGCGGGTGTCCAGCAGGATGTGGACGACGAGCATCGAGCCGACGCGGCTGTCCAGGCGGCGCACCTCGATGTCCCGCGCCCCGCCACCCCGCGCTACAATACTCGGAATCTGGGCGTCGGCCAGCGCCAGCAGCTCCTGTCGGTGCGCGGCGATGGCCGTCGTCGCGCGCTCGACGTCGTCCACGTCGAGGAGCTGCACCTGCCCGATCATGAGCGGCGGGTCACTGGCTGTCTGGAAGCCCCCGCCGTCGCGGATGAGACGCGCGGCGTGGCTCGCTGCTGCGACAACCGATGGCTCTTCGACCACCATCGGAATGAGGACGTCGCGCCCGTTAACGGCGAAGTTGACGGCGACGGCGAAAGGAAGGCCGAAGATGCCCGCGACGTTCTCGACCAGGCTGGCGGCGGTGTCTACTGTCAGGCCGCCGCTGGCAAGTAGAGCTTGTTCGTCAGCTGTGAGATCGAGGGCTTGGGCGAGCCACGTTGCTCGTTCTTGGGGCGAGAGTTTGTAGAAACCAGGTACTCGTGAAGATACGGACATAGCAATCGCGTATAGAGCAATGTTGAGGCTAGTATACCGCGAAAGGACTGTCAAAACCTCTCAAATCCACTTCAGAACCTATCTGTAAGGGCTAAAGATAACATAATTGAAGATTCGCTGGGTTTGACAAAGTTGCTTGGTGATACGATAATGGGTTTGCCCAGGGGCGATGCAGCCGCTTTCGCACGACGCTGCATTGCCGCTCGCTTGGACGGACAATAGAAGAGGAGGAGAGAGCCATGACTCGGTGGACCCTACTGCTCGTGGTTGTCGTCGGCGTTGTGTTGGCCGCGTGCGCATCGGCCCCGCCATCCACGACTCAAGCGCCGGCGGGTGGTGCGGCAGCGCCAACGACTGCGGCCGCTGCTGCGCCATCCGGTGGACAGGCGGCTGCGCCAGCTGCCGCAGGGCAGCCGGTGCGCGGTGGAACCCTGCGGGCCGGGCTGGACTCCGACCTGACGACGATGGACCCCCACATGTCCACGGCCGCCGTTGACCGCCAGGTGTACCAATCCATCTATAACCCGCTGGTGCGCCTGGACAAGGACCTGACCCTCAAGCCGGAGCTGGCCGAGAAGTGGGAGTATCCCGACCCGACAACCTTGGTGCTCACCCTGCGCAAGGGCGTGAAGTTCCACGATGGCACGGACTTCAACGCCCAGGCCGTCAAGGCCAACTTCGACCGCATGATGGACCCGGCCACTGCCTCGCCGCGCAAGAGCGAGATCGCCAGCGTCAAGGAAGTGACCGTCGTCGACCCGTATACTGTCAAGCTCACTTTGACCGCGCCCGCCGCCCAACTCCTCGCGACGCTTAGCGACCGCGCCGGCATGATGATCTCTCCCGCGGCGATCCAGAAGTACGGTAAGGACCTGGCGCGCAACCCGGTCGGCACCGGCCCCTTCCAGTTCGTGGAGTGGGTCAAGGACGACCACCTCACCGTCAAGAAGTTCAACGACTACTGGGAGAAGGGCGCGGACGGTCAGCCGCTGCCGTATCTGGACGGTGTCACCTACAAGCCGGTGACCGATGGCAGCGTTCGCTTGCAGACCCTCAAGACCAACAACCTGGACATCATCAACCTGGTGGCGGCTAAGGATGTGCCATCGTTAAAGGGTAGCAAGGACCCGATGTACTCAGAGGTTCCGAGCCTGCAATGGCAAGGCGTGTATCTCCAGAACTCGAAGCCGCCGTTCGACAAGAAAGAGGTTCGCCAGGCGTTCGCCTATTCGCTGGACCGCGACGCTCTGGTCAAGAGTGTCCTCTTCAACGCCGCCACCGCCATCCAACAGCCGATCCCGCCGTCGTCCTGGGCGTTCGACAACATCGCGCCATACACGCGCGACGTGGCGAAGGCCAAGTCGCTCCTTCAGACGGCTGGCATGACCGCGGCGGTGCAGTTCAAATGCATGGTCACGAACACGCCGGAGGCCAGCCAGATTGCCCAGGTGTACAAGGAGCAGGCGGCTGAGGCCGGCTTCACCCTGGACATCGAACTCCTGGAGTTCGGCACACTGCTGGATCGCTTAAACAAGAAGGACTACCAGTGCGCCGTCATCGGCTGGAGCGGCCGCCCCGACCCCGATGGCAACACGTACAACTTCTTTGTGACCGGCGCGGGCAACAACACCGAGTCTTACTCGAACAAGCAGGTGGACGACCTGCTGAACAAGGCGCGGACCGAGTACGACCAGGCCAAGCGCAAGCAGATTTACTCCGATGCCATGAAGATCGTGGTGGACGAAGTGCCGATTGCGTTCACGTACTCGCCCGCCGAGATCAAGAGCTACACGCCGAAGCTGCAGAACTACCAGCACGTTCCCGATGGCATGATGCGCTTCAAGGAAGTCTGGCTGACCAAGTAGCGGACGAGGCGGAGCGGGGGCGCTCTGGCTGGCCGAGCGCCTTCGCTACCATTGTTGAGAGTGATAGGTCGGATTATGGGCGGCTACGTCATACGGCGTATCTTGGTGATGCTGCCGGTCCTGTTCCTGGTCAGCGTGATTATCTTCATGCTCATTCACCTGACCCCAGGCGATCCGGCGCTGATGATGCTGGGCGAGGAAGCCAACCCGCAGGCCCTGGCGGCGCTGCGCCAGGAGCTTGGCCTGGACCAGCCGCTGCCGGTGCAGTACGCCGTGTGGCTCGGGCGCGTGCTGCGGGGCGACCTGGGGCGTTCTATCCGCACGAATCAGCCGGTGACAGAGGCCATCGGCCAGCGTCTGCCGCCCACAGTCGAGCTGACCCTCGCGTCGTTGATTGTCTCGCTGGGCATCGCCCTGCCCGCTGGCATCGTCTCGGCCACGCGGCGTGGCTCGCGCGCCGACATCGTAAGCACCGTTGGCTCGCTGCTCGGCGTCTCGATGCCCAACTTCTTCCTGGCCGTCCTGCTCATCTTTATCTTCGCCTACAAGCTGCGCTGGTTCCCGCCGATAGGCTGGACGCCGCCGTGGGAGAACCTGGCGGAGAACCTGCGCGGCCTGGTCTTGCCCGCCATCTGTCTCGGCGCGGCAGCGGCAGCCGTCGTGGCGCGGCTGACGCGCTCGAGCCTGCTGGAAGTGCTGGGGCAGGATTACGTCCGCACGGCCCGCGCCAAAGGGCTGCGCGAGAGCAAGGTCATCCAGGGCCACGCGCTGAAGAACGCGCTCATCCCGGTCGTCACGATTGTCGGCCTGCAGGTGGGAACGCTGCTCGGCGGGGCCATCATCATCGAAAGCCTGTTCTCGCTGCCGGGCATCGGCAAGCTGGTTGTGGACTCAATCTTCCAGCGCGACTTTCCCCTGGTGCAGGGGGTTGTGCTGTTCCTGGCGCTGGTGTTCCTGGGAACGAGCCTGCTCGTTGATCTCCTGTACGCCTACCTGGACCCGAGAATCCACTATGGATAGCCCCATCGGCGAGTCTGTGCCAAAGACCTCTGTTGCAGCGCCAAGTGTGCTGACCGCCGCGCCGCGTCCGCGCGAGACGAGCGGCCTGCGCGCCTTCGGGCGCCGTTTCATGCGGGCGCGGCTGGCGTGGGTCGGCCTGCTCATCATCGTGGCTTTCGCTCTCATGGCGATCTTCGCCCCAAGCCTTGCGCCGTACGACCCGAACAAGCAGTCGCTCACCCAGCTTCTCCAGCCGCCGAACGCCCAGCACTGGCTCGGCACTGACGAGCTGGGGCGCGACATCCTGAGCCGCATCCTCTATGGCGCGCGGGTCTCCCTCAGCGTCGGCATCATCTCGGTCGGCATTGCTCTGGTGATTGGCGTCGTTCTGGGGCTAATATCGGGCTACTTCGGCGGCTGGACTGATACCCTCATCGGTCGCGGCACGGATGCCTTGCTCGCCTTTCCCGCGCTCGTTCTCGCCCTGGCGATTACATCGGCGCTTGGACCAAGCCTGACGAATGCGATGCTCGCGATTGGCGTCGTGGGCATCCCCATCTATGTGCGGCTGACGCGAGGCCAGGTGCTAGCGTTGAAGGAGAGGGAATTCGTGGAGGGGGCGCGAGTGGCGGGCGCGTCGTCGCCGCGCATCATCTTCCGCCACATTTTACCCAATGTGACGTCGCCGATCATCGTGCAGGCGTCGCTGGGCGTTGCCTTCGCCGTGCTGGCCGAGGCCGGCCTCAGCTTCCTGGGTCTGGGTGTGCAACCGCCGACTGCGAGCTGGGGCTCGATGATCAACACCGGCAAGAACTACCTGGAGATGGACCCGTGGGTCGCTATCGTGCCGGGGATTGCGATTTTCCTGACGGTGCTGGGGTTCAACTTCCTGGGGGACGGTATCCGCGACGCCCTCGATCCTCACTTGAAGCTCTGACGACTTCTCTCGCTGATTTGAAAACAGATTAGCAACGCAGAGGCGCAAAGGCGCAGAGGAAGAGAAAACTATTTTATCTTCTTCTCTGCGTCTCTGCGTCTCTGCGTTGCTTTCATCTTGAGACCCCACGCGCCGTTGTTGCTTCCGCGCCGTCGCCCTGGCCCGTGTCTTTCTCGGCCGCCTCCATCGTCGCAATCTGCTGAGCAATCTGCTCGATGGCAACGCGCTGCTTGCGGTAGAGGTCCGACTCGCTCATTGCCAGGCGGCTGGCGATGTCGCGCGTGCGCTGCCCTTTAATGAACTTCAACTCCAGGATGTTGTAGAGCGTCCATTCAACAGAGGACAGGCTGCGCTGAGTCTCCGGCTTCAGCCGCGCCAGCGCCTCATCCAGCACCGAGCGCACGGCGTGGGTCGGGTTGTTGTCCTGCGCCAGCGCCTCGCGCACGATGCGCAGCCGCAACAAGGGGCTGTTGGCGAGCTTGGGACCGCCCCAGTAGTGGCTGAGGGCGTCGCGCACCCAGGTCACGAAGTCGGGCGAGTCGATGAGCGAGGCGTCGGTATCGGACAGGGGGGAGCCGACGTAGCGCACCTGGCTGCGCGCCCGTTGCAGAGTCTCGATTTCGGTCTCGATCTGGCGCAGCGCGCCGAAAATGCCCTGTTGAAGACGGCGGTCCTCCAGGGCGCGCTCCGCTTCCTCAATGAGCCGCACCAGGGCCAGGCGTTCCTGCTCGTTGAGCGTCGCCGGGTCGCGCCCAATGGCCAACACGCCCAGCAGTGGGCGCACGTTGTCGGTCATCTCCACGCCGCGCAGCGGGACGAACCAGTACCCCTCGCGCTCGACCGTTGCGCCGCCGATAATGGCCGTCACTGCCCCGTCGTCCAGGGCGTTGAGGGCGCTCTCCGCCTGCGTTTCCAAGCCGCAATATGTATCCACAACTAGCCGCCCCGCCTGCGTCACAGCGACGAAGCCCGTGCCGACGCGCAGCACGTCGCAGATCGACGTGAGGATGTTTTCGAGGAGCTGGCGCAGGTCGGTGCTGGTGAATAGGCGCTCGTCCAGGCGGCGCAGCCAGTGTACCTCACCCCAGTCGCCCCAAAACACAAGGCGGTCAACGGCCGGCCGCGCCACGCTGACGACAAGCTGGTAGATGACGATGACATTCACCACGGCGAAGATGACGATGGTCTCGCGCGGCAGGCCCAGGACGCGCTCGACGGGCGGCACGAGGAGCATGGCGAGGATGACGACGGAGCCAAGCATGGGCGCCTGGATGATGTACTTGATGAGGTTGCGCTTCAGGGCGCGGTCGGAGATGAGGACGCCCTGGTAGGCGACGCCGTAGGTCATGACGACGACCATGGCGATGGTGGCGATGTTGGCGACGGCGGCCAATGCGCCGAAGATGAGCGGGTGGGCCGGGAAGTTTACGACCGGCGACAGCAGCACCAGGTACGGGAACACACTGAGCGGCGCGGCGATGGAGACGAGGACGTAGCCCATGCGCCGGCGCGATGTCGGCGTGAGGCAGCGGTAGCGCGCGCGAAGGATGTTGGCGAGGCCATAGCCGGCGATGGCGAAGTAGAGCACAGTAAAGAGCCAGAACAGCGGGCCGGCCATGAAGTGCGCTGCCAGCGGGTTGACAAGGTTCAGGTCCACGCTGCCCACGATGAGCGGGGTCGCGAGCACCAGAGCAAAGGTGATCCCGCCCCCAACGTAGGCCAGGATAACGCTGAGGCTGCGCCAACGCGAGAAGGAGTTGGTCATCCGCAGCAACACGTCGGAGAAGTGCAGATAGGCGGCTGGAACGAACGGGATGCCGAGCCACTGAAAGTGCAGCCAGAACTGGGTGGCGCGCTGGCCGGTCACCACATCGAGGAAGACGTCGCCACCGTAGACGATGCACACGAACGCGAGGAGGACGCAGAAGGCGCGGGCGACGGTATTGCGGAAGTTGTGGACGGCTAGATAGGCCAACAGCGAGAAGGCGAAGATGATCGTCGCTGAGGAGAGGACGAGGTTGATCCGGTTGACGAAAGCGAGCAGTGTTAGCTCGGAAGAGAGAGTCATGGGTAGCGGCGGAATCCAGAGCCTAGGGAGCAAGCCCCAGGCGCTAACGCACGAACCACTGGATATAGGCGGCGACCACGGCGGCGGCTGGTAAAAGGCTGTCAACACGGTCAAGGATGCCGCCGTGGCCGGGGATGAGCTGGCTGGCGTCTTTCACGTGCGCCTGGCGTTTGACGAACGACATGGTGAGGTCGCCAATGGCCGAGACCACGGCGACCACGAGGCCCAGGGCGGCCGCCTCATACGCATTCATTGGTAGCTGCAAGTAGCGCGCCAGGCCAATGGCAAAGAAGGTTGTGTAGGCCCAGCCGATGAGGGCGCCTTCCCAGGTTTTCTTGGGACTGATCGTGGGCGCAAACGCGTGGCGGCCGAAGGCGCGTCCGCCGAAGTAGGCGGCGCTGTCGGCGGCGAAGACGCTCAGGTACAGGAAGAGTGTCCAGCGCCAACCCAGGGGAACGTTGCGGACGAGCAGGACGCTCGCCCCCAGCCAGCCGATATACACTGCCGGCGCGATGGTAGCGTTCCAGTTCGAGAGGGAGCGCTCATCGGCGGGCGTCGCCAGCTGCCAGGCAGAGACGAGGATGAGCGCCGCGGCCAGCACAACCTGGATGTACGCCAGGTTCCAGAACTGACCGGCCAGCATCAAGGCTGCCGCCAGGACAAACAACAGCGGCAGCCAGGGCTTGAAGCTCGCCTGCCGCAGGATGACGTTGAACTCGTAGATGCACAGGATCGCCGCGACGAGGGCAAAGGCCACGTACCACCAACCGCCCATGTATGCTGCCAGGAGAATGACGGGGATGAGGATGAAGGCGCTCAGCAGACGCTGATAGAGCACACCGCCTCCTCGCACCAGGCAGCGCAGGCTGCCGCCCAATGCGCTCTCCTACCGCGCATCCCAAGTGGCGTGCCGCTTTGGCTAGACACTTTCGGCGTCGGTGTACTTGTCGGCGGCCGTGACATAGTGGACGCGGCCAAAGCGGCGGTCCCGCTGGCCGTAGGTGAGCAGGGCCTCATACAGCTCGGCGCGGCCGAAGTCGGGCCAGCACGTGGGCGTGACGTAGTACTCGGCGTAATTCGCCTGCCAGATGAGGAAGTTGGAGAGCCGCTGGTCGCCGCCGGTACGGATGACCAGGTCCACATCCGGCTGCCCCGCCGTGTACATGTAGCGGCTCAGGAGTTCCTCAGTCACATCCTCCGGGCGATAGCCGGCCGCCATGACGCTTCGCACGGCGTCGACAATCTCGGCGCGGCCACCGTAGTTGAAGGCAATGTTGAGCGTCAGGCGCGTGTTGTTGCGGGTCACTTCCATCGCTTCGCGCAATAGCTCCTGTAGGCGCGAAGAGACACCCTCCATCTGACCCAGGTGGCAGATGCGCACGCCGTTGCGGTGCAGCTCCGGCAACTCGCGGTGAAACCCCTCCTCGAACAGGCGCATCAGGCCGCGCACTTCCAGGCTCGGCCGTTTCCAATTCTCTGTCGAGAATGCATAGATACTGAGGATGGGAACCTCAAAATCCACTGCGGCTTCGAGAATGCGGCGGATGTTATTGACACCTGCCCGGTGCCCAACGAGCCGTGGGAGGCCCTGACGTTGCGCCCAGCGGCCGTTGCCGTCCATGATGATGGCGACGTGGCTCGGCGCCTTGGGGAGCGGAGCTTCGTTCATGCCTTCTCCTAACGTTACGCGCGGCGCAGCCCGGCTAGCGGCCTGGCGCGCCAGGTGAATCCGTTACACTACACTTCCATGATCTCGGCTTCTTTTGCCTTCCCGATCTGCTCTACCTGCTCGGTCGTCTTGTCAATCAGCTTCTGAAGCTGCTCTTTGCCGTTGTCAAGCTCGTCCTCGGTGATCAGACCCTCTTTCTCAGCATCCTGCATGTCCTTGATGGCGTCGCGGCGGATGTTGCGCAGCGCGACCTTCGCCTCCTCGACCCGTTTCGCCGACTGCTTCACCAGCTCGCGGCGTCGCTGCTCGGTCAGCTGCGGCAGCACCAGGCGGATGATCTGGCCGTCGTTGTTCGGCGTCAAGCCGAGGTCCGACTTCAGGATAGCCTTCTCAATCGCGTTCATGACGCTGCGGTCATACGGCTTGATGGCGAGGATGCGCGCTTCGGGAACGCTGATCAACGCGAGTTGGTTCAGTGGCGTGGCCGTCCCGTAGTACTCGACGGTGATCTTCTCTAGCAAGGCCGGGTTGGCGCGGCCCGTGCGGATGCCGATCAGGTCGTGGCGCAACGACTCGACACTCTTCGCCATGTGCTGCTTTGTGTCACGCATGATGTCATCGATCATGTCAATCCCCCGACGTGTGTATCAATGATGATAACGCAGGCGGAGCCTGCGTCATTCAGTCGTATAGACAGCGAAGCACTTAGGACTGGACGGTCTCGGGAAGGTTGTCGATGGTCGTGCCGACCTGCTCGCCCCTGGCGGCGCGCTCCAGGCTGCCCGGTTCCCAAAGGTTCAGCACGATAATGGGCAGGCGGTTGTCCATCGCCATCGTTAAGGCCGTGCTATCCATGACGCGCACACCCATATTCAACGCGTCGATGTAGGTGAGGTGCGGGAGGCGCTGCGCATCAGGATGGACAAGGGGATCGGCGGTGTAGACCCCATCCACCTTCGTCGCCTTGACCATGACGTCGGCGTTGATTTCCAGCGCCCGGAGGGTGCCAGCGGTGTCCGTGGTGAAGTAGGGGTTGCCGGTGCCAGCGCCGAAAATAACCACCCGCCCCTTTTCCAGGTGGCGGATGGCGCGCAGGCGGATGTACGGCTCGGCGATGGGGCGCATCTCAATGGCCGTTTGGACACGCGTCGTGATACCCAGGTGCTCCAGGGCATCGCGCAGGGCCAGGGAGTTCATGACAATGGCGAGCATGCCCATGTGGTCGGCCGTCGTGCGGTCCATGCCGTGGGCTTTGCCGTCTTTGCCGCGCCACAGATTCCCCGCGCCAATCACCACGCCCACCTGAATGCCCATGTTGTGGACGGCGGCAATACGCGACGCCACGGTCTGGACAGAATCAACGTCAATTCCGATCTGACCCGGCCCGGCCATTGCCTCACCGCCCAGCTTCAGCAAAATGCGGCGGTATTTCGCTTGAGGCATCATCACTCCCGATCATTGCGGACGGGGATCGAGGAAGACCAACTCCCTCGATCCCCTTGTCGTGCGTGAATTACTCCGCGCCCAGCTCGAAACGGGCGAAGCGCCGAACCTCCGCCGGGATGCCGGCGTCCTTGAGCAACTGCTGCACGCTCTTGGACGGATCCTTGACGTAGGGCTGGCGGAGCAGAACAATCTCGTCCAGGAACTTCTCGACGCGGCCATCAACGATCTTGGCCTTGACGTTGTCCGGCTTCTTCTCTTCGGCGATCTGCGCCAGGTAGATTTTGCGCTCGGCGTCTGTGACCTCGCCCGGCACCTCTTCCGAGGTGACGTAGCGCGGGCTGCTCGCGGCGATCTGGAGGGCTAGGTCGTGAGCCACGTCCTTCGGTGCGCTGCCAATTTCGAGCATGACGCCGATACGGCCACCACCGTGTATGTAGCTGGTGATGTAGTCGCCATTCGTCGCCGTGAAGCGGGCCACACGCTTGAGCTGGATGTTCTCGCCAATTGCCGCGATTGCCTCAGTGATGAGGTCTTTGACGGTGCGGCCATCAACCTTCTCTTCCAGCAGCGCCTCGGCCGTGTCGATCTTGTGGTCGACGGCTAGCTTCGCCAGCTGAGCGGCGAGGTCCTGGAAGCGGTCTGTGCGCGCGACGAAGTCCGTCTCGCAGTTAAGCTCGATCATCGCGCCGACGGTGTCGTCGTTCTCCAGGTGGGCGATGATGACGCCCTGGTTCGCCGTGCGGTCCTGCTTCTTGCTGGCTTTAGCCAGGCCGCGCTCGCGCAGGATCTGAACGGCCTTGTCGAAGACCCCTTCAGCTTCCTTCAGCGCGTTGCGGCTCTCTAGAATGCCGGCGCCGGTGGCCTCGCGCAGTTCTTTAACCATTGCAGTAGTGATCTCGGCCATGACTTCTGATTACTCCTCGTCCTCGTCGTAGTCGCCGTCTTTCTCGTAATCCTCGGGCAGATTATCTTCATCCGGCGTGAACACGCGCTGCGTCGTGCTGACCTCTTCCTCCGCCATCTGGTCCACGAGGGCCTGCTGGTGCATCATGCGGCCTTCGAGCAGGGCATCAGCAATCTTGCCCGTCATCAGCTTGATGGCGCGGATGGCGTCGTCGTTGCTCGGAATCGGGTACTTGATGGGGTCCGGGTCAGAGTTCGTGTCCACCATCGCGATGATCGGGATGCCGAGTGCGTTGGCTTCCTTGACGGCGATGTGTTCGCGCCGTGTATCCACGATGAACAGCATGTCCGGCAGGCGCTGCATGTCCTTAAGCCCACCGATGCGGTTGTTCAGCTTAGCCAGCTCGCGCCGCAGCAGCAGCGCTTCCTTCTTGGGCAGCAGGTTCAGTTCACCCCGCGCCTCGCGGCCTTCCAGGTCCTGGAGATAGCGAGCGCGGGAGCGGATGGTTCGGAAGTTGGTCAGGGTGCCGCCCAACCAGCGCTGGTTGACGTAAGGCATGCCAGCGCGCATGGCTTCCTGGGCCAGGTTGTCGGCGGCCTGCTTCTTGGTGCCGACGAAAAGGATCGAACCGCCCTTGCTGCCAACTTCGCGCGCAGCTTCGTAGGCAGTTTCCAGCGACGTGAGGGTCTGCTGGAGGTCGATGATATGGATCCCGTTGCGCTCGGTGAAGATGTACGGGCGCATTTTGGGGTTCCAACGGCGAGTGTGGTGGCCGAAGTGAACGCCGGCCTCCAACAACTCCTTCATGCTAACAACAGGCATTGACACTCCTTTGATGGTTTGTTCCGCCACCCGCGTCAGCCTGGGGCAAGACCAGAGACACAAGCAGTCCTGGCACCGCGACCCCAGTCGGCGGGTGTGTGTAGTGGGGTTATCCCGACAGGAAAGTATACTACCGGGGGTAGGACGACGGCAAGTTTACGTGATGCCGTCGTGCAGGCGTGCGGGATTTCCAGACTCCGGCCACGTCTGCTAAACTAAGAGATAGATGAAAGACATCGAAGCCTCTTACTTCCGCAGTAAGCCTGTGCAGCCCGCCGCATCTTATATTCATGCAAGTTATCCGCCGCTTTGCAAGACAAGAGTGAGAAAAACCTATGCCGACATTGAGACGAGTCGCTCTGGCAGCTTTCCTGATAGTGGCTCTGACGTTTGCACTGAGAGTGGGCTATGCGTTCGCCGATAATGGGCCAATCCGCGTGACGTCTAATACCGCGTTGGCCACCTTCGCTAGTGAGATCAAGTTCCAGTTGGCGGCGGAGAGCAGCGCGGGGCAGATCAAGAGCGCCGACTTATATTACACCTTCGGCGATGGCAAGGCGTCGAACCGCTTGCCGTCGCAGATCAGCGCCGCCGACAAGGGCGTGACTGTCACTGCGAACAAGCGCATGCAGCAGGGCGAATTTGCTCCTCAACTCGACATAAGTTACTACTGGCGCATCACGGACTCGGCGGGCAACACGCTATCGACGGACCCGCAGGTTTTGCGCTATGCTGACGAGCGCTTCCAATGGCAGGAAGTCAGTAACGACCGCGTGACCGTCTTCTGGTATGGTCAGAGTGACAAGTTTGGGCAGCAGGTTCTGGACTGGGCGACGCAGGGGCTAGACCGCCTGGAGAAGACCTTCGGCATCAAGATGAGCTACCCGATTCACGTGGTGGTCTACGGTAGCAAGGAGGACATGGCAAAGGCTCTAGCGCCACGCGGCGCAGTCTTTGACGGCGGCGCGACGGTGCTGGGGGAGGCGCGGTCGACCTATGGAACGCTGCTCATGCTCAACGCGGCCGATGCGCGCACGACACTCTGGCACGAGCTGGGCCACCTCGTCCTGCATGATCGGGTCAAAGGCCCCTTTGAGAGTAGCCTTCCGGCCTGGCTCGACGAGGGTCTGGCGATGTACAACGAGAGCGACGACCCGAACGATGGCTATAAGCGCGCCCTCGACCAGGCCATCAGCCGCGATGACGTCTTCCGCGTTCGCTCCATGACGTCGCCGAATGGCATCCCCTCGAAGGTTGGTATCTGGTACGGCCAGGCGCGCAGCATTGTGACGTATCTTCTTCAGACTGGTGGTCAGGATAAGCTGCTCCAGATGATCGACCTGTTGGGGAAGGGCACGCGCACCGACGATGCGCTCAAGAAGGTTTACGGCTTCGACCAGGACCAGCTCAACGACCAGTGGCGGCAGTGGGTTGGATTGTCGAGCCAGGGGAGCGCGCCGTCTCCCGCGACCCAGGGTCAGGCGCCGAGCCAGATCCCGCCCGACAATGGTTCGTCGGTCGCTCCGACGACACCTGGCACGAGTGGTCAGGCGCAGCCAAGCGTGACTCCCCAAGGCCCGTCGCGGGCGCTCGTCGCGCTGCTGGGAGTGCTTGGCCTCGCCGCAGCATGCAGCGTCTTTCTGCTGCTCGCCCTTGTCGTCGGCACAGTCGCTTACCTTACGGTACGCCGCGCATAGACTTTGAGAAGAGTGGTTGGAGGAAGGACGCCCGCTGGGACGGGGCCTTCCTCCTTTTTGTGTGCTTTTCGATAGATACAAAAGACAGGAGCCTGCTCATGATCGACGCCGCCCCGGCCGTTCACGTGTTCCGCAACGGAGTCACCGAGTCGCTACACTATGCTGCCGTCGCCGTGGTTCAGTCGGACGGCTCGCTGCTCTACTCGCTGGGTGATCCCGACTCGGTCACCTTTCTGCGCAGCAGCGCCAAGCCGTTCCAGGCGCTGCCGATTATCGAGAGCGGCGCGTTCGACCACTTCGGCTTCGGGCCGCGTGAGCTGGCCGTCATGTGCGCCTCCCACAACGGGCAACCCTACCACGTCGAGTGTGTCCAGGGCATCCTCGACCGCATTGGCAAGAGCATCGACGACTTGCGCTGTGGCGTTCACCCGCCGCTGTACGCTCCGTCGGCGCAAGCATTGGCGGAGGCAGGCCAGGCGCCAAGCGCCATCCACAACAACTGCTCCGGCAAGCATGCCGGGATGCTTGCCCTGTCGGTCTACCTGGGCGCGGACGACCGCGATTATCTCGACCCCGCGCACCCGGTGCAGCAGCTCAACAAACAATCGCTGGCCGATCTCGCCGGCGTGGACCCGGAGGATATTCCGATTGCCGTCGACGGCTGCGGTGTCCCAACGTTCGCCCTACCGCTGCGGCTGGCCGCGCGCGCGTTTGCCCGTCTCATGGATCCGTTCGACCTGGAGCCGCAGCGCGTGCGCGCCATCGAGCGGGTGGTGGACGCGATGCGCGAGTACCCAGAGCTTGTCGCCGGCGACGACCGGCTTGACACCTGGCTCATGCAGGCTGCGCCTAACCTTGTGACCAAGGGTGGCGCCGAGGCGTTCCAGGGCATTGGCCTCTTGCGCGATGGGCAGGAAGTGCTCGGCGTCGCCATCAAGATTGCCGACGGTGATGCGGCCGGGCGCGCCAAGAACCCTGTCGTCATGGAGACGCTGGCCCAGCTGGAGGCCGTCTCCCCTCAGGTCATCGAACAGGGCGGCCGCTGGCACTACGGCGTCGTGCGCAACCGCCACCACGCCGAAGTCGCGGACGTCCGCCCGGTCTTCACGCTCCAGGTCGCGTCGGCCTGATGAGAGCGACAGAATTACGCACTCGCGTAACGGAGACTTGACCTTCAACGTCATAGACTACAACAAGGTTAATCTCCGAAACCGGCTCGACCCGGCGGGGCTGGGAGGATGCGAGTGCGCGCGGCAAAGATAATACTCTGGCTGGTGTTTGCCCTTGGGCTAGGCATGTTTGTGCTGAATTCTGAGGCCATGTCGGGAGCGGCGACAAGCGCCGCGACGGCCTACCCCTCACCCGGCACGCCCACGGCGACGCCTCGTTCTAGCCAGACACCTGTTCCTGCTCAAGTTCACCTCTACTTCCCCTACGTGTCGTTCTCGCCGGGTCCGACGCCAGTCGCCCCGCAACTCAGCATCGTGAGCGGTGATGCCTATGCGTTGGTATGGCAGAGGACAGACTCCCTTCCGGTGAACTCGAACCAGCCGCCGGCGGTGATTGCTTACACGGTCTACGAGAGGCACACAGGCTCCTTTGGAACCTCACAGCGCGAGCTAGGGACCGTGACGTCGCGTCTTGCCGCAGAGAGTTTCTCCATGCCGATCACGCCTCCCGCCACAGGTGTAAATGCCTACTGGGTTGTTGCGCGCAACTACGTGGGAGCCGTGCCGGGGAACGAGGTGGCGCTCCCAGCGCCCGCGATCTTCGACTCTCAAGTGGTGGATGGACGCGGTGGCCGCTACACGCTACATTGGTCCGCTGTCGTCGGGGCGGGGGCCTATACGCTCGAACAGGCGACAAGCCCTGCATCTGCATCTGTCACGCGCTCCTGGTCGCTGGACAAGAGTACACTTCAGTACGAGATTGAGCCGCAGCCGTTTGGGACGGCCTGGTTCCGCGTGACGGCGAAGACCGCCGATTCATCCGTGCGCAGCGCGTGGATCTCGGTGCAGTCACCCCGGCCGGGACTATGGGGCGTGGTGACGTACAAGGGATCGCCAAAGTCGGGTGTGAGAATCAATCTCATGCGCTGTACGGTCAACAACGCGAATCCAGGCTATTGCGAGGATGATGTCCAGGTCGACATGCTGATGACGCTTGCGGATGGCTCCTACAACTTCACGGGTGTCCCGCCGACGCAGGACCCATCTGACCCCGGCAAGCAATACCAGTTGTATGTGGACTTCACGAATGATGACGATGATCCGGCGTATCTCTTGGAGTGGTTCAGTGAGTATCGCCGTTGGCCGCAAGACGCTGGCCCAAATGGCACGGCTGAAGCCAGCAGCTTCGATATTGCGAACATTCCCCTGGTCAGCCCAGCGCCATACGCCTTCCAGCCACTGCCGGTGACATTCGTGTGGCAGCGGCGTGGTCTCTTAGGCGATAGCTACGGGGTCAGATTCTCGGACGGCGACCTGACGGCGCCCCTGTACACCAGAGCGTTGGGGGACGTCGATTCATTCGGGCCGCTGATCGATGTTCGGCCGTTGCACCTCAATACTCCCAGTCCATACTCGTGGCAGGCATGGGTGAATGTCGAGAAGCAAGGCCACGGGCGCTCCTACTACAAGCGGCCGATTACGTTCGTCACGCGCCCGACGGCGCTAGGCAAGGACGCCAGTCTCGACAGCCTGAAGTCGCTCCTGTCGCCGACGACACCGCCGTTCAGTGCTCGTCCCGCTCATCTCGAACCCTGACGTTCTGAATACGCTGATTTGCAACTCACAACTGTCCCCCGCTCGCTGTGCGCAAGCGGGGGACGCGTTTGTCGAAGTCGCGTCCCCTTGCCTAGAATCTAGGAGTGGCGGTCCAGTTGAGGCCGCTACATAGCACAATTCGCCATACCCTGCCGCTGGTATGCTATAATCACCATGCGATTTGGCTGTGTCAATCCGCTGAGCAGCCAAACTGACGCCTCGACGAGCGCTGGGGAATGGCCTACACCAATTTGAGCGACGAAGAGTTGATGACGCGTTGCGCGCATGGCGAGCGCGAGGCGCTGGCAGTTCTTTATGATCGATACGCCACGCCGGTGTTCTCCCTCGTGATGCGCATGTTAGGCGCGGGGATGACGGCGGAAGAAGTCACTCAAGACACCTTCGTCCTGCTCTGGCGTCGCGCCGAACAGTTTTCGGCCGAGCGAGGGCGTCTCTTGCCCTGGCTGCTCACCATCGCCCGCAACCGGGCTATCGATGAGTTGCGCCGCCGACAGACGGGGCCAGCCGAGGTCGAGTTGGTGGATGCGGTGGGCGGCTATCCGGGGCTGGAGGAACTGACACTCCAACGCATCCAGATGCGGCGGGCGCTGGCGCAATTGCCAGATGCCCAACGCGAAGCCCTGGAGCTGGCCTACTATGGCGGCATGACGCAGCAAGAGGTGGCGGAGCATCTTAGTCTGCCGCTAGGAACGATCAAGACGCGCATGCGCATGGGGCTGCAACGCCTGCGCGACTTGCTGCAAGAGACGGCGACGCTCCATGATGAATCTTGAACGGAAATAAGGGCTGTGATGCATCCGCCGGGCATGGTTCATGCGTAGTAGTTAAAGACGATGTGAGAGAGCGGCTGAGGTTGTGTTGTGAGCAGCGAGAAGCAGAGGCTTTCAGAGGAAGAATTTCAGGATCGCGTCGCGGCATACTGCCTCGGCGCTCTCCCGCCTGAGGAGATGGCGGAGATCGAGGCGGAGCTAGAGCACTCGCCCCAATTGCGCGAGGCAGTGGCCGCCTACGACGCATCCATCGCGGCGCTGGCGTTGGCGCCGGCCATCCAGACGCCGCCGCCTGGCTTGCGTGACCGCGTGCTCGCCCAGGTTGGGGAGGCAGCCGCGCCGCCTGCTGACCGTACCATGCGCGTTCTGCCTGCGCCTAAACGGCGTTTCAACGAGTATCTGCCCTGGTTGGCGGCTGCGGCGATGTTTCTGCTGGCGGTTGTGTCCGGCGCGCGCGCCTGGACGCTGCAAAACGATGTGACGGATTTGCAGCAGGCGCTGAGCACGACGCAAACTGTGCCCATGGAGAATAGCTCGGCAGCGCCAAACGCCCAAGGTCGCTTCTATCTCGCGCCGGACAGCCATCGCGGCGTCCTCGTCGTAGCCGATATGCCGCCTCTTCCCTCCGACCGAGAGTACCAACTGTGGCTCATTCGCCCGGACGGTGGTCGTGAAAGCGGCGGGACCTTTCGGGTCGATAGTGGCGGCTATGGGACGCTACTTGTGCAAGCGTCACAACCGATGCACCAGTACACGGGCGTAGGCGTGACAACGGAGCCAATGGGCGGCAGCGTAGCGCCCACAACGAGCCGGGTTATTGGGGGCAGTTTCCAGAAAGCCCGCGATGACTACTGAGATAGCTCTAGAGACATAACCTGGCATCATTCACTATAATGTGCTTTGTCTTGCTTGATGTTGTCTTGCACGCAATTTGCATGTGCGTGTATAATGTGTCCTCATCGAAGGCGCAAGCCTTGCGTTAGTGACACTACATCAAGGAGGACATCACATGGTTTCGCGCAAGACAATTGTATTGGTCGTGTTGGCTCTCGCTGTGGCGCTTGTATTTGCCTCAGTGGTATCGGCGCAGGTCGCCCCGCCCAGCGCGCCGATCAACGGCGGTATCTCTGCGCCGGCCCAGGCCACAGCTGCTGCGACGCCGCGCGCCGTAGCGACGACATCTTCGGCGGTGGTGGCGGCGGCGACGGCCAAGCCGGCGGCTCTGCCTACGACCGGCGCCGACGTGAGCTCCGACATGAGCTTCTTCTGGGTCATGGCGGCAGTGGGCGCTCTACTCGCGGTAGGCGGTTTGCTCCTGCGCCGCACTCGCGCGTAAGCCTCACCCCACGTCGCTCGTCCTTAAGCTAAATAGGCTGGCATCGCTCTCGCAACGTAGCGAGCGCGTCCAGCCGTTTTTTGACCCTCCGCGAGTGTGGGCAATTTGCCCATTCAACGGCTTATGGCGTGAGTCTTGCTTGTCTCAACAGCGATGGCACTCATCGAGTTCCCGGGTATTGCGTTGCATGGTATTGTTTCTCTACTTCTGTGTACGACAGGCAAGCGCCTGAAGTCAACATACCACACTTAGGAGGACACAGAGATGGTTTCGCGCAAGACAATCGTGTTGGTGGTCCTGGCCCTGGTTCTTGGTCTTATGTTCGCTTCGGTGACGTCGGCGCAAAGCGGTAGCGTCACTATTCCGCTTGCCGCTGAGAATAACAGCGGGCAGACAGGAACGGCCGTTCTGACGCCTATGGGCGACCAGACTCAGGTGGTTATCAACGTCCCAGCCGGTCCCGGCGGCACCCCTCAGCCGGCGCACATTCATGACGGTACGTGCGCCGCGCCTGGCAAGGTGGTCTGGCCGCTGACCAACGTGGTTGACGGTAAGTCTACATCCATGGTCCCCGCCAAGCTCTCCGACATTACGACAGGCGGTCACCTCATCAACATCCATAAGTCGGCGACTGAGATCAATGTCTACACCTCCTGCGGCCAGATCCCGCAGCAGGCCGGTGCGGCAGCGGCCCAGTCGACCCCAGCGGCGGGCGCAAGTGGTACGGCGGCTGGTGCGACGGCGGCGACCAAGCCTGCGGCGCTGCCGACGACTGGCTCCGACATGAGCTTCTTCTGGGTCATCGTGGCGGCTGGCGCTCTGCTGGCGCTGGGCGGTCTCGCCCTCCGCCGCTCGCGCGCCTAGTCGGCTGACAACTGGATACGAACATCGTTTCTCGCTGGAGGCGTTCCCCGCGACGGGGAGCGCCTCTCGTTGTATCTAAAGTAGGTGACTACGCTATTCAGCGTCCGCGCCCTTTGTGGCGTTTGTGGTACAATTGGAGGCGCTGAGAGGGCGAAGCGCGTCGGGGACGTGTAAGCCTGAAGCCAATCCTGCGTTGGAGAGAGGCTATGGTACGAGTGCGCGTGCCGGCGACAACCGCGAACCTGGGCGCTGGCTTCGACGTGCTAGGTTTGTCGCTGGCCCTGTACAATGAGGTTGATGCGACGGCCTCTGATACACTTGTCATCACGATGGAGGGCGAAGGCGCGGCTGAGCTGCCACGGGACGCCAGTAATCTCGTCTGGAAGGCGGCCCAGCAGGTCTTTGCTCATGTTGGCCGCGCAGCGCCCGGCGCTCGTCTTCACATGCGGAACGCGATTCCACTCGAAAGTGGTCTTGGGTCGAGCGCGGCAGCGGTCGTCGCCGGCATGCTCCTCGGCAACGCGTTGATCGGCGGCCAGGTGGACCGCGAGATGCTCCTGGCCCTGGCAATCGACATGGAGGGCCACCCGGATAACGTCGCGCCGGCGATGTTGGGGGGCCTGATTGCGGCGGGCCGGGACGACACGGGCCGCCCCATGGTGACGCGCTTGAGCACGCCCGCCCTCAAAGCCGTCGTCGTCATGCCCGACGCGCGTCTGTCCACCGCCGTCGCGCGCCGAGCGCTGCCGAAGACGTTTCCCATGGCCGACGCAGTCTTCAACCTGGGGCATCTGGCGTTAACTATTGCCGCCTTCCAACAGGGTGACTACGACCTCCTGGCGCGCGCCATGGACGACCGTCTCCACCAGCCCTACCGCGCGCCGCTTGTGCCTGGTCTGGCCGAGGCGCTCGCAGCTGCACGTGCGTGTGGCGCAGCGGCTGCCATTTCGGGCGCTGGCCCGGCCGTTGTCGCCTTTGCCGCCGATGGACACGCCGCGCTTGCCGCGTGCATCGTCGAATGTTTCGCCAAGGCAGGCTGCGCCGCGCGTTCCTGGGTCCTCGATGTCGCCGAGGGCGCGTGTGTCGAGCCGCTCGGCTCATCATTGGATTGACCTAAGCGATTACCTGAATTAGAATCACATTTATTGATGCATGAAGGATAGGGCATGGCGACGGCACTGGATAAGCTGGCGAAAATCCTGGACTTGGAGAAAAAGAGCGGCTACCGTGACCGCGCGGTCATCGGCGGGCTGGAGAAATTCCTGCCGGGCTGGGCCGCCGCCGCGGTGAGCGAGCCGCACGGGAGCGAGCTTGTCGAGCAGGTCAACGCCATTCTCGCCAACTACAGCGCGAAGACGTTGGAGGAGCGAGCGGCCGCTGTCGCTCGCATCCTCGAAATGAACCCGCGCAATGGCGGAACTGGGCAAGGGGCGCGCAGTGGACGACCCTCCCGGCTGCCACGGGAAGACCGTCCTTCGGTCGTTAGTGATGAGGACGAGCCGAGTACGCGCTCCGGCCCTCAATCGTCCCGTGCATCAGAGGAGCGCTCTGGCGAATCTTCCAGGCCCCGCTCGCCGGAACCGCCCACGTCGCGCGCTGAGACCGAGTCTCAACCGTTGGCGACGCCACGCCCTACGGAGCCAGCGCGACCCCGACGAGCGCCCAATGGCGACGCTGCGCCGACGAACGCGAGTCGTGGGGGACCAGCGCCTGAGACACGGCCCGCGCCAGGCCAGTCGCGCAAAAAGAACGCTGAGCCACAGAGCGGGGGTTCGCGTCCGCCGGATCGTCCAGAGGGTGAGGGCGGCATTCCCGCGGGGCCGGTCGCGGTGGCCGACCCGCCGGCCATGCCGCGTGTCGCCCCGCCGAAACGTGGGCCATCGGCAACGATTCCGGCGACGGGCAATCTAGACGGGCCGGTGACGCAGATACCCGGCGTCAGCTCGGTGTACGCCAAAAACCTGGCTAAGCTCGGCGTCGCGACCATTCGTGATCTCCTGTTCCTGATCCCGCGCCGCTACGACGACTTCAGTCGTCTCAAGACCATCCACCAGCTCATGTATGGTGAAGAGGCCACCATCGTCGGCACAGTTCAGTCAACCAACAACCGGCGCACCAACAAGGGGATGACCATCACGACGTGCGTGCTCTCCGATGCGACGGGCTATATCCAGGCGACGTGGTTCAATCAGCCGTATTTGTTGCAGCAGCTCCGTCCCGGCCGGCCCATCGTATTGAGCGGGCGCGTCGAGAGCTACCTGGGCAAGCTCGTCTACCAGTCGCCGGAGTGGGAGCCGCTGGACCAGGAGCTTGTGCATACCGGCCGCCTCGTGCCCGTCTATCCGTTGACCCAGGGCATCGGCCCGCGCTGGATGCGCAACACGCTCAAGCGCGTGGTGGACGCCTATGCGCCGCGGCTGCCTGATCCCCTACCGCCGACGCTGCTGGCCCAGGAGGGATTGTTACCCCTGGCTCAAGCCGTGCAGCAGGCGCACTTCCCGGATAATCCCGAAATGCTCGCCGAGGCGCGGCGGCGGCTGGCCTTTGACGAGTTCCTGCTCATCCAGATCGGCGTTCTGCGGCAGCGGCGCGCGTGGCAGGCCAACACAAGCCGCGCACTTGAGGTCTCGCCAGAGCAGTTGAGTGAGTTCACGTCGACGCTGCCCTTCGCTTTGACGGGCGCGCAGGAACGGGTGGTAGGCGAGATTCTTAAGGACATGGCTTCGTCGCGCCCAATGAGCCGCCTGTTGCAGGGCGATGTCGGCTCCGGCAAGACGGTGGTGGCCGCGACGGCGATGATGGCGGCATGGCTGAACGGCGTGCAAGCGGCTATCATGGCGCCGACGGAGATTCTGGCCGAGCAGCACGCCAAGGGACTGCGGCAGCTGTTCGCCCGCTGGGCAGACGCGACCGGGCGGGCCACGCCAGAGGTTGCCCTGCTGAAGGGTAGCCTGGGGCAGATCGACCGCCGGGCGGCGTATCAGTCGATTGCCAGCGGTGAGACGCCCTTCGTCGTTGGGACGCACGCCGTCATCCAGGCCGATGTCGAGTTTGCCAACCTCGGTCTCGCCATCGTGGACGAGCAGCACCGCTTTGGCGTCGGTCAGCGTGCCCTGCTGCGTCAGAAGGGGCGCGACATCACGCCCCATCTGCTGGTGATGACCGCGACGCCGATCCCGCGCACCCTGGCGCTGACGGTCTACGGTGACCTGGATCTGTCCATCATCGACGAGATGCCGCCGGGCCGCACACCGATTCGCACGAAGTGGGTGCTGCCGCGCGAGCGCGAGCGCGCCTACTCCTTCGTCGAGAGCCAGGTGCAGGCCGGCCGCCAGGCATTTGTGATTTGTCCACTGATCGAGGAGTCCGAGAACATGGAGGCAAAGGCGGCCGTCCAGGAGTACGAGCGCCTCCAACAGCAGGTCTTTCCCCACTTGCGCCTCGGCCTGCTCCACGGTAAGATGAAAGCTGCCGACAAAGACGCCGTGATGGCGGAGTTCTATCGCGGTGACATCCACATTTTGGTGTCTACGTCGGTTGTCGAAGTCGGCATCGACGTGCCGAACGCGACAGTCATGCTCATCGAAGGCGCGAATCGCTTCGGCCTGGCCCAGCTTCACCAGTTCCGCGGCCGCGTCGGTCGCGGCCAATATCAGAGTTACTGCTTGCTCGTGGCCGACGACGGCATCAGCGAAGAGGGCAAGGTGCGCCTGGAGGCGATGGAGCGGACACAGGATGGGTTTGAGTTGGCGGAAGAGGATCTGAAATTGCGTGGGCCAGGCGAGTTCTTCGGGACGCGGCAAAGCGGCCTGCCTGACCTGGCGGTGGCGAAGCTCAGCGACGTGAAGACGCTAGAGCAGGCGCGCCGCGTCGCGGAGCAGGTGTTCGAAGCCGACGTCGATCTGAGCCAACCGGAGCACGAGGCCCTGCGGCGCGAAGTGGATAAATTCTGGTCGGGCGAGGGAGACCTGTCGTAGCAGTGTTAAATGGCGTGCTCGTGGTGGCCTTTCTGCGTGTCATCAGGGCGCGAGAACGGCTGAGCGTGCCGCGACATGAGGCGCGGCGCCTTTAGCTATCAATGGAGATGCTTGTGCGCGTTGCAGTATACCCTGCCAGCTTTGATCCAATCCACTTAGGCCACGCCGACATTGCGCGGCGCGCCGCGCTGCTGTTCGACCGCCTGATCGTCGGCGTGTACGACCGCCCTAACAAGAAGTTGATGTTTAGCGCCGAAGAACGCGTCGCGATGGTGAAGGAGGCGCTGGCGGACCTCGATAATGTCGATGCGGTGTTGTACCACGGTCTGACGGTGGACTTCGCTCGTGACTACAACGCGACGGCCATGATCCGCGGGCTGCGTACCCCCTCTGATTTCGAGTGGGAGTTCCAGCTTGCCCTCACGAACCAAAAGCTCGCGCCGTTCATCGAGACTGTCTGCTTGATGGCGAGTCCACAGTATGGCTTCATCAGCTCGACCATTGTCCGCGACATTACGATCCTTGGCGGCCGCCTGGATGACCTCGTCCCAGCGGTCGTCATCCCGCGTCTCCACCAGCGCGCCGCCGAGCTGAACGGTGTCACGAACCCTGTGCAGCCGATGTCTCAACGGGGACCATGAGCAACCTCGACTATCTTATCGACCGACTGGAAGAACTCCTCCACAGCAGCCCGCGCCTGCCCTTGACGGGCAAGCTGATGTTGGACGAGGATGCCGTGATGCGCATCGTCGATCAGCTGCGCTCGGCGATCCCGGCTGAGATTCGCGAGGCGCAGCAGGTCTTGCAGGACCGCGAGGCCATTGTCGAGGGCGGGCAGGAAAAGGCCAACAGCATCATGGCCCTGGCGCAGGAGCAGGCCGACCGCATGGTGGAGGAGTCGTCGATCCTGGTGCGCGCCGACCAGGAGCGGCGCGGCATTCTGGAGCGGGCCGAGGCTGACGCGCAGCGCATCCGCCAGGCGGCGGCGGCGGACGCCGAGCGCACGCGCGGCGAAGCGGACGCCTATGCCCTAGACGTGCTGCGCGACCTGGAACGCAGCCTTGCCAGTTTCCAGCGCACTATTGCCAATGGCATCGCCATGCTGAAAGAGTCCCAGGCCACTGCGCGCCAGCGAACACCGGTCCAGCCGCCGCCCCTTCAGATGCCCCCGCCCGCGAAGCCGCAAGCTCCCGCAGCGCCACCGGATGACGACAAAGAGTAAGGCCGCCTCTGCCACGAGGCGGTCTGTGTTTTGAATCGCTTGTCGCGGTGTCTATAATTGAAACGGGCGTCCTGGCTCAGCCAGACGTCAAATCATACGACTGCTCTTGCCGTCGTGCGCTAGTGTGCCACGAGCAGAGCCAGAGGAGGCCGCGGTGCAGTACAATGTCGCCCAACTCATGAAAGAGCATACGGGCGCCGCAAGACACTACGACATCAACGAGGACATCTCGAAGTTGGCCGGCGAAGACATGACGGTGGAGGCGCCCCTGACCGGGACGGTGACGCTGATGCGCGATACGGACGGCATCCTGGTGACGGGCAACCTGACGACAAAAGTCGGCATGCCGTGCGTCCGCTGCCTGGAGCCGGTCGTGCTGCCGGTGGACATTGAGCTGGAGGAGCAATTCTTCCCCACGATTGATGTTGAGACCGGCCACAAGCTCAGCGCGCCGGACGACGCCGACCCGGATACTCTGATTGATGCGCACCACATCCTCGACCTCACAGAGCTGATTCGCCAGAGCCTGCTCCTGGCCGCGCCGCTCCGGCCGGTGCATCCTGATGGCTGCCCCGTCGAGCAGCCAATAATAACGAACGATGATGAAGCGCCGTCACCGACCGACCCACGTTGGGCGGCGCTGGCGGCGCTCCGCGAGCAGGAGACGAACAACGGCCGACGTTCGGATTCATAGTGCGGATGCACACGAGACGCCTCAACCCCGCGCCTCCTCGGCTGCGGGGTTGTTTGTTCTCTGCCTCTTGCCGCCTGCCTCGAAAACGGATATGCTCTTGGAAGAGAATCTGGGTCAGTTGGGAGGAGAACAGTGCCCACGCCCTTCCCCGGGATGGATCCTTATCTAGAGCGGCCAAGTTTGTGGCCAAACGTCCATAGCAGCCTTATTATCGCTATTCGGGATGAGATTGCTCCACTGCTGCGCCCGCGCTATTACGTCGCTGTCGAGGAGCGCATGGTCAGCGTTGGGCCGGACGACCTGCTCTTCGCGGTACGTCCCGATGTAGCTGTCGTCGGCTTACCCGTTCCCAAGGACGTAGGGGTGGCATCCAGTGAGCATGCCGGGCGTATCGTCACAGTCGCCCTCCCTATGCCGGAGCAGATGCGCGAGACGTACCTGGAGATCCGTGAGGCGCGCGGCGACCAGGTGGTGACCGTTCTTGAGATTCTCTCGCCGACGAACAAGCTGCCCGGCGAGGGACGGCGGCAGTACGAGCAGAAACGCCTCGCCTTGCTGGGCACGCGGGCTCACCTTGTCGAGATCGACCTGCTGCGGACGGGCCAAGCCATGCCCATGCTTGGCTATGCGGGGCACAGCGACTACCGCATCCTCATTAGCCGCGCCGAGAAGCGTCCGCTGGCGGACCTTTTGCCCTTCCGCGTCCGTGAGCCTATCCCGACCTTCCGCCTGCCGCTGCAACCAGGGGACGACGAGCCAGAGCTAGACGCGAACCGCTTACTGCATGCCGTCTACGACCGGGCGGGCTACGACCTGCGCATCGACTATGCCGCTGCCCCCGACCCGCCGCTGTCGGATGAGGACGCGGCGTGGGCAGCCAGCCTGATGCGTGCGCGAGAGTAGCTACAATTTGACCTAGATACCCCGTTCGATGTATTATTGTAGGGTTGCAATTCGATACGTTCGCTCACTGAGCGTTGATTCATAAGGAGCTTGAAACACCATGCCACCGCTTCCAAAGAGAAAGCATTCGAAGGCCCGCCGCGATCGACGGCGCTCCCACGACGCGCTGACGGCCGTCCACCTCGTGGAATGCCCCCAGTGCCACAGCCTGCACCGCCCCCACACGGTTTGTCCGGAGTGTGGTACCTACAAGGGCGTCCAGGTCATCGACATGGACAAGAACAGCTAAAGCGCCGACGCCTCCTTGGACGGCCCCACCGTCCTTGCCGGAGGCGTTGCGCATTCATCCCCCTGATATTTCGAGCGCACTTTCATGACAACATCAATTGCCTGGCTGTTTCCGGGCCAGGGCGCTCAGGCGGTCGGAATGGGCCGCGCGCTTGCCGAGCAGTACCCGGCGGCGCGCGGTGTGTTCGAAACCGCCGATGCCGCTCTGGGCTTCCCCCTGTCGACGCTGTGCTTCGAGGGGCCAAAGGACAGCCTGGACGACACCTACAACTCTCAACCGGCGATCCTGACCGTCTCTATCGCCGCTCTACGCGCTCTCGCAGAGGCCACTGACGACAGGCTTCAGCAACCCCAGTTCTGCGCGGGCCACAGCCTGGGCGAGTATAGCGCCCTCGTCGCGGCCGGCGCGCTAGACTTCGAGGATGCGCTGCGCCTGGTGCGCGAGCGCGGCCGCTTGATGAAGAAGGCCGGCGAGGAAAGCCCCGGTGGCATGGCGGCGCTCATCGGCGTAGACGATGCGACCGCGCAGCGGCTCGCCGAGGCGGTCGATGGCGTGCAGGTGGCGAACTACAACTCACCAGGGCAGGTGGTGCTGTCAGGCCGGTCGGAGGGCATTGCGCGGCTGGGTGAGGTTGGCAAGTCCTTCGGCGTGCGCAAGGTCATGCCCCTGGCAGTCACCATTGCAGCTCACTCGCGCCTCATGGCCGGCATCGCCGAGGAGTACCGCGTAGCCGTCGAAGCGACGCCCATTGAGAAGCCGCGCATCCCGGTGATCGGCAACGTGCGCGCGCTGCCGCTGGAGACCGTCGAGGAGATTCGGGCCGAGATGGTCGAGCAGCTCACGGCGTCGGTGCGCTGGACGGCCAGCGTGCAATACCTGGCTGAGCATGGCGTGGACGCCTTTGTCGAGCTGGGGCCGGGGAACGTGCTGACCGGGCTCGTCAAGCGCATCGTCAAGGATGCCAACGCCCGCGCCATCGGGACGCCGGACGACATCAACAAGTATCTCGCTGAGGTGGGGGATTAACATGCTGGACTTGACGGGCAAGGTCGCGCTGGTCAGCGGCGGCTCGCGCGGCATCGGGCGCGCGATTGCGCTGCGCCTGGCGAAGCAGGGCGCGGCGGTGGTCATCACCTATCAGAGCAACGCGGCGGCCGCCGAAGAGGTGGTCGCAGCGATTACCGCCGACGGCGGCAAGGCCCAGGCGGTGCAGGGCGACGTGCGCGACATGGAGTCGGCCACGGCGGCGGTGAAGGCCGCGACCAGCGCCTTCGGCCGCCTGGACATCCTCGTCAACAACGCGGGGACCACACGCGATACCCTTTTGCCAATGATGAAGGAAGAGGATTGGGATGTCGTATTGGACACCAACCTCAAGGGAGCCTATCATCTAACCAAGGCGGCGCTGCGCCCGATGATTCGCCAGAAGAGCGGCCGCATCATCAGCATTACGTCTGTCGCGGGCGTGATGGGCAACCCGGGCCAGGCCAACTACTCGGCGGCCAAGGCCGGCCTCATTGGCTTCACCAAGTCTGTCGCCAAGGAAATCGGGTCGCGCAGCATCACGGTGAACGCGGTTGCGCCGGGCTATATCCCGACCGACCTGACGTCGGACCTGCCGCCCGACCTGATCCAGCGCATGGTCGAGCTCTCGGCGCTCCAGCGGTTGGGCACTGTCGACGATGTCGCCAATGTGGTTGCCTTCCTGGCCGCCGACGAGGCCGGCTTTATCACCGGACAAGTCATCTCCGTCGACGGCGGCCTGGCGATGTAGAGGAGTGAGGCGAAGAGTGGAGCCTGAGCAAGCATCTCTTGACGGGGGTGACATGGAAGACAATCTCGGCACGGTGACGATTGCGCCGCAAGTGCTGCTGGCTATCGTCCGCATGGCGACGCTGTCCGTGCCGGGGGTTGAGCGCATGGCGCCAGGCCCGTTTGCGACGGTGGCCAAGGGCCAGGGGCGGCCGACGCGGGGTGAGGGTGTGCAGGCGGTGATCCTTGACGGCGCGGTGAGCGTGGAGGTCAACGTGGTCGTGTCGCGCGCGTCGAACATGCGCCAGGTCGGCATCGGGATTCAGAATGAGGTTGCCCAGGCTATCGAGCACATGCTGGGCATGCCTGTTCGCGAGGTGAACGTGAACATCCGCGACGTGTCGCCGCATAGTCCTGAATCGGCGGAAGGAAGCTGGGAGTGAAAGCCCGTCGCCGCGCTCGGGCGCTCGCCTTGCAGTCGCTCTACGAGATTGACCTTGTCGGTCACCCCACTGATGACGTTTTGAACCGCCAGCTCGAGGGAGAGCCAGGCGAAGTCACCGAGTTTGCCCGCCTCGTGACACACACAGCACGGGAGAAGCAGGCGCGGTTGGACGACATCATCCGCGAGATCGCGCCAGAGTGGCCGGTCGAGCAGATGGCCGTCATCGACCGCAGCATCCTGCGCATGGCGCTGTGCGAGATGCTCGTCCTGGGCATCCCCCAGAAGGTCGCCATCAATGAGGCGGTGGAGCTAGCAAAGACGTACGGCAGCGATTCGTCGCCGCGATTCATCAACGGCGCGTTGGGCGCGTTCGTGACGCGCGTCGAACGCGGGCCTCTGCCTGAAGTGTAGGGGAATTCGCGGTGGGACTATCCTACGGCACTGATCTTTGAGAAGATCGTGCTTCGCTCACTTGGCCTGATTATCGCGGCCTACCTTATCCTCGCTACTGCCTACGCGGTCGTCACGCCGCCCTGGCAGACGCCCGACGAGCCTGCTCACTATAACTACATCAAGCATATCGTGGAGACAGGCTCGCTGCCGGTGCTTCAGGCAGGCGACTACCAGGGCGCGCTCCTGGAGGACCTCAAAGCGCGGAAGTGGCCGCCGGAGGCGAGAGTGGACGCTCTGCGCTACGAGGGCCACCAGCCGCCGCTGTTCTACGTGCTGGCGGCCCCGATTTACGCGCTGACTCAACCACGCCTCAGTACACGCGGCGTTGTCATTGCCCTACGCATGGTGTCGGTGCTGCTGGGAGCTGGGGTTGTCTGGCTGGCGTACGTCATTGCGCGTCGCGCCTTGCCGGAGCTGCCCGGCGTGGCCCTGGCGGCGGCCGGCTTCGTCGCTTTTCTGCCGATGCACCTCGCCATCACCGCCTCTGTCAACAACGACACGCTGGCCGAGCTTATTCTCTCAGCGATCCTACTGCTAAGTCTGGGGCGGCTGTTGGGGCAGGTGCGCCACCGACAGTTCGTGATTGGCGGCGCAGTCCTCGTTGGCCTGGCCCTCCTCATTAAGACGACGATCTACCTGCCAGCCGTCGTGGTGCCAGCCGCAGCGGAGTTGAGCGCGTGGTGGCGGCGCAACCGCTTCGGGTTGGGCGCTGCGCTCCAGACGCTCGCCACCATGTACGTTGGGGCGCTGCTCATTGCGGGCTGGTGGTTCCTGCGCAACATGGACGTGTATGGGCCGAGCGACCCGTTCGGCTGGACGCGCCACGACACGATTGTCTTCGCCGAGCAGCTTCGCACAAGCCAGTACCTCGCCCAGACTGGTGTCCTGCGCGGGCTGCGCGAGGGCGCCTGGACGGTGTTCCAGAGCTTCTGGGGCATCTTCGGCTGGATGGGCGCGCCGTTTCCGGCCGGGGTCTACTGGCTGACAGCTGGGCTGACAGTTCTGGCCGCCGTGGGCCTGGCACTCCTCATTACCAGCGGGAAGCGTCCACGGCCTGCCCTGTGGCTGCTCGTAGTTCCGATTGTCTGCGTTCTGGCTAGCTTAGTGGGCTACAATCTGAAGTTCGTCCAGTTTCAGGGTCGCTACCTGTTTCCGGCCCTGACGCCCATCGCAGTGTTCTTTGCGCTCGGTCTGCGCGAGGTCCTGGCGCGGGAGCACGAACGTGTCTTGGCGGCGCTGTCGGTCGCCGCCATTTTCGCCCTGGCCGTGTTCGGCCTGTGGTCCGTCGTACGGCCGGGTCTCTAGAAAGGGGAAGCCATGAGTTTCCTGGGTAAGCTCTTTGGCCGCAAGTCCGCGCCGCCGGCGGACGAGGGCATCTATTTCTTCGTTAAGTGCAACAACTGCGGCCGCATCGTTCGGGTGCGCGTTAACCGCCAGAACGACTTGCAGCCAGATTGGGACACCGGCGGGTACACGTTGACCAAGGAGATGATGGACGACAAGTGCTTCCGCCTGATGCGCGCCGAGGTCGCTTTCGACTCGATCTACGGCATCGTGAGCCAGG
The DNA here is from genome assembly GCA_039810085.1 of Anaerolineae bacterium. Classification (GTDB taxonomy): domain Bacteria; phylum Chloroflexota; class Anaerolineae; order Epilineales; family JAHCIE01; genus JBDHWG01. The sequence continues at coordinate 174,710 of JBDHWG010000008.1, forward strand.
AGGTCCACGGCGGGACGTTCGTCACGCAGGCCGACTACGACGCGCAGCAGGAGGCGCGCCGCCAGGCCGCCGCTGAGCCAGCTCCTGAGTCTCCAACTCCGCCTGAGACTGGAGACGAGCAGCCATGAAACGCTGGGGACGCCCAATCGCCTACACTCTCCTCGCCATCTTCGCCATCGTCGTGCTTGTCGTGGGCGTCGCCATGTGGTGGTTTGCGTTACGACCGCTCCCGCCAACGCGGGGAACGTTAACCCTGTCGGGCTTGTCGGCGCCCGTGACGGTTTATCGGGACAGTTGGGGCGTGCCACACATCTTTGCCCAGAATGCCGAAGACCTCATGCTGGCCCAGGGCTACATCCAGGCCAGCGACCGCCTATGGCAGATGGAGATGGAGCGGCGCACGGGGCACGGTCGACTCAGCGAGATCCTGGGGGACGCGACGCTGAAGACCGACCGGTTTCTGCGCAACCTCGGCGTGAGCCAGGCGGCCCAGCGCGACCTCGACATCATGGATCCCACGACGCGGGCCTACCTCGAAGCCTATACGCGGGGTGTCAATGCCTACATCGACGCGCACCAGGGCAATCTGCCGCTGGAGTTCACGATTCTCGGCGTCAAGCCGGAGCCGTGGCAGCCGGTCGACAGTCTCGTCTGGGGCAAGATGATGGCGTGGGACCTCGGTGGCAACTGGGACACCGAGCTGCTGCGCGCGCGCATCGTCGCGCTGCTAGGTGAGGAGGCTGTCAAGACGCTCCTGCCGTCGTATCTTAATGATGCGCCGCTCATCGTGCCCGACCGGGTCAAGGCGTATCGTGACCTTGGCGCACCGGACGTGGCCGGGATCGACGCCAGTCTCGCGCCGTTCCTCGCTGGCGTCAAAGATGGCCTGGGCAGCAACGACTGGGTGGTGAGCGGAACCAAGACGGCGAGTGGCAGGCCGCTGCTAGCCGACGACCCACACCTGAGCATTCGCCTGCCGTCCATCTGGTGGGAGGTCGGGCTGCACGGCGGCGGCTTCGATGTCGGCGGCGCGAGCCTGGTTGGCGTGCCCGGCGTCATCATCGGGCACAACAACCGCATCGCGTGGGGCGTGACCAACGTCAACCCTGATGTGCAGGACCTCTACATCGAGCACGTACGCGGCCTCGACGGTGACAAGCCGGAATACGAGTACCAGGGCCAGTGGCTGCCGATGGACGTGCGGCAGGAGGTCATCAAGGTCAAGGGCAAGCCGGACGACACGCTGCGCGTCGTCAGCACGCGGCATGGTCCGCTCCTGAACTACGTCGTCTCCGGCCTCGACCAGCCGCTGGCGTTCCAGTGGACGGCGACGCGCGAGCCGAACGAGCTGTTCCGGTCGATGGCCAGCATCGACCGCGCCCAGAACTTTGACGAGTTCCGCGACGCCTTGCGCACCTTCGCGGCGCCGTCGCAGAACTTCGTCTATGCCGACGTGGACGGCAATATCGGCTACCAGATGCCGGGCCTCGTGCCAATCCGGGCCAAGGGCAATGGCACGCTGCCAGCGCCAGGATGGACGGGCGAGTACGAGTGGCAAGGCTACATCCCCTTCGACGAGCTGCCCGTCGTCGTCAACCCGCCCCAGGGCTACATTGCCACGGCTAACAACAAAGTGGTGGACGACAGTTATCGGTACTTCATCAGCGCCGACTGGTCGATGCCCTACCGTGCCGAGCGCATCAACGAGACCCTCGCGGCGGGCCAGAAGCTCACCGTGGACGACATGAAGGCGCTGCACGCCGACACGACCAGCCTGTTCAACAGGAAGCTGGCGCAGGCGCTTGGCAAGCTTCAGCCGAAGGGCTGGCTGCAGGAGCAAGCGATGGGGGTTGTGCGCGACTGGGATGGCCGGGCGGACATCGACAGCGCGGGGCAAGCGATTGTCGAAGCGGCCTACGTCGAGCTGCTGGGGCAGGTTTTTGGCAAGGCGCTCCCCTCAAGCATCTATGACGACTACCTCGCCCAAAGCTCAATGCACCACATGGCGGTGGACCGCCTGCTCGACGACCCGCAGAACACTTGGTGGGATGACAAGGCCACGCCGGAGCGCGAGACACGCGACACCATTCTGGCAAAGGCCTTCGGGCTAGCTGTAGACAACCTGGGCAAGCGATTTGGCGATGTGCCGACGGAGTGGAAGTGGGGACGGCTGCACACCGCCACGTTCCAGCATCTCCCGCTCGGCCAGAGCGGCATCGCGCCGCTCGAAGCGCTGTTCAATCGCGGGCCAATTGCGGCGCGCGGTACAGGCACGACAGTGGATGCGGCGGCGTTCAACTACCACCAACCCTACGCCCTCTCATCGCTCTCATCGTATCGCCAGATCATCGACCTGAGCAACCTCGAAAACAGCGTCTCGATGCACACGACCGGCGAGTCGGGCCAGCTTCTCAGCCCGCATTACAGCGACATGATTACGCCGTGGCAGAACGTCCAGTACCACCCCATGCGCTACAGCGAGGCCGGTTTGAAGGCTGTTGGCGCAGAGGCGCTCACGCTACAGCCGTAGCACGTTGTCATTGCGAGCGAACGCGAAGCAATCTCGTGGCCTGACGATAGACACTAGGTGTCACGGAAATGCGGCAGAACCTCGCGGCCTAGCACTTCGATGGCTTCCAGCGGGTCCGGACCGAGCGGCGGGCCAAAGCTCAGGTGTCGCGCGCCCAGCGCGACCAGGTTCTCCAGGCGCGGAATGAGGTCGCGGGCCGTGCCGACCAGGCCGATGCGGAGCATCTGGTCGGTGACCATTGCGGCCGCCGCGTCGAGGTTGCCGTCGCGTTGCGCGACGCGCTCGATCTCGTCGAAGTCGGCGTGGGTCAGGCCGAGACGCTCCAGGATCAATGGGCTGAGGGCGTGGCCGTAGTAGGCGATTTTGGCCTGTAGTGCCGCCCGCGCAGCGCGCCCGTCGCCGGAGACCGAGCACCAGACGCACGCCGCCACGTCTATTGTGCTCGTGTCCCGCCCCGCATCTCGCGCACCCTCCCCGATATAGCCCATGACCTCGGCGTAGTGTTCCGGGGGGAAGAGGAGGGGCAGCCCGCCGTCGGCCAACTCGCCGGTCAGGCGGAGCATGCGCGGGCTCATCGCACCCAGGTAGATGGGGATGCGGCGGCTCGCAAAGCGTAGGTAAGCCTCGGGCGTCCATCGGCCCAGGGCGACCGGCGGGAGAGCGGACGGCGCTTGAGCCAGGCCAGAACCAGACGAGCTTGTATCAGCCAGAACCTCGGCCGGTCGCTCGCCGCTTAGGAGCAGCTTGAGCGCCGTGATTGCGTCGCGGGTTGCCGTGAGCGGCGCTGTTTGCTCGATGCCGACCCACCTCAGGAAATCCCCGGCGCCCGCGCCGAAGCCCAGGTTCGCCCGCCCCCCGCTCAGCTCGTCCAGCGTCGCGGCGGCCATTGCAATCTCGGCGACATGCTGGGTGTACGGGTTGACGATGCACGTCCCCAACCCGATGCGCTGGGTGGCTGTGGCGAGCGCGCCGAGGACGGTCCACGCGTGACGCCAGAAAAGGTCGTGGCTGACCCAGAACTGGTCGAAGCCGGCGATCTCAGCGGCAAAGGCCAGGCGCAGGTATTCGGCGGGCGGCAGGTCATTGTTGAAGCGTAGCGAGAAACGCATAGAGCCTTCAAATAGAACGTCGGACAGTCAACCTGTCCGACGTCTGGTTTTGCTGTTGGTGATATGACGTAGAACGCTACTTCCTCTTGGCGAGCCAGGCGAAGGGATCGTCGACGGGGCGCTTCTTCTTGCCGCGCTTCGGGTCGTTTTCTTCCTGTGGCGGCGGCGCTGCTTGCAGCGTGCGGTACTCGACGCCCGGCAGCGTCGGCTCTGGCTGCGCGACGTTCCCCAGTACATCGGCGGGCGGCGGCTCCCGGTCGGGCAGATTGCGCGGCACACCCGCCGCATCCAGGATTTCGGGCGTCATCAGCTTGTCGGGAATTTCTGGCGTCTCGCCCGGCGCTGGCCGTAGCGGAGCGCGCTGAATGGGAGGGTCCGTGTCTGCCATGGCTCTATCCTCTTGCGTTGCCGCCTGCTCTAGGGTTCGAGCAGAGCGGCCATAAACTTGCGTCGCAACTCGCTGTCGAGCATCAGCGTGACACCCAGCATCACCACGCCCAGCAACACATACCAGAGGGGATTGGCGCCGGTTGTTTCCTGCGGGCTTGTCGCAATGATCGCTAGCGGAAAATTCTCCTCATTGATGCTTATCGTGGTGGTGTCACCAATCTCAATCGAATCCAGCGTGGTCTTCACACCGTCACGCCTGATTTCCGTCTGCGGTCGCGGCTCAACAGTAATTGTGCCACGGTCGCCGACCTGGATCTCGATGCTCCGCTCAGTCTTGTTCGTCACCGTACCGCTGATGGTTCGCGGTGGCGCTGCCTCAGGCGCAGGTGTTCCTGTCCTCGGTCCTGCCCCAACCGTTCCAGCCGGTGGGCTAGGCAGCGGCAGTTGTCCTCCCAGCCCTGGGCCGACTGTCCCCCCTGGAGCGGGCGGTAAGCCGGGCTGCCCGCCTGGCCCTGCGCCAACGGTCGGAACGCCTGGCTGCGTCTGCGGAACCGGGCCAACGGTCACTACGCCGGGCGGCAGGACTGGGACAGCGCCGACGGTAGCGGCGGGTTGCGCACCAGCAGGCGCCGGCGGTAGACCTGCCGGCGGTACGATCACTGGCCCTGGTGGAGTCGCTTGAGGCTGCGCACCGGGCGGTATACCGCCTGGCACAACGGGCGCGGGCGCAATCGTTGCGATCTGCGCTGGATTCACGGGACTCGCTGGCCGAATCGTCGGCGGTAGCGGGACGGCCGTACTTTGCGTGGCGGGCTTCTCCGATACCGATAGGCCCCGATCAGCGTTGATTTCGACGATTTGCCCAGCCGATGCTTCAGTGACTGACGCAGTCCAGGTCGGGCCTTCGAGGTATGCCATAGCGACGAGCAGCCCACCTAGTAGGGCCAGAAGGAACAACCGTAGGGCTAGAGGACGCATCGCGCCCCCAACAGCTGACGCCGGACGCGGCTCATTCTTCTTCGGCAGGCGCGGGTGTCCGGGCGGGGCGTCGCGCGCGGCTCGGCGCGCTGGGCGCGGTGCGCAGCTTGCGGCGTAGGTCGTTCACGTCAACGTCAGCCGCGACGCTTTCCAGCAGTCGGTCGATCTGCGTGCGCCGTCGCTCCAAATCGGCCGGCAAGGCCCGCACCGCCATGCCCGCCTCGCGCTCGGCATCGACATCCGCCGTCCAGGCAGCCACGAGGCCAGTAAGCTCGTTGCGCAGCTTCGTCTGATACTGCGCGCCGTACTTCGTTTTCAACTCGTCCAGGCGCTTCTGGGTATCGCGGATGAGCACGTGATCGTCGGTGCTCAGCTCGCCCTGGCGGCGCTGAACCTCCAACGAATGCCAAAGCACCGTTGAGATAGACAGGATGGCATAGGGCAGATTCTCGGTCGTCAGTAGCCGAACATCGGCGAAGACATGCGGGCCTTCCAGGTACTCCGGCAGTCTGTCTACCATCACCTGGAGCATCCCTAACATCACCGATGCGTTGACGTTGCTAAATGGCATTCGCGCGTTCCTCCACACTTCTATCATACGTGCGTTGTATGGGTGAGTCAAGCTTTGGCGGCGCATCGCTCTCAGTGCAGGCTCGTGAGCCGCTGCGCGAGCCAGCTCAGCCCGGCGCTGCAGATGAGCGTGCAGGGCGCTGTGACGAGCCACGCCGCAGCCATCGACTGGAAGACGGTCCAGCGCACCATGGAGGGGCGCTGCGCCGCACCCGCGCCCGCGATGGTGGCGCTGAGAATCTGGACGCCGCTGACCGGCGCGCCCAGGACATTCGATGTGAGCATCGTCACGAACGATGCGCTGGTGGCCGCGAGGCCGTGAATGGGCCGGATGCGATAGAGACTGCCGCCGACGCGCCACAGGATGCGTTGGCTGCTGATAGCGACGCCGGCGGATAAGGTCACGGCGCAGAGGATTGTGACCAGGGGGAGGACCTGGAAGCGCGGAATGATGCCCCCGATGAGCAGCGCGAGAGTGAGCAGGCCAATGCTCTTTTGCCCATCATTTGCGCCGTGGTTGAGGGCCAGGAGCATCGTCGCCGCAAGCTCGGCAACCTGGAAGTTGCGGTTGATGCGCGGCGTTGCGTGGCGCACCAGCAGGAAGATGCCGTTGTAAGCGAGCCAGCCTAGCGCCAGCCCGAGGAAGGGCGTCGCCAGCAAGAAGAGCAAAATGCGCAGGATGCCGGGTAGATTGAGGGCGCTCGGACCATTGGCGGCGAGTCCTGCCCCAATAAGGCCGCCCATGAGGGCGTGGGAGGCGCTCGTCGGCAGGCGCAGCCAGTTGGCAAAGAAACGCCAGCCAACTGTGCTCAGCAGCGCCATCAGCAAATCCACCTGGCTAAACACGGCGGTATTGACGACCGACGTGGCAATGGCGGCGGCCACGGCTGTGCCGAACAGGAACGGGCCAAGGAACTCGGCTATGGCGGCGGCAAGCAGCACGCGCTCTCGCCCAGTGGCTCGTGAGGCGACAGCAGGCGCGACGATGGCTCCGCTGTCGCTGTAGCCGTTCATGAATGCATAGGCCAACGCAAGGGCAATGTTAGCGCCAAGGACGAGGGGCAGCATGCGTTGCGGCAGGCGCGGCGATGGGACGCGGGGTTAAGACGCTGAGGGTGGCGCGTGGCGCTCGTCTTCGCCGGGCGTCTCGCGCAGGAGCGCGATGGCGTGGGGCAGAACGGGTAGAACGACTGCCAATCCCTCGCGTACGGCTTTCGGGCTGCCCGGTAAATTGATGATGAGGGTGCGCCTTCGGATGCCGGCGACGGCGCGGGAGAGCATGGCGTAGGGCGTGACGCTCAGCGACGCGGCGCGCATGGCCTCAGTCAGCCCCGGCGCTTCTCGCTCGAGGATGGCGCGGGTCGCTTCGGGCGTGACATCAGACGGGGCAAAGCCGGTGCCGCCGGTTGTGAGGATAAGGTCCATGGTATGCCCATCGGCCCAGGTACACAGGACCTCCTCAATATCCGGCTGACTGTCGCGAAGCATGTGCTCCTGGATGACCTTGCCGCCAGCCGCCAGCACCAGCTCTCGAATGGCCGGTCCGCTTTCGTCTTGCCGCTCGCCCCGCGACCCACGGGTACTGATCGTGAGAATACCCACACGCATCGGTCCTCCTCAGGCGTCTCTGGCATTACCACGCACACGCGGATTATAGGCGCTTCAGCACGCAAGGGCAAGCATTGCAGCACAACATCCCTACTTGACGATGCGGGCATCTTGCGGTATAGTTGGATTCGTAGAGCGCATTCGGAAGTTGGTCCCAGTCCCTGGCCGGCTAGCCCTCGGTGCGGATACCTCGGCGGGTTCGGTGGTGGAATGGACACGCGGATCTACAGACTCTTTGGACCTGGGGACGCGTTGCATCCCCAAAAGGATGTGCATCGTGGGCAAGAAACTCTATGTAGGCAACCTGGCATACCGCACCACCGAGGACCAGTTGCGCGACCTCTTCGGCCAGGCTGGCACCGTTCTCGATGTCTACCTTCCCATGGATCGCGAGACAGGCCGCGTTCGGGGGTTCGGCTTCGTCGAGATGTCGTCGGACTCGGAGGCCGCCGAGGCGATCCGCCTCTTCGACGGCTACAGCCTGGACAACCGTCAAATTCGGGTGAATGAGGCGCAGGCTCGCCAGGGAGCACCCGAAGGCGCGAAGGGACGCCCGCGCGGGCCGCGCTACTAGCGCGACGAGGCATTGTCCCGACTACATCTGAATAGCGTGAAGAGGCCCTGGCGCGAGCTGCCACATATCCCGCCAGGGCTTCTTCTTGCCGTTGTCGCCAAACTGAGTTGGCGGGCGCCGGTCCGAGAACATTTCTTGCAAAACCAAACTTGACTGTTGTCGCCGGTCTTGTACACTTGTGCTGACACAAGTTGGGTAGGTGATATGGCGACACGTCTGCGACTGACCCTCGATTTTGCCTCTCCAGAGCCATACTACGCTCAGCTGGCGCGACAACTCCGCCAGGCCATCGCAGCCGACCGCGTTGGGCCAGGCCATGCCCTGCCGCCTGTGCGGAGCCTTGCCGAGGAGCTTGGCTGCACACCTGGCACTGTGGCGCGCGCTTATGCTGTCTTGCAGCAGGAAGGTCTGCTGACCGGCCGGCGCGGCGGCGGCACCCACGTGGCAGATGTCCCGCCCCACATGGCTCCCGCCTTGCGGCAGGCGCACCTGGTCAATGAATTCGAGCGCACGCTTCTGGATGCGCTGGCGCGGGGACACTCGGCGGCCGAGGTCGAAGCTGCGTTCGGCGTGGCCCTGGCGCGGTGGCGGGCCATGTCCGACACCGCGGACGTGTTGCTAACGCACGAGCCGGCGACCGACCGCCTCGTGTTCGTCGGCAGCCACGATGTCTCGGTCGAGGTCTTGCTGCGGCTCATCCAGCGGCCACCGTCATCCGTGCCGGTCACGGCCACATTCGTGGGGTCGATGGGCGGGCTGACGGCGCTCGGGAGAGGCGAAGCGTCCGCCGCCGGGATTCACCTCATGGACCCCGACGGCCAGTACAACGTGCCATTTGTGCGCTACGTTTTGCCGGGGCAGTCGATGGTGTTGATTCGGCTGGCGACCCGCCAGGTGGGCTGGATTGTGCCCGCGAGCAATCCCCTTGGCCTTGCGGGTTGGGAAGACCTGGCCCGGCCGGATCTCCGGCTCGTGAACCGTCAGCCTGGCTCTGGGACCCGCCTCCTGCTCGACTTGCACCTGCGGCGCCTGGGCCGCACGGGCAAGGAGACGCCTGGCTACGACCGCGTCGTGGATACGCACCTGGCAGTGGCCGAGGCCGTCGCTCGCGGCGAGGCGAACGTGGGCTTGGGTATCTACGCTGCGGCGCGGGCAGCTGGCCTTGGCTTCGTCCCACTCGCCGAAGAGCCTTACGACCTGGTTGTCTCGGCGAGCGCCTACGAGACTGAGCCTATCACACGGCTGTTGACCACGCTGCGCGGCGCGGAATTCCAGGGCGTCTTGAGCACGCTGGGAGGCTACCGCGTCGAGGAGAGTGGCCGTGAAGTGTGGATTTAGGACGTATTGAGCATGATCTGCTAGGAGGAGAAATCATGCACTGGAAAACGTTGCGTTGGGTTGTTCTCGTATTGATCGTCGCGGGCCTGGCAGCATGCGGAGGAACGCCTGCCTCAGCGCCCGCGCCCGCCGCTCCTGCCGCCGCAACGGCGCCTCCGGCGGCTGCGGATGCTCAGGCGACGGCAGCGCCGGCAGCTGCAAATGCCCAGGCGACGACAGCGCCGGCCGCGGCAGCCCCAGCGGCTCAAGCGCCGGCGCAGAGCACCTCGAAGGACCTGATCCTCGCGACAACGACCAGCACCCAGGACTCCGGCTTGCTGGACGTTCTCATTCCGATGTTCGAGAAGCAGTCGGGCTACAAGGTTAAGACTGTCGCCGTCGGGTCGGGGCAGGCGATGACCATGGGCGAGCGCGGTGAGGCTGACGTGTTGCTCGTCCACTCGCCAGACGCCGAGCAGAAGTTCATGGCCGCGAACAACGGCTTCAACCGCCGCCTGGTGATGCACAATGACTTCCTCCTCATCGGGCCGCCCAATGACCCGGCGGGTGTCAAGGGCGGCAAGTCGATTGTGGACGCTCTGAAGAAGATCGGCGACTCGAAGTCCCTGTTTATCAGTCGCGGCGACAACTCCGGTACGGACGCGCTAGACAAGAAGCTGTGGGGCCAGGTCGGCGCGGCGCCGAAGGGCCAGACGTGGTATCAGGAGACGGGGCAGGGCATGGGCGCGACCCTCGGCGTCGCCGACGAGAAGGGCGGCTACACCCTCACCGACCGGGCGACCTACCTGGCTCGGAAGGCGAACTTGAAGCTGGAGACGATGGTCGAAGGAGATAAGCCGCTGCTCAACATCTACCACGTCATCCAGGTGAACCCGTCTAAGGGCAAGATCAACGCCGAGGGTGGGCAGGCGTTCTCCGACTTCATGATTGCCCCGGATACGCAGAAGGTCATCGGCCAGTTCGGCGTGGACAAGTACGGCCAGCAACTCTTCATCCCCGACGCGGGCAAGAAGGAAGAGGAGGTTGGGGCGTAGATGGACCTGGTAGTCCAGGGCGCGGCGCAGGCCGTCGGGCTGCTCGTCACGTTCGACCCCGATCTCTACGCGGTCATCTGGCTGTCCCTGGCCGTCTCCCTCAGCGCGACGATGCTGAGCCTGCTTATCGGCATACCTGCCGGGATGTACCTGGCCCTGAATGGCTTTCCGGGTCGGCGCGTGGTCGTGAGCCTGGTGAACACGGGCATGGGGCTGCCGCCGGTGGTTGTCGGCCTGTTCGTGACCATCATGCTCTGGCGCAATGGTCCGCTGGGCTACTTCCATCTGCTGTACTCGCCGACGGCTATGATCATTGCCCAGTGCGTCATTGCCATCCCGGTCGTGACCGGGCTGACAATGGCATCGATTCAGGCGCTCAACCCGAAGCTGCGCCTCCAGATTCTCGCCCTGGGCGCGAACCGCTTCCAGACGCTCTGGCTGCTGGCGGTGGAGGCGCGGCTGCCGCTGCTGGCGGCGGTCATGGCCGGTTTCGGCGCGGTGATCTCGGAGGTCGGGGCGTCGCAGATGGTCGGCGGAAACATCATGGGGCAGACGCGCGTCCTGACGACGGCGACGGTGATGGAGACGTCGAAGGGCAACTTTGCGATGGCGATTGCTCTGGCCCTGGTGCTCCTCCTGATCATGCTCGGGGTCAATGCCGCGTTGACCGCTTTCCAGCAACAACAGCGCGCCCACTGAACCGGCTCGGGCACTAGAACGGACGTGGGGAACGTCGCGGTGCGGGAGATGCTACGTGTCGAGGCTCTGCGTGTCGAGCGCGGGGTACAGACCGTACTCGATGTTCCTGCGCTTTCCCTGGTTCAAGGTGAAACTTTGGCGATCATGGGGCCAAACGGCGCGGGCAAGAGCACCCTCCTGCTCGTCCTTGCCCTGCTGCTACCGCCCACATCCGGTGAGCTGTGGCTTGATGGGCAGCGCGTGGATTTTGGAGGCGACCTGGCCGCGCTGCGCCGCCGCCTGGCGGTTGTGTTCCAGGAGCCGCTGCTGCTCAATCAATCCGTCGAGGACAACATCGCTCTGGGGTTGAGGCTGCGCGGCGTGCGAGGCAAAGAGATTCAGGCGCGGGTCAGCCACTGGCTGGCCCGCTTTGGCATTTCCCACCTGGCGCGGCGAGCGGCGCGGACGCTCTCTGGCGGCGAAGCGCAGCGGACGAGCCTGGCGCGCGCCTTTGTGCTGGCGCCGGATATCCTGTTCCTGGACGAGCCTTTCTCGGCCTTGGATACACCGACGCGAGCGGCGCTTGTCGAGGGGCTGGGGGAGGTCATCAAAGAGACCGGCGTCACGACGGTGTTCGTGACCCACGACCGAGACGAGGCGCTGAGCCTGGGCGACCGGCTGGGCGTGATGATTGACGGGCGTCTGCTCCAGGTCGGACTGCCGGAACAGGTCTTTGGCGAGCCATCGGACCCAGAGGTTGCCCGGTTCATGGGGGTCGAGACTGTCGTGCCGGGGCGCGTGTTGGCGCAGCACGAGGGAACGGTCAGCATCGATGTCGGAGGTGTGACGCTGGAGGCCGTGGAGCCTCTCCCCGAGGGCAGCGATGTCCTGGTGTGTCTGCGCCCGGAGGATGTGACGTTGATTGCCCCAACACAGGCAGGCCAAAGTAGCGCGCGGAATCGTGTGGCGGGGCGCGTGACACGCCTTGCGCCGGCTGGCGCCCAGGTGCGCGTCACGCTCGACTGCGGCTTCCCGCTCGTGGCGCTGATCACGCGTCGCTCAGCGCAGGAGCTTCACCTGGCGCCCGGCGAGGAGGTTATCGCCTCTTTCAAAGCGGGCGCGATCCACCTCATTCGCCACTAAACCCCGTCACTCCGCCACTTCGTCACGTTCCGCCGTCGGTCACGTGGCTTTGACGATGATGTCGCCGATGAAATTGGCGGCTTCGTCACCGCGGTCCGCCGAGTTGCTCAGGTGGCGGTAAATCTCGCGCAGCTTGAGCATCTGCATGACGTGCTCGATATCCGTGGGGCCTTGGAACAGGGCCGCGATGGCCTCGCGATAGACCGTCTCGACGCGGTTCTCGAGCGCCTTGGCCCGCATGGCGTGCTCGCTGGCGACATTCGGATGCTCCTTGATCTGGAGTGTCGCCATGTAGATTTCCTCGGCAGCTTCGTAGAGCAAGGATACCATGCGGCCTAGGTACGCGTTCGGCTCGACTTTGAGCACAAGCATTTCGTCGACTGTCGTGTCGGCGTAGTCAAGAATGTCGTCAATGGCGCGGGAGAGGTTGTAGATATCTTCCCGGTCGAAGGGGGTGACAAAGCTGTGATTTAGCTCGTCAATCAAGACCCGGCGATTTTCATCCGCCTGCTTCTCTATTTGCCGGATGCGATGGGCGTTCTCATCAGTGGGGTCATTGACGAACGTCTGAAGCGCTTCCATCCCTTGGAGGGTTAGGGCGGCTTGTTCGGATAGAAGCTTAAGAAACTTGTCTGGCTCGCGGCGGAACCAATTTCGCCAACCCATGTCTCTTCTTCCACGCGGTCGCGCGCATCATGGCGCGCCGCCTTCTCTTGCGCTTTGTCGTCGTGCCCGGTTCAGTCTTCCAGCAGTCGCACGATCTGCTCGGCGCTGGCAAGCGCGTCCTCGCCAAAAAACACACCCGGCAGGTTCTCGCGTAGCGTCGGGTTCGCATTGAAGATGCGCCCGCCGTAGCCGAAGATCGGCCGCGGCGCATTCAATCCATTAATCGCATCGCCGATCTCGGCGACGGTGCGGCTGGTCTCGGCTGTTGAGGCAGAGACACACACCAGGGTCGCGTGCGTGCGCTCGATGGCCTGGATGATTTGCTCCGTCGGGACATTCGCACCCAGGTAGAGCACGTTGTAGTTGCGGCGGCGCAGGAACAGCGCCAGCATGAGCAGCCCCATCTCGTGCAGCTCGCCGCGCACACAGGCGCAGATGATGCTGGGGGCGCGTCCGTTGTGAAGCGCCTGGTTGAAGAGGTTGTCCAGCCGGGCGCGCAGGTAAGCCGACGCGAAGTGCTCCTGGGCGACGCTGACATCGCCGCGATGCCACCCCTCGCCGATCTCGATCAGGGTAGGCTGGATGAGTGATAGGGCGACTGCCTCGACCGGATAGAGGGCGAAGGCTTCGCTCAGAACGTCGTCGGCGCGCACCGCCTGGAAATCAAGCAAAGCGGTGACGAGCGCGTCCTGAAGCACGGGCAGGGAACGCAGGCCCGACGGCGGGCGTGCGGCGTGCGCCCAGCCAATGGCGACGGCCGGCTCGTCGCCGCCACCGCGCAGCGCCTCGAGGCGCGCAATGGCCTGGCTGATCGTCAGCCCCTCGTCGAGCTGGCCTTTAAGCCAGGTCACTGTGGCGATATCGCGCTCGGAGTACAGGCGGTAGCCGGTGTCACTGCGATTCGGAGTCGGGACGCCGTAGCGGCGCTCCCAGACACGCAGCGTCGAGGCGGCGACGCCCGTGGCTTGCTCGACAGCCTTAATGTTGTAGATGGGGGTATCAGAATATTGGGACAAGGGCTGAACGGGCACGCCACTCACTCCTGGTAATTGACATAAAAATAGCGCGGCAACTGTGTCACCGCGCCGTGTCTAATATTATAACAACGAATGTCAAACTTGTAAACTATCCGCCGATTTGGTGCATCCGACGGTCCTCGGTGTGGACGCCGCGCCGCAAAGCGTGGCCCGTCGGCTTCGCGCTGACGGCGTGCGCGAGGAGTTCCTCCACTTCAGCGAGGCCGCCACCGTTGCGCAACGTCGCCTTCACGTCGATCTCGGCGTCGTGCAGCAAGCACAGGTGGAACTTGCCGTCCGAGGTCAGCCGCATGCGGTTGCACGTGTCGCAGTACGGCTCGCTGACCGGGCTGATGAAGCCGACTGTCCCGCGTCCATTCTGTAGGCGATAGTTGCGCGACTCGTCCGACGCGTCGCGGTTCGGGATGGGGATAAGCTCGCCGAGCGCTGCTTCGATGCGCGCCTTCGTTTCGCGCGTGGGCACATACCTGTCGATAGCAACCTGGGCTTCCGCGCCCGCCCCGAGTGGCATCAGCTCGATGAAGCGGATGCCCCAGTCACGCTCGATGGCGAGGCGGGCGACATCGACCACATCCTCTTCGTTGTAGCCCCGCGTAACCACGCAATTGACTTTGATCGGCTTCAACCCGGCCGCCTCGGCGGCTTCCAGGCCCGACCACAGCTTTTCCAGCTTGCCCCAGCGCATGAGCGCCGGCAGGCGCTCCGCGTTCAAGGTGTCGATGTGGATATTGACGCGGTTGAGGCCCGCTACTTTGAGCTGTGGGGCCAGCTCGGGTAGCCGGATGCCGTTGGTCGTCATCGAAAGATCGGTGACGCCAGGCGTGCGAGCAATACGGCGGACGATGTCCACCACGTCGGGGCGCACCGTCGGCTCCCCGCCCGTCAAGCGGAACTTGTGGAAACCGTTCTTCACAGCGGCCTGCACGATGATCTCGATCTCTTCAGCCGTCAGCAGCTCGCGGTTGGGAACGAACGTCAACCCGTGCGTCGGCATGCAATAGACGCAGCGCAGGTTGCAATGGTCCGTCAGGGAAATGCGCAGATAGTTGATATGTCGGCCGAATCGATCATGGAGGCCGTTCGTCGTCTCGTACATCGCCACCGGCGCTAGCATGGTCATCTTTCTCCTCAACAACGGCAGCTGCCGTTTCAGTCGTTCAACATCAGAACATCGACGTCGTCGCCGGTGGCGTAATCGCCCGTACCGTGCGGCAGCACAAGCAGGGCGTTGGCCCCGACCATGGACATCAGTCGGCTGGAGCCTTGCGCGCCGGTCGTCTGGGCCGTGTAGCCCTCGGGTGTCCTATGCACGATGGCTCGCTGGAACTCAGTGCGGTCCGGCTCGTGTCGCACGTTGTGCGCGAGGCGAGCGCGCACCATCGCGCGCTGGCTGTCGGGGTAGCCCTGGAGACGCCGGATGACGGGCCGCACGAACAGCTCGAACCCGACCAGCGAGGACACCGGGTTGCCCGGTAGGGCGAAGGCGAGCGTCGCGCCAACCGTGGCAAACGTGAGCGGCTTGCCCGGTTTCATGTTCACCCGCCCGAAATGCACCGTGCCCAATCGCTCCAGGAGCGGCTTCACCAAGTCCAGGTGGCCCATGGACACGCCGCCACTGCTGACGAAGATGTCCGCTTCGGTCAGGCCGCGCTGAACGCGCTGTTCCAGGTCCCCCTGCTTGTCCTGCACAATCCCCAGGTCCAGTCCAACAGCGCCCAGGCGACGCACCGACGCCATGAGGGTGTAGCGGTTGCTGTCGCGGATCTGGCCTGGTCCGGGCCGCGTGCCTGGCTCGACAAGCTCATCGCCCGTCGAGAGCACAGCGACGACTGGGGCAGGAATGACCTCCACCTCCGCGCGCCCGACAGTTGCCAGCACGCCAAGCTCGGCCGGGCCAAGCAAGGCGCCTGCCCGCAGGACGACCTCACCGCGCCGGATGTCCTGGCCGATGGGGCGGATGTTAGCGCCCTGGGGAAGCGTGGGCTGGCGCAGCCGGACGTGGCCGTCGCGCTCCTCCGTCTGCTCCACCATGACCACGGCATTTGCCCCCTCCGGCACCGGCGCACCGGTCGTGATGCGCGCGGCCGTGCCCGGCGTCACAACAATGTCTTCCTGCCGGCCCGCCGTCTGCTCGCCGACGAGACGGCGCTCCGGCGCGGTATCGTCGGCAACCACTGCAAAGCCATCCACCGACGACGCCCGAAACGGCGGCATGTCCTCGCCTGCGCAGACATCGATGGCGAGAACCCGGTCCAGCGCCTCCATCAAGGGCATTGTCTGCGGCGCAAGCGGCCTGGCGAAGCGCATCACGGTAGACAACGCCTCGTCGACAGAAACCATCGGCCACTTGGATTCGGGCACGTTCCGCTCCTTGCTCCAGACTCTCTCGCTCGTGGATCCGCTCACGCTCTAGCGTTATGCGCATCCGGCACAACGCTTGCCAAAAAAGAAAGCGCGAACGGGGTTGCGCTTACTGGCGACGCGGGGCGCGGTCGCCTGCCTGAGACTCCCTGTCTATCGGCTCGATACCGTCGCGCGCCAGCCGGTCTGCGTCGTGCAGCGTTTCCATCAAATGCTCGCCGCCGTCGGCGCCGAAAGCCTCTCGGAAACGCTGGCGAATGCTCTCCTCCAACCCGGCGCTGAATACGCGGTACTTCGCCACCAGGTCGCGGCCCGCTGGCGTGAGCTGCGCGCCGCCGCCACCCGATCCGCCAACAGTGGTCTCAATCAAGGGCAGCCCGAGACGCTCTTCGCACTCGCGTATCTTGGCCCACGCCTGACGGTAGCCGATGTTCATGCGCTCGGCGGCGCTGCTGATGGAGCCGGTCTCAGCGACGGCCTCCAGGAGCGCGACGCGCCAGGCGCTCAATACGACGTTGCCATCCACCTCAAGCCACAGATTGAAGCGTGGATACACAGCGCCTCCATCCTATAACAAATCCATTATATCGGAGACAGCGGCCAAGGGCAATAGCTTTGCGTGGAGATTTGAGGCTGTAGGGTAAATTGTTCATTCACGATCGCTACAAAAGCCCGACCCGTTGCTTCAAGATGCGCTTGACGGTGAACAGGACAGCGAACGATAGGGCCAGGAGGATGGCTGCCAGCGTCAGCGCCACGTTCAGGTGCATCTCGAACCCCATGTAGATTGCCAGCGGCATCGTCTGGGTCCGGCCTGGCATATTCCCGGCGAAGATGATAGTCGCGCCAAACTCGCCGAGCGCCCGCGCCCACGCCATCACCGCGCCGCCGAACAGCGCCGGCGCGGCCAGGGGTAGCGTGACGTAGCGGAAGACGTGGCGGCTCGCTGCGCCATCTGTCGCCGCCGCGTGTTCCAGGTCGCGGTCGACCTCCACGAACCCGGACATGGCCGACTTGATGTAGTACGGGGCCGCGACGAAGACCTGGGCCAACACGACGGCGACCGGCGTGAAGGCGACCTCGATGCCGAAGTCGGACATGGGCTGGCCGAGCATCCCACGCCGCCCAAACGTCAGCAGGAGGGCAATACCCGCGACGGCTGGCGGTAGGATCATCGGCAGGTCCACCAAAGTTTCCAGAACTGTTCGCCCCCGGAACGAGTAGCGCGCCAGAAGAAAGGCGAGCGGCGTGCCCGCGCCCAGGATGATAATCGTGGTCACAAACGCCGTCAGGATGCTTAGCCAGAGCGCCTGGGACACCTCCCGACTGAGCAGGTTCGACAGCAGATCGGTGGGCGAGACCCGCAGCAGCAGCGCCAGGATGGGGATGACCAGGAAGCCGAGCATGGGTAGGCTGACGACGAACAGCGGCCAGCCGGGCCACAGCCGGCGGAAACCGAGGCGCGGGGCGACATTGCTGGTTGTGACGCGGGGGAGAGCAGTCTGAGCCATAGGACGCCTTTCTCGGGCAGCCGACACGCTACTCATCGAATGAGTAGTAATATTATAGGCGAAGTTGGGCTGCGGGCAAACTGGGCGAAACTAGACTGTAGGGTTGACAGCCTCGCTTTTTCCCACCACAATTGCCGTAACGTGGAGCGGTGGAGGCGTTCATGAGTCCGATGGTCAGGCAGCCCCTCACAATCGAGCATGCCTTGCTGGGCTTTCTGCGCGAGGGGCCGATGCACGGCTACCAGCTCTACCAGCATCTCACAGCGGCGCACGACCTCGGCCTGGTGTGGCGGCTCAAAGAGCCTCAACTGTACCGGCTGCTCAGCCGTCTCGAGGAGGAGAGCTATATCCAGGCCGTCCACGCGCCTCAGACGTCGCGCCCCGCCCGCCGTATGCTGTATCTGTCGGAGGCGGGCCGAGCGGCATTCGAGACTTGGGTGCGCGCCCCCCTCCGTCACGGGCGCGATTTGCGCCTGGAATTTCTGGCGAAGCTTTATTTCGCCAGGCAACTGGGGCCGAGTGTAGTCGATGAGTTGATCAGCGCCCAACGGGCGACGCTGAAGACGAGTCAGCGAGACCTCGAGGCCGAGGCCGAGCGCGTCGAGGCCATGCGCCCATTCGATTGGCTTGTCCTGGAGTTCCGTCTCGGCCAAATTCGCGCGATGCTGGAGTGGCTCGACACGTGTAGCGCAGCGATGCACAACAGCCCTCGCTCGCAGCCGACATGAGACCGCCATGATGGAACTAGACGCGGAGTTGAAGCTGGTGATCGAGGGCATCCACGGCCGGGGAATCCGCCTGGTGTATGAATTTGCCGGCGCGGGCAGCCTGGCCCTGGCGTGGCTGCACGCTGTTCCTGGCTCGTCGCACACTCTCTTGGAAGCTACGGACCGCTACGCCGCTGCATCACTGGCCGAGCTTCTGGGCCAGACGCCGGCCAAGATGGTTTCTCAGACGACGGCGGCGGCCATGGCGCTGGCCGCGTATCGGCGGGCGATGCGGCTGACCGATGGCCGAGATGAGTGCTTAGGGTTAGCCTGCACCGGCGCGCTTGTGACAGACCGAGCGCGGCGCGGCGCGGACCACTGCTGGATCGCCATTCAGGACCGCGCCCGCGTCAAGCTCTATGCACTGGAGATGGTCAAAGGGGCGCGGGGCAGGGTGGAGGAGGAGAACGTCGTCAGCCGCCTGACAATTCGCGCGCTGGCTGAGGCGTTTGGCGTAGCGGTCCCAGTGTCGATGTCGCTGCTCGAAGGCGAACTCGTCACGACCATGATGGAGACTGCCGCCGATCCCATTGCGCAACTTCTGGCAGGGGAGCTGCAAACGGTCCTGGTTACGCCAGAGGGAGGGCTGCACCCGGATGCCCGTGTCAGCGGCGGTATCCTGTCGGGGTCGTTCAACCCCCTCCATGTCGGTCACGAGCGCCTAGCGGCCGCGGCCGCGGTCATGTTGAACATGCCCGTCGCATTCGAGCTGCCGGTGCTCAATGCCGATAAGGCGCCGCTGGGCTACGCTGAAATCGAGCGGCGGTTGGCGCAATTCCGCTGGAGGTACACCGCTGTCCTGTCCCGGGCTGCGTTGTTCATCGACAAAGCGCGGCTGTACCCCCGTTGCGTCTTCGTGATTGGCTACGACACGGCAGCTCGGCTGGTCGCGCCGCGCTACTACGGTGGCCCGACCGGGCGTGACACTGCCCTTGCCGCCATTCGCAGACACGGTTGCCGATTCCTGGTGGCCGGCCGCGTCGTCGATGGGGTGTTTCTCAGCCTGGACGATATCGCTGTTCCGCTGGGCTTTGAGGACTTATTCCTGGCGCTGCCCGAGGCGCTGTTCCGCGAAGATATTTCATCGACGGAAATACGCGCAAAAATGGCGGGCCTCGCCGGCCCGCCGCTCGATCTGCCCTGACGCCCTAGACTTGATAGACTTGGCCTTCTTGTGACAGTGACGTTGGCCCCCCGAACGCCGCGGCGGCGCGCTTGACCATGTCGATGCGGTCGTAGCCGTGCCAGGTGTGGGTCAGCACCAGGCGGTGGGCGTGCGCCTCTTTGCCGTACGCCCCGGCCTCCTCGGGCGTTAAGTGTCCCCACTGCTCCGGCTCCGTGGCGCGATCGTAGACGGCGGACTCGCACAGGAACAGGTGCGCGCCGTGGCTGATGGGCGCGAGATCGGCGGTTGGCCCTGTGTCGGCGGAAAAGGCAAGGATGCGTCCACCACTCTCGATCCGCACGGCCCAGCACGGTATGTAGTGGACGGTGGGCGTGAACGTGAGATGCAGCGGGCCGACGAGGAGAGGCTGGGTCGGGTCATACTCACAGATATCGAAGACGCCGTCGAAGAACTCGACGTTCGGCTCACGCATCGGCCCGATAATCTCCTCGATCATCGCGCGGCCCCCCGGGGGGAGATAGAGGGGCAGCGGGCGTCGGGCGCCCGCCCAGGGTGCGTATTTCAGGCAGTAGCGCAGCGTCACGAGGTCGAGACAGTGGTCGCTATGCATGTGGGAGATGACGACGGCGTCCAACGCATGGAAGCTCATGTAGCGTTGGAGGTTACTCACAACGCCGACGCCGCAGTCAAGGAGGAGGGAAATGCCGCCGTCTTCGATGAGAAGGCCAGTGCATGCGCCGCCGGGGTTAGGCGCGACTGAGCTTGCGCCAAGAATTGTGAGGTTCACGGATCAACCCATCGCAAGAGCGCAGCGGCGCGGCGGACAAGCAAGAAGGACGCAAGCGGAACGAATAGCAGGCGGCGGTGTCATGTGCGTGCTCCGGATGATGGCCTACCAAAGAGCCGGCCGAGTAACGGCCATTCTCGCGGGGGCCAGATGGTCAACCAGACTTTCCCCATAATCAGGTCGGCAGGCTCCGCACCCCAGACGTGGGAGTCGCTCGAATTGTTGCGGTTGTCGCCCAGGACGTAGTACTCGTTGGGCCCGAGCTTGACCTTGGGCGCAGTGTAGTTGGCCGGGTTGACCGTCCACGGTTCTTGCAACGGCTGGCCGTTGATGTATACCGTGCCCGCTCGCACTTCGACCTCTTCACCCGGCAGGCCAATGACCCGCTTGATGAACGGCTCATCGTCGGGCCGGAACTTCCAGTGAAAGACGATGACATCGCCGCGGCTCGGCTGCCCGATGCGGTACGCCAGCGCGTTGACGAGCACGCGCTGGCCCTCGAAGAAGGTCGGCTCCATGCTCGGTCCCTGCACCAGGGTATGCTTCACCGTAGGGCGCACGACCAAGAAGAGGGCAACCCCGATGATGACGGCGATCAACAAGTCACGGCCGAGGTTCAGGGCTGCGTGACCCACGCGAGGCTTAGGAACGTCGGCTGTCACTTCGTTGGGAGGCTCAAGAGACACAGTATCTCCCACGGACGGTATCAACTTAGAGGCGCAATTATAGCCCCGCTTGCTGGCGATGGCAATTGCGCGCACAACTTGGCGCAGCTAGAGCGACCACTCCCCCTGCTCTAGCTCGGCAACGACGCGGCGCATGAAAGCGTCAGCAGCCGCGCCATCGAGGGTGCGGTGATCGAAGGACAGGGACAGGTAGACCATGCTGCGGACCGCGAGGGTGTCGCCCTCGTCGGTCTCGCGCACGACGACACGCTTTTGAATTGCCCCGATCCCCAAGATGGCGGCCTGCGGTTGGTGGATAACAGGCGTCGCCAGCAGGCTGCCGAACACACCATGATTCGTGAGGGTGAACGTCCCGCCGCGCCCGTCGTCAGGCGCTAGGCGTCCAGACCGGGCACGCCCGGCCAGGTCGGCGATCTCACGGGCCAGGCGCACGAGTGTCTTCTCGTCAGCGTGGCGGATGACTGGCACGACCAGTCCGCCATCAGCGAGCGCCACCGCCACGCCGATATTGATCTCCCGCCGCTGGAGAATGCCTTCGTCGGTGAATGTCGCATTCACGTCGGGAAAGGCGCGCAATGCCACAACGGCTGCCAGGACGAAGAAGGGGGTATAGGTCAGGGCAAAGCCCTCGCGCTGGCGGAACGCGTCTCGCTGGCGCTGATAGAACTGTACCAGGCGCGTGACGTCAGCCTCGTGGACCGTGGTCACGTGGGGGGCGGTGCGCTTGCTGAGCGTCATGTGCTCGGCGATGGCGTGGCGCATGGGGCTGAGCGGAACCAGCTTGTCGCCGACTTCAGGCCGAAGCGCGGAGGTGTCCTCAACAATCGGAGACAATGGGCGAACTGGCTCGACCGTAGTCGTCTGGCGGGCGGCGAAGGCTTCCACGTCGCGCGCGGTGATGCGCCCGTCGCGGCCGGTCCCTTGAACCCGCGTTAAATCGACGCCAAGCTGCGCCGCGAGGAGCTGCACGCGCGGTGAAAGGAAGTTGGAGAGCGGGCGCGCGTCGGATGGCGTGAGTCCAACGGATACGGAACTCGCCTGCGCTTGCGGTTCGACCACCGGCCGCGCCTGAGTCTGCGCCGCGCGAAGCACGTCTTCCTTGGTTACCTGCCCGCCGGGGCCGCTGCCCTGCAGGGAGGCGGGGTCGATGCCGTGCTCCTGCGCAACGCGCAAGGCCAGGGGCGAGGGCGGGCGCGCGGCACTGGGACGCGAAGTGGGTGGGGGCACGGCGGATGGAGGCGCTGACGGTGGCGGCGCTAGATTTGGAGCGTCAACAGTCTCAATGAGGGCGATGGTCGTATCGATCTTCACCGTCACGCCTTCGGGAACCAGGATGAGACTCAGCGTCCCGCTGACCGGCGCTGTGACCTCGCTGGTGATCTTGTCCGTCGTCACCTCTAGGAGCGGCTCGTAGGCGTTAATCGTCTCACCCGGCTGCTTGAGCCAGCGGGTGATCGTGCCCTCGTGGATACTCTCGCCCAACTGCGGCATCTTGATTTCGGTCGGCATGTCATCCCCCTACCGTCGCGCCGTCTAACGTCACGCTCGGGCCGCTGCGAGGCTTTGGATCAGGTCGTCCGTCGGCGGCACCTGCCCCACGGCGTTGTTCTGGATATAGGCGATGCGGCCGGCGGAGTCGATGACGAACGTGACGCGGTTGGCGCGGCCCCGCTGTGCGTCGAAGACGCCGTAGAGCTGAGCGACAGCGCCCTGGGGGTAGTAGTCGGCCAACAGGGGATAGGTGATGCCTTGCTGCGCGGCGTAGGCCTTGTGCGCCCAGGTGCTATCGGTGCTGATGCCGAAGACCTGCGCGTTCAGGTTGTTGAACTGCGCCAGTTCGCGCATGAAGCAGGCGTGCTCTTGCGTGCATGTCGGACTGAAGTCGTGGGGGTAGAAGGCCAGGACGACCGGCTGTCCGCGCAGATCGCTGAGCGTAACCTTAGCGCCGTCGTGGCCGGCGAGGGTGAAGTCAGGGGCGAGATCGCCGACTTGGAGCATGAGTAGAACCTCCACTCAAATTAAAATGGCCGACATGAGAGTGTCGGCCGTAATCATAGTCCAATTGCGGTCTGTGCCGAAAACGTCGTCGCGGCCCTGTCGCTTGCCAGCGTGGAAGAGCAACCGAAGCCGCTTCCACATCGACTAGCCCTTGAAGCGGCGCGCGACCTCGTTCCAGTTGACCACGTTCCACCACGAATTGATGTAGTCCGGGCGGCGGTTCTGGTACTTGAGGTAGTAGGCATGCTCCCAGACATCGATGCCCATGATCGGTGTCTTGCCGTCCATCAGAGGCGTATCCTGGTTGGGCGTGCTGGTGATGGAGAGCTTCCCGCCGTCATTGATGAGCCAGGCCCAGCCGCTGCCGAATCGCTTGACGGCTGCATCGGCGAACTGCGTCTTGAAGGCGTCGAAGCTGCCGAATGCGCTATTGATAGCTTCGGCAAGCGCGCCGCTCGGCGCACCACCGCCGTTTGGCCCCATGATTTCCCAGAACATCGTGTGGTTGGCGTGACCGCCGCCATTGTTCCGCACGGCCATGCGAACGTTCTCCGGCGCCTTGTCAAGGTGAGCCAGCAACTGCTCGATGCTCATCGCCTCAAGCTCGGCGTTGCCCGCAATGGCATTGTTCAGGTTGGTCACGTACGCCTGGTGGTGCTTGTCGTGGTGAATCTGCATCGTCATCGTGTCGATATGGGGCTCGAGCGCATCGTACGGGTACGGAAGGGGGGGAAGCTGGAAAGCCATAGCTACAATCCTTTCTTCACAAATGAGTATCTCACACCCCTAGATTGTAATCGGCGGCTCCCTACCCGTCAAACAAAAACGGAGTCGCATTGACGATTACGATGATATCGACTATAATAAGTCTGAGCGAAAGGTGTGTAGCCGTGCAAGAAACTCGTCAGAACATTGTTGAGATTTTGAAGACTCGCGGCCATGCGACAGTTGAAGAGTTGGCGGAGGCGCTGGCTCTCACGCCGATGACCGTGCGCCACCATCTGAGCATTCTGGAGGAGCGCCGCCTTGTCACGGCAGATGTCCAGCGAGGCCGCGTGGGGCGACCTCACTACGTCTACTCGCTGACGCCGGCCGCCGATGAGCTTTTCCCGAAGGCGTATCACATTCTTGCTGAGCGTGTGTTGGCGAAGATCAAGGAACAGTATGGGGCGCAACAGGCGCGGAGCATCCTCCAGGATATTGCCGGAGACCTCGCGGAGCCGCACCTGGCCGAGCTGGTCGGTAAGCGGTTGGAGGAGCGCCTCATCCACATCGAAGAGATTATGGCTGCGGAAGGCTTTCGGGTGCGTGTCACCAACGATAGCGAGACGCCAGGCGTCGAGGTTTGTAACTGCGCCTATCGCCATGTCGCGGCCCTTCACCCGGAGGTTTGCGAACTCGACCGTACACTGCTGGAGAGCGTGCTGGGGCGGCGCCTGGTGCGCGTGAAACATGCGCCGGCGGGCGACGATTGCTGCCGCTACCGCATGGCGAAAGAGGAGCCGTCAGTCTCCGAGCCTATTCAGTGCCTCACCCCTTGACCCGGAACATGCTAAGCCAAGGCCACCCGCGATGACTTCTCATCGCGGGTGTTTTCTTGAAGCGTGAGTGTCGGTCTATACGTCCCGCATCATGTGGTACAGCAAGTCTGACGACGAGATGATGGCGACTGGCCGCTTCTGGCCTTTCTCCTCAAGCACGACGATGATGCGGTGGACATGGTTGTCCAAGAGCATGTTCGCGACGTCGAAAAGCAGAGCGTCGGTCTTGACCGTGAGCACATCGCGGCTCATGTTGTCGCCGACGCGCTGTGTGGTCCAGTCGTCGTGTTCGAGGTGCGCGCGGAGCAGGTCGGTGCGAGTGATGATGCCCTTGAGATACCCCGCTTCGTCGACGACCGCGAGCGCCCCCACTTCCTCGGATGTCATGCGTTGAGCGACGGCCAGCAGTGTGGCATCTCTCCCACAGGTGCTGATGCCATATCGCTTGGCCTGTAAAACGGTACGTCCTTTCTTCATGATATGTCTACCGCCTCCTGAGCGAATAGGGCGAAATCGATCACTGTTTGTCGCCCACGAGTTGTAATGTTCCCCAGCTTGTCGGATCGTTCAACTGCCGTACCGGCGAGGTGGAGACGATGGTTTTCTGCTCGAGTGTTCCCGGCGTGTCATTGTCGGTGATGTTGACCGCAAAGCCATACACGGTTCCCGACTTGGGTGTGGTTTGCAGGAACGTCCACGGGATGGCTGTGCCAAGTATATATCCATCGCTCGTTCGCGCCGCAGTCATCGCCGGCGCTCCCGGCCCAGGGTTACCTCGATAGACCCACCACTCCCAACGGGAATTGGGCGTATTGAGATTGCCCGGCGAAAAGCCAATCTGCCAATCGTCTGCGTTATACACGCGGCTCTGAAAGTCACCAGCCAGGTCCGCGTCGAATTGCAGTTCAACGCTGTCACCCTGGTAGAGCAACAGCCCCGACCCTTCCTGCACGAACACATCGTCGGTCACTTGCACGAGTAGATACAGGTTGGTATTGTCCCAGCCTGCCCAGAGCTGTCCGCTCACGTCGGATGGTCCATGCCAATCATTCGCGCCAAAGACAGGGTTGGCGATGGACACTGGCTCGATGCGCGCCGCCTGGAAGCGCTGTAACAACGCATCAGGCGTGCCAAGTCCCCCCGGCCCAAGTCGGCTAGCGCGAATCAGCGGGCCGTTTGGCCGCATCACCTGGGGTGTCGGGTAGGGCGTGCCTGTTGGGCGCGGGATGTCCGTCGCGCTCGGTTGTGGCGGCTGGCTTGTGCTGGCTGTCGTAGACACAGCGGCGGTTGTCGATGCAGCCATCACCTTCGGCGCTATGGCTGTCGGTGCCGCAGATACCCCGGTCGGCCCAACTGTTTCTACCGCAGCCGGCACGCCACGCTGCTCGCGTCCTGGCACTGGTGGTAAGCCCACTGTCGGCTCGACGGTGGCAGGGCCGGGCGTAGCCGTTGTCGGCGCGAGAACAGGGAGTGTCGGGCGAACAGTCGGCTCCGGCACACTGCCTACGACGAGCGGAGGTGGCCCCGAGCTGCTCCAGATGCGCCACGCGCTATAGCCCAGCCCTACGAGAAGTGCAATGAACGCCACAACGGTCAGTAGGGTGGCGACAGGGGACAACCCCCGCCGCCCCATGACCCTGATCTCCTCCGATGCCTGCCGATCCGGCAGACGCCCGCCCGACTGATGCTGCATGAAGGACGGGATGAGGCTCGGCTCGCCGTCGCGCCGCTCTCGGTTGGGCTTATCCGCCACCACCACCGCCCTTGATGCCACCCTCAGTTAAGTCGGCCGGGTCGAGGAGCTTGTCTAGCTCCTCGGCGGACAGGTTACTCATTTCCTGCGCCACCTCCTTGACCCGACGGCCTTCCGCGTAGGCGCGCTTGGCGATCTTGGCCGCTGCGTCGTAGCCGATGATGGGGTTGAGCGCCGTGACCATGATGGGATTCTTCTCGACCAAGTCGGCGATCAGCGCCTTGTTCACCGTGAATCCGGCGATGGCCTTGTCCGCGAGAACGCGCGATACACTCGCCAGCAACTCAACGGACTGTAACAGGTTGTAGGCAATGACGGGCAACATCACGTTGAGCTCGAAATTGCCGAGCTGGTCGGCGACCGTGATCGTTGCGTCGTTGCCGATGACCTGGGCGCAGACCATCATCGTCGCCTCAGGGATGACCGGGTTGATCTTGCCGGGCATGATGGACGAGCCGGGCTGGAGCGCGGGGAGGGCAATCTCAGCCAGGCCCGCCTGCGGCCCGCTGTTCATCCAGCGCAAGTCGTTGGCAATCTTCGTGAGACCGGCGGCATACGCCTTGAGCTGGCCGCTGACAGCCACGGCCGTATCCTGGGCCGCCTGCGCCTCGAAGTGGTTGTCCGCCTCGGCAAAGGGCAGCCCTGTCATCTGCGCCAGTTTCGCCGCGATACGCTTGCCAAACTCAGGGTGCGCGTTGATGCCTGTGCCGACGGCGGTACCACCCAGGGCAAGCTGGCCGAGTTGCGGATACATCGCCTGGAGTCGCTGCTGAGCATGCGCCACCTGCGTCGCCCAGCCGCTGATTTCCTGGCTCAGTCGGACGGGCATGGCATCCATCAGATGGGTACGGCCCGTCTTGACAACGTCGTGAGTTTCGGCAGCGCGGCGCTCCAGTGTCTCCTGGAGATGCGCCATCGCCGGCAGCAGCGCCTCGTGGATTTCCAGCAGCGCCGCGACGTGGATGGTCGCCGGGATGACGTCGTTGCTGCTCTGCCCCATGTTGACGTCGTCGTTGGGGTGGATGCGCACGCTGCCGTCCCCCATCGACCGCGTCCGGCTGGCGATGACCTCATTCGCGTTCATGTTGGTCGAGGTGCCAGAGCCGGTCTGGAAGACGTCAATGGGAAACTCAGCGTCCCATTTGCCGTCGATCACTTCCTGGGCAGCCGCTTCGATGAGGCGCGCTTTTTCTGAAGGGAGCAGCCCTAACTCTTCGTTGACCTGCGCCGCAGCGAGTTTAATCAGGCCGAGAGCACGCAGGAACGAGCGATGGAATCGCAGGTCACTGATGGGGAAATTCTCGATGGCGCGAGCGGTCGAGGCGCCGTAAAGCGCGTTCGCCGGTACACGCATCTCGCCCATGCTATCGCGCTCGATGCGATAGTCCTGCTGATCAATTGAGGCAGTCATGCTGGCGCTCCTTTGCGTTGGAGTGGTGGGTGGTATGTGGGTTTAGACGTTTGACCCTATTGTACACCCACCCATCAGGGCTGTCCAGATGCCGAGCGCCAATCACAGCTTCAGGAGGCGGAAGCCCTCGCGGTAGATCGGGGTGTCTTCGGCGCTTTCAGGCGCTCGCATGCGCTCGCGCATCCGCTGGGCCAGACCGTCCATGTCTTTGATTTGCGACGTGTGCTCCCGCAGCGATGCAATCTTGCGCTCGAACGTGTCGGTCACGTCAATCCACGTGTCTGGGTGGAGCGTCCCACTGAGGTAGACTTGCTTGACGTACACCGGACTGAGGCCATTACCGAGCGACTCCGGGAAGTAGTTGTGGTTGCGGGCCGCCGGAAAGATGGCGTCCAGCGTCGCCAGGCCGACGGCGCGGTGGTCGGGGTGGTTGATGGTGTTGAACGAGGTGATGAGGGTCTGCGGGTCGCCGGTGACGACGATGTCCGGACGATATTGGCGAATTACTTTGACAAGCTCGCGCCGCAGCGCCAGGTCGGGCACGACCTCGCCGTCGGTGTGGCCGAGGAAGACGACGTTGCGCACGCCGAGGACGCTCGCCGCGGCCTGCTGTTCCTTGACCCGCATGGCAACAAGCTCGTCTTTTGTGATGGTGGTGTCGTCGGTGCCTTTCGAGCCGTCGGTGACGATACAATAGGTGACTTCAAT
Organism: Anaerolineae bacterium; assembly: GCA_039810085.1. Lineage (GTDB taxonomy): Bacteria > Chloroflexota > Anaerolineae > Epilineales > JAHCIE01 > JBDHWG01. Next base: position 203,014 of record JBDHWG010000008.1, read on the forward strand.
GCCTTCATCAGCCCAGCGGGCAATCGTGCCGCCAGCACTGAATTCGGGGTCGTCGGGGTGCGCCACAATCACAAGGGCGCGCTCGGGCTTGAATTCTTCACTCATGATAATATCCTAACGTCCGACAAGTTGATGAGCAATGGGGTTAACATAAATTACGTCGTCCTCGACGCGTACGGAATATGTGTGGATGGGCAGGATCGCGGGCAGGGTCAACACGGCGCCCGTGCGGACGCTGAAGCGCGCGCCGTGGCGGGGGCACTCGATTTCGTCGCCCTCTAGCTCGCCCTGGTCCAACGGGCCGCCATCGTGCGTACACACGTCGTCGATGGCGAAGAAGCCCGCGTTCTCGACGTGGCAGATGGCGATAGGAAATCCGGCCAGCTCGTAGTAGCGCGCCTGGCCGGGCGGGATATCGGATGCCTTCGCAACCGCAACAAAGTCACTCACATAGCCTCCAGGAATACGGTATTATAACGGGAATAGAGGGAAGGGGGTTTGGAACCCCTTCCCTCTACTGTGAAGCCTTGATTCAGGCGCTGAGTTAGCCGACGGAGCCTTCCATCTCCAGCTGGATCAGGCGGTTCAGCTCGACGGCGTACTCCATGGGCAGTTCCTTGGTGAACGGCTCCATGAAGCCGAGAACGATGGTAGACATCGCCTCGTTCTCGCTGAGACCACGGCTCTGTAGGTAGAACAACTGGTCCTCGCCGATCTTGCCGACGGTGGCCTCGTGGGACATCGTCGTCTTCTCCTCCTCGATCTCGATGTATGGGATCGTGTCGGAGCGGCTGTGTGGGTCGAGGATGAGGGCGTCGCAGCGCACGTTGAGCTTGCTGTGTTCCGCGCCCTTGGCGACGCGGGCCAGGCCGCGATAGGTCGTTCGCCCCCCGCCCTTGCTGATGGACTTGCTCAGGATGGTGGACGTCGTCTCAGGCGCGACGTGTACCATCTTAGCGCCTGCGTCCTGGTGCTGGTTGGGCCCAGCGTAAGCCACCGACAGCGTCTCACCCTTCGCCTTGCGGCCCATCAGGTAGATTGCCGGGTACTTCATGGTCAGGCGGCTGCCGATGTTGCCGTCGATCCACTCCACCGTGCCCTCTTCGTAGGCGACGGCGCGCTTGGTGACAAGGTTGTAGATATTGTTGGCCCAGTTCTGGATCGTCGTATAGCGGCAGCGGCCGCCCGGCTTGACGATGATCTCGACGACGGCCGAGTGCAGCGAGTTGGAGCTATACACGGGGGCCGTGCAGCCCTCGATGTAGTGTACCGACGCGCCCTCGTCCACGATGATAAGCGTGCGCTCGAACTGACCCATGTTCTGGGCGTTGATGCGGAAATACGCTTGCAGCGGCAGGTCCACGTGGACGCCCGGTGGCACGTAGATGAACGAGCCGCCCGACCAGACCGCTGTGTTCAGCGCCGCGAACTTGTTGTCGTTGGCCGGGATAACCGTGCTGAAGTAGCGCTTGACGAGGTCCGGGTACTGCTGGACGGCGGTGTCAGTGTCCACGAAGACGACACCGAGCTTTTGCCACTTTTCCTGGAGGTTGTGGTAGACGACCTCAGACTCGTACTGCGCGCCTACGCCGCCAAGGAACTTGCGCTCCGCCTCCGGTATGCCGAGCTTCTCATACGTGCGCCGAATGGTGTCCGGCACGTCTTCCCAGCTCGTGGCCTTCTCTTCGCCAGGACGTACGTAGTAGTAGATATCGTCAAAGTTTAGCTGGCCGAGGTCGCCGCCCCAGGTGGGCATCGGCCGGCGCTCGAAGTGCTCCAGGGCCTTGAGGCGCTTCTTGAGCATCCACTCCGGCTCGCCCTTCAGGCTAGACAGCTCTTCGACGACCGACTTGCTCAGGCCCTTGCCAGACTTGAAACTATAAACTTCGGGGTCTTTGAAATCGTACTTGGAATAATCTAGATCGAGGTCAACAGTCGAAGCCATTCGTCCTCCTCATTAACGCGCGCTTGGCGCGCAAAGTTTAGACTCGGTAACTGTAGTCTACCTTACTTACTCAAGCTGAGTGAGCATTTCCTGAACTGCCCGCTTCAGCGGAGGAACATCGCGCTGCGTTACAATCCAGATGAGCTCAAGATCGATGCCAAGATAGGCATGCACAAGAATATTGCGGAAAGCAGCAATGCTACGCCCACTCTATTTCAGAATGTTCCGCCTTCAGTGACTCGCTGAGCCGCTGTGTTGACTCGGCCATTGTCTGAAGGTTTCGCAAGACTGCGTCCTGCAAAGTGTGTTTGGCTAAAAATTGGTCGCGTCCCTCCGATGTATCTTCCTCAATTCTCCGAATGCATTCAAGGATGTGGTGGAGGTAGACACGGTCGTCCTTCACAAGTTAACAGCCTCAGCGAGCACTTGGTCTCGCATCTCTGGGTCTAGTGCCCGCTCAGTGACAACTTCTACGCGATGACCGAGCAAGGCTTCGAGGTCCAGAACAAGGCCCGCCGGAAACCAGGGACTTGTGACGGCTCCCACATCGATGAGCAGGTCGATATCACTGTCGGGCCCAGCCTCGCCTCGCACCACAGAGCCGAACACTCGCAAATTGTATGCGCCGTGCCTGGCAGCGACACGTAGGATATCCTCGCGCTTCTCGCCGAGAATGTCCTCAAGAATGTGCCTGTGCTTCAGCGACATAACTATTCGTCTTCGTCCTCATCAATGTCAAGCTGCGGGACACCATAGACGCCAGCTTTGACGGCCTTGAGCGAAAGCAGGGCGCACTTGAGGCGGGTGGCGCTAATGGGGATGCCCAGCAAGTCGAGCACGTCCTGCTTCTGTAACGCCTTCACCTCGTCCACCGTCTTGCCAATCAACTCCTCGCTCAGCATCGATGCCGACGCCTGGCTGATGGCGCAGCCGTGGCCGTGGAAAGCGACAGCATCTACTTTGTCGTCCACGATGCGCAACTCGAACGTCAGCCGGTCGCCGCATAGCGGGTTATATTCCTCGCGCCGAATCGTCACCGGCTCGTCCAGATGCCCGTGATTACGCGGGTTCTGGTAGTGGTCCAGGATATTCTCCTGGTACATGCCCAGCGGATCCACAGCGAATACTCCAGTTTATACGCCAAACACGCTCTTGGCGTGCTCCAGCCCATCTGCCAGGGCGTCGATCTCCTCGCGCAGCGTGTAGAGGTAGAAACTGGCGCGCGCCGTCGAGCCGACGCCGAGGCGCTCAGTCAACGGCTGGGCGCAGTGGTGGCCGGCGCGAATGGCGATGCCGCGCTGGTCGAGCAGGGTTGCCAGGTCATGCGGGTGCATGCCCCCTAAGGTGAACGAGACCACGCCGCCGCGCTGCGCCGCCGAGGGGCCAAACAGTGTCACCCCCTTGATGGCGCTCAGGCGCTCCAACGCATACTGCGTGATGTTCTGCTCGTGGACATGAATCTTGTCCAGGCCAACAGTCGTGAGGTAGTCTACGGCGACGCCCAGGCCGATGCCCTCGGCGATGCTCGGCGTGCCCGCCTCGAACTTCCAGGGTAGGTCGTTCCAGCGCGAGCTTTCGTGATACACCTCGCGGATCATGTCGCCGCCGCCCAGGAAAGGTGGCATCTCCTCCAGCATCTCGCGGCGGCCCCAGAGCACGCCAATGCCCGTCGGACCCAGCATCTTGTGACCCGTGAACGCGAGGAAGTCGGCGTCAAGGGCGCGCACATCCGCGCCTATGTGCGGAACGAGCTGCGAGGCATCCACCAGCGCCTTGGCGCCAGCAGCATGGGCGCGGGCGACAATCTCCTGGGCGGGTGTGATGGTCCCCAGGACGTTGGACATGCCGGTGAAGGCAACCATGCGCGTCCGCGGCCCGAGCAGCGAGTCGTAGACGTCGAGATCCAGTAGACCCTCGTCGGTAACCGGAATGAAGCGCAAGACGGCGCCGGTGCGCTCGGCGAGGAGCTGCCAGGGGACGAAGTTGGAGTGGTGCTCCATGTCGGTGACGATAATCTCGTCGCCGGCGTGGATGTTGGCGCTGCCCCAGCTATAGGCGACCAGGTTGATGGCCTCCGTCGCATTGCGCGTGAAGATGACCTCGCGGAAGCTGCGCGCGTTGATGAAGCGGGCAATCTTCTTCCGCGCCCCCTCGTACGCTGTCGTCGCCTCTTCGCTCAGGACGTGCAGGCCGCGATGAACGTTGGCGTTGTAGCTGCGGTAGTATTGGTCGATGGCGTCGATGACAACCTTCGGTTTCTGCGACGTTGCTGCGCTGTCGAGATAGACCAGGGGATAGCCGTTGACGACGCGCTGCAAGACCGGAAAATCTTCGCGGATGCGCCGCACGTCCAGGGTGTCCACCCCGATGTCAGTGTTTGGGATTTGAGTCGCCATAATCTTGCCTCTGCGCTTAGCTTGCCTAAGAGCCTATCCGAATAACCCTGCGGCGCGCAGGGCGATGAGGGCGCAGGCGAAGTGCAGAAAGGCGATGTAGTGTTCAGGCTTCTTGTCCCAGCGCACCAGAATACGCCGAAAGCGGT